>JAUMXB010000025.1 GCA_030529365.1 Cardiobacteriaceae bacterium | reverse complement strand
AACAGCGGCAAAAGCTGGTACGACCTCACCAGCCAGGCCTTCACCGTGTTCCTGCCGGTCAAGAGCGTCGGCGTGATGGGCGATGGCCGCACCTACGACTACGTCGTGGCGCTCCGCGCCGTGCAAACCAGCGACTTCATGACCGCCGACTGGGCGGAACTGCCGTATGCGCTGCTGAAGAAGGTGTCGTCCCGAATCATCAACGAAGTGCGCGGCATCAACCGCGTGACCTATGACGTCTCCAGCAAACCGCCTGCGACGATTGAGTGGGAGTGAGACAAAAATAATCACAAGGAGAAAACACCGTGGCAAGAATGTGGATGGTGCGCGGCGATGGCGGGCGTTTGTACGATGCCTTCCGCGAACGTGGCGTGGCGGGCATAGGCTGGAGCGGGCTGGCAGCGCAGGCCATACAGGGCGGCACACGCAAGCAGTTGACTGCGCTGTACCAGCAGCTCGAGCCGCATGCCAAGCCGGGGCGCGTGGTATCGGGCGCCTCCCAGGTTTGGCGTTTTGTCAACGAAGTGCAAAAGGGCGATTGGGTCATCACTTATTCGCCTGCCAACCGCCTGTATGCCATCGGCAAAGTCATCGCAGGCGCGCAATACCGCGCCGAATGGACGGACGAAGACATGGCCTTGGCGCGCCAAGTGCAGTGGCAGGCGCAGGAATTGCAGCGGGACGATTTGAGCGAGCGCAGCAAAAACAGCCTGGGTTCCACCCTGACCGTGTTTGAAGTACCGCCAGAAGTCGCCGCCGAAGTCTTGGCGACCCTGCAAGGCAAACCCGTGCCCGTGCAAGAGAGCGCCGAAGAAGAAGCCATTGCCGACCCGTTGGCCGATATCGAATCCCAGGCGCTGGAGCGCATCAAGGATCAGGTCAATGAACTGGACTGGGCGGATATGCAGCAACTGGTCGCAGGCATCTTGCGCGCCATGGGCTACAAGACCGAAGTTTCTCCGGTAGGGCCTGATCGCGGCAAAGACATCGTGGCCTCGCCCGATGGTTTTGGTTTTGAGCACCCGCGCATCGTGGTGGAAGTCAAGCACCGCAAGGGGCAAATGGGCAGCCAGGAGATTCGCAGCTTTCTCGGCGGCCGCCACAAGGACGATCGCGGCCTGTATGTCAGCACTGGCGGCTTTACCAAGGATGCGCAGTACGAGGCCGACCGCGCCGCCATCCCGCTGCAACTGTGGACGCTGGATCGCCTGGGGCGCGCCCTGATCGAACACTATCCCGCCACCGATGCCGAAACCAAGCGCATCGTGCCGCTCAAACGCCTGTATTGGCCCGCTTGACTGTAAAGGAGCCATGCCCATGAGCACCCACTTCCAACAACTTGCCAACTTCATCTGGTCTGTGGCCGACCTTTTGCGCGGCCCGTACCGCCCGCCGCAATACGAGCGCGTCATGCTGCCGCTGACCGTGTTGCGCCGTTTCGATGCCATGCTTGCCCCCAGCAAGGAAGCCGTGCTCAAGCGTTACGAGGAGCTCAAGGCCAACAAAACCCCCAATATCGATGCCATCCTCAACCGGCTTGCCACGGACGAACACGGCAACGCATTGGGTTTTCATAACCACAGCCAGTTGGACTTCCAGAAGCTCAAGGGCGACCCGGACCACATCGCCCGCCATCTGGCCGACTACATCAACGGCTTTTCCGAAAACATCCGCCGCATTTTCGAGCGCTTCGAATTCGACAAGGAGATCGAAAAGCTCGAAGAATCCAATCGCCTTTATCAAGTTGTCTCCCAGTTCGCCAGCATCAACCTGCACCCCAGCCGCGTGGACAACATTACCATGGGGCTGGTGTTTGAAGACCTGATCCGCCGCTTCAACGAAGCCGCCAACGAAACCGCCGGCGACCACTTCACCCCGCGCGAAGTCATCCAGCTCATGGTCAACCTGCTGCTGGAGCCCGATACCCGCGTGCTCACCCAGGCCGGCGTCATCGTCACCATCTGCGACCCCGCCTGCGGCACCGGCGGCATGCTGGCCGAAGCGCAAAACTGGATTCGCGCCCACAACGAACAGGCCACAGTCAAAGTCTTTGGGCAGGACTACAACCCGCGTTCCTACGCCGTGGCCGCTTCTGACCTGCTCATCAAAGGCCATCGGGATGGTCGGGTTGTGCTGGGCAACACACTCACCGGCGATCCCTTTCCCAGCCAGCGATTTGACTACCTGCTCGCTAACCCGCCTTTTGGAGTGGACTGGAAAGCCGAGAAGAAAACCATCGACCGCTGGCCCGACTTTTTCGGTTACTCCGGCAAACTGCCGCGCATCAACGACGGCGCGCTGTTATTTCTGCTCTACATGATGAGCAAGTTTCAGGACTACAAGCCCGGCGACCGCAACAAACCTGGCTCCCGCGCCGCCATCGTTTTCAACGGCTCGCCGCTGTTTACTGGCAGCGCCGGCAGCGGCGAAAGCGAAATCCGCCGCTGGATCATTGAGCGCGACCAGCTCGAAGCCATCATCGCCTTGCCCGAGCAGATGTTCTACAACACCGGCATCGGCACCTTTGTCTGGGTGGTCAGCAACCGCAAGGCCGAACACCGCAAAGGCAAAATCCAGCTCATCGACGCCCGCGAACGCTACACCCCCATGAAGCGCAGCCTGGGCGACAAGCGCCGCTATCTGGATCAGGCCGCCATCGACCACATCACCCGCGAACATGGCGCACTGGAAAACAGCCCCACCAGCCGCATATTCGACAACCGCGACTTCGGCTACCGTCGCATCAGCGTACTGCGCCCGCTGCGCCTGCGCTTTGAAATCACCCACGAAGCCCGCGAACGCTTCCTCAACACCTGCCCCGAACTCTTCGACGCCCTGCAAGCCGTACAGGACGAGCTGGGCGCTGAACCGCTGCTGGACTGGAATGCCGTCTGGGAAAACGTGCAGCGCATCTTCAAAATCCTGCCTGCCCATATGGAAGGCTGGGCCAAAGGCGCCAAAGGCACAGCACAGAAAAAAATCTTCCGCGAATGTTTTACCACCGTGGACGCCCAGGCCGCCCCGGTGATAGCCAAACACCACAAAAGCGATCCGTTGGACGGCAGCCGGTTTTTCCCCGGCCAAAAGCTGCCTGAAAACTTCACCACCCAGGCTCTGTATGCCTTGCTGGGCCTCCACCCCGACGGCAAACGCGGCTTTATCGAATACGAACCCGACCCGGCGCTGAAAGACGCCGAAAACATCCCGCTCAAGGAAGACATCGTCAGCTACATGCAGCGCGAAGTCAGCCCCTACGTGCCCGACGCCTGGATAGACCGCGAAACCGTGGACGAGCAAGACGGGGGGCTGGGCAAAGTGGGCTATGAAATCAACTTCAACCGCGTATTCTTCCAATACCACCCCCCGCGCCCGCTGCATGAAATCGATGCCGAACTGGCCGAAGTGGAAAAACGCATCATGGCGCTGCTGGGGGAGGTGGTGGAGTGAATGGCTCTGATTTATTGACCGCGCTTCCCAAAGGCTGGCGACGGGTACCGCTAAAAACCACGGCTGATTTTGCTGTAAGCAATGTTGACAAGCACTCGTTTGACGACGAGTTACCGGTTCGGCTTTGCAACTACACCGATGTCTACAAGAACGACCGTGTCTCACCAAGCATGAATCTGATGGTTGCGACTGCCACGCCACAGGAGATTGAGCGTTTCCGCCTTGAGGTTGGTGATGTCGTTATTACCAAGGACTCAGAATCTTGGAACGATATCGCGGTGCCTGCATACGTCGAAGGCACCGCAGACGACTTCGTTTGTGGCTATCACCTCGCTTTTATTCGTCCTAAAAAATACGTTCTGGATGGACGTTTTCTTTTCCGGTGTTTGCAGTCACGGCCCGTAGCTCTTCAGCTCGAATTAGAGGCCACCGGCGTTACCCGCTATGGCTTACCAAAGGATGCAATTGGCCTTGCAGTTCTACCGCTTCCACCTTTGCCAACACAACGTCGCATTGCCGACTACCTCGACCGCGAAACCGCCCGCATCGACAGCCTGATTGCCGAAAAAGAGCGCATGCTGGCTTTGCTGGAAGAAAAACGCAGCGCCCTGATCAGCCGCCTGGTCACTCGCGGCCTCAACCCCGACACCCCACTCAAACCCTCCGGCCAGGAGTGGCTGGGCGACATCCCGGCGCATTGGGAAATACAGCCTGTCAAATATCTGGCAACCATCGGGAACGGCTCAACACCCACGGTGGATAACGCCGACTATTGGGATGATGAGGGATATCCTTGGCTTAATAGTTCAGTGGTCAATGTTTCACCAGTCATTGGCGCAAGCCGTTTTGTCACTGAAACCGCACTGCGCGAATGCCACTTGCCAAAGATTCAACCGCCTGCCGTGCTTGTTGGCATCACGGGTCAAGGCAAAACCCGGGGCATGGCAGCAATTCTTGCAATAGAAGCCACCATCAATCAGCACATCGCATTCATCAAGCCGCGCTCAAAACAACTCGAAACGGATTACCTGTATTTTCTTCTGAAGAATGCCTATGAATTTCTTCGCAGTGACAGCGACGGAGCGGGGAGCACCAAGGGTGCGATCACCTGTGAGCAATTGGCTAACATCAAAATTCCCGTGCCGCCCGGTAGCGAGCAAATAGGCATTTGCAATCATATAAAGCAATCTTTGGATGGAATCGGGCCGCTCTGCGAAAATATTGCGCGCTCCATTGATTTGCTCAAAGAACGCCGCGCCGCATTGATTACCAATGCAGCCACAGGACAAATATCTATGGAGGAAATGCTCTGATGAAATTAAAAAGTCTAGGGCTCGCAAATTATCGGGGCTTTGAGCGATTAGATATTGATTTTGATGAGCGCTTGACCGTTATTGCTGGCATCAATGGTACTGGTAAGTCAAGCATCCTCCAAGCACTGGCAACCGCCTATTCTTACACGCTGCCGGAAATTACGGTTTCACGAGAAAAGCCTTTACCGGTACTGGCTTCCGATATTCAAGAGGGCAAATCTTCTTGCATCATTGAGATGGAAAATGTCGGCTTGGGTGCAGCTTCGTTGATCACCCATGTAGCCAAGGAAAGGATTGATCGAAACGAAGAGTTGACGCTTTCTCACAAGCAGTCCTTGTTGAGGAAAAAATTGCTATCTCTTAGAAAAGGATCTTCAGATTACAAAGACCTAAGAAATGAAATCTCCTGGATTGACAAGCGAGTACAAGGGGCATTAGAAAAGCGATTGAACTGGCTTTTTACGGACACTCATGAATCTGAAGCACGGCTGAAACGCTATTTAAAAAGCAGTCCGACGCAGCCGCTGACCATTTATTATTCAACACACCGTTTCCTCTCAAGACTTCCGCCGAAACTTCGGGGAGAGTTGCCACTTAAGCAGGCGGCTGCATTTTCAAAATCCCTGAACCAACTGGAGATTTCCCTCAATGAGTTTGCCAAGTGGCATCGCGCCATATTTTCATCTCGAATAATTAGGAAAGACTCAGAATATGGATCTCGAGTTCTCGATTTTCTTCAAGATGCCATCTCAGGCCTAATGCCGAATATTCAGGAGTTCTGGCTCCACGAAGAAATTCCGCCACGTTACTCCATCATCAAAGATGTAGTAACTGAAGGTCGGATTAATAAAACAAATACTGAAACTCGACTTTTTTTGGAGCAGTTGTCCGATGGCGAGCGCGGTTTAATTGCGCTCATTTTTGACCTTGCACGCCGCCTTGCCATTGCAAATCCCAACAGCGAAAATCCAATTGCAGAAGGCAAGGCACTGGTGCTGATTGACGAGATCGAATTGCACTTGCATCCGAAGTGGCAGCGTGATGTGCTGCAGCGTTTGTGTGACACGTTTAAGGCTTGCCAGTTTGTGGTAACAACGCATTCTCCATTGGTATTGGGTGAAGTGGAAGCGCGTTGTATTCGTTTTCTTGCGATTCAGGAAGACGGCAAGATTGGCGTAACCACGCCTACAGAAGCTTTTGGTCTGGATGCCAACCGAATTTTGCAGGAGCACATGGGAGTGCGAATACGTAATCAAAAAATGGATGAAGAGCTAAAAGACCTTTTTCGATTGATTGACGACGAGAGTTTTGATGAGGCTCGCAAGGCCATTAGAAAATTAGAGGAACGTCTTGGAGGAAACGAGCCTGAGTTGACTCGCGCGAGTTCGCTGATTCATTTTTTGGAAGGGGCGGATTAGTGCGGACCATTCAAAAAGGGAGCGAGCCCCGCAGCCTAACCCGACATAGAAAACAGAAAAATGCAAGCTATGATAACTATGTCGATAAAGATGCTTTGCGACATGTTTTGGTAGCTGAACAGTTCGGTTTGTGTTGTTACTGCCAATCACGTATCCGTGCTACTTCTGATGGCATGAAAATCGAGCACTGGCAATGCCAATCTGATTATCCAGAAAGACAGCTTGACTTCAGCAACATGCATGGTGTGTGCAGGGGCAACGAAGGGAAATCCATCGAAAACCAGCACTGCGATACCCGTAAAGGAAACAAAGAACTTTGCTTCAGTTTATGTGACTCCAACCACCCAATTGAGCGTAAAATTCGGTTCTCATCTTCTGGTGAAATGACATCAGATGATGAGGAGGTGAACAAATCCATTAATGAAGTTCTTAATCTAAATTTAGGAACTCTCAAAGAAAATCGCAAGAGGGCTTTGACTGGATTTCTTCAAGGATTAGGTCAAGGAAAAATTGATTGCGAGAAAGAGCTTTCCAAATGGGATGGCTCTTTAGGTGCTGAGTTGCCGCCATTTTCTCAAATTGTTGTCCATTATTTGTTAAAAAGATTGAAAAGGTTGCCATGATGAACCCCACCTCTGAAGCCGCTTTCGAAACCGCCATTGAGGCATCGCTGCTGGCCGATGGTTATACGCAGCTTGCGGCCAGGGGGTTTGACCGTGAGCGGGCGATATTCCCGGATGAAGCGCTGGCCTTTATCCGCGCCACGCAGGGCGCGACTTGGGACAAACTGGCGGCTGTGCACGGCGAGCAAACCGGCGCGCGGGTGCTGGAGTCGCTGTGCAAATGGCTGGATACGCATGGTGCGTTGGCGACCTTGCGCCACGGTTTCAAATGCTATGGCCGTACCTTGCACATGGCCTATTTCCGCCCGGCGCATGGCTTGAATCCGGCGCTGGAGGCGCATTATCAGGCCAACCGCCTGGGGCTGACGCGGCAATTGCGCTTCAGCCTCAAGTCGGAGCAGTCGCTGGATGTGGTGCTGTCGCTCAACGGTATTCCAGTGGTCACGCTGGAGCTGAAAAACCCCTTGAGCGGGCAGACGGTGGCCGATGCCATGCGTCAATACCGCCACGACCGCGATCCGCGCGAGCCGATTTTTGTGTTTTCCAAGCGCGCGCTGGTGCATTTTGCGCTGGATACCGAAGAAGCGCATATGAGCACCTGTCTGGCAGGCAGCGCCACGCGCTTTTTGCCGTTCAACCGTGGTTTTGCGGGCGGCGCGGGCAACCCGCCCGACAGCGCCGGGCGCAATTACAAAACCGCCTATTTGTGGGAAGAGGTCTTGCAGCGCGATAACCTGCTGGATTTGCTGGCGCGTTTTCTGCATTTGCATATCGAAGAAAAAACCGGCGACGATGGCAAAAAGCTGCGCAAGGAAAGCCTGATTTTCCCGCGTTATCACCAATGGCAGGCGGTGCGGCAGATGGTGGCAGCGGCCGCCCGTGAAGGGGTGGGGCATAACTATCTGATTGAGCACTCGGCAGGCAGCGGCAAAAGCAATACCATCGCCTGGCTGGCGCACCGGCTCTCCAGCCTGCACAACGCCCGGGATGAGCGGGTGTTTGACAGCGTGGTGGTGATTACCGACCGCGTGGTGCTGGATCGCCAGTTGCAGAACACCATTTACCAGTTCGAGCACCGTCAGGGCGTGGTGCAGAAAATCGATGAGGATTCACGGCAACTGGCTGAGGCGCTGGAAGCAGGCGTGCCCATCATCATCACCACGCTGCAAAAATTCCCGTTTGTGTCCGATCAACTGGCGCGTCTTAATGAAGCGCGCGGCGAGGCGGGCAGCCACCTGCCCACGCGCAAATACGCAGTTATCGTGGATGAGGCGCATAGCTCGCAATCGGGCGAAACGGCCACGGAGCTCAAAGGCGTGCTGGGCGGCGCGGCGCTGCGCCAGCAGGCACAAATCATGGCCGAGGAAGAGGGCGAGGCCGAGCTGGAGCGGCTGTTTCGCAGCATGGTCCAGCGCGGCCGCCAGCCCAATATCAGCTTTTTCGCCTTGACCGCCACCCCCAAGCACAAAACGCTGGCGATATTCGGGCGCGGCGGCGAGCCCTTCCACCGCTACACCATGCGCCAGGCCATTGAAGAGGGCTTTATCGAGGATGTGCTCAAGCACTATGTCAGCTACAAGACCTATTACAAGCTGATCAAAAGCGCCGAGGACGACCCCAATGTCGAGCGCAAAAAGGCCGCCAAGGCGCTGGCGCGATTTATGCGCCTGCATCCGCACAATATCGGCCAGAAAACCGAAGTGATGGTGGAGCATTTCCAGCAATTCACCCGCCACAAAATCGGCGGGCGCGCCAAGGCCATGGTGGTGACCGGCTCGCGGCTGGAGGCAGTGCGCTACAAGCAGGAGTTCGACCGCTACATCCGTGAAAAAGGCTATGCCATCAAAAGCCTGGTGGCGTTTTCCGGCTCGGTGGATGACGACAAAATCCCGCAAAAGCAATACACCGAAGTCGAAATGAACGGCGGGCTGAAGGAAAAAGACCTGCCCGACACCTTCGCCAAACCGGATTTCCGCGTGCTGCTGGTGGCGGAAAAATACCAGACCGGCTTTGACCAGCCGCAGTTGCACACCCTGTATGTGGACAAGCGCCTGGCCGGGATTCAGGCGGTACAGACGCTCTCGCGCCTCAACCGCACGCACCCGCTCAAGGACGATACTTTCGTTCTGGATTTTGCCAACGACCCTGCCGATATTCAGGAAGCCTTCCGCCAGTATTACGAAGGCGCGGTGATGGGCGAGGCAGTCGATCCCGACCGGCTTTACGAAATCAAGGCCGAGCTGGATGCCTCGGGCATTTATCTGCAAACCGAAGTGGCCGAATTTGCGCGCGTGTTCTTCGCCCCCAAACGCCGCCAAAGCCCCGGCGACCACAAGGCCATGAATGCGCTGATTGACCTGGCTACGGCGCGTTTCCGGCAGTTGCAGGAAAGCGCAGAAGAAGAGGCCGAACTATGGCGCGGCAAACTGCAAGCCTTTCGCAACCTGTACAGCTTTTTGAGCCAGGTCATTCCCTATCAGGACAGCGATCTGGAAAAACTGTTCACCTACCTGCGGCATCTGGCGCTGAAACTGCCCAAACGCACAAGCGGGCCGGGCTACCAGTTTGATGAAGAAGTCGAACTCGACTACTACCGCCTGCAAAAAATCAGCGAAGGCTCAATCAGCCTGAACGAGGGCTACGCCAAACCGCTGGACGGCCCGCGCGAGGTGGGCTCGGGCATGGTGCGCGAAGAGCAGGTGCCGCTCTCGCGCCTGATCGACATCATCAACGAGCGCTTCGGCGGCGAACTCAATGAAGCCGACCAATTGTTCTTCGACCAGATTGCCGAAGCCGCCAGCCAGAACGAAACCCTGCAAAAAGCCGCCGAAGTCAACCCATTGGACAAATTCCAGCTCGTCTTCCGGCAAGTGCTGGAATCGCTCTTCATCGAACGCATGGAATTGAACGAAGAACTGTTTGCCGACTACATGAGCAAACCGGAAATGCAGGAGCTGGTTTCCAAGTGGCTGGGCGGCCAGGTTTATGACCGGCTTTCGGGCAAGGCATATGATGACTAAACAACTGCTATCCAAGAACAGTGGTTGTTTGGTTTTTTCGGAACTGTCAAATCAGTAGATCAATATGCTGGCACGATCACCGTTGCTGGCAGTGAAGTCGATGACGCCGCAGGGGAAGTGGCCGGCGAGGTAGATGTTGCCGATGCGTTCGAAGAAGGCGGGCGGGCGGAATTCGAGGAAGGATTCGCGCATGACGACGTTGAACAAGTCCCAATGGATGGCGGCTTCGAGTTCGTGGTGCAGTTTGCTGCAAGCGAGACCGTAGGTGACTTTGGGGAGCATGATGTCTTCCCAGATTTCGCGGAATTTTTTGCTGTATTCGTTCCAGTGCTGGTCGCTGGCGCTGCGCGCGCGGCGGACGAGGTGTGAGGTGAGGTCGTGCGAGCGCGCTTGCGAGTAGTGTTCCCATTCCTGGGAGAGGCCGTTGCGCTCGGCGTCTGTTTTGCTGACGGTCTGGTACGGGCCGAAGTCGTCATGGCTTATGGGTTCGCCGCATTTGAGGAGGAGTGGGGCGTCCATCAGGGCGTCGATGGTTTTTTGCGAGAATTCTGCGTGTAACATCCTGTTCTTCCTTTTCTGGCGTTTTATGTGCTGCGCGTGGCAGTTCCTCAGGACGCAACATAGCAGATGCTTTCGCGATTGGCGACTGTTGCTGGAGGTGATTGTCGCTGTGACTGAGTGATTTTTGCAACGGGTTGATCTCCATTTCATTTTTCCGTGCAAATGGCCTGAAGATGAGTGCTGCTTTACGGTGAGGTGAAGGAATGCCAATTTTCGTTTGGCACGGGGCTGCCATAATGCGGGGCGCCCAAGGGCATGTTTTTCTCTGTTGATGAGGATTTTTGCAATGAAAAAGGTTTTCTTTTTGGGATCGGTTGCGCTGTTGCTGGCGGCTTGCGGCGGCAGTGGTTCAAAATCGGATATGACGATTGCGCCGGATGACGGCAAGATCAATTATGCAGCGCATGACAAGGCCTTGATTACGGTGAAGACGCCGAATGGCGAGGTGCGCGGTTACAATCAGTATGCGTCTTTCTACGGGATGTGGCGGGACGACACGAAGCAGGTGCATCGCATGATTTATCGCGGCACGCGGGAGGCAACGAATGTGCCGGAGAGCGGCAAGTTCACGTATCTTGGTCGCGCCGTGCGCTTCAGCCATTTGACGGGCAAGGCGGAGACGGATGGCAAGAGCCGCATCGAGATCGATTTTGGCGCGAAGACTGTTGAAGGCGAGATCAAGATGCCGGGGGCTTATCGTGACATCCGTTTGCTGACCGGCCGCTTGCATGGCACGCAGTATTCCGGCAATGCCACGGCGTTCGGCAATGATCATGGCACGTATCACGGCGCGGTGTTCGGCGAGAATGCGAGCGAGACGGCGGGCGTGGTGGAGTTCACCAAGGACCGCAATTTGAGTACGGCTTTCGGCGGTACGCGTTTTTAAGGAATGCGCTTTGTTGCGAAACCGGGTACCGGAAGGTGTCCGGTTTTTTTGTGGGGATTTGGCGGTGCGATTATGCTGGCCGGGGGAGCTTTTCCGCAATCTCCGTGAGGCAACTGCATGTTGTGACGCAGGATATGGTCATCATACGGAGCTGTGCCAGGTTTTGGTAATGGATTGCTATGTATATTTTGATAAAAATAGTATTTTTTTACCATCATGAAGCGCTTGTTGTGAGAAAATTTTTCATTACGGGGCGGTTTTTGGGATTTTTTTTGAAGAAGAAACGGGGACGCAGCGGATGCGTCCCCGTTCGTGCAGGCAGGATCAGTTGGTTTTGGCCGCTTCTTTTTTCGGAAGGAGCGCGTCAGAGCCTTCTTCGAAGGTGCGAGGACGCAGGTTCCACGGCTTGAGGAGCGGTTTTTCGCCGAGGTTGTCGTGCTGGCCAAGGATGACGCCGTTGACTTCCGTGCCGTAGAGGGTGAATTTGTGGAAGCCGATGTGTTTCTCGCGGGTTTCCCTGGCGTCGCCGGTGTAGCGCGGATCCTGCGGGCGCTCGTGGGAGTTGATGAACTGGGCGACGTCCCACGCCTGCTGCTCGGTGAGTTTGCCGGGCTGGCCGAGCGGCATGTTCCAGTGGATGTAGGCGGCGGCCGTGAAGATGCGCGAGATGCCGGCGCCCCAGTTGTAGGAGCGGTCGCCCCAGACGGGCGGGAAGGTGTACTGGTCGTTTACTTTCAGGCCCTGGCCGTCGTCGCCGTGGCAGGTGGCGCAGAATTCCTGGTAAACGGCTTCGCCACGCGCGTAATCCGGCGCGAGTTCCGGCTCTTTGAGGCCGCTGAAGCCGCGCCCACCAATGGGGCGGGTTTCATAGATTTGTGCGCCCTTGGCCAGCCATTGGTGGTAGGCGGCGAGTGCCAGCATGGTGTCGGAGCCGTATTCCGGCGGGATGCCGTTCATGGAGTAGGAGAAGCAGCCGGCGATGCGCTCTTCGAGGTTGTTGACGTGTTTGTTTTTGCCGCGATAGCCAGGCAGGTTGGTCATGGCAGGCCAGACGGGGCCGGCGTAGTTCATGCGGCCTTCGCCCATGTGGCAGCTGCGGCAGTTCATGTCGTTGAAGACGTTTTTGCCGCGCAACTGCTGGGTGTTCATGAAGAGGTCGTAGCCTTTCAGGATGACGCGCTTGAGTTCGGGGTGCATTTTTTCATCGGCGATGAGTTCGTCGATGTTGGGCGCGTCGTGCACGTAAGCGCCTTCCTTGTAGGGCGGCAGGTTGACGTTGAAGGGCGGGTCATCCGCCAACGCCGGCAGGGCAAGGACGGCAAACGGGAGCAGTTTGAGGGCTTTCATGGTTTTCCTCCTTGCGGTTTTTGCGCGGCAAGCCAGAGGGAGACGGCTTCGATGTCTTCCGGGGTCATGCGTTTGGCAATGGAAGCCATGAGCTGGTTGACGTCATTCTGGCGCTGGTCCTGTTGCCAGAGTTGCAGCTGCTTTTTGAGGTAACCGGCATGCTGGCCGGCAAGGGCAGGGAAGATGTCGCCCGCGCCGTGGTTGCCAGGGCCGTGGCAGGCTGCGCAGGGCGGGAGATAACGATCCCAGTCGCCACGCGTGGCCAGTTTTTCGCCATGCGCCAGTACGGCAGGATCGGCGGCGGGCACTTCACTTGCGGGCTGCGGGAGGGAGGCGTAGTAGGCGGAGACGTCGGCAACCTGTTCGTCGGTGAGCATGTTGGCGAAGGGGATCATGGAAGGTGCCTGCCGACTGCCATTTTTGAAGTCTTGCATTTGCTTGACAAGATAGGCGGCGGGCAGACCGGCCAGATTCGGCCAGCTTTCCGTTTCGCCGTTGTCCCTGCCGCCGCCGTTTTCCATGTGGCAGGCCTGGCAGACAACTGCCGCTTCCTGTCCCTTGACCGGATCGCCTTGCGCCCAAACAGACACGGCGGCTATTCCTATAGCCAGTGCTATCACCGTTTTCATCACAGTGCCTCTTGGTTTTTGTGGGTAAACCCGTGCGCTTTTTCTGGCCGTTCCCGAAAACAAGCTGGCTGTGTTGGCCTGCCTTGCCTGCCCATGGTTGGCGGCGAGCCGTTTTGTCATCCTGCTTTGGGAATGGGCGTGGTCTTATGGTGCGCTTGTTGCCTGCAAGATAAGGGGTTTGCCTGATGATTGCAAGTTTTTAATGGGCGGGTAAAGTTTCTTCAAAGAATTTGTCGTTACGGGGCGCGAGGCGTTAGCCATGATGGAGGCTTTGCATGACGGGCAGCAGCGTCCAGATGCCGCTGGCGATGATGATGAGGGCGAGAATGCGGCGGTTGAGGAAGGCGGAGAAAGTGCTGGAGAAGTAGCTGAGGGCGAGCATGGCCGGAAGGGTGCCGATGCCGAAGGTGAACATGACGAGGGCGGCGGCAAGGGGTTGTGCAGTGGAAAGGGCGAGCGCCAGCGCGCTGTAGATGAGGCCGCAGGGCAGGAGCCCCCAGAGGAGGCCGAGGATGAAGGCGTCGCTGGCGGTGCGGGCAGGGATGAAATGGCGGGTAAGGGCGGCAATGGGGCGCCACAGGCGGTAGGCGTGTTTTTCCAGGCGGCGCAGGGGCTGGAGGTTGAAGAGCAGGAAGATGCCGGTGGCGAGGATGATGATGGCGGTGAGGACGCGCAGGGCAAGGGCATGTTGCGGCAATGCGGGGCGCAGGCCGAGCAGGGGCAGGATGAGGCCGAGGATGAGGCCGAGCAGGGAGTAGGAGAGGATGCGGCCGCCGTGGTGGTAGAGGATGAGGTGGCGTTGCCGGTTGCCAAGCCCGAGGCCCGCGCCGATGCCGCCGCACATGCCGATGCAGTGCGCGCTGCCGGCAAGGCCGGTGGCGAGTGCGGTGAGGAGCAGGGCGGTGAGGGTTTGGGTCATGCTATTTGGTATTTTTTCTCATGAATAAGCGCTTATGGTGATAAATATCATTCATAAAAAGCGCTTGCATTAAGAATTTTTATCATATCAAGCGCTTGTTTATGAGAAATTTTCTCATGGCTTTTGTTGGCGCTCTTCGGGGGGATCGTCATGCAGGGGGATCATGGCGGGGCTGTCCATGTCGTCGAATTGTCGGCTTTTGATGGCCCAGCGGAAGGCAAGAATGGCGATGACGACGATGACGAGCGAGATGGGGATGAGGAGGTAGAGGATGTCCATGATGAGGGGTTTGCGCAGTTTTTGAGTTTATAAAATGGTAAAAAATAGCATGTTTTTACCATTCATAAGCGCTTATGGTGAGAAATTTTATCGCAAGAAGCGCTTGTTGATGAGAAATTTTATCACCTGTTTTTGACGAAAAAAAGCGGTGGGGAAAAGGGATGCGACCGTTGGCGGCGGAGGATGCTTTGCTCGGGAAGCGTTAGCGGCAGTTGACAATTCGCGACCAGCGTTTGCAAGGTTTCAGAAAAATATTTGAAATATCGATGGCTTCGCCGCTGCGCGATTTTCTTCTATCCCCCTCTCTGCTCCGCAGCTCTTCGAGTCCCCAACCCCTCCCCCTCAAGGGGGAGGGGCTTTAGTTCCTTGCTTTATATGGGATTCATTGTGTTAAAGGATGAAATGTCAACATGCCCTAATGCGGCGGTCGGTCGGTTTTACCGGGCAGGGGGATGCGATAGACGCGCAGGGCGTTGCCGACGACGATGAGCGAGCTTGCCGACATGCCGAGCGCGGCAATCCACGGAGTGAGGAAGCCGAAGGCGGCCAGCGGCAGGACGAGGGCGTTGTAGGCGGTGGCCCAGGCGAGATTTTGCCGGATGATGCGGCGCGTGCGGCGCGCGAGGCGGAAAAGGAAGGGCAGGGCTTCGGGGCCGTGTTCGAGGCAGACGATGTCGGCATGGGTCTGCGAGAGCGGGTTGGCACGGCCGACGGCCACGGAGACGGCGGCGCCGGCCATGACCGGGGCGTCGTTGATGCCGTCGCCGATCATGAGGGTGGGCGCGTCGAGGGATTGCAGCCAGGCGAGTTTGTCGGTGGCGCTTTGTTCGCTGCGGTAGCTGGCGATGCCGAGCTGCCGGGCCAGTGCGGCGACGTTGACGTTTTTGTCGCCGCTTGCGATATGCAGGGCGTAGTCGCGCAGGGTGTCAAGGGTTTGCGGGATGTCGGCGCGCAGGGGGTCGCTGAGGATGAAGGTGGCGAGCAGGGCGTTTTCGTTTGCGAGATAAACGGTGGTGGCGTGTTCCGCGGGCGCGGGGAGTTCGAGGGCGGGGTATTGTGCGCGGATGAAAGCAGCACTGCCGATGAGGTAGCGCTCGCCCTGCCAGTCGCCGGCGACGCCCTGGCCGCTGTATTGGCGGACGTTTTCCAGGGGCAGCAGGCTGGTTTCCTGCCGGGTGAAGTACCAGGCGATGGGGTGGCTGCTGTGTTGTTCGAGGCTTTTTGCCAGTTGCCAGATGAGGGCGGGGGCGGGATGGCGGATGTCGGCGGTTTGCAGCTGGAAGCGGCCCTGGGTGAGGGTGCCGGTTTTGTCGAAGAGGATGTGGCGGATGGTGGGCAGGCGCTCGATGGTATCGGAGGATTTGATGAGGATGGCGGCGCGATGGGCGCGGTTGAGCGCGGCGGTGAGGGCAGTGGGCGTGGCGAGTGAAAGGGCGCAGGGGCAGGTGGCGACGAGGACGGCAAGGGCGATGTCGAAGGCGCGGGTGCTGTCGATGAAGAGCCAGACGAAGTAGCCGAGCAGGGCGAGAACGAGGACGGCGAGGATGGTCTGCTCGGCGAGCTTTTCGTTGCGGTCGATTTGCGGGGCGCGGCTTTGTTCGGCGCGCAGGACGATGCGGCGGATGCCGGCAAGGGTGGTTTGCTGGCCGGTTTGGGTGACGCGGATGTCAATGGGGGATTCGAGGTTGGTGCTGCCGGCGAGCACACGCTCGCCCGGGGTTTTGTGCACCGGGGTGCTTTCGCCGGTGAGCATGGCTTCGTTGATGCGGGTGTCGCCGCGGATGATGTCGCCGTCAACGGCGATGGTCTGCGTGGGGAGGATGCGCAGGATATCGCCGGGTTGCACGGTAGGAAGCGGGATGAGATGTGTTTGCTCGCCATCCACGCGTTCGACGGCTTCGGGCAGGAGACGGGCGAAGCGGTATTCGTTCAAGCGGGCGCGGCGGCGGGTGAGAAATTCGAGGAAGCGGCTGACGGACAGGAAAAAGATGAACATGGCCACGGACTCGAAGTAGATTTCGCCGTGCCCGATCAGGGTGTGCCAGGCGCTGGCGAGATAGGCACCGAGAGCGGCAAAGGCGATGGGCACGTCCATGTTGACGCGGCGCACCTTGAGAGCGAGCCAGGCACTTTTCAGGAAGGGCCAGCCGGCGTAGAACATGACGGGCGTGGTGAGGGCAAGGCTCAGCCAGCGCAGGTATTGGGCGAAGTTGCCGTCCATGCTGCCGGGGGCGGTGTAGAAGCCGAAGGCGAACATCATGATCTGCATGGTGCCGAGGCCTGCGACGATAAGGCGCAGCAGGTGCTGGTTGCGCTCGCGCTGCTGGCGCATTTCGGCGGCTTCGGGCGTGAAAAGGTTGGGGGTGTAGCCGAGGCTCGCGATGGTGGCGAGGATGTCGGAGAGTTTTTGTTCGCGCCAGTGGATTTCGGCGCGGCCGGTGGTGGCGTTGATGAAGGCCTGATCGATGCCGCACTGTTTGTGCAGGGCGCCTTTGATGAGGTAGCTGCATGCGGCGCAATGGATGCCGTCGATGAAAAGGTGAATTTCCTTTTCGCCTTCGTGTTCATGGACGTATTGCGCGGCAACAGCCGGGAGATCGTAGGCACGCCAGTGGTCGGGCGCGAAGCGCTGCTCCGGGCGCGGCGCACTGGCGCTGCGGGTGGCGTAGTAATGGGAGAGGCCGCCGCCGTGGATGAGTTCGGCGACGCCCAGGCAGGCGTGGCAACAGAATTGGCGTGCTTCGCCGCCGAATTCGCCGCGGATGGGGGCGCCGGCAGGAATGGCTTCGCCGCAGTGGTAGCAGCGTTCGCTCATCGCGCGCTGAAGGAGATGGGGCTGCCGGGGTTCATTTCTTTCGGCGAGAAATGGCCGCGCTGCTGCCAATGGGTTTCAGAGGCGCTTTCAGGTTCGATCTTGAAATACCATTTCTGGCTGTAGAGTTTCGACTGCGCTTCGGCGGGCAGGGGATAAAGGCCGGGTTGCACGGCTTGCAGGGTGAAGCGCAGGTCTTCCCTGGCCACGGTCGGATGCTCGAAAGTGAGGCTGAGGGGAAGCGGCTGCGGCAGGCCTTCCACGTGCATGACGCCTTTTTCGATGCGGATGGCGAGGCTTTCGTGCGCGTAATGGTGCTTGCCCGGGGTGAGGCCCTGCTTGTAGTAGCTGTCGATGACGCTGGATTTCTGCGAGGAAAGCGCGCGGTACAGGGTATAGAAACTTCCGCTCACGGACATGAGCGGAATGGCGATGATGAGGAGAAAGATATGGTTTTTGTACCAGGGTTTTTGGGTTTCTTGCATGTTGTCAGCGCAGGGGTTTCAGGAATTTGGTGGCCTGGGTGGCGGCATCGTCCGGGTTGTCGTCGGGGATGGCGATGAGGCGGATGTCAACGGAAGACGCCGAACCGAGCGCACTTCTCGGGGCGTTGATGCGCACGATGGTTTCGTAAACTTCCGCAGGATCAATGCTGAAGGCCGGGGCGTTGAGGATTTCCAGTCCGTCCAGTCCTTCTGCCACCAGGGTGAAATGGCGGGTATTTTCCGTTTTGTTCAGCACTTTGATGGTGTAGCTGTTTTGCACTTTCTGGCCGGGAACGCTGCGCGCCAGCACGTTGCGATCGCGCAGGATATTGAGTTCCACGTTGCTCTTGGTGGAGAGGGTGATGACGAAGAAGGTGAAGGTGATGGCGAGCACGAGGCCGTAGCCGAAGGTTTTCGGGCGCAGGAAGCGGGTTTTCTTGTTGTCGCGCAGGGCATTGGAGGAGGTGTAGCGGATCAGGCCGCGCGGGGCGTTGATCTGGTCCATCATGTTGTCGCAGGCGTCGATGCAGGCGGCGCAGGCGATGCAGCCGAGTTGCAGGCCGTCGCGGATGTCGATGCCGGTGGGGCAGACCTGTACGCACATGGTGCAGTCCACGCAGAAGCCGAGGCTTTCCGGGTTGTCGCGGTCGGCTTTCCTGAGACGGCGGCGCGGTTCGCCGCGCGCTTCGTCATAGGCGATGATGAGGGTATCCTGGTCGAACATGGCGCCCTGGAAGCGGGCATAGGGGCACATGAATTTGCAGAATTTTTCCCGCACCATGCCGGCCTGCATGTAGCAGAAGCCGCCGTAGAAGGCGATCCAGAACCAGGCGGTGAAGGAGGCCTTGAAGGTGAAGATGTCAACGATGAGCTGGCGGATGGGGGTGAAATAGCCGACGAAGCTGACGCCGGTGATGAAGGCGACGAGAATCCAGGAGAGGTATTTGCCACCGCGTTTCAGGATTTTTTCGCGGTTCCACGGCATGCGCGCGATTTTCAGCTGCTCGGAGCGGTTGCCTTCAAAGGCCTGCTCTATCCAGAGGAAGACTTCCGTATAGACGGTTTGCGGGCAGGCATAACCGCACCACACGCGGCCGAGCAGGGCGGTGACGAAAAAGAGGACGAGGGCAAGGCCGAGGAGGATGAAGGTGAGGAGGATGAAGTCTTGCGGCCAGATGTTGAGGTCGAAGATGTAGAAGCGGCGATGCTCGAGATCGAAAAGGATGGCCTGCCGCCCTTTCCATTGCAGGAAGGGCAGGAAGGTGAAGATGCCGAGGAGGACGATGACGGCTCTTTTGCGCCAGTTCTGCCAGTAGCCCTTGACCGGGCGGGGGCGGATTTTTACGTGTTTTTCGTAGGAATGCTGTGCTTCTGCCATGATGATGTGTAGCGTTTGTGATTGTGGGGCGATTATACGCCGTTGACAGTCTTTGGGTTAATGATTTGCAAAAAATAGCTATTTATAGTGATTTTTTATCATAATTAAGCGCTTTGCATGAGAAATTTTTGCACGATAAGCGCTTGTTGATGAGAAAATTTCTCATTTGGTTTTTGGGTGGTCTGTTTGCGCCGGCGTGGCAAGATAAGTGTAAAAATATTGGTCAATCAGGTTGTTGGACTTTAAAAACAAAAGCCCGGGAAGGCCGGGCTTTTGCATGGGCGGGGTTGCCGGCTTATTTGCTGTCCTGGCCCTGGCTCAGGGAATAGACATAGGCAGCGACGACTTTGATGCGTGCATCGCCAAGCGCATCTTTCCAGGCGGGCATGACATTGTTTTTCGGGTGCAGGATTTGCCCCGGCATGTAGGCGCGCAGGCCGTCAACGTCATCTTCGGCTACATCAGCATAGAGCCAGATGTTGTCCACCAGGTTGGGCGCGCCGAGGAGGATGTTGCCGGTGCCGTCAGCAGCGTGGCAGGCGACGCAGGAAGCATCGTAAAGTGCCTTGCCGCGTTCGGCCTTGGCAGTGTCCACGGTTTTGCCGCCAAGCTGGAGGACGTATTCAGTGACGTCGGCAACGGCCTGTTCGCTGGTGTCGGCCATTGCGCCGCCAGCAGGCATGCCCTGGCCGGCAATGGTGTTGCGGCCGTTGGTGATGGTGGTGACGATCTGGTCGGCATTGCCGCCCCACAGCCAGTCGTTGTCGGTCAGGTTGGGGTAGTGGCCCGGCGTGCCGGCTGCATCGGAAGCATGGCAGACGGCGCAGTTGTGCAGGAAGATGCGGCGTCCGGCATTGAGCGCTTCCGGCATTTGCGCGAGTTCTTCCACGGTTTTGCTTTCATAGAGCGAGAAGTAGTCGGCAGAGCGGGTTTCCGCCATCTGGTTTTCCTGGTTGTAGAGATCGACCTGGGTGGTGTTCAGGAGGCCGTTCCACGCTTTGCCGAACGGACCGGGCAACAGAACCAGATAGAGGCTGCCGGCTACGATCATGAAGTAGAAGAGGGCAATGACCCAGCCGGGGATGGGGTGGTTCTGCTCGCGCAGGTCGCCGTCCCAGGTGTGGTCGATGATTTCGCCGTCGGCAACGTTGCCGCTGGCCTTGAGGCGGGTGCTCCAGTAAACAAAGATGGCATAGGCAATCAGGTGTCCGATGGTCACAATGCCGATAAACAGTGCAACGGTCATGGTTTATTCCTCATGAGGTTTGCCGGTATCGCGCGGCTGGATGGGCGGGTCGCCATCTTCCTTGAGCGCGATTTTTCCGGCGTCTTTGTAGGGTTTGTTGCGCGTCGGCCAGAAAAGGAGGACGCACAGGGCAACAAATGCGCTGAACAGGACAACAGTGGTAAAACTCAGCCAGTCACGCATGGCTTAACGGTTCTCCTTGAAGGCAACGCCCAGCCCTTGCAGGTAGGCAATCAGCGCGTCCATTTCCGTTTTGTCCTTGAGGGCAGCTTCGACGCTGTCGATATCCGCCTGGGTGTAGGGTTCGCCCAGCTTCATTTTGGTCTTGATACTGTTGCGGGTGAGCTCCACATTTGCCGGACGCTCGGCGAGCCACGGGTAGGCGGGCATGTTCGATTCGCGCACGACGCTGCGCGGATCAAGGAGATGCTGGTAGTGCCAGTCATCGGAATAGCGGCCGCCTACGCGGGCAAGATCCGGGCCAGTACGCTTGGAACCCCACTGGAAGGGGCGGTCGTACATGGATTCCGGCGCGACGGAGTAGTGGCCGTAGCGCTCGGTTTCCCAGCGGAAGGGACGGATCATTTGCGAGTGGCAGCCGTAGCAGCCTTCGCGCACGTAGATGTTGAAGCCGGCAAGGCGCAGTGGCTCGTAGGGCTTGACGTAGCTTTCTGCGGGACGCAGTTCGTCGTCGAAAAAGAGCGGCACGATTTGCACCAGTCCGCCCCAGATGACGGCAAGGAAGGTAAGGATGCCGAGGATGACAACGTTTTTCTCGACAAATTCATGACTCATGATGTTCTTCATTCGGGATTCTCCTGTCATGCGGTCTGCGCTTGTTCTCTGGGGGCGGGGGCGGCCTTTTTGCTATCGCCCATTACGGTGCGCCAGCAGTTGTAGGCCATGAGGCACATGCCGGAGAGGAAGAAGGCACCGCCGAGGAAGCGTACGAAGAAGAAGATGTATTTCTTCTGGATGATTTCCACGAAGGAGTAGGTGAGCGTGCCATCCGGGAAGGTTTCACGCCACAGGAGGCCTTCCATGATGCCGGCAACCCACATCGAGGTGACGTAGAGGATGATGCCGATGGTGGCAAGCCAGAAGTGGATGAAAATCAGACGGGTGCTGTACATTTCGGTTTTGCCGTAGAGACGCGGCAGCATGTGGTAGATGGAACCCATGGTGATCATGGCTACCCAGCCGAGTGCGCCGGAATGCACGTGGCCCACGGTCCATTCGGTGTAGTGCGACAGGGCATTGACTTCGCGCACGGCCATCATCGGGCCTTCGAAGGTGCTCATGCCGTAGAAGGAAAGGGCGACGAACATGAAGCGGATGATGGGGTCGGTGATGAGTTTGTTCCAGGCGCCGGACAGCGTCATCATGCCGTTGATCATGCCGCCCCAGGAGGGTACCCAGAGGATGACGGAAAATGCCACGCCCAGGGATTGCGTCCAGTCAGGCAGGGCGGTGTAGTGCAGGTGGTGCGGGCCGGCCCACATGTAGATGGAGATCAGCGCCCAGAAGTGCATGATGGACATGCGGTAGGAATAAATGGGGCGCTCGGCCTGCTTGGGCACGAAGTAATACATCATGCCGAGGAAGGCGGCTGTCAGGAAGAAGCCTACGGCGTTGTGGCCGTACCACCATTGCGCCATGGCATCCACGGCACCGGAATAGACGGGATAGGAGTGCAGCAGGTCGATGGGGAGAGCCAGGTTGTTGAAAATATGCAGGATGGCAACGGCGATGATGTAGGCGCCGAAGAACCAGAGGCCGACGTAGATGTGCTTTTCCTTGCGCTTGCCGATGGTAAAGAAGAATACGTAGGCGTATGCGACCCATACGACAGTCAGCAGGAGGTCAAGTATCCACGGCAATTCCGCGTATTCCTTGCTTTGCGAATAGCCCAGCACGTAGGCAAGCACGCCAAGCACCAGTACGGTTTGGTAGCCGTAGAAAGTGAAAGCGGCGAGTTTGTCGGAAATGAGGCGTACGCCGCAGGTGCGTTGGACGATGTAGTAGGAGGTGGCAAATAGTGCGTTGCCGCCAAAGGCGAAAATGACGCCGCTGGTGTGCACCGGGCGCAGGCGGCTGTAAACCAGCCATTCGATGCCTTCAAACAGGGTGGGCCAGTAAAGCTGTGCGGCGATGATGACGCCCACAAGCATGCCGACTACCCCGAAAACAATTGCCGCCCAGGTGAACTGGCGGACGACATGATAGTTATAGGTCGTATCCGTCATGTGGAATTGCCTCTGAGTTGGTAAAACGGAAAGGTTCGATTAAAAACCGAGACCGGCCATCATACCATATTAACCAAATGTTAAACAATGGTTGTTGATGTGCTAGCAGGCTGATATTTATGGGTTTTAATAGGACTTTTTGCGTCCATGTTGCAATAGGTTTGTGTATTTCAAGCAATTATTTTTTAACACTTTGCGTTGCATGGGTGTGGCGCAAGCGCTATGGCGATAAAAGTAATAAATTGTTTTTACCGTTTTTGTTTTAGTTATAATAATTTTTTACCGAGTCAAGCGCTTTTGGATGGTAAAAAATCTCTATTTTATGGTGTTTTATATTTTCCATTCGCGGCTGCCAAAAATGGCTGAGGATGCGCCGCTGAAAAAAGCCCAGTTCTGGTTGCCGTAATCAAAATGCCACCATTCACTGGGCAGGTTGGTAAAGCCGGCGTGGCAAAGGGTGTGAATAAGTATGCGGCGGTGTTCGCGCGCGGGCGAAGGGGCTTCGTTTTCCAGGGCAGCGCTGTGCGAACGGTGGCTGGGTTCATCGAAGGCGGTGCCCATGTCGAGGGTTTCTCCGCTGGCCGTATCAAAGAGGGTGAGGTCGATGGAGCCGCCGGTATGGTGGGGCGGCGCCATGATGCGGCGTTCGGGGTTGGCGACGAATTGGTCGAGGCGGGCTTCGATTTGCGCTTCATTGAATTCGGGATGGCGCGCGATGATGTCGGCACGGAAACTTTCGCGCAGCGCATGCTGGACGGCGATGGGGCGCCAGCCATCGAGGATTTCAAAGCCGTATTGCGGCGGCAGGGCGGCAAGCGCCTGGTGCAGACGCTCGATAAGGGGAACGCGCAGGACGATGTGTTCCAGGGCATGGCGGATGCCCATGTCGTGATAGGCGGGACGCAGACGCAGACGCGGAGCCGGTTGCAGGATGTGCAGCGGTGCGTCGCATTCCTGCACGGGAACAGCGGCGATGAGATTCCAGTCAAAAGGGAGGCTGGGGAGGAGGGCTGGGTAGGACATGGGGCCGGGATGGAATTTGGGAGCGCGTACTGTAGCGGCAAAGCGGTTGCGATGCCAGATGTTGCGGATTTGAAAAGCTTGCGAGGGTTTTTTGGCGTAGGATGCGCTGTTTTGCGGGGCGGATGCCGGAAGGCATGCGGGCGCGCGTCAGAACGGCTTTGAGGATGTGCGGGTTGAAGAAGATTGCTTTTGTTTTTCTGTGGATGGGAGTGCTGGTCAGCCAGGCATGGGCGCATCCCCATGCCTGGATAGATGTGCTGCTGACGCCAGACATGACGGAAGACCGGCGGATTGCGGCTGTGCGCATGCAATGGGCTTTTGATCCTTTTTATGCGCAGGTGATGCTGGAAGAAGTGCAGGCGGCCAGCAGCAAGGCGGAATTTGATGCGCGCTGGGCGGCGCTGGAGCAGGATATCAACCGCACCTTGCGTGAAGCGGGTTTCCATGTGACGGCGGATGCCGATTTTGGCGAGGGTACGGCAACGCTGCGGGTGGCGGACGGGGAGCTGTTTCTCGATGTGCATCTGCCGTTGCGTGAAGCGGTTCCCCGGTTGCGTTACCAGATTTATGAATCCACTTATTATGTGGAGATGCTGCATGCCGCCGAGCAGCCGCGCGAATGGGAGAACGGCTGCCGTTTGCAGTTGGCGCCTGCAAATCCGTCGCCGGAAAAAGTCGCCGAGGCTTATGCGCTGGATCGCAATGCCCAGGGGGAAGTCAATCTTGGCCGGCATTTCGCCGAAAGCGGGGTGCTGACATGTCGGTAAGAGGAAAGCTGGTTGTTTTGCTGCTGTTTTTGCTTTTGCTGCTGGGGCTTTGGCAGGGCGGTATTTGGGGGCAGCTTTTTCATGCCGTACAGCGTTGGCAGGGTGAGTGGCACAGGGAATTGACTCGGGGCGTGGCAGCCATGCGCCGCGAGGATGCGGCATGGTGGCCTTTGGTGAGCGCGGGATTTGTCTATGGCATTCTGCATGCTGCCGGCCCAGGGCATGGCAAGGCCGTGGTCGTGACGTTTCTGGCGTCGCAACAGCATGGCGGTTATCGCAGCGCCGTGGCGTTGGCCGTGGGGGGCGCGTTGTTGCAGGCGGTAAGCGCCATTTTTTGGGTGGGGGTCACAGTAGGGGCGGCGCAATGGCTGATCCGGGAAACCGTGCAGCAAGTGGTATGGGCCAATCGCTTGAGTATTCTGCTGATTGCGGGCGTGGGCGCTTATATCGTCTATCGCCAGTGGCAGGCGTTGCAGAGGCCAGGTTGCCATTGCTGCGCGCATCATGACAGGGCGCACCATCATCATTCCCCGCATCCGCGAAACAGTTCACGGCGCGAGCAATGGCTGGCAATGCTGGGTATCGGGTTGCGCCCCTGTTCGGGGGCGATCATGGCCTTGGCGGTGGCAGGGAGCTGGGGATTGTGGGGCGCGGGCATCATGATGACGCTGGCCATGGCGCTGGGCACGGCATGTACGGTACTGCTGCTGGCGGTGTTGACGGTTTACGGGCGGCAATATGTCTTGCAGGAAAGCGCTTCGGGCAAATGGCGGGATGCCTTGCACGGCGTGGCATTGATGGGCGGGGTGGTTCTGGTGTTGCTGGCGGCATTGATGCTGGCGGCGAGCTTTGCGCCGCAAACGTTGCCACTAGTTTGATGAAAAGACGTTTTATAGTTATTTTTTATCGATATAAGCGCTTATCAATGGTAAAAATATACTATTTTAGCAGTTTTGTGATTAAATTTATCAGTGCTGTTGCGAGAAAGTTTCGGATTGGCAAGCTGGATGGCCGAGAGGAGTCAGCAATTTTGTGGATGACGGGAGAAACCATCCGCTTTGGAGAGATTGGCATTGTGCAAACGGCGAATGCTTCGTTTTGTGGACGTGCGCAATTGCAGAAGAAGAGAGATGGTTCCCCGAGACGGGCTTGAACCGCCGATCCTGCCAGTGATCAACACGCAACAGTCACTTGCCCGGCAAATGCAGATTGAAAGTGGATGATGAGAGAGAAGATGGCTCCCCGAGACGGGCTCGAACCGCCGATCCTGCCAGTGATCAACACGCAACAGTCACTTGCCCGGCAAATGCAGATTGAAAGTGGATGATGAGAGAGAAGATGGCTCCCCGAGACGGGCTCGAACCGCCGA
>JAUMXB010000024.1 GCA_030529365.1 Cardiobacteriaceae bacterium | reverse complement strand
CCAAGGGCGACGGCAAAACCGATGACACCGCCGCGATCCAGAAAGCCATCAACGCTGTGGCCGAGAAGGGCGGCGGCATTGTCGAGATTCCGGCGGGCACTTATCTGGTGGACGGCACGAAAAATGTCGTTATGAAAAGCAACGTCATCGTGCGCATGGCCGACGATACCGTGCTGAAAACCATCCCCAACGACCAGCCGACCTACGCCATTTTCCGAGTGCAGAATGTGGAGAACGTGCACTTTCTCGGCGGCACGCTGGTGGGCGACCGCTACGAACACGGCACCACCGAAGGGCAAAGCGGCTGGGGTGTGCAGATTTACTCCTCGCGCAATGTGGTGGTGGAAAACGTCGTTGCCCGCGATTTCCGGGGCGACGGCTTTATGGTCGGCCGTTATTACCTGAGAGAGCCGCAGCCGGAAAACATTGTTTTTTATAACGTCACTGCCGACGGCAACCGCCGCCAAGGCTTGTTCATTTCCGACGGTGACCACATCAAAGTCCTCAATTCCACTTTCAAAAACACCCAGGGCCACCCGATGGAGGCGGGCATCGATATCGAACCCAATGCACCGCCGGATTCGCCCACCGGTGTGCCCGGCATCGTGCGCGATGTCGAAGTTTCCGGCAATACCTTTGAAAACAATGCCTATTACGGCATCGTCGTCTCCCGTTCGCGCGAGCGCCCGACCACGCTGGAAGACGTACGCATCACCAACAACACTTTCAGCGGCGACGGCCACGCCATCCATGTGATCGGCCTCAAGGGCGGGGAAATCTCCGGCAACACCATCGCCGACAGCAATATCGATATTCCCTATTTCGACATCAATCTGGAGTATTCGCAGAACGTGGCTGTGCGCGACAACACCATGTACGGCGGGCGCGATCGTGATCTGGTCAAAGAGGGCGTCACCAGCAGCAACACCCTCTCCGGCAGCGTGCGCCATGCCGCCGTGCACATCGAAGGCAGCGCCAAAGTGGGCGAAACGCTCACCGCCACCGTGCTCGACGGCGACGGCCAGCCCACCCCGCCGCACATCACCTACACCTGGCGCGCAGGCAGCGACATCGTCGCCAGCGGCAAAAATCTGCCCACTTACACCGTGCGTCCCGAAGATGCGGGCAAGGCCATCCGCGTAGCCATCAGCTTCCCCCATATTTACGGCGACGTGGCCGGGCAGCAGGAAAACGCCACAAGCGCGCCCACGCTGCCCGTGGGCAGCGCCGGCCAGCACGCGCCCACCGATTTGTTCCTGCGCGGCGGCTACACGCTACCTGAAAAAACCGACGGCGCAGTCGTGGGCAAAGTGACAGTGCGTGATAAAGACGTGGCCGACCACTACGCCCTTACCGTCAGCGACGAGCGCTTTGAAATCGACTCAAGCGGCATGCTCAAGCTCAAAGCCGGCCAGCAAATCGACTACGCCCGCGAAAAATACGTCTCTCTTGCCCTCACCGCGCGCGACGACAGCGGCGCATTGAGCGAAGCCTTTACCCTGCGCGTGCAGCCGCCGACCCCAAGCCAAGACGCGAACAAGCCCGCCGCCGTTATCGTGCAGGGCTTTGCCAAACCCGGCGAAACCTTGACCGCCGTGGTCAAAGACGCCGACGATGCACCCGCCGGCGGCATCCGCTACCAGTGGTATGCCGACAGCCAGGCCATTGACGGCGCCACCGCCAGCACCTATCAAGTGCGCGCCGCCGACGCCGGCAAACAGATACAGGTAAAAGCCGACTACACCGACAACGCCGGCCACCGCGAAAGCATGATGAGCGGCGCCACCATGACCGTCCCCGGCGCATACAGCCCGCCCGCGCCCAAGCCGCCCGCCAACGACGGCAAACTCGGCGTGCATGTGCCCAAGCCGGTCACCGACTTCGTCGCCAATGCCAAAGATTTCGGCGCCAAGGGCGATGGCCAGGCCGACGATACCCTCGCCATCCAGAAAGCCATCGATGCGGTGGCCGGGAAGGGCGGCGGCGTGGTGGAAATCTCCGGCGGCACCTATATGATCAACACCATCGCCCAGGCAGGAAAACACAGCATCGTCGCCGCAGACCGTACCGGCATCCTGATGAAAAGCAACGTCATCCTCAAGCTTGCCGATGATGCCGTGCTGCAAGCGCTGCCCAACGCCAGCAAAGGCTACAGCATCGTTACCTTCTACGACGTGGACAACGCCCACCTGATCGGCGGCACCCTCATCGGCGAGCGCCAGCAGCACCAAAGCCTGGAAGGACAAAGCGGCCACGGCGTGCGCATCCTCTCCGCGCAAAACGTGGCGATTGAAAACGTGACCGCCCGCGACTTCTGGGGCGACGGCTTCATCGTCGGCATCAACAGCAGTATCGACCAGCGCAGCCAGAACATCGTCTTCTACAACGTCACCGCCGACAACAACCGCCGCCAGGGCATGTCCATCGTGGACGGCCAGCACATCAAAGTGCTCGACTCCGTGTTCAAAAACACCAACGGCCACATGCCGCTCTCCGGCATCGACATCGAACCCAACCCCGGCGGCGTCACCACCGACATCGACATTCGCGGCAACCGCTTTGAAAACAACTCCGGCTTCGGCGTCGTCGTTTCAGGTAGCCAGTTCAACCGCCCCAATAGCCCTTATCGTGGCACCACCACCAAAAACATCAACATCGAAAACAACGTCTTCGAAGGCAATCGCGACGGCATCGCCATCGAAGGCCTGATCGGCGGCCGCGTGGCGAACAACACCATCCGCCACGGCAATGTCGTTACCTCGCCCAGCGGCGGCATCCGCAAGCTGTGGCTGGACGACATGAGCCGCGACATCGTCGTCGAAAACAACACCATTTACGGCGGCGGCTATCCGCGCGGCTATATCGAACACGGCAAGCTTATCGAAGGCGGTGGCATCGAAAACCTCGGTCAAAACAACATCGTTCGCAACAACGACTACAAAGCCGACGTCTTTATCCGCGGCCTGGTCAAAAGCGGCGAAACCCTCACCGCCCACGTTTACGACGGCGACATCGTCCCCGCCAACGTGCGCTATCAATGGCGCGCCGACGGCAAGCCCATTGCCAACGCCAATGCGCGCAGCTACCGCCTCACCGATGCCGACAACGGCAAGCGCATCAGCGTGCACGTCGAATTTACCGACGGCGCAGACGAAAAAGAGAGCGCCACCAGCGCCGAAACCAACCCCGTCGGCAGCGCCCAGCCCAACCATGCTCCGCACTGGGCCTACGTCGTCGGCCAATACATCGCCGACGAAACGCCCGGCCATGTTATCGGCAAATTCGGCGTGCACGACCCCGACCCCGGCGAAACCTTCAGCTACCGCATCAACGACGAACGCTTTGAAATCGTTGCCGATGTGCTCAAGCTCAAAAACGGCATCAGCATCAACGACGCCAACGAAAAAAGCGTGTCCCTCGCCATCGAAATCACCGACAGCGGCGGCGACCGCTTCGTGCGCGAACTCGACCTCACCGTCGCCGAATACGGCACCGACGGCAAAGACACCTTCGTCGTGGACGGCAACGGCGTCAAAACCATCGTCGGCTTCAACGTCAGCAACGGCGATGTGTTGCAGCTCGAGAGCGATGCCTTCACCGCACTGGAAAAAGGCGCACTCGCGCCGGGCGCCTTCGTCAAAGGCAAAGCCGCCACCGCCAGCAGCGCCGACCACCGCATCCTCTACGACACGGAAAGCGGCACGCTGGCCTACGACCCCGACGGCAACGGCAGCGCGGCAGCAGTCACCATCGCCCGCCTTGACCCCGCCGCGGAACTGGAGGCAGCGCATATTCTCATCATCTGATGCGGGCAAACAAGAGTCTGTCTGGGGTATGAAAAATGGTGGATCAAAGCTCAGCAAGCGCCCGCTGGACGACGGTAACCCATCATCAATGTAGGTAGTACGGTTAGCGCCGCAGGCGTGTAACCGTATCTACTATGGCTTTGCGACAGACGTTGCGGGCAATGTCCCACACCATCGCCTGAAAAAATACGCAAAAAGTGCCAAAAAACCGAAGCGGGTGGACGTCTGTCCGGGCACCCACGCAAAGCGTTTTGATGTGGAAACCCGACCCATGCGGATATGAAACATCATAAAGCGCATGGGTTTGCACCCGTCCTGCGCTGCAATGTATTCTTCTGAAGTTTTTCATAAATTTGACAAAAATAGTAACTTTTTACCATATCTAAGCGCTTACAATGAGAAATTTTCTCACTATAAGCGCTTAATGTTGAGAAAATTTACCATTTCATTCTTTTTCATGCCAGCAAGCGGTCGCATCGCAGGAAGGTGCGCGCTTTGCGCGGATTTTCTCAAAAAAAATATTCTCGCGGGAAAATCAATACGGATTAGTGCCATGATAAAAAATGATATTGGTCATTTTTCCTTCGCTTTTGAGAAATAAAATCGCTGAATTTTCCCGTTGGATGGGAATGTGATTTGGCGCGCTTGCCGTGTTCTGGTAAGTTTTTGTCATCGGATAAAGAGGACAGCCATGAATATTCTTGAGCGCGCTTTTGTGGTTTCGGCGTATGTGAATGCGGCCAATGCGCCGGTCAGCCCGCGGCAGCTGGTCGAGGCGCTCGATATTCCGCTCTCGACCGTTTATCGCATCATTACCCAGCTGAAAACATGGGGCTATCTTTGCGACAGCGTGCAGAATGGCTGTGTGACGTCCGGCCCGCTTTTTCTGCATCATGGCAACAACTACGCCCGTTTCTCCCTGCTTGCCCATACTGCGCATGACGGTTTGCGCCAGCTTGCCGAGCGCACTGGCGAAACCGTGGCCGTCATCATTGCCACGCCGGTGCAGACCGTGTGCATCGATATGGTGGAAAGCACGCAGCGCCTGCGCTGTTCCTTTGCGGTTGGCGAAGCGCAGTCGCCGGTGCGCGGGGCGAGCGCGAAAACCTTGCTCGCCTGGCGGCCGATTGCCGAGCGCGATCAGGTGATAGATCGGCTGCTGCCCGCAGAAGAAGGGCAGGCATTGCGCGAGGAACTGGCAGTGATTCGCGCCCGGGGTTACGGGCAAAGCCTCGGCGAAGTGGATGTGGGCATTTGGGGCGTTTCCGCGCCGCTTCTGCGCAAGCAGCAGTTGCAGGGCGTGCTGACCGTGATGGTGCCGCATCCGCGCGTCGAGGAAAAAGGCGCGGAATTTTTTACCCGCGAAGTGATGCAGGCTGCGGCCTCCATCAATGAACTGATTGCGTTGAATGCTTGATAAAAGGAGAACGTCGATGACTGACAAACGCTTGGATTCCACCCGCAAGATTGCTGCCCCGACCGGCAGCACCCTGCATTGCAAGAACTGGCTCACCGAAGCCGCTTTCCGCATGATCCAGAACAATTTGCACCCCGATGTCGCGGAAAATCCGCAGGCGCTGGTGGTTTACGGCGGCATTGGCCGCGCCGCACGCAACTGGGAATGCTTCGACAAGATTCTGGAAACGCTCAAGAAACTGGAAGCCGATGAAACGCTCCTGGTGCAATCGGGCAAGCCCGTTGGCGTCTTCAAAACGCATCCTGATGCGCCGCGCGTCCTGATTGCCAACTCCAACCTCGTGCCGCGCTGGGCGACCTGGCAGCATTTCAACGAACTCGACCGCAACGACTTGTTCATGTACGGGCAAATGACCGCGGGCAGCTGGATTTACATCGGCTCGCAAGGCATCGTGCAGGGCACCTATGAAACCTTCGCCGAAGCCGGCCGCCAGCATTTCAATGACGACTGGACAGGCAAATGGATTCTCACTGCCGGCCTTGGCGGCATGGGCGGGGCGCAGCCTTTGGCGGCGACATTCGCGGGCGCGGTATCGCTCAACATCGAATGCCAGCAATCGAGCATCGATTTCCGCCTGCGCACCGGCTACGTCGACAAACAGGCCAAAGACCTTGACGATGCGCTCGCCTTGGTGAAACACCATTGCGAACAGGGCGATGCCGTCTCCATCGCGCTCCTCGGCAACGCTGCCGACATCCTGCCGGAAATCGTGAAACGCGCCAAGGCAGGCGGCATCAAGCCCGATCTCGTCACCGACCAAACCTCGGCGCACGATCTCGTGAACGGCTATTTGCCGCAGGGCTGGACGGTCGATGAGTGGAAAGCCGCGCAAAAAGACCACAGCAAGCATGCCGAGCTGGAAAAAGCCGCCGCCAAATCCTGCGCCGTGCACGTGCAGGCCATGCTCGATTTGCAGGCCATGGGCGTCTATGCCGTGGATTACGGCAACAACATCCGCCAGGTCGCCTTTGACGAAGGCGTGAAAAATGCCTTTGATTTCCCAGGTTTTGTGCCTGCCTATATCCGCCCGCTCTTCTGCCAGGGCAAAGGCCCCTTCCGCTGGGTGGCGCTTTCCGGCGACCCGGAAGACATCTACAAAACCGATGCCAAAATCAAGGAACTTTTCCCCGACAACCACCACGTGCACCGCTGGCTCGATATGGCACGCGAGCGCATCCACTTCCAGGGGCTGCCTGCGCGCATCTGCTGGCTGGGTCTCGGCGAGCGTCACCTCGCCGGCCTTGCCTTCAATGACATGGTGAAAAACGGCGAACTCAAAGGGCCTATCGTCATCGGCCGTGATCATTTGGACACCGGCTCGGTCGCAAGCCCCAACCGCGAAACCGAATCCATGCGCGACGGCACCGATGCCGTTTCCGACTGGCCGTTGCTCAACGCGCTGCTGAACACCGCGGGCGGCGCCACCTGGGTATCGCTGCACCACGGCGGCGGCGTGGGCATGGGCTATTCGCAACATTCCGGAATGGTGATCGTTGCCGACGGCACCGACGAAGCGGCGAAACGCCTCGCGCGCGTTCTCGTGAACGACTGCGGATCGGGCGTTATGCGCCACGCCGATGCCGGCTACGAACTCGCCATTGAAACCGCGAAAAACTTCGGACTCAATCTGCCGATGGTGAAATAAGCGCCTTTTCGACGCAATGTAGGTTGGTGGTGAGCCGTCAGGCGAACCCCAACAAACGATTTTAAAAATGTTGGGGTTCGCTTCCCACACCACCAACCTGCAATTCACAAAACAATCAAAAACAGTAATTTTTTACCATAACTAAGCGCTTATGATGAGAAAATTTCTCATATAAAGCGCTTGGTAATGAGAAAATTTCTCACGAGTTCCATTATGCAATGTATCGTTTTGCGACGGTTTATGGCAGAGCACCCTATGCGATAACAAACGTCATCTTTCATTCATAACAATAGAGGAGAGCAAGATGAATCACCCCAAAACCCTGTCGCCGCAGGCGGCGCTCGTGCAACTCGTGATCGCGAGCATTGTCGGCATCGTGATGTTTTTCGTACCTGTCACCATCGGCGGCAAATCGACGATTCTCTTCGACCATGCCGCGAGCTTTCTCGTGCGCGAGGTGCGCTGGTTCGCCGTCGCCGCGTTTTTCGCGATGATGGTCTATGGCGCGGTCTGGCCGTTCGTGACAGGCGCGTGGAAGAAGTCTTTGACCGACATCATTATTTCGCTTTTCAAGGTGTTCGGTTTGCTGGTGGCGATCGCCTTTGTCGCCGGATGGTTGCCCGAATCGCTGACCGCCCCGGACATGGTGCCGTTTCTCTATGAAAAACTGGGGCTGGGCCTTGCCATGATCATTCCCGTGGGCGCGCTGGTGCTCGCCTTCCTCATCGGCTTCGGCTTGCTGGAGATGATCGGCGTGGTGATGGAGCCTTTGATGCGCAAAGTATGGAAAACGCCGGGCTTTTCGGCGATTGATGCGGTGGCGTCATTCGTGGGCAGTTATTCGGTGGGGCTTCTGATTACCGATCAGGTCTATGCCGCCAAGAAATACACCGCGCGCGAAGCGGCAATTATCGCTACCGGCTTTTCCACCGTTTCGGCGGCATTCATGGTAGTAGTCGCCAAAACGCTGGATTTGATGAATTTCTGGAATTTCTATTTCTGGAGTGCGCTGGTGATTACTTTCGCAATTACCGCCATTTCCGCGCGCATTCCGCCGCTTGCCCGCATCAATAACGACGGCGGCGTGGCCGATACGCCGATGCCTTTTGCCGCGCGCCTGCGCTATGCCGTGCAAAGCGGGGTGGATGTCTCGCGTCATGCGGTCAATCCCGGCAAGATTCTGCTCGAGCATTTCTTGGCTGGCGTGCGTATGGCGTCCGCCATTTTGCCGTCCATCATGGGCATTGGCTTGGCCGGTCTGTTGCTCGCCAAATACACGCCCATTTTCGACGGGCTGGGCTTTCTCCTCTATCCCGCCACCTGGATCATGGGGCTGGAGCAGCCGCTGATGGCAGCGAAAGCGCTCGCGAGCGGTTTGGCGGAAATGTTCCTGCCCGCCATTTTGCTGAAAGGCGCGGAAGCGGGCGTATTGCTGCGCTATGTGGTCGGCGTGGTTTCGGTCTCCAGCATCATCTTCTTCTCCGGCCTCGTGCCCTGCATTCTGGCAACCCGCATTCCGCTCTCCGTGGGGCATATGCTGCTGGTCTGGCTGCTGCGCACCCTGCTCGGCATCGTACTCGCCGCCGCGTTCGGCTATCTGGGGCTTGCAGTGGGATGGCTGGTATAGTGATTTTTTACCATAATGAAGCGCTTCGTTCGAGAAATTTTCTCATAAAAAGCGCTTGCAGTTAATATTTTTTACCATTTTTGATAGGAGTTTTCATGCTGACGATCACCCCCAATGCCCTGACCTTCCCACAATTGCGCGCCATTTACGCCTCCCCGCAACAAGTTGCGCTCGATCCGGGCGCTTATGCCGCCATCGATGCCTCGCACGAAGCGCTGCAAGCCATCATCGCCCGCGACCAGAGCGCCTACGGCATCAATACCGGCTTTGGTCTGTTGGCGAAAACGCGCATCAGCGACGATGAACTCGAACTCCTGCAACGCAACCTCATTCTCTCGCACTCGGTCGGCACTGGCGATTATCTGCCCGACAACGTCGTGCGCCTGATTTTGCTGATGAAAGTGGCAAGCCTCGCGCGCGGCTATTCCGGCGTGCGTCGCGTGGTCATCGACGGGCTTTTGGCGCTCCTGAACCACGGCATCATGCCGCTCATTCCCGAAAAAGGCTCGGTGGGCGCGTCCGGCGATCTCGCGCCGCTCTCGCACATGACGCTGGCGCTTTTGGGCGAAGGCGAGGTGCGCGTCAATGGCGAGATCAAGAAAACCGCTGACGCCCTGCGCGCAGCCGGGCTTGAGCCAGTCGTACTCGCCGCCAAGGAAGGGCTGGCGCTTATCAACGGCACGCAAGCCTCGACCGCGCTGGCCTTGCGCGGGCTGTTCATGGCCGAAGACATTCATGCCGCTACGACCGTGATCGGCGCGCTTTCCGTCGATGCCGCCAAGGGCAGCGACGCCCCCTTTGACGCACGCATTCACGAGGTGCGCGGTCAGCCCGGCCAGATTCGCCAGGCTGGGCTGTACCGCCAGTTGCTGCAAGGCAGCGCCATCCGCGCCTCGCATCTTGAAGGCGATGATCGTGTGCAGGATCCCTATTGCCTGCGCTGCCAGCCGCAAGTGATGGGCGCAACGCACGATCTGCTCGCGCGCGCCGCCGACGTCTTGCTGACAGAAGCCAATGCCGTGACCGACAACCCGTTGATTTTCCATGACGGCAGCGAAGCAGTCGCCATTTCCGGCGGCAACTTCCACGCCGAACCCGTGGCCTTTGCCGCCGACACCATCGCGCTGGCGCTCGCCGAAATCGGCAACATGAGCGAGCGCCGCGTGGCACTTTTGATTGATGCCACGCTTTCCGGCCTGCCAGCGTTTCTCGTGAAAAATCCGGGCGTCAACTCCGGCTTCATGATCGCGCACGTTACCGCTGCGGCGCTCGCGAGCGAAAACAAGACCTTCGCTCATCCGGCCAGCGTGGACAGCATCCCCACCTCGGCGAACCAGGAAGACCATGTTTCCATGGCCACCTTTGCCGCACGGCGTCTCTTCGACATGGCGAACAATACCGCAGCGGTGGTCGGCATCGAATATCTCGCTGCCGCCCAGGGCATCGATTTCCATCGCCCGCTCAAAACCTCCGCAGCGCTGGAAAAAGCGTACGCTTTGCTGCGCGGCAAAGTCGCCTTCTATGACAAGGACAGGCTCTTCGCGCCGGATATTGCCGCCGCCAAGGCCATTGTCCTTTCCGGCGAACTGGGCGCGCTGGTTGGGCAGTGCTGAAATACATTGATTCGATGTCGGCCATAAACGGCCGACCTGCATCGCTAAGACTGTAGGTTGGTGGTGAGTGCAGCGAACCCCAACGATCAACTGAAAGACAGTAGTTCGGGCACTTTGTGCCCGAAGGTAAACAAATGTCGGCCATCAATGGCCGACCTTGAAAAATCCCTAAAAAATTGAAAAATAATTGCGGAATCAATCCCCTCTCCCAGTGGGAGAGGGGTGGGGGTGAGGGTAGCAAACAATACTGATGTTGAGAGCGTTATTGCCCTTCGGGCAATCTCCTCTCTGCCCCTTCGGGGCATCTCCCCCGCAGGGGGAGATTTTGAGCGCAATCTTCAATTTTTATGAAATCACATAATATATTGATTAAATTTAAAAATTACCCCAAGCAATAGTGTGCTAAAAAGCGCTTAATCATAAGAAAAAGTAGCGATGTAGATACTATTTTTTTATCAGGAATTATTCCGGACAGTAGCGCTTTTTGGTGGGAAAAATACTACGTCACAAAAAAACAAGGAGATTCCATGACCACTCTGGCTCTTAATCCCTTTGCCACCTTGCTGGCGGCGCTCGCCGTGTATCTGCTCGGCGATCTCATCAACCGCCGCGTCGCCTTTTTCCGCACCTATTGCATCCCTGCGCCGGTGACTGGCGGTTTGCTGGTATCCATCGTGGTTACGCTGCTGTCTGCCGCAAACCTCGTTGGCATTTCCTTTGACAACAGCCTGATGCGCTATTTCATGCTGGTGTTTTTCACCACGGTGGGTCTGGGCGCGAGCTTTCGTCTGGTCAGGCTCGGCGGCAAATTGCTGGTGATTTACTGGCTGGCCTGCGGTTTTCTCGCGCTCATGCAGAACGTGATCGGCGTGTCGCTGGCAAGCGTTTTTGGCCTTGATCCGCTGCTTGGCGTGCTCGCGGGCGCGGTATCGATGGAAGGCGGGCATGGCGCGGCGGCCACGTTCGGCAAGACGATCGAGGACATGGGCGTTGCCAATGCCATGGGCGTGGGCCTGGCGGCGGCAACGTTTGGCCTGGTTGCCGGTGGCCTGGTCGGCGGGCCGGTCGCAAAGCGCCTGATCGGCAAGCATCATCTCGTCGCCGATCACACGGGCGGCGCGCAAACCGCGCGCGAGGCCATCGAAAGTATTCAGGGCACGGTGCATCCCTTTTCCACGCGGCGCGTGTTGCAAATGCTGCTCCTGATCATTGCCTGCTGCGTGGCCGGGCAGTGGCTCGCGCAAGGGTTTTCCAGGATTTCGCCGGTGAAGGGATTTTCCCTGCCCGCCTATGTGCCGGCGATGTTTTTGGCGGTGCTGGCGCGCAACCTGCTCGATGCCAAAGACAAGGACATCGTCGATTTCCGTGTGGTGATGCTGGTTGGCGAAGTGGCGCTCGCCGTGTTCCTCACCATGGCGCTGATGAGCGTCAACATCCTGCATTTGAAAGACTTGGCGCTGCCGCTGGTGGCGATCGTCGCGGTGCAGGTGGTTTTTGTGGTCGCCTTTGCCTACTTTGCGCTTTTCCCGCTGTTGGGGCGCAATTACGATGCGGCGGTGATGGTCGCCGGATTCTGCGGCCACGGCCTTGGCGCGACGCCCAATGCCATGGCCAATATGGACGCGGTTGCCAAGCGCTTTGGCCCTTCGCAACCGGCTTTTATCATCGTGCCGGTGGTTGGCGCGTTTTTGATTGATGTTTTCGGGATGCCGATTATCATCACCACGATTGGTCTTTTCGCCCACTGAGGAGGACGCATGGATATCTGGCAAGGCAGGAACGATCACGAAGAAGGCGAGGGCGGCAAGCGCTGGCATCAGGTGATGCAATCCTATGACGGCACGCAGAAAACGGCATTGCTCGGCTTTGCCTGCGATGCCGGCGTGGCGCGCAACCAGGGGCGCATCGGCGCGGCGGAAGGGCCGGACGCCTTGCGCAAAATGCTCGCCAATCTGCCGGTATTGCGCAGGGTTCCGGCAGATGCGGGCAATATCGTTTGCCAGGGCGACGCGCTGGAAGCCGCGCAAGCCGCCTATGCCGACCAGGTGGCGGCGATGATCCGTGCCGGGACTTTGCCGATTGGCCTTGGCGGCGGCCACGAAATCGCCTTTGCCGCCGGTATAGGTCTGCACCAAGCGCTGCCCGATGCGCGCCTCGGCATCATCAATATCGACGCGCATCTCGACGTGCGCATCGACGCGCGGCCCTCATCGGGCACGCCGTTCCGCCAGCTGGCCGACGCTTTTTCCTACCGCTATGCCTGCCTTGGCGCAAGCCGCTTCGCCAACACGCGCTCGCTTTTTGCGCGCGCAGAAAACATGGGCGCGTGGGTGGTGGAAGATACGGCGCTTCTTGATTTGCCTTGGCTGGAAGTGGAAGCGGAAATCCGCCATTTCATCAACACGGTGGACGCGATTTATCTCACGCTTGATCTGGACGTGCTGCCCGCAGCCGTCATGCCCGCCGTGAGCGCACCGGCAGCCTTTGGCCTGCCGCTCCCGCTGGTGGAGAAAATGGTGCGGGTTGTGTTGGCGAGCGGCAAGGTGCGCCTCTGCGATGTCGCTGAATACAATCCGCGCTACGATATCGACGGCCACGGCGCACGCACCGCCGCGCGGCTGGTGGCGCTGATGGCGGGGAATTAGCGCGGGATGTAATCCGCCTGCGGGTTGGTGTTTGCGGGATAACTCAAAAAACAATCAAAAATGGTTGTTTTTCATCATAGATAAGCGCTTATGGTGAGAAATTTTCTCGCGATAAGCGCTTATTGGTGAGAAAATTTACCATGCAGATACATGGTAAACGATGGGTATAGGGACGTAGCCTGCTACGTCCGTGTTTGCGGCGTGGACGTAGCTGGCTACGTCCCTACCTATTTTTTTTACAGCATCATGGGATGGGGTAAATCCATCCATATTGCTGGTATCAAAAAGATTTTTCCAGACGATAGTTGGCGCCGGGGTGTGCGGGGATGGGGCGGCCATCCGGCATCATGGCCTGCAAATAGCCATCGAATACGGTGAAAACTTTTTCCTGTACGTCGCCGCTCAGGACGAGGGTGCTGTCATTTTTCCAGCTGTAGGTACCCTGGTATTTGCGATCCTTGTCTTCGAGGCCAAGCTGGCGGGTGCGCAGGGTGTATTTGCCGCCATCTTCGATGACGAGCATGGTGGCGATGCCTTCGCAGTTGGCGCAGGGCAGGATGCCCTGGTAGGTGCCGAGCCAGTTCAGGGTTTGCCGTGCGTTTTTGAGCGGTTGTGCGCTTTGCGTTTTGTCGGCGGTGCGGGCGTCCTTGCTGTCGCCGGAGGAACAGCCGGCAAGCAGGGCGATGCCGAGAAAGGTGCAGAGAATCAGTTTATTGGATTGCATGTCGGGGTTCCGGTTGCTGTGATGGACGGGATGGTAATGGCGGCGGCGGGGTTTGGCAAGGTTCTGTTTATGCCGGGCGTTCGCGGTACTGGATGATACCGACGTGCTGGGTGGCGGCGATAGCGCCGGGCTTCTGGATGTCGAGACGAATGCTGGTTGCGGCATATTTGGCAAAGAGGGCGTCGGTGAGCGCGGCGGCAAAGGTTTCGATCAGGCCGAAGGTGGCGCTTGCGGCAAATTCGGCGATGAAGGCGCTGATGGCGGCATAGTCGAGGGCGTGGGTTACGTTGTCGCTTTCCGCTGCGGCGCGGAAGTCGGTGCCGAGTTCGGCGCTTATGATGAGCGTTTGCTTTGCGGCGCGCTCGTGCGGCAAAATGCCGATGAGTGTTTTCACTTTGAGCTGGCGGATGTAAACGATGTCCTGGCTCATGGTTTTCCTTTTCATGCGGGAGGCGGGATGCAAAGTATAGGCTGGTTGCTGGCGTTGTGCTGGGGTTATTTGTGGGGTTCGGTGTCGTCGGCGGTGATCGTGTCGCGCGCGATGGGGCTGCCGGATCCGCGCACGCAGGGGTCAGGCAATCCGGGTGCGACGAATGTGCTGCGTCTCGGCGGCAAAAAGGCGGCGGCGCTGACGCTGCTCGGCGATTTGCTGAAAGGGCTGATTCCGGTTTTGCTGGTGAAGGCGGTGTCGGATTCGCAGACGGCGCTGCTGATGGCGGGTATCGGGGCGTTTCTCGGCCATTTGCTGCCGGTGTTTTTCGGTTTCAAGGGCGGCAAGGGCGTGGCAACGGCGCTCGGCGTGCTGCTGGCCTGGCATTGGCCGCTGGCGTTGTGCGTGCTCGCGATCTGGATTGCGGTGTTTGCCTATACCCGCGTATCGTCGCTCTCCGCGCTGATTGCGGCGTTCGCAGCGCCGTGGCTGGCATTTTTCATGATTGACAACAAACAGATGCCGATGATGATTCTGGCTATGGTGGGCGTTCTGATTTACCGCCACAAGGGCAATATCGCGCGGCTGCGCAGCGGGCAGGAAGGCGCTTTCCGCAAGAAGGACGGCGGCTGACACCATGCCCGCGTTCTGGCGTTCGCGCGGCTGGCTGGCGTGGATGCTGTGGCCGCTTTCCGTGTTCTTTGGCCTGGTGGTGCGGTTGCGCCGCCGTTGGCAGCAAGGCAAAGCGAAGCGCTTGCCGGTGCCGGTGGTAGTGATCGGCAATGTGACAGTGGGCGGCAACGGCAAAACGCCGGTGGTGATGGCGCTGGTGCGCGCTTTGCAGGCGCGCGGCTGGCAAGTGGGCATCGTGAGCGGCGGCTATGGCGGCGCGGCACGCAAGGCGGGCGCGGTTTGCGAAGTGACGGCAGCAAGCGATGCCGCATGGGTGGGCGATGAGCCGCTGTTGCTCGCGCGCGAGACAGGTGCGCCGCTTTGGGTAGGGCGCGATCGCACGGCGGCGGCAGAGGCGCTGCTCGCAGCCTGCCCGCAGGTGCAGGTCGTGATAGCCGATGATGGTTTGCAGCATTACCGTTTGGCGCGCGCCGTGGAATGGGTGGTCATGGCGGCGGATTTGGGCGTGGGCAACGGCTGGTTGCTGCCTGCCGGGCCGCTGCGCGAAAGTGCGGCACGGGTGCGTGAGGCGGATGCCTTGCTGGTGGCGGGCGAAGGACAGGCGGCGGACGGCGTGGATAGCGCAAGCGTGCCGCGTTACCGCTTGCGGGCGGCAGCACTCACGGCGCGGCGCTTGCCGGATGGCTCGGCATATCACTTGGGCGAGGAAGCGCTTTTTGTGCTGACGGCCATTGCGCGTGGCGAACGGGTGACTGCGAGTGTGCAAGCGGCGGGCGGCGTGGTGAAGGATGCGCGCTATCTGCCCGATCATGCCGATATTCCGCCGCAGGCGGCGGATTTCGCAGGTGAGAACGGACGTATCGTGGTGACCGGCAAGGATGCGGTGAAATTGGATGACTGGCCGCAAGCGTTGCGCGCGCGGGTGGTGGTGCTCGATTATCGGCTGGAACTGCCGGAAGAATTGCTGACGGCGCTGGAGGAGCGGTTGTCGCGCATTGTGACGATGGATTGAGTATTGTGCGCAAAAAGGGATGTTTTCCCTGTAAGGTGTGTGCCGCGCAGCGGCACGCACGCGGTTTGCGGTGTTGGGTTGCGCGTGCGTGTCGGCGTTGCCGCCACACACCCTACGGCTGTGTTCGGTGGTTTGATGTCGGGCATAAATGGCCGACCTGCGAACGTGCGACGCAGGTGCGGTTAGTCGAAGCTGTAACCGTACGAAAAAAACATCCTGTACGGTTACGCCCTGCGGGCTAACCGTACCTACTGCAAATGGTGGGTTGACACCCACCCTACGAATCGGCACGCATGTGGTTTGCGGTGTTTGGTTGCGCGTGCGTGTCGGCGTTGCCGCCACGCACCCTACGGCTGTGTTCGGTGGTTTGATGTCGGGTATGAATGGCCGGGCATCTACGAAGGTGCGACGTAGGTGCGGTTAGGCGCGAAGCGCCGTAACCGTACGAAAAAAACATCCTGTACGGTTACGCCCTGCGGGCTAACCGTGCCTACTGCAAATGGTGGGTTGACACCCACCCTACGAATCGGAGCGCCGTAGGTCGGGCACTTTGTGCCCGACGTTAAACCTATGTCGGCCATGAATGGCCGACATAGGTTTAACTACGAACTGCAAATGGTGGGTTGATACCCACCCCACGGATTGCAAATGGTGGGTGGACGCTCACGCTACGTGCTGTTTTTCGCGAATGAGAAATTTTATCACAAATAAGCGCTTATTGCGATAAAATTTGGGGCTGACGTAGATTAGCAGTCATGCTAGGCTGCTAAAATGAAGATAACCCACTGTAAATTAAAAAAGACGACACAAAGAAAGCTGCTCGAGTATTTTGTACTGGAAGTAACCGCACGCTCTGCTGCCGATATCTTGGGTATCCAACCCAACACCGCCATACTGTTTTACCGCAAAATCCGCCTCGTCATCAGCCATCATTTGGCTTTGCAGGCAGATCAGGTTTTTGAGGGCTCCGTAGAGTTGGACGAGAGCTACTTCGGCGGTAAGCGCAAAGGAAAACGCGGCAGAGGTGCCGCAGGCAAAGTGGTGGTTTTCGGCATCCTCAAACGTGGCGGCAAGGTTTATACCGTCGTGGTGGACAATGCCAAGAGAGAAAGTTTATTTCCTGTCATTACAAAGAAAATTCTGCCGGACAGCGTGGTTTATACGGACAGCCTGAGCAGTTACGACGTACTGGATGTCAGTGGTTTTCACCACCACAGGATTAACCACAGTAAGGCATTTGTCGAGAGGCAAAACCATATCAACGGCATTGAGAATTTCTGGAATCAGGCCAAGCGTGTCTTGCGCAAATATAATAGCATTGACCGAAAGTCCTTTCCTCTATTCTTGAAAGAATGCGAATTTCGTTTTAATTTTGGGACACCAAAGCAGCAGCTAAAAATTCTGCGGATTTGGTGTGGGATTTAGGGCTAATCTACTTCAGCCCCTAAAATTTATCAAGATAAGCCTTACTAGTGGTAAAAAATCACTATTTTTTGTTATTTTCTGAAATTATGGTTTTGGCGGGCGTTTGCCGGCGCTGGCGTACGGTGCAGATGATTTTGCCTTCGTTGAGCCGGATGTGCAGGTCTTCTTTGGGTTGGGTTTGCTGGGCGCTGGTGATGATGTCGCCGTGCGCGTTGTGGACGATGGCGTAGCCGCGCGCGAGGGTGGCGAGCGGGCTCAGGGTGTGCAGGGTGCGGGCGAGGTGGCTGAAGCGCTGTTGCTGGCGTTCGAGCTGGCGGCTGATACTGTGGCGCAGGCGTTCGCGCAGTTCGTCGGCGCGCTGGATTTGCTGCTGGAGGCGGCGCTCGGGGTGCTGGAGCTGGAGGCGGCGGGCGAGGGTGTCGCGCTGTTGCTGGCGTTCGCGGAGGATGCGCTGGATGCGCTGGTCGAGGGTGGTTTGCTGTTGGGCAAGGTGGGCGAGGATGGCGCTTTGCGGCGGGCAGGCGAGTTCGGCGGCGGCGGTGGGCGTGGGGGCGCGGAGGTCTGCGGCAAGGTCGGCAAGGGTGATGTCGGTTTCGTGGCCGACGCCGCTGATGACGGGGATTCGGCTTGCGCTGATGGCGCGGATGAGGTCGGGATGGTTGAAGCTCCACAGGTCTTCAAGGCTGCCGCCGCCGCGGATGAGGAGGAGGGTGTCGCATTCGTTGCGGCGGTTGGCGGTGGCGATTTGGGCGATGAGTTCGGCTGCGGCGCTTTCGCCTTGCACGGCGCTGGGGTAGAGGATGACGGGGATGGCGGGATTGCGCCGCGCGAGGGTGGTGAGGGCGTCGTGGATGGCGGCGCCGGTGGGGGAGGTGATGATGCCGATGGCGCGCGGGAAGGCGGGGATGGGGCGTTTGCGCGCGGGGTCGAAGTGGCCTTCGCTGGCGAGGAGGGTTTGCCGTTCGAGGTAGGCGCGCTCGAGGTCGCCGCGGCCAAGGGGCTCGAGCTGGTGGACGATGAGCTGGTAGCTGCCGCGCGCTTCGTAGAGCGACAGGCGGCCGTGGGCGCGGACGGCGAGGCCGTTGTCGAGGTCGCGGAGGGGGATTTTCAGGCTGTAGCGACTGCCTTTGAAGAGGGCGCAGGCGATTTGCGCTTCCGGGTCTTTGAGGCTGAAGTAGAGGTGACCGGAGGCGGGGCGCGAGAGGTTGGAGATTTCGCCTTCGACGCGGATGCTGGCGAAATCGTGTTCGAGGAGGTGGCGGACGGTTTGGTTGAGTTCGCTGACGGTGTAGGTGTGGTCGCTGGGGTGCATATGGGCGGGGGTTGGGTGGTGCTGGGCGAAGTGTATCGGCTATTTTGCGAAAAATCACTACGGGGGATTGGTCGCGGCAAGGAGAGGCGTACAATGGCGGCTTTTGCCGGGGAGTGCTTATGAATGCGGCGCGGGGGCTGGCGATGACGCTGGTGACGGTGTTGATGTGGGCGTCGTTGCCGCTCGCGATGAAGCAGGTGCTGCGGGTGCTGGATCCGCAGAGTGTGGTGGCGGTGCGTTTTGTGGTGGCGACGCTGGTGCTGGGCTGGTTTTTGCGGCGGCGCGGGCGTTTGCCGGATTGGCGGGCGCTGCTGCACGGAAAGCGGCGCTGGCTGTTTGTGATTGGTGCGCTGGGGTTGGCGGGCAATTTTTATCTTTTCAGCAAGGCGCTGATTTATTTGACGCCGGAGGCGTCGCAAGTGCTGGCGCAGTTGTCGCCTTTCATTTTGCTGTTTGCCGGGGCGGTGTTTTTTCACGAGAAGCTGGGGGCGCATCAGTGGTGGGGCGCGCTGGTGCTGTTTGCCGGGCTGCTGCTGTTTTTCAATCGCGAGTTGCCGCATTTGTTTGCCGGGGAGAATACGGCGCTGCTGGGGATTGTGCTGAGTATATCCGCGTCGCTGGTGTGGGTGAGTTATGGATTGGTGCAGAAGGTGTTGCTGCGTGATTTTTCCGCGCCGCAGGTGCTGTTTGTGCTGTATGGCGGGAGCGCGCTGCTGACGTTGCCGTTTGCGCACTGGGCGATGTTTGCCGGGCTGGACGGGTATCAATGGCTGTGTCTTGCCTATTGCTGCATCAATACGCCGATTGCTTACGGGGCGTTTGCCGAGGCGCTGGCGTGCTGGGATGTGAGCAAGGTGTCGGCGACGATTACGATGGTGCCGCTGTTTACGATGGTATTTACCGAGGCGGCGTTCTGGTTGTGGCCGGGCGTATTTGCCGAACCGGATCTGAATGGACTGGCCTATGCGGGCGCGGCAATGGTGGTGGCCGGGGCGTTGTGCTCGGTGTTGGGCGGCGCGGTGCGCAAGCGGTGAAAGAATAGGGCGCTGGTTGCTTCAGGCAGGAAGCGGATAAAGAAACAGCCGGAAAATTCCGGCTGTTGTCAATTTTTGCTGTGGTTTGCGCTCAGTTTACGGCATCTTTCAGTTTTTTGCCGGCTTTGAAGACCGGTGCAGTACTTGCCGGAATCATGATTTCTTTCTTGGTTTGCGGGTTGCGGCCTTTGCGTGCTTCGCGTTTGCGAGTTTCGAAAGTACCAAAGCCGATGAGGATGACTTTGTCGCCTTTTTTCAGGGTGTCGCTGACAGTGTCCACGAAGGCATCCAGCGCTTTGCCTGCCTGGGCTTTGGTGAGGCCGGCAGAGGCAGCAATAGCTTCGATCAGTTCCGTCTTGTTCATAGCAAATACCTTTGGTCAAAATGTTACAGATGCGGCGCGCTTCCTGCGCCGACGCGGGATTTATACCGCCCGCGCCGACAGGTGTCAAACCTTTTCGTCGCTGGCGGGCGGTTTTTTTAACAAAACCAATAGTTAATTATTGGTTAGGCTTTTGGTGCCAAAGATAACCGTATGATATTGCTTTCATTGGCAGGGCTGTGTAGAACCGCTCAATGCTGTGCTCGGGCGATGCAGATTGCGCGCCTTGATCGGGTTGGGCGATGCGGTAAGGGCATGTTCGAAGACTTGTTCCACGGTGCTTACGGCAATGATTTCCAGCGCATCTTTCACGTCCTGCGGTACATCGCGCAGGTCTTTGACGTTTTCCTCGGGAATCAGCACGGTCTTGATATGGCCACGCTGGGCGGCAAGCAGCTTTTCCTTGAGGCCGCCGATGGCAAGCACTCGGCCGTGCAGGGTGATTTCGCCGGTCATGGCGATGTCGCCGCGCACCGGAATTTCGGTGAGTGCGGAGAGGAGCGCCGTGGCCATGCCGATGCCGGCGCTGGGGCCGTCTTTCGGAGTGGCGCCTTCAGGCAGGTGCATGTGGATGTCGTAGTCGTTGAAACGGAAGGATTCATCCTTGTTATCAAGATAGCCGCGCACCACGGAGAGCGCCGCCTGAATCGATTCTTTCATGACATCGCCCAGCTGCCCGGTGTGGGTCAGGCGTCCCTTGCCGGAGAACACCGCCGTTTCGATTTGCAGCAGTTCGCCGCCCACGGAAGTCCAGGCAAGGCCGGTGACCGAGCCGATTTTCGCGCGCAGGTCTTCTTCGCTGCGGTGGTATTTGGCAACGCCGAGAAATTCTTCCAGAAGGGCAGGGGTGATGAGGATGCTTTTTTCCTTGCTTTGCATGAGCCTGCGCACGCTTTTGCGCGCGAGTTTGTTGATTTCGCGCTCAAGGTTACGCACGCCTGCTTCGCGGGTGTAGTCCTCGATGATGGTATCGAGCACGCCGTCAGCGAGGCGGAATTCCTCTTCTTTCAGGGCATGTTCCTTGCGCTGGCGCGGCAGGATGTAGCGCTCGGCAATTTCGTGCTTTTCCTTGCTGGTGTAGCCGGGCAGCCGGATGACTTCCATGCGGTCGAGCAGGGGGCCCGGGATGTTCAGGGTGTTGGCGGTGGCAATGAAGAGCACGTTGGAAAGATCGATGTCGCTTTCCAGGTAATGGTCGCTGAAGCTGGAATTTTGCGCGGGATCAAGGACTTCCAGCAAGGCGGATGCCGGATCGCCGCGATGGTCCATGCCCATTTTGTCGATTTCGTCGAGCAGGATGACCGGGTTGTTGGTGCCGATTTTGCACAGTTTCTGTACGATCTTGCCGGGCAATGCGCCGATATAGGTGCGACGGTGGCCGCGAATTTCCGCTTCATCACGCACGCCGCCGAGGGAAATGCGCTCGAAATCGCGACCGGTGGATTCCGCAATCGATTTGCCCAGCGAGGTTTTGCCGACGCCGGGAGGGCCGACCAGGCAAATGATGGGGCCTTTGCTGTCCTTGCTGCGCTTTTGCACGGCGAGGTATTCGATGATGCGCTCTTTGACGTCTTCCAGGCCGTAGTGATCGCGGTTGAGAATGTTCTCCGCGCGCTCCAGGTTGTATTGGCTGCGTTTTTTCTTCGACCACGGATAATCGATCATCCACTCCAGATAGTTGCGGATGACGTTGGCCTCTGCCGACATGGCCGACATTTGCTTGAGCTTGTTGAGCTCGGCAAGCGCTTTTTTCTCGGCATCGGCGGGCATTTTCGCGTCAAGGATGGCGCTTTCGAGCTGCTCGACTTCGTTTTGCGCTTCATCCATGTCGCCGAGTTCTTTCTGGATGGCTTTCATTTGCTCATTCAGGTAGTACTCGCGCTGGTTGCGCTCCATTTGCTGCTTGACGCGTTTCTTGATGTTGCGCTCAAGATCGGCTTTCTCGTGCTCTTCTTCGAGGAGAACGAGGACGCGTTCCAGGCGCTCCTGCACATCCAGCAGACCGAGCAGGCCGATGCGCTGCTCGATGCGCAGATCGATATGGGCAGCGATGGTGTCGGCAAGGCGACCGGCATCGTGAATTTGCCGCAGGGTTTCGATGAGCTCGTCGGCGGATTTGTCGTTTTCTTTCAGGTAACGGGCGAAGTCGTTGATGGCGCTGCCCATCATGGCGGTGAGCTCGCCATGCGAGGCGGTGGCGCGTTCCGTGAGAATCATGGCTTCAGCGCTCATGTATTTCCCTTCCTGAACGAAGTTTTTCACCTTGACGCGGTACAAGCCTTCCATCAGCACTTTGACGGTGCCATCGGACAGCTTGGCCATTTGCACGATGCGGCCAACGGTGCCGATATCGTGAAGATCAGCAATTTCCGGCTCGCGCGTTTTCGGGTCGCGCTGGGGTAGGAGCAGCAGTTCCTGGCTGCTTTCCATGGCTTGATCCAAGGCGGCAATGGATTGTTCACGGCCGACAAAGAGGGGCACGATGACGTGCGGATAGACGACGACATCGCGCAGGGGCAATACGGGATAACGGATTCGGTTGTTCATAAGGTTCTCCTAGGCGGATGCCTTGAGCAATTGGGGCGGTGTGCCGTTCTCGACGTTGTCACGGGTGATGGTGACGCTCTCGACGTTTTTCAGGTCGGGGAGCTCGAACATGATGTCGAGCAGGAGCTGTTCGACGATGGAACGCAGGCCGCGGGCGCCGGTTTTGCGGGCGATGGCTTTCTTGGCGATGGCAGTGAGGGCGTCGGGCTCGAAATGCAGCACGACGTTTTCATAGCCGAACATGGTCTGGAACTGGCGGACGATGGCGTTTTTCGGCTCGGTGAGGATGCGTACGAGCGCGGCTTCATCCAGGGTATCGAGCAGGGTGACGATAGGCAGCCGCCCGACGAATTCGGGGATAAGACCGAATTTCACCAAATCTTCCGGCTCGGTGAGCGCAAGCAGGTCGCTATGGTCATTGAGGGCGTTATCCTTGTTGCGCACGGTGGCGCCAAAGCCGATGCCGCCCTTGTCGGTGCGCTGGGCGATGAGTTTTTCAATGCCCGCGAACGCGCCGCCGCAGATAAAGAGGATGTTTTTCGTGTCGATATGCGTCATTTCCTGCTGCGGATGCTTGCGTCCGCCTTGTGGCGGAACGGCGGCAACGGTGCCTTCAACGAGCTTCAGCAATGCCTGCTGCACGCCTTCGCCGGACACGTCGCGGGTAATGGAGACGTTTTCCGATTTGCGCGCGATTTTGTCGATTTCGTCGATATAGATGATGCCGCGTTCGGCTTTGGCGACATCATGATCGCAGTTCATCAGCAGTTTTTGCAGGATGGTTTCCACGTCTTCGCCGACATAGCCGGCTTCGGTCAGCGCGGTGGCATCGGCAATGGCGAAGGGAACGTCGAGGCATTTGGCCAGGGTCTGCGCGAGCAGGGTTTTGCCCGAGCCGGTCGAGCCGATCATCAGGATGTTAGATTTGTTGATTTCCACATCATCACTGCTTGAGCCGATGCGCAAGCGCTTGTAATGGTTGTACACGGCGACGGCGAGCGCCTTTTTCGCCTGGTGCTGGCCGATGACGTATTCGTCGAGAAAGGCCTTGATGGCGGAAGGCGTCGGCAACGGTGCATCGTCATCCGCCGCAGGTTCTTCATGACCGCCATCGCGCAGCAAGTCGCCGCACAGTTCTATGCACTCGTCGCAAATATAGGCGCCGTCCTGACCTTCGATCAGACGCTTCACCTCATTTTCCGACTTGCGGCAGAACGAGCAGTGTTTGAGGGTATCGGACATGAAAGACTCCAAAACAATGGGAAGGGCTATATGAGGATGGTGGGCAGTATTTCAAGCGGGGCGGAACCCCGCATCATGATGGCTTTTAGACGGTCTGGCTGCGCGACGTGGTGATCTGGTCGATCAGGCCGTAGGCCTTGGCTTCGGCGGCAGACATGAAATTGTCGCGGTCGGTGTCGCGCTCGATTTTTTCCAGCGGCTGGCCAGTGTGCTGGGCCAGCAGCTCGTTGAGCTTGGCTTTCATCTTCAGCAGTTCGCGCGCGTGAATCTCGATATCGGATGCCTGTCCGCCCAAGCCGCCGCTGATGAGCGGCTGATGGATCATCACGCGGCTGTGCGGCAGGGCGAAGCGCTTGCCCTTTGCGCCTGCGGAGAGCAGGAAAGCGCCCATGCTGGCCGCCTGGCCGAGGCAGAGCGTGGAAACATCGGGCTTGATGAAATTCATGGTGTCGTAAACCGACATGCCAGCCGTGACGGAGCCGCCCGGGGAATTGATGTAGAGGTGGATGTCCTGATCCGGGTTTTCCGCTTCAAGGAAAAGCATTTGCGCCACCACAAGGTTGGCGGAAGCATCGGTGACCGGGCCGACGAGAAAAATCACCCGCTCTTTCAGCAGGCGGGAGTAAATGTCGTAAGAACGCTCGCCGCGGCCGGTTTGCTCAACCACCATGGGGATAAGCAGGTTGTTGTGAATATCCATGTAACAGTTCCTGTTTGAGATCGATTGCAGAAGTGGGGGTGGTTGGTGAAAATGCAAGGAGATTTGTTGTCAAAGAAGCGGTTGCTTTTTGTAAAGGTTTTTTATCGCGACAAGCGCTTGTTGACGGTAAAAAACGTTTATAAATGCGGTTTTTTTTTTTGGTGTATGACGCATTGGGAAACATGCCGTTTTCAACGGGAGTCGGGAAAATGCCGTTCCACCTTCAGGAGATGATGCGTGCTATGGCAACGGCGAAAAACTTTTCAACCCCGGATACTTCTTCAAGGCGCACGGATAATGCCGGCAGAAAATTGGTAAACAAAAAAGCTCAAAAATAGTGATTTTTTACCAAGAAGAAGCGCTTGTTATGAGAAATAATCACACAACAAGCGCTTCCTAATGAGAAAAAAGCACTATCCTGCTGTGAGGCAGGATAAAAGCTGGCAAAAATCCTTAGTTGCGAATCTGGGCATTGAGTGCCATGACTTCCTGGAAGGTTTTCTCTTCTTCGCTCACTTTGGCGTTTTCATAAATGGTATCGATGAGCTGTTCTTCCAGGATGGCGGATTCCAGGCTGATCTTGGCATTGCGGTCGCGGCCATACCATTCGCGCACTTCCGCAGGATCTTCGTAAGTGGAAGCGATGGAGTTCAGGCGGGCATCCACGCGGGACTGGTCCAGCTCGATATTTTTCTCGCTGAACAGCTTGCCCAGCAACAGGCCAAGACGGACACGGCGGCGCGCCGGCTCGTCGAAGATCTGCTTGGCGAGTTTGGCGCGCTGCTCGGCATCGGGAATCTGTTTTTCCAGATTGAGTTCGCGGCTCATGCGGCCAATTTCCTGATCCACGGCAGATTCGGCAATCAGTTGCTCGCTGTTGGCAGCGAGGAGGGCATCGAAAAGACGGTCGCGCTTGATGCGGCGCAGGGCATTGTCCAGCTCGCGCACCATGTTTTCGCGGATGGCTTTTCTGAAGGAGTCTTCGTCGCCCGCGTCGATGCCGAAGTTCTTGATGAAGGTTTCATCCAGGGCCGGCAGGTTCATTTTTTCCACTTTCTTGATGGTGGCCGTGAACTGTGCGGTTTGGCCAGCGAGATCGGCAGTGGGGTATTCGGTAGGGAAGGCGACGTCGAAAGTTTTTTCTTCGCCAACCTTGGCGCCTTTCAGGCCCGCTTCGAAATCCGGCAGCATCTGGCCGCCGCCAATCACGACGGGAACATCTTCGCCGCTGCCACCCTCAAAGGCTTCGCCATTGAGCTTGCCGACGAAGTCCACGCGCACGCGGTCGCCATCGTCCGCAGCGGCATCGCTGCTTTCGGTGTAGGTTGCCTGCTGGCGGAGGAGGATGTCGATCATCGCGTCGATGTCCTTGTCGCTGATGTCGCTCTTGGGCAGGGTGATTTCCAGGCTGTCCAGCCCTTTGACTTCCACTTCGGGATTGACTTCGAAAAGCGCTTCGTATTTGAGCGCCTCATCGGCCGCGAAGCCGGAGAGGATATTGACCTGCGGCGGCGCGACCGGTTGCAACTGGTTGGCATCAAAGGCTTCGGCCAGGGATTGGCTGATGACATTTTCCAGCACTTCCTGACGCACGCCAGCGCCATACTTCTGCTTGATCACATGCGGCGGCACTTTGCCCGGGCGGAAACCGTCGATGCGAACGCGCGGACGGATTTCCTTGAGTCGGGTTTCAACCGCCTGATCTACGCGATCGGCCGGTACTTCGATCACCAGTTTGTGGGCCAAACCTTCAAGTTTTTCAACGGATGATTGCATATGTTCCTCGGTCAATATCGGCATGTGCCTGTCAGAAGTTAAAAATGCCAGAATAAAAAAAGCGCCATCGGCGCGTGATCTGGTGCGAAAGGAGAGACTCGAACTCTCACGGGCTACCCCGCTGGAACCTAAATCCAGTGCGTCTACCAATTCCGCCACTCTCGCGTAAGGCGCGGCATTAGACCATAAAATCGGAAAAGCGGCAAGCGCATCACTGCGCAGACAATATGGCGGCAAAGTGCTTTGTTCGGGCTTTGTGCTACCATTGCCCGAATTTTTTATGGACAGGCCGCGTGCCGATGAAAACGACGCATTACATCAACTACACTCATTTGCTGGCCAAGCTTGCCGACACATTTGCCGTCTATGGGGGGGCGCATCTGGCGTACTGGCTGCGTTTCGACAGCGGCATTGCCATCGAGCGTTATCAATGGATGTCGTTGATCGCTGCGCTGTTGGTGGTAACGCTTTTTGACCATCTCGGTGTTTACCGTTCATGGCGCGGTACGGTGCGCATTGCGTTGGTGAGCCGCATTGTGCGTGGCTTTATGTGGTTGTCGATGTTGATTGTGCTGTATCTGTATGTGTCGCGGAAAGGCGATTTTTTCGACCGTGGCTGGCTGTTACTGTGGCTGATGTTTGCCGTAGTGCTCAGTATATTGATGCGCTTGGTGATGTACCGGCTGCTGCGGAAGATCCGCAAGGCGGGTTTCAATCGCAAGACGGTCAGTCTGATTGGTGATGATCAGTCATGCCGCAGCATCGTCGAAATGGTACGTAACGACTCTTCTACCGGATTTGTGATCAACGAGATACGTTATCTCGGTGATGATAAACACATTACCAATATGGGCATTCCGCACCGTCCTTATGATGAGTCCGATCTCGATTTTTCCAGCCATGAAATCTGGATTGCCTTGCCGATTACGGAAACGCGGACGTTGCAGTCCATTCTGGGACGGCTGGATCTGACGGCCAGCAATATTCGCTATTTTCCAGATTTGCAAGGATTTCGCCTGATCAACCATCAAGTATCGTATATTGCCGGACGCTATGCCTTTGATATTACGCTGTCGCCGATTCAAGGCGTGCCTTATCTTATCAAATGGCTGGAAGACAAAGTTTTGGGTGGGCTGATATTTTTGTTGGGATTGCCTTTAATGGCAGTGATTGCCGCATTAATTCTTTTGCTGGATGGACGGCCAGTCTTTTTTAGTCAAGACAGGGTGAGTTGGAACGGAAAGCCTTTCAAGATATTGAAATTCAGAAGCATGGCGCCGATGAGCGATGCCCAGGCAGAAACCTGGGGAGACGAGCGCAACAAGCCGAAAACGCGTCTTGGCAATCTTTTGCGCAAGACCAATCTGGACGAGCTGCCGCAGCTTTGGAACGTATTGCGTGGTGAAATGTCGCTGGTGGGTCCGCGTCCTGAGCGCGTGGAGTTTGTCGAAGCTTTCAAGCACGAAATTCCCGGCTATATGCAGAAGCATCTGGTCAAGGCAGGCATGACCGGTTGGGCGCAAATTCACGGCTGGCGTGGCGATACCGATTTGCAGAAACGCATTGAATACGACCTGTGGTATATCGAAAATTGGTCGCTGTGGCTGGATTTGCGCATCATGATAAAAACGCTGATGCTGGCAATTAATCGTAATAAAAATAACAAAAAATAGTTATTTTTTATCGGGATAAGCGCTTATTGGTGGTAAATAATGACTATTTCCGGCTATAAGGCAAGAACAAGAATAATTACTTAAAAACTCGTCGCTTGTCGTAAATCATCCGGCAGCGGAGGCGTAGTTATCTTATAATCCGCGACGTTTTGACGCATTGCCGTTATGTATCAAGTCGCAGCTTGGTAATGACGAAAAATAAATGCCTGTATATTGGCGCATTATTTTAAAAATTTAGTATTGAAATCAATGAAAATATTGCTAACGGGTGGGGCGGGTTTCATCGGATCGGCAGTGGTGCGGCATATCATTGCCCATACGGTGGATAGCGTCGTCAATGTTGACAAACTGACCTATGCCGGCAATCTCGATTCGCTTGCTGAGGTGGCAGATAATTCCCGTTATGACTTTGAAAAAGTGGATATTTGCGATCGCGCCGCGCTGGATCGTGTGTTTGCCGAGCATATGCCTGATGCTGTGATGCATCTTGCTGCAGAAAGCCACGTCGATCGCTCCATTGATGGCCCGGCGGCGTTTGTGCAAACCAATATTGTCGGCACCTATACCCTGCTTGAAGCGGCGCGTGCCTATTGGGGCGGGTTGGATGCGTCACGCAAGACGGCTTTCCGCTTTCACCACATTTCCACGGACGAGGTTTACGGCGATTTGCACGGGACGACTGATCTCTTTA
>JAUMXB010000023.1 GCA_030529365.1 Cardiobacteriaceae bacterium | reverse complement strand
ATCCTCTTGAAGTTGAGCAGGTATATTGTGCCAGTATATGCGGCGTTGGCTATAAACAACGTTAGCGATCCCGGGGTTGCGATAACCCGTTGATTGAAAAAAGCCTCATAGATTGCAAATGCTGGTGAGGCATTGCTACGTGTTATACCAAAAGGCCGGATTCTTGTGCTGCCGCAGTGGAAATCAGCATCCTGGCCATGAGGCATGAGGCTAAAAGTATTGTGGCGATACAGTTTGGGACATCCCTTTGGGCGTAAGGGACAAAATTCAGGCTATTTTTGAGAACCTCACGGCTAAGGGGCAAAATTCAGGCTGAAAGGACTATTTGTTTGAGAAATAGTCCCTGATAAACCGAACCTTGTTTTCCTTTTTCATCTCTTGATGGCACATCAATCTGGCCTTCAGATCGGCAAACTTCCTTTCCGGCAGATTCGTGGTGCGATGGATGCCTAAACCGGGATAACGCTCGAAAGTAAAAAGATAGGGAAGATGGCGTTTCAGGCTGTGGCAAGTGCTTCTCAAGCGGGAATGGGGGTAGCGGGATTGGTGTGTCAGCGGGTTTGTCGAGTGTTCATTCAAAAACGCTTCATGCTGTTCGTATCATGTCTGCAAAGCAACCTCAAAGTCGGTTTGCGTGCCGTTTTTCAAGGTCAGAGCAAGCTCCTTCAACTCGCATGCCGCAAGGCTTTTGGGGTGACGGGTGAGGTAGCGCTGGATGATCTGCACTTGGTGAAACTGGCATAACTGCATGGGGATGTCAGGAAAGAGTTTCGTCAATCCCCACCGTCCCTCACAGGTAATGCTCTGTATGTGTATCCCTTTTTCTTGCAGACTGCGTATGGCTTCAAGGTAAGGGGCATTGCTCTCGTAACGCACTTCTTCGACAAGCAAGGCTTGTTTGCCGATGCTGTCGTACAAGACCATGATGCCGTACTGCCTGCCGAAGCAGGTGGTATCCATGAGGATGTTGGCCGTTTGTACCACGGCAAAATCGGATTTTGTCTGTGCTTTTTGCAGAGATAGAGATAACGGCTGATGGTTTTACGGCTGCGTCCAAAGCTTTTGGCTAGTTGTTCTGCGGTTTGTTTCCCTTGGGTATAGAGCTGCCAAAGGTCTTCTGAGCAAAGACGCTTGCCCGCTAAAAAGTGGTGGCTGCAATCCAAGCTCTTGTATTGCTGTTTGCGATTTTTGCGGCCATTCTTTTTGGTCTGTTTCGAGTGGCAAAAAGGGCATTTTTTGTGTTCAAAGGTTTTGACCCCGCTGAAAGTCTTGCGGGATAAGGGTTACAGCAATTTTTAGCTTGAATTTTGTCACTTACTCCTCCCTTTGAAAAGTTATAATTTATGCTCCGTGCTTGTCTTTATGGCTTTTCAAAGCGTTGGCTTTCTCGCTCCGCCAACTTGACGACAAAGGTGTCCATCCATGTTGTAGGCAGGAGGCGCTTGGCCATGGCCACAAGCCACGTTGCTTTGGTGACATAGTAACGTGCGCGGGGACGCGGTGATTCGATGGCATGAATCAGCGCTTTGACGACAGCATCTGGTTCTAAAGTGAAAGGTTGGCGTTTATTGCTTTGCAGACGTTGCACCATGTTGAGGTATTGCATGTGGTGCAGACTGCCTGATGTATTTATCCAGCGTTTAAAATTTACAAAAGCGTTGTCGCGGAAGCGACTGACGATAGGGCCAGGCTCGATCAGGCTGACATGAATGCCACTGCCGCGCAGTTCCAGGCGCAAGGCATCTGACAAGCCTTCCAGCGCGAATTTGTTTGCGCAATAGGCACCGCGGTAACGCATGGCAGCGAGACCAAGCACGGAGCTGTTGTTTACGATACGGCCATGCCCTTGCAGACGCATGATCGGTAACAAGCGCACTGTCAAATCATGCCAGCCGAGCAGCCCGGCATCGAGTTGATAGGCCAGGGCGCTGCGCGAAAGATCCTCAACCGCACCAGGCACTGCAAAAGCGCCGTTGTTGAATAATGCGTCAAGTTTTCCGTTGGTATGTTTCAATATCCAATCCAGTGCCATGGTGATGGAATCAGGCGAAGCCAAATCCAGCTGCACAGCAGCCAAGCCTTCGGCTTTCAAACGCTCGACATCGGCGGCGTCGCGTGCTGATGCAATGACCTGCCAACCGCGCGACTGCAAAGTATGCGCAGCTACATAGCCGATTCCGCTGGAACAGCCGGTGATCAAAATGGATTTTCGTGCCGTATCGTTCATGCCTGTATCCTGTTACTCTCAAGTCCAGCCTGACATATGGCGCCCGACCAGATCCGCCAGCAATGCAATATGTGCATCGTCATCGTTGAGGGCGGGAATGTAGTCGTAGCGCTCGCCGCCGTTTTCCAGAAAAAGTTCGCGATTTCCCATGGCCATTTCTTCCAGGGTTTCCAAACAATCAGCGCTGAATCCCGGGCATATTATGCTCATATGTCGCACACCGGCTTTGGCCAGACGAGCAATTTCTTCGTCAGCGTAAGGTTTCAACCATTCTTCATTGCCAAAACGGGACTGGAAAACCAGACGGTAACGCTCCTCTGGCAACTCCAGTGCCTGTGCCAACAATTGCACGGTTCGCTGGCACTGCCGCAGATAATCGTCACCTTCTTCGATGTATCGTACAGGCTCGCCATGAAAGGAGAGCAGCAGCATGTCCGGCTCGCCATGTGTGGAAAAATGCGCTCGTACGCTTGCGGCCAGCGCGGCAATATAGAGAGGGTGGTCGTGCCAGTCGCGGACAAAGCGGATTTCCGGCAGGTTGCGTTGCCGCCGCAGTGCCAGTGCAACGCCGTCGAATACACTTGCTGTCGTCGGGTCAGCATATTGCGGATACATGGGCAACACCAGCAATCGTGTGATGCCAGCCTGGGCAAATGCCTGCAAGCGTGAGCCAATCGAGGGCTCGCCATAGCGCATGGCATAATCAACGATTACGTCATGGTGCCCGGTGGTCTGCAAAAGTTTGCGCAGCTTGTTTGTTTGCCGCTCGGTAATGACCAAAAGGGGCGCATCTCCTTCCCACCAGATTTCTTTGTATGCCTGCGCGGATTTCTGTGGGCGGGTATTGAGGACAATGCCGTAAAGTATTGGCCACCATTGCCAGCGCGGCAAATCGATGATTCGCCAATCATTGAGGAATTCGCGCAAGTAGGTTCGCAAAGCCTTGCGCGTTGGGGCGGCCGGTGAGCCAAGATTGACCAGTAAAACAGCGGTCTTGCCGCCAGCCTCCGAAGAATGTTGCTGCATATTGCCTGGGTGGATAAAGGACAGAAAAGCCCCGGAAACCGTAGCCTGAAAAGGTCTAGCGACTTCCGGGGCCTGTGAATATTGGTGGAAGCGGGGGGATTTGAACCCCCGTCCGCGAATCCTCAACTGTCGGTACTACATGCTTAGAGTCGTTTACTGGGTTTTAACGGAAAAGCAGCCAACGGTCAGGCATCTTTTCCGCGATTCCGCTTGATTTAACCGGCGAATAGCGGACGCGTCCGCCGGCGATTCTGCTGGGATGTCATTCAGTCCGAGGCCGCAGACTGCTTCGGGTGAACGTCAGCGGGGATTAAGCCGCCAAAGCGTAGTTGTCGTCGTTTGCAACTATTTGGTTGAAAGGGTTTTACGAGGTTCTTTCATCCTCGGCATGCACCTAGAGTCTTGTAATCCCCGTCGAATCCAAGAACGCTCCCGGTGAAGGTGCGAATTATAGCAGTTTGCGCCGCAAGGCACATGTTCTTTTATCCATAAGATGCGCGGATGCCGTACAAAAACAAAAGCCGCCCAGAGACGGTTTTTGCAGAGATGGTGCCCGGAGCCGGGGTCGAACCGGCATGGTATCACTACCGAGGGATTTTAAGTCCCTTGCGTCTACCAATTTCGCCATCCGGGCGAGGTGCGCGGATGATACGCGCTGTGGTTTTTGTGGTCAATCACTTGCGGAAAGCGTGGGCGAGCAACTATCGCTTGCGCGGATATTTGATTTTTATAAAATCACTGTTTCTGTATCTTTTTTCTCATTATTAAGCGCTTATGATGAGAAAATTTATCACAATAAGCGCTTATTGGTGAGAAAATATACCATTTTGCTGATGGGTGTTTTATGGGGCGCTGTCTTGCAGGCATTGCTGCAAGCTATTGGCAAGGTTGCTCAGCAGTTCGCCATGAAGCGTTTTGCCTGCCTTGAGTTCCGCGCCGAGCGGATCCAGTGTGCCGGTGCGCACTTTGGTGCCTTCCACCAGTTTGCCGGTCAGGCGCGATGAGAATTGCGGCTCGTTGAATATGCAGATGACTTTGTGTTCGCGCATAATGTTGTGCAGTTCGGCGATGCGTTTGCTGCCCGGTTCGTGCTCGGGATCAACGCGCACGACGCCAACAGGCTGCAAGCCATGATCCTGTTCGAAATAGGGATAGGCATCGTGGAAGACCATATAAGGCCGGTTTTTCACAGACGCGAGTTTCATGTCAATGCGCTGGTTCAGGGCATCGAGGTCGGCCAGTGCCTGCTTGAGGTTGGCTTCGTATTTGCCTTTGTTTTCAGGATCCAGGTTCGAAAGTTCGCCGGCAACGGCATTGAGCAGGGCTTTGGCGGCGCTGCTTCCCAACCAGAGATGGTCGTTGTATTCGCCATGATGGTGGTGATGCGCGTGTTCGTGATGATGCTCGTGTTTGTCATGTCCGTGATCGTGGGCATGGTCATGATCGTGCTTTTCATGACCGTGATCGTGGCCATGGTCATGTTTGCCGTGCGCGTGTCCGTGATCGTGCCCATGTTTTTCATGACCGTGATCGTGATGATGTTCATGCTTGCCATGATCATGTTCGTGATGTTCATGTGCGTGCTCGTGTTCTTCCCACAGGCCGCCGCTGCGGTTTTTCAGCTTGTGCAGGCCGGAAATATTGCGCCATTCCAGCTGACGCTTGTTGCCGCCGCTTTTTGCCAACAACGGCGCCACGAAGGTTTCCAGATCGCTGCTCACCCATACCACCATGTCGGCATTGGCAATGGCTTTGGCATCGCTGGGCTTGCTTTGATAGCCATGCGGCGAGCCTTGCGCAATCAGCAGCACGGGTTCGCCCACGCCGTCCATGATTTGGCTGACCAGGGAATGCAGGGGCTTGATCGTGGTCACCACTTGTGGCGCGGCAACGGCTTGATGGACGGCGAATGCCAATCCGAGGAATGCGGCTTGACGAAGCATGGGAAATCCTTTGTGTTATGCGATAACTTTCAATGGTAACACTATAACATTTTTGCTGCCAAGCCCGGCATTTCCCCGTGTCGCGCTGTGCTAAAATACATGGCGGAATTCTCGTTATTTTGTCATCTATGGAATCACAGCAGTTTGCGGCACTGAAAACGCACCCTCTTTTTGCCCACATGCCCGAAGATACTCGCGAAATCATCCTGCGGGCATCCCGTCCGCTCAAGCTGGATGCCAACCGCTTCGTTTTTCAGCAGGGCAGCAAGGCGGAATTTTTCTATTTGGTCGTATCGGGCAAGGTGCGGCTTTTTTTCAGTTCGCCGGACGGCAAGGAAAAAACCGTGCGCTTTTTCGAGCAGGGCAAGATTTTTGCCGAAGCGCTGATGTTCATGAACCGGGAAACCTATCCCGCCAACGCCATGACCACGGAACCCAGCGTTCTTCTGCCTATCCGCAATGAAACCTATCGCAATGTGCTGCTGGAAAATCCTGCCGTTGCCTTCCAGATGCTGGGGCGGCTTTCCGATCATTTGCACGCCATCAGCCGCCAGGTGGAAATGCTGAGCGTGTTCGACGCGGGCACGCGGGTGCTGACTTTCCTCAGCCAGCAATTGCCGCCCGATACCGTGCCGGGTTCCAGCTATCCGCAGCCCATGTCGAAAAAAGCGCTTGCGGAATATCTGGCCATTCGTCCCGAGACCTTGTCGCGCTTGATCAAGCAATTCGAGCAGTCCGGCTATCTGCGCTGGAAGCAGGATACGATTACGGTGGATGTCTGGCCGTTGCCCGTGTAAAAACGGGCGTATGACAGCACGATGTTTGCCCTGGAAGAGCAGTCTTCGCGCTGCATTTTGTGGTGTGAGCTTTTCGCGCTGAAAAATAGCGTGTTTTTACCACCATGAAGCGCTTGTTGCGATAAAAAATAACGATAAATAGTAGTTTAATGGAAAGTTTTTATCGCTAAAAACAGCAAAAAACGCATTCCGTACAAACGGCCTGCTAAATTCCCTTGTTTCTCAACATGCTGTAATTACTCACTATAAAAATAATAAAATAAAGATATAATATACAAATTAAATAGCCATACAGGAGACAAGCATGAACATGAAAACCCGTCAGGAGCACGACCTTCTCGGTTATCGCGACGTGCCCGCCGATGCCTACTACGGCATCCAGACCTTGCGGGCTTACGAAAACTTTCAGATTACCGGCGTGCGCCTGAAGCAGTTTTCCACTTTCATCAATGCTTTTGCCTATGTCAAAAAAGCGGCGGCGCTGGCGAATCTCGAATGCGGCGTACTTGAGAAGCCCGTGGCCGATGCCATTTGCGCGGCTTGCGACGATCTGCTCGCCGGCCAGCTGCACGACGAATTCATTGTTGACATGATTCAGGGTGGCGCCGGCACTTCCACCAACATGAATGCCAACGAAGTCATCGCCAACCGTGCCCTGGAAAAAATGGGTCATCAGAAAGGCGAATACCAGCACGTGCATCCCAACAATCATGTCAACCAGTCGCAATCCACCAACGATGCCTATCCCACCGCCCTGCACGTGGCGCTGGACGGCTATATCGAGCGTCTGCTGTGTTCCATGGAAATCCTGCACGCGAGCTTTGCCCGCAAGGCGCAGCAATTCGGCGACAAGCTGAAAATGGGCCGCACCCATTTGCAGGATGCCGTTCCCATGACGGCCGGACAGGAATTCAACGCCTTTGCCACCATGATTGCCAAGGAAATGGATCGCATCCGCGAGGCGCAGGAAAAACTCTATGAAATCAACATGGGCGCTACTGCCATCGGCACCGGGCTGAACGCGCCGGCAGGCTATTCGCATGCCTGCGCCCGCATCCTCGCCGAACTCACCGGCAAGCCCTACTACATCGCTGAAGACCTGATCCAGGCCACCCAGGATACCAGCGCCTACGTGCATCTTTCCGGCGCCTTGCGCGTGCTGGCCACGCGCCTTTCCAAAATCGCCAACGACTTGCGCCTGCAAAGCTCCGGCCCGCGCGCAGGCCTTGCCAACTACCGTTTACCGGAAATGCAGCCGGGCAGCTCCATCATGCCGGGCAAGGTCAATCCCGTTATTCCCGAAGTGGTCAACCAGGCCTGCTTCCATGTGATGGGCATCGACCACAGCATTGCGCTCGCCTCCGAAGCCGGGCAGTTGCAGCTCAACGTTTTCGAGCCGGTCATCACCTTCAACCTGTTCACCGGCCTGATCATGCTCTCGCAAATCTGCCGCACTTTTGCCGAGAAATGCATCGACGGCATTGAAATGAACGAAGCGCACAACCGCCAGCAGGTGCTCTCCAACATCGGGCTGGTGACCGCCCTCAACCCGCACATCGGCTACGAGGCATCCAGCCATGTGGCGCGCAAGGCATTGGAAACCAACGGCAGCGTGTACGACATCGTGCTCGAGGAAGGATTGCTCAGCAAGGAACGGCTGGATGACATCATCGCGCCGGAAAACATGGTCTATCCGCAAAGAAAAGCCTGAGCGGCTTTTATCGCACCGAAAGTCCTCCCGCGCGGAGGACTTTTTTTACGGACTGGCAATGCGAAGAAAAATCGTCCGGCAATGGACGGTTTTGCAAAAACGATGCGACATGGCAAGTTCGCGGCAAAGGCTGCCAAATCAGCGTTATTTGTACAAAAGTCTGCGGGATTTTGCGCATCGGGCGCCTGACCGGCACACGGGATGAAAGCGGCAGGATGATGGGGTAAATCATCCTGCGCGGCGGCTGGCTGGCAGTAGCCGCCGTTTTGCGTCCGCAAGGGTACAGGCTGCTGTTACACGAGGAAAGCGAAAAGGTTAACAGCCGCACAGCCTGCGGCATGATGGTATAGAATACGGCGCCATGTGCCGTCATTCTTTCGGAACGGGCGGCATATTTTTCCAAGGCTACAGGAGCAGATTTATGAAAGTGTCCCGATTGGCGAAAATGGCTTCCGTCATGTCTTTGTTGTTGGCAGGTGCCGCCCATGCCGAAGGGCGTTTGGTCGTGTATTGCAGCGCTACCAACGCGATGTGCGAAAACGCGGTCAAGGAATTTGGCAAGGCGCATGATGTGAAAGCCTCTTTTATCCGCAACGGTTCCGGCAGCACGTTTGCCAAAATCGAAGCCGAAAAAGGCAACCCGCAGGCCGATGTCTGGTATGGCGGTACTTTTGATCCGCAATCGCAGGCGGGCGAGCTGGGCTTGCTTGAAGCCTACCAGTCGCCCAATCTCGCGCAAATTGAGGAGCGCTTCCGCGATCCGGGCAAAGTAAAGGGCAACTATTCTTCCGCCATTTACATGGGCATCCTCGGCTTTGGCGTGAATACCGAGCGCTTGCAGAAGCTGGGCGTCAGCGAAGTGCCGAAGTGCTGGAGCGATTTGCTGAAACCCGAGTTCAAGGGCGAAATCCAGATTGCCGACCCGCAAAGCTCAGGCACGGCCTATACCGCAATTGCCACTTTCGTGCAGCTTTGGGATGAAGACAAGGCTTTCGATTACTTCAAACAACTGCATCCGCAAATTTCGCAGTACACCAAGTCTGGCGTCACCCCTTCGCGCAACGCGGCGCGCGGCGAAACAGCCATCGGCATTGGCTTCCTGCATGACTACACGCTGGAAAAAGACAAGGGCGCGCCTTTGGAGCTGGTCGTGCCCTGCGAAGGCACCGGCTATGAACTGGGCGGCGTGAGCATCATCAAGGGTGCGCGTAATATGGACAACGCCAAACTGTTCGTGGATTGGGCGCTCTCCAAAGAAGGCCAGGAATCGGCATGGAAGCAGGGCGAATCGTTGCAGATTCTCACCAATACCACGGCCGAACAGGCGCCCAATACGCCCAATCCCGCCGAGCTGAAACTCATCGACTACGATTTCGAGAAATACGGCGCGGCGGATGAACGCAAGCGCCTGATCAACAAGTGGGTCGAAAGCGTCAAAATGGCGAAATAACTGGCAGCGACCGCACACGCGGGCGCTTTTTTGATGGCATTCCGAACCAATGGTAGGTTGGTGGCGAGTGCGCAGCATGAACCTCAACATTTTGAAACACATCATGTTGGGGTTCGCCCAAAGGCTCACCACCAACCTACGTTCCCGTTCTGCTTTTTATGGATACAAAAGGAGAAACCATGAAACCGTCCCGTTTCGCGCTTACCCTTTCCGGCCTCTTGTTCGGCAGCCTTGCCCATGCGGCGGCGGAAGACCGTCTCGTCGTCTATTGCAGCGCGCAGAACACGATGTGCGAGCAGGAAGTGCTGGCATTCGAAGCCAAGCATGGCATCAAGACCAGCTTCATCCGCGGCGGCACCGGCAGCATTCTCGCGCGCATCGATGCGGAAAAAAGCAATCCGCAGGGCGATGTCTGGTACGGCGGCACCCTCGACCCGCATTCGCAGGCCGGCGAAATGGGGCTGCTTGAAGCCTACAAATCCCAGAATCTGCAATATATTCCTGATGAACTGAAAGATCCGGCACGCGTCAAGGGCAATTATTCCTCTGCCATTTACTTAGGGATTCTCGGCTTTGGCGTGAATACCGAACGCCTCGCCAAGCTCAATCTGCCTACGCCGAAATGCTGGAAAGATCTTGTTGATCCGCAATACAAAAATGAAATCCAGGCTGCCGATCCGCAAAGCTCCGGCACCGCCTATACGCAAATCGCCACTTTCATTCAGCTCTGGGGCGAGGATGAGGCTTTTGCATTCTTGAAAGCACTCAACAAAAACGTCTCGCAGTACACCAAATCCGGCAACACGGCGACGCGCAACACCGCGCGCGGCGAAGCCTCGATCGGTATCGGTTTCCTGCACGAGCATTCCATCGAGAAGGAAAAGGGCGCGCCGGTGGAACTCGTGGTGCCTTGTGAGGGTACGGGCTATGAAATCGGCGGCGTGAGCATCATCAAGGGCGCGCGCAACCCGGAAAATGCGAAGCTGTTCGTCGATTGGGCGCTCTCGAAAGAAGCGCAGGAACTCTCATGGAAAAAAGGCGAGACGCACCAGATTCTCACCAATATGGAAGCGGAAATGTCGCCGTATTCGCTGGATTTCAAATCCATCAACCTGATCAATTATGATTTTGACAAATACGGCGCCAGCGATTTGCGCAAACGCTTGATCCAGAAATGGGTGGATGAGGTGAAACTGGCGAAATAACGGACAAACGGCAAGCCGGGTTCGCGCGCAGGTTGGTGGCGAGTGCGGCAGTACGAACCCCGACATAATGGAATGTTGGGGTTCGCTTCGCTTTCATGGCAACCCTCCAACCTGCAAAAGCCCGCCTGTCCATAGAAAAATATTGCAAAATAGCATCGAAAATAATGATTTTTTATCACGATAAAGCGCTTATCGTGATAAAAAATCATTATAAAACCCAAGAATATAAAACAAATATCTTTCCTCAATCCATGAGCACAACACCATGAAACCACTCCAACATCTGGCAAATTCCCGCGTCTTCTGGGTATTGTTTGCCCTCGCAGGGTTTGCACTCTTGCCGTCTTTCGCTCTCGATTACGGGCCGTTCGAGGCCACAGCACAGGAATGGCGCGAGGCCATGGGCTGGTCGTCGAAGAATATCAGCTGGCTGTGGTTCGCGCTGCCGCTCGGTTTTTTGCTCCTGCCCTTGCTGCGTTTGCCGGCGCGCAGACAGACGCAGCTGGAACTCGCGCTTGCCGGCTTCATCACCTTGCTGGTGATCATCAGTGCGGAAGTGCTGCAACGCTCGCTCGGTTATGCCGTGATTTTGCTCGTCGTGGCGCTGACGGCCATTGCCACGCTGGCGCTCGCCCGCCTCAAGGTGTTGCAGGGTGACAAGTTCATCATTGCCTCGTTGATACTCATCGTTCTCCTGATCGGCCTTTTCATCGTCTATCCGACCATCGCCATTTTCGTGTCGATGTTCTACGACGGCGATACCTTCCAACCCTCGCAAGTCATGCGCATCCTGAGCCAGAGCTATATCCTGCGCGTCATTACCAACTCGCTCGCGCTCTCCGGTTTCGTCGGCCTGATGTCCACCATTTTCGGCCTCGCCTTTGCGCTTTACACCACGCGCATTGCCAGGCGCACCGCCTTCATCGGCAAGATTTTTTCCATTCTGCCCATCGTGACGCCGCCGTTCGTGGTGGGCCTGGGCGTGACGCTCATGCTCGGCCGCTCCGGCTATCTCACCGAATGGCTGGGCATTGCCAACAGCAACTGGCTTTACGGCTTCAACGGCATTGCCATCGCCCAGATTTTGGCCTTCACGCCGCTCGCCTTCATGATTCTCGATGGTGCGCTGAAATCCATCCATCCCTCGATTGAAGAAGCCTCTTATACCCTGCGCGCCAACCGCTACCAGACTTTCTTCCAGATCATTTTCCCGCTGTTGCGGCCGGCGCTGGCCAATGCCTTCCTGCTCGTGTTCATCCAGTCGCTCGCGGATTTCTCCAACCCGCTGGTTCTGGGTGGCAGCTTCGACGTCATCGCCACGCAGATCTATTTCTACATCGCCGGTTCCCAGCTCGATTATGCCTCGGCAAGCACGCTCGGCACCATCCTGCTGCTCTTCTCGCTCGGCATCTTTATCGTGCAATATCTGTGGATTGGCAGCCGTTCCTATATCACGGTTTCCGGCAAATCCTACCGTGGCGACGTGCAGGAGCTGCCCGCTGGCCTCAAATACGGCATCAGCGCGCTGCTCGCCTTCTGGGTGGTGTTCAACCTCGTGCTCTACGGCAGCATTTTCTACGGCAGCTTCACCGTGAACTGGGGCGTGGATTACACCCTGACGCTCAACAACTACCGCGCCCTTTTCGGGCAAGGATTCAGTGACGGCGCCTGGCCTTCGCTCATCAACACCCTGATTTACGCGGGCATTGCCGCCATTCTCACTGCCGTGTTCGGCCTGCTCATTGCCTATATCGTGGTGCGCAAGAACTTCCACGGCAAAAAAGCGCTGGAATTTTTGACCATGCTCTGCTTCGCCGTACCGGGAACAGTCGCGGGCGTGTCCTACATCCTCGCTTTCAACGACGCGCCGATCTACCTCACCGGCACCGGCATCATCATCATCATTTCCATGGTGATGCGCGATTTGCCGGTCGGCATGCGCGCTGCCATTGCCGGACTAGGGCAGCTCGACAAATCGCTCGATGAAGCCTCGCTCTCCCTCAAGGGCAGCTCCTTCAAAACCATCATCCACATCATCCTGCCGCTTTTGAAACCGGCATTGCTCTCGGCGCTGGTCACCAGCTTCGTGAAAGCCATGACCACGGTCAGCGCCATCATCTTCCTCGTCACCGCCGACACGCGCGTCGCCACCGCCTACATCCTGAACCGCGTCGAAGACGGCGAATATGGTCTTGCCATTGCCTACGGCTCCATTCTCATCGTCGTCATGATGAGCATCATCCTCTTCTTCGACTGGGCCATCGGCGACACCCGCATCGCACGCTCCAAAGCCAAGCAGCAATAAGCCAAAGAACAACAAGGAACTCCCCATGAACAGCGAAAACAGCGCCTTTCTCGTCCTGAAAAACGTCACCAAAGCCTTCGGCAAAAGCGTAGTCATCGATAACCTCGATCTCGCCATCGAGCGCGGCACCATGACCACGCTGCTTGGCCCCTCCGGCTGCGGCAAAACCACCATCCTGCGCCTCGTCGCCGGTCTGGAAAGCCCCACATCCGGGCAAATCTTCATCGATGGCGAAGACGTTACCCGCGCCTCCATCCAGCACCGCGACATCTGCATCGTTTTCCAGTCCTACGCGCTCTTCCCGCACATGTCGATTGCCGACAACGTCGGCTACGGCCTGAAAATGCTGAATGTGCCGCGCGACGAACGCAGGCGCCGCATCGAAGAAGCGCTCGAACTCGTTGATCTCAAAGGCTTCGGCGAACGCTACGTCGATCAAATCTCCGGCGGCCAGCAGCAGCGCGTTGCCTTGGCGCGCGCCCTCGTGTTGAAACCCAAGGTGCTGCTTTTCGACGAGCCGCTCTCCAACCTCGACGCCAACCTGCGCCGCAGCATGCGCGAAAAAATCCGCGAATTGCAGCAAAGCCTGAACATCACCTCGCTATACGTCACCCACGACCAAAGCGAAGCCTTCGCCGTCTCCGACCAGGTTATCGTCATGGACAAGGGGCGCATCATGCAAAAAGCGCCGGCGCGCGAACTCTACCAGCGCCCCAATTCGCTGTTTCTGGCCAACTTCATGGGCGAATCGAGCATCTTCCCCGGCGAGATTCACGGCACGCGGCTCACCGTCAACGGCCACACCCTTGAATTGCCCGATGCCGCGCATTTTGCCGTGGCCGATGGCGCGTGCCTTGTCGGCATCCGTCCCGAAGCGGTGAGCCTCAAGGATGCGGGCGAACCCGGCCAGCGCTGCGCCATCAAAACCGCCGTCTATATGGGCAACCACTGGGAAATCATCGCCGACTGGAACGGCAACGAACTGCTCATCAACCTCCAGCCTGATGAATACGAAGAACACTGGCAAAGCGCCTACGTTCACCTCTCGCCCACCGGCATCTTCCTGCTGCCGCAGCGTGATGCCTGATAATTAAAATGGTAAAAAATCACCATAACAAGCGCTTGATATAGTGATTTTTTACCATAAATAAGCGCTTATTGTGATAAAAAATCATTATATTTACCCGCTTTGTGAAATCTACTTGGTAGGGTGGGCTTTAATCCACCATGGATAACCGTCCAGGCTGAAAACCTGCACATCATCTCCGTAAACAGACGGCGCGGATGTAGGTTGGGGTGAGGCTGTGCCGAACCCCAACATTTTTGTCATCTCCGCCAGCCTGCTTCCGCTCTATGTGTTTTTGGGAGAGTGGTCGCAGATTTATTGGCCGGGCAAGGCGGATATCGTCAGCATCAACAATGAACCGTAGATCATCGAAAGCCGCTCCCCGCAACGTTCCTGTTGTCAGCCTGCACAGGCTCCGCGCGGTTCTGCATCCGGCATTGTCACGCCGATGGCAAAGAACCGGCTCGCAGAGCTGGTATTCTCATAAATTGCATAAAAATAGTTGATTTTTATCACAAGCAAGCGCTTATTGCGGTAAAATTTCTCAAATTAAGCGCTTATTGGTGAGAAAATTTACCATTCCATGCCGGCAAGCAAAGCATTTGCAGCTTCAGGATTTTCAAACGATAATACGCACCTTTTGATTTTTGGTGAATCATTCATGACACAACATTCCATCCCCGATGTGCAGGGCAGCCCGGACAGCCGCCGCATCGATATCACCCGCGTGGGTGTGCGTGATGTGCGCTTCCCCTTGCAGGTCGCGAGCGCAGGCGGCACGCAGCATACCGTGGCCACCGCCGAGCTGACCGTGGCCCTGCCGCATCACCAGAAAGGCACGCACATGTCGCGCTTCATCCATTTGCTCAATGATACGCGGCGCTACGAACTCGCGGGGCTTCCCGCCCTGCATGCGGACATGCTTGAACGCCTGAAGGCGGAAGCGGGCACCATTCATCTTGTTTTCCCGTTTTTTGTCAACAAGACCGCGCCGGTGTCGAAAACGCAAAGCCTGATGGATTATGCGGTGACCTGGACAGTGGACGGCAGCCGTGACCACGTGGAAGTGTGGGTGCAGGTGGTGGTGCCGGTGACCAGCCTTTGCCCGTGCTCCAAGGAAATCTCGCAATACGGCGCGCACAACCAGCGCTCGCATGTGGTCATCCGCGCGCTCTTCGATGCGGCCAACCCCTTTGCCATGGAAGACCTGATTGCCATGGGCGAGGAGGGCGGATCCTGCCCGCTGTGGGCGACGCTGAAGCGCCCCGATGAGAAATACGTGACCGAACGCGCCTATGAAAATCCGAAATTTGTCGAAGACATCGTGCGCGACGTGGCCTCGGCGCTCAATGCGGATGCGCGCATTGCCGCCTATCGCGTCTCTTCGGAAAACTTTGAATCCATTCACAATCACTCCGCCTATGCAGTGATTGAAAAAGACAAGCGGCAATGACCATTCGCAGTTTCGTACTCCGCCAGGGGCGCATGACCGACGGCCAGGAGCGCGCCTTTGAAACGCTGTGGCCAACCTACGGCGTGGACATCGCGCCGGGCATGATGCTCAATGCGCAAACGCTGTTCGGCCGCGCTTGTGATCTGGTGCTGGAAATCGGTTTCGGCAACGGCGAAACCCTGGTGGAAATGGCGAAAGCCGCGCCGGATACCGGCTTTCTCGGCATCGAAGTGCACCGGCCCGGCGTCGGTCACGCCATGCTGAAAGCGCAGGAAGCGGGCGTTGGCAATCTGCGCATCGTGCGCCATGACGCGGTGGAAATCCTTCGCGACCATATCGCCGACGATACGCTTGCCCGCGTGCAGATTTACTTTCCCGATCCGTGGCCGAAGGCGCGCCATCACAAGCGCCGCCTCGTGCAGACGCCTTTTGCCGATCTGCTCTGGCGCAAATTGCGCGCGGGCGGCGAAGTGCATTGCGCAACCGATTGGGAGAACTACGCCTTTGCCATGCGCGAAGTCTTTCAAGATGCAGCAAAATGGCGTAACGTAGGCAACGCCGACGGTTTTGCCGACAAGCCGGATTTCCGTCCGCAAACCAAATTCGAACGGCGCGGTCTCGGCAAGGGACACGGCGTTTGGGACTTGCGCCATGTGGCGCTCAAACCGGAGACATCATGAAAATACTCCACTTCATGCTCGTAGCCGTCCTGGCCCTGTCCATGACAGCCTTTGCCGCCAGCAACCGCGAAGAAGTGCGTGCCGCCACCGAAGCCTTGCAGGCCGGCGATACGGTCAAGGCCTTCAAGCACTGGGAAAAGGCGGCCAAGGCAGGCGATGCGGTGGCGCAATACAACCTGTCGGTTGCCTACAGCAATGGCGACGGCGTGGTCGCTGATGAAACGCAGGCCATCAGCTGGCTGAAAAAATCGGCAAAACAGCAATACCAGCCGGCGCAAATCGATCTCGCCGCCTGGCATCTGCGCCATCGCGAATATGCGCAGGCCGCGGAGATTTTCAGGCAACTCGCTGACATTGGTCATCCGCTTGCCCAGTTCAATTACGGCATCATGCTCGGTCGCGGCGATGGTTTCCCTGCGCCGCGCGAAATGGAAGGGCTGGAGTGGATTCGCAAATCCGCCGCGCAAGGCTTCCCGCCCGCGCTGGAATTTCTCCAGGAACTGGAAGCGCAAAAAGCGCGCCGCAAGAAATAACGCGGATGATCCTGTATTCGGGGAAATGAATGCGGAATAATACCGCGATATGAAGCCCCTCCCCCGGTGGGGGAGGGGGTGGGGAGAGGGTTTCGAGACAGTCGCGCAGCGACGGAATCTTGGGATTTCGATTGTCTGCACAAGTCCTGGAATACCCTCTCGTGAATGGTCAACAACGTTGCAAGTCATCCCGAAAGGCAAGACAACAGACAGCGCGCCGCAAGGCGGTTTGCATGACTGGAACGAGCCTTTCGCGCGTATCCGTTCCTGGAGAGGATTTTTGGGATGGGCAAATATTGTTTTTGGGCGCATCGCGGCAGCAATCCGCGACCCGCGCCTGTTCTTTTTTGAGGCTGACCTCATGACGCAAATGCTGAAAACCGTTTACATCGAAACACATGGCTGCCAGATGAATGAATACGATTCGTCGAAGATGCTGGCCGTGCTCAAGAATTCGCATGGCATCGTGCCGGTATCCAATCCGGAGGATGCCGATGTGCTGCTCCTGAATACCTGCTCGATCCGCGAAAAGGCGCAGGAAAAGGTCTTTTCGCAGATCGGCCGCTGGAAGCCGCTGAAAGAAGCGCGTCCGCATGTGATCATCGGCGTGGGCGGTTGTGTGGCCTCGCAGGAAGGCGAGGAATTGCGCCGCCGTGCGCCGGTGGTGGATGTGGTCTTCGGGCCGCAAACCCTGCATCGCCTGCCCATTCTCATTTCCGAAGCACAGGAAAAGCGCGACGGCGTGGTGGACGTGAGCTTCCCCGCCATCGAGAAATTCGACTATCTGCCCGAGCCGCGTGCCGAAGGGGCGACGGCGTTCGTGTCGGTGATGGAAGGGTGCTCGAAATATTGCACCTTCTGCGTCGTGCCCTATACGCGCGGCGAGGAAGTGAGCCGCCCGTTTGATGACGTGATCGCCGAATGCGCCTCGCTGGCCGCGCAGGGCGTGCGTGAAATCAATCTGCTTGGGCAAAACGTCAATGCCTATCGCGGCGAGATGGATGACGGCAGCGTCGCCGATCTGGCGCTGCTTATCGAATATGTGGCAGCGATCGACGGCATCGACCGCATCCGTTTCACCACCTCGCATCCGGTGGAATTCACCGACAGCCTCATCGAGGCCTATGCGCGCGTGCCGCAGCTCGTGAGCCATTTGCATCTGCCGGTGCAAAGCGGTTCCGACAAGGTGCTGGCGCTGATGAAGCGCGGCCACAAGGCAAGCGAGTATCTGGAAAAGCTCGAGCGCATCCGCGCCATCCGCCCGGATATCAGCTTTTCCTCCGATTTCATTGTCGGCTTTCCCGGCGAGGAAGACGAGGATTTCGAAGCGACCATGGATTTGATTGAAAAAGTGTTTTACGACACCTCTTTCAGCTTTATCTACAGCCCGCGTCCGGGGACGCCCGCTTCCACCATGCCGGACCGCATTCCGATGGACGTGAAAAAAGCGCGGCTTGCCCGCTTGCAGGCGCGTATTCTTGAGATGGCCGCCGAGATTTCCGAGTCTATGGTCGGCACGGAGCAATGGGTGCTGGTTGATCGCGTTTCCAAAAAGAATGCGGCGGAAGTCTCCGGGCGCACGGAAAACAACCGCGTCGTCAATTTCCAGGCGCCGAAGGCGCTGATTGGCCGTTTTGCCAAGGTGCGAATCACCGCCGCTTACAAAAATTCGTTGCGCGGCCGCCTGATTGAGGCGGAAGGCATGGCCAAACCCGCCATTTACCGCCACGAACCCTTGCAAGCGCAGGCCGCTTTGCCATAATGCGCGCACATTTTTGAACGGGTGTTTAAACAGGAAGGATATGCAGGATATCTTGGCATTTCAGATTGACCCGCAGGATCAAAGCCGGCTGGCCGAGCTTTGCGGGCAGATGAATGAACATTTGCACTTGATCGAGCAGGAGCTGAAAGTCCGCATCGGCAATCGCGGTCATCTCTTTCAGATCGAGGGCGATGAAGGACGGCGTGCACAGGCGCGTTTCGTCCTTGAAAAACTCTATGCGCAAACCGGCGCAGGCGTGTTGAACCTCGATGACGTGCATCTTGCCCTGCGCGATGCGGGCGCCACGCTCGTCCACGAAGTGCAGGCGAAAGAAAGTGAAGGCAAGGATATCCGCATCGAAACACGGCGCGGCGTGATCAGCGGGCGCGGCAGCAACCAGCGCCGCTATCTGCGCCGCATCTTCGAGCATGCGGTGAATTTCGGCATCGGCCCGGCAGGCACGGGGAAGACGTATCTGGCGGTCGCCTGCGCGGTATCCTATCTTGCCGAAGACAAGGTGCGGCGTATCGTGCTGGTGCGTCCCGCCGTGGAAGCGGGCGAGCGCCTGGGCTTTCTGCCCGGCGACATGAGCCAGAAAGTCGATCCCTATCTGCGTCCGCTTTATGATGCCCTGAACGATATGATTGGCGCCGATCGCGTGGCGAAACTGATGGAGCGCGGCGTGATCGAAATTGCGCCCCTGGCCTTCATGCGCGGCCGTACCCTCAATGACGCCTTTATCATTCTCGATGAGGCGCAAAATACCACCACCGAACAGATGAAAATGTTCCTGACCCGCCTCGGCTTCGGCTCGACGGCCGTGATCACCGGCGATATCACCCAGATGGATTTGCCGCGCGGCGTGATGAGCGGCCTGAAGCATGCGAGCCGCGTGCTCAGCGGTGTGGAAGGCATTTCGTTCACCCGTTTCGAGGCGAAAGACGTGGTGCGCCATCCCTTGGTGCAGCGCATCATCGAAGCCTATGACCATGAAGACAAAACCCATGAGGAGCGCGAAAGCAATGCCCCCGATCGTCATTGATTACCAAACCGATGATATCCCCGATGATTGGCTGTATCCTGCGGAAAAGCGCTTGCAGCGCTGGCTGGATACCGCGCTGGAAGTCGTGGGCAATGCGGAAGCGCTGGAAGTGACCGTGCGCCTGACCGACAACGACGAAATCCGCGAACTCAATCGCGAATATCGCGGCAAGGATGCACCCACCAACGTGCTCTCATTCCCCTGCGACTGGGATTTGCCGGAAGAACCGCGTCTTTTGGGCGATATCGTCATTGCCGTGGAAGTCGTAAACCGCGAGGCCAAGGAGCAGGGCAAGAAAATGGAAGCGCACTGGGCACATATCGTCGTGCATGGCCTCCTCCATTTGCTCGGTTACGACCATCTCGACGATGCGGAAGCAGAAACAATGGAAGCACTTGAAAAGCAGATACTTGGTAAGCTTGGCTATCCTGATCCCTATCTTCTTTCCTGCGAGGGATAAATCATGGCTTCCAGTTTTTTTGCGCTTTTTGACGATATCGTCGCCATCATGGATGACGTTGCAGCCATGACCAAACTGGCCACCAAGAAAACCGCCGGCGTTGTTGGCGATGATTTGGCGCTCAATGCCAATATGCTGACGGGCCTGAACGCCAATCGCGAATTGCCTGTGATTTGGGCAGTTGCCAAAGGTTCGCTTGTCAACAAGGCCATCCTTGTGCCGCTTGCCTTGCTGTTGAGCGCTTTTTTGCCAGGTGCGGTGGGTTATGTGCTGATGATAGGTGGCGCTTATCTGTGCTACGAAGGCGTGGAAAAAGTCATTCATGTGCTTTTCCATCGCCAGGAAGAAACCGCGCGACAACTGGAGCGCAAGCAGGCCAATGCGGAAAATCTTGATCTCGTCGCGCTGGAAAAGGACAAGATTCGCGATGCGGTGCGCACCGATTTTATCCTCTCGGCGGAAATCGTCGTCATTGCGCTCGGTGTGCTCGTTGAACGCGGCATGCCGATTGCGAGCCAGATTCTTACCCTTTCCATCATCGCGCTCTTCGTGACCTTCATGGTTTATGGTGTGGTTGCCATCATCGTGAAGATGGATGACATCGGCCTTCACTGGCGGGAAAAACACGACGGCATGCTTGACATGTTCGGGCGTGTGCTGCTGTGGTTTGCACCGAAAATGCTGAAAGCGCTGTCCGTGATCGGCACGCTCGCCATGTTTGTTGTTGGTGGCCACATCTGGGTGGAACATATCCCCGTGCTGCATCATGGCATCGCGGGCTTCTCGACAACCATGCCCGGCTGGTTATCGACCATTGCCGCCTATCTGTTCGATATCGTGGTCGGCATTGTGGTCGGCATTGCCGCCTTTGCCATCCTTGCTCCGCTCACAAAACTGCTGGGCAAAAAAGCTGACCAGCATTGAGGGTGGGATAAAATTTTTATAAATTGGCATTTTATAGTTATTTTTTATCGTAATAAGCGCTTGGTTATGGTAAAAATAATCTATTTTTCCATTATTTATAAGGTTTTGTAAAAACAAGATACAAGGCGTGACAATGGCCAAGGAAAGCGGTAATGTTTTCCAAGGATATGGCAGGAAAAGATTTTGTTTGCAAAAATATGGAAAAACAACACCGGAAAGCAAAAAACCGCTTGCCCTCGTGGCAGACTCCAGTATGATACCGACAGCTTTCTCAATCTTTACGAATAGTTCAGGGAGACATCTTATGAAACGGACCTTTTCAAATACGCATCTTGCCTTGACTGTCCTTTGCGCTGCCATGTTGACGGCTTGCGGTGGCGGCGGTGGAGACAGCAATTTCCTCGGAGAAAAAAGTCAGCACAACAATTTTGGCGGTGGCTCGGGCAAGGCATTGGATCCGATCAATGGCAACATACCGACGGTCGGCAAATTTTTGGTGAATATGACAGGCGAGGGTCAGCAAACCAAAAATATCGTGACTTCTGTTGATGATAATGGCGATGCGCGAATCAGCTATGGAGATGCGGTCAGGTTCGATCAGCCTGGCGCTGTCAGCTGTATCAGAGGTAGCGCTGATAGTGGTAATGGCGGCAGTGGTGATGGGGCATCTGCGGGAAGCTGCGCGGATACACAAATCAAGAGCGCCCTGCAACCGTTGGAAGATCAGTTAAATACGGCCAATAACGAAAAAACGGCGGCAGAAGCCGCTCTCACCAAAGCTAACAACGATTTGCAGGCTGCAAATAAAGATCCCAATAATCCCCCCAGTGCAGCAGAATTGAAACGCCTGCAGGATGCTGTTAATGCAGCTACTGCGCGGGTAAGTGCAGCAACGGAAAGGGCCAATGCAGCGCAGCGCGTGCTTGATCGACGTAAAGAAGATCTGACCAACTTCATTTCCATGCTGGATATCAATAGACGCCTGCATACGATTACGCCCAGCAATAATATTGATTTCAATGGTGAAAGGATTAGCCGTTTTCTTTCTCATGATGCGGGCGTAAGAAAAATTGACGCTGAGCGCAAGATCGAAAATGGCCAAGTATTCTATAACCGCGGCGGTTCCATCAGCCGCGCGTATAACGGCATTCTTCTCTTTGCAGAAGGCAGACCGCATCCCAATAATGGATATGTTGATATTTATCTGCGCGATCCTGCTGTCGCTGGGTTGAGCTATACCACTTTTGGCGTGTATTCGTCCGAATTTATGCGTGGTACTCGTGATGTTAACGTTGGCTACCAGAGCATTGGCAAGAAAGTAACCGATTTGCCAGCGGCAGGTTCTGCAAAATATACCGGAATTGCTCATGCTTATATCAGTGATCTGGCAGCGGAAAGAACCTCTGGCGTTGACAAGAATCAGGTCACCATGGATGTGGTAGTGGATGCGAACTTCGCTAAGCGCTCCCTGAGCTTCAATACCAGCAATACTTACATCCATACTTACGAAACGCTGAATGGACTCGCGGATCAGCATATTATTCAGCATCGCCCAGATTTGAACCTGCATGGCTCAGCTTCCTGGAATCCTGTTATCGGTGACTTTGCCGGACAGGTAAACAATGAAAGGGGAAATTTGACAGGTAAACTTGAAGGTAGCTTCTATGGACCCAAAGCCGCCGAAGTTGGTGGTGTATTCGGACTTTCAGGACAAGATGCGTTGGATCCGAACTCTACGACGCACCGAGTGCACTACGTCGGTGGTTTTGCGGCCAAGCGCGATTGACACCGATGTAAGTAAGACAAAAAAAGCGGGGTTTGCCTCGCTTTTTTTGTTTTTATTTATGTGCAGGCGTAAAGTTTGCTTCTCATTGGAAATTCTGTAGATGCGATTTTCCTGAATGAGCGAATGATGATTAAGCAAAGCAGTTAAAAACCAGCAGATGTGAGTTGCAATGTAAATTGGGCGGTTCACATTGTGTTCAAAGATAAGTTTTGTCAATGGAGCAAAGAAAATGAGCAAGAAAAAACGTGATTTGAGTCATATTCCTCATCACACCAAAATTGTGGCAACGTTGGGGCCGGCCAGCAGCGATGAAGAAACGCTGGAGCAGATGATTCGCGTTGGGCTGGACGTAGTGCGCATGAACTTCTCGCATGGCACGGCAGCCGATCACCAGGGCAACGCCGAAAAGGTGCGTCGTGCCTCGGAACGTGCCGGGCGCGAAGTAGCCATCGTCGCCGATTTGCAGGGGCCGAAGATCCGGGTCGGCAAGATCGCTGGCGGGAAAATTGCTTTGGCAGAAGGGGATGAGCTCGTTTTTGATGCCGGGCTCGAAGGAGAAGGCACAGCGCAATGTGTAGGGCTGGACTATCGCGAGTTGCCCAATGATGTTGCGCCAGGGGATGTGCTGCTGCTCGATGATGGTGCGCTTACCGTTATCGTCAAGGAAGTGGTTGGCAGCAGAATCACTACCATTGTGCAAAATGATGCCGTGTTGAAAAGCAACAAGGGCATCAACAAGCAGGGTGGAGGGTTGTCTGCTGCTGCGCTGACGCCGAAAGATTATGAGGATCTGAAAACGGCTGTTGGCCTCGGAGCGGATTATCTTGCGATCAGCTTTGTGAAATCGGCAGCTGATATGGAACTTGCCCGCCAGCTGGTGGCGCAAGCCGCGACAGGGAATCATCGTCCGGGGCTGATTGCCAAAATCGAGCGCAAGGAAGCCATCGACAATCTCGAAGAAATCCTGAAAGCCAGCGATGGCGTGATGGTCGCGCGCGGCGATTTGGCCGTGGAAGTTGGCAATGCCGCTGTTCCGGCTTTGCAGAAAAAAATCATCCGCATGGCGCGGCAGATGGGGCGCTTTACCATCACCGCCACGCAAATGATGGAAAGCATGATCGTCAGCCCCATGCCGACGCGCGCCGAGGTTTCCGATGTGGCCAATGCTGTGCTGGATGGCAGTGATGCCGTCATGCTTTCGGCGGAAACGGCAGTAGGCGCCTATGCCTTTGAAACGATACGCACGATGGCGACAGTGTGCAATGCCGCAGAAGAAGCGCAGGATACCAGCCATGAGGACGAAATGCTGATTCGCCGCATCCAGCGCATTGATCACGCCATTGCGAGCGGTGCCGTATTCACGGCACGGCAGACTGGTGCCAAGGCCATTGTGGCCTTGACGGAAAGCGGCACCACGGCATTCCGCATCAGCCGCTACAACATCAATATCCCCATCTATGCCTTGACGGCGGATAAGAGTGTGCAGCGCAAGATGGCCATCTATCGCGGCGTCCGCCCGCTTCTGCAGAACGTCAGCAAGGACAATCAGGCGGCGATCCAGGAAGCGGAAGCGCATCTGGTGTTCCGTGGCATCATGGAAAGCGGTGACATTTACGTCATCACTAGTGGTGTCACCATGGGTGAGCCAGGTTCTACCAACACCCTGCAAATCTGTCGCGCCAAATGAAACACATCCTCCTCGCAAGCGCCCTGGCTCTCTGCCTCGGCGCCCAGGCTCAGGAAAACGTCCGTTCGCAGTCAATGGCCGACTTCGAATACGTCGATGAAGCCCAATGCCACATCGCTATCGACAGCCAGGTGCAATCCGTTCTCCCCATGCTTGCTATTGCCTGGCTGCAAGCCGGTGAGATTGCGCAAAAAGCACGCATTCGCGAAGCCTTCGACGTCGCGCTTGCGCGCGGTTGCGACATCAACGCCGCCAACTTCGACGGCCTTGCGGCCCTGCATCTGGCCATCATCCAAGGCGACGGCGATCTGGTGCAATACCTTCTGACCCACGGCGCCGACCCCAAACGCGCCATTGACAGCGCCACGCCCGAACTCAACGGCCTGAACGCCATTACCCTCCTTGAACGCCTGCAAGAAAAAGACCCTGCAACCGACCGCCGCCGCGTACAAGAAGCGCTCGCCACGCGGCAATGAGCCCGGGGCAATCGCAAGTATGGATAGTGGCCTCTATAGCGGCGTTCCCCCGAAAAGCCGGACAAGCCGTTGAATAAAGCCCTTGATTTGGAATTTATCGAGTGGTTTTTGTCTGATTTTCTGGAAGGGCAGCGAATCCGTAAATTTCAAAAAAAAAACATAAAAAATAAATATTTTTTCTCATAATAAAGCGCTTTTGATGAGAAAATTTATCAATAAAAGCGCTTAATGACGAGAAAAAACACCAAAGGAGAACCATGAAAGGGGTCTTTTACGCCCATTCCGCCGAAACCCTGTCTGAACAAGACTGGCAAACCTTGTCATCTCACCTTGTGCAAGTGGGAGAGAGAGCGGCTGCATTTGCAGCTTTTTTTGGCGCGCAGGAAATGGCGCGTTATACCGGCCAGCTGCACGATTTAGGCAAATACACGCCGGAATTTAATCGTCGCCTGCATGGCGGCCCATCGGTGGACCATGCCACGGCTGGCGCAAAAATCGCCTTTGAGCGCTGGGGCTTGCCGGGCAAATTGATGGCGTTTTGCATCGCCGGTCATCACGCAGGCTTGGCCAACGGAGACGGCGAAGGCGACAACCGCCGCACCTTGACCCAACGCTTGGCCGTGCCGTTCGGTACAGGCATCCACGATATTCCCAAGCTGGATGAGGTGTGGCGGCAAGAGATTCAGCTGCCTGAAAAATTGCCGATGCCGGGCGTCAAGTTTGGCGTTGCCGATTCTGCAGACAAATATGCCAAGTCCTTCAGCGTGGCTTTTTTCACCCGCATGTTGTACTCCTGTCTGGTCGATGCCGATTATCTCGACACCGAAGCTTTTTATGCGGGGCTGGAAGGAAAAATCGTGCAGCGTGGCGGTCATCCCGATTTATTGCAACTACAGCAACGCTTTAGCCGATTTCTCGGCGATTTCAGGAGACATATTGCCGAAAAGCCGCAGCAAACCGAAGAAGATAAGCGCAATGCCGCCCTAAACCGCCTGCGCAGTGACATTCTTGACCATGCCGTAACGCAGGCTGCGCAAGAGAAAGGGTTGTTCACCCTGACCGTGCCCACTGGCGGCGGTAAAACCTTTACCTCGATGGCCTTTGCCCTCGAACATGCCAAGCGCCACGGCATGCGCCGCGTGATTTACGTGATTCCCTTTACCAGCATCATCGAGCAAAACGCCGCCGAGTTCCGCAAGGCTTTTGGCGATTTGGGCAAGGATGCCGTGCTGGAGCACCACAGCACGTTTGACGACAGCAAACTCAAAGACCAGCACAGCAAAGACAAACTGCGGCAGGCTTCCGAAAACTGGGATATGCCCGTTATCGTGACTACCGCCGTGCAGTTCTTCGAGTCGCTGTTTGCCGACCGTTCTTCCCGCTGCCGCAAGCTGCACAATATATCCGGCAGTGTGATTATTCTCGACGAAGCACAAATGCTGCCGCTCAAACTGTTGCTGCCCATCATGCAGGCCGTTAAAGAGCTGGCGCGCAACTACCATTGCTCGGTAGTGATGTGTACCGCCACCCAGCCTGCCATCCAGGCCGAACACGGCTTTTATCGCGGCCTGGAAAACACCCGCGAACTCGCCCCCAATCCCGCCGAGCTGTTCGATACGCTGCGCCGCACCACCGTGCAACATATCGGCACCCAAACCGATGCCCAACTGCACGAAAAACTTGGGCAATACCAGCAAATTCTCATTATCGTCAACAACCGCCGCCACGCCCGCAGCCTTTACGACAGCGGCAAACAGCTTGACGGCATTTTCCACCTCACCACCCTGATGTGCGCCAAACACCGCAGCCAAGTATTGGAAACCATCCGGGATCGTCTGAAAAACGGTCAACCTTGCCGTGTGATTGCGACTTCTTTAATTGAAGCCGGTGTCGACGTGGACTTTCCCTTGGTGATGCGCGCCGAAGCCGGATTGGACAGCGTTGCCCAAGCCGCCGGGCGCTGCAACCGCGAAGGAAAGAGGCTACCTGAAGAGAGTTTTGTCTGGGTATTTGCCCCCGAAGCACGGTGGAAAGCCCCTGCCGAACTCGGCCTCCTTTCCGCCGCCATGCGCGAAGTCGTGCGTCACCATGCCGAGGATCTGCTCTCACCACAGGCCATCCGCCGCTACTTCCAATATGTTTACGCAGAAAAAGGCAAAGCGCTGGATGGCAAAGGCATTCTCGACATGCATAAAAAGGCAGGCAACAGCCTCAACTTCCCCTTCCAAACCATCGCCCGCGAATTCCGCATGATCGAAACCCATATGCAGCCGCTGATTATCCCGTTCAACCAAGAAGCCGAACGCCTGATCGATAGCCTTCGCCACGCCGATCAAATTGGCGGATTACTGCGCAAGCTCCAGCCCTACACCGTGCAAGTGCCAGAAAGCGCCTTTGCTGCCTTATACAAAGCGGGTCGCATCGAATCGATCAACGGAAAAACCTTTGGCAGACAGTTCTATGCACTTATTGGGCTGGATCTGTATGACGATGTGGCAGGGCTCTCTTGGGAGGATGTGGCATTTGTGGAGGCAGAAAACTCCGTAATTTAGCTCAATAGAACTGAAGAAAAATTTTTGACATCCCGGCTTTGCTGGCCTAAGATGCCTCTGGGGGTTTGTTCAAGGAGTTCCAATGGCCAAGAAAAATCAACATGTTGTTCCTCATTCTTCCAGCTGGGCAGTCAAAGGAGCCGGGAATGCCAAAGCGACGGGTATGTTTCGGACGCAGAAAGAGGCTATCGTTCGTGCGACGCAAATTGCTCGAAACGGTAAAGCCGATACAAAGATTCACGGTAGAGACGGAAAAATTCGTGCGGGTAACAGCTATGGGGATGACCCGTGTCCGCCTGGGGATAAGAAGTGAATCATTTCACCTGACAGTGGGTGTGTGTTGAAACAGTTCGATTGAACTTTGTGATGAGAATCGCCTCCCTTAGGGGAGGCGTGGATTGAACAAGAAGCAGAGGAGAGAGCGGTGCATGGAGAATAAAGTTCGTTTGCACATCTGGGGTGATTACGCCTGTTTTACCCGCCCGGAAATGAAAGTGGAGCGTGTCTCTTACGATGTGATGACGCCCTCAGCGGCGCGGGGAATTTTGGCCGCGGTGCATTGGAAGCCGGCGATTCGCTGGGTGATTGACCGTATTCATGTGTTGAAGCCGATTCGTTTCGAGTCGGTGCGGCGCAATGAGCTGGGCAGCAAGATTTCGGCCAGCAAGGTCAGCGGGGCGATGCGGCGCAAGCGTGTGGAAGATTTGTATGCGCTGATTGAGGATGACCGTCAGCAGCGCGCGGCAACGGTGTTGAAAGACGTGGGTTATGTGATTGAAGCGCATGCCGTGTTGACTGCACGGGCGGGCGAGGGCGAAACGATTGCCAAGCATATCGAAATGTTCAAACGCCGTGCTACAAAAGGGCAGTGTTTCCAGCAGCCTTGCATGGGTGTGCGCGAGTTTCCGGCGCATTTTGCGTGGGTAGATGAGGATTCACTGCCGGAGTCGGAGTTGCCTGAAAACGAGCGCGATCGTGATTTGGGCTGGATGCTGCACGATATTGATTTCGACGGCAGCAATCTGCCGCATTTCTTCCGTGCGGAGATGAAAAACGGGGTGGTTGAAGTGCCGCCGTTTTTTGCGGAGGAGGTGAAAAAATGATTTTGACCTCTCTTGCGCGTTATTACCGCCGTTTGGCGGCTGAAAACGATGTGGCGGGCAATCCGAAAGTGCCGCCTTATGGGTTTAGCGAGGAAAAAATCGGCTGGGTGCTGGTGCTGGATTCAGATGGCCTGTTGGTGGATGTGGTGCCGCATCTCACAGGCGACAAAAAGCCGCAGCCCCGCCTGATGAGTGTGCCGCAATCTTTTAAACGTCCCGGTACGACACCTAAACCATTTTTTCTTTGGGACAAAACCGCCTACGCACTGGGCGTGGAAGCCAATAAAGACAAAGCTACGGCCAAAGAGCAGCCGTTTAGGCCGTCTGAAAAAACTTTTGCCGCTTTCCGCGAGCTGCATTTGCAAGCCCTGAAAGACACGCAAGACGACGGTTTGCTGGCCTTGCGCCGTTTTTTGGAACGCTGGCAACCCGAGCAGTTTGCCCATCCGCCGTGCCTGCCTGACATGCTGGATGCCAACGTGGTATTCAGATTGGATGGCACGCACGGCTATATCCATCAGCGCGAAGCGGCGCAGGCATTGTGGGCCAATTGCTTGCAAAACGATGAAGCGGAACAGGGCTTGTGTTTGATTAGCGGTGAGTCAGCGCCGATTGCGCGGCTGCATCCGGCGATTAAAGGCGTGTTTGGCGGGCAGAGTTCGGGCGGCTCGATTATCTCGTTCAATAAAGAATCGTTCACTTCTTTCGGCAAGGAGCAAGGTGCGAATGCGCCGGTGTCGGAGGTGTCTGCTTTTGCCTATACCACCGCACTCAATTACTTGCTGCGCCGTGAAAACGGCCATTGCCTGACTATCGGCGATGCCAGTACCGTTTTTTGGGCGGAGGCCGATACCCCTGAACAGGCCGTCGCTGCCGAAGCCTGCTTTGCCGATATGCTTGATCCGCCCGACGACGAGCAGGAAAACCAAAAAATCTTCAATATTTTGGCGCAAGTGGCCAAAGGCCGCCCTTTACAGGAAGCTGCGCCCGAATTATCGCCCGACACCCGCTTTTATATTTTGGG
>JAUMXB010000007.1 GCA_030529365.1 Cardiobacteriaceae bacterium | reverse complement strand
ACCGACCACACCACCAACAAGCCCCATCCAGCACCCAATAGCTCCCCAAAAACCTACACAACCAACAGCCCAAAAAACCAAAAATCCCGCCAAAATGCGGGATCCTTTCTTATCATCTGCTGTACCAGCTCTTCAAACCTTCGGCTTCGAACGCAAGATCTCCCAAAGATTCTTCTTCGTCCTGATGTTTCCTTCCAGATAACGACGAAGCTCGGGATCGTTCAGCTGGCCGGAAAAGTTCAGCTTCAGAATGCGCAGTGCGTCTTCTGCCAGCTGTGTTTGACCGAGTTCGCGGTAGGCGCGGCTCATCAGCGCCAAAGCGTAAGGCGTGCTTGGCGTTTGTTCGTAGCGTTGCAGGATGTTTTTCGCGCGGTTGGCGGCGGCCACATAAGCCCCGCGACGCAAGTAGTAATCCGCGATTTCCAGTTCGTGCTGGCCGAGCAGGTTTTTCAGGAAGAGCATGCGGTAGCGGGCATCTTCGGCATATTCGCTGTCGGGATAACGGCTGACGACTTCCGCAAAGGCATTGAATGCCGCCTGCATGGCTTCGGGATCGGTTTGCGCGAGATTAGTGGGATTGAGCTTGTCGTAGAAAGTGATGTCTTTTTCATAGGCGACAACGCCGAGCATATAGTAGGCATAGTCTATATAAGTGTGGCGCGGGTAGGTGCGGATGAAGGCTTCGTATTCCGCGCGCGCCTTGTCGGCTTCGCCAGCCTTGTAATAGCTGTAGGCGAGATCAAGCGCGGCCTGCTGCGCTTTCTGGCCGTAGGGATATCGGGCCAGCAGCTTGGTGTAGTATTCGGAAGCGGTGCGGTAGTTGCTGCTTTCCATTTCCGTTTTTGCCGACTGGTAAAGCTGGTCGGCGCTCCACCCCACGGTTCTATCTTCTTTGATGGACGAGCAGGCGGCCAAACTTCCCGCTATCATGACCCATATAATACGCTTCGGCATAATTCACTCTATCGCAAACAAAGCACGCATTATAAACGGTTACTTATGGCTTCTGCACAGCAACAAGATTTTCATGCCGTCATCGAGCTGACGGTTGACGCACAAAATATCCGCCTTGACCAATATCTCGCGCAACATTTTCCCGAAGTCTCGCGCGCCCGCCTGCAACAGGCGATCAAGGACGGCGACATTCTCCTGAACGCGCGCGCGGTCAAGCCCAAGGAGCATGTTTTCCCGGGCGACCGCATCAGCGGCCATGTTGGCATCAGCGTGGAAACGGAAGCGCAGCCGGAAGCCATTCCCCTGGATATCGTCCATGCCGATGCAGACATCATCGTGATCAACAAGCCCGCCGGGCTTGTCGTCCATCCTGCTGTCGGCAACCCGCGCGGCACGGTGCTGAACGCCCTCCTGCACCATTTTCCCGAAACCCGGCAATTGCCGCGCGCCGGCATCGTGCACCGCCTCGACAAGGACACCAGCGGCCTCATGGTCGTCGCGCGTTCCCTGCGCGCGCATACGTCGCTGGTGCAGCAGCTGCAAAGCCGCGAAATGCACCGCACCTATCTCGCCCTCGTGCACCGCTATGTCACCGCGGGCAACACCATCGACCTGCCCATGGCCCGCCATCACAAGGATCGCACCCGCATGGCAGTGCGCCCGGACGGCAAGGAAGCCATCACGCATTACCGCATCGAAGAGCGCTTCGGCGAACTCACGCTCTTGCGCGTGCAACTGGAAACCGGCCGCACCCACCAAATCCGTGTGCACATGGCGGAAATCCACCATCCGCTCGTCGGCGATCCCGTCTATGGCAACAAAACCCTGGTGCCAAAGGGCATGGACGACCACTTGCGCGAACGCATTATCACCTTCCCGCGCCAGGCGCTGCACGCCACCGAACTCGAACTCGAACACCCGGGCAGCGGCGAATATCTCGCCTTTTCCGCGCCGCTCCCCGACGACATGGCAGCATTGCTCGAAGAGCTGCGCCAGGCAAACCTGAACTGACGCATGAGAAAATTTCTCATCAATAAGCGCTTATCGCGATAAATTTTCTCGCGATAAGCGCTTATTGGTGATAAAAAACGTTCATAAATTAACTATTTATGGATAAATCTTTTGCGCCTTCAGGCAAAAAGACCAATCCATATCCTGCGCGCCATCCCACCCCGATTTCATTTTGCAGAGCTTCATTGCGTGCGGCGCGCGCCACAAACGGCGCCAGCGACTCATCGCGCAACGGCCAGCGCAGTCCCTGCGTGCTCACGCCGTGCAAAGGCGTGGTGGCAAAGAGGCTCACCTTGCTGCCTGACGGCGCGGCAAAGTGCATTTGAAACTCGCCGTGCGCCGCGACGATCACGGCATTTTTTTGCCACAGCACCACCGGCAGACGGCTTTGCGCCAGCACCCACACATTGGCAAAAGCATGATCGGCTTCATCGCCGCCGCTGCCGATCACATGCAGCGTACCTTCGTCATAAGTCTGCGCCACCCAGTCCAACGCCAGCTCGAAATCGGTCTGATCCTTGTCGGCAGGAAACGTGCGGCGCGGCACGTCCGCATATTGCGCAATGAGCGCCGCATCGCTGCTGTCAAAATCGCCGAGCCACAAATCGGGCACCACACCCAGGCGCGCGGCATGGCGAATGCCGCCATCCACGGCAATCACGGCATCGCCCGCCTGTGGCAACACGGCAGGCGCGGCATAATCGCCTGCCAACAACAGAAAAATCTTCATGGCATTGCCTCATCCAGTTCGCTGTCCAGCCACAGGATATAGAGCATGACGCCGATGCTGAAGGCAAACGCCAGATACCAGCCCAAATGCCAGAACGAGAGCGGCGCGACGATGGCGAGAATGCTTTGCGCAAAGCTGCGCAGGGTTTGTGGCAGGGCAAAACCCAGGCGCGGAAAGCGCGGCGTGGCGAGGATGGCGAGCGGCAGCAGTATCCACAGGCCGAGCTGGAGTTTTATCAGCCACACCGGCGGCAGACCGGCCATAAAGGCGATAAAGGCGGCGAGGCCGAGGAGCGTCGGCAAGGCGTAATGCCACTGGCGATAAACCGGGTTGAGCCAGAGGGCGATGATGCCGGTGATCACATAGATGCGCAGCACCCAGTACAGCGCGCCTTCCTGGGCGTTGAACGGCAGGAAGGTCAGCACCGCCCAGAAAACGGGCAACAGCACCGCCGCTTGCAGCAAGGCGCTCACATACTGCATGCGCGTTTGCGCGGACAAGGCGGTGCGGCGCAGCGTCGTATAGGCAAACGCCGCACCGGCTGGCGGCAGCACGGCAAACGCCGTGTGCGCTTCCAGCGCATTCCCTTGCAGCTCCGCATAAGCGAGAGACCAAATCGTCAACAATATCAGGGCGAAAACAGCCTGTTCCAGCCACACTCCGCGCGGCCTTTGCGCTGGCGCTTGCCGCGCCACCATGCGCTGCCAGACAACGGCGGCGAGATAGAGCGCAAGCATCGCGGCGAGATTCACGGTAAGCCAACTCGCTTCGCGCTCTGTCGGCGAGGAAAATATGCCCACGATAGTGAGCAATCCGGCCACGCAGCCCAAGCCAATCAGCCATTCGCGCCGCGACAGTCGCCAGCCCGCGATCTTGCCCGTCTCGTATATCGCCGCGCCCAGCAAATAGGCGAGCCAGCTGGCCAGCAGCCACAAAAACGCTGCGCCATTGTCGGCTTCAGGGCGCAAGACGCCCAAAAGGAGGACGATGCCGAGGAGCGGCAAAAAACTCATAATATGGGCAAATGTCGAGCGCTCGCCCAAGTGATACAGCGCCTGCAAACTCGCTGGCAAATCCTGCGGCGCCACGCCACGGCTGTCGCGACGGAACCTCTGGAAATCCCGCTCCGCCTCGCCTCGGCGCAAGGGATGAATCGCCTGCACCAGCCGCGCCCAAAAGCCTTGCTGCCAGTTTTCATCCCACTCTGCGAGCGCCGCATAACTGGCCACGCGCGGATTGACCAACGACGGATAACGCTCATACAAATCCGCCAGCCGCGCATCGGCAAAGCCCGTCCACTGATACGTATCCGCCGCCCAGGCAAACGCGCGCGGCGCATCATTCTCCGACAGGTAAAACCACTCCAGCAGCGTATCGCCGTAATCCAGCACCGTATCCAGATCGCGCTCGGCAAGCGCTACATACTCCGCCTGCAAACGCGCCAGCAGCGCCGCATCCGAACCGCTCTCGTTCCAGCCTTGCCAGCACTCGTCAAGAAAGCAATCCTGCGGCGACGCCGCCTGCGACGCATCTTCCTCCTCGCCGTGCGCATCGCCCGCCGCATCGTAAGCCTCGCAAAGCCCGTCCGCCTGCGTGTATTCGGCATAGGCCGTCGCCCAAGGGCTGCTGCCGACTGCATCTGTCGCTCCGTTTTCTTCCGCCTCCGTTTGCCACCAGTAAGCCTCTTGCAGCGCCGCTTCGTAAGCCTCGCGCAAGGCGATAAACGCCTCGCGATCATCGGGATCGAGCGCTTTCAGCGCCTTGGCGTAGGCGCGCTTGATCGTGCGCTCGTCGTCGGTGGCGGCAATGCCGAGAATATGCCAGGGGTTGTTTTTCATATAATGCTTGTTTATAGTGATTTTTTACCACAAATAAGCGCTTATAGTGAGAAAATTTTGCACAATAAGCGCTTATTTATGAGAAAATTTACCATATCTCGTTGCGCTCTACTGCATCCAGCACTTTTTCCAGTTCCTGCATGGCGTGGCGGATGGTTTGCTCGTGCTGGCTGTCAAGCGCGTTTTCGAACTGGGCGATGGCGCTTTGCAAATAGGCGCGGGTATCGCCCAGGTGCTGCATGTAGAGGCGTTCGCCGCGCGCCAGTATGGCGCGGATGTCGCTGCGCTCGCGCGGATGGATTTTGAGCGCTTCGAGTTCGCGTCGGATGCGAGCGATCTCCGCTTCGCCCAGATGGCTGTCCTGGTTGTGGATGACGAGGTTGTGGCGCTTGCCCTGCACGTCGATGTCCACTTCCAACAGGCCGCTGACGTCGTAGGTGAAGCGCACTTCGAGCGGGACTTTGCTCGCGTCTTTCACGCCTTTGGGGATGTCGATCTGGATGTTGCCGAGGCGGATGTTGTCGCGCACGTGGCGCGCTTCGCCCTGATAGATCTGGAAATCGACGTGGGTTTGGCTGGCATGCAGGGCGTAGAAGGTGTGCATGCGGCTGGCGGGGATGGTGGTGTTGCGTTCGATGATGGGGGCAAAGAGGCCGTCGCGGAACATGCCGGGCTGGATTTCCACGCTGGTTTCCACGCCGAGCGAATAGGGGGCGACGTCAGTCATGACGACTTCGGCGAGCGCCTGGTCGCGGGCGACGAGGCCGGCCTGCACGACAGCGCCAAGCGCAATGGTTTCGTCGGGATTCAAGGAGACGCTCGGGAATTTGCCGAGCAGGCGGGTTAGGTTCTGGCGGATGAGGGGCATGCGCGTGGCGCCGCCGACGAGGAGGATGTCGTCAAGCTGGGAGAGGCGCATGCGGCTGTCGCGCACGGCGCGCTCAATGGGGTCGCGGATGCGTTGCAGGAGTTCGGCGCTCAGCTGCGCGAATTCGGCGGCGCTGACCGGCGCGGCGATGCGTTCGCCGTTGAGATGGATGGCGATGTCGGTCTGCGCGTGGCTGCCGAGGGCGCGCTTGGCCTGTTCGGCGGCGGCATGGATGAGGCCGCGCTGCGCCCCGGCATCGATTTCGGGATGGGCTTGGGCGAAATGGGCGACGAGGAGCGCGGTGAAGTCTTCGCCGCCAAGGGCGTTGTCGCCGGTGCTGGCGCGTACTTCCATGATGCCGTCGAACATTTCGAGGAGCGTCACGTCAAAGGTGCCGCCGCCGAGGTCGAGGACGAGAAACTGCTTGTCGCTGCCGCTTTGGTGCAGGCCGTAGGCCATGGCGGCGGCGGTGGGTTCGTTGAGCAAACGGCGCACGTTGAGACCCGCCATTTCTGCGGCGATTTGCGTGGCGCGGCGCTGCTGGTCATTGAAATAGGCAGGCACGGTGATGACGGCGTCGCGCACGCTTTCGCCCAGCGCGGCTTCGGCATCGGCTTTCAGCGATTTCAGGACGAGGGCGGAAAGCGCTTCCGGCGTGAAGGTGTGCCTGCCGAGCTGATAGGTTTTCTGGCTGCCCATGAAGCGCTTGAACGCGCCGGCGCTCACCTGCGGATGGGTAATGAGCCTTTCCTGCGCGGCGCGGCCGACGAGGATGCTGCCGTCGCTGTCCACGCTGACTGCCGAGGGCGTGAGCACGTCGCCCAGCGCGTTGCGGATGAGTTCCGGCTTGCCGTCGCGAAAGATGCCGATGAGGCTGTGAGTGGTGCCGAGGTCGATGCCGACGATGGTGCTCATGCGTTGTCTCCCAACCAGTGGCGCGGGCGCAAATAGTCTTGCAGGGCGGCTTCCGGCGAACCGGCTTCCGGGGCGTAGCCGTATTCAAAGCGCACGTCCGGCGGCAGGCTCATCAGGATGGATTCGGTGCGCCCGCCCGATTGCAGGCCGAAGTGGGTGCCGCGGTCGTAAAGCAGGTTGAATTCCACGTATCTGCCGCGGCGGTAGCGCTGGAAGTCGCGCTCGCGCGCGCTGTAGGGTGTGGCCTTGCGCCGCTGCACGATGGGCAGGTAGGCGTCGAGATAGGCGTTGCCCACGCCCTGCGTGAAGGCGAGCGCCTCGGCAAAGGGCAGTTCGTTGAAATCATCGAAGAAAAGGCCGCCGATGCCGCGCGTTTCGCCACGGTGCGGCAGATAGAAATAGCGGTCGCAGGCGTCTTTCAGGCGCGGGTAAAGTTCGGCGCCGAAAGGCGCGCAGGCGGCGTGCGCCACGGTGTGCCAATGGATGCAGTCGGCCGCGACGGGATAGAACGGGGTCAGGTCAAACCCGCCGCCGAACCACCAGTCGCGCACGCTGCCGTCGCCTTTTTCCGCGACAAACAGGCGGATATTGGCGTGGCTGGTCGGCACATGGGGATTGCGCGGATGGATGACGAGCGAGAGGCCTAGCGCGCGGAAGGCGCAACCGGCAAGCTCGGGGCGCTTGGCGGTGGCCGATGGCGGCAGTTGCGCGCCGCGCACCACGGAAACATTGACGCCGCCCTGCTCGATCACGTCACCACCTTTCAGCACGGCGGTGATGCCTTCTCCGGCCAGCCCGCCCTGTTGCCCGTCGCGCTGCCAGTGCTCGCGCGCAAAGGGTTTGCCGTCTTCGGCGGCAAGCGCTTGCGTGATGCGGTTTTGCAGGTCGTGGAGAAAGGCGGCGAAAGTGTCGATAGACTGCGAGGTGATGTTTTTCATAACAATGCTAAAAATAGTGATTTTTTACCATTCATAAGCGCTTATTGCGAGAAAATTTCTCACATAAAGCGCTTATTGGTGATAAATTTTCTCATTCACGATGGCGAATGCGCCAGACGCGATGGATGTTGGGGCGGCGCTTGAAATCGAAGTCGATGGTTTTGTCGCTGATGTCGGCAACGGCAAAGCGCTCGCCAAGCGCGGGATCGAGCCTGAACTGGCGGAAGTTGTTGGAGAAATAGAGGGTGCCGCCGGGCGCGAGGCGGCGCATGCAATGCTCGATGAGGGTCACATGGTCGCGCTGCACGTCGAACACGCGCTGGGTTTTCTTGGTGTTGGAAAAGGTGGGCGGGTCGCAGAAGATGAGGTCGAACTGGCTGTCGCCTTCGGCCATCCACGCCATGACGTCGCCGCGTTGCAGGCGGTGGCGGTCGGAAAGGCCGTTGAGATCGAAATTGCGCTGCGCCCAGTCGAGATAGGTGGGCGAGAGATCGACGCTGGTGGTGTAGGCCGCGCCGCCGAGCGCGGCATGAACGCTCGCGGTCGCGGTATAGCAGAAAAGGTTCAGGACGCGCTTGCCCTCTGCTTCCGCGCCCAAGCGCTCGCGCATCAGGCGATGGTCGAGGAACAGGCCGGTATCGAGGTAATCGTGCAGGTTCACGAAAAATTGCGCTTTGCCTTCGGCAACTTGCAGATATTCTTCACGGGCGTCGTGCTTGTCGTACTGCGCTTTGCCGCTTTGCCGCGCGCGCGTTTTCAGGACGATGTTTTCCGCTTTCACCGGCAGCACTTGCGGCACGGCCTGCAAAATATCGAGGATGCGCTGGCGCGCTTTTTGCGGATCGATGGTTTTCGGCGGCGCGTATTCCTGAATATGGGCATGGTCGCCGTAAAGGTCGATGGCGACAGCGTATTCCGGCAAATCCTGGTCATAGACGCGCCAGGCTTCCACGCCGCGCTTCGCTGCCAGTTTGCCCATGTGCGCGTAATTCTTGGCGAGGCGGTTGGCAAACATTTGCGCGCCGTCGCCCAGATGCGCGGCATGTTCGGCAACCGGCGTCTCGCGGTCTTCCGGCTGGTTGTCGCGCTGGTAGAGCATGATTTTGCCTTCGAGCGCGCCGTTGAAGGCCTGATAGTCGCGGCTGGCGCGCAGGCGCAGGCGCTTCAGCATGTCGGTATTGGTGGAAATCAGCGCCATCTGCCAGCCGTCGGGGAAGGTTTTGAAAGTGGCGCCGAGCGTGGTGTAGGTGGCGAGCAATTCGCGCGTGTTGCCGAGGCGCTCGCCATAGGGCGGGTTGCTGGCAATGAGGCCGCGCTCGCCGTAGGCTTTTTCCGCGCGCAGGCTGGCAAGCGCACGTTTTTCAAAATGGATGTGGCGCGCAATGCCGGCGGTTTCCGCGTTTTGCCGCGCCAGCGCGAGCACCTGGCCGTTTTCGTCGAAGCCGTAGAATTTGTTGGCGAGCGCGGCAAGCCCGGCGTCGCGCCGCGTTTTTGCGTCATCAAGCAAGCGCCGCCACACGCCCGGCTTGTGGCTCTGCCAGTGTTCAAAGCCGAAGCGTTTGCGCGAGAGGCCGGGGGCGATGTCGGCCGCCATCAGCACCGCTTCGCAGACGAGCGTGCCCGCGCCGCACATCGGGTCGATAAAATTTGCGCCTTGGCGCGCGAGCGTCGGCCAGTGCGCGCGATAGAGCAGGGTGGCTGCCAAATGCTCTTTCAGGGGTGCCACGCCCTGCTGCTGGCGGTAACCGCGCTGGTGCAGCGCGCCACCGGAGAGATCGAGCGCGGTGGTCAAAATGCCCTTGCGCAGGTGCAGGTCGATGGAAAGATCGGGGTTGCGGCTGTCCACATCGGGGCGGCGACGCAGCACCTTGCGCAGTTTGTCCACGATGGCGTCTTTCGCTTTCAGCGCGCCGAACTGGGTGTTGTGGATGCCCTGGCCGATGCCATTGAAGGAGACGGCGAAGGTGCGATCGACATCGACATGCTCGTCCCAGTCGAGCGCTTCCACGCGCGCGTAGAGGTCGTCAGGCGATTCGATTTTGCCCTCATCCAGTACCCAGAGCACGCGGCTCGCCACGCGCGACCACAGGCACAGGCGATAGGCGGTTTCCATGTCGCCTTCGCCGGAAACGACGGCCACGCCGGTTTTCACCTGCTGCAAACCCAGCGCTTGCGCCTCCTCGGTGAGAACCTGTTCGCTGCCTTTGGCACAGGGAAGAATAATGCGCGTCATGGCGTAACCCTCGGACAAAAAATGATTATTTTTAATGGATTTATCTCAGTACACGACAAAACTTAAAAATATGCACCAAATCAACCCCTCTCCCCACGGGACACGAAGTGCTGCGGAGCAGAGAGGGGTAGGGGTGAGGGGTGAAACAAACATCTCGGCCAACTTCAAAATCCGAAAAAATTGTTTGTTTTCTATCCTCTCCCCAACCCCTCCCCCACTGGGGGAGGGGCTTTTGTGCGGTGCTTTCAATAAAATGAAGAGTTTTGTCGTGTACTGAGTGGATTTATGGAAATCAGCTATCGCCCTGCAAGCGCGCCAGCAGATCTTTCGGCGGAACATAGCCGCCAATGAGTTCGCCGCTGCCCGTCACCATTGCCGGCGTGCCCTGGATGCCGATCTGCGCGCCCAGCTCGTAATGGGTTTTCACGATATCGACGCGCGTTTCCTTCTCGGGCAGCTTGCCTTCTTCAGCGGCAATGAGGGCAGCCTTGCGGTCTTCGCTTTGCCAGATGGTTTCCATCTGCCGCGCGGTCTTGCTGGCAAGGCCGTTGCGCGGGAAGGCGAGATAGCGCACGGTGATGCCGAGATCGTTGTAATCCTTGGTTTCCTTGAACATCACCTTGCAATAGTGGCAAGTGATATCAAAGAAGACGTTGACCACGTGCTTTTCATTCTCCGCCTTGAAGGTGATCATGTGCTCGGCTTCGGCATCAATCTTGGCGAGGAAGGGACGCAGCGTGAGATCGACCGGGCCCTTGTCCGTCATCTGCACAAGGCTTCCTTGCAGGAAATACTGACCGTCGGGCGTGGCGAGAAACGCGCCCTGCTCGCTCATGACCTGGCGCAGGCCGGGCACCGGCGAATCGGTAATCTCGATTTGCTGCATGCCGAATTTTTGCAGCTGGCCGCGAATGGCGGCGTCGTCAGCAAGCGCGGCAGCAGAAAGCACCGCCAGCGCGGCAATAATGGGTTTCATGAATACTCCGTATATAAAATCAACAAAAATAGTAGTTTTTTATCGCTAATAAGCGCTTTTCACGAGAAAATTTTCTCAACAAAAGCGCTTAATGGTGATAAATTTTCTCATATTGCGACAAGAGAGTGCGCCTTCCCCGCACGCAAGGGGCGGAAGTGTATATCAATTTTGCTGCGCGCGCACTTCACGCCGGGCTGGTCAGCTTCATCACCACCACGCCGGCAATGATGAGCGCCGCACCCAGCCAGCGTCCGACAGTAGAAAGGTCGCCGAAAAAGGCAATGCCGACGATAAACGCGCCCGCCGCACCGATGCCCGTCCACACCGCGTAGGCCGTGCCCATCGGAATCGTCTTTTGCGCCAGAAAAAGGCAAAAGCCGCTCGCGGCCATGAATATCACCGCAGCGCCAATGCCAAGAGCGCGATAGCCTTCCTGCTGCGCCAGTTTCAGCCCCAGCGGCCAGCCGATTTCCAGCAAACCGGCCACGATCAGATATACCCAACCCATCCGTCTTCCTTGCGCGAAAAAGCGGCGATTGTAGCGCGCGCAACAAGGCGCCGCATGCCGGTACAACCGGCAAACTGCGTCGCCGCACTTTCAGCAGCAGAACTCGCTACAAAAAACCCTGCCGGAGCAGGGTTTCGCGCATGAAAAGTGCTTAGTTGGCGAGCATGGAGCGCAGCATCCATGCGGTTTTTTCGTGCGTTTGCATGCGCACGGTGAGCAAGTCGCAGGTGGGCTGGTCGCCTGCTTCTTCGGCGGCCGGGAAGAGTTCGCGGCAGGTGCGCGCCACGGTTTCCTGGCTTTCCACCAGATCGCGGATCATGGCTTCGGCGCCGTTGCTGCCATCGCCATCCTTGATGCTGGTAAGCGCGGTGAATTCACGGAACGAACCGGGCGCGAGATGGCCCAGCGCGCGGATGCGTTCGGCGATTTCGTCGATGGCAGTGAAAAGCTCGGTGTACTGCTCTTCAAACATGCCGTGCAGCGCGTTGAACTGCGGGCCGGTGACGTTCCAGTGATAGTTGTGGGTTTTGATGGACAGGCTGTAGCTGTCGGCCAGTACCTTGGCAAGCCCCTGGGCAATGGTGGCGCGTTGCTTGTCGCTCATGCCGATGTTGATATCCATAATGACTCCTTGATTTTCAGGTGATAAAGGCGCGCATTATAGCGCCGCCGGATGCCCCATGGATGATTTTTTATTCATAAAACAAATCGAAAAATCGATTTTCAATTTGTTTTTTCAATCTCAAAAAATTCGCCAACAGAACGCGCGGCAATGCCCGGCATCATCTCCGGCAGCAATTCGCGGTGATAGCTCGGGTAGGTACCGCCGCGCTGCGCGAAAAACTCGTGATTGCTCAAAAAGGCGAAGGCGAGCAGGATCAGGCAGGGCAGGGCCGCGCCAAGTGCATAACGGTTGAGTGCGCGGCCGGCAATGGCGGTGCTGTCGCGCAGATAGCCGCGCAATACCCACAAGAAGACGGCAATGGTGAAAAGCAGCGCGGCAAGATCGAATCCGCTCCAGTCAAGCTGGAAATTGAAGTAGTAGGCGGCCTGCTCGGTCACATCGCTCAGCACCGACAGCCACGAGACGATGCCGAGCAGCGGCATGACGAGATGACGGCCGACGAGCGGCAGCAAGAAGGCGTTCATCAGCCAGACGATGGCGATGATGGTCGCGCTCATGGTGAAGATGATGCTGTAATCGAGAAGGTAGCGCTGCGGCGCCGAGAGATAGCCTATCCACAGGGGAAGGGCGATGGCGAGCGCAAACCAGAAAAGCGCGGCCGCGGGATGCGCAACCCAGGCCCAGCGTCCGGCGGATGCGAGCGCGGGCATGGGCTTGTCGGGATCGAGCCAGAGCGGCAGAACGGCGCCTGCAATATTGAGGCGCGCATTGCCGTCGAGCCGGCGCGTGCCGGAAACCGGCTTGCCGTTCAGGTGGCAGGGATGCAGGGCGCGCAATTGCAGGCCTTCCGCCGTTTCTTCGATGATGGCGTGTTCGGCGGCGGCGCGGTTGACGAGAATGTCATTGGCGGCGCTCTTGCCGATGGTGAGCGGGAAATCCGCGATTTTCCAGGCGCGACCCTGATGTTCAACGATCATTTTTGCCATTGTATTTGTTCCAGAATATGCGCAAGCACCTGTTGGCCGAGACGACTTTGCACGCCGTTGATGATGACTTCGACCATCAGCCCTTCCTGGTCTTCGCCGATTTGCGCGGCAATGAGGCGCATATCTTCAATCGCTTCGCCGTCTTTGGCGAAATGCTTGCTCGGCTGGCGGCAGAACGTGGTCTTGAAGGGCTTGCCGCCCACTTCGAGAAATTCGGCGCGGCAGTCGTAATCGCCATAATCGCGGCGCGGACGGCGCTCGGCGGCAATGCGGTATTGCGAGGCGTAGAGGCGATAGAAGCGCGCGCGCAGGATGGGTTCGCGCGCGTAGAAATGGGTGAACGAATAGCCCATTTCGCCGACGCTGACGTCATTGTTGATAAAGGTCGAGCGGTCGTTGAAACAGGTGACCGATTCCACGCCGATCACATCGTCCACATCGGGATCGGGCGAGCTGTCCCAGCAGCGCACGTCTTCGCGCATCGCCATCGGCACGCGGAAATCGCCGACCTGCGTGTGCGGCCAGTCTTTGTCGAGATAGTCGCGGAAATAGGCGTCGTTGTCGGCGAACAGCTGCCCGGTGATGGCGGCATTCATGTCGGCGCCGCCTGCGGATTTGTCGAGCAGCTCCTGCAAGTAATTGGCGGGAATCACGAAGCTGATGTCGTTGCCCTGGCGCAAGTAGGCGACGTTGACGCCGACCACATCGCCGCGGCTGTTCAGCGTCGGCCCGCCGCTCATCCCGGAATTGAGCGATCCGGAAAAGAGAATGCGCGCGCGCGAGCTTTTGCGCAGAAGCCCGTTGTTGATGCCATCGACAATCACGAATCCCAGATCATGCGGGTTGCCGAGTGCAAAGAGCGGCTCGCCCTGGCGCGGAATGCCGTCGAGCCTGAAGGGTTTGCCGAGCGCCTTGTCCGCCTTCAAAAGCGCCAAATCATGCACCACATCGACGCCGAGCAGGGTCAGCGTGCCGCTGTTGTCGTCGGCATCGACATATTCCAGCACGTGCTTTTCCTTGTTCACGGCATCGGAGACCACGTGGTAATTGCTGGCGAGCATGGTGCCGTCGCCGACGACAAAGCCGGAACCAATCGAGGTTTTCTGTCCCGTCGCCTGATTGATGACGCGAATCTGGAAAATGCTGGGTTGGTATTGCTCGAACAGCGCACTGGTAGAGAGCGCCGCCGCTTCCTCATTCGCCGGCGCATTCATCATCGGCTGGGCATGGGCAAAAGCGCTACAGACAGCCAATAATCCTATCTTTAACAACTTCATGAAATCAAAACCCTGGCGATGCGGCGCTTGCCCACCTGCACAATGCCGGCAAAACCGGCGGGCAGTTGCAGATCCTTGTCGGCAATTTTTTCGCCGTCCACTTTCACTGCGCCCTGCTTGATCTGGCGGAACGCTTCCGAGGTGCTTTCCACCAGCCCCGCTTCTTTGAGCACATGGGCAATGCCGTGCACGCCGGACAGCGCAATCTCTTCCAGATCCTCGGGAATCTCGCCCTTGGCAAAGCGGTTCACGAACGCCTGCTGCGCCGCTTCCGCCGCCGCTTCATCATGGAAACGGGCGACGATTTCGCGCGCAAGTTCAAACTTCACATCGCGCGGGTTGCGCCCTTCCGCCACCTGCGCCTTCAGGGCATCGATCTCGGCCAGCGGACGCAGGGAAAGCAGGGTAAACCAGCGCCACATCAATTCATCGGAAATCGACATGATCTTGCCGAACATGTCGTTGGCGGATTCGAAAATGCCGACGTAGTTGCCAAGCGACTTGCTCATCTTCTGCACGCCGTCCAGCCCTTCGAGAATCGGCATGGTCAGCACGGTTTGCGGGCTTTGCCCGTACTCGCGCTGAATGTCGCGGCCAACCAGCAGGTTGAATTTCTGGTCGGTGCCGCCGAGTTCCACGTCCGCTTCCAGCGCCACGGAGTCATAGGCCTGGGTCAGCGGATAGAGAAACTCGTGCACGGCAATGGCGCGACCTTCCGTGTAGCGCTTGTGGAAATCGTCGCGCTCAAGCATGCGCGCCACGGTATAGCGCGACGACAGGCGCACCATGTCCACCGCCGTCATCCGGTTCATCCATTCGGAATTGAAGCGGATCTCCGTTTTCGTCGGATCGAGAATCTTGAACACCTGCTCTTTGTAGGTTTCCGCGTTTTTCAGCACCTGCTCGGGCGACAGCGGCGGGCGCGTCTGGTTCTTGCCGGAAGGATCGCCGATCTGCGCGGTGAAATCGCCGATCAGGAAAATCACCGTATGGCCCAGATCCTGGAACTGGCGCAATTTGTTGAGCACCACCGTGTGCCCCAGATGCAGGTCAGGCGCGGTCGGATCCATGCCGAGCTTCACGCGCAAGGTTTTGCCCGCTTTCAGTTTTTCGATCAAACCCTCCTCACCGATCAGCTCTTCCGCGCCGCGATGAATGATGGCCAATTGCTTATCTAACTCCGTCATAATGCTTACCCTGGCAAAAATCGTTACACTAAGCAGCTTTCTGAAAAACTGCGAATAAATGCCACATAACAAGAATACCGACCGCACCCGCCGTCGCCTGTTGCGCTGGATCGCGGGGGCGAGTTTCCTCGTCATGGCAATCTATCTGTTTTTCCCGCATATCTTCGTGGAAGAGTTCGCGGGCCAAGGCGCGCATGATACCCTACTAGCCGACCCGTTTGCAGATAGCCTCGACCATGCCCTGCCACCGGAAATCATCGAGTTGCCGGCCGATGCACCAGAATTGCCGCCCCTGATTCCGCCTTTTTTGCAGGACGAAGAGCTGATGACCGCCCTGGCCAACGAATACAGCCTGCTCACCTTGCCGTGGCTGGCGGGCAAAAGCGCTGCGGATACGGAAAGCGAAACCTTTGCGCCACCGACAACAGAAGCGCCCGCACCGGCAGACGCCATCGATACGCCCGCCATCGCGCAAGCGCCCGCCGAAAAGCCGGAGAGCGGAACGCCCGCTCTCCCGTCTGCCGACGAAGCGCAAAGCGACGAAACGACGCCCTCACTGGCTCACCTCAATGCCCGTGATCTCACCCGCGACAGCGCTTCTTCCCTGCCTGCCGCCAGCGCGGAAACGGTTGCGTCCCCTTCTGCCGACGAAGCGCAAAGCGACGAAACGGCATCTTCACTGGCGCACCTCCATGCCCGTGATCTCGCACCGCCCCCGGAAAATGCGCATCCGCCGCAGCAAACAGCACCCCAACCCACTGCCCAAGCAGAACTCACCGCCAGCACCGATACCCTTCCCGAGGCGGACAGCAGCAAAGGCGAATTCGTGAAAAAACGCTTCGTCATCCAGGGCAGCAACCTGTGGACAGCCTTGCAGAAAAGCGACCTCAACCCCCATCTGAAAAAACAGCTCGAACCGCTGCGCCGCCGACTCACGCAAGGCAACATCAACCGCCTGCACATCCTTTACACCGACTACGTAAAAAACGGCAGCAGCAAACCCGAAAACAGCAAAATCCTGCTGGTGGACGGCCTGCGCGGCGCCACCCTGACCTGGTCGTTCTACGCGCGCGAAAAAGACCGCAAAATGGCCTTCTACGACTACGACGGCAACGCCCCCGAACTGGCCATGGATCGCGTGCCCGTCAAATACAGCCACATCACCTCCGGCTTCAACCCCGCGCGCCGCCACCCCATCACCGGCCGTGTACAGCCGCACACCGGCGTCGATTTGAAAGCCGCCTATGGCGCACCCGTGCATTCCACCGGCAAGGGCACTGTCACCTTCGCCGGCTGGCAACGCGGCTACGGCTGGCTCGTCATCATCGAGCACGACAACGGCTACGAAACCCGCTACGCCCACCTCTCTGCCATTGACGCCAAAGCCGGACAAAGCGTCGCGCGCGGCACCCCCATCGGCAAAGTCGGCAACAGCGGCGCCTCCACCGGCACGCACCTGCACTTCGAAGTGCGCGTACACGGCACGCCCTACGACCCGATGACCGTGAAAATCCCCTCCGCACAACCGCTGCCCGCCAACTACATGAAAACCTGGCACTACCGCGCCGAGCAATACCGCCTTGCCATGAACGAACTGGGTAGTGCTGCACAAAAATAAGAAAAAAATAATTATTTTTTACCACCTATAAGCGCTTATGGAGAGAAAATTTACCGTCACAAGCGCTTATTTATGAGAAATTTTACCAACCTTCAACCTACGAAACACCCATGAATACCGAACCCAACCTTTTTGACCGCAACGCCCGCCAATGGGACAGCCGCCCCATTTCCCGCCAGCTCGCGCCCCTGCCCGAACGCCTGCTCGCCGAACTGACGCTCAGCGCCGACCAGCACGTACTCGATTTCGGCGCCGGCACCGGCCTGCTTGCCACCGCCATCGCCCCGTACGTCGCACAAGTCACCGCGCTGGATACTTCCAGCGAAATGCTCGCCGTGCTCAATGAAAAAGGCTTTGCCAACATCCGCACCCTGCAACAGGACATCTTCGCCGGCCTCAGCGGGCAATACCACGCCATCGTCAGCTGCATGGCCCTGCACCATGTGGAAAACATCGCCGCCCTGCTCGCCACCTTTGCCGACGCCCTGCTGCCCGGCGGCGAACTGGCGCTCATCGATCTCTATGCCGAAGACGGCAGTTTCCACGGCGACAACATCGGCAAAGGCGTCAAGCACCTCGGCTTTGATACCGATCACCTGCAAACACAGGTAGCCGCCACCGGCCTGCAACACATCCGCGTGCGCGAAATCCTGCAACTGCAACGCGACACGCGGCACTACCCGCTCTTTCTCCTGCGTGCACAAAAGCCGCTGTCGTAATAGCAAAGAGCGCGGTTAAAAATATCGTCATGCGCCTGCTGAATTGTGATATAACCTTCTGGTTCCACTATCACTTTTGATAATGGATTTTTATTTCTCATGGAGGCGACAATGAAACCACAAATTCTTGCATTGGTTATGGCTGCTGCGCTTGTCAGCGGTTGCGGAGGTGGCGGCGATGACAGCAATATGCCGACGGATCCCAAACCGCAAGATAATGCACAGCATGAAATACCACAGGTATATCGCGATCGTTTGAGCACTGTCAAAAGCAGCGAATTTACTTTTGCGATAGGTCAAAACGTAGCCGTGGATACCACCCTGAATGGCCATACACTCACCTCTCTTGCCAACAATCGCCTGAAAATGAATATGCACAGCCTGCCAAGAGGTTGGCTGTCCGCAACAGGCACCAATGTGTTCCATGATGGTTCGGGCGATCGTCTGCCCACGCAAATTCGCAGCTATCAAAGCCTTTACAGTGGGTCCTATATTCAGAAAGGCAATGAGGGCATCAGCTTGCACGTTACTTACGGCGTAGAACCTCTCATCGCAGATATGCCCACCAGCGGCAAAGCAAGCTATAGTGGCGTAGCCTTTGACGCCAGCGATCGGGGAACTTTCAATTATCATCTCGATTTTGGCAGCAGATCCGGTCATGGCGAGATTTCTGGTCTGAGCCGTTTTGGCCGCGTCACATTGCACCCGACCACTTTCTCGCACAAGCCGCAGGATGATTTCGTCATTTTCGAAACCACCAACGGCAGGGCAAGCAGCGAAAAACGCGGCTTTTTGCAATACATTGCAAATGTCTGGGGACCTGGCGGTCAGGAACTCAACGGCAAACTGCAAGAAGCAGGTAGCGCTACTGCCGTGTTCCAGGGAACACGCGGTGCAATCACGGAATAATCATCCGGGAAAACTATTTCACCTGCTGCCCAGAAACAATGTTTCTGCCTTAGCGCCCCGCAAGGGGCGTTTTTTCTTTCAATTTTTATCACCATTCAATCTAATCCCCGCACATCATCTCTGATAAACAGATAGCGCGAGCATTAGGGACTGTTGACAATTCGCGACTAGAGTTTACGGGGTCTCATAAAAATATTTGAAATATCGATGGTTTCGTCGCTGCGCGGTTTTCTCTATCCCCCTCTCTGCTCCGCAGCTCTTCGAGTCCCCAACCCCTCCCCCTCGAGGGGGAGGGGATTTAGTTCCTTGCTTTATTTGGAGTTCATTGTGTTAAAGCATGAATTGTCAACACGCCCTAGGATGAAGCGTTGCCGTGCCTCAACACTTTCCCATCTGCAACGCGACACCCGGCACTACCCGCTCTTTCTCCTGCGTGCACAAAAGCCGCAAGCCTAATATAGAATGGTAAATTTTCTCACCAATAAGCGCTTATTGCGGTAAAATTTCTCGCAATAAGCGCTTTTGAGTAGTAAAAAATGACTATTTTTGCTTATTTTATGGATTGACACTCAAAAAGCAGTCGTAGGTTGGGGTGAGGCTTGCCGAACCCCAACATTTTTCTATCTGCGCTGGGGTTCGCCTTCGGCTCACCGCCAGCCTACTGTCTTCCCGCTGGTTTTTGGGAGAGTGGTTGCAGTTTTTTGGGTTGAATGGCTACAGCTCAAACCATGGCGCGGAAATTTTCACGGCAAGCTATTATTAAGTTTAAAAAATCCTGCCCAAAATCGCTTCAATGGCTCACGCATGTTTGCGCTTTGCCATTCAAACGGGATGTTTTGCTGCACGAGAGGCTCGCGCCTTCCCCATAAAAAAAGCGTTTGGATGCCCAAACGCTTTTTTCTGCGCGGAATTGCCGGTGATGCCTGTGCGGCTGCGGCCTGTCTGCTTATTCCAGGGTGATCAGGGTTTCCGCTTTCACGGTGTTCATCACGAACTGGCTCTTGAAGCTGCGCACGTTGTTGTCGCTGGTGAATACGCGGCGCGCGAACTGGTGGTAGTCGTCCATGTCGCGGCTGTGCACGAGGAGCAGGAAGTCGTAATCGCCGGAGATTTCGTGGCAGGACATCACATCCGCTTCGCTGTTCATGGCTTTTTCAAACGCGGCCAGGTGTTTCGGGCTTTGTTTTTCCATTTCGACCAGTACGAAGACGCTGATGCTGCGACCAACGGACTGGGTATTGAGGATGGCGACCTGGCGCATGATGATGCCGCTTTCCTGCATTCTGGCGATGCGGCGCTGGCAGGTGGCAACGGTGGATTGCACGCTTTCCGCCAATGCTTTCAGGGGCAGAGTGGCGTCGGTTTGCAATTGCATGAGAATGGCTTTGTCGAGTTTGTCGAGTTCGATCATGATAGCTCTCCTTACTTCGGGGGGACTTTGAAACTTTTTTCCGATTTTGACCGGAATGCCGCTTAATTTTATCACCAAATAATTTTTTATGGAAAATTTTATTATGGCTCATGCGTATAATATGTGACTTTATACCACGCCAGCGAATGGGTCATGTCTGTCACTGCCAAAGGCATTATTGCCGCTATTTTATCCAATATATTGTTTAGTATGATGTTTCTCTATGGGAAGCTGATGCAGCCCATGTCGGGAACGGATATTTTTGCCTGGCGTATCGTCGGAATGTTTCTCGCCATGCTGTTGATGATGACTTTGTTGTCATCATGGGGAACAACGTTGCGCTTTTTTCGCAGCGTCGGCAACAATTGGCGCAAATGGCTGCTCATCATCTTGCCGACGCCGATTACTGCCGGGCAGATGTGGCTGTTCATGTGGGCGCCGGTGAATGGCAAGGGGATAGACGTGGCGATGGGGTATTTCCTCTTTCCGCTCGCCATGATGCTGGGCGGGGTGTGCGTGTTCGGCGAGCGGCTGGCGCGTTTGCAGCTGCTGGCAGTCACGCTCGCGGCAACGGGCGTGGCGCTGGAATTGTGGCGCACCGGCACGTTTTCCTGGGCGACGGTGGCCGTGTTCGCCACTTATCCTATTTATTACCTGATGCGGCGCTGGCAGAAAGTGCCGGCGCTGACCGGTCTCTTTATCGATTTCCTGCTCATCGCGCCCTTTGCGCTGGGCTATATCCTGCTCTTTTCCGAAGGCGGTGCGCTGATTGCCGCCAAGCCCATGCTGCTGCTGTGGATAGTGGTGCTCGGTTTGCATGGCGCGGTGGCGATGCAGCTCAATCTTGCAGCAAACGGGCTGCTGCCGGTGGTGCTGTTCGGGATGCTGAGCTATCTGGAGCCGGCGCTGCTTTTCGTGATTTCCGTTGTCGTGCTCGGCGAGCCGCTCAACTGGGCGACGTTATTGAGCTACAGCTTCATCTGGGCGGGCATCGCCGTGATGATGTATCACAGCTGGCAAAGCATGCGCCGCCAGAAAATGGAACGGCAACGCGCGGCGCAGGCAGAGCAGGCGCTGCAAGATATTTCATAAATATCGATTTTATAGTTTATTTTTACCATCAACAAGCGCTTATTGTAAGAAAATTTATCACGATAAGCGCTTATTGATGAGAAATTTTCTCATTATTATCCTGCCATCCGTTTTTTGCAGTTGCCTTTGTGCTGGTCACCAATGCCCATGAAAAAACCCCGCCGGGGCGGGGTTTCCGTGCCGGTGCAACTTACTGTTTCGGCATGCTTTCCTGCATCATTTTCATGACTTTTTCGTTGGCGGCATCGATTTCCGCTTTGGTGAAGCCGCAGTCGATGCTGTTCTTCTCGCCTTTTTCTGCCAGCGCCTTGGCGTCTGCATCGAGATTCTGGCTGGGATCGGCAGCCTGTTTTTTCATCAGGGTGAAGACTTCTTCATAATCGGTTTTATCCGCCGCGCATTTGCAGGCCTTGGCTTTGGCATCGCCGTAAATGGCCACGCAATCTTTCTCCGCGGCTTCTTTCAGGGCGCTGATATTGGCTTTCATTTTTTCGATGGTTTTTTCAATCACGAAGGGGGCATCGGTCATTTTGTCCTGCGGTACTTCCGTCATGACTTCCTGCATGATCTTCATGTTGACTTCCATGGAAGCCTGGCCGGGCATGGCATCCTGTGCGGAAGCGCCTGCCATCATGCCTGCCAGCATCAGGCCAGCCAGTGTTGTCTTCATCAAAACTTTCATCTGCATTCCTCGCATCGGTTAAAGGGCGGCGCGGATTGTAAGCGATTTCCTGCTGCAACGGCGGCAATTGTTCATGAATCACCATGCGCATCCCGCAGAAACGGTGCAATTGCCGCAAATGGGCTATCTGGCATTCGCCAAAACCGCACTATATGATGCGACAAGTTTTCAGGAGGATATATGGACGCACGCTTTGTTCGCCAATTGCATGCCGAGCTGCCGCTCTGGATGCGCAACGGCTGGATTACGCCCGCGCAGGCCGATGTGCTGGCCGCGCATTATCCGCTTTCCGCCCAGCAAGGCCGCGAATGGTGGCAGGTGCTGCTGTCCATTCTGGCTGCGCTGTGCGTGGGCGCGGGCATTATTGCCCTGTTTGCCGCCAACTGGCATGCGCTGTCGCGTCCGGTGCGCGTGGCGCTGGCGCTGACGCCGTTGCTGCTTGGCCAGGCGGCTTGCTTGTTCACTTTTTTCCGGCGGCCTGACAGCATTGCATGGCGCGAAAGCAGCGCGATTTTCGTGGCTGTTGCCACTGGCGCGGCCATTGCCCTGATTGCCCAGACGTATCACATCGAGTCAACCGGCAGATTCCTGCATCTGTGGCTGTGGCTGACGATTCCGCTCGTCTATCTCACGCAAAGCTGGGCGGCGGCTTTCTTCGTGCTCTTTCTCGTGCAGGCGCTGGGCGTGACGGAAATGCGCTTTTTTTCCGGCAACCCGTGGACAGATTCCTGGGAATATTTCGGGTATTCGCTCGCACTGCTGCCGTGGCTCGCGCTCAACTGGCGGCGCGGCGCGGCCTATGCCGGGCAGCGCGCGATATGGCGCAGCTTCGCATCCTGCATGGTGATGGCGACCGTCTTCATCCTGCTGCTGCACGCAGAGATGGAGATGGCCTGCCTCTGGCTGCTGGTCGGCAGCAGCTATCTTGCCGTTTCCACCCTGCAAGAAGCGGGTTATAACCTGATGCAGCGCGTCGGCATGGTGTTGCTTGGCGGCGCCATGCTGGCGCTGGGTGAAAACGGCTTTTTCTGGCAAGCCACGACGCAATTCATGGAAAATCCCGTTCTGGTGATCGTCTCTGCCGCTGCCCTGCTGTTCGCGCTGGTACGCTGGCGCAATCTGCACGCCTGGGATGTGGCTTTCGTACTCACCGGCGCGGCGCTTATTGGCTTCAATATTGCAATCAACATTCCTGCCATGCAGCCCTGGCTGGGAACGCCGAGCATCATCGCCCTGCAACCCTGGCTCGTCACCTTCACCATCGTCGCCCTCGGCCTCTGGCAGCTGCACCGCAGCCTGCACAGCGGAGACCTGGTTGCCATCAATGCCGCGCTGATCTGGGTATTGTCCGCCCTCTATTTGCGCTTCATCGAGGAAAGCATGCCGCTCTGGATCAAGGGCATCGTCTTTATCGCTGCTGGCGTCGCCCTTTATACCCTGAACATGATGGCAGCCCGCCAGCGTCGCCGCCTGCGCACCGCCCTGAAAGGAGAAACCGCATGAAAACCCGTCGTTTGCTCCTGCTTCCCCTGCTGCTCCTCTTTGTCGTGCAACTCGCCGTACCGCTCTGGCAAGTGTGGCAGGAAGAAAACATCCGCCGCGAAGGGCTTGCCTTCAAACTGGCTTTGCAGCCAGTCGATCCTTACGACATCATGCGCGGCCGCTACCTCGCCCTCGGCTTCCCGGCGCAGGAAAACGGCCTGCCCGTGCCGTCGGGAAGCGTGGAAGGCGATACGGTTTACGCCGTGCTGGAAACCGGCGCGGACGGCCTTGCCCGCGTCACGCACCTTTCCACCACGCCCTTGGACAACGCCTTCGCCGTGCCGCTCGTCACGCGCCTGCACTTTCCGGAAGACGGCAGTGCGGCACAACCCGTAGCCGAAGTGCATATCCCGCTCACCCGCTTTTATCTGCCGGAAGACGACGCCATTGCCATCGATGAGCTATGGCGCTGGCGCAACGACGACAACACCCCCAACATCAGCGCCACCCTTGGCGTGCGCGTGAAAGACGGGCGCATCGTCGCCGAAACCCTGTGGCTGAACGGCCAACCCTACCGCGACTGGCTGCGCGAGCAAGCCGCGCGCAAACCGGCAGATCAATCTCTATAAAAACCTTAAAAATAGTTGATTTTTATCATCAACAAGCGCTTATATTGAGAAAATTTCTCAGCATAAGCGCTTCATCATGAGAAAAAAATACCATCCCTATCATGCAAGACCCCGCCCTGTCCTTCGCCCAGCGCCTCATCGCCTGGCAACGCCGCCATGGCCGCCACCATCTGCCCTGGCAATGCGACGACCCCTACCGCATCTGGCTCTCGGAAATCATGCTCCAGCAAACGCAAGTGGCGACCGTCATTCCCTATTACCAGCGCTTTCTCGACACATTCCCCAACGTGATGGCGCTCGCCGATGCACCTGCCGACGACATCATGGCGCTCTGGAGCGGCCTTGGCTACTACAGCCGCGCGCGCAACCTGCATCACGCCGCCAAACAGGTGCGCGACCAATATGGCGGCCGCTTCCCGCAAAGCCGCGCCGAGCTGGAAAAGCTGAAAGGAGTGGGGCGCTCCACCGCTGCCGCCATTGCCGTCTTCGCCTATGGCGCGCGCGAAGCCATACTCGATGGCAACGTCAAACGCATTCTGCTACGCCACGCCGGGCTGGACGCCGATCCCGCCGCGCCCGCCACCTTGCGGCAGCTGTGGCGCATTGCCGAAGCGCGCCTGCCGGAAAGCGCGGACGACCTGCGCGCCTACACCCAGGGCCTGATGGATCTTGGCGCGAGCCACTGCGCGCGCGGCAAGCCGCAATGCCATCTCTGCCCGCTCGCCGTCGATTGCCATGCCTACCGGCACGATCTCACCGCCGTACTGCCGCGCAAAAAAAGCCGCGCGTCCAAGCCGGAAAAAGACGGCTATTTCCTCCTCGTGCGCAATGCCCGTGGCGATGCCTGGCTCACGCGCCGCGCCGAACGCGGCATCTGGGGTGGCCTCTATTGCCTGCCTTGGTTCGAGAGCCTGCAAGCGCTGCACGATTTCGCGCGCCAGCACGGCTTGCCCTGCCCGCCCGTGCACACCAGCCTCACCCACCATTTCACGCATTACACCCTGCATCTGCATTTGGTGGATGGCGGCGAAGGCTCGCTGCCGCTCCCCTTCATCGCCGGGCATGACAACCTCGGCCTGCCCGCGCCCATCCGCAGCCTGCTCGGCAGCCGGCAACAGCAGCTGATCTGAGGTTTGCCGGGGAAACGGGCAACCATCACAACGGCATGGTTCCGGCCGCAAATGCCATCCTGCGAAAGCTTGCTTCCCAGCCTGCCGTCATGAAAAGATTTCCGGCCGCCCCCGCATCTCTGCAAGGCGCCGCAAGGGAGCTGGCAAAAATGCCTGCCAGCATCGCCAGTCCACGCAATCCAGCAGGTTTTTGGTTACCAGCCCCAGTTCGGTATCACCTTCGATATGCAATTTGCGCCTGAAAAACAGAGTGTCCGGATCTTCCTCGCGCAACATCATGCGCAGATAATCCACACTGTTTGCAGCAAGACGCAAATCAGGCTCATGATGGAAATGGCTGGCGACAAAACGTTCCGCATTGGCGCCAAAACGGATGATGATGCCCGCGTCCAGCACGGCGATCTCGAAATGACGTCCGGCAAACAGGCTCATGTCGGCAGGGAGCACGCCGCGTTTCAGCATGAGATTCAGGGTGTGCACGAGAACAAGTCGCGGTGGCAGGGCTGGCAGCCTGCGTCCGACATGGCTTATCCACGCGGGCAGGATGAAGTCAGGTAGCGGCGGCATGATAGTACTCCTTGATTTTTTCGATGCCGGGATTGCCATGCCAGTAGCCGTCAACCGGCGTGCCGGTCGCAAGCGTTTGCAGCTCGGCAAGGGCTTCCTGCGCCGGCAGTTGTCCGTCCAGCACCTGACGGTGCAGGGCAATGACGCGCGACATGCCGGCAAGCTGCGGGGAAAGCCGCAGGATGCCGATCCCCAGCGCGGCAATATCGGCATGATGGGCAAGCAGAAGCTGGCTCCCGTAAGACATGGTTTGGACACCATTGATGGTGAGGAAAGGCTCTTTTTCACGGGTATCCATGGTCATGCCATGCGGATGTTCGAGACAGCGGAACTCGCAGCCGTCCTTGTTGAGATTGTAATGGCGGGCGGTAAAGCAGCGCGATGACCACGCGAGCGGAATTTTTCCCCAGGCAAAAAGTTCGACTTCACCGGGATCATCCGCCTGTGCCAGCAGGGTGGCGAGTTTGTCGCGCGACAGCTCTGCCGGCGCAACCCAGCGGAAAGCGCCAAGCTTGCGCAGCAGGGCCAGCGTATGCTCGTTGTAGATATTGAGAGTTGCCCCGGCAACAAAGGGCAGATGATGATCCCGCGCCAGCTTGACCGCGCCCATATCGTTGGCTTCGATAAAAAAATCTCCCTGCTCGGCTATCCTGCGCACACGCTTGAGATCCGATTCGCTTTCCAGCAGCACTTGCGAAGAAAGCAGCACTTCCTTGCCGACAGCGCTCAGCTGCTTGCCCAGCTCAAGCCAGTCGGCAAGGCGAAGCTCATGACGGCGGGCACAGACGGTCTCGCCGAGATAGACAATGTCGATCGCCGTGGCGGCCATCTCGTCGTAATAGGCAAAAACGGTATCCTTGGGCCAGTAGAACTGGATCGCACCCAGCGAAAGTTTCATGCTTGCTCCTATTTCCACGGGCGGCTGTAGGCACCGAGAGTGGACTGACTGCCTTCGGAAAGCCTGCCAAGGACATGCTGCCAGGCCGGATTCACCCGGTAGGCGTCGCCTTGTGCGGCAGCGTCCAGTGCCTGACGCAATGTACGGGTAACCTGCGCACTGTACATCTGGCTGCGCTGGCGTCCTTCCACCTTGATGGCAGCCACGCCAATGGCTATCAGCCGGGGCAGCACTTCCAGCACATTGAGGCTTGTCGGCTCTTCCAGCGCGTAATAGGTTTCACCGGCCACCTGGAAACGCCCCTTGCACAAAGTGGGATAACCCGCCGGCTCATTTGGTGCATAGCGGTCAATGAGTACACCATTCAGGCGCACGTCCATGCGGTCGGGATGCTGTTCCCAGCGCACCGCCTTGGCAGGCGAACAAACTCCCTGCATGTTGGGCGATTCACCGGTGGTGTAACTGGAAAGAATGCAGCGCCCCTCTACCATCACGCACAGACTGCCAAAGCCGAACACCTCGATTTCCACATCGGTATTTTCCACCACGTGCTGCACCTGCTCGATCGTCAGCACACGCGGCAGCACCACGCGACGAATGCCAAACAATTCCTGCATCAAGCGGATGGCCTCATAATTGGTAGCAGAGCCCTGCACCGACATATGCAGGCGCAAACCGGGATATTTGTCGCAGGCATAAGCCAGTACGGACGGATCGGCAACGATCACCGCATCTGCCTGCAAGGCGGCCGCCGTATCCACCGCATCACGCCATTTGTCCATCTGGCCGGCCTGGGCAAACGTGTTGATCGCCATCAATACCTGCCGTCCACGTGCGTGCGCATAGGCAATTCCCTCGGCAGCACTGTGCCGGTCGAAATTGAGTCCGGGAAAATTGCGCGCGTTGGTTGCGTCCTTCAGCCCGATGTAAACCGTATCGGCGCCATTATCAATAGCTGTCTTCAGGGCGGGCAGATTGCCTGCCGGACAAACCAGTTCCGGAATTGCGTTCACTATGTTTTCCCTCAAGTGGCCCAAGAGCGGGATGGATGATGTCTCGCAGAAATTGCAGAATTTTATCTTATTTTATACCGCATGATGCAATTTAATTTATGGTCTTGATAATAAATATATGCGCATGCTTTAATGGCTTTTCATCATCAACAAGGCAAACCATGAAACCCTGCGCCGATTTGCGCGACTTTATCGCTCTGCTCGAAGAGCGCAATGAGCTGAAGCGCATCCATCATCCCGTCTCTCCGCATCTGGAAATCACCGAAATATCACGCCGCGTGCTTGCCAGCGGCGGTCCGGCGCTACTGTTTGCCCGTCCCGTTCGTGCAGATGGCAGCCGCTACGAATTTCCCCTGTTGGCCAACCTGTTTGGCACATCGACACGGGTTGCTCTCGCGCTGGGAGCTGAAAATACCGGCAAGCTGCGTGATATCGGTCGCTTGCTTGCCAATCTGAAAGAACCCGAGCCACCGCAGGATTTCATTGATGCGCTGGGCAGGCTGACGATGGCGAGAGACGTTTGGCACATGGCTCCGCATCTCGTGGAATCTCCTCCTTGCCAGAGCCATATTATTGAAAAAGATGACATAGATATCGGTCTCCTGCCCATTCAACAAGGCTGGCCGGAAGACATCGCCCCGCTAATCTCCTGGGGGCTGGTAATCACCCGCAATCCGCACAACCGACGAGAGAACGTTGCCATCTACCGCCAGCAGCCCATTGGCAAAAACAAAGTCATCATGCGCTGGCTCGCCCATCGGGGCGGCGCGCTCGATTACCAGGCACATCAGCAGCTCAACCCCGGCCAGCCCTTCCCTGTAGCCGTGGCAATAGGCTGTGATCCCGCTACCCTGCTTGCTGCGGTAACGCCCATTCCCGATACGCTGGGTGAATACCAGTTTGCCGGTCTGCTGCGCGGTGCGCGCAGCGAAGTGGCACGTTGCATCGGCAATGATTTGCATGTGCCGGCCCGTGCCGAAATAGTGTTTGAAGGGTACATCTATCCAGGTGAAACTGCCCTTGAAGGCCCCTACGGTGACCACACCGGCTATTACAACAGCCAGGCGCATTTTCCCGTTCTTACCATTGAACGCTTGACCCTGCGCAACAGCCCGGTTTACCACAGCACCTACCTTGGCAAACCGCCCGATGAACCCGCTATTCTCGCCAGCGCCCTTAATGAAGTGTTCATCCCCCTTCTGCAAAAGCAGTTCCCGGAAATAACAGATTTCTATCTGCCTGCGGAGGGATGTTCCTATCGCTTTGCTGTTGTGGCCATACGAAAACAGTACACCGGCCATGCACGGCGCATCATGATGGGGATATGGAGCAGCCTGCGCCAGTTCACCTATACCAAATACCTCATCATCGTCGATGATGACATTGATTGCCGTGACTGGAAGGAGGTTATCTGGGCAGTTGCCACACGTGCCGATCCGGTACGCGACTGCATGCTGGTAGAACGCACCGCAATAGATTACCTGGATTTTGCAAGTCCAATCAGCGGACTGGGAGGGAAAATGGGTATTGATGCCACCCACAAATGGCCGGAAGAAACGCGGCGCGAATGGGGAAAACCTATTCGCCCTGATCCGGCAACAGTGACAAAGATCGATAATATTTGGCAGGAACTTGGGCTATAGCACAAGAGCATTCCCAACTCCGCCTCAGGGAATGAGACGAGAGCAGAAAGGGACGCTGGCCAGCCAGCATCTCGAGAAAGGCAGCGCAGCGACAGAATTCTCAATTTTCCGCGTATTTTTTCAGGCTTCGCAAATCCTTTCGCGAATTGTCGGCAGCTCCCGATCTGTTGCAGTCATTTCTTTTAAGCACCGAAAGGTTAGAATGCCTCTGCTGCCAAAAACAGCCTTGATAACTGCCATTTCCCTGGCCGCGATAGCCCGGTTCCTTACCGGATTTTTTTGTGCCAAGGTGGAATTTTGCAGGTTGCGAATGGCTTCAAGATAGAGGATGTTGTTTTCTGGTGGACTTTCGTCACAAACAATAGCTGCTTGCTGTGGCGTCACAAAGGAGATGATGCCGCATTGCTTGCCGAACTACTGGTATCCATGATTGATATTGACAGTTTGTACGGCAACAATGCCTAACATCGTGTGGTTTTTTTCAGCTGGTGCCAGACAGATTTACGACTGCATTCACGGTGTTGCGTCACTTACTCTGCATTTATTGCAGGTGTGGAACTGGAACTATCCGGGCAAAGGACTTGCGCGCCAGAAACAGGCAGTGAAAATCCGGATGTTTGTGCTGCTGTTTAAGAAATTATTCATAAAAATTCAAAGCCTCTGGTTCTGCTTGAGGCCAGACACATAAGGCGGTTGCTTTTGGCGGCTATTTGTCCCCCAATTTCGGCATTTTTCATCTTGGTTGAGCGCTATCAAACCAAGATTTAGAAAATATTTCAATCCCGGGGAATCCTTATCAATTCTTGAGTAACGGGCGTATGACAAAAACTATCTTCCCCGCGCAAACAAACGTCCGAAAAAGCCGGCTTTTTTTTCTTCCATGCGGCGGCTGCTTTCCAAACTTTCACGCAAGCGCATCGTGGCATACTTGCGTTCGTATTCTGCGATAATGCGATCACTCACTTTGCGGCGCACCGAGGTGTAGCCCATGATGACATCTCCGCGTACAATTGGCGTGACAGTGGCATAGACCCAGTAATACCCCCCATTCTTGCGCAGGTTTTTTACATAACCATGCCATTCAACACCTTTCTTGACAGTATCCCACAAGTCCTTGAAGGCTGCGCGCGGCATATCAGGATGACGAATGATGTAGTGGGGACTACCCAATAGTTCACGTTCACTATAACCACAAGTTTCCACAAAAGCCCGATTGGCATGGGTAATGATACCTTTGGGATCCGTGCGCGATACGATGATAGTGCCACTATTCAGAATATAGTGTTCGTTCGTGATATAGAGCAGACGGCGATTACCATCGTAATAATGCTGGACATGTCTTTCGGCAGGCGCTTTAGGCGGATACATGTCACCGAGTGGCTGCATTGCAATAAATCCCTTTATCTTTAAAAGTCACATTCATTCTGAATGCTTTGTCATCTTTCTGATGGTCTTCTATTGTAGCTGAGTCTGCCTGTTTTTGCAGCGCCAGCAAAGAAGATGCAGAGCGCGTTCTTACCATCTTTTGACTTATCAAGTGAAAATTCGAGACTTCCTGTTTTTTGATAATTAATATCAATACGATCAAACAACCATAAGACATTGCATAAAATCCCTACTCCCATGAGCGCACGTTGGAAGGTTGAACCAACCACGCAGCTGCAAAAGTTCCAACATTTCGCGTGATCTCGAATATCTTGAAAATTCCTTCCAGGAATTGTCAATAGACCTTGGATAGCCAGAAGAATTTGATTTCAGAAATTCTCTCGTGCGAAAAAACTGTCTTGGCCAATGTAAACAAAGGCGCCGCTGCATACGACTTTCTTCACTTGAATCTGCCTATCCACCACGACAACTCGCAGTTGAAATGTTTGACGCAAAGAGGAGAGCAGAACCAAATTACCTGGATGATCGACGCACAGTCAAATGCGATTGTAACGCGAGAAACAAGATGGCAGCCGGGCTTTTAAAGTGTAACGGCAATTAATAGGAAAAGAACAGCCTTGCTATTGACTGGCTATGAGCAACCCGGACCCAATAACACACGGAATCAAGAATCTTTGAAATCAGACAAATGTATTTGTACGATTTTAACGATATTCCCCAAAAGCATTTTAAGCTGTATTTGAAGAAGCACGAATAGCACTTTCATAATAATGAAATTAATCTTCAAATTTCTGTTTCAAGACAATCTGCGAAAATACAATGTAATAATCAGCTTTTTTGACATCATATACCCCATGGCATATCCAGCAGCCAACAGGGAAAAATGCTGGAATATCCGACGCACGGCAACAGCATCAACGCTGTTACCAAAGCTTCCAACATTGTGCGCAAGATGCCTGCACCTGGAAACGGTACAGAAATCAGCAACAACTCACACGGGCATATTCCACCTAGCATCCGGATACTTGTCTAGCAGAAATGATATATTTTTCGCTAATTCATGAGATACATAGCCTCTAGATATCCGGAAAGATCAACGTCCTTGGCAAACCGTAACCAGGCTGGATGGTTATCGGAAAGTGTATCGCGAGGAAACAGGGGAGCAGTGTCGTGCCGTCCTTATAGCTGCATTAGCAAGGGATTGCATGTAAAGCAGCATCACAGTGGCAAATATATAATGCCTGCCTCCGCGTACTATGCGGGCAAATGATCCGACTGATTGCGCCAATGATTGGTAAAAATACGATAGCCTGCTATTTCTTATCAAACTTTACGAAAACTGCCACTGATGCTGTGTGTGAAGAGCATTATTACTACGGATAACACCTACTTTCACTGTCTTGTTCGCCTAAGCTTGATCCTACCAAGCCAGTTGGAAGCATATCAACAGATACTTCCGCGAGATTTTGCGAAATTTCTCTGATGCAGCTTTATGTCTCTATAAAAAAACCACCCTTGCGGGTGGCTGAATAGTGGCGGAGAGAGGGGGATTCGAACCCCCGATACGCTATCAACGTATACACACTTTCCAGGCGTGCGCATTCGACCACTCTGCCATCTCTCCGAAAGTGTTAAAACCAGTTTTTCCTTATTTCGCATCTTTGATTGACAGGCGCACACGCCCCTGGCGATCAACCTCAATCAATTTGATTTTGACTTCCTGACCTTCACTCAGCTCATCGCGTACATCAGCCACGCGATATTCCGCGATTTGCGAAATATGTACCAAGCCTTCTTTGCCCGGCAGGAAGTTGACGAAAGCGCCGAAGTCGGTAATCTTCGTGACCTTGCCATTATAAATGCGGCCAACTTCCGGTTCCATGGTGATCTCTTCGATCATGCGACGGGCATTGTCCGCCGCTTCCTTGTCCACAGCCGCAATCTTGATTGTACCGTCGTCAGCAATATCAATAGTAGCACCGCTTTCTTCAGTAATCTGGCGAATGGTTGCTCCGCCCTTGCCGATCACATCCTTGATCTTGTCAGGATGGATGCGAATCGTGGAGAAGCGCGGCGCATATTCGGAAAGCTGCGCACGCGGCTCGGCAATCGCTTCGTTCATCACCGCCAAAATATGCAAACGACCGGCATTGGCCTGCTTGAGCGCCTGCTCCATAATGTCGCGGGTAATGCCATCAATTTTGATGTCCATTTGCAGGGCAGTAACGCCTTGGGCGGTACCGGCTACTTTGAAGTCCATGTCGCCCAGGTGATCTTCATCGCCAAGGATATCGGTAAGGACAGCAAAGCGATCGCCTTCCTTGATGAGTCCCATGGCGATGCCAGCCACCGGCGCCTTGACCGGCACACCGGCGTCCATCAGCGCCAGACTGCTGCCGCAAACGGAAGCCATGGAGCTGGAGCCGTTGGACTCGGTAATTTCGCTTACCACACGCAGGATATAGGGAAATTCCTGCTCGCTCGGCAATACGGCTTCTACGCCGCGACGCGCCAAACGGCCATGGCCGATTTCGCGGCGCTTGGGCGAACCAAAACGGCCAGTTTCGCCAACGGAAAACGGCGGGAAATTGTAGTGGAACATGAAGCCGTCTTTGACTTCACCATTCAGGGTATCGAGCAACTGCACATCGCGACCGGTGCCCAAAGTGGTTACGACCAGCGCCTGGGTTTCGCCACGGGTAAAGAGGGCTGAACCATGCGCGCGCGGCAACACGCCAGTGCGGACAGTAATGGGGCGCACCGTTGTGGTATCGCGACCGTCGATACGCGGTTCGTTGGCGAGAATGCGGTCACGCACGGTGCGGTATTCCAGATCGTGCACATAGTTGCCGACCAGTTTGGCACTCCAACCTTCATCACTCGCAAGCGCTTCTTCCGCTTCGCGGCGAATATCGCCAACGGCCTGCTGGCGCGCCTGCTTGTCGGCAATCTGGTAAGCTGCCGAGAGGCGTTCGCCATAAAGCGACTTGATTTTGTCATCGAGGGCGGTATCGCGTACTGGCGCCTGCCAATCCCATGTCGGCTTGCCGGCTTTGGCAGCAAAATCGTTGATGGCGGCAATGACAGTTTGCATCTGTTCATGACCATAGATCACAGCGCCGAGCATGACGTCTTCCGGCAATTCATCCGCCTGGGATTCGACCATGAGAACAGCCTGTTCGGTGCCGGCAACCACGAGATCCAGTTTCGATTTCTTCAGCACCTTTTCGGAAGGGTTCAGCACATATTCGCCATTGACGTAGCCAACGCGCGCTGCGCCGATTGGGCCTGCAAACGGCACGCCAGCAAGCTTCAGTGCCGCAGATGCGCCAATCACCGCCGGAATATCGGCGCTGACGGCCGGATTGTGCGAAATGACTGTCGCAATGATCTGGATTTCGTTGAAAAAGCCTTCCGGGAAAAGCGGACGGATAGGGCGGTCGATGAGACGTGACACGAGAATTTCCGCTTCGCTTGGGCGGCCCTCGCGCTTGAAATAACCGCCGGGGATCTTGCCGGCCGCATAGGCCTTTTCCTGATAATCGACGGTAAGCGGGAAGAAATCCTGGCCGTCAGCCACTTCGCGACGCGCCACGGCAGTCACCATGACCACCGTGTCGTCCATGTTGACGATCACGGCACCGTCAGCCTGACGGGCGATCTCGCCGCTTTCCAGTGTGACCTGATGCGGCCCGTAAGCGAAAGTGCTCGTGTGTTTCACGTTTTTTTCCTTGGATGATTAGCGACGCAGGCCGAGGTCAGCAATCAGGTTGCGATAGGATTCGAAATTGGTGCGCTTCAGGTAATCCAGCAAGCGGCGACGGCTGCTGACGAGCTTCAGAAGACCACGACGGGAGTGGAAATCTTTTTTGTGGGTATTGAAATGCTCTTGCAGGTCGAGAATGCGGGCGGTCAGAAGGGCAATTTGCACTTCGGTAGAGCCGGTGTCGCTTTCGGCGCGCTGGTACTTTTTGATGATTTCTTGTTTTTGCTCAACAGTTAACATTTTAAACTCCGGGTTTTGCGCATGGACCGATGGCTTTGGCTCAAGGCGAAAGAGCGCGGATTTTACCGCTAGATGCCGCGATAAGCAAGTTTGATTGCTGCTTTATATGGGTCAATTGAGGAGGGGCGCAGTTGCGATACACTGTTTACGGGAGCATGAATGAAGGTTCATGCACGTGATATGTGTTTTTTTGCGGAGGATATGATGTCGGATCCATTACTTACCACAACCGATGCGATCGAAAGCAGTCACCAGGGGCATATTGTCCGTGGCTTGCTGATCATGACGCTGGCCGCGCTGGCGGCCTGGTTGGCGTGGCGTTTCTTGCCTTATGGCGATCATGCGAACAAGGGCATGGCGCTGGTGATTTTTGTCGGGATTCTCTGGTTGACGGAAGCGGTGCACATTACCCTGACTGCCCTGATGATTCCAATTCTGGCAGTGGCCATGCAATTGCCCAAGGTGGTCGGCAAGGGCGAGGCGGCACAGAGTCTTCCGATCACCATTTCACAGGCGCTTGCAAGTTTTGCCGACCCGATCATTTTCCTTTTCCTGGGTGGCTTTGCGCTGGCTGCCGCACTGCACGTCCAGAAGATCGACCGCAAGATTACGCTGCTGATCGTTCGTGCGACAGGCTCAAACATGTTTTTGGCGATTGCCGCATTGGTGCTGGTAACGGCGGGGCTTTCCATGTGGATTTCCAACACCGCCACGGCTGTGATGATGATGCCGCTTGCCCTTGGCATCATGGAGTCGCTGGAGAGCAAAGACCGCAATACCCGGGTGTTCATTTTGCTGGTGATTGCGTATGCCGCGAGTATCGGTGGCATGGGCACGCTGGTAGGCTCACCGCCCAACAGCATTGCCGCCAAGGAGATTGGCATTGGCTTCCAGGAATGGCTGTCTTATGGTATCCCGCTGATGCTGGTGCTGCTGCCGCTCATGTTTGCCGGGATGTATGTGCTGTTCCGCCCCAAGCTGGGACAGCTAAATGCGCCGCTGCATGAGGAAGATATTCCCTGGACAACCCCGCGTCTCCTGACGGCGCTTGTCTTCCTTCTGACAGCATTGGCCTGGATATTCAGTGGCCATCTGAAGCCTTTCGGCATTACCGATACGTTTATTGCATTGATGGCCATTGTTGCAGTGGTCGTCCTTGGTCTGGCGTCCTGGCACCAGGTGGCCGAAAACACGGACTGGGGCGTGCTGTTGCTGTTTGGTGGCGGCATTGCGCTCAGCCGCCTGATGCAGGATTCTGGCGCTTCCGCCGCCATTGGCGGACAAATCGCGGAATGGGTGGGGCACGCCTCTCCCCTGGTTGTGATTACCGTGGTGGCCGCCTTCATCATTTTCCTGACTGAATTCACCAGCAATACGGCATCGGCAGCCCTGCTGGTTCCGGTATTTGCCACTATCGGCACACAGCTTGGCTTGCCCAAGCAGGTTCTGGTGCTGGTGATTGGCCTTGGCGCTTCCTGTGCGTTCATGCTGCCGGTAGCGACGCCGCCCAATGCCGTTGTCTTCGGCACGGGGCATGTCAGCCAGCGTGACATGATGAAAGCAGGGTTGCTGCTCAATTTTGTGAGCATCGCCGTGGTTGCGGCATTTGCCTATTGGTTCTGGCAATAAGTTTGTTGGAACGATCCGGGGCGTGCACGGGGTCATGGAGGCATTGCCGCAGATGACCCTTGCGACGCCCAAAAAGAGAAATGAGAAAATTTACCAATATTAAGCGCTTGCCTTGAGAAATTTTCTCGTGGCAAGCGCTTTTTATGATAAAAAACATTTATTTTTATCGTAATTATAAATACACTCTTCTCTTACAGCCAATGCACCATACTCGGCACCAAAGCGAGGATGAGCAGCATCGACATCTGGATCAGGATGAAGGGAATGACGCCACGATAGATGGCACTGGTCGGCACGCTCGCCGGCGCCACACCGCGCAGGAAGAAAAGCGCAAAGCCGAAGGGCGGTGTCAGGAAGCTGGTTTGCAGGTTCATGGCCACCATGATCGCAAACCACACCGGATCGACGTCCATCTTGAAAAGAATGGGCGCAACAATGGGCACGACAACGAAGACGATTTCCAGGAAATCGAGCACGAAGCCTAAAAGGAACATCACCAGCATCACTACGATCATGGCACCGATCACGCCGCCGGGCAGGTTGGTGAGCGCGGTTTCGATGAGATGGTCGCCGCCGTAGGCGCGGAACACCAGGGAAAACAGCGATGCGCCCATGAGGATGAAGAAGACCATGGCGGTGACAATCAGCGTCTCGCGCGGCACTTCAATCAGCCAGCGCAGATTGACGGCAAGGCCGCGCGATTTGTCAAAACCATAGCGAACCAGCGCAATCACCAGCGCGCCAAATGCACCGATGCTTGCCGCTTCGGTCGGCGTTGCCAGCCCCATGATGATGGAACCGAGTACGCAGGCGACCAGCAGCAAAGGCGGCAGCAATACGAACATGAGGCGCAGGTAGAAATGCTCGCCACGCTGCATGGCGCGCTCTTCCTTGCTGAGCAGCGGCAGCGCCTGTGGCGTAACGATGGCGCGGATAATGAGATAGAGAATATAGAGGCCGACGAGCAGCGTGCCCGGAATGATGGCGGCGATGAACAGATCGCTCACGGAAACGGTATCGGGGGCGAAATTGCCCATCTCGCGCTGCGCTTCGCCATAGGCGTTGCCAATCACGTCGCCGAGGAGAATGAGCACGATGGAGGGCGGAATGATTTGCCCGAGCGTGCCCGAGGCGCAGATGATGCCGCAGGAAAGCGCCGGATCATAGCCGCGCTTGAGCATCACCGGCAGCGACAACAGCCCCATGGTAACCACCGTTGCGCCGACAATGCCAGTGGATGCAGCGAGCAACATGCCGACCACGGCCACGGAAAAGGCAAGCCCGCCGCGAACACCGCCAAAGAGCAGCGTCATGGTATCGAGCAGGTCTTCGGCAATTTTCGCCTTTTGCAGCGTAATGCCCATGAAGATGAAGGTGGGCACGGCAATCAGCGTTTCATTGGTCATGATGCCGTAGATGCGGCTGCTGATCGCTTGCAGGAAAGAGGCATCAAACGCTTCCACGCCAATGCCGATGCCGGCAAAGAGCAGGGCCACGCCGGCAAGCGACATGGAAACCGGATAGCCCAGCATCAGTACGATGCAGAGCACGCCGAACATCACCAGTGACAACCATTCCATGTCAGTCCTCCTGTACCGGTACTATTCTGCCTTGCAGAATCAGGATATTGCGCAATAACTCGGCAACGCCCTGCATGATCAGCAGCCCCGCGAAGAGCGGAATCAGCGTTTTCAGGACATACACATAGGGCAGCCCGCCGGCCTGCATCGAGCCTTCGTGATAGCGCCAGGCATTGGCGGCATAGCCAAAGGAGAAATACAGTATCGTCGCAGCAAAGGGCAGCAAAAACAGCAAGGTACCGATGATATTGACAATAGCCTTGTTGCGCGCGGACGCGTTGCGGTAAAAAACGTCCACGCGCACGTGCTCGTCGCGCTGCAAGGCCCACGACGCGCCGAGCATGAAAACTGCCGCGTGCATGTAAAGCACCAGCTCCTGAAGCGCAATGGAGTTTTCGCGCAACACATAACGGCTCACCACCAGATACGTGGTGAGCAACACCATGGCCAATGTCAGCCACGCCACCGCCTTGCCGATGAAAGCGGACAAGGCATCTATCACACGCACCAAACCGTCCATCACAACTCCCGTTGCCGTTTCACTTCATCACCGACCGGCGCATAGGGCCGGTCTTCATAGAACGCATGGATAACCTCCAGCACGCTATCGACATCATCGACTATCGTCACCAAATCCAGATCGCCGGGCGCGATCATGCCTTCCGTCACCAGCGTATGCTTGCACCAGTCGATAAGCCCCGCCCAGAACTTGCTGCCGACCAGCACCACCGGAAAACGGCGGCTCTTGCCGGTCTGGATAAGGGTGAGGATTTCCGCAAGCTCATCGAGCGTGCCGAAACCGCCGGGCATCACCACATAGGCGTTCGCGTATTTTACGAACATCACCTTGCGCGAGAAAAAATGCCGGAAATCAATGGAAATATCCTGATAGGGATTGCCGCTTTGCTCGTGCGGCAACTGGATGTTGAGGCCGATGGAAAGCCCTTTCTTGCCGGCATAGGCGCCGCGATTGGCCGCTTCCATCAGTCCGGGGCCGCCGCCGGACACCACGGAAAAACCCTCGTCCGACAGGCGCTTGGCCACCTGCATGGTCAGTTCATAATAAGGATGCTCTTCCCGGATGCGCGCCGAGCCGAAAATGCTCACCGAAGGCTCGATGACGGCAAGGCGTTCAAATCCTTCCACAAATTCGCTCATGATCTGGAAAACTTTCCATGATTCCTTTTGCAGGGTATCGGTATCCTTGAGGCGGATCAGTTTGGGCGGGTTGCGCTTGTAGCCGTTGTTGTCGTTATGATCGTGGTCATTCATGGGCGGTATCCTGGATTGACAAGCGGAAGGGCATTTTTGACAATGCCCGCCGTCGCGGGAAACGCGCTATTCTGCCGCATATCCTGACAAATTCGCAAACCTTTTACCCCGGCGGGAGCAGCCATGATCGATTCCAACCACCTTGTCGTCCTCATCGACGGCTCATCCTATCTTTTCCGCGCCTTTCATGCCCTGCCGCCGCTCACCAACCGTGCCGGACACCCGACCGGCGCCCTGCACGGCGTCGTCAAAATGCTCGCCAAACTCTATGACGACTATCGCCCCGCCTATTTCGGCGTCGTCTTCGATGCCAAGGGCAAGACCTTCCGCCACGATCTCTATCCCGACTACAAGGCCAACCGCCCGCCAACACCGCCCGAGCTGAAAGCGCAGATCGATCCCCTGCACCAGCTGGTGCGCGCGCTCGGCTTTCCGCTCATCATCGAAGCGGGCGTCGAGGCCGACGATGTCATCGGTACGCTTGCCAAACGCGCGCTCGCCGACAACTATCACGTCGTCATCTCCTCCGGCGACAAGGACATGGTGCAACTCCTCACCCACCCCGGCATCACCCTGCTCGACACCATGAAAAACGAAGTCACCACCCGCGAAGACGTGGCGCGCCGCTTCAAGGTCGATGCGCTCAGCGCCGAACAAGTCGTCGATTTTCTCGCGCTGGTCGGCGACAAGGCCGACAACATCCCCGGCGTGGACAAAGTCGGGCCGAAAACGGCAGCCAAATGGCTGGAAGAATATGGCGACCTTGATGCCATTATCGCCAACGCCACCAAAATCAGGGGCAAAATCGGCGACAACCTGCGCGCAAGCCTTGCCATCCTGCCGCTGGCAAGAGATCTCGCTACCATCAACTGCGATCTCGAACTGGACACCACCATTGCCGATCTCGCCCTGCAAGCGCAAAACCCCGACAAGCTCGAGCAGCTTTGCGACACTTACGAACTGAACAGCATCAAGGCGCGCCACCTCGGCCAGCCCGTTGCCGCGCCTGCCCCCGCGCCGCTTGCGCGCGACTACCATATCGTGACTGATACCAAAGCACGCGATGCCTTGCTCGCGCGCCTTGCCAACAGCGAGCGCTTTGCCTTCGATACCGAAACCGACGCCCTGGATTACATGCAGGCGCATCTCGTGGGCATCAGCGTCGCCCTCGAACCGGGTGAGGCGTATTACCTGCCGCTGGCGCACCAGCTTGCAAAGAATCTCCCTTTCGACGACACCCTGCAAGCGCTGAAACCCGTGCTGGAAAACGCGCACATTGGCAAAACCGGGCAGCATCTCAAGTACGACCGCCACATCCTCGCGCGCTACGGCATTGAGCTGCGCGGCAACTGCGACGACACCATGCTCATGTCTTACTGCCACAACGCCACGGCCACGCGCCACAACATGGACGACCTCGCCGACCACTACCTCAACCTCCAGACCACCACCTTCGAAGACATTGCCGGCAAGGGCGCGAAGCAGCTCACCTTCGACCAGATCGACCTCGATACCGCCGGCCACTACGCCTGCGAAGATGCCGACATCACCCTGCGCCTCGACCACTTCCTCGCCGGCAAGCTCGCAGGCGAACCGCGCCTCGAAGCGCTTTACCGCGAGCTTGAACGCCCGCTCTCGCAAGTGCTCTACCACATGGAAGCGCGCGGCGTTGCCATCGATGCCGCGCTGCTCAAAGCGCAATCGCAGGAAATCGCGCAAACGCTCGCCGCCCTTGAAAAACAGGCGCACGACCTCGTCGGCGAAGCCTTCAACCTCGCCTCACCCAAGCAGTTGCAGGAAATCCTTTTCGAGCGCCTGAACCTGCCCGTGGTGCGCAAAACGCCGAAAGGCCAGCCGAGCACCAATGAAGACGCCCTGCAAGAACTCGCCGACCTGCACGGCGCCGAACTGCCGCGCCTCATCCTCGAGCACCGCGGCCTTGCCAAACTCAAATCCACCTACACCGACCGCCTGCCCGAACTCGTGGACAACAAAACCGGCCGCATCCACACCAGCTACCATCAGGCCGTCACCAGCACCGGACGCCTCTCCTCCTCCGACCCCAATTTGCAGAACATCCCCATCCGCACCGCCGAAGGCCGCCGCATCCGCCAGGCATTCGTCGCGCCGCCCGGCAAAGTGCTGCTCGCGGCCGACTACTCGCAAATCGAACTGCGCATCATGGCGCACCTCTCCGGCGACCCCGGCCTCATCCGCGCCTTTGCCGACAACCTCGACATCCACAGCGCCACCGCAGCGGAAATCTTCAACGTCCCCCTCGGGCACGTCAGCCGCGAGCAGCGCCGCGACGCCAAAGCCATCAACTTCGGCCTCATCTACGGCATGAGCGCCTTCGGCCTCTCGCGCCAGCTCGGCATCCCGCGCGGACAGGCCGCCGACTATATCGACACCTACTTCGCCCGCTACCCGAAAGTGCACGCCTACATGGAAACCGCGCGGCAAACCGCGCGCAACCAGGGCTACGTGGAAACCCTGCTCGGCCGCCGCCTCTATCTGCCCGACATCGCCAGCAAAAACACCCTGCGCCGCCAGGCCGCGGAACGCCTCGCCATCAACGCGCCCATGCAGGGCAGCGCCGCCGACATCATCAAGCGCGCCATGCTCGACATTGAAAACGCCCACGGCGCTGACCCCGCCTGCCAGCTCATCATGCAAGTGCATGACGAACTCGTCTTTGAAATCGACGCCGCGCGCGTCGAAGACTATCGCGCAGACATCATCAAACGCATGGAAAACGCCTTTGCCCTCGCCGTACCGCTCATTGTCGATGCCGGCATCGGCGCGAACTGGGATGAAGCGCATTGACGGACGGATGCATCATGCTCAGGCATGAATAACAAAAATTGGTTAAAAATAGTTGTTTTTTACCGTCAATAAGCGCTTATAGTGAGAATTTTTTGCGCGATAAGCGCTTATGGTTGAGGAAATTTCTCATGCCATTCATATTCATCCGGGGTGCTTCATAGAGTGGGCTTCAGCCCACCATTGAGGGGTTTGCTCCATCGCACGGTGGGCTAAAGCCCACCCTACGGACTATCACTTCGCGACGGTGGGTTGACACCCACCCTACACCCCGTCGCCCGTAGGTCGGGCACTTTGTGCCCGACGTTTTTTGATGTCGCCCACCCATGGCCGCGCATCCTATGGACGCAGAGGTTGTTGGATGCGCAGGGTGTGTGCCGCGCAGCGGCACGCACGCGGTTTGCAGTTCCGTTGCACGTGCGTGTCGGCATTGCCGCCACACACCCCACGAACCACATCATATCCGGCAAAAACCGCCATGTAACCCGTAGGTTGACTGTGAGCGCAGCGAACCCCAACATCAAACGGGCAGCCCATGTTGGGGTTCACTGCGTTCACCCCAACCTACAAACACCGCCAAAGCAGCCGTAGGTACGGTTAGGCGAAGCCGTAACCGTACGAAACAAACCATCTGTACGGTTACGCCCTATAGGCTAACCGTACCTACTCTCTCCCGGCGTTTATTTGTCCTGCCCGATTTGCGGCACGGGAATGTCGCTGCCCGCGCCAAGCAGGCCAGTTTGCAGGTAGAGGCCGAGTTTGTGGCGGGTGTCGGCGATGTCGAGGTTGCGCATGGTGAGCTGGCCGATGCGGTCAGCGGGCGTAAACGCGGCGTTTTCCACTTTTTCCATGGAAAGACGCTCGGGCGCGTAGGTGAGGTTGGGCGATTCGGTGTTGAGAATCGAGTAGTCGTTGCCGCGGCGCAGTTCGAGCGTGACTTCGCCCGTGATGGCCTTGGCAACCCAGCGTTGTGCGGTTTCGCGCAGCATCAGCGCCTGCGGGTCGAACCAGCGGCCCTGGTACAGCAGGCGGCCCAGGCGCAGGCCGTTGATGCGGTATTGCTCGATGGTGTCTTCGTTGTGGATGCCGGTCACCAGCCTTTCGTAGGCGATGTGCAGGAGCGCCATGCCCGGCGCTTCGTAGATGCCGCGCGATTTGGCTTCGATGATGCGGTTTTCGATCTGGTCGCTCATGCCGAGGCCGTGGCGGCCACCGATGCGGTTGGCTTCCAGCATGAGTTCGACGAGATCGCCGTATTCGCGACCATTGATGGCAACGGGCACGCCTTCTTCAAAGCGCACGGAGACTTCTTCGGGCTTGATGGCGACGTCTTCGCGCCAGAAGGCGACGCCCATGATGGGATTGACGATGCGGATGCCGCTGTTCAGGTATTCGAGGTCTTTCGCTTCGTGGGTGGCGCCGAGGAGGTTGGAATCGGTGGAGTAGGCTTTTTCCGCGCTCATTTTGTAGTCAAAGCCGTGGGCGATGAGGAATTGCGACATTTCCGCGCGGCCGCCGAGTTCATCGATAAAGGTCTGGTCGAGCCAGGGCTTGTAGATTTTGAGTTGCGGGTTGGTGATGAGGCCGTAGCGGTAGAAGCGCTCGATGTCGTTGCCCTTGTAGGTGGAGCCGTCGCCCCAGATGTTGACGTCGTCTTCCTTCATGGCGGCAACGAGCATGGTGCCGGTGACGGCGCGACCGAGCGGGGTGGTGTTGAAATAGGTGTTGCCGCCGGTGGCAATATGGAAGGCGCCGCACTGGATGGCATGGATGCCTTCGCGCACGAGCTGGGCGCGGCAATCAACGAGGCGCGCTTCGATGGCGCCGTAGGCCTTGGCTTTTTGCGGGATGGCGTTGTAATCGTCTTCGTCGGGCTGGCCGAGGTTGGCGGTGTAGGCATAGGGCAGCGCGCCTTTTTCTTTCATCCACAACAGGGCTGCGGAGGTATCGAGGCCGCCGGAAAAGGCAATGCCGACTTTTTGCCCGACGGGCAGGGTTTGCAGAATCGTGGTCATCAGGAAATTCCTTGGGCAACAAAGGGCGGCATTATATACCTGCTCCCGCAAAACGCGCAGGCTACGGCGCGGGCAGGATACGGGCAAAGGCATCGAGTGCGCTGCGGCGCGCGCGCCAGTCGGGCTGGGCGATGTCCATCAGCGCGTAAAAGGCGGGGCTGTGGTTGTGCTCTTTGAGGTGGCAGAGTTCGTGGATGATGACGTGTTCGATCAGCGGCGCGGGATATTGAATCAAACGGGTGTTGAAAGTGAGCACACCATCGCTGCGGCAGGTGCCCCAGGTTTTGCGCATGGCGCGGTAGCGGATGGGCGGCAGCTCGCGCACCCACGGGCAATGCGGCAACTGGCCGTGCACGAGCGCCGGGATATGCGCTTCGCTCATGGCGCGGTGCAGGGTTTTGAAGCGCGCGGCGAGTGTGTCGGCATCGGCGGAGGAGGTGCGCAAGATGCCGTTTTCAGCCGTGAGGCGCGTTTGCCGGCCGTCAAATTGCAGGATATGCGCTTCGCCAAGCAGATAATGCGTGCTGCCTTCGGCATAGGGATTATGCGCGCGTTGCATATCGAGCGGCACGGCACGCGCGGCAATCCATTCGGCATGTTGGCGGATGAACGCGGCAATCTCTGCGCGCGATATGCGCACCGGATACGAGAGATGGACTTTGCCGCCGGCATCGATGGAAAGCCGCAGGCGGCGGTTGCCCTTGCGCGGCGGGCGGCAATGGATGCGGAAGGTGTGGCCGTTGCAAGGGAGATCGATATAAGACATTTTTACCGTTTTACGGATAAATTATGGGAAATTTTTGCACGATAAGCGCTTATTGATGGTAAAAATAGATTATTTTCCGGGTTTTTATGAAATAGCTATATCTTGTCCCGCCTTGCCGCCTGCCATTGCGCCATCAGATGCTGGCACAGCTTGTCGGCGACGGTCGGCAACGGTTCGGCCACGCCGAGATCGCGCAGTTGCGTCATGCGCATCCCCTTGAGGCCACAGGGATTGATGCCGGCAAAGGGGGCGAGATCCATGTCCACATTGAGCGCCACGCCATGATAGGTGCAGCCGCGTCGCACTTTGAGGCCGAGCGAGGCTATCTTGCAGCCGTTCACATAGACGCCGGGCGCATCCGCGCGCGCTTCGGCGGCAATGCCGTAATCGGCCAGGAGCGCAATGACGGCGTTTTCAATCAGGCTCACCAGAGGCCGCACGCCCACGCCGGCGCGCTTGATGTCAAGCAGCAGATAGATGACGAGCTGACCGGGGCCGTGATAGGTGATCTGCCCGCCGCGGTCGATGGGCACGATGGGGATGTTGCCGGGGTTCAGCACATGCTCGGCCTTGCCCGCCAGCCCCTGTGTATAAACGGGCGGATGCTCAACGACCCAGAGCATGTCGGGCGTATCGCCATCGCGCGTTTCCGTGACATCGCGCATGGCTTGCCAGGTGGCATGGTAATCGGCGAGGCCGAGGTGGCGGATGTCCATGGTTTACAGGGCCATGATCACGCCGGGCTCGGCAGTCAGCGCCTGATAGACGGCATCGATTTCCGGCTGGCTGTCGAAGATGGCGATCAGCGTGATGCCCAGATACTTGCCGTTGCTGCTCGGCTTTTCATCGAGGCTCAGGAGCTTTTCCGGCGGAATGAGGCGGTTGGCGATGCCGAGAATGGCGGCCTGAAAGTCGGGATTGTTTTTGCCCATGATTTTGATGGGAAAACGCGCGGGAAAGGTGATGAGCGGCGGCAGTTCGCCGTTGGCGTCGGGGGTATCAGTCATGAATCAGTCCTCGAAGATGAGTTGGAGGCCGTCCCAGCTGCGACGGAAAAAACCGCCTTCGGGCACGACATGGGCGGCGAGCGCATCGACAGTGGCAAGCGTTTTGCCTTCCTGATGCAGCACGATGTTGCCGATTTTCTGTCCGGCGGCAACGGGCGCGACCAGCGTGGGCACGTTGACCGTGGCGCGCACGGTATTGGGCGCATCCCTGGGCAGCCATTGCCGCACGCTGTGCGCGGCGCGCACCGCCACGCTATCGCTTTCCCCTTTCCAGACGCGCACCTGCTTCAGCAGATGATCATCGCGAAGCAGCGTCACTTCCTGAAAGCGGGAAAAGCCGTAATCGAGCAGCGCCTGCGAGGCTTCGTAGCGCGTTTTTTCTTCTTCCGCGCCGAGCACCACGGCAATCAGGCGCAAGTCGCCGCGCTTTTCCGTGCTCGCGAGGCAATAGCCGGCGGCGTTGGTATGCCCGGTTTTCAGGCCATCGACGCGCGGATTGGTAAAAAGCAGGCGATTGCGGTTTTCCTGGGTGATCTTGTTCCAGGTATAGCTTTTCTGGCTATAGTAATGATAGTAATCGGGAAAATTGGTAGCAAGCTGGCGCGATAGCGTCGCGATATCGCGCGCGCTCATCACGTGCCCTTCGCCGCCCAGCCCCACCGGATCGAGAAAATGGCTCTCGTGCATGCCAAGGCGTTGGGCGGCGTCGTTCATCATCGCCACGAAGCCATCCACGGAACCGCCGATCTGTTCGGCCAGCGCGATGCCGGCATCATTACCCGATTGCACAATCAATCCCTGCAACAAATCATGCACTTTCACGCGGCTGCCCACTTCGATGAACATGCGCGAGCCTTTCTGCGCGTAAGCCGTCTGGCTGACCGGCACCTCGTCATCAAGCGTGATGCGCCCGTCGCGCAACGCCTCGAAAACCAGATAGGCCGTCATCAGCTTGGTAATGCTCGCGGGCGGCAAGGCAACATCGGCTTCCTTTTGCGCGAGCACCTGCCCGCTCTGCGCCTCGAGCAGCACATAGCTGCGCACGGCAAACTCCGGCGGCGCGGCAAAAGCGCTGGCAACGGCAAGGGAAAAAACGGCAATCAGACGGAACAACATGGCAAGGCGGCGTGCAAATGAGCGCGCATTATATAGCGGCACCTCCGAAAAATGGCATGACCCGCTTTTGCAACAACGCCTTTGCTGCAAATGGCCAGAATTTATAAAAATGCCGAAAATAGTTATTTTTTACCATTTATAAGCGCTTATCGTGATAAATTTTCTCACGATAAGCGCTTAATGATGAGAAAACTTCTCACCCCTCCAAGCCTTCCCAGAAGCGCCCGGCAATGTCCTGCCCGGTATGGTTGGCGATTTCGCGCAGGCAGGTGGGGCTTGTCACATTGATTTCAGTGAGATAGCCGCCGATGACATCGAGGCCGACGAGATAGAGCCTGGCTTCCGCCAGCAACGGCTTCACCTGCTCGACAATCCACCACTCGCGTTCGCTCAAGGGCTGCACCACGCCGCGTCCGCCCGCCGCCAGATTGGCGCGGAACTCGCCCTCTTTCGGCAGGCGCGCGAGACCATGATCCACCGCCTCGCCGTTGATGACGAGAATGCGCTTGTCGCCTTCCACCACCTTGTCGAGATAGCGCTGCACCATCAGCGTTTGCATGCCGTCCGGGTTCATCGTTTCAATAATGCCGGTGAGATTCTTGTCATCGTGGCGCAGGAAAAACACGCCCGCGCCACCCATGCCGTCCATCGGCTTCAGAACCGCCTGGCCATGCTGCTGGACAAAGGCGCGAATTTCGCCGCGCGAACGCGTGATCAGCGTTTCCGGCGTGCATTGCGGCACGCGGCTCAGGGCAAATTTTTCGTTGATGCTGCGCAGCGCCGCAGGCGGATTGACCACGCGAACCCCTTCGCGCTCGAGCAAATCGAGCATGTAGCTGTCGTACACATAATTGAGGTTGAAGGGCGGATCCTTGCGCTGCAACACCACGTCAACACTCGCGAGATCGATCACTTCCTCATTGAGCACGCGGTAATAGTCTTCCTCGCGGTCGGTCAGCGATACCGTGCGCACATAGGCTTCCACCGCGCCATCGCGCACCTGCCAGTCCGTCTGCCCGAACACCATCACCTCGTGGCCGCGCGCCTGTGCCGACAGCATCAGGGCGAAGGTCGTATCCTTGTAGGTTTTGATGGCATCGATATCATCCATCAGTACGGCAATACGCATGGCAGTCTCCGTGGTTTAAAAAACAGTTGGTAACGCGGTGAATCAGCCGCGAATATTTCTGGCAGCATGAATCACGTCCATAATTTCAACGGTGTTATCGTCTTCAAGAATTCTGTAAAAAATCAGGTAGGGGCGAACCAGCGCACACATGCGCACCTCGTGATTGTCGTGAGCCTCAGGAAACATGCGCGGCATGAATGCAATCATGTTTTTCGTAGCCGCATGAATGTCGCTCACGACTTTCATGGCAGCATAGGGATTGTCTTCGGCAATGTATTGGGCGATATCTTCCAATTCTGCCAAAGCAATATCACGCCAACGAACGCGATACATGCGCTTGCGCCAGCTTTTCCAGCAAAGCCGCAATGCGGCGCTCGCTTTCCGCCTCGCTCAACAGCGGCGTTTGCTCCGCTGCGGCAAGACGCGCCGCAACATAGGCATCCCACGCCGCCTTTTCCGCTTCGCTCGCAAAAGTCATTCCGTAGCGGTTGGTAACGGATTCGCTCATCCTCGTCTCCTGCGCTGTCGTCATGGCCGCATCATAGCCCCATTGCCGCCGCCGCGAAAGGGTGAACCTTTTTCCTCGCCGCCCAGATGCGCTACCATGCCGCAAACTGCGTGGAGACCCCCTTATGAATGACAGCACCCTGCCCCTGCAAGGCGGCCGCATCGGCATCGAGCGCGAAACCCTGCGCACCACGGCTGACGGCCATCTCGCCCGCACCCCGCATCCGCAAGCGCTCGGCAGCACCTTCACCCATCCCCGCATCACCATCGACTACGGCGAAGCGCTGCTGGAATTCGTCACCAACGCGCACGCGAGCGCAGCGGACGCCCATGCCGAACTGCTCACCCTCACCCGCTACACCGCGCAAAACATCGGCGATGAATACCTGTGGCCAGCGAGCATGCCCTGCATCCTGCCCGAGCGTGATGAAGACATCGCCATCGGCTATTTCGGCACCAGCAACTCCGGCAAGATCAAGCGCCTCTACCGCGAAGGCCTCGCGCACCGCTATGGCCGCCCCATGCAGATGATCGCCGGCATCCATTACAACTACTCGCCGCCGCCCGCGCTCTTCGACCATCTCGCCGCCGCCGACGGACGCCTCAACGACGCCCATTACCGCAACGAACGCTACATGGGCATGTTGCGCAGCCTGCAACGCCACAGCTGGCTGCTCTGCTACCTCTACGGCGCCTCGCCTGCCGTGCACGACTCTTTCCGCCCTGGCCGCGGCCTTTTGCATCCCTTCGGAAACGACACCCTCGGCTGGCATTACGCCACCACCCTACGCATGAGCCAGCTCGGCTACCAGAACAAAACCGACTTCACCGTCAGCTTCAACGACCTCGATACCTACATCCGCGACCTCATCGCCGCCGTGATGACGCCCGCGCCCGCCTTCGAGTACCTCGGCCTCAAAAACCCCGACGGCACGTACAAACAAATCAGCACCCATATCCTGCAAATCGCCAACGAATACTACACCGCCGCGCGCCCCAAGCAGCCGGTGAAGCGCGGCGAGCACCCGGAAATCGCGCTCTCCGAACGCGGCATTGCCTACGTCGAGCTGCGCATCATGGACGTCAATCCTTACGACCCGGCGGGCATCAGCCTCGCGCAAATGCACGTGCTGGAAACCTTCCTCCTCTGGGCGCTCCTCCATCCCGCGCCCGCCTTCGCGCACGACGCCATGAACGAACTCAACAGCAACCGCGTGCGCGCCGCCTGCTGCGGCCTCACCCCCGACATCGAACTCTCCGACCACGGCACCCCGCGCCCGGCCAGACAATGGGCGCAAGACATCCTGCGCGCCATGCAGCCCATTGCCGAAGCACTGGGCGCAACGCATGAAAAACATCTTGCCGACCTGATCGACGCGCTTGATAACGGGCAAGTGCCGCTCGCCCAACATGTGCACCAGGACATCAAGGCGCAAGGCCACATTGCCTGGGCGCAGGCACTTGCCGCCGCGCACCGGCCAACCCTCCTCGAAGCACTGGACAGCGAAACAAAAGCGCGCCTCGACGCGGAACGCGAGCAATCGCTCGCGCAATACGCCGCCCTGGAAGCCGCCGCAGACGGGCAAATCCCCTTTGAGGAATACCTCGCCCACTACTTCGATCCGCTGAAAGCGTGGCGCAAACAGCATCAGGCTGCCTGCGGTGTTGCACGCAAGTGACGCCTTTCAAAAAGCCGCTTCGGCAGCACGATTCAGTCAAGGCATCGAACCGGCCTGTTGAAGCGTATTGGCAGCTCTTTGCAAAGAGTTATGCCAAAAGCCGCTAAATAATGATTTTTTTACCATAACAAGCGCTTGTTTATGGTAAAAATATTTCATAAAAGGCTTAATATACAGCCTTTTTACCGTATGACTGAATTATGCGCGCAATATTTTCCACGGTTTCGCGTGACGGCGGACGCACGCCCTCGAGTTTGTAGGTATCGCCGCAGAGCGCCCATTTGTGCGCGCCGAGTTCGTGATAGGGCAGGAGTTCCACGTCCTGCACATTGTCCATCGGCGCGATGAATTGCCCGACCAGGTGCGCGGAATCTTCGTCATCGCTGTAGCCGGGGACGATGACGTAGCGCACGCGCGTTTTTTGCCCGCGCTCGGCCAAGTATTCGGCAAAGCGCAGGGTGCGGGTATTGGGCACGCCGACGAGCACTTTGTGAATCTCGGGGTTGAGCTGCTTCAGGTCGAGCATGACGAGATCGGTGTGATCGAGCAGTTCGTCGAGGGTTTTCGTGTATTGGCGCGCGTAGCCGTTGGTATCGAGGCAGGTGTGGATGCCGTAGGCCTTGCAGGCAGCAAACCAGTCGCGCACGAATTCGGCCTGCAACAGCGGTTCGCCGCCGGAGGCCGTCACGCCGCCGCCGGTCGCCTTGAAATAAAAGCGGTAGGAGATGACTTTCTGCATGAGTTCATCGACGGTGACTTCCTGCGATTTGTCGGTGCGCATATCCCAAGTGTCGCGGTTGTGGCAATAGAGGCAGCGCATCAGGCAGCCCTGCATGAAGGCGACAAAGCGGATACCGGGGCCATCGACGGTGCCGCCGGTTTCAATGGAATGGATGATGCCGGTGGTTTTGTTTTTCATGTTTGTCGTAAAAATAGTAGATTTTTACCATTAATAAGCGCTTTTATTGAGAAATTTTCTCATGACAAGCGCTTCATCATGAGAAAAAATACCACCATACAAAATGTATGCCGAAAGGTGCGGTGAAGCCCGCCCTGCTAGGGCGTGTTGACAATTCGTAACTAGAGTTTACAGGGGATCAGAAAACTATTTGAAATATCGATGGTTTCGTCGCTGCGCGATTTTCTCTATCCCCCTCTCTGCTCCGCAGCTCTTCGAGTCCCCAACCCCTCCCCCTCGAGGGGGAGGGGATTTAGTCCATTGCTTTATTTGGAGTTAATTGTGCTAAAGCATGAATTGTCAACAGCCCCTAAGTTGCGGGGCGGCGTTTTATCATGTTTTCGTGCAGCAAAAAAGCCGGGCATTGCCCGGCTTTCGCGCTGGCACGCGCTTACATGGTTTCCGTGAAGGTACGGGTGATGACGTCCATCTGCTGCTCTTTGGTGAGCGAGTTGAAGCGCACCGCGTAGCCGGAAACACGGATGGTGAGCTGCGGATAGAGCTCGGGGTCGTTCATCGCTTCCACGAGCATTTCGCGGTTGAGCACGTTGACGTTCAGGTGCTGGCCGCCCTCGAAGTCGCCATCATGGTGGAAATAGCCGTCCATCAGGCCGGCAAGGTTGGCCTGGCGGGTGGCATCATCCTTGCCGAGCGCGCCCGGGATGATGGAGAAGGTGTAGGAAATGCCGTCTTTCGCGTAGGCAAAGGGCAGCTTGGCCACCGAGCTCAGGGAAGCCACCGCACCGTTCACGTCACGGCCGTGCATGGGGTTGGCACCCGGGCCGAACGGCGCACCGGCACGACGTCCGTCCGGCGTGTTGCCGGTTTTCTTGCCGTACACCACATTGGAAGTGATGGTGAGGACGGACTGGGTCGGCGTGGCGTTGCGGTAGGTCGGATGGGTGGCGACTTTCTTCATGAAGCGCTCGACGAGATCACAGGCGATGTCGTCCACGCGGTCGTCGTTGTTGCCGAATTGCGGATATTCGCCTTCGATTTCAAAGTCGATGGCAATGCCGTTCTCGTCGCGCACCGGACGCACCTTGGCGTACTTGATGGCGGAGAGCGAGTCGGCAGCCACGGAAAGACCGGCGATGCCGCAGGCCATGGTGCGGTGCACGTCGCGGTCGTGCAGGGCCATGAGCGCGGCTTCGTAGCTGTACTTGTCGTGCATGTAGTGGATGCAGTTGAGCGCAGTGACGTACTGGGTGGCGAGCCAGTCCATGAAGCTGTCCATGCGCGCCATCACGGTATCGTAATCCAGCACGTCATCGGCAATCGGCGCTTCTTTCGGGCCGACCTGTTCCTTGGATTTTTCATCCACGCCGCCGTTGATCGCGTAGAGCAGGGTTTTCGCGAGGTTGGCGCGCGCGCCGAAGAATTGCATGTGCTTGCCGACCACCATGGGGCTGACGCAGCAGGCGATGGCGTAGTCGTCGCTGTCGAAATCCGGACGCATGAGGTCGTCGTTTTCATACTGCACGGATGAGGTATCGATGGAGACTTTGGCACAGAAGTGCTTGAACGCCTGCGGCAATTGCTCGGACCAGAGGATGGTCATGTTCGGTTCGGGCGACGGCCCCATGTTGTAGAGGGTGTGCATGAAGCGGAAGCTGGTCTTGGTGACGAGCGTTCTGCCATCGAGACCCATGCCGCCGATGGATTCGGTCGCCCAGATCGGATCGCCGGAGAAGAGCTGGTCGTATTCCGGGGTGCGCAGGAAACGGACCATGCGCAGTTTCATGACGAGGTGGTCGATGAGTTCCTGTGCTTCGCTTTCGGTCAGCGTGCCGTTCTTGAGGTCGCGCTCGAGATAGATGTCGAGGAAGGTGGAGACGCGGCCAAAGCTCATCGCCGCGCCGTTTTGCGATTTGACGGCAGCGAGATAGGCGAAGTAAGTCCACTGCACGGCTTCACGCGCATTTTTCGCAGGACCGGAAATGTCGAAGCCGTAGCTAGCCGCCATGTCTTTCATCTGGCCAAGGGCACGATGCTGATCGACGATTTCCTCACGCAGGCGGATGGTGGCTTCGAGATCCTTGCCTGCTTCGAGATCGGCTTGCAGGGAATTGAATTGCGCTACCTTGTCGGCCATCAGGCGGTCGATACCGTAAAGGGCAACACGGCGGTAATCGCCAATGATGCGACCACGACCGTAGGCATCGGGAAGGCCGGTCAGCACGCCGGATTTGCGGCAACGGCGGATATCCGGGGTGTAAACATCGAATACGCCCTGGTTGTGAGTCTTACGATAGTCGGTAAAGATTTTCTCGACATCGGGGTTGAGCGGGGTGTTATAGATCTTGCAGGAATCCATCACCATTTTCAGACCGCCAAACGGCATGATGGAGCGCTTCAGCGGCTCATCGGTTTGCAGGCCGACAACAACCTCCATATCCTTGTCGATATAGCCGGCTTTGTGGCTGGTGATGCCGGAGACAACTTGCGAATCGATTTTGTAGGGCGCCTTGGTGCGGTTTTCCACCTTGATCCCTTCCATGACTTCATCCCACAGCTTGGTGGTTGCCTTGGTCGCAGGGGCGAGGAAAGCATCGTCACCTTCATAGGGCGTGTAGTTCTTCTGGATAAAATCGCGTACGTCGATGGTGGTTTCCCAATCGCCGGCGATAAAGTCGCGCCAAGCATCAGGACGGATTTCGGTTTTTGTCAGCATGTTTACTCCTGAGAGATTTTGAATCCAAAATTTGCCGGCAGTATTGCCGGGAACAACGGACATTGTAAAATTTTTATAAATTATTTGGAATAACTTTTATGTTTTATTATTGTTATTGCACGAAAAGTCATGGTGCAACATTTTAAAAATCCAATCATTTTTTCAATTGGTTTACCAATTTTACCGTTCAAGTGCTGCCACAAGCGCCAAGACCATGCGCGCAGATTGATGTCCGGCCTGGGCGACAAATTCGTCAAAACTGAGCTCGGCCTGCTCGTCGGCATGATCGGAAATGGCGCGAATGATCACGCACGGCGTTCCCAGCTGATGGCAGGTCTGGGCAATGGCGGCCGCTTCCATTTCCACGGCCAGCACTTCGGGAAAATCGGCACGGATGCGGGCAACCTTGTCGCCATGGTCGATAAACTGGTCGCCGGAAACGATGAGGCCGTGATGCACGTTGGCATCCTCAAAATGGCTTGCGGCAATCACCGCTGCCGTGCCGAGATCGGGATCGGCGGCATAGCGCTCCGGCATTTGCGGCACCTGCCCCATGGCATAGCCGAAAGCGCGCACATCGACATCATGGTGCGCGGTATGGCTGGCAATGACGACATCGCCGATATGCACGTTCTGGCCCAGTCCGCCAGCGCTGCCGGTGTTGATGACGGCGCGCGGCTGATGCCTGGCGATGACATGCGCGGTGGCAATGGCGGCGTTGACCTTGCCGATGCCGCTTTCGATCACCAGCAGCTCATGCGCGCCGTATTCCCCGCGCAGAATGCGCAAATGGCGGAAGCGCTCTTCCTGCACATTGGCGAGGGCAAGCGCGAGATCGTGGATTTCCGGAGGCATGGCGGCGATGATGGCGATTGTTGACATATTTTCCTGAAAAGATGAATGGTTAAAGAAGTATTGTGCCTGCTCTCGTCTGTTGACTCAATGCGGCAGGCATTGCGCAAGCAGGGTGTTTTCGTTGCCGTCCCTGCGCTCGGTAAAGAGCATGATTTGGCTGTCTGGCGTGGCGGTTGGCGTATTCAGGGTGAGATAGTGCCCTTTGCCGTAAAAGATGGCTTGCAGGGGCGTGGAATGGCGCGCGCTTTGCGCAAGATGGTATTGCCGCTCCGCGAGATACACCGTGGCGCGCGCGGCTTCGTCGGGCAGAAAAACATAATGCACTTTGATGCGATGCTCGCCTGCGCATTGGTAATGCACGAAGAATTGTTTGCCGGGAGATGGCGAAGGCGCGGGCGGCGTTGCAGGGGAAGGCTGCGTGGCATTCGCTGCGGTCGGCGTGGCAGACGTTGCCTTTTCGGGAGACGGCTCTGCGGAGAGCGTCAGGGTGAAGCGGTAGTCGTGCAGCTTGTTGCGGCGTTGCGCGGCGCGGTTCAGGGCAAGGCGCAATTCATATTGGCCACCCAGCGGCAACAACTGCTCGCGGGCATCAAGTTCGGGATTTTCGCGGCCGAGATAATGCAGGCCTGCGAGCATGTCTTTGCCTTCCAGTTGCAGGTGCAGGCGCTGACCCTGATTGGCAAAGAAGCGATAACTGTCTTCCGCCTTGCCTTGCAAGCGCCCCTGTTCGGTCACGACGAGACTGCCGCTCGCAAAGCGGATCTGGCTGCTGTGGCTTGCGGCATCGGCCTTGTCGCTGTGCTGGTTGTTGACGGTCAGCGTCAGGCGATAGCGGCTGCTTTGCCCGCTTTGCGCCGCTTCGCGCTTTTGCAGGATGCGCAGTTCGTATTCGCCGTCCTGCGGGATATAGCCTTCGCTGCCCTGCGGCATTTTGTCGCCGCGGCGCACCGGCATCAGCGAGAAATCCACGTCGGGATTGTCCAGCTCCACCCGGTAATATTGGCCGGCGCGGGCATGGAAGCGGTAGGCGCGAAAGGCAAATCCGCTCACTTCGCCTTCGCTTTGCGCCGGTGCGGCTGCCGGTTCGAGCCGGGTGATGCCTTCCGCGCTGACCAGAGGCAGATGAAAGGCAAACAGGCAAAGGGCAGACAGGCGCAAGCGCATGGGATTCTCCGGTTTACTTGTGGATCATGGGGCGCACGAGATTGCGCTTCAACCGCCAACTGGTGAGGAAGACCGCGCTCACATGCAGGATGAACAGCACCAGCAGCGCCTTGGCGAGGTATTCGTGCCAGTCGTCCAGGCTGAAGCGCTCGGCGAGATCGGTGTATTCGTTGGCGTGATAGCCGGTAAAGGCGAGGCCGACGATGCAGAACCACATGGCCCAGACGGCCAGCAATCCCAAGGCGTTGTGGCCGGGTTCAGCGGTTTCTTCGCCACGCTGCAAATCCCTGAGATGGTGCACGGCATTGCCCGGCGTGGGAACCAGATCGCGCAGACGCGCCGGCTTTTTCGCAAGCGTCATGGCCCAGAGGAGACGGATGATGACCAGACCGGCGGCCACCATGCCGAGGATACGGTGCGTAGCGTCTTCATCGCCGCGTCCGGTGAAAAAAAGGTTGGCAATGACAGCGCCGGCCACACCCCAGTGGGTGAGGCGAACCAGGATGTCCCAAACGAAAGCGTGCGCAGGGGGTTGTTTCATGATGATTTCCTCGATGCAAACAAGCCCCCGTGCGGGGGCTTGCGACGCAGCACGTTATACGTCGAAATATTTGTGGCCTTCTTTGCGGACTTCGTTGGTGGCCTCAAGCGCAGCCTTGGCCTTGTCGGCATCTTTCTGCTCGATGGCCTGCTGCAATTCGGCGATATGGCCGCGCAGTTTCTGCATCAGACGCGCATATTCAGCCTTGGCTTCGTCGCTCGCCTTGTTGGGATCGAGACCGATGGCCTCACCCTGGGAGGCATAGACGGCCAGCTCTTCAGCTTCCTTGTGCATGGCAAGCAAGTCATCAGCCTTGTTCAGCGCCTTGAAATTCTTGCCCATCATTTTCATGGTTTTTTCCAGATCCATGCTGGCGTCAGTGACAACCGCATCAGGCAGCGTCGCCATTCCCGGCAATTCCACTACCACGCCCAAAGGCCTGGTTTCGGTGACCGTCTCGCCGGCAGCATTTGTAGTCGTTACGGTTTCCGTGAGAGTCTTGATTTCCACGGCATTGCTTTGCGTGCTGGCCATGGCGGTGGTGGCGAATGCCGCGCCCATCGCGGCAGCGAGAAGGATTTTTTTCATTGTAAACTCCATTGTTGTCCTCATGAATGCACTGTTTCCAGTGGCGGGCAAATATAGCATTTCTCGAACGTCACGCATTTTAAGATTCGTTCATTGCACAAAAACATCTAAAATAGTGTATTTTTACCATCAATAAGCGCTTATTGCGATAAATTTTCTCATAATAAGCGCTTATTGGTGAGAAAATTTCTCATCTCCGCGCATCTTCGCAACACCTGTTCATATCCATTGCAGCGAAGCGGCGCGATTTTTCCGCGATTGGTATAAGCTAGCGTCTTTCTGTTGAGAGTTGCCACCAGGATTTTTCATGTATTCCATCGAAGCCGAAACCGCGCGCAGCGCGCGCCTCTATCCCGTGGGCGAAACCTTCGCCTTTGCCCGGGTGCATATGCCCGAAACCTGGGTATTCGACCAACCCGATGCCGCCAGCGCGCGGCAAACGCAATATACCTACGGCGAAGGCTTGCGCCTGCTCGCGGAGCAAGGCGATTTTTATCTTGCACAAAGCCTGCGCGATGCCTACAGCGGCTGGGTGGCGAAAAGCGCCATTACCCTGCGGGACGATGAGCCGCATGCCGTTACCTGGCGCACCCGCAGCGTCGCGCCCGTGACCCGCGATGCCAGCATGAAATCGCCGCATCTGACCACGTTGCCGCCAGACGCCTGTCTCGCCATCGATGACGAACAGGGCGATTACCTGCACATTGCCGGGCTGGGCTGGCTGCACCGCCACCACACCATCCGCACCGACCAGCACAGCGATATCGTGATGGCCGCCAGCGAACACATCGGGCGCAGCTATGTGTGGGGCGGACGCGGCGTGGCCGGGCTCGACTGCTCGGCGCTGGCGCAGCTTTCCTATCGCCGCGCCGGGCACAACATCCCGCGCGACAGCGATCTGCAACAGCACTTCCTGCGCAAATTCCACGACAGCATCGCCCTCGATGCCCTGGCCGCCGGCGACCTCATCTACATCCCGGGTCACGTCATGATTGCGGCGACTGCCGACAGCGTCATCCACGCCACCGCCTACCACATGCAGACCGCCTATGAGCTGCTCGATACCGTGCTCGCCCGTTATCGCCACGACGGCGGCAGCGACGACAACATCAAGGCCTATCGCTGGCGCGAATAACCCTTCCGCCGCACCAAACCCAAACAAAAAAGCGCTTCTTGTAACTGTTTTTTTCTCACAAGAAGCGCTTCGTCATGATAAAAAACTGCTATTTTCAGGCAAAAACCGTTTCCCACTCGCTGCGCCTGGCCAGCATTTGCCGCGCCAGCGCCTGCGCGCCTTCCAGACTGTGGCTTGCCGCCCAGCCGCATTGCACCTCGTTGCAGGCCGGCACTTCCGTGGCCGCGAGCACGTCTTGCAGCGTGTTTTCGATCAAATCCAGCGCCGTCTGGTAATCCGGCTCATTCAGCAGCGACACGTAAAATCCCGTCTGGCAGCCCATCGGCGAAATATCGACCACCTGCGCGCTGTGGTTGCGCGACAGCTCCGCCAGCAAATGCTCCAGCGAATGCAAGGCCGGCATCTCCATATGCTCTTTATTCGGCTGGCAAATACGCAAATCGTATTTGTAAATCACATCGCCGTGCTCGCCCTGCTTTTTGTCCGCCAGACGCAAATACGGCGCCTTCACCTTGGTATGGTCGAGATTGAAGCTCTCGACATTCATGCGTTTTTCCATATTTCACTCCCAATTGAAAAATAGCTGTTTTTTACCATCATTAAGCGCTTATTGTGATAAAAATTCTCACAAAAAGCGCTTTATAGTGAGAAATTTTCTCATGAGAATCATGGCTCTCGCCAGGCATTATGCCATTTTTGCCCGGTAGAGCACGCACACCGTCAACAACGCCAACGCCGCGCAATTCACCAGCCGCACCACCTGCGTTGCCGCTGCCTGCCACGCCACAGGCGACCACCACGACCACAGCGCAAATCCTGCCAACGCCAGCCCTGCACACGTCAGCCAAAAACGCCATTTCTGCCGCGCAGATACGCCGCTTTTGGCTGCCGGAAAACGTCTCGCTTCATAACGCCAGAAAAGCGCAATCGCCGCCAGCCCGAACACCCCGCTGCTGTATTGCAGCCATTTGTAGAGCGCGAGCCCCGAAACATGCGCCTGCAACCACGGCAGAGCCTGCACGAAAGACGCTCCCTGATGCGTAAAGCCGTCCCAGACAATATGCGTCGCCATGCCCAGAAATGCCGACAGCGCAAAGCGCACCCCGGCCGCAAACGGCGGCAACGGCCGCAACACCCCTGGCGCTACCCTCAAGCCATCCGGCACATGCCGCCAAAAAACATCGGCAACGGCATAGCGGTAAATCGCGTACAGCAACACCACCAGCGGCAGATTCAGCAGCACACAGCCGGCAAGCGTATGCCCGTAACCGTTCACCGGGCGGCCATAGAGAAAATAAATGAAATCCGGCGCCATCGACCCGAGCACCAGCGCGGGAAAATGCAGGCGGCTACGCGCAAGCGGCAAAACAGCGGCGGGATGGGCGAGAGTGAAAGGCATCGTGAAGGCAGAAGCTGATGGGATAATGCGGAGCAAACCTGTGGCTTGTGCAACAGCAGCGAACATTCGCGGCAATCGGCGTTCTCCGCACAATGGATGTCGTCATGGGAAGCGCCGGGGAACGGCATCATACCGGAAATCCCCTTGCACGTGCGATTGCAACGCCAGCCTGCGCTATAATGCGCACCATTTTGTCTTATCTGAACTTTGTTTATGCGAAAAATCGAACTCCTTGCCCCCGCAGGCTCCCTGAAAACCATGCGCTATGCCTTCGCCTACGGCGCGGATGCCGTCTATGCCGGGGCTGCGCGTTATTCCCTGCGCATGCGCGGCAACGAATTCAATGACGAAAACCTGAAAACCGGCATCGCCGAAGCGCACGCGCTCGGCAAGCAGTTTTTCCTGACCGTCAACACCATGCCGCACAACTACAAGCTGCAAACCGCGATCCGCGATTTGACGCCCGCGCTCTCCGCCAAGCCGGACGCCTGCATCATGTCCGATCCCGGCCTCATCATGCTGGTGAAAGAGGCTTTCCCCGATATGCCCATCCATCTTTCCGTGCAGGCCAATACCGTGAACTGGGCGACGGTGAAATTCTGGCAGAAGAACGGCATTTCGCGCGTGATTCTGTCGCGTGAACTCTCGCTCAAGGAAATCGAGGAAATCCGCCAGCAGTGCCCGGATATCGAGCTGGAAGTCTTCGTGCATGGCGCACTGTGCATTGCCTATTCCGGGCGTTGTTTATTATCGGGATATTTCAACAACCGTGATCCCAACCAGGGCACCTGCACCAACGCCTGCCGCTGGCAATACAAAACCCACGCCAGCCGCGAAGACGAAGAAGCGGAATTCATCCCCACGCCCGACCAGATCTTCGCCCCCGAAGCGCTGCAAGGCCTCACCGACCCTGCCGAGCGCCATCCGCTCGCCGACAAGACCTATTTCCTCGAAGAAGCCAACCGCCCCGGCGAATACATGGAAATCACCGAAGACGAACACGGCACCTACATCATGAACAGCCGCGACCTGCGCGCCATCGAGCACGTCGGCGAACTGGTCAAAATCGGCGTCGATTGCCTGAAAATCGAAGGGCGCACCAAATCCTTCTACTACGCCGCGCGCACCGCGCAGCTCTACCGCCAGGCGATTGACGACGCCCATGCCGGCCGCGATTTCAACCCGCTCCTCAACACCAAGCTCGAAGGCCTCGCCAACCGCGGCTATACCGACGGCTTCTTCGTGCGTCGCCAAATCAAGGCGCAGCAGAACTACAACACCGGCTCCTCCAATGCCGCCACGCAGCAATTCGTCGGCGAAGTCGTCGCCTACGACGCGCAAACCGGCCTTGCCACCATAGAAGCGAAAAACCACTTCGCGCGCGGCGACACCGTGGAAATCATCACCCCGAACGGCAACCGCGAAATCACGCTGGGCAAGCTGTTCGACCGCAAGAACTGCGAAGAAGTCGATGCCGCCAAAGGCAGCGGCTGGCTGGTGCAAACCGATATCGGCGCCGTGGATGAATTCACGTTGATTGCAAAAAATCTGTAAAAATAGTGATTTTTTACCGCGATAAGCGCTTATCATTGGTAAAAAACAACCATAAATTAGCCAGAAATGATAGAAGAATCCCTCAAAATCCACGGCAAGCACCAGTTTGAAGTCAAGCAGAAAGTCCTGTTCGACCGCAACGAACGTGTCATCCGCTACCAGATAGATACCTACTTCTTTCTGCCCGTTGCCCTGCAAATCAACCGCGACAACTACTCCAGGAAAAGCTTCTGGCGCAGCCTGAAGAACTACATGCGCCTGCGTCCGCCCAACTGCCAGCTCGCCCATCTGGCCGACGGCGACGCCCTGCATGCCCTGCGCGACCAGCTCGCCATGCTTGCCGAACAGCCTATCATCCCCGTCACCCACTACGAAAATCTCCTGAAACGCCATGTGCTCACCTGCGCGCGCGCCCTGCGCCTGAACTGCAAGCGCATCCGCCACCAGCAACACAACGATGGCGATGCCGTGGCCGCCACCATGGCAAGCCTTGCCGCTGCGCTTGCCGCCTACCGCAACCTGCGATCGTACAGCGCCCGCATCGAAGCAAAAATCGTCTCGCAGGCCTTTGCCTATTGCGACGAATACCTCTCTCTCATCACCAGCTACACCCTGCGCAAACTCCTGCCGCATCTTGGCGAGGAAGCACGCCTGCCCGTCGTCGCTGCCCTGGAAAATGAAGCGCAATACCGCGCCCTCCACCTCCCGGAATATGCCGACGACGGCGATGCCGACGACGACAACGAACGCAGCCTCTACCGCTGGAGCCTGTTGCGCAAATACGTGAGCAGCTATCTCTACTTCGACATCCGCCGCAAAAAAGGCAACAACATCCTCCTGCACTCGCTCTACGGCATCGCCGCTGCCATCTCCATGATCTTTGCCACCGCCATTGCCTTCTCCTGGCAGGACCGCTACGGCTCGCTCAGCATGAACCTATTCATCGCGCTCGTCATCGGCTACATCTTCAAAGACCGCATCAAGGAAATCGGCCGCGAACAGCTCTACCGCCTCTTTCGCAAATGGATTCCCGACCACCGGCTCATGATCTATCGCGGCGAAGACACCATCGTCGGCATCTGCAAAGAATCCTTCCACTTCATGGAAGAAAGCCACCTCGCGCCCGCCATCCGCGAACTGCGAACCCACGCGCACTGGATCAAGCTAGTCAACGACCCGCGCGCCGAAAACGTCCTGCACTACAAAAAAGCCGTGGAACTGCGCAACCAGCCAGAACTCTTTGCAGCCACCCAGCACGCCATCATCGACATCACGCGCTTCAGCATCGCCGACTTCCTCAAACAAGTGGACAACCTGCTCGAAGAACTGCCCCTCGCCGATGACGACAACGGCAGCATGGGCGAGCGCGTCTATCACATCTGCATGATCCGCCAGGTTACCCTTGATGGTCGCAGCGCCGATGAACTGGTACGCATCGTCATCAACGCCGAAGGCATCAAGCGCCTGGAAATCCTGCAACCCCTGCAATTTCGCAGCAGCGACCCTCAGGTTGACGCAAACCCCAATACAAACATCCCCGAAGCATAGAGGGCTTCAGTGTCGCTGACGCCGACGTTGAAATCGCCGTCGGTGGTCAAGAGGATGCGGTTGATGCCGTTTTTCTTGTAGTGCTTTTCCGCCGCATCGCAGGCCATGTGGCTGGCAGATTTGCCTGTCTTTCAGGATTACCATTGGCCGCTCTATACTGCGCTGAATCTTCATGCTGGAGCGCCCATGAAAATCCTCATTGCACCGGATTCCTTCAAGGAAAGCCTTTCTTCCATCGCGGCGGCGCAGGCCATTGAAAAAGGCTGGCGGCAGGTTTTCCCCGATGCCGAATGCGTCAAGCTGCCGGTCGCCGATGGCGGCGAAGGCACGGTGGACGCACTCGTGTTCGCCACGCAGGGGCACTGCTTCGATGCCGAGGTGCACGATCCGCTCGGCCAGCGCATCACCGCCCGCTACGGTACGGATGCCACGGGTCGCGTCGCCTTTATCGAAATGGCGGCGGCAAGCGGGCTGATGCTGGTGCCGCCGGACAAACGCAATCCGCTCGTCACGTCCAGCTACGGCACGGGCGAACTCATCCGCGCGGCGCTCGATCGCGGCTTTGCCGACATCCTCATCGGCATCGGTGGCAGCGCCACCAACGACGGCGGCGCGGGCATGCTGCAAGCGCTGGGCATCCGCCTGTTGGACCGCGATGGCCGCGATTTGCCGCCGGGCGGCGCGGCCCTGTCGCAACTGGCGCGCATTGACATGAGCGGCCAGCATCCGCGCCTTGCCGACTGCCGCGTGCAAATCGCCTGCGATGTCAACAATCCGCTCACCGGCCTGCAAGGCGCTTCCGCCGTGTTCGGCCCGCAAAAGGGCGCGACGCCGGAAATGGTGCGCCAGCTCGATGCGGCTCTCGCCCGTTTTGCTACCATCCTCCAACGCGATACCGGCAAGGAAGTCGCCAACCTTCCCGGCGCAGGCGCAGCCGGCGGCATGGGCGCGGCGCTGCTTGCCTGTTGCCGCGCGAAACTGCGCCCAGGCATCGACATCGTGCTGGAAACCATTGCCATGGAACAGCATCTCCGCGACGCCACGCTGGTCATCACCGGCGAAGGCCGCATCGACGCGCAAACCGTGCATGGCAAAACGCCGGTCGGCATTGCCCGCCTCGCGCAAAAGCACGGCGTTCCCGTGATCGCCATTGCCGGCGGCATCGGCGCTGGCGCGGAAGCCGTCTTCGCCCACGGTATCACCGCGCTGCATGCCATCGTCCCCGCGCCCTGCACCTTGCGGGAAGCGCTTGATCATGCCGCCGCCAACATCGAGCGCACCGTGCGCAATATCGCCGCCACTTTTGCCATTGGCAGATAAACGACGCGGATATGCCGATATTCGCGTGGCGGGTTAACACCCCTTTCACTCCAATATGGTAAAATTTCTCACCAATAAGCGCTTATTGCGATAAAATTTCTCACAATAAGCGCTTGTTAGTGGTAAAAATACGCTATTTTTATCCAAAATATACAACAAAACCTCGCAGCGATATACTGCCCGCTTTGCCAACCGGATTCACCCGCCATGATCGATTTTGCGCCTATCGGCCAGGCCGCCCACGAAGCCGCCAGCCACCTCGCCCAGTGCGACACCGCCACGAAAAACCGCGCCCTCCTTGCCATCGCCGCATCCATCCTTGATGCACGCGCCGCCATTCTCGCCGCCAACAGCGAAGACCTTGCCCGCGCCCGCGAGAAAAACCTCGACAGCGCCCTGCTCGATCGCCTTGCCTTGAACGACGCCCGCATCCACAGCATGGCCGACGGCATTCGCCAGATCGCCGCCCTGCCTGATCCGGTCGGCGAAATCAGCCGCATGCGCCGCAACGAAAAAGGCCTGCAAATCGGGCGCATGCGCGTACCGCTCGGCGTCATCGGCATTATTTACGAATCGCGCCCCAATGTGACTGCTGATGCCGCCGCGCTTTGCCTCAAATCCGGCAATGCCGCCATCCTGCGCGGCGGCTCGGAAGCCATCCGCGCGAACCGCGCTATCCATGCCGCCATTGCCGAAGCGCTGCGCCAAAGCGGCCTGCCCACCGCCGCCATCCAGCTCATTGCCGACACCGATCGCGCATGGGTCAGCGCCATGCTCGCCGCCGACCGCTACATCGATGTCATCATCCCGCGCGGTGGCAAATCGCTGGTCGCGCGCGTCGCCGACGAAGCGCGCATGCCCGTCATCAAGCATCTCGATGGTCTCTGTCATTTGTATGTGGACAAAGATGCCGATATGGACATTGCCCTGCGCATCGCCGACAACGGCAAAACCTACCGCTACGGCATCTGCGGCGCCACCGAAACCCTGCTCGTGCATCGCGCCGTTGCCGCTGAATTCCTGCCGAAAATCGCCGCCATTTATCGTGACAAAAGCGTGGAAATGCGCGGCTGCGACAAAACCCGCGCCATCCTGCCGGATATTCTCCCCGCTACCGATGCTGACTGGGATACGGAATATCTTGCGCCCGTCATCAGCATCAAAATCGTGGACGATTTCGACGCCGCCTGCGCCCATATCGCGCGCCACGGCTCCAAACATACCGACAGCATCGCCACGCAAAACCTCGCCACCGCGCAGGCTTTCATGCGCCAGGTGGACTCCGCCTCCGTCATGGTCAACACCCCCACCTGCTTTGCCGACGGCTACGAATACGGCCTCGGCGCGGAAATCGGCATCTCCACCGACAAAATCCACTGGCGCGGCCCCGTCGGCGTGGAAGGACTCACCGCGGAAAAATTCATCGTCTTGAGCGACGGCGTAACCCGTTGAAGGGAAAAGCTGCTATCATCACGCCATCTTTAACGCAACCCCGGATGCCATGACCCCTGACCAACTGAAAACCCTCGTCCAGAACAGCCTGGAAGACCTCAAAGCCGTCGATATTCAAATAATTGACCTCAAAGGCAAAGCCGATTTTGCCGATTACATGGTTATCGCCAGCGGCACCTCCGACCGCCACCTGCATGCGCTCGCCGGCAAAGTCGTCGATGACAGCAAGGCCGCCGGCATCCCGCCGATCGGTACCGAAGGCGAAGACAGCCGCGACTGGGTACTCGTCGATCTCGGCGACGTCATCGTGCACGTCATGCGCCCGGAAACCCGCCAGCTTTATGCATTGGACAAGCTGTGGAGCCTGCCGCCGACGCGCAGCGTCTGATCGCTTTCCCTACGGCAAACGACAATCGGCCCTTGTGGCCGATTTTTTATTCATAAATCACCTTAAAATAGCGTATTTTTACCATCCATAAGCGCTTATAGTGAGAAAAATTACCGGAAAAGCGCTTATTGATGAGAAAAAATATCGTCATCCGCAAGGTGGGTATCAATCCACCGTCGCAGAGCGCTTGTTTACGCATCGCTTTGCGACGAAGATGCGTAGGTACGGTTAGCGCCAACGGCGCGTAACCGTACAGCATGAAACGCACACAAATCGTACGGTTACGCCCTGCGGGCTAACCGTACCTACACCGTTTCGCGAGCAATGTTGCATACATCACTCCCTGCCAAATACGCAAAAAGCGCTTGCTCCGCGTTTACCCCTGCCCCAGCAGCGCCTCGCAGGGCGCGGGCGGAATCTTCGGCGGTTTGGGCTTGGCCGGTTTTGGCGGCTTGGGATTGAGGATGGCGTCGGACTGGTCATGAATCCAGTTCAACAGATCGGCATCGCAGCCGTCGCCGGGCGGCAGCGGCTTTTGCGCTTCGCACAGGAAGGAATCCTGCGGGCAATGCAGGCGCACGTGGAAATGGGCATCGTGGCCGCCCCACGGGCGCACCTTGTTGAGCCAGCCGCGGTCGCTTTCGCTCATGCACAAATGCTGCTTGATCACAGGGTTGACGAAGATGCGCGAGGTCTCCGCAAACGTGGCGGCGGCATACAGGGCATCGCGGTATTCACTGCGCCAACGGCCCGGCACCATGATGCCCGCAGCCTTGTCCACCATGCTTGGCGGATCGACTTTGTCGATATCCGCGCGCGGACGTTCGCGGCTGTCCAGCGTAGCGAACCAGAAATCCACGTCCAGCCCGCTCTGGTGGCTGGAATGGCCGTAGGGCATTTCCCCGCCGATGGGCTGGCTCAAATCGCCGACGAGGATGCGCCGCCCCTGTTCGGCCATGGCGGCGCTGACGGCATGCACCAGTTGCAGCGTGACCGGCTGGGCATAATAGCGGTTGCGAAAGCGGCGAATGCTCACATAGCCGTCGCCGCTTTCCGGCAGCACCTGCGCGCCGGTCTGGCAGCCGTTCGCGTAGCCGCCGATGGCCTGCGGCATACCATTCGCAGGCGTGCGGATGGCGCTCCAGCGGTTTTCCGTGCGTGTTTGCGCGAGTGCGCTGCTGCCGGCAAGCGCCAGCAAAAGCAGAAGGTTGCGTATCATGGGAACTCCCGAAAAGCAAAGCGGGCATGATATAGGTGCCATTGGCAAAAAACCACAGGCAACCCCTTGAAGCAAAGTGTTTCTTTGCGGAGCCGTCGCAAAAACGGCGATGCCGCCAACGTATTTCATTCATTTCCCGCTTGCGGCGGCACAAAATGGTCTATGATTTACCCATTCGGCAGTCCGAACCGCCATGCCACGCAATTGCAGAAGTTTATTTCTCATTAACAATCATTTTTTATCTATTTTTACCAAAAAAAGCACTTATGAGTGGTAAATAAATACCATTTACGCTTGGATAACAACAGGAATTCTCATGAAAAGCAATCCTATCTCCTTCATCCTCGACCAGCTCGAAGAACGCATGCCGGAAGCCTTGCGCCCGTTCAACCAGGAAATGAAAAACGCCTCGCGCCGCCTGTTTCAGGAGCGCTTCGACGCCTTCGATCTTGTCAGCCGCGAAGCCTTCGACGCGCAGGGCCAGCGTCTCGATGCCGCGCTCGCCCGCCTCGCCGAGCTGGAAGCGCGCCTCGATGCCCTGAATGGCAAATGACGCTTTCTCCATCCGCCAGCGCGCTAACGTTTGCCTAATCCTCTGCCGCCATACTGCACGCACCGGCAGGCCATGCCCTGCCGACTTGTTGAGAACACTGGAGTGACAGACAAATGAATATCCGCTACACCGCTTTCGCCACCTTGAGCCTTTCCGCCCTGCTTGCTGCCGGGCTGGCCATGGCCGATCCCCTGCCGCCGGCAAACGGCATCAGCGCGGCCAGCGCCATTGCCCTGGCGGAAAAGGAAACTGGCGCCCGCGCCACCCAGCTCGACGTGGATGACTATCGCGGCAAGATTGCCTTTGACATCGAGCTGCATGACGACAAGCAGGAATACGACATCCGCATCGATGCGGTAACCGGCGATATCCTCTCGCGCAAAGACGAATTCGACACCGACATGCCGCGCCCCGTGCAGATTGCCTTGCGCGAAGCCGTGAAAACCGCGGAGCGCGAAACCGGCGGCACAGCCGTAGATGCCGAACTGGAAGGCCGGCACGGCGTGCTGGTCTATGAAATCAAACTGGTAAAGCCGGACGGCAGCCGCCATTACATGGATATCGATACTGCCGACGGCAAAATCCTCGCCAGCGGTGAGCGTCATCGCCATTGAACCATCCCAGGCAGTATGATTGCCCTTTTCCCTTGCCGCGGAGGCTCACGACATGCGCATCCTTCTTGCCGAAGACGACCGGATGATAGGCGAAGCCGTCGTCGCCAGCCTGCGTGACGCGCGTCATGCCGTGGACTGGGTGCGTGACGGCAAAAGCGCGCTCGACGCACTCACCGCGCAATCCTACGACCTGCTGCTGCTCGACCTCGGCCTGCCCAAACAGGACGGCCTGCAAGTGCTCGCGCACATCCGCAAGGAAGGCTCCTCGCTGCCCGTGCTCATCGTCACCGCGCGCGACGATCTCGACAGCCGCTTGCAAGGCCTCGACGGCGGCGCGGACGACTACATCATCAAGCCCTTCGACATGGCCGAGCTGCTCGCGCGCATCCGTGCCGTGGCGCGGCGCGGCAACGGCAACGCCAGTCCCGAACTCGACAACGGCGTCATCGTCCTCAATCCCGCCACCTACGAAGCGCACCGCCACGATGCCCCTGCGCCCGTTGCTCTCTCACCGCGCGAATACGCCATTCTCCATGCCCTCATGCAGCGCCCCGGCCACATCCTGTCGCGCGCCGACCTGGAAGACAAAGTTTACGGCTGGGGCGAAGAAGTGGAAAGCAACGCCATCGACTACCTCATTCACATGTTGCGCAAGAAACTGGGCGCGGACGCCATCCGCAACGTGCGCGGCGTCGGCTGGATGGTCGCGAAAAAATGATGCGCCTGTATCGTTATGACGACTTCACCGCCCACATCCGCATCCTCAGCGCGCAGGAAGGCGGGCGCCTGCGCCCCGGCGTGCGCTTTTACTGCCACGAAGGCAGCAAACACGTTGCCATCGGTGAAGTGGCGGCCATCACCGGCCTGCACCTGCCGCGCGCCAGCCAAAACATCTCATGAAATAATTCAAAATAATCACTTTTTACCATCAACAAGCGCTTATCGTGAAAAAAATTCTCAAAAAATGGCAAAACAAAGCGAAAAACACGCTATCATCCACCCGCGCGCCATCCATCCAGCTGCGCCTTACCCTCGCCCTGTCGCTGGCCACCCTGCTGGTTGCCGTCATCGCCGGAGCCGTCTCCTTTCTCGCCATCTTTGACGAAGCCCTCGACTACCAGGACGACATGCTCGCGCAAACCGCGCTGCTCGTCGATCCGCACCATCCGCCGCGCATCGCCGGCAGCGACGATGACACCCGCATCCACATCGAAATCCCGGGCGAAGGCAATTTTCTCCTCACTGACCTGCGCGATGGCTTCCACGACATCCACTACGACGGCACCCACTACCGCGCCTACATCCGCACCTATGCCGACGCGCGCCGCCTCGCCTTCGTCCAGGAAACCGACTTCCGCGAAGACGCCGCCTATGCCAGCGCCTGGTATGCCATTGCGCCCCTGCTCTTTCTCGTTCCCCTGCTGGCGCTGATCAGCTATTTCACCATCCGCCGCGCCCTCCAGCCCGTGCGCGCCCTGTCGCATGGCGTGGAAAAGCGGGCGGAAAGCGATCTCTCCCCCCTTCCCGCCGACAACATCCCCGCTGAAATCCGCGGCTTCATCAATGCCCTGAACCGCCTGCTCGCCCGCACCGACCAGCACATGCGCAACCAGCGCCGCTTCATTGCCGACGTCGCCCATGAACTGCGCTCGCCGCTCACCGCCCTCTCCCTGCAAGCCGAGCGCCTCGCCGCCAGCGACATGGGCGAAGAAGCGCGCGAACGCCTGCAAGTGCTGCGCGACGGCATCCGCCGCAACCGCCATCTTCTTGACCAGCTTCTTGCCCTCGCCCGCGCCCAGAACCGCACGGAAAGCCAAAACGGCGAAACAACCGCGCACGCGACCACGCTGCGTGCCCTCTATCGCCGCATCATCGAAGAACTGCATTTGCAGGCCGCCACCAAGAACCTCGATCTCGGCATCGACGGCGACGCCGACGCCCCGCTGTGCGCCGACGAATTCAGCCTCTATACCCTGCTGCGCAATATCGTTGACAACGCCATCCGCTACACCCCGGAAAACGGCCAGATCGACTTGCGCATCCTGCCGCAGGCAAGCCACGTCGTGCTCGAAATCGAAGACAGCGGCCCCGGCATTGCCCGCGAAGAACGCGAGCGCGTATTCGAATCCTTCTACCGCAGCCCGGATGCCGCCGGCGAAGGCTCGGGGCTGGGGCTTGCCATTGCCGAAACCCTTGCCGCACAGCTCGGCGCACATATCATGCTCGCCGACAGCACCCGCTTTCCCAGCGGCCTGAAAGTCAGCATCCGCTTGCCGTTGCGTGACGCCGCACCTGTCTGATAGCAAAACCGGAGCTTATCAATCAGCTCCTGTCTGGTTTTTTGGAAAGCGGGCATATATTTCAGGAATGCAGATGGCAGAGAGTATAAGGTCAATGAGGATAGAGGCATGGGTTTTATAAAAAAGACAAAAATAGCAAATTTTTACCATATGAAAGCGCTTATCGTGAGAAATTTTTTCATAAATCACTTATAAATGATAAAATCTGCCGAATATCTCCCCGTCATGTTTTTCAATGCCTGCAAGCAGGAGAATGCCATGAACAATGAACAAATATTGCGACGCTTTTTTGCAGCGGAGAATCAGAGAGACTGGGCAGCGTATCAGACGTTTTTGCATCCGGCAGTCAGATGGCAATTGCAAAAAGACGGGACATATATCTTTTCCGGGATTGACGAGTATATGGCGGCCATAAAGAAAGCATATGAAAACAATGCGATCCGGTTTTCATGCACCGGCATGATGGTTTCCGGGGACGGGAACCGCATTGTTGCCCATCTGGTCAATGATCACGGCATCCGTTCTGTCGATATTTTTGATTTCAGGGACGGCAAGATATACCGGGAATTTGAATTCATCATGGATTGAGTGGCGTTACGGGCTATCACCATTTCACCTGAACATTCGCAAGAAAAGAGGCCATCCGGCCTGCCAACCCATCTCGTTCTGCGCTTTGTACAGTCTTCAAGTGTTTTCGCCATATATGAAAAAACCCGCCGAAGCGGGTTTTGCTTTGGCGGATACACGCGATTACGCGCCCATCAGTTGTTTCAAGGTTGCGCCGATGTCGGCAGGTGAGCGCACAGTGGCGACGCCTGCGGCTTCGAGGGCCTTGAATTTGTCGGCAGCGGTGCCTTTGCCGCCGGCGATGATGGCGCCGGCGTGGCCCATGCGCTTGCCCGGAGGGGCAGTGACGCCCGCGATGTAGGCGACAACGGGCTTGCTGACGTGCGCCTTGATGTATTCGGCCGCTTCTTCTTCGGCGCTGCCGCCGATTTCGCCGACCATGACGATGCCTTTGGTTTGCTCGTCTTTTTCAAAGGCGGAGAGCACGTCGATGAAGTTGGTGCCGTTGATGGGGTCGCCGCCGATGCCCACGCAGGTGGATTGGCCGAGGCCGATGCCGGTGGTCTGGTGGACGGCTTCGTAGGTGAGCGTGCCGGAGCGCGAGACGATGCCGACGCTGCCTTTCAGGTGGATATGGCCCGGCATGATGCCCATTTTGCATTCGCCCGGGGTGATGACGCCGGGGCAGTTCGGACCGATGAGGCGCACGTTGGTGCCGGAGATGGCGGCTTTCACTTTCATCATGTCGAGGACGGGGATGCCTTCGGTGATGCAGGCGATGACTTCGATGCCGGCGTCAACCGCTTCGAGGATGGAGTCGGCGGCGAAGGGCGGCGGCACGAAGATCATGGAGGCATTCGCGCCGGTTTCTTTCACGGCTTCGTGGCAGTTGTTGAACACGGGGCGGTCGAGGTGGGTCTGGCCGCCTTTGCCCGGGGTGACGCCGCCGACGAGTTGCGTGCCGTAGGCAATGGCCTGTTCGCTGTGGAAAGTGCCTTGCGAGCCGGTAAAGCCCTGGGTGATGACTTTGGTGTCTTTGTTGATGTAGATACTCATGGCGTTTCCTTATTTGGCAGCGGCAACGGCTTTTTTCGCCGCATCGGTGAGGTCGTCGGCGGAGGTGATGGCCAGGCCGCTTTCATCGAGCATTTTGCGGCCGAGTTCGACGTTGGTGCCTTGCAGGCGGGCAACCACCGGCACTTTCAGGTCGATTTCCTTGGCGGCATTGATGATGCCTTCGGCGATGAGGTCACAGCGCACGATGCCGCCGAAGATGTTGACGAGGATGGATTTGACTTCCGGCGAGGTGAGGATGAGCTTGAAGGCTTCTTTCACGCGCTCGGCCGTGGCGCCGCCGCCGACGTCGAGGAAGTTGGCCGGTTCGCCGCCGTGCAGCTTGACGATGTCCATGGTGGCCATGGCAAGGCCGGCGCCGTTGACCATGCAGCCGATGTTGCCGTCGAGGGCGACGTAGTTGAGCTGCAATTCCTGCGCCTTGTTTTCACGCTCGTCTTCCTGGGTGGGATCGCGCATGTCGGCGAGATCCTTGTGGCGGTAGATGGCGTTGTCGTCCACGCCGATTTTCGCATCGAGCGCGAGCAGCTTGCCTTCTTCGGTGACGATCAGCGGGTTGATTTCCACCATGGAAAGGTCTTTGTCGATGAAGAGCTTGTAGAGACCGCCGAGGAGTTTTTCCAGCTGGCCGACCTGTTTTTTGTCAAGCCCCATGGCAAAGCCGAGGCGACGGCCGATGTAGGGGAAATAACCGGCGGCGGGATCGACGCCGATGTTGATGATTTTTTCCGGGGTGGCTTCGGCGACTTCTTCGATGTCCATGCCGCCCTCGGCGCTCGCGATGAAGGAGACGCGGCGGGTGGCGCGGTCAACCACGGCGGAGACGTAGAGCTCGTTGGCGATGCGCAGGCCTTCTTCGATGAGTACCATGTTGATGGGCAGACCCACATCGCCGGTTTGTTTGGTTTTCAGGGTGTTGCCTATCATTTGGCTGGCGTACTGGCGCACTTCGTCCAGCGATTTCGCGACTTTTACGCCGCCCGCCTTGCCACGGCCACCGGCGTGCACCTGGGCTTTCACGACCCAGACGCTGCCGCCCAGTTCTTCGGCGGCGCTGACTGCTTCATCGGCAGATTTGGCGAGGATGCTGCGCGGAATATCCACGCCGTATTCGCGGAACAGCGCTTTCGCTTGATACTCATGTAAATTCATAGGGATTTCCTACTTGGGGGTGAAGAAAAAACGGCGGGATTCTATCAAAAAATTCATTTTCGGGCTATCTTGTGCGCTTTTTTACGGCGGCCATATGGACAAGGAACCTCTGGATTTTCGTCATCATTTTCCCCTCACGGTACGCTGGGGCGACATGGATGCCTATGGACATGTAAATAATATGTTCTTTTTCAAATATCTGGAAAGTGCGCGCTTTGGCTATATCGAGGAAGTGTGCATGGCGCATCTCGATGCCATTCCCGTGGTAGTGCTGGCTGATATCCGCTGTCATTTTCAGGGGCAATTGCATTATCCGGCAGAGATCGTGGTGAAATCGAAGGTGACGCGGCTGGGCAATTCCAGCTTCGATTTGCACGCCGAGATTTGGGAAGGCGAGCGCTTGTGCGCGACGTCGCAGGCGGTGATGGTGTGGTTCGACAAGGCTTGCAACCGGCCGATGCGCATTCCCGACAAGGTGGCAGCGGCGATTCGTGCCTATGAAGGATTGTAATTGCAAAAAGCTGACAAAAATAGTTGTTATTACATTAATTTAGCGATTTCAATGAGAAAATTTCTCACGATAGACGCTTTTTGTTAATAAAAATTACTATTTAAGTAAAGCAAGGCTTGATCCGGCTTGCCAACGTATTTGGATATGGCGGACAAGTTCGCTGCAACGGGCATTTCCCTCATCCGGCCACAAAAAAACCGCAGCAGGCTGCGGTTTTTTTGTGGCTGTCAGGCGGGATCAGTTCGGCATGCAGCTCTTGTAGAGGATTTCGTCGTTGGGCGCGGTGACCATGACGGGCAGGTTGCGGTAGTTGCCGCTGTCCATGTATTCGCTGCTGATGCGATAGCCTTGTCCGCTGAAGAGCGTGTCCACGTTGTCGGAAGCGCCTTGGTCATAGTTCAGGGTGCGGTCACGGCCTTTGAGGTGGGCGGTGGCGCTCACGGGCAAACCCTGGGCATTGAAGCGGTAGCTCACATTCAGGCGACGATCGCCCTGGCACATATAGCTCACGCGCTTGCCGCCGCTGCCTTTGCTGCTCTTGGCGGCCTGCTTTTTCTTCGTTTTGCTCGGCGCGCAGCTCTTGTAGAGAATCTCGCCGCCCGGCGACATGATCATCACGCTTTGCTGGCGGTAGTTGTACACGTCCATATAGCTGCTGGAGACGCGGTAGCCGTTGCCATCCTGGAAGATGGTATCGACATTGTCGGAGCTGCCCTGGTCGTAGCGCATGGTGCGCGTCTTGCCGTTCAGGGTGGCGCTGGCCGAGGTTGGCATGCCTTCGTTGTTGAATTTGTAGTGGACTTTCACGCTTTTGCCGCTCTGGCACTGGTAGTTGACGCTGCCTTCGTCGGCGGCAAGGCTGGCTGCGGAAAAACCGGCAAGCAGAAGGAGGACGGAAGTATGCAGAAGTTTCATGGGCAATATCCTTTGTCAGGCTGGGGCGGTATTATTTTTTCTTCGGCGCGCAGTTCTTGTAGAGCACCTCGCCTTCCGGGGAGACGATCATGATGTTTTGCTGGCGGTAGTTGTAGACGTCCATATAGCTGCTGGAGAGGCGATAGCCGTTGCCGTCCTGGAAGATGGTATCGACATTGTCGGAGCTGCCCTGGTCGTATTTCAGGGTGCGCGTCTGGCCATTTAAGGTGGCGCTGGCCGAGGTCGGCATGCCTTCCTTGTTGAACTTGTAGTGGACTTTCACGCTTTTGCCGCCCTGGCATTGGTAGTTGACGCTGCCTTCGTCGGCAGCGAAGCTGGCTGCGGAAAAACCGGCGAGCAGAACGAGGGCGGAAGTATGCAGAAGTTTCATGGTTTTCTCCATTTCAAGGGTTGGGTTGCGTTTCCCCGCCCGGGGCGGGTGCGTTTCGCGGCGCACTATAGTAGAGAATAATCCATTAAAATAGTTGCAAAATGGTTAGACGCAGCCATTTGCCCGACCTGTCGCCATCCTTTATGATGCCCGCGCGCATTGCGCTTTTTTTATCTGCAAGGAGTTAACCATGAAACCTTTATTTTTTCTGCTGCCTGCCTGCGTTGCACTCAGCGCTTGTGTCGAGACCCATACCCACCACCATCACCAGGGCGGGATGAGCCAGCCGACGCACCAGCATCATGCAGGCCACGGGCATACGCACAATCATGCCATGGCTGGCGGTGGGCGCTTCAGCTGCGAGAACGGCCTTTCCGTGAACATCAAGTATCTCGATGCCGACCGCCTCGATATTTTCATGGACGACAAGCACGCTACGCTGTATCGCGCGCCGTCTGCCTCCGGTGATTTGTTCAGCGACAATCTCGGTCTGTTCAACAAGCTGACCGAATGGCACCAGCGCGGCAACCAGGCATCGCTGACCTTTGTTGATCCCTATGGCAATCGCGTGGATACGGCCTGTCGCAAATAAGCGATAACGTCTTCGCCTTGAACGCCTGCTGTGGCAGATGCCGCAGCAGGCGTTTTTTCATGACACGCTTTATGGCGCGACGGGCGGCAGCAGGGCGGTATTGCCGCCCAGCGCCAGATAGAGATCGACGCTGTTGTCGAGCAGGGCGTGGCGGTTGGTGATGACGGCGCTTTCCGCCTGTTCGCGGCTGTTTTTCGCGTCCAGCACGTCTTGCAGGGCGTCCGCGCCAGCCTGATGGCGGATGTCGGTCAGTTGCTCGATGCGCCGCGCATGCGCGAGTTGTTCGGTAAGGAGCTTGCCTTCCTCGCGCAGCTGTTCGCGGGCAATGAGGGCGTTTTCCACGTCGATGAAGGCCTGGTAGAGGCTGTTTTCAAAGGTTTTCAGCGCTTGCTGGTAGGCGAGCTGGTTGCGCAGCAGCGCGATTTCCTTGTCGTGGTAATGCAGGAAGGGCAGCGACAGGCTCGCGCCGAGACTTGCCACCGGGTTTTGCAGGAGGCGGATGAGCGCCTGCGAGCTGCTGCCGAGGCTCGCGGAAAGGGAAAGGTCGGGATAGAAATCGCGTTCGGCGACGGCGATGTTGGCAAGGGATGCCTGCAAGCGGTATTGCGCGGCGCGCAGGTCGGGGCGCTGGGCAAGGAGGCGGGCGGGCAGTTGCGCGGGCACGTCGGGCAGGTGTTGTTCGCGCAGGGGTTTGTATGCGAGAGGGAGCGCCGCAGGCGGTTTGCCGAGAAGCACGGCGAGGCTGGCTTCGGCTTTTTGACGCTGCGCTTGCAGGCTTTGCTGCTCGCGTTGCAGGGCGATGAGGTTTTGCTCTTCGCGCAGGAGATCGAGTTGCGCGATGCTGCCGGCGGCAAGCTTGGCGCGGCTGCGCGCAAGGCGGTCTTCGCCGTTTTTCAGGAAAGCGGCATGGGCGGCGAGCTGGTCATCAAGATGGCGCAGCTGGAAATAGCTTTTCGCCACTTGCCCGGAAAGCGAGAGGCGCGCGGCGAGATAGTCTTCGCCGCTGGCGTCGGCACCGGCGGCAGTGCTGGCGCGTTGCGCGTCGAGTTTTTTCCAGAGATCGAGCTGGTAGCTGGCGGCAAGGTTGGCGGAAAAGCCGTGGCTGTTGCGCGCGGCATCGAAATCGCGGCTGGCGCGGGTGGAGAGGTCGCCGCTGTATTGCGGCGCTTGCCGGGCAAGCGCTTCATCGACGGCGACGAGCGATTGCCGCCAGTTGAGCGCGGCGGCTTCTAGGCTGGGGTTGTGGGCGAGCGCTTCGGCCATGATTTGGTCAAGCACGGGATCGCGGTAGTTGTGCCACCACGCCTGCCCGCTTTGTTGCTGGGCATCGGCATGGGCATGGGCATGCATCCAGTCGGCGGGGACGGCAAGGGCGGCGATATCCTGCTCCGGGGTGGCGATGGGCAGGGTGGTGCAGGCAGTAAGCAAGGTGAGAAAAAATAACGATGATAAGCGCTTTATATGGTGATTTTTTACCATTGATAAGCGCTTATTGCGGTAAAAAAACTCTAATTTTTGGTTTTTTATGGATAAAATGAGTGTTGAGGGTTTTGTCGCTGCGCGGCTTTCTACAACCCCTCTCCCCGACCCCTCTCCCGTCGGGAGAGGGGATGCATCCGTGCATTTTTGTTGTATTGGGGCGTTGTTTGCCAAGTGCACTTCGACGGGCCTGGTGCGTATTTTCGTGTTGTTTTTCATGTCAGTCACTGGTGAGCGCTTCTACGGGATCGAGACGGGCGGCGCGGCGCGCCGGCAGGTAGCCAAAGAGGATGCCGATGGCGGTCGAGCATACCACGGCGGCAATGATGGAGGTGGTGGAGTAGATCATGGTGAACGGGCTTTGCGCGAGTTCGAGGATTTTGCCAAGCCCGAAGGCGAGCGCGATGCCGAGCGCGCCGCCGATGAGGCAGAGGAGCACGGCTTCGATGAGGAATTGCTGCATGATGTCGCTTTGCCGCGCGCCGACGGCCATGCGGATGCCGATTTCGCGGGTGCGCTCGGTGACGGAGACGAGCATGATGTTCATCACGCCAATGCCGCCAACAATCAGCGAGATGAGGGCGATGGCGGAGATGAGGAGGGAGAGCGCCTGCGTGACTTCGGTGATGGTTTCGCGGATGGAGTCGTTGTTGAAAAGGGTGAAATCCTTGCTGCCGTGGCGGCGGATGAGGATGCGGGTGATGGCGTCTTCGACGATGGTGCTGTCCACGCCGTCGGCAATGCGCACGATGATGCTGGAGACGCGGTTGCGGCTTTGCAGGCGGCTGGTGACGGCGGTATGCGGCAGCCAGACATTGATGCTGTTACCGGCGGCAAAGCGCTGCTGCTTGCTGGTATCGACCACGCCGATGATTTGCGCGGGCATGTTGTTGAGGAGAATGATGTTGCCGACGGGATCGTCGTTTTCAAAAAGCTGGCGCGCGCTGCCTTCGTCGATCACGGCGACGGCATCGCCGTCGGCAATCATCTGGCGGGTGAAGTTGCGCCCCTGGGTGACGGGGATGTTCTGCACGGCGAAATATTGCGCGCCGACGCCGGTGATGTTGGCAGAAAGATCGCGGCTGCCGAGGCGCAGGGTGGCGCTGGCATCGACTGTGGGCGTGGCGGCGGCGATAAAGCTCTGGCTGGCGAGCACGTCGGCGTCTTCGGCGGTGAGCGTGCGGATGCGGAAGGAGCGTCGGTCGCCAAAGGTGCCGGGGTAGATCTGGATGGTGTTGGCACCGAGATCGCTGATGTCTTCCAGCACTTTTTCCTGCGAGCCTTGCCCGAGGGCGACCATGCTCACCACCGAGGCGATACCGATGATGATGCCGAGCATGGTGAGAAAGGCGCGCAGCTTGTGGCCAAAAAGCGCTTTGACGGCCATGTGGAAGGCGGAAGCGAGGCGTCCCAGCCCGAGAAAGTCGCGGCCGCGCTTGGGCTGCGCGGGTGCGGGCGGCGCGTCGTTCAGGGGAATGCGGCGCGTGTCGGCGATGATGCGACCGTCTTTCAACTCGACGATGCGGTCGGCGCTGGCGGCGATTTGCGGATCGTGGGTGACGAGGATGATGGTATGCCCTTCGCGGTGCAGTTCGCGCAGGATGGCCATCACTTCCTTACCCGATTCGCTGTCGAGCGCGCCGGTGGGTTCGTCGGCAAAGATGATGCGCCCGCCGTTCATCAGCGCGCGGGCGATGGAGACGCGCTGCTGCTGGCCGCCGGAAAGCTGGCCGGGGCGGTATTGCGTGCGTTCGGCAAGGCCGAGGCGGGTGAGCAGCGCATCGGCGCGCGCAAGACGCGCATCAGCGCCGACGCCCGCGTAAACCGCCGGTATGGCGACGTTTTCGCGCGCTTTCAGATCGGAGAGCAGATGGTAGCGCTGGAAGATGAAGCCGATGTGCTCGCGGCGCAATGCGGCGCGCTCGCCGGCATCGAGATGCGCGGTGTCCTTGCCGTCGATGCGGTATTCGCCAGCGCTGGGGCGATCGAGAAAACCAAGGATATTCATCAGCGTGGTCTTGCCCGAGCCGGACTGGCCGATGATGGCAAGCATTTCGCCGGGGTAGATGTCGAGATCGAGATCGTGGAGAACGGTCACTTCCGTTTCGCCGCCGGGGAAGCGCTTGCTGAGATTGCGGATGGAGAGCAAGGGCGTCATCAGAACATGCCCTTGCCGCCAAAGGGATCGACGGCGCGGTTCTTGCCCGCCTGGCTGACCACCACTTCCTCGCCTTCGCCAAGCCCTTCCAGCACTTCGGCATGGATGCCGTCCTGCAAACCGAGCTTCACGTCGCGCGGCACGGGCTGACCGTCCGCCCCGCGCACCAGCACCTGCTCGCCTTCGCCTTCATCCTGCAACGCGGTAAGCGGGATGATGAGCGCATCTTTCGCTTCGGCAACAAGGATGTCGATATTGGCGGTCATGCCGATGCGCAGGGTGCGTTCGGCGTTGTCGATATCGATATGGCCGTAGTAATAGACGGCGCTGTCGTTCGTCGTGCTGTTGTCGCTGACCGCCATCGGCGCAGGATCGATGCTTTTCAGCGTGCTCTCGTAGCGCTTGCGCGTGTCGCCAAGCAGCGTGAACGAGGCCTTCATCCCGGCGCGCACCTTGCCGACATCGGCTTCGGCAATTTCCGCCTTCACCGTCATGGTCGAGAGATCGGCGAGCGTGATCAGCGTCGGCGCGGTTTGCATGGCGTTGACGGTCTGCCCCTTTTCCACCGGCACGGCAATCACTGTGCCGTCCATCGGCGCGGTCACGCGCGTGTGGCCGAGGTTGAGTCCAGCCGTTTCCACATCAATACGGCTTTGTTTGACCGCCGCTTCCGCCTGCTCGACTGCGCCCTGCGCGCTTTTCAGCGCGGCATCGGCCGCTTCCAGACTCTCGCGCGAGGCCGCGCCCTTGTTGAGCAGGGTTTGCTGGCGTGTGCGTTTCTGTTTGGCTTCGGCGAGCTGCGCCTTTGCCGCCGTGAGCGCCGCTTCGCGGCTCGCGAGTTGCGCCTGTGCGGTCGCTTCGCTGTTGCGCTGCGTGCTGGCATCGATATTGGCAACGGGATCGCCCGCCTTGAGTTCGTCGCCAATTGCCACATAGAGCGCATCGATTTCGCCGGAAACCTGCGCGCCGACATCAACCTTGCGGCTTGCCGTGACTGTGCCGCTCGCATGGATTTTCTGGCGAATCTCGCCGCGCCGCACCGTTTCGGTGAGCACCGGCGGCGGCGCGTTTTCCGCTGCCTTTTTGCCCTGCCAGTAATGCCAGAGGCCGTAGGCACCAGCGCCGAGGAGGATGAGAATGACGAGGGTTTTGACGATGCCGCCTTGCTGGCGGCAGTTGGGGATGGGCGCCATGATGAGAGGGTTGTTATGGTTGGAAGGCGGTATTGTCGGGGAAAAACGGCGGAGAGGTGCGTTTCGGTTCGGTTAATTTTGCGGGTTGGGAAAATTTCTCATGATGAAGCGCTTATGGTGAGAAATTTTCTCGTTATAAGCGCTTATTTATGATAAAAACAAAGTTTTATGAGATTAAAAATAATGATTTTTTACCATTCTATTTAAATGTTGCTGCTTCCGGACTTGTGCGGCACAATGCGGAACCATTTTTTTGCGAGGATTGCCGGATGCCCGTGCTGAACTGGATTGGCAAAGATGCTGTCGTCAAGCATCACAAGGATGTGCCTTATCGTCTGCTGGAACCGGTAGCCGCATTGTCCTGCACCGTGGACGCAATGCCGGGTCAGTCAGTCAGTCAGTCAATTATAACCCTGGCAACCTGATCGTTCAGGGCGACAACCTCGACGCCCTGAAAGCCCTGCTGCCGCGCTATGCCGGGCAGGTGAAATGCATCTATATCGATCCGCCCTACAACACCGGCAACGAGGGCTGGATTTACAACGATAACGTCAACAGCCCGGAAATCCGCCGCTGGCTCGGTGAAGTGGTGGGCAAGGAAGGCGAAACCCTGGATCGCCACGACCGCTGGCTGTGCATGATGTATCCGCGCTTGGTGCTGCTGCGCCAGTTTTTGCGCGAGGACGGGGTGATTTTTGTCTCCATCGACGACAATGAAGTGGCCAATCTTCGGCTATTGATGGATGAGATTTTTGGTATAGGAAATTTTGTAGCGCATATTCCCTGGAGAAAACGCACGGCAAAATCCGATGTGCCTTTTGGTATTTCTCAGGATTTTGAAGCCATATTGTGCTATAGCAAAAGTGCGCAATTTACAGCAAGCGTACAAGGCAAAGAGCGTAAATATTATGAAAGCGCAGACTTCCCCGATCGCCCTTGGCGGATTCATGATTTGACCAAGCAAACTACAGCAGAAGAACGTCCTAACAGTTTTTTTACGATTGTAAATCCCAAGACAGGTGAAGAGTATCCAGCAAGTCCTATAAGAACCTGGGCTGTCAGCAAAGAAACTTTTCAAGAATATTATGATGCGGGGAAGATCATTTTTCCCGGAGATTATGATTTTCTAAAAATTACACGCCCGGCAATGCGTTACTTTAAAGATGACGATGAACGCAAGGCAGAAAAAGCAGGAAAATTATTTGGACACACCGCTGTTAGTACATTATTGCCGGAAAAAATCGTAGGCATGACGCAAGATGGCACAAAGGAAATTACAGAAATCTTTGGCAGCAAAATATTTAGTTTCCCCAAGCCTTGCGGCTTAATTCAGTTTTTGACAAAAATATCGACCAACAAAGACTCTCTCATTCTCGACTCCTTCGCCGGTTCCGGCACCACGGCTCATGCCGTGTTGAAGCAGAACGCCGAGGATGGCGGCCAGCGCCGTTTCATTCTGGTGGAGATGGACAGGCACATTGCCGAAAACGTCACGGCCGAGCGGGTGCGGCGCGTGGCAGATGGCTATACCAATGGCAAGGGGCAGACGGTGGCCGGCCTGGGCGGCGGCTTCCAGTTTTGCCGCCTGTCGGCAGAGCCTTTGTTCCGCGCGGACGGGCAAATCCGCGAAGACGTGACTTTTGCGCAACTGGCCGAATTCGTGTGGTTCGCCGAAACGGGCACGGGCTTTGGCGGCAAGGCCGATTCGCCGCTCCTCGGCATTCACGAAGGACGGGCGATTTATCTGCTCTTCAACGGCATTTTGAAAGACAAGACGCCACAGGGCGGCAATGTGCTGACGGCTGCCGTCTATGGCTGCCTGCCGCCCCATTCCGGCGCCAAGGTGATTTATGCTGCTGCCAACCGCATGGGCAGCCGCACTGCCCGTGAAGGCATCACTTTCAAGCAAACCCCTTATGCGCTGGAGGTGTGAGCCATGTCTGCACTGATTGCGAAAAACTATCAGCAGCAGGTGCTGGATAGCGTGGCAGCCTATTTCCACGCCTGCCATGAATACGATTCGCCGGCGCTGGCCTTTACCGCAACGACTGAAAAGCTCTGGGGGCAAGGCAGTCCCTATCAGCCCTTGCGCGGCGATTTTGCGCCCGATACGCCGTATTTCTGCCTGCGTGTGCCAACGGGCGGCGGCAAGACGTGGCTGGCGGCGAAAAGCGTGGCGCTGGTCAATACCCATTGGCTGCGCAGCGAGCACAGCGTGATTCTGTGGCTGGTGCCGAGCGATTCCATCCGCGAGCAAACCCTGAAAGCGCTGAAAGACCGCCAGCATCCCTATCACGCCGCCCTGCGCGATGCGGGCGAAGTCATGGTGCTGGATTTGCAGGAGGCGCAAAGCGTGACCCGCGCCACGCTGGATACTTCAACCACGGTGATTGTGGCCACGCGGCAGGCGTTTCAGGTCAGCAATACCGAGCATTACAAGGTCTATCAATCCAATGGCGCGCTGATGCAGCATTTCGCGCATCTCGGCAGCTGGCAACGCGAGCAGTTATTGCACGAGGGCGAAGGGGAAAACCGCACGCTGCCCTGCTCGCTGGCCAATGTGCTGCGCCTGCGCCGCCCCTTCGTGATCGTTGACGAGGCGCACAACAGCCGCACGACGCTGGCTTTTGACATGCTGGCGCGCCTGCGCCCTTCCGGCATTCTGGAGCTGACGGCCACGCCGGACATGGAAAAAAACCCGTCCAATGTGCTGCACAGCGTATCGGCAGCCGAACTCAAAGCCGAGGAAATGATCAAGCTGCCGGTGATGCTGCAAACCGAGCCGAACTGGCAGCAATGCCTGGCAGATGCCATTGCGCGGCGCGAAGATTTGCAGGCGCTGGCCGATGCCGAGCAGCGCGAGGGCGCGCCGTATCTGCGCCCCATCGTGCTGGTTCAGGCCGAGGCGCGGCGCAGTGGCGTGGCAACGCTGGATGTGGATACCGTCTATCAGGCGCTGCAACGTGACCACGGCATTGCCGCCGAAGCCATCGTGATTGCCACCGGCGAGCACAGGGGGCTTGCGCAAGTGGAAGCCGATTATGCGCAAGGGCTGGCCGATCCGGCCTGCCCGGTGAAGTACGTCATTACGCAAAAGGCGCTGGCCGAGGGCTGGGATTGCCCGTTTGCCTACATTCTGGTGAGCATGGCTTCGCTGTCATCGGGCACGGCCGTCGAGCAGCTGCTCGGGCGCATCCTGCGCCAACCTGCCGCACGCCAGCGCAAGGCGCGGGAACTCAATCAATCCTATGCCTTCGTGGTGTCGCGCAACTTTGCCGAAACCGCCGGGCAATTGCGCGACCGGCTGGTGCAGGGCGCGGGCTTTGAAAAGCGCGAAGTGCGCGAATTTGTTGCCGCTGCCCGCAGCGAACAGCAGCGGCTGGACTGGCAGGAAGGCAAGGCGGTCTTCACGCCGGTCAGCACGGTATTGCCGGAAAGGCCGGACATCCGGCAACTGCCCAAACCCTTGCAGAAAAAAGTCGCCTGGAACCAGGCAGACAACACGCTGACCCTGAACGCCCCGCTGGATGAGGCGGAAAGCGCGGCACTGCAAGCGCTGGTTGCCTCAGCCGAGGCGGGCGCGGCAATTGCCCGGGCCGCTGAAGCCAGCCGCACCGTCGCTATCGAATTTTTCACAACGCCCGCCGAGCGCGGCGAGCGCTTCCGCGTGCCGCAGCTGGCCTTGCGCGTGCAAGGCGGGCTGGCGCTGTTCGATGATCCGGAAGTGCTGGATTACCCGTGGGATATTGCCCTTTGCGAGGCCGCGCCAACGCGCGAGGATGTGGCAGCGCTCGATCACGACTGGCATACGGCGGACGGCGGCGAAATCGACATCAACACGGGCGGCCAGCTGGTAACCCGCTTTTTGCCCGCCCTGCAACGCGACCTGGGGCTGGTGTACACGCCGGAGAACCGGGATGCAGTGCGCCTTGCCGCATGGTTGTGCCGCAACTTGCCCGAGCCTTCGCTCACCCATGCCAGCAAGCAGGCCTTTGTCGCTGCCTGGCTCAATGCCTTGCTGCAAACAGAAGGATTTGCGCTCGCCCGCGCCAATGTGCAGAAATTCCTCATCCGCAAACGGCTGGAAAACCGCATCCGCGAACTGCGCAAGGCCGCCATTGCCCGCGCTTATCAGGCCACCCTGTTTGCAGACCCTGCCCGCGAGCGCGTGGCAGTGAGCGACGCCCATGCCTTTGAATTCCATGCGCAGGCCTATGCCCCGGCCAGCGATTACGACGGGGGCTTCGGGCACTTCGATTTCCGCAGGCATTTTTACGGGCGCATTGGCGATTTCGACAGCCGGGAAGAGTTTGAATGCGCCTGCCAGCTCGACATGTGGGCACAGCAAGGGCGCATCAAGTTCTGGGTGCGCAACCTGGTGCGGCGCGAAGGCGCATTCTTCCTGCAAAAAGCCGACGGGCGCTTCTACCCGGATTTCCTCTGCCAATTGCCCGACAGCAACGGCCAGCCCGGCTCCGTGCTTGCCGTGGAATACAAGGGCGCCAACGGCTGGGCCGCTGCCGAAGACGACCGCCTGATTGGTGGCCTGTGGGCAGAACTTTCCGATGGCCGCTGCCGCTTCGTGATGGTGCGGGAGCGGCAATGGCATGTGGTAGAAGAGCATTTATCATAATCGTTTTTTCTCATCCATAAGCGCTCATGATGAGAAATTTTCTCACAATAAGCGCTTGTGAGTGGTAAAAAACGATTGTTTTGCTTGATTTAATATATTGACGAACAAACAACGCCGCGCTACATTGTGCCGCTCTTTTTTCCACAGGGAGAACGGGATGCAGCTGTTTTTGACGGAAGACCATCACGGCGAGGGCATGTTTCCCGACTTGCACGGCGCGGGCGTGCACCTCGCTGCGCTCACCCCTGAGGATGAAAACGGCTTGCGCGAAGCGGTGTGCGACGGCCAATTGTGGACGCTCATCTATGCCGGCGCGCCGGAGCCGGACAAGGTGCGCACTTTTATCGAGGTGGCGCTCGGCGATCCCGCCCGCCATGCCTATACCGTGCGCGACGACAGCGGCCGCGTGCTCGGCACCACCAGCTTTTACCGCATCGAGGCCGACATCCGCCGCATTCTCATCGGCTACACGTGGTACCGGCAAAGCGTGTGGCGCAGCGCGGTCAACACCACCTGCAAACTCCTCCTCATGCAGCACGCCTTTGAGAACTGGGGCGCGAACGTGGTCGCCTGGGAAACCGACAACCTCAATACCCGCTCGCAGGCCGCGATCGAACGCCTCGGCGCGCAACGCGACGGCATTCTGCGCGGCCACCGCCTGCGGCGTGACGGCACGGTACGCGATACCGTGGCCTACAGCATGACGCGCGCGCAATGGCCGCAGGCAAAAGCGGCATTGCAGGCCAGGCTGGCGCAGGGATAAGGGCGGCCGGGGCGGATTGGCGTTCTGCGAAGTAGATTTAAATATTCTGCCTTTTTACGTTTTTCTAGTGAATTTTGCTCTAGTTTTTCCAGAGAGGTCTATTTCGTATTCAACGTCATAGCCTTTAAAGAGAGCAATTAACATGCCTGAGCCAACAAATGCCACTGCCATGATTACTGCAATTTCCAATCCAGTTAATGCTGCTACTGAAGCTGCACCAGTGGCGCCTATAACACCGGCAATCCCCCCTGTTACAGGAGCAGCAGCGACGCCAGCAAGAGAAGCGATTAAAGCGGCTAAACTAAACTTTCCAAGCGTCGTAATTTTCTGGCCTTTTTTTAGATTTTCGGCTAGCTCACCTTCTACCTCAAAGTGTTGAACTTTATTTTTTAGAGCATTTTCCAATTCGCTTTTTGTTTTGATGATCATGAAGTTTCCTGAAAATAAAAAAGGATAGTAGTTGAAAGCTACTAGTAAATCTGGTTGAGTACGATTATATGCAATTGACTCAACTGATATAGAACAGGGTTGTTTGAAATTTTTCCAATAAATAAATATGTTATGCCTCTTTGCGAACCTTCATCGGCGAGAAGGGATTGGCAATGCCCTGCTGCGCCTTGAGCAGACGGTAGCCCTGCACGAAGCGCCATACCCACCAGCAGACCGGCAGCAGCACCAGCGCCGGATAGCCGAAAAGCGGCGGGAAAATATTGCCCTGCACGGTGAAAAACTGCTGCGCCGCCAACCAGCGCCACACCACCACCACGCCAGCAAGCACCAGCGGATAGAACAGGATATTGCCGAGCGCATAGCGGAAATGGCTGTGCAGGAAAGTGCCGCGGCTTTGCGGCAGGCGGTAGAGAATCACGGCCAGCGCCAGCGGCAGGGTGAGCGGACTCAGCACCAGGCTGATGAGGAGCAGGCTGTAAACATCATGGGCGCTGCGATAAATCGGATGGTTTTCCATATTTTTCCTTTTTATGATGAATTTTTACCATTATGAAGCGCTTAATGCGGTAAAAAATCACTATAAATAACTTGTTTTTGAAATGAATACTGCCCTATCTTAAGGCCTTCGGCGGGTCTTCCGCAATGCGCCGGGCTGGCAGCCATCTGATGCCATGCCGGAAATTGTCGCTACCATAAAAGCAATGAAAAACCATGTGATCCATTTTTGCAAAACATCATGATTATTCATGATGCAAACAAGGAGTTGCACGATTCGTTGGCGCACGTCATTGACAGAAACACTATATGTTGTGTTAGATTTCGCGCACCACCACTATATATGGTTTTTTTATGTCTGCTTTGCGCTTTACCACGGAGAGCATCGTCTGGCAGGAAGTGCCGGGCGAAGTATCGCTGGCTTTCCAGTTTTCCGGTTGCCCGTTGCGTTGCCCCGGCTGCCACAGCGCAGACACCTGGCGCGCGCAGCTCGGCACGCCGCTCACCCCTGAATATCTCGGCGCGCGTCTCGCGCAATATCGCGGCCTTATTACCTGCGTGCTCTTTCTCGGCGGCGAATGGCAGCCCGACGTCCTGCTCGCGCGCTTGCAGCAGGTGCGCGCGGCAGGGCTTGCCACTTGTCTTTATACCGGCCTTGAGCGCGAGGAATTGCCGCCCGAACTGCTGACCTCTCTCGATTACCTGAAAACCGGCCGCTGGATTGCCGCCCGCGGCGGGCTGGACAGCCCCGATACCAACCAGCGCCTCGTTGATCTGCGCAGCGGCGACGTGCTCAACGCGCTTTTCCTGAAACCGCTTCCCCCTGCCACCACCGCCCACCGGAGACTTGCCCCATGATGCGACTCGACCCCGCCCAACTCGATGACAAACTCGCTTTCATGCGCGACTACATCGCCGCCCACAACGCCGCCGACGGCTCGACGATGGACGCCAATGCCAACGTCACCCAGAAAAACATCGCCACCATGGAAAACGAGCTCCTGAAAGACATGCTGGTGCAGATCAATCGTGCGCAGGTGTCGGGCAAGATCCGCGAGCTTTTTGGCGACGATCTCGCGCGCGAATACCTGCGCCAGATCGAGGCGCATGAAATCTATGTGCACGATGAAACCAGCCTGAAGCCCTATTGCGTTTCCGTCACCCTCTATCCCTTCCTGCGCGACGGCCTCACCTCGCTCGGCGGCGAATCGCGTGCGCCCGAGCATCTCGCTTCCTTCTGCGGCTCTTTCATCAACCTCGTTTTCGCGATCAGCGCGCAGTTCGCAGGCGCGGTCGCCACCGTCGAATTTCTCACCTATTTCGACCATTTCGCGCGCAAGGATTATGGCGACGATTACCTCGAAACCCACGCCCGCGACATCGAAAACCATCTCCAGCATGTGATTTACAGCATCAACCAGCCCGCGGCCGCGCGCGGCTATCAAAGCGTGTTCTGGAATATTTCCGTTTACGATCAATACTATTTCGAGGCAATGTTCGGCGATTTCGTCTTCCCCGATTACGATCGCCCGAACTGGCCAAGCGTCGAGCGCCTGCAACGCTTCTTCCTGAACTGGTTCAACCGCGAACGCGAAAAAGCCGTGCTCACCTTCCCGGTGGTGACCGCCGCCATGCTCACCGAAAACGGCCAATGCCGCGATCGCCAATTTGCGCGCCACATGGCCGAAGAAATGAGCCGCGGCAGCGCCTTTTTCGTCTATCTTTCCGACAACCCCGATTCGCTCGCCTCCTGCTGCCGCCTGCGCAACGAAATCACCGACCGCACCTTTTCCTATACCCTGGGCGCGGGCGGCGTCGCCACCGGCTCCATCAACGTCATCACCCTCAACATGAACCGCCTCGAACAGGATGGCCGCGACCTCAAAACGGAAGTGGAAAAAATCCAGCGCTACCAGCTTGCCTACCGCGCGCTGATGGAAGATTACCTCGCGGCCGGCATGCTGCCCGTCTATGACGCCGGCTACATCAGCCTCGACAAGCAGTTCCTGACCCTCGGCATCAACGGCATGGCCGAAGCCGCCGAATCGCAAGGCATCCGCGTCGGTTATCACCCGGAATACGTCGCCTTCGTGCAGGAACGCCTGAAAACCATCTTCGACGCCAACCAGGCCGCAAGCCGCGCCTACGGCGTCAAATTCAACACCGAATTCGTGCCCGCGGAAAACCTCGGCGTGAAAAACGCCAAATGGGACAAGGCCGACGGCTACCAGGTCGCGCGCGACTGCTACAACTCCTATTTCTACGTCGTGGAAGACGACAGCATCAACGCTCTCGACAAATTCCTCCTGCACGGCCGCGAACTCGTGGAATGGCTGGACGGCGGCTCGGCGCTGCACCTGAACCTCGACGAACACCTGAGCGCCGACGGCTATCTCTCGCTCTTTGATATAGCGGCGAAAACCGGCTGCAACTACTTCTGCATCAACGTGCGCATCACCATCTGCAACTGCTGCCAGCATATCGACAAACGCACGCTCGACCATTGCCCTGCCTGCGGCTCGCACGACATCGACTACGGCACCCGCGTCATCGGCTACCTGAAACGCGTCTCCGCCTTCAGCGCCGGCCGCCGCAAGGAACATGCGCTCCGCCATTATCATCGCCATGCGGCATGATTTTATAAAATCCCATAAAATAATTATTTTTTACCATCAATAAGCGCTTATATTGATAAATTTTCTCACCATAAGCGCTTATTGGTGGTAAATTTTCTCATTCCATATGCCAAGACGGTTCGGGTTGCAGCAAACTGCCGGTAAATGATGAAACGCAAAACCATCCGTCACTCCAATTCCTCCCCCTGCTGACGCAAAGCGCGACCAGCATGATTATCGGCCGGCATTGCGCCATTACCGACTTTGTGTTCACCAGTCAAGCCGCCCGCGATTGCCAATGCCAGCCCATGCGGTAAATTTTCTCATTATTAAGCGCTTATCATGAGAATATTTCTCACTACAAGCGCTTAATGATGATAAAAACATTCTATATTCGGGATATTTTTGAGAATTTGATTTTTCCAATTGCAATATTGTTATACTGCGTACATCCATATGCCACGGGAGATGTACGCCATGAAAAAACTTTTTCCCGCCCTGCTGTTATCAGCAGCCTGTTCCGCTTTTGCGCAAGCACCGCAGCCGAGCATGCTGGATCTTGCTGAAAAGGAACTGAGCAAGCATCCCGAGCGCGCCACGGAAGTGCTCGCGCGTCTCTCCGCGCAGGCGGACAGCATCGCCGATCATGAGCGCTACCGCCTCGACTGGCTTTATCGTCAGTACGGTTTCAGTCTCGACAATGTGGACATCGATCGCGACCAGGACAGACCCGATATCTGCTTGATGTTCAACCGCACCGTGCGTCCGCAGCCCATGCAGGACTGGGCGTCGCGGATTTCCCTCACGCCTGCGCCGGAACAGGGATTGCAGTATATGGGTGATCGCCTGTGCTTTACCGGCGAGTGGGCGCGCGCTTATCAGCTGAAAATCGATGGCGCGCTGGAAAGCGACAATCTCGTTGCCCTGAAAAATCCGGTTGAGCGCGAGATTGCCACCGGCAACCGCGATCCCATGCTGCGCTTCGCCGTGCAGGGGCATGTGCTGGCCGTTTCCGGCGACCAGCAGATTGCGCTGGAAAGTACCAATGTGCGCAAAGTCAATTTGCGGCTGTGGCATTTCCCGCGCGAAGGGCTGACCAACGAAAACCTGCGCAACGCCCTCGCAAACCCGCAAAGCTACTGGGCGGATTTCAAGAATAATGACTGGATGCGCGAACGCGCCCGCAACGTCTTTTCCGGCAGCTTTGAGATCGCCGATAACGGCGCCAATGCCATCGACAAGAGCAATGTGCGCTTTGCCGACATGCTCGGCGACATGCCTCTCGATGCCAACGGCTTCTATCTGCTCAATGCCTGGGTGGACAGCGAAGGCGCAAGCACTGCCGAGAGCTATTACGACGAATATGATGAAGGTGGCGGCGGCAGCCAAACCCTGGTCTTCACGCTGGGCAAAGCCGGGCTTTCTGCCTACCGCACCGACGAAGGGCTGTGGGTGGAAGCGCGGGATCTCGCCAGTACCAAGGTGCTGGACAAGCTGGATATTGCCCTCTACGCAAAAAGCGGCGCGCATATCGCCACAGTCAAAACGGACGCCAAAGGCATGGCGCATTTCAGCCGCGCGCAAATCACCGGCAAAGACGGTGATGCGCCGTCCTATCTCATCAGCGCGAGCGATGCCGGCATCACCTGGCTCAATCTCGATGACAGCGGCTTCGATCTCGCCGACAAAGGGCTGCAAGGCGATCCTGCGCATGGCAGCCTGCGCCACTGGAGCTGGATAGACCGCGGCGTTTACCGCCCGGGCGAGCCGATGCATGCGTTGTGGGTCGTGAAAAACCGCGATCTCTCGCCTTTCAACGCGCCCCTCTGGCTGGAAATTGACCGCCCCGATGGCGTCACGCTGGAAAGCCGCGCCATCCAGCCGGACGAAAGCGGCGCCTACCGCTTCGATTATGATTTCGCGAAAGATGCCGCCCTTGGCAACTGGCGCGTCAGCCTCTATCTGGGCGAGAGTGGCGATCTGGTCGCCCGCGACACTGTCCGCGTTGACAGCATTCTGCCGCAAACGCTGGAAGCCAAGATTGCGCCAGCCTCGCCCGTGCAGGCCGGCAAAAATGCCGAATATGTTCTCAAGGCCGACTGGCTCTACGGCGCACCCGCCGGAGGCGTGCCTTTCGATGGCAGCTACCGCATCGCACCGGCATCCGGCCTGCCCGACTGGCAGGATTGGCAGATTGGCCGCCATGACGAAGCCGGCAGCCCAGTCGTCACGCCGCTGCAAGATGTCACCGCCACCGGCGACGATGGCCAATATGCCCTGAATCTTCCCGTTCCGCAGAGCATCGGCACCCGTCCGCAGCAATTGCAGGTGGATGTGACCCTCTTGCCGCAGGGCGGCCGTCCGCTTTCCGTGAAAAGCGTGAATCCCGTTGTTCGCACGGCGCCTTATGCCGCATTGAAAGCCGAAGGCAGCGACGTGCAGGTCGCGCTCATCAACGACAAGGGCGAATTGCAGGATGGCGATCTCGGCTGGACGCTCTATGGCCTCAATTACCAATACTACTGGTATCGCGAAGGCGAAAGGTGGCAGATCCGCGAGAACGTCACCCGCACCGCGCTGGAAAGCGGCAAGGTGCAGGTCTCTGCCAAAGCCCCTGCACAAATGGCGGTGCCCAAGGCAAGCGGCTACCACTCAAGTCTCTTTGAAGTGACCGGCAAAGACGCGCAGACTGCCGCCAGCATCCATCTTGGCTACCGGCCGGACGGCAACGGCACCACGCCGGATCGCATCCGCTTTGCCAACAGCGAGCACAAACCCTATCGCGACGGTGACAAAGTCACCCTGCGCCTGCTCGCGCCCTTTGACGGCGTCGGCAGCGTGCATCTCGCCACTGACGGCATCGTCGATACCCTGCCCGTCGTCTTCCAGAACGGCAGCGCCGACATCAGCCTCACCTGGCACTCCGGCTGGGACAGCGGACTGTGGCTGCTCGCCAGCGGCTACAACGCCGACCAGAGCGGCGCGCGCAACCGTCGCGCCGTCGGCCTCACCTGGCTGCCTGCCGATACTTCCGCCTATCGCCTGAATTTGCAGGGCGACATCCCGGAAAGCGTCGAGCCCGGCCAGCCGCTCACTCTCACTTTCAGCGGTGAAGGCCATGTGAACGTTGCCGTGATCGATGACGGCCTCTACCAGCTCGGTCGCGCCACCTTTGCCGATCCGCTCATCGCCTTCTTCGGCAAGAAACGTCTGCCGCTTGCCCTCTTTGATGTCTGGGGCAGCGTCATCCGCCAGCTCGGCGGCGATGCCGTCAAGTTGCGCAGCGGTGCCGGTGATGGCGAAGAGCTGTCTTCCGCCCTGCTTGACCTGCCGGATATCGACATGCGCAACTTCATCCGCTACTGGTCAGGGCCGGTGGCCATGAAAGACGGCAAGGCCAGCATCACGCTCGACATCCCCGAAGGCTTCAACGGCCGCCTGCGTGTCATGGCCGCCAACTACCAGGACAAGCGTTTCGGCCATCTCGAACAGACGCTCATCGTGCGCGCGCCGCTCGTCACCGAGCTGCGCACCCCGGCCTACCTGACCGTGAAAGACCAGGGCGAATTCCTCCTGCGCCTGCACAACACCACGGAAAACCCGCAAACCGTGCAAATGCACGTCAGCGGCGAGCGTCTCCATCTCGACAATCCCAAGCGCGAGCTCACCCTTGCCGCCAACGAAAGCCAGCTTGTCACCATCCCCTTCCGGGTGGAGAACGCGGGCAGCGCCAGGCTGCAAGCGGTACTGCAAAGCGGTGAACGCAGCTATACGCTCACGCGCGATCTCACCATCCGCACTGCTACCCTGCCGCGCCACATCACGCGCTACGACGTGCTCAAGGGCGGGGAGAACCGCGTCGTCAAACTGGCCGCACGCAGCATCCTCGATCCGGCGGCGCGCCTGCCATGGTCTGCGGATATGCTCGCCGAAGCACTACGCAGTTACCCCTACAGTTGCAGCGAACAGCTCACCAGCCGCCTCACCATCCTCGGCGAAGACGCGAAGCGCTTCCCTGAAGATGCTGACAAGCAGGCGCGCTTCCGCGATCCTTACAACACCCTGCTCAACCGCCAGCATCGCAATGGCGGCTTCAGCCTGTGGTACGGCAGCGAAGGCGAGCTGTGGCTCAGTGCCTATGTCGGGGAAACCCTCCTCGCCCAGGGCACGCCGCCCTTTGCCGCCGATACGCCGCAAGGCCGCCTGCTCGGCTACCTGCGCAACGCCGTGCTGGAAAATCGTGACGAAAGCGAATTTGCCGACGCGCTTGACGGCATCGCCTACGCGCATCTGCTCCTTGCCCGCAACGGCATCGATCTGCGCGGCGCCCTGATCAACCACAGCGAGCGTCTGCCGCAAAAACTCACTCTCAGCCCGGCGACGCTGAACTTTGCCCTGGCCTTCGTGGCCTATGGCGACAGCGAACGCGCCATCGCCCTGTTGCGCCGCATCGATCCCGGTCTGGATGCAACCATCAGCAACCGCTACAGCGACAACCTCTCGCGCGACGGCGAACTCCTCGTCCGCCTCCACGAATGGCAACAGCTCATGCCCGACCAAAGTCAGGAAGCCCACAGCTGGGAGGCTAGCCTCGTCAAGCGCATCGCGCTGGAAAACCGGCAATACCTGAGCACCCAGGCACAAAGCTGGCTCCTGCGCGCTGCCCGCCTGCATCCCGCGCCGGACAAGGCGCTCACCGTCGATGGCGAAGCGCTTACCGCGCGCCAGCGCATGCTCAAGCCTGCTTCTGTCACCCTCGCCAACCCGGACGCCGAGCCGCAGTATCTCGCCATCACCGAGCTGCATTATCCGTCCGCGGAAGAAAGTGCGAGCGAAGGCTGGACGCTCGGCCTGCGCCAGGAAAACTTCGCCGGCAAAGCGCTGGATCCTGCCGCCCTGCCGCTCTACGAAAACATCCTCGTGCACGTAGAGCTTGCCCGCAACTACAGCGGCGATGGCGACATCATCCTCACCTGCCCGTTGCCCGCAGGCGTGCACGCCGTGAGCGCCACGCCGGACAACGATCCGCTGGCGAGCTTTGGCGAAACGGAATGGCACCAAGCGCTTACCCTGCCGGAAATGGAAGAAAACCGCGACGACCGCCATATCGCCGCCTTCCGTATCACGTCAGACCAGAACGTCATCCAGCACACCTTCGTGCTCAAGGCCGTGCGCGCCGGGCAATGGCATGCGCCCGGCTGCCAGGTGGAAGACATGTACCGCCCGCAGCACTTCGCGCGCGGCAAAGGGCAAGTCATCCACATCACCGGCAAATAATCGCCTCTCATCGGCAGCTTGCCGCAATGGATGTGCAACCGCCCCTCTCCCGCCGGAGAGGGGCTTTTTTCAAAACCTATGCAATCCCACAAACCATTCCCCTCTTTTCAGAATGCGCACAAGAACACGCGCGGCAACAGCCTGTTCCCGGCCCCGCTTTGTGCCAACTTCCCTGCCACGGCATCCTCATGCACAGCCATTTCATTGCCTGTCAAAATATGATAAATTTTCTCATCGAGAAGCGCTTATCATGCAAAAATTTCTCACAAAAAGCGCTTCATGATGAGAAAAAACACTTATCCAAAGCCCTTTTATAATTACCATGAACGCCCAACCCTCCCCGTGGCTGCGCTTCGCCATCGAAATCCAGAGCATCGCGCAAAACGGCCTCGCCTATGCCAGCAACCCCCATGACCGCCTGCGTTACGAACGCCTGCGCACCCTTGCCGCCGAAATGCTCGCCGAGCAAAGCGATACCCCGCTGCCCCGCATCACCGAACTCTTTTGCAACGAACAGGGCTACCAAACCCCGAAACTCGATTGCCGCGCCGCGATCTTTGCCGACGACCGCATCCTCCTGGTGCAGGAGCACGACGGCCTTTGGGCACTGCCCGGCGGCTGGGTTGATGTCACGGACAGCCTGGCCGACAGCATTCGCAAGGAAGTGCGTGAAGAAGCCGGGCTGGAAGTCGTCCCGCACAAAATCATCGCGCTGCACGACAGAAACCGGCGCAACCTCCCGCCCTACGCCTACGGCATCTGCAAAATTCTCATCCAATGTCTTCCGTGCGGTGGCAGTTTTGCTGCCAATATTGAAACCGTCTCCGCCACCTATTTCCCGGCAGATGCCCTGCCGCCGCTCAATATCGCGAAAACCACTGCGGAACAAATTGCCCTTTGCTTCGCCGCGCGTGATATCTCGCCCTGGCAACCTCCATTTGATTGACAATGATAAAATTTCTCAACATGAAGCGCTTATATCGCAATTTTTTCTCACAAGAAGCGCTTATTAATGAGAAAAAAACGCGCAATAAGCGCTTCATAATGGGAAAATTTCTCATTGAATCTGCTTTCCTGCTTTTTCTCCTCTATCTTCTCGCCCGCGTCATCGATCATCATTACCCGCCCGATCTCACGCGCTATCACGATCTCTCCCCCGTCACCCGCGACCGTCACGGCGAAATCCTCCACATCGGCATGAGCCACGACGAACAGTACCGCCTGCCCGTGCAAGCCATGCCCCGCCATTACCGCGCCATGCTCATCGCCTACGAAGACCAGCGCTTTATGCGCCATAGCGGAGTCGATCCTTTTGCCATTCTCCGCGCGCTCGGGCAAAACATCCAGCATGGCCGCACCATCTCCGGCGCTTCCACCCTCAGCATGCAAACCGCGCGCCTGCTCGAACCGCGCCCGCGTACCCTGAAAAACAAAATCATCGAAGCCTTTCGCGCCTGGCAGCTGGAACGGCGCTACAGCAAGGACGACATCCTCAACCTCTACGCCACCCTGGCCCCCATGGGCGGCAACCGCGAAGGCATAGAAACCGCCGCGCGCCACTATTTCGGCAAACCGGCAGCCGCCCTCTCCACCGCAGAAACCGCCTGGCTCATCGCCCTGCCGCAGTCGCCAAACCGCCTCAAGCATCCAGAGAAAGCCCAAGCTGCCGCGCTGCGCGTTCTGGCGCTGGCCCGCGAACGCAATGCCATCGACGCACACGATTACCAGCTCGCGCTGCACGATGCTGTGCGCCCGCAACACCATCCTTTTCCGGCGCTTGCCCGGCACTATCGCGCGCGCCATCCCGACGAGCGCCACACGCCGCTCGACATCCGCCTGCAACGCGCCTTTGAAAACCGCCTGCGCACCGCACTGCTACGCGACCAGAGCGAAGTCACCCTTGCCGCCCTGTTGCTCGACAACATCAGCGGCGACATTTTGGCCTATGTCGGCAATGCCGATTATTTCTCCGTACCGCGCCGCGGTGCCGTGGATATTCTGGCCGCCATCCGCTCCCCCGGTTCCACCCTGAAACCCTTCGCCTATCTCGCCGCGTTCACCCGCTTCCACTACCGCCCTGATACTCTCATTGACGACACGCCCATCCACGAAAGCGCCTGGCGCCCCGTCAACTACGATGGCCGCTATCTCGGCCGCATCCCGCTTGCCGACGCCCTCACCCTCTCGCGCAACGTACCCGCCGTACGCCTGATCATGGAGCTCGATTCCGGCGAATTTGCCACCCATTTGCAGCGTCATGGACTATCCCTGCACTTCCCGAACCACGGCAAACCCGGCCCTGCGCTCATTCTCGGCGGCACCGGCGTCCATCCCTCGGAACTTGCCAATCTCTATCGCGAACTGGCGCTGTGCACCTGGCACCAAGAAAGCCCCACACTCGGCAGCAAAAGCGCCTGCGAGCAAATCACCCGCATCCTGCGCCGCCACAGCATCGTGCGGCACGGCCAGGAAACCTTCGCCCTGAAAACCGGCACTTCCTACGGCTGGCGCGACCTGTGGCTGGCCGGATATTCGCGTCGCCACACGCTCCTGCTCTGGCGCGGCCGTGCCGACAGCGGCTTTGCCGGTGAATATGAAAGCACTACCACTCTCATTCCGCTGTATCAGGAACTCGTCAACTTCATCCCCGAACCCTCCACGCGCGCTTATCCCATCGCGCCCCTGCCGCCGCGCCCGATGCCGCTTGCCATCCGCCAAAGCGGTGCAACCGAGCGCTTTGCGCTGGCAAGCCCAACCGACGGCAGCACTCTGGAACTGCGCCCGGGCTTTGCCCTGCAACTCACCTTGCAGCACGGCAAGCCGCCCTACGTCTGGTTTATCAATGAACGCTATCAGGATCGCACGCTTGTCCCGCAGCTTGATTATTCACCGCAAGGCAGCGGCCATTACCGCGTCCGCGTACTGGACGGCGAAGGCAAAAGCGCTCATGCCACCTTCAAATTGCAGTATCCCGAGCAGCCATCTCATCAAAGCGTGCGCCTGCAACGAGCGGATTCACCGTAAACACCACCGCAGATTCACGGCGTAACATCATGATTTATCAATCAGGGAAAGCACGAAGTGGTGCAACAACATTCCCGTTCGGTTTCACGTGAAACGCAAAAAGATGGCCGGTTTCACAAAAAACGGGGCATTGGCCCCGTTTTTTCATGACTGGCAATATCGCACGCTATCAGAAGCATTGTGCCGGACGCAGATTCTTGGGATAGGCCGATGAAATATCGCAGCGCCATTGCAGGCCAAGATTGGGCGCCACATAGCTCGACATGATCAGGCTGTGTCCCTGAAGATTGTCGGCGGCATTGTGGTTGAAAGTAAGCTCTACCGCTTCTTTTGCCGAATCGAGGCGTACGGTGTAGTACTCCCCGCTGAAATCCCTCGACAGGCTGTCCGGGAAATACCCGTTCTTGCGAACCAGCTCCGCCGCATCATTTCGCGCCGCCACCAGTACAGGCATGGCTTCCTCGCTTTGCTTGTTGGCCAGATACAGTTGATACGCAGGAAGACCGGCGATGGCACCTGCCACCAATAATGCAATTCCCAGTGAGCTGATAATCAGGTTTTTCCCGGAAAATATTTTGGCCAAGAATGACGGCGGTCTGTTGTAGCTCTGAATCTCTTCTTCCGTGATATAGGTACGATGATCCCTGAGAGGCTGGTTGTTTTTGCGCTGTGGCTCTGTCAGAAAATCCTTTTCCCCAAAATCCAGAAAGCCGCTCCGCTGTTCCGGCATGGACGATTCATGATTTGCATCAGCCACAATGTCAGTATGACGAATCTTGTTTTCTTCCAGAAAATCCGCGTGTGATTGCAGGGATGGCGTTTCCAGGGTGAATTCTTCGAATAGTTCGGCCGTGATTTCACGTCTTGGCCTTGGTGGCGTCGCTACTTTTCTGCGGGATTTTACCGGATCCAGTATGGGTGGGCCAGATTCGGGCGTTCGCCGGCTACGGGGAAGCAGGGTTTTTTCAATTTTGTTCAGAATGGCGCTGTAATTGCCTTCCGTGTCAATTTCCCGCATGCTTTGAATGGCACTCTGGATTTCGCTGGCAGAGGCGGTAGCTTCCAAGCCCAAAATACGATAATAGCTGTGTATTTGTCCCATAAAACATCCTTGAATCCATTTGGATGAAATTATACTAGATTTTATTTGGGATGTCGGGAATGCAATTTTTCAGATACAAAGATGCCCCGTTGATACCGCCGAATATTATTCGGAATATCATGAGCGCCTGTTATGACGCACTCTCCAAAGGATCATCAGTGCCGCAGCAGGGATGAGAAAGCTGCTCGCGATTATGACGAGGACAACGGAGCCGTGCTGCTCGCGGGTGCTTTCGCTGATGTGCACGCTGTAAATCGGGCGAAAGGGCTGCCCGTTTTCGTCTTGCAAAGTGGCTTGATAGCTGGCGAGTCCGTAATGACGATTGGGCCAGAAGCGGCTGTGCGTTTGCCAGAGATGGATGCGGATGCCGGGATAGGCGCTTTCCAGATTTCCGCGATAGTGCCACGCTTCACCAAGCACTTTTTCGATCTGGGCAATCAGCATGTCATCATTTACTTCCGGCTTGGCCGAGAAGCGGGCACTGCAATGATCACGCTCACCCCGGTATTCGCCACGGCTGATATCGCTGATGAGCAGGATGCTGTTGTCCAGTTCGTCGGCGATGTCGCCTTGCCAATGGAAATCTTCCGCACCGGGCGGAACAAAGGTACAAAGATCGAGATGCGCATCGCGCGGCGCTGGCGGCTGGCAGGCAAACAGGCTGCTGACAAGGAAAATGGCGCAAAGATGGCGAACAGTTTTGTATATCATGGCAATAAATAATCATTTTTTATCATCAATAAGCGCTCATGATGAGAAATTTTTACACAATAAGCGCTTCACGGTGAGAAAATATACCATAACCAGCGCATGTTTGTCCGCAAGCAGCAATATGTTTGCCGATGTTACGGTTGCGCGAATATGGTGGAATTTCCGGAGATTGGGGCAGAATGTCGAGTGCAACCCTGCATTCAACAGTCAAGGGAAAGAAATGCAGTTGATGAGGCGTAAAACAAAGCCCGGCACATGGCCGGGCTTTGCATGGTCTGCAATCAGGCGGAGACTGCTTCCTGCCTGTTTTCTACCGGATCATTCGCATCAGGCTCGCGGTGCATGAGCCCCTTGACAACTTGCATGCCAAAGGCGGCGGCACCAATGATAAAGACGATATCGCCAATGGTACGCACCCAGCGCAGAGTGTGGATAATCGGGGTTTGCTCGACGAATTCCGCACTTCTCGCCCACCACAGCCCTTCGGTAATCGCGGCGTGCGCCTGGATAAAGCCGATGGGCAAAAGACTGGTGAAAAGCATCAGGACGAGACCGATGTTAAGCCCCCAGAAAGCGATGAACATCAGCTTGCCGTTCAGGTTCAGGCTCGGACGGATGTAGCGCAGCACCATCAGGGTGAAGCCCAGCGCGAGGAAACCATATACACCGAACATGGCGGCATGGCCGTGGTTGGGCGTGGTGTTCAGGCCTTGCAGGTAGTAAAGCGAGATCGGCGGGTTGATGAGGAAGCCGAAGACGCCCGCACCCAGCATGTTCCAGAAAGAAACAGCGATAAAGCAGGTGAGTGGCCAGCGCATCGGTTTCATCCAGTCGGCCTTGTGCTGCGCCGTCCAGTTTTCAAAGGCTTCGTAGCCCAAGAGCACCAGGGGCACCACTTCCAGCGCCGAGAACATTGCACCGATGGCCATGATCGGCGTGGTAGTTCCCGCAAAGTAGATATGGTGGAAAGTACCAGGAATGCCACCAATCAGGAAGAGCATGGCAGCGAGTAGCGCAGCAGTGGTGGCGGCACGTTTGCTCACCAGTCCGAGGTTGTAGAAGATGAAGCCGACGGCAGTGGTCGCAAACACTTCAAAGAAGCCCTCCACCCACAGGTGCACTACCCACCAGCGCCAGTATTCCATGATGGAAATGTGCGTATGCTCGCCGTAGAAGAGTGCCGGGGCGTAGAACACGCCAATCGCGGCAGCCGACATGGTGAAGAGAATCAAAAGGCTCTTGTCACCAGGCTGGCGCAGGGCCGCCCAGATGCCGCGCAGCATGAGTACCAGCCAGAACACCATGCCAATAAAGAGCGCAATCTGCCACAGACGTCCGATTTCCACAAACTCATAGCCTTGATGGCCAAGCCAGAAATTGAGCTTCTCGTTCATCCAGCCCTTGAGTGCCACGAACTGGCCGAGGAAAGAACCGGCAACTACGACAATCAGGGCCCAGAAGAGGATATCCACGCCAAGCCTCTGGTATTTCGGATCATGACCGCCGTTGATGATGGGCACAAGGAAGAGCCCTGCGGCGAGAAAGCCGGTGGCAATCCAGAAAATCGATGCCTGAATATGCCAGGTGCGCGTCAGGCTGTAGGGCAACCAGTCGGAGACGGGAATGCCGTAAAAATCCTGGCCTTCCACCGTGTAATGCGCGGTAAAGCCGCCGAGCATGACCTGCACGAAGAAAAGCGCCGCCACAATGAGCAAATATTTGCCAAGCGCCTTTTGCGATGGCGTGAGCTTGACCAGCGTCAGCGGATCCTGTGCAGGCGTTACCGGCTCGTCATGCTCGTGATGCACGCAGAATGCCCAGATCCAGATCACCATGCCGACACCGAAAATCAGCGTTACTACCGACGCAATCGACCAGATCACGTTTTCCGCTGTCGGATGGTTGCCGACCAGCGGCTCGTGCGGCCAGTTGTTGGTATAGGTAACATCCATATCCGGACGATTGGTGGATGCCGCCCATGCCGACCAGAAGAAGAAAGCGTTCAGCTTCTCGCGTCGCTCCGCTTCCGGCAACGTGTTCTCCTTCATTGCATAGGCTTCGCGCAGCGGCTTCAATTCCGGGTAATCGCTGAACAGCTTGTCGTAATAATCGGCTGTTGCACGAATCGAACGCACGCGATCTTCGGAAAGCACAACCTTGCCTGTACCCGGATCGTAAGTATTGGTACGGAAAGCCTTTTGTGAATCATAGCGCAAGGTAGCCTGATCGCGTTCGGACAGCTCGCTGTACGGCTTGCCGTACGTACGCTCTGCCTGCTGATCCAGCCAGCCCAGCACCTCGCGGTGAATCCAGTCTGCCGTCCAGTCCGGCGCCTGATATGCGCCATGCCCCCAGACCGTGCCGACCGACATGCCGCCAATCGATTGCCACGCCGACTGGCCGTCAAGAATATCCTGATAGGTGTAAATTACCTCGCCGGATTCACTGACAAACTCCATCCCCTCGTTCAACGGGGGACGCTCTTCATAGACCTCCCTGCCGAAATAGCCGAGCACGAAAAACGCACCGGCCAGAATCACGCCAAGGAGCATCCAAAGCTTCTTGTACTCTTTCATAATGCCTCCAGAAAACAACCACCAGCAAAATGCTGTGGCCAGATTCTTACAAAAAGGCAGGAAAGCGTCGTTGACAAAAGTCAAAAGGCAACGCACTGAAAATACAAAAGTTATAACAAAGAACAAGATAATGTTTTTTTATCATGACAAAGCGCTTCCTACAGTAAAAAATCGCAACAAGAAGCGCTTTTCCTGATAAAAAAACACTATCAAAAAGTGCTGGATTGCTGCGACAGGTTGCATTAGTCTGGTGGCTTTTCAGTGGAGACACCATGCACGAACTCGCACTCAGCGCCCGCGACAAAGCCGGCATCTACGCAGAAATCACCCCGCAAATCCAGGCCATCATTGCGGAAGAAACAGACATCATCGCCAACCTCGCCAACACTGCCGCCATCCTCAAGGAAGCCTTCGGCTGGCTATGGATCGGCTTCTACCTCGTACACGATGGCGAACTCGTGCTCGGCCCCTTCCAGGGCCCACTCGCCTGCACCCGCATTGCGCACGGACGCGGCGTCTGCGGACAGGCTTGGGCGCAAGGCAAAACACTGGTTGTGCCCGACGTCAATGCCCATCCCGACCACATCGCCTGCTCTTCACGCTCGCAATCGGAAATCGTCGTACCCGTTTTCAACCATGCGGGCGAAGTCTGCGCCGTCCTCGATGCCGATGCCGAGCAGCTCGCCGTCTTTGATGAAACGGATGCCGCCGGGCTGGAAGCCATTGCCACCCTGCTCGGCCGCCATTGCTTTGCCTGATGGTTCGTACAATAGTGTTGCCATCTGCATTTTGCCGCGATTGGAAATGTTATTTTTCTCGTAAAAAAGCCATTTTATTTAATTTTTTATCATGAAAAGCGCTTGTTTATGGAAAGGAATTACCATAAACAAGCAAATCATGGAGAAAGCCATGTTATTGAAAGAACAGCACTATATCAACGGGCAATGGCAGGGCACGCCCACCCTGCCCGTCACCAATCCTGCGACTGGAGAAACCATAGGCCATATCGCCAACGGCAGCACCCACGAAGCCGAACTCGCCGTGCAGGCTGCCGCTGCCGCCCTGCCCGCCTGGCGCGCGCAAACGGCCAAGGCACGCAGCAAACTTCTGCGCCGCTGGTACGAACTCATCATGGAGCATCAGGAAGCGCTCGCCGAACTGCTCACCCGCGAACAGGGCAAGCCGCTTGCCGAAGCACGCGGCGAAATCGCCTACGGCGCGGCCTACATCGAATGGTATGCCGAAGAAGCGAAACGCGTGTACGGCGAAACCATTCCCGCCGCCAACCCAAATCAGAAAATCATCGTGCAGAAACAGCCGGTTGGCGTCTGTGCCGCGATCACGCCATGGAACTTCCCCAACGCCATGATCACGCGCAAGGCCGCGCCCGCGCTCGCTGCCGGTTGCACCTTCGTCATCCGCCCCGCCTCGCAAACGCCCTTTTCCGCCTTGGCGCTTGCTGTCCTTGCCGAAAAAGCGGGCATTCCGCCGGGCGTGTTCAACGTCATCACCGGCGATGCCGCATCCATCGGCAAAGTGCTCACCGAAAGCGACACCGTACGCAAATTCAGCTTCACCGGCTCGACGTCCACCGGCCGCTTGTTGATGCGCCAATGCGCCTCCACCATCAAGAAAATCTCCCTCGAACTCGGCGGCAATGCGCCCTTCATCGTCTTCGACGACGCCGATCTCGACGCCGCCGTGCAAGGCGCGATATTGAGCAAATTCCGCAATGCCGGGCAGACCTGCGTCTGCGCCAACCGCTTCTACGTGCAAAACGGCGTTTATGACGCCTTCGTCGAGAAATTCGCCGCCGCCGTGCAGGCGCTCAAAGTCGGCAACGGCTTTGAGGACGACGTGCAGATCGGCCCCCTGATCGACCAGGCCGCGCGCGACAAAGTGCAAGGCTATGTTGATGATGCCCTCGCGCATGGCGCACAAATCCTCGGCGGCGGCGCGCACCCGGCAGGCGAACTCTTCCTGCAACCTGCCGTCATTCGCGATGCCAGTGCCGACATGCGCTTCGCCCGTGAAGAAATTTTCGGCCCGCTCGCCCCCGTTTTCCGCTTCGAGCGCGAAGAAGACGCCATCCGCCAGGCCAATGCCACCGAATTCGGTCTTGCCGCCTATTTCTACAGCCGCGACATCGGCCGCATCCATCGCGTGCTCGATGCGCTGGAATACGGCATGGTCGGCGTGAACAGCGGCGTCATCTCCAATGAAGCGGCGCCGTTCGGCGGCGTCAAGCAGTCTGGTCTTGGCCGCGAAGGCGGACGCCAGGGCATTGAAGACTATCTGGAAAGCAAATACTGCATGATTCAGTATTGATGCAGGATGGGGCAGATGCCGGGGCGTTGCCCGCAACCTCCCGGCACCCCATCGTTCCGCTATCGCGCTGTAGGTCGGCCATTCATGGCCGACATGGGTTTGATGTCGGGCACAACGTGCCCTACCTAACCTGAGTTCGGGATAAGGAAAGTAGGAAATCTACTGATATAGCGTTGTTCTCCAATCAGTTCCTTCTCCCGCTTGCGGGGGAAGGTGAGGATGGGGGTGTAAAATGCGCAGCATTTTTTACGACCATGGAATGAAAACTTCGTTTTCAACACCCCCACCCCGTCTTTCTCGTCCTGCGGACGAGCTGGCAAGCCAGTCGCCCCGCAAGCAGGGGAGGGTAATATCTTGTCATTTCATAGAAAATTTTGAGAAATCATTCAGGCATGATTTCCCTCTTATCCCGAACTCAGGTTACCTACAAAAAACAGCGTTTTCCATAAATCATTCAAAAATGGTTATTTTTTTACCATCAATAAGCGCTTATTGTGATAAATTTTATCGACATAAGCGCTTTCTCGCGAGAAAACTTACCATTCAGACAAACAGCAGTTCCGCATCGCCCTGCTGCGCCCAGTATTGCTGCTCTTCCTGCAAATCAGCGACGGTGAGCGGTCGCGCATCGAGATAGCCCTTGGGAAAGGCGAGTATCCAGCGTTTGCCCTGCACAGTCAGGCGCGGATAGTCGTCTTTATCGAGCGGCGCGCGCGCCCGGCAAATGAGCACGGCAAGCCGCAGGCAGCGCAGGTATTGCCAGAGGAAGGGATGGTGCTCAGCGGGAATGGCGTCGAAATGCTTGCCGGAGAATTTGCGCCGCTGGCCTTTGACGATGAGCGCCATCATCTGCTGCATGAGGCGGGAAAAGCCGGGCATGTCGGCGTTTTCAAGGAGATAGGCGCCGTGGATATGCTGGCGGTTGTGGGAAACGGCCAGGCCGATTTCATGCAGATCGGCCACATGCGCGAGCAGCGGTATAAAGCGCGGCGGCGCGAGATCGGGCAATTGCTGTTGCAGGGCGAGGGCGAGCGCCTTGACGCGCGCCGCCTGTTTGCCAGCGATATTGAAGCGGGTGATAAAGGTGGCGACGGTGGCATCGCGTTCGTCGCGGCTGTTGCTGCGCCCCATGAGATCAAGGATGACGCCTTCGCGCAGCGCTTCCTGCGAGACAATCGCGCGATCGATGCCCAAATGCTCGAAAAGGCTTGCAAAAATCACCACACCGCCGGTAAAGCCGAAAGCGCGTTCTTCGCTCACACCGAGGGCGGACGGCAAGCGCCTGGCATCGCCGATATCTTCCAGCGTATCAAGCAAGGCGGAAAGCTGCGCGGCCGTCACGCCGCGTCCGCCCAGGATTTTTTCCACTGCCTTGGCCGTGCCCGAGGAGAGAATCACGCGCTCAAAGCCCTGTTTGCGAATCAGGCGGATGGAAGGCTCGACCATTTGCCCGACGTGTTTTTGCGCTTTCTTGATGGCCTGCCGCGTGATCTTGCCCTTGGGGAAAAACTGCTGCGCCATGTTGGCACAGCCCATTTTCAGCGAGCGCAGCAGGATGGGGGCATTGCCGTCGCCGACGATGATTTCCGTGGAGCCGCCGCCGACGTCGATCACCAGATTCTTGTCCTTGAAATGGTTGTGCGCGGTGATGCCAAGATAAATGAGGCGCGCCTCTTCTTCGCCGGAAATCGTTTCGATGGGAAAGCCGAGCGCCGCTTCGCCAGCGCGGATGAAATCGGCGCCGTTCTCGGCAACGCGCAAGGTGTTGGTCGCCACCACGCGCACGTTCTCGCGCGGAATGCCGCGCAACACTTCCGCCATTTGCGTGAGCGCGGCAAGCCCGCGCGCCATGCTGTCCGCGCTCAGCAAGCCGTCTTCGCCCAGGCCTTCGCCGAGGCGCACCATGTGCTTGACCGCATCCACCGTCTGCATGCTCGCGCCATCTTCGCGGATGACGAGCAGATGAAAGCTGTTCGAGCCGAGATCGAGGGCGGCGTAATGATCGTGCATGGCTGGGGTCATGGAAGCTCCGTCACGGCAATGATGCCAACAAAATTCGACCAGTGAAACGTACCACTTTTGCCCTTCACGAACCAGTCGGAAATGCTGCCGTCGAGATAGAGCGCGTGATGGCAGCCGAAGGAGAGCAGCGCTTCGCCAAGGCGATAAAAACTCGGCCATTCCGATTGATAGCGCAGCGTCATGACAAAAAGCAAATCGCCCTTTTTCGTGGTGCATACCGCATTGCGCTTGTAGGGGCTGGAAAGGTTTTTTACGAAGCGCTTGTTGATCTTGCCGTTTACGATCAGCATCGGTCCGGATTGCACGGCATGATCGGCGCGCGCCTTGCGCCTGGCAAAGGCCGCGCTCGTCTCCACCCGCGCCTTGCCGCCAGTGACGGAAAAAACGCCGTTCGGCTCGATATGGAAATTGCCCTTGCCCTTGTTGCGATTGAGCGGCACCAGCGCCTCGCCCTGCTCCACCCAAAGCCCGGCGGGCGTATGGGCCGTGGTGAAAATGCCCGCATTCATCAGCATCAGCGGCACTCGGCCGCTTTCTTTCACTGCCGAAAAGGCCGCACTCAGGCTGCGATAGGCCTTGTCTTCACCATCGCGCCAGAGCAAAGACACCTGCTCGGGATGCGCCTTCACGATGCCATAACGCACGCTCTGATAATCCGCCTCGGCATAAAAAGCGCCTTTGCCGAGCGGCTCGAAATCGAGCGCTTGCGCCCATGCGCCCAGGAGGAAAAGACTGGCAAGGATGATTTTGGGCATGATGGGAAATTTTCTCAACATGAAGCGCTTATTATGAGAAAATCTATCGCTGTAAGCGCTTATTAGTGGTAAAAAATAACTATTTTTTATGAATTTATAAATTATTCGATGGCTTCTACATGCAAGGTGGTGCTTTCGATGCGCACGATGCGGATTTTGGTACCGGCAGGGAGATCAACGGGGCTGTAAACCGTCCACAGGCTGTCGTCGATTTGCAGGCGGCCGTATTGTTCGTGAATGGCGCTGCCGAGCACGAACTGGCGGCCGATGAGAGCAAGGCCGCGGTTGTTTAGCTGTGCGGCTTCGTCGCGCGCTTCCGTCTTGCGCCAGTGGCGTACCACGCCGTACCACAGCAAAAGGCAAAGCACGGAAAAGACGAAAAACCACAGCGCCTGCCATTGCCAGGAAAGATCGGGCGCAAAGGCGGTAAGCCCGGCGAGCACGAACGCGGCCATCGCCCAGAGCAGGAAGAAAAAGGAAACGGTAAAGGCTTCGACGATGAGGAAAACGGCGGCCAATATCAGCCAGTTCCAGAAGACGGGTTCAAACATGGTCATTCCTTTTTCCCAAGCGCTTTTTCCTGTTGGCGCATGGCTTTGCTTTCCCATTCGGCGGCCTGGGCGTCATCTTTGCCGACGCAAAATCCATGCTGGTAGAGGCGGCTGATTTCGGCGGCAGCCGCCCAGTCGCCAAGGAGATGGGCGCTGTTCAGCCAGGAGAGCGCTTTGTCGCATTGCACGTCTTCCTGCAAATAATAGAGGCCGAGCTGATATTGCGCTTCCGCGTGCAGTTGCGCGGCGGCTTTTTCCAGCCATGCGCGGGCCTGGTCGGGTTTTTTGTCCACGCCGACGGCGTTTGCGTAATTAAGCGCCAAACGGTATTGCGCCTCGGCCAGCCCCTGTTCGGCGGCCTGCGTGATAAGGGCAATGCCGCGCGCGCGATCTTGCGGCGGCGGGGTATCGTGCGCTTTCATCGCGGCCGCTTCATGGTTGACGAGGCCGTCCTTGCCATAAAGGAGCATTTCGCCGAGCTCGAGCCGGGCATGGGCGATGCCCTGCGCCGCGGCTTTTTCCAGCCATTGCAGGGCTTCGTCGCGATGGTCGCTTTTGAGCGCCAGGCCAAGGTTGTATTGCGCCTTGCCGTCGCCTTTTTCCGCCAGCTCGCGCCAGATGGCGATGGCTTCGTCATGGCGACCGGCGAAGTAGGCGTCTTTGGCGTCCTGCAAGGTAGCAGCATGGGCGCTGGCGGCAAAGGCAATCAATAGCAGCAGTTTTTTCATGATCTTTCCTTTATGCGGGCAGAATGAATATGGGCGGCAGTTCCGGCAGGTAAAAGGGCAGCATCAGCCAGAACCAGGAGAGCGCCATCATGGTTTTTTATCCGTTTTTTGCGCCTGAAAGAGTTCGGTCACGCCGCCCAGTGCGCCCAAAATGCCGCTCGCTTCCATGGGCAGGAAGAAGGTTTTCTGCTGGTCGCTTTCCGCGAATTTGGCCAGCGCTTTCACATATTCCTGGGCGACGAAATACTGGATGGCGTGAATATCTCCTTCGGCAATGGATTGCGAGACGAGCTGGGTGGCGCGCGCTTCCGCTTCTGCCAGACGCTCGCGTGCTTCCGCCTCCAGAAACGCCGCTTCACGCTTGCCCTGCGCTTCCAGCACCTGCGCCTGCTTGTCGCCTTCGGCGCGCAGGATTTCCGCCTGACGCTGGCCTTCGGCTTCGAGGATTTGCGCGCGTTTCAGCTGATCGGCCTTTTTCTGCTGCGCCATGGCGGCGACGAGATCCTGCGGCGGCGAAATGTCTTTCACTTCCACGCGCGTGACTTTCACGCCCCAGGGATCGGTGGCCTTGTCGATGGTGGAGAGCAGGCGCACGTTGATGGTGTCGCGCTCGGAGAAAAGATCATCGAGCGTCATCGAGCCCATCACGGTGCGCAGATTGGTGGTGGAAAGGTTCATGATGGCGAGTTCGAGATCATCGACGGCATAGGCGGCCTTGGCGGCATTGACGACCTGAAAGAAGACGACGCCATCCACCGTGACCAAGGCGTTGTCCTTGGTGATCACTTCCTGGCGCGGCACATCGAGCACGCGCTCTTTCATGTTGATTTTGTGGCCGACGCGCTCCCAGAAAGGAATGACGAGATGGAAGCCTGGATCGAGGGTGCGATGGTAACGGCCAAGGCGCAGCACCGTGTATTCCCGCCCCTGCTCGACGATGGTGATAAGCTTGAAGCCGACCCATAAGGCAAAGATAATCAGCACGATGGTAAAAATGCCAAAGCCGCTGACGTATTGGTTCAAAAGATCCATGCGCACTCCTGATGGCTGGTTACAGAGAAAGAAAACGGCAGTATATAGCAGGCTGTGAAAAAACATCCGTCCAAGTCGTGAAGAAATCCGTTTTTCAACGGGTTAGACATGAACTGGCTGTCATTCTCCGGCGGACGCCGGTCGTTGCCTGTCCTGGTGTCCGGATTGTGAAACAGGGCATTCTGCGGTAAGGTGAAGTTCCTTTTTCACAACCTGGAGGCAATCATGCGCAAACTCTCTCTTGTCGCTGCTATTTTTGGCGTTTTCGCGTTGGCCGGCTGCAATACCGTGAAAGGAGTTGGCCAGGACATGGAAAAAGCCGGCAGCAAAATCAGCCAGGCCGCAGAAAAAACCGGGGGCACCGGCACCAACTAAGCAGATGGTTGCAAAGAAAAAGACCGGCATTGCCGGTCTTTTTCTTTGGGGCGGACGACTTGGCACATCCCTGTGCCATGCTCCGCAAAGAATGCAGGGCATTTTCGCGGAGCTGTCGCTCACATCTGCAATGGCATTACGGCTGTTTTTCCGTCATGAAAGCACCAGAACCTTCCGGGATGTAATAGACCCCCCCGATATGTTCGGCATGCTTGCCATAGAAATTGCCACGAATGCCTTTGTTTTCGGCAGCTTCATCATGTTTGAAGGACGCTGTGTCGGCGCTGTAGCCAATGTTCTGGAAAGCATGTTTCCCTTTCCTGATACCGCTCAGGTCGATTTCGGCATCCAGCGTTTTCGTAGCCGGGCGCACAGTGATATTGGCCTGGCCTTTTTCCAGTGTTTCGAGCGCCGCGCCGTTGCCATAAAGCAGCCAAGTATCATTGACCGGATAGGAGTAGGCACGGAAGCTGGCTTCACCGCTGTAAGTCAGGGGATCGTTGGCAACAGGTTTCAGCCCGTCAATCGCCGCTTTGGAAGCAAGTTCGCCACGGGTATAGGCCAGGCTGAAGGGATCATTATCCACAATGCCGTAGTAATGGTAGGCACGCGCCTGCGGATAACCAAACTGCTGACCAATGTGCACTATGGATATCATTTCCTCTTCGTTATTCGCAGCCCCGATTTTCTTGAAAGGAACGGACGGTTTGACATGCTTCTTGCCATCGCTGGGCCATTCCATATGGTCAACCAGAGAGGAGTTCAGGACATAACCCTGATAAATATATGAAAAACTATCAGCCGGAAGAACAAGGCCATTGTCGCTGATGTTCGAAAAGAGAGCATTTTCCGCAAACAGGTTATCTCTTGGTTCTCTGCTGATATCGGAGAAGGTTACCGGTCCAGAAGCTGATTTGGCAGCCGGTGCAGCAGTAACAATTCCCGCACCGGCAATGACTGGAGGGGTGACTTCCGGCTGGCTGCCGCCTACGTCAGGCTGAGTATCACCTGCGTCAG
>JAUMXB010000022.1 GCA_030529365.1 Cardiobacteriaceae bacterium | reverse complement strand
GCAGGAAAAAGGGACTCATATACAGAGCATTACCTGTGAGGGACGGTGGGGATTGACGAAACTCTTTCCTGACATCCCCATGCAGTTATGCCAGTTTCACCAAGTGCAGATCATCCAGCGCCACCTCACCCGTCACCCCAAAAGCCCTGCGGCATGCGAGTTAAAAGCGCTTGCCCTGATCTTGAAAAACAGCACGCAAACCGACTTTGAAGTTGCTTTGCAGGCATGGCACGAACAGCATAAAGCGTTTCTTGATGAACGCACGACAAACCTGCTGACACACCAATCCCGTTACACCCATACCCGCTTAAGAAGCGCTTGCCACAGTCTGAAACGCAACCTGCCACACCTCTTTACCTTCGAGCGTTATCCCGACTTGGGCATTCACAATACCACCAATTTGCTGGAAGGGAGGTTTGCGGATTTGAAGGCAAAATTAAGGTGCCATCAAGGGATGAAAAAGGAAAACAAGGTTCGGTTTATCAAGGACTATTTCTCGAAAAAATGACTGCCAAAGCATCCATTTTGTCCCTTGGACGCAAGGTTCTCAGAAAAAGCATTCATTTTGTCCTTTACGTCAAGATTTAGGTGTAAGGGACAAAAAAGGTGTTTTAGAGCACTTTTTCATAAAAACAATCCTTTATAAACCGCATCCTGTTCTCCCTTTGCATCCCTTGATGGCATCGCAATCTGCGCTTCAGTTCGGCAAACCGTCCTTCGGGCAAATTTATCGTCTTGGGAATGCAAAGTTTAGGGTGGTGCTCGTAGGCAAAGAGCATGTCCAGATTGCGTTTCAGGCTATTACAGGCGCTTCTCAAGCGCTTGTGTGTGTAGTGTGGCGGGGTGAGTGCTGCGTTCGTTTAAAAAAGTTTTGTGTTGCATATGCCATGCTGCAAGTGATTCTTTAAACGATGTTTCTGTGCTGCTCTTGAGGTTCAAAACAAGCGTACACAGTTCACACGCTGCGGCGCTTTTCGGGTTGCGGGTGAGGCAGCGGTTTAGGTGTAATGGACAAATTTCAGGCTGTTTTTGAGTTCCCTTCGTCTAAGGGACAAAATTCAGGCTGGAACGTTATTTTTCAGAAAAATAATCTTTTATAAACCGTATTCTATTCTCCCTTTGCATCCCTTGATGACACCGCAATCTGCGTTTCAGTTCGGCAAACCGTCCTTCAGGCAAGTTCGTCGTTTTGGGGATGTTCAATTCCGGGTAACGCTCATAGGTAAAGAGTGCTTCCAGATTGCGTTTCAGGCTGTTACAGGCGCTTCTCAAGCGCTTGTGTGTGTAGCGCGAGCGTCCGGTTAACGGGGTGAGTGCCGCGTTCGTTGAGGTAGTTTTTGTGTTGCGTATGCCATGCTGCAAGCGCTTCTTTAAACGATGTTTCCGTACTGTTCTTGAGGTTCAAAACAAGCGCTCGCAGCTCGCACGCCGCAACGCTTTTCGGATTGCGGGTGAGGTAGCGGTTGATGATTTGCACTTGGTGAAAGTGGCACATTTGTACCGGAACACCAGGCAACAATTGCGCAAAGCCTTTGCGCCCGTCGCCGGTAATGCTTTGTATGACGGTGTCTTTTTCTTGTATTTTGGCAATCGCGGCAAGGTAAGGCGCGCTGCTTTCGTGGGTCACTTCCCCGACAAAAAGCGCTTGTTTGCTGACGGCATCCAGTAGCACCATCACGCCGTGATGGCGTCCGAAGCAGGTGGTGTCCAAGACGAGGTTGGCGGTTTTAGGTGTTGGAAATGCGGATTCCGTATGTGCTTTTTCGAGGTGTCGGCTAATGGTTCTGCGGCTGACGTTGTGCTTTTGGGCAAGCCCGGCTGCGGTTTGTTTGTGCCGGGTGTAGTGGTGCCAGAGGTCATCCGGGTTGAGGCGTTTGCCGCCTAGAAATTGCCGCTGGCAATCGCGGCATTTGTATTGCTGTTTATGATTTTTTGTACCGTTTTTCTTGGTGTGCTTTGAGCCGCAAAAAGGACATTTTTTGTGTTCAAAGGTTTTGACTCGCTGAAAGCCTTGCAGGATAAGGCTTGCAGCGATTTTCAGCATCCATTTTGTCCCTTACGCCTAAGAGCAAGACTTTTGGCAACCCTACGGGGACTAGTGAATCTGGCAAGTAACGCCATCGAGTGCAGGTAACGTCTGACGTCATCCCGACATCTTATTAAGCATTCATCCTCCCCATAAAAAAAGCCGCCTTCACAGGCGGCTTTTGCATATGCACCAATCAGCAGGATTACATGCGCTCGCGGTTGCGCTCTTCCCAGAAGGTGGCGCCCTTGATGCCGAGTTTTTGCGGATCGAAGGTATAGTGCGAAACGCCCGCTTTCTGCTGCGCCTCATAGTCGCTTAGCGCTTTGATCGTCGGCTTGGCCATGAAGAAGATGGCGATGATGCCGAGGATGTTCAGCCACGCGGTAAAGCCCACGCCGATGTCGCCGATTTCCCAGATGTAGCCGGAGCTGTTTACCGCGCCGTAGGCAACTGCCGCCATGATGACGATCTTGATTACGAAGAGCGCGCCCGCGCCGTCGGATTTGCGGATGAGGTAGGCGACGTTGGTTTCCGCGATGTAGTAGTAGGCGAGAATCGTGGTGAAGGCGAAGAAGAAGACGGCGATCGCCACGAAAATGGGTCCGAAACCGCCGAATACGCTGGAAACCGCAAGCTGCGTGAAGGTGGGGCCGCTGATCGGCGTATCGGCCGGCAGGTGCTGAACGAGGAAGTTGCCCGCTTCCAGCGTGCCCTGGATGTTGTACTGCTGGGTGATGAGGATCATGAAGGCAGTGGCCGAGCAGACGAAGAGCGTATCGATGTAAACGGAGAAGGCTTGCACCAGACCCTGCTGTGCCGGATGCTCCACTTCGGCGGCGCCGGCATGGTGCGGACCGGTACCCTGGCCGGCTTCGTTGGAGTAAACTCCGCGCTTCACGCCCCAGCCAATCGCGGCGCCCAGACCGGCCTGCGCGGTGAAGGCATCACCGATGATCATTTTCACCATCGCCGGAATCTGGTCGATATGGATGAAGGTGATGAGCAGCGCCATGATGATGTAGCCGAGCGCCATGAAGGGCACGATGATTTCGGTGAATTTGGCGATGCGCTTGATGCCGCCGAAGATGATGAGGCCGAGCAGCACGAGGATGAAGGCCACGGCAATCAGTTTGTTGGAACCGACTTCGCCGAAGGAGGTCTGGATCATTTGCCCTTCGCCGACGATATTGGTGATGGCATTGGCCACACCGTTTGCCTGTACGCCGGGCAGGAAAAGGCCGCAGGAAACGATGAAGGCGAGCGCCATCAGGATGCCCAGCCCCTTGCCGAAGAATTTTTCGATGTAGTAGGCAGGGCCGCCGCGATACTGGCCGCGATCGCTTTCCTTGTAAATCTGCGCGAGAGTGGATTCCACATAGGCGGTTGCCGCGCCGAGGAAGGCCACGACCCACATCCAGAAAATCGCGCCCGGACCGCCGAAGCCGATGGCGGCGGCTACCCCGGCGATGTTACCCATGCCGACGCGGCCGGAAAGCGATACGGTGAGCGCCTGGAAGGAGCTGATGCCTTCCGGCGAATCGTTGCGGCGGAAGAGCAGACGCAGCATTTCCCCGAAATGGCGCACCTGCACGAAGCGGGTGATGACGGAAAAGAACAATCCGGCGCCCAGGCACAGGTAAACCAGCGCCGGACTCCAGATAATGCCATTGATTTGACCAATGATCTCTTGCATGGATGTTATCTCCTGAAACGTTATTGCTTCACGTCATGCGGGCATCTTCGCGAGAGAAGTTACCCATTCTTAATTCCTGACGTTTCGGCAATGTACCACATTTTTTCCTGCGCTTGTCATTTTTCCTTGCCGGAACGGATATTCACTTGCATATATGATATGCAGTATTTTATTTCACACGGATTTATAATATATTTTTCTCACGATAAGCGCTTATTGGCGGTAAAAAACAATCATAAATTCTGAATATTTGTAAATAAAACATAGCCATTTTGTTCGGCAGCAAAACCCGGCAAGCATATGGCTCTGCCCTGCCGGGCAGCGAGTTTCTGCGATGGCCGCACGCGCCATATTTCCCGCAGCCCGTTGCCGTCAGGCAATATTTCCCGCTATCCTGCCCGCAACCATCTGCCAGGAGCGTCCATGACTTTCTCCCGCCTTGCTGCCATTGCCACCGACCGCCTGCTCTGCTGGCTGGTCTCCTTCATTACCGGCATTCGCCCTGCGCGCGACAGCGCCCTTGCAGCCGCTGCGCAACCCACGGTCTATTACGCCAACCACGCCAGCCATGGCGATTTCATGCTGGTCTGGGTATCGCTGCCCGCGCGCCAGCGTATGCTGACCCGCCCGGTGGCGGGCGGCGATTACTGGCTGAAAACGCCGTTGCGCCGCTTTATCGGCGAGCGCGTTTTCGATGCCCTGATGATCACGCGCAACAGCGGCCAGCCGGAAGAAGCCGTCGCCCAATTGTCTGCCGTGCTGCGCGACGGCAAATCGTTGATTGTTTTTCCCGAAGGCACGCGCAACACCGATGAAAACACGCGCCTTCAGCCCTTCAAAAGCGGGATTTACCACGTCGCGCAGGCCAATCCGGATGTGCGTTTCGTGCCGGTGTGGATACACAACATCAATCGCGTGCTGCCCAAGGGCAAATGGCTGCCGGTGCCGCTCTTGTGCAGCGTCAGCATCGGTGAACCTGTCATGCCCGAAGCAAATGAAGACAAGGCTGATTTTCTCGACCGCCTGCGCCATGCGCTGCTCGCCCTGGCCCCGGCCGCACCCGCCACGGAAACGGAGCAACGCGCATGAACGCCACCATTCCCCCGCAAGTCGGCTACATTTTCGCAGGCGTTTTCGCCATTCTCGTCATCGCCAGCACCACCGGCCATCTCATTCGCCGCAAGCATGGCAACGGCAGCACCATTGCCAATCTCAACGCGCGCATCGATGCCTGGTGGGTGATGAGCGCCGTGCTCTTTTTCGCCTTCCTGTTCGGGCGCGCCGGCACGGTCATCCTCTTTCTGCTCGTGTCCTTTGCCGCCCTGCGCGAATTTCTCACCCTGGTGTACCGCCACAAGAGCGATTACTACGCGATGGTGGTCTGCTTTTATATCCTGCTGCCCATGCAGTATTTTTTCGTTTACGACGGCTGGTATGGCATGTTCTCCATCTTCATTCCCGTCTATGGCTTTCTGCTTCTGCCCATTGTTGCCTCGCTCGCCGGCGACACGCGCTTTTTCCTCGCGCGCGCCGCGAAAACGCAATGGGCGGCGATGATCAGCATCTTCTGCATCTCGCATGTACCGGCGCTGATGTTCCTCCATTTGGACGGCTTCGACAGCAAAAACAACGTGCTGCTGCTCATCTTCCTCATCGGCGTGGTGCAGGCGAGCGACGTGCTGCAATACATCTGGGGCAAGCTCATCGGCAAGCGCAAAATCATGCCTGCGCTGTCGCCCTCGAAAACCGTGGCCGGCACTGTGGGTGGCATTGCCAGCGCCACCTTGCTCGCCGTGCTGATCAGCCCGATCACGCCTTTCTCCGCGCTACAGGCCATGCTCATCGGCTTTGCCATTTGCCTGGCCGGATTTCTGGGCGGATTGGTGATGTCCGCCATCAAGCGCGACCAGGGCGTGAAAGACTGGGGCAACATGCTGCAAGGCCACGGCGGCATGCTTGATCGCGTCGATTCCATCTGCTTTGCCGCGCCCGTATATTTCCATATCCTGCGCTATTTCTGGCACGGATAAATTCATAAAATATTTAAAAATAGCGTATTTTTATCATAGCTAAGCGCTTATTGTGAGAAATTTTCTCGCCATAAGCGCTTGTTTGTGAGAAAATTTACCATCCCAGCAACAGCTGGTGCAGCCCTTCCTCGACGCGCAGCATCCCTTCAGGCAGATACAGCAACAGGCTGTATATCAGGAAAAAATAGATCACGACACTCGCCCAGAAGAACGTGATGAAGCGGGTCTTGCGCGTCTTGTGGCGCAGGATGGGGCGGGCAATCAGCGCGCCCGGCCAGCCGCCGAGCATGGCGGCAAGATGCAGCGTGCCTTCCGGTACGCGGAAGCGCCCCAGCGTGGCGGCACGCTTGTCCATCACATAGAGCATCGCTGTCAGCAGGCTGATGATGAAAGAGGCGATGGCGAGCGTCGGCGCAATCAGGCCGAGGATGGTGTAAAAGGCGACGATAAGGATGGCGTAGATAATGGCTTCCGTGAGATGCGGGCGCACATCGTGGGCATCGACGACGACATCGCCATCCAGCAGATCAGCATCGGCGGCAAGCACCACCCGCACCGCCTGCGCCTTGCCGCGATATTCGCCACGCAGAAACGCCACCTGGTCGCCTTTTTTTGGACGACGGCGATGATAGGCAAAGCTGCTGATATGGAAGAAAAGATTGGGTTCGGATTCATCGTGGCGGATAAAGCCGAAGCCCTTGTCATCGTTCCAGTACACCACTTCGCCGCAGCGCGTCATCATCCTCGTCCCTGTGCCGCAGCGGCACGCAACAGCAGATACTGGCGCAAAATCAGCCACGGTTCGCCTTTCTCCACGCCTTTGGCAAGGCGGTCGAGACGGGCGGCAAGCTTGACGAGAGAACGTGAAAGCGCCGGGGAAAAACGGGAGCGCGCCTGCAAATAATGGCGTTGCTGGTATTTGCCGATGCGAAAGGCCGTGAAAACGGCGTCGCTGTCGCCACCATGCAATTGCAAAAGCACCGAGGCATCGCGCGCGAGCAGTCCGGCAAGGGAAAGAATCTGGCGTTCGTCCTCGCTTTCCAGCTTGCCGGCAATGCGCCAGGCTTCCAGCCAGTCGCTCCTGAGTACGGCATCGGCAAAGGAAAACGTGGAAAAGAGCGCGGCATCGGCGAGAAGATGGAGCAGGTCTTCTTCCGTGAGCGGGGCATGCGTCTGTTGCAGGGTGAGACGGGCAATGGCCTGCTCGGCGGCGAGCAGATTGCCCTGGCAGTACTGGATCAGACGTTCGCGCGCGGCGGCGGTGAGCTGCACCTGATGATGGCGCAGGCGCTGGTCGATCTGGCGTATGAACGCGTCGGGAAAGAGACTTTGGCTGCGGATGGCAAGATTGCCGCCGGCGAAGCAGGCCTTGTACCAGGCCTTTTCGTGCGCCCTTTCCAGATGCGGCAAATGCAGGAGGATGCGCACGCTGTCATCGGGCTGCGCCGCGAGTGCAGCCAGCGTTTCCCCGGCTTTCCTGTCGAGACCTTTTTCCTCGCCGTGCACTTCGATGACGCGGCGCGGCGCAAAAAGCGATAGGCTTTGGCTTTCGCGCAGGAGGTCGCTCCATTTGAACGCGCCGCCGGTATCGAGGCGCTGGCGTTCATCGTAGCCATCCTTGCGCGCCCGCGCCCGTGCGGCATCGAGGCTTTCCAGATTGAGCAGGGTTTCCGTGCCGGTAATGAGCGTCATGAACGGCAGCGCATGGCGCCCGAAATGGACAGGGGCGTCTTCGGGCTTGAGATTCACGGCTGCGCGACGGTGGCCTGGAAGAAACGCAGGAGCTTGTCGGCATTGTCGCGGTTGAGCGCTTGCTGTGCGCGTTCATCATCCGCCAGATTGCCGAGATATTGCTCGCTGTGATAATTGATGCTGGTTTCGCTGGCGAGCGGTTGACTGGCGAGTACCTTGTCGCCTTCCTCGATGCTGGCGACAAAGCCCTTGCGCAGATTGATTGCCCGCGATTGCCCGTGTTCGCCACCGATCGCGCTTTCAAAGCGGCTGTTCTCAAAATCGCGCAGACGGATCACATAGCGCGCGGTTTTACTGTCCAGCGTCAGGTTCTGGTGGGCAAAGGCTTCTTTGACGGCCTGCACTGCTTCCTCCGGTACATCAACGGCAACCAGACGGACGCCACCCTCGACATGCAGCGCATGCCGCCCTGTTCCCTTGAGATGGAAACCGCAGGCGGCGAGCAGCGACAGACTCAGCAACAGGACAGTACGGCGCAACATGACATTCTCCTTGATTTACACGACGAGGTTGACCAGCTTTTTCTTGACGACGATCGCCTTGCGCAGCGGCTTGCCTTCCAGATGGCGGGCGACGTTGGCGTCGTTGCAGGCGATGGCGGTAATCGTATCATCATCGGCATCGGCGGCCACTTCGATGGTGCCGCGCAATTTGCCGTTGACCTGCACGGCGAGGGTGAGCTTGTCCTGCACCAGCGCGCTTTCGTCCACTTGCGGGAAGGGTGTATCCTCGATGCGGCCGGGGAAACCAAGCTCCTGCCAAAGCTGCGCGGTGATGTGCGGCACGATGGGCGCAAGCACTTGCAGCAGAATGCGCAGGCCCTCGCCGCGCAAGTTTCCGTGGCCGGGTTCGATGCGGTTCAAGGCATTGAGGATTTTCATGCCGGAGGAGACCACGGTATTGAACTGGTTGCGCGCATAATCGAAGCGTGCCGAGCGCAGCTGCTCGTGGATCTCGCGGCGAATCGCCTGGTGCGCCTCATCAAGCGCGGCATCGCCTTGCAGATCGGCGCGGTGTTCGTAGGCGTAGCTCCACAGGCGCTTCAGGAATTTGTACGCGCCTTCCACGCCGCTGTCCGACCATTCCAGCGTGGAATCCGGCGGCGAGGTGAACATGGTGTACAGCCGCGCGGTATCCGCGCCATATTGTTTGACCAGCGCTTCGGGATCGACGCCGTTGTTCTTCGATTTCGACATTTTCTCCATACCGCCGTAGGTGACGGGCTTGCCGTCGGCCAGCAGGGTGCCGCCGGTGATGCGGCCCTTGTCGTCGGTGTGGACGTCCACTTCCCTGGGGTTGAACCATTGTTTCTTGCCGGAAGGGTCTTCACGGTACCAGGTGCCTGCCAGCACCATGCCTTGCGTCAGCAAATTCTTGAACGGCTCGCCCACTTCCAGCAGACCTTCGTCGCGCAGCAGCTTGGTGAAAAAGCGCGCATAGAGCAGGTGCAGAATGGCGTGCTCGATGCCGCCGATGTAAATATCGACCGGCATCCAGTAATTGGCTTCGGCGTTGAGCATTTGCGTGGGATCTTTGGCGCAGCAGTAGCGCGCGAAATACCAGCTCGAATCGACGAAGGTATCCATGGTGTCGGTTTCGCGGCGCGCCGCTTTGCCGTCGGCGGTGGTGGTCTGCACGAAATCGTCGCGCTTGTTGAGCGGGTTGCCGCTGCCATCGGGCACGCAATCATCGGGCAGCACCACCGGCAGGCGGCTTGCGTCCACGGGAATATCGCCGTCTTCCGTGTGCAGGATCGGAATCGGGCAGCCCCAGTAACGCTGGCGGGAAATGCCCCAGTCGCGCAGGCGATAGCGGGTGCGCGGCGTGCCGCTGCCTTGCGCCTGCAGCACTTCGGCGAGCTTGTCGTAAGCGGCGTTGAAATCCATGCCCTCGATCAGCGGGCTGTGGATGGCGCGGGTATTTTCTTTCGCGCCGTACCAGTCTTGCCATTGCGTCGGATCATAGCTTTCGCCGTCCATCTCGATAACCTGCGCAATCGGCAAATCATATTGGCGGGCAAAGGCGAAATCGCGCTCGTCGTGCCCCGGCACGCCCATCACCGCGCCTTCGCCGTAATCCATGAGCACGTAGTTGGCGACCCAGACCGGCAGCGATTCTTCGGTGAGCGGATGCTTCACATAAGCGCCGGAGAACATGCCTTTTTTCTCCATTTTGGCGCGCTCGGCCTCGGAAACGCCGCCGCTCGCGCGGCATTCCTGGATAAAGGCGGCAAGGCGGGGGTTGCTTTCCGCCATTTTCGTCGCCAATGGATGCTCGGCGGCAATGGCGCAGAAGGTGACGCCATAGAGCGTGTCCGGGCGGGTGGTGTAAACGGTCAATTGCCCGTCGTCATCTTCGTAGGGGAAGACGATTTCCATGCCGCGCGATTTGCCGATCCAGTTGCGCTGCATGGTGCGCACCTGCTCCGGCCAGCCGTCGAGCGTATCGAGATCGGCGAGCAATTCTTCGGCATAGGCGGTGATGTTGAAGTAATACATGGGGATTTCGCGGCGTTCGACCGTTGCCCCGGTGCGCCAGCCTTTGCCGTCGATGACCTGCTCATTGGCGAGCACGGTCTGATCGACCGGATCCCAGTTCACCATGCCGTTCTTGCGATAGACGATGCCTTTTTCGTAGAGGCGGGTGAAGAGCCACTGCTCCCAGCGGTAATAATCAGGGTCGCAGGTGGCGATTTCCCTTTCCCAGTCAATGGCAAAGCCAAGCGCCTGCAATTGTCCGCGCATGTAGGCGATGTTGTCGCGCGTCCAGTCGTTTGGCGCGACGCCGCGATCCATCGCCGCATTTTCCGCCGGCAAACCGAAGGCATCCCAGCCCATCGGCTGCAACACGTTCTTGCCGAGCATACGCTGGTAGCGCGCGATGACGTCGCCAATGGTGTAATTGCGCACATGGCCCATGTGCAGCCGCCCCGACGGATAGGGAAACATGGAAAGACAATAGAATTTCTCGCGGCTGTCGTCGGGTTCGGCATGGAAAGTGCGGTTTTCCTGCCAGTATTGCTGGATGGCGGCCTCAATCTGCTGTGCTTGATAATGTTCTTGCATGATGGAATACGAAAAAAAGAGAATGCGGAAAAGGGCGCATCATACTATAGGCGACATTCCGAGAGCAGAAATGGTAAATTTTCTCATCTATAAGCGCTTTTCATGAGAAAATTTATCAAGATAAGCGCTTAATGATGGTAAATAATGATTATTTATGACTGTTTTTTGATAAAAACAGCAGTGCGAGCAAAATGATGGGGCGATGGTCATCCGCGCCGTCTTGCCGCGCGGCTTTGTCTTCCTTGAGTCATGGCTGATGAACTGAGAAGGGATTGTCTTTCGTTCCGCTTATGGGCGGACGCAAAAGGCGGCGTGCTACTTTTCCGCTGCGTCTTGCGCCCGGCTTTGCCCCAGGCTGAACAGCAGTTGCAAGCCGGCTTCATGCCGCGCCTGCAAGGCGTCGGCTTCTGCCAGACGCAATTCGTGCAGACTGCGCTGTGCGTGCAAGACGTCGCGCAATTCGCCAACGCCCGCGCGGTAGCGGCCGAGGCGGGTTTGCACGTTTTCTTCGGCACTTTGTACGCCCTGACGCGCGACATCGCGTTGCGCTTGCGCGGTCTGCCATTGCTGGTAGGCCTGCCAGACGTCGAGCGACAAACGGCTTTTCAATGCTTCCAGCGCAGCTTGTTCCTTGTCGTATTGCGCTTGCAGTTCCTGCGTGCGGTAATGGCGGCGGTAGCCTTCAAAGAGCGGCCAGCGGATGCCGACGCCGACAACTTGGTCATTTTCACGGTAACGCATACCGCGAGTTTGCAAATGATGATTCAGGGCGGCGGTGCCGTAGAGGAAAATTTGCGGCGAACCGGCATGACGGTTCGCATCCATGGCGGCTTTCGCGGCATCCGCGCGTGCCTGCGCTTCGGCCATGGTGGGATGGGCGCGGAGCATTTGCGTAAGCAGCGCTTTGATATTGTCGTCGTGTTGGCGGTCGAAATGGCGGTCGTCCAACGGTTCTAGCTGCATGACGGTATCTACGGCATAACCCATGCTTTCCGCCAGCGCCGCTTGTGCATTGCGGTGTTCCTGTTCGTTTTGCAGCCATTGCAGCTTTGCCCGCTGCGTTTCAAGGCGCGCTTCCTGAACATCCGCGCCGATGGCAACCCCGGCGCGGTGCAGGGTTTGCACCGTATCCAGGATTTGCGCGGTAACATCGTTGTAATCGGCGGCAATGGCAAGTTTTCGGCGCGCAATATCGCTTCGGATGTACTCACGGGCAATTGCCGCCCAGCGGGTTTGCAGTTGCCGGTCATAGGCGGCGCCAGCAAGGCGCAGCAAATGCGCGTTTTGCGCGCGGTTGGCCGCGCGTTCGCCGAAATCGAACAATACCCACTGCATTTCTGCCAAAAACCGCCCGGGGTTTTGACTGTGGGCGTCATCGGCGTAGCTGACGGCGGAGCGGGTATGTTCGCGGCGATACGTCGCAGACAAGGTCGGCAAATAGGCCGATTGTGCGCTACCCCATGCCGCACTGCGGCTTTCCATGTCGGCATAGGCCGCGCGGGTTTCGGGATGTTTGCAAAGTCCGGCGGCGATACTTTGGCTGAATGTGAGCGCCGACCAATCGGGATCGGGGCAAACCGCAGGGATGGTATGCGGTACATCGGCGAGCGTTTTTTGCAGCATATCATCGCTGCCGAGCGGGTCTTGCCACGTGTGACAGGCGGCGAGCAGCAAAGGGATAAAGAAAAGATATTTGTTCACGACGTTATCCCCTGCATCTGCAAAAATGTTTCGCGACTGAAATCTCCCTGCACCTTGCCCTGCCCGAGCACGATGACGCGCTGCGCGCTCAAAATGGTTTCCAGACGATGCGCGATAATGACGCGCGTCATCGCCAATGCCGCAATTGCCTGATTGACGGCATTTTCCCGCATGGTATCCAAATGGCTGGTGGCTTCGTCCAACAAAATGGCATCGGGTTTGCGATACAAGGCTCTCGCAAGAAGAATGCGCTGCTTTTGCCCGCCGGAAAACACCGTGCCCATATCGCCGACCAGCGTGTCGTAGCCCATCGGCATCGCCATGATTTCCTCATGAATCGCTGCCTGACGGGCGCTTGCCATCACTCTCTCGCGATCGGCTGCCGGATCGAAGAAGGCGATATTGTCGGCCACTGATCCCGCGAACAGCACATCATCCTGCAAAACCATCCCCATGCGCTCCCGCGCCGCCGCAATATCCGCCGTATTGCACAGGCGGCCGTCCAGCCATATTTCTCCTGCTTGCGGTGCAAGCGTGCCGAGCAGAATATTCATCAGCGTGCTCTTGCCGCAGCTGGAAGCGCCGACAATGGCGACCGACTCCCCCGGCTCGATCACGAAAGACACGCCGTCCAACACCCAAGGCTCGAACTCCGAATAACGGAAGCGCAGCTGCCGGACTTCGATTTTCATCGCCTGGCCGCGCCGCGCATCGCCATGATCATCGGCAGTATTTTCCGCTTCCGTCATCACGATATCGCCCAGACGTTGGGTTTGAATGCGCAACATCTTCAGCACGAAATAATTGTTGATGAGCTGGGTAATGCGTCCGTCGAGCAGGCGCTGATAAGACGTGAAAGCCATGAGTGCGCCGACGGTAAACACACCGTCCAGCACCATCAGCACGCCCAGATAGACGATCAGAATATTGCCCAAGGCGAACAGCAAACTGTTGGCGAAACCGTAAAAAAGCTGCAATTTGCCCGCGCGCAAATTGGCATTGACCTTGTCAACCAGCAGGCTTTGCCACAAACCCATGCGCTGCGACTGGCGGTTGAAAAGTTTGACCGTCTTGATCCCGCGAATGCTTTCCAGAAAATTGCTCTGGTGCGCGGCATCATGAACAATGCCTTCTTCCGTGGCGCGGCGCAGCGGCGCATACCACAACACGCGCAACAGCAAATAAATCCCCGTCAGCAAAAAAGACACCAGCGCCAATTGCCAGCTGTACAAACACATCATCACGATGAGGGCGATGCTCATCAGCCCGTCCAGCACCGTGCTGAAAAAAGAAGAGGTGAGCGTTTCCTGAATGGTATTGACCGCGCCGAAACGCGAGACCACATCACCCATATGCCGCTTTTCGAAATACTGCACCGGCAGTTTCAGCAAATGGGCGAAAATATTGCTCTGCCACTGCACGCTCGCCAGCGTGGAAAACACCAACAGCAAATAATCGCGCAGCGCCGTCGTCACTACCTGCAACACCGCCACCAAAGCAAAGCCGACGGCAAGCGTCACCAGCAAATCGCGATCATGCGACACCACCACCTGATCCAGCACCCACTGCATATATAGCGGCGAGAGCAGCGTAAACACCTCGATGCACACCGCAAGCAGCAGCACCTTGAGCACCGCGCCTAACAAGCCGTCCAGCCTGCCCACCAACCTTTTCAAACTGACCGGCTGCACTTCCGTCTGCTCTTTGAAATCATTGCCCGGCCACAATTCCAGCGCAATGCCGGTGAAGGCGCGCGACACTTCATCCATGCTTAATTTGCGCACGCCAAACGCTGGATCGTGAATCACCACATGGTTTTTTCCAACGGCCTTCAGCACCACAAAGTGATTCAAATTCCAATGCAGGACGCACGGCAGGCGCAAATCTTTTAATTCATGCAAATCCAGACGCAAGGCGCGCGTTGCCAGATTCAGGCGCTCCGCCATCGTCATCAGCTGCGCCAGCGTCGCCCCTTTCAGGGTCGTGGCAAAGCGGCTGCGCAGGGAAAACCAATCAAAATGCTGCCCGTAATAACCGCTCACCATCCCCAAGCACGCCAAGCCGCACTCCGCCGCCTCGTTTTGCAGCATCATCGGCAGGCGGCGGGCAAAGCCGAAGCGCAGATTATTCAGCATGGTCGCTCCAACGCTCGCGCAGCGCAAAGAGCGGCTCCAGCATCCATTCGTAAATGCGTCGCTCTTCCTGCACAATATCGGCCTCGAAGCGCATTCCCGCCATCAAAGCCTGCTTTTCCCCGTACACCTCGACATAATCCTTGTCCAGATTGGCGCGGATGCGATAGACCGACACCCCCTGCAATGCCGCAAATGCCGTATCCGTCAACTCATGCGCAGCAACCGCCGTCTGCGCCACATCCGTTACCACCGCGCCGTACTGCCCGAACTTCTGGTAGGGATACGCGCCATAACGCAAAAATACCCGCTGCCCCGGCGCCACAAACCCATCTGCTCGCTCGGCGCATACAGCGCCGCCTCATATGCCGCATCCTGCGGCACCATCACCACCAGCGGCACATTGCCTGCCGCCTGTTGCCCGGCTGCCAGCAACACGCTGCTGATCATCCCGTCTTGCGGCGCTTGTACCACCACAGATTGCTGCGCCGCCACTTCCGTCATCTGCGCGCGCACCTGCGCCTGCTGGCGCGCCAGATCGTTCGCCTCGCGCGCAAACGCATCCTTTTGCTGCGCCTCTTCCTGCGCGAGAAGCAGCAACTGCCGCGCTACCTCATGGCGCTGACGCTGCAATTGCTGCCATTGTCCGTCCAGCGCCAGCCGCTCCGCCGCGCGCTGCTCATGCGCCTCTTTCGACACATAATCCTTCTTCATCAAATCGCGATAGCGCGCCTCATTCTTCGCCGCCAAATCGCGTTGCGCGGCAAGCGGCTTCTCCTGCAACGCCAGAATCTCCTCCTCACGCGCGACCGCCGCGCGCCGATCCGCCATCTGCCGCAAAAAAGCCTCGTGGAAATCGCCATTGCGCTGCAACTGGCGCGCAAGCGCCTCATCTTGCGCCTGCAAAGCCGCAAGCACCTGCTGCTCGCGGTTGCCGCCCTCGGTGCTTACCGCGCTATTGATGCGCACCAGCGCATCACCCTTGATCACGCGATCCCCGCTTTTCACCAGCACCGCCTCGATTCGCCCCGCCTGCGGCGGATAGACCTTGATCACTCCGCTCACCGGCACAATCTCGCCCATCACCGTTGCCTTGCGCGTATAACTGCCGAACACCACAAACAGCACCAGCGCCGCCGTGGCACACACAATCAAAAACACCAAAAAACCCGCATAACGCGGGGCAAACAACACGACCCGCCCTAAAGTGGACTGCTGGCGGGATTCGAGGACTTCAGGACGGAATAGGTTCATGTTGTTATTTGATTATTTTCCCAGTCAAAAAGAAAACAAATGCAAAAATCAACACAGAAATAAATGATGTTTTTAGATCATTTTTCGAAATAAAAAATAAATAACAAAAAATAGCCAAGGAAGATGTGAGTAAAACAGCAAAATCTCTGGTGTTTTTATTCATGGATAATCTTTCTCTAACCTGAGTAATAAATAAGAACAACTACGATTCGAAGTGAATAGGATGTCAATTGTCAACATTAAAAATTAAAATAGATTGATTGTGCAATTCAAAGTTTTTGAGGTGGGAAAGGAAGAGTATATTTAAGCAGTAGAGAAATGTTAATAAGAATTTCTTATAAATTAAGAATATCTAACTATCTTTCGTGCGGCTTATGTGGTTAATAATGCAGACAGATAAATAAAAAGAATTAATCGCTAGATAAATAAAAAAAGCCACCCATATATCTTTTGTAAAAAGCAAAAAAAACATAGAGACAAAAGCAAAAAAACAATTCGCTATTAAAAATAATTTTCTATCAAAAAAATCATTTTGTTTACTATAGAAAACAATATTGAAAGATGTTGCTAAAGTGGAAGATATATAAGCGGAAATTAAGAGTAATAAGAAAAATACCACAAAACTTTCATTGAAATATAATTCCCTAATATGAAATGCTATAAAAAAGATAGCGACGGTGAAGAACATATAAGAAAAAGATTCGATGATATTTTTCTTGGTCATATTTAATCCCCTAAATATTGTTTTTATTTTGATAATACTTTAATCTATAATTTCAAATCCCATATTATATTGAGACAATATTAAGTTGGTATGATACGCTCCATAAGCATTTAATAATTCAATCACTGTACGTCCATTATCAAATATACTTCCAGTAAATCCTCCAACAACAGTGCCAATATAGCCACCAACATAAGATCCGACAGGAGGATATAAAGGTGCAGCGAGGTATGCTCCGAATGTTCCACCTGCTGCTGCACCGATAAGGGAATTAGCACCATAATTCCAGCCACCAGAAACTTCTTTTACTTCATTCAATGTTAGTTCTTTCATAGCAACCCTCCTAGGGTTTGTTGAATAAATCGCAAGTTTCCTTGCATGGGCGACCTTACCCCCCCCCCTGTAACATTTTGTCAAGAAGACAAAATGACCAAACAGACATGGTTTGTTCATGAAAACCATCGTGTTGTGAAGTGGATAGGATGCAATCACTGCATCAGGAGGGCTGCTGGACGGGCTCTGAGGGCTTCGAGACGAAAGAGGAACACACACAAACTTGGCTGCAAATCACATTTTGTTATGTGAATACTATTCTTTTTTGTGAAAAATCTGTTTCTTGAAAATAAAAAGAGTGATGGCCAATGAGATGAAAAAGAAAGAAAAACCTGTCCATGTCTTGTTTAAAAAAATATCCATCTTGTAGAGATATGAATACCATAATGTGTTGAATAAAATATTCAAAATAAATCCAAATAAAAACCCTGTTAGAGCTTGCTTCATTTTCCCTCCTCTTTTGATCAATGATACTTGGTCAAGATAAATCCTGGACAAGAATTTTGGTTGAAAATAACTACTTTTTTTGTGAACCAGTGCTGGAGGATCTTTATAAAATATCAAATGAATTTAAAATATATATCTAAGATTTATAAAGTAAAAGTTTCGTGACAAGTTTCATGGTCGGAACTATCCAGTCATCACAAAACTATTGTGTTTCATTTTTTGTCAATTCTTTCATGATATTTGCCTGGGGGCAAGTCGCAAGTTTCTTCGCATGAATGGTATTAGCCTGCCTCTATCCTTATATTGTCAAGCATCATGAAATTACCGGATGGACATGCTTTCTCCTGCCCAGCGCGGCAAGGAAAAGTCAATGATCTATTGAATATCGGGGTGCTGGCGTGATCAACAAGGCGCGTGTTCCGGGCGGATTTTACAAAAAATGGTCATCCGCGCCGTCTTGCCGCATGCTCGCGCCAGTGGTAGCGAGGTCTTCCCTGAATCCTGAGGATATCCGCATGAAGAGGAGGTCAAGATCTGCATGCCCGGCTACAATCTGACAGCAATTGCCGACGAATCACGGCGCATCATGCAGGGTTATGGTCTTGATCTCGATGCGCTGGAGCTCACGGACAAAGGCATGATGCGGCGCACGGCGGCGGATAAAAATAGGGCCATCTGAAAAAAACATGCCGGATGCTGTCTGGGCAGATGGAGAATTGCTGATGAGTGAGATATAGTAATTTTTTCTCACCAATAAGCGCTTATTGTGCAAAAATTTCTCATAATAAGCGCTTGATTATGATAAAAATATGCTATTTTTCAAATATAAATGATAAAAATAGAAAAGAATAGATGCTTGTTCGCGGCAATTGCCCGTTTTCTTGCCGCTTTGCAGGTGGTAAATGTCGCAGTCTTCGGCAAAGGCTAGATCGCCGTCGTAATGGGCGCGGATGGCGCGGGGCGCTTCTTCCTGCGTATTCAGGTGCGCGCGTGAAGTGCGAGAGCAGCAGATGGCGTGCGTGCGTGATGTTATGAAAAGATGTTCGCAGTCGATAAAAACTATAAACCCTAATAAAATAATTGTTTTTTATCACCATGAAGCGCTTATGGCGAGAAAATTTACCGCAATAAGCGCTTCATGATGAGAAATTTTATCATCAGGCAGCAGCGGAGATATCCGCAAGCGCCTGGCGGAACATGCCCATCAAGCGTTCCAGTTCGCCAAGGCGCGGATAATGCGGGCGCGTGACCAGTGCCAGACGGCGGTGCGGCCCTTGTGCATCGAGCGGCAACGTATGCAACTGATCGAAATGGCGCAGGAAAGGTCTTGCCATTTCCGGCACCAGCGTAATGCCCATATTGTTCGCCGTCATGTGGATCAGCGTGTTGAGGCTCGCTTCCTTGTAATGGTCTTCATTGAGGTAGCGATGGAAATGGCAGACTTCGGCAATCTGGTCGGACAGGCAATGCCCTTCGCCAAGCAGCATCAGATTGGTTTTCTTGAGCTTGTTCGGCGTGATCTTGTGCTCGCGTGCGAGCGGATCGTCTTCATGCAGGATCACGAGGAAGCGCTCCTCGCCAAATTCGTGCACATCCAGCCCCTGGGTATCGAAAGGCAGGGCAATGACTGCCGCATCCAGCCGTCCGGCAGAAACGCCATCGAGCAGGCGGTTGCTCACATCTTCATGGATATTGATCTTGAAATCGGGATGCTCGCGATGAATGACGGGCAGCGCCGCCGGCAACAGGAAAGGCGCGATGGTTGGAATAAAGCCGATGCTCATGCCAAAGCCCAGCTCGCCCTGCCCGGCATGGGCGCGTTCGACGAGCTGCTGGGCATCGAGATAGATCTGCTGCGCGCGCGCCAGCAATTCTTCGCCAATCGGCGTGATAATCACCTGCTTGTTGTTGCGCTCGAAAATGGTGACGCCGAGATTCTTTTCCATCTCGGCAATGCCGAGCGACAGGGCGGACTGGGAAATATTGCACTCCTCTGCCGCGCGCTTAAAATGACGATGACGCGCAACGGCGAGCGCGAACTGGATTTGTCGTAATGTAATCATTTCGTTATTAATGGAACCAATCAAACCGGCATTCTATCATTGGTAAAGCTCAATTTGGAAATAAAAAGTTTGTGGTTCCACTGCTTCGTGTTGTTTTGTACAATTTATCGGCATTTTTAACAGGAGCAAATTATGCCAATCATCAACCGCAGCATTCCCCAGTTCAGGGTGCAGGCTTTCCACAAGGGCGAATTCAAGACCGTGACCGACGAAGACGTGCGCGGCAAGTGGTCCATCTTCATTTTCTACCCGGCGGATTTCACCTTCGTGTGCCCCACCGAACTCGAAGACATGGCCAAGCATTACGATGAATTCCAGAAACTCGGCGCGGAAGTCTATTCCGTTTCCTGCGATACCCACTTCGTGCACAAGGCCTGGCACGATACCTCCGATGCCATCGGCAAGATCAACTACCCGATGCTCGGCGATCCGACCGGCGTGCTCGCGCGCGGCTTCGATGTGATGATCGAGGAAGACGGCGTGGCCCTGCGCGGCACTTTCCTCGTCAACCCGGAAGGTTTGATCAAAGTGGCGGAAATCCACGATCTCGGCATTGGCCGCAGCGCCAAGGACATGGTGCGCAAGCTGAAAGCCGCGCAATATGTTGCCAATCACGACGGCGAAGTGTGTCCGGCCGCCTGGGAAGAAGGCCAGGAAACCCTGAAACCCAGTCTGGATCTCGTCGGCAAGATCTGATTTTTGCCCGCGAAATCGCGCAAAAGCCGGCCTTTTGCCGGCTTTTTTCATATTCATAAAAGGATTTTTACCATGCTTGAACAACCCATGCTCGATGCCGTCAAGCAATACATGGCATCATTGAACCAGAACATCACCCTCGCCCTTGGCCGTGGCGAACATGCCAAGCGCGAAGAATTGCAGACTTTCCTGAGCCAGATCGCCGGCACCTCCGATCGCCTGACGCTCGCGGAAGACGCAAGCCTCGGCCCGATCAGCTTTGCCATCCACAACGACAGCGGCGACACCGGAATCGTCTTCAGCGGCATTCCCGGCGGCCACGAATTCAGCTCGCTCATTCTCGCCATCTTGCAGGCGGGCGGCAGCGCGCTCAAACTTGATCCCTCCATCCAGTCGCTCATTCAGGGCATTGACCAGCCGCTCCATTTCGAGACTTTCGTATCGCTCTCCTGCCACAATTGCCCGGATGTGGTACAGGCGCTGAACCAGTTCGCGCTGTTGAATCCGCTCATCAAAAACGAAATGATTGATGGCGGCCTTTTCCAGGAACGCATCGAAGCGCTCGGCATCCAGGGCGTGCCCACTGTGTATCTCAACGGCGAAGTCTTTGCCAATGGCAAGATCGATACCGCGCGTCTGGTGGAAAAGCTGCTGGAAAAATATCCGCAGCTTGCCGGCAAGGCGCAAAGCAGCCTGCCGGTGCAGGATGTGCTCGTGATCGGCGGCGGGCCCGCGGGCGTGGCAGCTGCCATCTATGCCGCGCGCAAGGGCGTAGCGGTTACCTTGGTCGCCGACCGTATCGGCGGTCAGGTGAAAGACACCATGGACATCGAAAACCTCATTTCCGTGCCGAAGACTACCGGCCCGCAGCTCGCCGGCAATTTGCACCAGCATCTTTCTGCCTATCCGGTGACCGTCAAGGACAATCTCAGTGTGAAATCGCTCACCACGGGTGACAAGACCCACCGCGTGCAACTCTCCACCGGCGAAGTGATTGAAAGCCGCACCGTCATCATCGCGAGCGGCGCGAAATGGCGCGAACTCGGCGTGCCCGGCGAGAAGGAGAATATCGGCAATGGTGTGGCCTACTGCCCGCATTGCGACGGCCCCTTCTTCAAGGGCAAGGACATCGCCGTCATCGGCGGCGGCAATTCCGGTGTGGAAGCGGCGCTCGATCTCGCGGGCATTGTGAATCACGTGACCGTGCTCGAATTTGCCGATGCGCTGAAAGCCGACCAGGTGCTTGTCGATGCCATGGCCAAACGCGACAACATCAAGGTGCTGACCGGCGTGGCCACGCAATCAATTCGCGCGGCCAACGGCAAGGTGGAAGCGCTTGTCTATCAGGAACGCGCGAGCGGCACCGAGCACACCTTGCCGCTTGCCGGCGTGTTCGTGCAGATCGGGCTGGTACCGAACAGCGAGTTCGCAGGCGAAAGCATTGCCAAGACCCGCTTCGGCGAGATCGAGATCAATGCCAAATGCGAAACCAATGTGCCGGGCATTTTCGCCTGCGGCGATGTGACTACCGTGCCGTACAAGCAAATCGTCATTGCCATGGGCGAAGGCGCTAAGGCGGCGCTGTCCGCGTTTGATTACCTGCTGCGTCTGCAATCGTGATTATTGGTAAAGCACAGCATCTGATTTTCTTTGGCCAAGCGTAATTTTTTACGAAAGACTGTTTGATTCCTTGTTTGCGGCGGAAACATGAACGGAACATGTATTTTTCGTATTGTTTTGCCAGCAGATAATCAACATGGCATCGCCAGTGCTTAGATCAAGGTGTTGCCACTGCCACGCAGACCAGGAATCAGGCAACAACCGCAGGGATGTGGTTCGATAAGGGAATATCGACTTGCCGCAAGGCACATTGAACCCACAGTGATTCATCACCGCCACTGTGGGTTTTCTTTTTTTCGCAACGCGGTCGCAGGATTTACGCCGCCCACGCGTGCAGCGCCAGATTGTCATCAAGATAGAGCACGTCTTCCGCACGCCGCGCGACGATACGCGCCAAATCCGGGCGACGAATATAGTGCGCCGGCGTGGAAATCGCCATCGCGAGAGCGCTCGCCACATCCGCCTGCATGAAGCGCACCGCATTCTGCACGCATTGCAGCATGTTGACATGCGCGCCAGCCAGCGAGCCGTGTTCGTTGACGAGGCGGTTGCCATCCACAAACACCTTGATGCCCATCAGATCAAATTCGCTAATGCCGTCCACGCCAATCGTATGCATTGAATCCGTGACCAGCATCAATTGCTCCTTGCCAAGCATGCGGTAGGCAGCAAGCAACGAATAGGGATGCGAATGCACGCCATCGGCGATGATGCCAGCCTGCAATCCCAAGGCCGCCGCGCTGCCGATCGGCCCCGGATTGCGCCCTTCCATGGCCGCCATGGCGTTGTAAAGATGGGTGATGCCGGTCAGCCCTTCGCTGACGGCGCGCTCCAGGTCTTCATGTGTGGCCATGCTGTGCGCCATATTGATTTGCGGAATATGCGGCTTGATGCGGGCGATCGTGCCAGGCGCCACCTGCTCGGGCGCGAGCGACAAAATGCTGTGCTGCAAATACTCGGCATAACGGGCATAAACGGCGAAATCGCTTTCATCCGGCGTGCGCAAAAAGCGCGGCTGGTGCGTGCCTTTTTTTGCCGGATTCAGGAAAGGCCCTTCAAAATGCCCGCCGACAATGCCGGGCACGCCGTCGCGCACTGCGTGCGCAATGCTTTCGATGGCCGCGTGATATTTTTGCTGGCTGTCGGTGATAAACGTCGGCAGCATCGCCACCGTGCCGAACTGGCGGTGCCCGGAAAGAATTTGCGCGAGCGCCTGCGCGTCGAAACGGTCGTTGACGAGAATGCCTGCGCCGCCGTTGGCCTGGGTTTCCACAAATCCGGGCGTGAGAATGCCGCAGGGAAGCGCCTTGCGCGGCGCGCCTTGCGGAATGGCCGCCTCGGGCAAGACGGCCTGCGTGCGGCCGTTTTCCACGTGCAGGGCAAAGCCTTCCCGCAAACATCCGTCATCAAAAATCCGTGCACCGGTGTAATACATGCTCATGTGCGTCTCCAAATAACGAAGTGCGCATTATAGTCCCGGGAAACAACATGTTATAAACATGTTAAAAATAGTGATTTTTTACCGAAAGGAAGCGCTTATCGTGAGAAAATTTATCATGATAAGCGCTTGTCAGTGGTAAAAAATCACTATCCTTTTGTATCCATGCGAAGCATGACTGCCATCAAATCGCGAAGCAGGCAAGAGGCGATTCCTGACATTTTCGCAACAAACATTGATAAACCGCGAAGCGTCTCTATATACGTTCGCAGTTATCAATCTTGCAAAGGAAAGTTATATGCAACAGAAATTTACCACCCGCTTTCAGGAAGCGTTGCAATCCGCGCAATCGCTGGCCGTCGGCAAGGATCACAACTACATCGAGCCCGCCCATATCTTTGCCGCCCTTCTGGGCCAGCAGGGCGGGGCGAGCGCTTCCATCCTGCAACAGGCGGGCGCGAACGTGCCTGCCCTGCGTCAGGCCGTCGACAAAATCATCCAGGATTTGCCGCGCGTCACCACCGCCACTGGCCAGGTCAATCTCTCGCCGGATAGCGCGCGTCTGCTGAACCTCTGCGACAAATACGCGCAGCAAAACGGCGACCAATATATCTCCTCCGAGCTGTTCCTGCTTGCCGCCTGCGAAGACAGCGGCGCGCTCGGCAAGGCGCTGAAAAGCGCGGGCGTGCAGAAAGAGAAGCTCAAGCAGGTGATTGACAACCTGCGCGGCGGCGAGGCAGTCACCGATGAAAACGCCGAAGACAAGCGCGAAGCGCTGAAAAAATACACTATCGATGTCACCGCGCGCGCCGAACAGGGCAAAATCGATCCTGTCATCGGTCGCGACGAGGAAATTCGCCGCGCCATGCAAATCCTGCAACGCCGCAACAAGAACAACCCGGTGCTTATCGGCGAGCCGGGCGTGGGCAAAACCGCCATTGTTGAAGGCCTCGCCCAGCGCATCGTCAACGGCGAAGTGCCGGAAAGTTTGAAAGGCAAACGCTTGCTGTCGCTGGATTTGGCAGCGCTGATGGCGGGCACCAAATACCGCGGCGATTTCGAGGAGCGCCTCAAAGGCGTGCTCACCGATATCGAAAAAGCGCAAGGCCAGATCATTCTCTTTATTGACGAAATCCATACCATGGTCGGCGCAGGCAAAACCGAAGGCTCGATGGATGCCGGCAATATGCTGAAACCCGCGCTGGCGCGCGGCGAGCTGCACTGCATCGGCGCAACCACGCTCGATGAATACCGGCAGTACATGGAAAAAGACGCCGCGCTGGAGCGCCGTTTCCAGAAAGTGCTGGTTGATGAACCCAGCGTGGAAGACACCATCGCCATCCTGCGCGGCTTGCAGGAGCGCTATGAAGTGCACCACGGCATCGATATCACTGACCCGGCGCTGGTCGCTGCTGCCGTGCTCTCGCACCGCTACATCAGCAACCGTCAATTGCCGGACAAAGCCATTGATCTGATTGACGAAGCCGCGGCGCAAATCCGTATGGAACTCGACAGCAAGCCGGAAAGCATGGACCGCATCGACCGCCGCCTGATCCAGCTCAAAATGGAGCGCCTGGCGCTGGAAAAAGAGCACGATGATGCCTCGAAAAAGCGCCTGGCGGATTTGCAGGAAGACATCGCGCGTCTCGAAAAAGAATACGCCGATCTCGAAGAAATCTGGCAGGCGGAAAAAGCCACCATTCAGGGCAGCGCCGGCATCAAGGAAGAAATTGACCGCCTGCGCGTGGAACTGGAAGCGGCCAAACGCAAAGGCGACTATGCCACCATGAGCGAAATCCAGTACGGCAAAATCCCCGCGCTGGAAAAGCAGCTTGCGAGCAGCGAAAGCGCGGAAAACCGCCCGGAAAACCAATTGGTGCGCAGCAAAGTCACCGAAGAGGAAATCGCGCAAATCGTGTCGCGCTGGACGGGCATTCCCGTTGCGAAAATGATGGAAAGCGAAAAGGAAAAATTGCTGTCATTGGAAAGCGTATTGAATGCGCGCGTCGTCGGCCAGCAAACGGCGGTCGAAGCCGTGGCCAACGCCATCCGCCGCAATCGCGCCGGCCTTTCCGACCCCAATCGCCCGATCGGCTCCTTCCTCTTTTTGGGCCCGACCGGGGTGGGCAAAACCGAGCTTTGCCGCACGCTCGCGCAATTCCTCTTTGACAGCGAAGACGCCATGGTGCGCATCGACATGAGCGAATTCATGGAGAAGCACAGCGTGGCACGCTTGATCGGCGCGCCGCCGGGATACGTCGGCTACGACCAGGGCGGTTATCTGACCGAAGCGGTGCGCCGCAAACCCTACAGCGTCGTGCTTTTCGATGAAGTGGAAAAAGCGCATGCTGACGTCTTCAACGTACTCCTGCAAGTGCTGGACGACGGCCGCCTCACCGATGGCCAGGGTCGCACCGTGGATTTCCGCAACGCCGTCATCATCATGACCTCGAACCTCGGCTCGCACCTGATTCAGGACATGGATTACAGCAATTACGAGGCGATGAAAACCGCAGTGATGGCGGTGGTGGCCGACCACTTCCGCCCCGAATTCATCAACCGCATCGATGAAACCGTGGTCTTCCATGCGCTCGGCAAAGAGCATATGGCGGGCATTGCCAACATCCAGCTGGCGCGCCTGAAAAAACGCCTCGCCGAACGCGAACTGGGCTTTGCGATCAGCGACGACGCGCTCGCGCATCTGGTGGAAGTCGGCTACGATCCGGCATTCGGCGCACGACCGCTCAAGCGCGCGATCCAAACCCACATCGAAAACCCGCTCGCGCAAGCGATTCTTGCCGGCAAATTCTTGCCCGGCAGCACCGTGCAAGTGGGCTATCGAGAAGGAGAAGGCTTTACCTTCGACGCTTGAGCGCTTGAATGAGCACTTTGCAAACCGTGTGAAAAGAAAACCCGCCGAAAGGCGGGTTTTTTAGTCAAGTTTCTGCAATCTCTGCAACGGTTTTCTCGGATTTCCGAATTTTCTGCTGCAAAACGCTGTACCAGCTCCGAATAGGAAGCCAAACGGAAATTCCTGAAATGATCAATAAATACAAAATAAATTTCGGGGTTAATGAAAGGGCGTTATATACCCATCCCATGCCATTTTTGTAAACAATCTTAGAGCCTCGAGCTATTTTCACGTTGCTAACTGTTTGCAAAAATTTCTTTGCACCCATTTTGTCCAATGTAGCAACCCCTTTTTCGCCGAATGTTACGGCGGTCTTTATAGCCTTGGTATCTTTTATCTTTTCTGATACGTCAATTATCTTGTCTCCGCCAAGCCTAAAAACAGCAAGACTTTGATGTTTGAAATCGCTTGCAAAACTTGCCATTTTCTTCAGGGATAACGCATCTTCGGTCTTGCTCAATAACTCCAAACCGCCCTTTACTTTTGCCAAGCCAGCAACATCATCAAAAAGAGACGTCAGTTGCTTAATGCTTTTGCTCTTTTTGACAGCCACAGCCGCTTCTTTTATGCCCTTTAACATCCACTTGGGTAACTTATCTAGCTTTTGGGCAACTTTTAATGTCACGATTGCTGTTTTGGCGCTTGTCGATCCGGCAACTGCTGGCGCAGTTGTGCCCGCACTTGCTGCTGTACTGGCTACGCTGGCAATTTGTGCACCTGTAGCCGCCACTCCAATGGCCGACAGCGCCACCAATACTTCATCAACTTCCTCGCCTTGAATATAATTCCAACCCTGCACCCCTAAGTCTCGAATATCACCGATAACCAGAAAATCCGACACTACACCAGTTATCTGGCCAATTTTTTCATCGCTCTTTCCTTTGATTATCCCTTCACCAAATTTTTTCATTTGATAGATCCAGCCATCACGGGTTTCCTGAATCATATTGTAGAGGTCAACAGCTTCCTGATTGCTGTTAACGTACTCATGTTCCATGAAAAATTCTAGATAACTTTCTGCTTCTGCGAAACGTTTTTCAGCAACCAGCGCTTTGGTATGTGGTAAAGGATCGACTCTACTCAATGCCATAACGGTCATTCTGTCGTGGTTATAAAGTACATATATGGAAACAACGGATAAAAAAGTAAGAATGCATTTGAAAATAAACTTTGCCATCTCAAGTCCTTGATAAGATATTCGCGACAAAACCTTGCCAAAATATGTACATATAGTAACTTTTTATCAGCTGTTGTCAAACTCAATATTATTTTCTGCATCATCAATAGGTAATGGGAAAATTGTGTTTGATTGAAAAAATCAAAATTTACCTGCTTGTAAAGATGAACTGCGCTATGCGTAAGAAACTAAGGAAATCATACTGCCGCAAGCCTTGCTCAACAGTTTACGGAACAAGGCTGCTGATTAGCTTCCATAACATTGGGTTTTCGCTAATCCGTCGCAAAGCCGGTTTTTATGGCCAAAAAAGCGGACATTTTTTCTGGCCAAAAACGAATGTTTTTCTCGTAACCAAATAAAAACATGAATGTTTATTTGGATTAAAAACGGATATTTTTGCGGACATTTTCTTGCCAATGGCTGCCATCATCCGCCATCAATGCCAAAATGGCGTTTTTTGTGGAGACTGCGATGAAAAGCTACGATCTCATCATTATTGGCGCGGGCACAATGGGTGCGGTGGGCGCTTATTATTGCCGCGCGCGCGGCCTTGATGTACTGCTGATCGATGCCCACCATCCGCCGCACGAGGAAGGCGCGCATCATGGCGCGACCCGGCTGTTCCGCTATCTCTATCACAACCATACCTACCAGCGGCTGCTCAACCGCGCCGCCGCCCTTTGGCATGCCATCGAAGCCGAGCACGGCGTTGCGCTGTTGAAGCGTAGCGGCGTCATCAATCTCGCCCCCGGCGATGATGCTGGTTTGCGCGCGAAAAAAGCGATGGCCGAGTATTACGGCTTGCCCTGTCAATGGCTGGATGCCGAAGCTGTACGCGCCCGTTGGCCGGGGTTCGCCGTGCCGGACGGCTATGCCGGATTGTTCGAGCCGGAAGCCGGTTATCTCTACAGCGAAAAGGCAGTTGCGCTTTTTCTCGAACAGGCGCAGGGCATTGCCACGGCCTTTCACCAACCGGTACAAAGCATTGCACGCGAGAAGGAATGCGTGCGCGTGCTGACCCATAGCCACGTGTACCATGCCCGCCGCGTGGCGATCGCTGCCGGCAGTTGGGCGCAGCGCATTGCCGGGCTGGATGTGGCGCTGCCGTTCACGCCGATCCGCAAATCCTTCGCCTGGTATGACGCGCCCGCCTGCTATCACGAAGAACAAGGCTTTCCCGGCTTTACGGTGGATACGCCGGAGGGCGTGTATTACGGCTTCCCCGATGGCGGCCACGGCCTGAAAGTCGGGCGGCATGACGGCGGCGAAGCGATGGCGCATCCCGGAGAGCGCTTTGCCTACGGCCATGCGGCGAGCGACCGGGGCGATACCGACGCTTTCCTCGCGTGCTTCTTGCCGCAAACAGGTTCGCTGCGCGAGGGCAAGGTGTGCAGCTACGATAGAACACCCACGGAAGATTTCATCATCAGCCCGCATCCCGAAGACGCGCGCATTCTGCTGCTCGCCGGCTTCAGCGGGCACGGCTTCAAGTTCGCGCCGGCCATCGGCGAGATCATCGCCGCTTTTGGCGCAGGGCAGGAGATAGAAGATTATTTATCATTTTTCACAATAAAATAGCGATTATTTACCGTAATAAGCGCTTCATAATGGTAAGAAATCACTATTTTTACTGTGTTTTTGCGTCTGGATAACGGCGGAAGAACAGCCACAATTGCCAAACGGTGACGACGCCGATCACGGCAAAGACGCTCCAGGGCAATAGCGGCATGGCGAGATCGCGCCCGAGATCATACAGCCAGCCACCGACGAAGTTGCCGAGTCCGCCGCCGACGCCGATGCTCACGCCGCTGAATCCCACATAAAGGCCAAGCGCCCTGGGATGCGCGAGATGGGCGACGAGCACGTCGAGCATGGGGCGGCTGACGAGAAAGCCCACGCTGTAAACGGCTATCCACATGAGAAAGATGGCGAAATTGCCCGAAGTGCCGAGGAAAAAAGTGCCGAACGTCATCACCAGCGTGCCGGCCATGAGGAGTTGGTGGCTTTGGTAATGGCGTTGCAGCCAGCGCACGAGAAAATATTGCAGCACGAGGGTAAGGCTGGTGCTGAACACGAAGAACAGGCTGGCGCTGCTTTTCGTGCCAGTCAGCGCTTCGGCGAGCAGGGGAAAGCTGATATTGATCTGCATCACCACGAACCAGTAGCCGCACAGGATGGCGACAAAGCGCAGGTAAACGCGATCGCGCATCAGGCGCTTGAGCTGCGGGGTGTTGTCGCCGTCATCCGGTGCGGGCGGGCGCGTGTTGGGAAAGTAGCGCAGGGCGACGACGACGTTGGCGAGAAAGCAGCTGCCAGCCGCTATCCCCACGATGCGGAAATCCAGCCACATCAGCACCATGCCGAGCAGCGGCCCCAGCGTGGCGGCGATGCCGCCGAGATAGTTGGCGAGCAGGTAAAACTCGCGCCGTTCCTCCACGCGGGTGAGCGCAACGGTGGCGGCCTGGAAAGGCGCATCGAACAGCGCACCGCCAAGGCCGGTAAGGAGCAGGGCGATGAAGAACACGGGCAACGTCGTCGCAAAACCAAGCATGAAGAAACCGGCGGCGCGGATGACGAGGCCGGTGCAGAGCACGGGTTTCAGGCCATAGCGGTCGGCCAGCATCCCGCCGATGAACGTCAGCCCCTGCTGGCTGATTTGACGGATGGCAAGGGCGAAGCCGACAATGGCCGCGGCCATGCCGACATCGGAAACAAAATGCACGGAGACCAGCGGCATCAGCAGGGTAAAGCCCGCGACCGTGATGCACTGGTAGATCAGCAGCGCGAAGAGTTGCGGCCGGTCGCGATAGGCGAGCAGATCGCGCAGCGGCGCGGAAAGGGCGGCACGGGAGAGGCGCATGAGCGGCGGGGCTGGTGGAAAGGCGGTTATTCTATAGCCGCCCCTGGTGGATTGCCATGTTTATGATGAAATGCAGTTTTATAGTAATTTTTTACCGAAATAAGCGCTTGTTGATGGTAAAAAATCACTATTTTGTTCATAAAAGTGATAATTTAGGTTTTACAGGGCATCCGCGACGGCGAGGCTTTCACGGCTATAGCGTTTTTGCTTTAAATAGTGACGAAAATTAAACGCTAATTGATTGATTGGCATGGTATTGGAATTGGGGCGAGGAGGAAACAAAGCTTTCCACATTATTTGCGTCAACAATTTTCACGGCGATTTTCTGCATTGTTTTCTCTTTTCGAGATTGCGCTTCATGGCCG
>JAUMXB010000002.1 GCA_030529365.1 Cardiobacteriaceae bacterium | reverse complement strand
TGTATTTGAGAAAGATCAGCCCCAGCGCGACGTGCTTGTAATCGCTGGGCTCCATATTGCCGCGCAGCTTGTCGGCGGCCTTGAAAAGCTCGGCCTCGAAGCCGAGCTTGCCTGCATTGTTGTTTTTGGCGGTGTCGTTCTGTGCCATGGTGTTCTTACCCTTTGCGTGATGTCTTTGCTGCCGGAGCTTGATAGCCCGGTGCGAGCTTGGCGTTCTCAACGCCATACAGCGCCAGCGGATCGCTGAGCCACAGGCGGTACTGTTCTTCCTTGAGGCAGTGGTCGGGCGAGCAGTCCACACTCCAGCGCAGCAGCATGTAGCCCGCAATGGCGGCGCGGACACGTACGCGGAGGGAGTCACTGTCCATCCCGTAGTCCATGCGGATGATGTCAGGGCGCTTCAAGCGCGGATGCGGCACGAGGTCCAGTTCGACGATACGGGTCCACTGGATGTCGTTATCCGGGGACTCATTGGCCTCGGGTTCTTCATCGATCCAAACCGGCGCTTCGATGCGGGTGATAACGAAGTCGCGGAACTCTCCAGACTTGCGATCAAACGCCCGAACGTGCCAGCGCAGGCCGGTGTCAACCAGCGCAAAGGGAACGATGATCCGCTCGGACTCTCCGCTGCTCATCGAGTGATAACGGATGGCGATGGGTCGCTGGGCGTGGATGGCTCGGCAAATCGGTGCCAGCACATCCATCCGGGGACTGCTCAGGGCGATGGGGGACTCGCAAGGCAACAGCGGTTGCAAGGGTTTTGTCTGGTCGTTCACACCATCACCAAAGCCCAGAGCCAGCGCCGACAGCACGCGCTGCGATGCGTGCTCAAACAGCGGGGAGAACGCCTGTCCAATGCGGTAAACCTTGTGGCTGCCATCAAAGGTGATGTTGTCGGGCGCAATTTCCCGATACAACGCCAAGTCACGCGTTGCCCCGGCCGGAGCCACCCCAAAGCGGCTCGCCAAGTCTGGGCGGCCGATTTCACCCACGAAGTACAGGCGAAAGTCAATATATGCCAAGCGCTCACGCTGGGCATGGCTCAAACTCTCGACACGTTGGGGGTGCATATTCAGGTGTTCCTCATTCATGTCTGATTGCTTTAATACCGCAAACAGTGGTTTTATTACTCATTGTTAGGCTATTCATATAATCAAAACGATTATATTATGCGCTGCTGTTTTTACCTAAGCAAGTAATCAAAGTGGACAACCGCACAATCCACGTCATCAAGACCAACGTGTCACTATCCTGTTCGGACAACAGATGCAGGTTTGGTTCCCGCAAAAACTACCAATTCTCTTCTCTTCTCCCTTAACCCAAATCAAGCTCTCTTCATCGGGGCAGTGCTAGAATGTGCGCCTTTATTTTCCACGGACAGCTGTCATGAACGCTACGCCTGATCTGATCGTTGTTGGTGCCGGCCCTGCCGGACTGTCTTTTTGCCGCGCGCTTGCCAACAGCAAGCTCAACATTCATCTGGTGGAAACGCACGATGCTGTCACTCTGGCCGATCCGCCCTTTGACGGCAGGGAAATTGCGCTCACCCATCCTTCCAAGCATTTGCTTGAGGATCTTGATATCTGGTCGCGCATTCCCGCGGAAGAAATCCATCCCCTGCGCGAGGCCAAGGTGCTGAACGGCACGTCTCCCTACGAACTGCATTTCCCTTTGCCAAGCATGAGTTCCGACCGGCGCCCGATCGACACACTGGGTTATCTGGTGTCCAATCATCTGATTCGCCGCGCGGCCTGGCAGGCCGTGCAAAACCAGTCCAACATCACCTGGCATCATGGCAAGGTCGTGGCAGCGAACAGCGACCATTCGCGCGCTTCCATTACGCTGGATGACGGCTCCTCGCTGCAAGCCCCGCTGCTGGTTGCCGCCGACAGCCGCTTTTCCTTTGTGCGTCGCGCGCTCGGCATTCCCACTGATCTGCACGATTTCGGACGCACGGTGATAGTGTTCCGCCTCGCGCATACCATCCCCAACAATCACACGGCCTACGAGTGCTTCTTCTATGGCTCGACGCTTGCCTTGCTGCCCCTTACCGACAACATGACCAATTGCGTCATCACGATAGCCAGCGACAAGGCGCCAGCGCTGAAGAGCCTCTCGCCGCAGGCGCTGGCAGACCATGTCAGCGCGCAGCTCGAGCATCGCCTGGGCGACATGACTTTGGCGAGCACTGTCCACGATTATCCCTTGATGGGCGTGCATGCCCGCCGTTTTTATGGCACCCGCTGCGCGCTGGTCGGCGATGCCGCCTGCGGCATGCATCCGGTCACTGCCCATGGCTTCAATCTCGGCCTGCAAAGCCAGCATATCCTGTCGCGTCTGATTCTCCGCCAGGCCGCGCAAGGCCTGGATATCGGTGATACCGCTCTTTTGCAGGCCTACAACCGCGCGCACCAGAAAAACACCCGCGTGATGTATCACGGCACCAACACGGTGGTAAAACTCTTTACCAACGAAAGCCGCCCCGGCAAATGGCTGCGCGAACGTGTCCTGCGCGTCAGCGACAATCTCCCGCCGCTGAAACGCATGATTTCCCGCCAGCTCACGGGTTAACAAGCGGTATGACACACCTTCCCAACGAAACCTGCTAAACTCTCGACCTTGTTTATTCCCATCACGGAGATCCTATGAAAATCAGCAAAATCGCCACTTTGGTCGCACTTTCCGCCCTGAGCCTTGCGGCAACCGCGAAAGTGAGCAATGGCGCCAAATACGGCGACTGGGAAGGCACTTGCCAAGGCAAGGAATGCGGCGTCATCCAGATCGTCAATAATGAGAAAGGCGAGCCGGTTGGCCGTGTTTTGCTGCGCAAGGTACCCGAAGCCAAAAACCAGGTAGTCGCCTATGTTTCCCTGCCGCTCGGCGTCAACCTGCGCAATGGTCTGGCCATTGCCGTTGATGGCAATCAGGTGGCGCAATCCCTGTTCGATTTTTGCGACCAGGGTGGTTGCCATGCAGCCTTGCCCCTGCCCAATGATGTGCTCGGCAAACTCAAGGCCGGTAAAACCATGCAGCTCGCTGCTTTCCTTGGTGACGAGCAGCAAACCATGGCATTCTCGCTGACTGGCGCGACCAAGGCTATCGACGCTTTGTAAACTTCGCCAAAAACCAGCATGCAAAAAGCCGGATCGCTCCGGCTTTTTTTGTGATCGGATTTCGGCTCGCGGCGGCTATAGTGAAATCATCATAAAAACGTCCAGACTGTAGGTTGGTGGTGAGTGCGCAGCACGAACCCCAACATTTTAGAATTCATTATGTTGGGGTTCGCCTGACGGCGGATATTGCATTTCGGCGAGCTCAATAACCGCCTGCCGAAATGCACCACCAACCTACAGTTTCGTTCTGTTTTTTATTTATTTGGCTATGAAATCCGCATTTTGGATAGTGATTTTTTCTCATCCCAAAGCGCTTATCATGAGAAATTTTCTCATGATAAGCGCTTAATAATGGTAAAAACACGCTATTTTTTACTTAAAAATAACGAACCCACAGATAGATATGGCTGAACAGGACGGTCACCAGCATCAGCGGGAAAGCATATTTGGCAAACTGCACCATGCCAATCGGCTGTTTTGCCTTTTCCGCAAAAGCCGCTACCGTCAGGTTGGCGCTCGCGCCAATCAGCGTACCGTTGCCGCCAAGGCAAGCGCCAAGCGCCAATGCCCACCATACCGGCATGAAGGTTTCCTGACCAACGCCGAGATTGACGGAGGCCTGATCCAGCAGCGGAATCATGGTGGCGACGAACGGAATGTTATCCAGAACGGATGACAAAATGGCCGATACCCACAACACCGCCATCGACATGGTCTGGATATCGCCACGCGTGGCTTCGGTCAGATGCTCGCCGAGCATTTTCAGAAGGCCGCTGTGCTCCACGGCGCCCACGATCATGAACAGCCCCATGAAGAAGAAGATGGTAATCCACTCCACTTCGGCAAAGGCGTGGTGGACAGATTCGCTTTGCTGCTCGGCTTTTTGCGGCCCGTAAGCCACCAGCATCAGCAGCGCCGCGCCGGAAAGGGCGATGGTGCCCGGCTCAAGATGCAGGCTGTGACCGACGAAGAAGCCCAGCAGCACCAGTCCAAACACAATGCCGCATTTCACCAGCAGTCGTGAATCGGTAATGGCGTCTCTTTCATTGAAACGCATGATGCGCGCCCGCGCTTTCAGCGAGCTTTGCAGGCGGCTGCGGAAAATCAGCCAGAAAAGCGCCAGCACGGCGATCATGATAATGATGGCAATCGGTGCCATGTGCACCAGAAAGTCGTTGAATGTCAGGTGCGTTTTCGAGCCGATCAGGATGTTGGGCGGGTCGCCGATCAGCGTCGCCGTACCGCCGATATTGGCAGCAATAATGGTTGAAAACAGATAGGGAAAAGCGCGCACGCCGAGCTGCTCCGTAATCAGCAGCGTAACCGGCGTGACCAGCAGAACCGTCGTCACGTTATCCAGCAGCGCGGAAAACACAGCGGTAATGATGCAAATCATGGCCAGAATGCCAACCGGATTGGCGCGCACCATCTTGGCCGACTTGATGGCCACATACTGGAATACCCCGGTTTTTGCAGTGATATTGACCAGTACCATCATGCCAGTCAACAGGAATATCGTATTGAAATCAATACTGCCGATGGCCTGCTGCTGATTCAGAAGACCACAGTAAATCATCAGCGACGCGCCGATGAGCGCAATCACCGCACGGTTGATTTTCTCCGTGATCAGAATGATATAAACAATGATAAGAATGATGGCGGAAAGCCACATGGGATTCAGGCCGAAAATCGCCTGATTTGCGGCAGCGTCAATAGCATGATTCATGATAATACTGAATTACTTGTCAAAAATGTGATCGAACAAACCGTTGATGGTTACGATACCGGCAAACTTGCGGCTGCCCGCTTCCGTCACCACCACATGGGCATGATAGGTATGCAGCAGGTAGATCGCCTCCATGATGGAGCTATCCGGTGTGCACGTAGGGATATCTTCCTTGATCACATGCTGGCTGATCTTCTCGTGTCCGAGCTCGCCCAGACGCTCGCGCAACTCGCTCACACTGGTGCGCATGAAATTGAGATCCACCGGCATTTTGCCCATTTTGATACTGAAGGTTTGCGGCAGCAACAGGCGAATCAGTTCAAGGGAAGTGAAAATCCCCACAAAATTGCCCTCATCATCCACTACCGGCAAATAACGCACGCCATGGCTGTGAATGGTATGCAGCGCCTCGAGCAGCGTCTGCTCCGGTCGCAAGACCACCGGGTTGGTCAGCATAATGTCGCGACAAGTGTCATTCATGAAAAATCTCGCAATGATGGATTATAAAAACCGGATATTGCCCGGCGAAATAAAACAGGAAAAACGAATTTCAATGCTCATGCTGCTCGAGGCAATCCTGACAGTAACCGGACAACACCAACGCCTCGCTACCAAGCTCGAAACCCTGCGCCTTGCAAAAAGCCTGCAACTGCTGCAACTGGGCATCGGCGTTGCACTCTTGCGTATGCCCGCAAAGCCGGCAATTGAGAATGATCGCCGAATGCTCATCCGCAAAATGCGGACAAAAAACAAAACCGTTCAGCGACTCCGTGCGATGCAGAATGCCCATTTCCACCAGAAAATCCAGCGCGCGATATACCGTAGGCGGCGCGGCATTGCTGCGAATGCGCTGCAAATCAGCAAGCACATCATAAGCCTTGATCACATCGGGATACTGGAGCACCAGCTCGAGAACCTGACGACGAATCTCCGTCAACTTGGCTCCCTTGGCAGCACAATATTTCTCGGCAGCTTCGATGATGGACATATGAAACCCGTATCCGGTCATTTGGTTGGAGGCAAAATTCTAACATCTTTGTCATTCCGGCGCGCAAACATCTTCTTGCTTTTTTGCCGGCAAACACCTGCCTGTAAAAATACCTGCCCGACAAACGTAGTGCATGCTATATTTCTCCTGCCAAAACCTTACATAGAAATATAAAATACCAAAAAATAGTGATTTTTTACCATATCTAAGCGCTTATAACGATAAAAATACGCTATTTTATAATAAAAAATAATAAAAAAATATAATCTACACCGAATCCCTGTGGAAAACCTTGTGCATAACTCCCCTACGCCACGCCAGAGCACCGCCGAAACCCAAAAATTATCAATTGCTTGCAAACGCATTGAAGATTTTTTTATCCTTTGAATACATAGCGTTGCCAAAATTTCCTGTTCTCTATGACAATTTTTGACTTGCATTTCTCCACCTTCCCACAACCCCGCAACTGTGCATAACATTTCCCATGCCTCACACCAAATTGTCCGCATTTGACCCGCACGGCTGGCTGCAAACTGCCCGGCACCTGCCCAGCCCTTTCCACAACGAACGCCCCGCCGGCACCGTCATCGACACCCTGGTCCTGCACAACATCAGCCTGCCGCCCGACCAATACGGCGAAAAATACATCGACGCCCTCTTTCTCGGCACCCTCCCCGAACACCGCGACGAACATCCCTATTTCCAGGGCATCGCCGACCTGCAAGTCTCGGCACACTTCTATATCGCCCGCGATGGCCACATCCGCCAATACGTCCCCATCTACCGCCGCGCCTGGCATGCCGGCATCTCCTCCTTTCGCGGCCGCACGCAATGCAACGACTTTTCCGTCGGCGTGGAACTCAACGGCAGCGATCACCACCCCTACACCCTGAAGCAATACCAAAGCCTCGCCACCCTCACGCAAGCGCTTTTCGCCGCCCTGCCCGCGCTCACGACCGACAACATCACCACCCATCAGCACATCGCTCCCGAACGCAAAACCGACCCCGGCCCCGCCTTCAATCACACCTATTTCCTGCGTCTCCTGCAAAACGGCTGATTCCGGCGCAGGGAAAACGCAAAAATGCTTGTCATATCTTGCGCTTTTGTTAAAATGCGCGCCGTTTTTCCTACCCTTTCCTTCCATGCTCAGCAAACGTGCCTTTCTTGCCCGCAGCGCCGCACTGGCCGCCGGCGGACTTCTCGCGCCGCAACTTGCTTTCGCACAAAACGTGCAGGAAGCCGTCAACCAGCGCGTGCGACAAATGCGCGCGCAAGGGCTGCTCGCTGCCGATGAAAAAACCGCCTGGCAAGTCACCGATCTGCGCGCAAGGCGCAGCGTCGTCTCACTCAATGCCAACGCCTCCCTGCAAGCGGCAAGCATGGTCAAACCGCTGGTCATCCAGGCCTACCTCATGTGCCACTACCACAAAGATCCCGTGCTCTATCCCTTGAGCCCGCGCGTCATGAACGAAATGCGCGAAATGATCGTGACCAGCAACAACGAATTCACCAACCACATCATCAAGCGCCTCGGCGGCCCGCAGGGCGTGCAATGGATGCTGAAAAAGGAAGCGCCGCACATCTTCCGCGACATCCATATCGTCGAATACATCCCCGAAGGCGGCCGCACTTACCAAAACCGCGCCTCCGCCGCCGATTACGACCGCTTCCTGCAAGCGCTCTGGAGCCGCAGCCTGCCTGGCGCGGAACAATTGCTCGCCATGATGGCCATCCCCAACAACGACCGTATCCGCACAAAAACCCGATTCGTACCGCAAAGCGCCAGCGTCTTCGACAAAACCGGCTCCACCGCCATGCTTTGCGGCAACACCGGCATCATCGAATGCCGCGATGCCGCCGGCAACAGATATCCCTACACTTTCACCGGCATCATCGAAAAACAACGCAAAGTAGATAACTACGCCTCGTGGATCACCAGCCGCAGCAACCGCATGCGTGAAATTTCGGATCTCGTTTATCAGCATTTTTCACGCGCCTACCGCCTGATCGGCTGAACAATCCTTTTTGACACTTCAAAATGTTGAGAGTATGATGCGCCATCCCGTCGCCCCCTTGCCTGCACATATCGACCCGTGGGACTTTGCCCGCAAGCGCTTGATGTGTGCCGGAGAAGTGCCGGTGTCCGCCACCCACTCCCTGCGAGAATGGGCGAAAGACGACAACACCATCCGCCTGCGCCTGGAAGGTCTGGTGGATAAAAACCAATACCCCCGCCTGCGCGGGCAGGTGGCGGTTACCCTGCAGCTGCAATGCCAACGCTGCCTGGAAATGATGCAAAACGAAATCAGGCATGATTTCGACTATGTACTCATTGCCGACCCGGCCCAGGAAGATCGCATTGAAGACGGCAGCGAAACATTGATCTGCGCCGGTCATGAACTTGAACTGGCGTGGTTCGCCGAAGAAGAAGTGCTCTTGGCAATGCCAATGATTGCCAAGCATGAATATTGTGAGGCGCCGCAAGAGAAAGTCACCGCTGAAGAAGAATCTCCTTCCCAGGCTGAAGACAATCCCTTCGCCGTCCTGAAAGAACTGATTAAGTCCAAGGAGCAATCATAATGGCTGTCCAGCAGAACCGGAAAACCCCTTCAAAACGCGACATGCGCCGTAGCCACGACGCACTCGGCTACGCCACCCTGTCAACCGACAGCACCAGTGGCGAGCGTCACCGCCGTCACCACGTCACCAAAGACGGTTTCTATCGCGGCCGTCAAGCCATTGTCCGTCCTGCCGAAGTAATTTCTTTCGAAGACGACGAATAAACAGCAATGACACGCGCTACGCGCTCCACGCTCGCCATTGACGCCATGGGCGGTGATATCGGGCTGGATACCACCTTGCCTGCTATCGGGATTGCGCAGAAGCGCCATCCCGATATTCATTTCATCCTGGTGGGTGATCAGGTCAGTATCGAAAGCCACCCTGCCTTCGCCCAACTCAATCCGCAGCGCATTACCGTCCGGCACGCGAGCCAGATCGTCGCCATGGACGAAAATCCGGCCAGCGTCTTGCGCCACAAAAACGACTCCTCCATGTGGCGCGCCATCGAGCTGGTGCGCGACGGCGAAGCACAGGCCTGTGTCAGTGCCGGGAATACCGGCGCGCTCATGGCATCAGCGCGTTATATCCTGAAAATGCTGCCCGGCATTTCGCGTCCTGCCATCTGCGCTACCGTTCCGTCACTGCATGGGCATGTCCACTGGCTTGATCTTGGCGCCAACGTAGATTCCAAACCGGAACAACTGCGCCAATTCGCCATCATGGGCAGTGAACTCGCCCGCGCCGTGGACAATATCGAGAAACCTGCCGTGGGATTGCTCAATATTGGCGAAGAAGCCATCAAAGGCAACGATACGGTGAAAGAAACTGGCAAACTCCTCGAAAAAAGCAATATTCATTACATCGGCTTTGTCGAAGGCAACGATATTTTCTTGCGTGCCAATCTCAATGTTGTTGTTTGTGATGGTTTTGTCGGAAATGTCGCCCTGAAAACCGTAGAAGGGCTGGCCAAATTCATTCAGAAGGAAATGGAAAGCTCTTTCCGCCACAACCTCTGGTCGAAGCTGGCTGCACTGTTTGCCCTCCCCGCCTTGAGAAGAGTCAAGGGGCGCATTGATCCCAGAGGATATAACGGCGCCAGTATTGTTGGCCTGCAAGGCGTCGTAGTCAAAAGCCACGGTAATGCCGATGCTTTCGCATATGCCAATGCCATCAACATTGCCCGCCTCGAAATCGAGCGCAACGTGATTGGCCGCATCCGTGAGCAACTCAAGCAGAATGCCTCCCTCGACGAGACCACATCCTCATGATTTACAGCCGCATATCTGCCACTGGCAGTTACTTGCCCGAGCGCGTGATAAAAAATGATGAATTACGCCAGTATTTCGATACTTCCGATGAATGGATTCGTACCAGAACCGGTATTGCCCAACGTCACATTGCTGCTGAACATGAAAGCTGTGCCGATCTGGCGTTTCGGGCCGCTTCCCGCGCCTTGGAAACTGCTGACCTGCAAGGAAGCGATCTTGATCTGATCATTGTGGCCACTACCACTCCGCAGCATACTTTCCCCAGCGTTGCCAGCCAACTGCAACACCTGCTCAAGGCCCGTTCCATCCCGGCCTTTGATATTCAGGCTGTTTGTTCCGGCTTTGTCTATGCTCTGAGCATTGCAGACAATTTCATCAAAAGCGGACAATGCAAGCGTGCCCTGGTGGTTGGCGCAGAAATCTTTTCCAATATTCTCGACTGGCAGGATCGCACTACTGCCATTCTCTTTGGTGATGGTGCCGGCGCGGTCATTCTCGAAGCGAGCGACGAGCCCGGCATTTACGGCAGCATCCTGCACAGCGATGGCAGCCAGCGCGAACTTCTCTGGGTTCCCAAGGGCCCGGGCAGTGCCAAGGCAAACCGCGATACACTTTCTCCCCATGTCCACATGCAGGGACGCGAAGTCTTCAAGGTTGCCGTCCGCTCTTTGAGCAGTCTGGTCAATGAGTTACTGGAGCTTTGCCAAATGCGGGCGGAAGATATAGATTTTCTCGTGCCGCATCAGGCCAATTTGCGTATCATTCGCTCAACAGCCGAACATTTGAATCTTCCCATGGAAAAGGTCATCGTCACAGTCGATCGTCATGCCAACACATCTGCTGCCTCCGTACCTCTGGCATTGGATGATGGCATTCGCAGCGGCAAGATTCGTCGTGGCCAAACTTTGTTACTGGAAGCGTTTGGTGGTGGTTTCACCTGGGGCGGCTGTATTCTCGCTTATTAATGCGTTCTAAGGAGGAGATATGAAAAAGGTTGCCGTCATTTTTCCCGGGCAAGGTTCGCAGTCAAAAGGCATGTTGAGCGCCTTGCACGCTGCTTATCCCCAAGTGAAATCCCGCTTTGACCACGCCTCTTCAACAATTGGTGAAGACTTGTGGCAAATCGTACAGAAAGACGAAAAAGGCTTTCTAAACCATACCCGCTACACCCAGCCCATCATGCTGGCAGCTGACATCGCCTGCTACGATATTCTGCGCGAGAAAACCGCACTACAGCCTGCTGCCATGGCTGGTCATTCTCTCGGTGAATACTCTGCACTGTGTGCTGCCGGAGCACTGGATTTCGAAGATGCGATTCGTCTGGTTCACAAGCGCGGAGAATTGATGCAGGAAGCGGTGCCTTACGGCGAAGGCGCCATGGCTGCCATTCTCGGTTTGGAAGATGCCCAAGTGGCTGCCATTTGTCGCGCCATCAAGGACACTGTGTCTCCTGCCAACTACAATGCTCCAGGACAAGTTGTCATTGCCGGCACGAAACATGGCGTCGAACAAGCCGTGGAAGCCGCCAAGAAAGAAGGCGCCATGAAAGCCGTGGTGCTGCCGGTCAGCGTGCCGTCGCACTGCGATCTCATGAAAGGGGCAGCGGCCAGGTTCAGTTTTTATCTCGACAAGATCCGCTGGCAAAACCCGCAAGTACCCATCGTCTATAACGTCGATGCCCATACCCGCCAGAGCGCGGAAGGTATCGAAAGTGCGCTTGGCGCACAACTCTACAAGCCGGTACGCTGGGTTGCCTGCATGAACGCTCTGGCCGAACAGGGCATCACCCGCTTTATCGAATGCGGCCCCGGCAAAGTACTCACCGGGCTAAACAAGCGCATCAACAAGGATTTCCGCACCCAGCCGTTTGCCGAACCGGCCGACATTGAAGCGGTACAGCAATTTCTGGAGCAATCATGAATTTTGAAGGACAAATCGTATTGGTAACCGGCGCAAGCCGTGGCATTGGCCGCGCTATCCTGCATGCCTTTGCTGCCCGAGGCGCTACTGTCATTGGTACGGCAACCAGCCCATCCGGCGCTGACAAAATCAGCGCCGACCTGAAAGAACAGGGCCTTGCCGGACAAGGCATGTGCCTGAACGTGACCAATGCCGCGCAGATCGAAGACACCCTGAAAGCGATCAGCGAGCAATATGGCGACGTCAGCATTCTCGTCAACAACGCTGGCATTACCGACGACAACCTCCTGATGCGCATGAAAGACGAGCAATGGGATCGCGTCATCGATACCAACCTCACCAGCATTTACCGCCTGTGCAAAGCAGTAAGCAAGACGATGATGAAAGCGCGTTTCGGCCGCATCATCAATATTGCTTCGGTGGTTGGTGTCATGGGTAATGCCGGACAAACCAACTATGCCGCCGCCAAGGCAGGCCTCATCGGCTTTTCCAAGGCACTTGCCCGCGAAGTGGGATCGCGCGGCATCACGGTAAATACTATTGCTCCCGGTTTCATCGCTACTGACATGACCGACGCCCTCCCGGAAGCACAGAAGAAATTCTTGAGCGAACAGGTGCCACTCGCCCGCCTCGGCACTGTGGAAGACATTGCCGACGCAGCGGTTTATCTCGCTTCCGCATCTTATGTCACCGGCGAGACTCTGCACGTCAACGGCGGTATGTACATGATTTGACAGGCTGCCTGCCATGCAGGCTTTGTCGTTGCCACAGTCGGTGCTATCATGCACCGGCATTTTTGATTCCTTTTTACCCTCTAACCACAGGAAATTTCAATGAGTAACACAATTGAAGAACGCGTCATCAAAGTCATCGCCGAGCAATTGAGCGTTGACGAAGCTCAGGTCAAGCCTGAAGCCCATTTCATGGATGACCTCGGGGCCGACTCTCTCGATCTGGTCGAGCTGGTCATGTCTTTGGAAAAGGAATTCGACTGCGAAATTCCGGATGAAGACGCCGAAAAAATTACCACCGTACAAAGCGCGATCGACTACGTCAAAGCTCACAACGCTTGATCAGGGACGCCAAAAAAGCCACAGCCTCTGTGGCTTTTTTGGCGTTTTGTTTTACGGCCCTTTTTGCGCTCGCCGCCGAGACCAAGGAACAACCATGAACGCAATGAATGTGCAACGCAACATCCCCCGGGTAGTCGTCACTGGCATGGGCATTGTCAGCCCGGTCGGCTCCACTATCGCAGGCGCCTGGCAAAACATCCTTGCCGGCAAAAGCGGTATCCGTCCGATAGCTGATTATGATGCCACCTCTCTCCCGGTGAGATTTCGCGGCAACATCATTGATCTCGACACGCAACGTTATTTCGACAGAAAAGACGTACGCAAAATGGATTCATTTATTCTCTATGGCTTGGCCGCAGGCATTGATGCCATAGAAGACAGCGGCCTTGATTTTGGAGACGATGCACTTGCCGAACGCACCGGCATTATCATTGGCTCTGGCATCGGCGGCCTGCCCGGCATGCTCGAAGGCTACAAGGATTTTCTCGACGGCGGCGCCAAGCGCGTGTCGCCGTTTTATGTACCGCGCAACATCATCAACATGATCGCAGGCAATCTCTCCATCCGCTACGGCTTGCGAGGTCCCAACCTCGCTACTGTCACCGCCTGCGCGAGTGCCACCCATTCAATCGCCCAGGCCGTGCGCATGATCCAGATGGGCGATGTGGACGTAATGATCGCAGGGGGCGCGGAAATGGCCGGCAACGACATGGGCATTGCCGGATTTGCCGCAGCGCGCGCGCTGTCCACGCGCAATGACGCACCGGAAAAAGCCTCGCGTCCATGGGATCGCGACCGCGACGGTTTTGTGCTCGGCGATGGCGCGGGCGTGCTCGTGCTGGAAAGCCTGGAACGCGCCCAGACACGCGGTGCGAAAATCTACGGCGAAATCATCGGCATCGGCATGAGCGCTGACGCCTACCACATGACTGCCCCGCTCGAAGACGGCAGCGGCGCGGCGCGCTGCATGACCAATGCCCTGAAAGATGCAGGCATTGCCGCCGAAGACGTGGACTACATCAACGCCCATGGCACCTCCACACCTGCAGGCGACGTGGCGGAAACCCTTGCCATCAAGCGCGCCTTTGGCGAACACGCCTACAAACTCCTGGTGAGCAGCACCAAATCCATGACCGGCCATGCGCTGGGTGCTGCTGGTGGCCTAGAAGCCATCTTTACCCTGCTCGCCCTGCGCGACCAGATCGCCCCGCCGACGATCAACCTCGACAATCCCGATCCCGACTGCGATCTAGATTATGTGGCGCACACCGCGCGCCCGCATCCGATCAACATCGCGCTTTCCAACTCCTTCGGCTTTGGCGGCACCAACGCCAGCCTGATCTTCAGGAAAATCTGACGCCATGCTGCGCCGCATCCTCGCCCGCTTTTTCCTCTTTGCCCTGCTTGCAGGTGCATTGCTCGGCGGGCTGGGATACTGGCACTATCAGCGCAGCCTGCAAATCCCGCTGCACGTCAGCGATCACGATATCTTCACGGTGAAACGCGGCGACAACATCACCACCATCGCCCAACGCCTGCAAGCAGACGGCATCATTCCTTCCGCCCTGCCCGCCATCGTCCATGCACGCCTGAGCGGCCAGGCCTCGCGCCTGCAAGCCGGTGATTACCGCCTGCAAGGCAATGCCACCATCGCCGACCTCTTGGCTGACATGGCCGCCGGCAAAGTCGCCACTTTCAGCATCACCATCGTCGAAGGGCGTACCGTGGCCCAGCTCCTCGCGCAAATCGCCGCCGATCCGCACCTCGAGCACACCCTCGCCGGCAAAAGCGACGCCGATATTGCCCGGGCACTCGGCATCGAAGGCTCTCTCGAAGGCTGGTTCCTGCCCGATACCTACCACTTCCCCTACCGCGAAACCGATCTCGCCCTTCTCAAACGTCTGCACCAGGCGATGCACGACTATCTTGATGCCGCCTGGCGCAAACGTGCCGACAATCTTCCCCTGACAACCCCTTACGAAGCGCTTGTCCTTGCCTCCATCGTCGAAAAGGAAACCGGCGTGGCGAGCGAACGCGAACAGGTGGCCGGCGTTTTCGTGCGCCGTCTGCAACAGGGCATGCGCCTGCAAACCGACCCCGCCGTCATTTATGGCGCGAAAGACTACCAGGGCGTGATCACCAAAAGCCACCTGCAAACCGACACCCCTTACAACACCTATACCCGCTCCGGCTTGCCGCCTACGCCCATTGCCCTGCCGAGCCGCGCCAGCATTGAGGCAAGTCTGCATCCTGACGATGGTGACGCCCTCTATTTCGTGGCCGACGGCAAAGGCGGCCACGTCTTTTCCGCCACTTACGAAGCGCACCAGAAAGCGGTCGCCGCCTGGCGCAGCCAGCAGAAATGATGCGCGGACGATTCATCACCCTGGACGGCAGCGAAGGCGTGGGCAAATCCACGCAAATGGCGCTGATTGCCGACTGGCTCGCCACGCGAGGCATCGCCGCCCATTTCACCCGAGAACCCGGCGGCACAGCGCTAGGCGAAACCCTGCGCGCCCTGTTGCTCGATCCCGCCACCCATGCCGACGCCTATACCGAACTCCTCGTCATCCTTGCCGCGCGCAACGAACATCTCGTGCAGGAAATCCGCCCGCGCCTGGCCTGTGGACAATGGGTAATTTGCGACCGCTACAATGATGCCACTTACGCCTACCAGGGTGCGGCGCGCGGCATTCCTGCGGCCAGCATTGCCGCCTTCGAAGCGCTGTTGCCCGCCCATCTCGAACCGGATCTGCGTCTCATCCTCGGCCTGTCTCCAGAAGAAAGTGCACGCCGCATCGCCACGCGCGGTAACGCGCATGACCGCTTCGAACAGGAAGACGCGCCCTTTTTCGACGCCGTGCGCGATGCCTACCGCGCCCGCGCGCAGCTCGCCAATGCCCGCTTCATCGACGCGAGCGGCAGCCCGGAAGCCGTCTTTTCCCATATTGCGCAAGCGCTTGCCGAATTGGAGTAAACCATGTGCTATCCCTGGCTTGCTACCGAGGCTGAAGCGCTTGCCCCGCTCATCACCCGTCCGCCCAATGCCCTCCTCTTTCTCGATGGGCAGCGCGACAACGCCCATGCCCTCGCCCGCCTCTATCTCAAAGCGCTGCTCTGCCTCGAGCCCCAGCAAGGCCAGGCTTGCGGCCATTGCCAGTCCTGCCACCTGATTGCGCGCGATCTCCATCCCGACTATCTCTACCATCGCGACAAGCTCACCATCGCGCAGATTCGCGAACTCAATGCACAACTCGCCACCACTCCTGTCATCAGCGCACGCCGCGGCATCTATCTCGGCAATATCGACCGCTACGACGACCCCGCCCTGAACGCGCTCCTGAAAACCCTGGAAGAACCGCAAACGCACAGCCATTTCTGCCTCTCCGCGCCCAACCGCCTCGCCGTCAAGCCCACCATCGCGAGCCGCGCGCGTCCCTGGCGGGTGCCGCAGCCCGATACCGCGCAAAGCCTCGCCTGGCTTTGCGAGGAGCAGGGGCTCGATGCCGATCGTGCCCGTGAACTCTTGCGCCGCCATCATGACAACCCGCACGCCGCCATCAACGCCGTTCCCCTGCCCCCCTGGCAACTCGATGCCCTGATTCATCTCTGTCTGCGGCCTGCCCGTGAAAGCGCCTTTCTGCTGGCGCTGGAAAACATTCCCGGCGAAGACGTACTCGATTGGTGCAGCGAACAGGTTGCCGCGCTCATCCATGCGCGCCAGCTGGACAGCACCATGGAAAATTGGCAAAATCTTGCGCCAACCGCAGCCTGCCACATTCCCGGCCTCGACCTTCCCCGCCTGCATCGTCTGCACGCGGCGCTCTGCAAAAACCGCCATCCTGGGCGGCGCCAAGGCGCGCCGGCGCTGGCCGTCAAATCCCTGCTGCTTGAAACCCTCGATCCAAGGAATCCCGTCCTATGAGCGACACCGTCCAATCCAAACTGAAAAAAGGCGTCATCCGCGTCAACATCGCTGACAACCGCGCGCTCTACAATGCCTACATGCCCTTCGTGGACGGCTGCGGCATCTTCGTTGCCACCGACGAACGCTACCAGCTCGAACAGGAAGTGTTCATCTTCCTCCAGCTCCCGCAGGATCTTGGCAAATTTGCGGTATCCGGCCGCGTCGTCTGGCTCAATCCGCCGAAAAAGGAAGTCAACCGCATCCCCGGCATCGGCATCCAGCTTCTGGGACGTGAAGTGCCAAAAATCCGCGAAACCATCGAAAAAGGCCTTGGCAAGACCCTGCATACCGGCCTTCCCTCACATACCCTGTAACACTTCTCCACTCGCGCGAGTGGTAAATTTTCTCAGCAACAAGCGCTTATCGCGAGAAAATTTCTCACGATAAGCGCTTTATTATGGTAAAGAATCACTATTTTTACCATAATTATGAATATTTTTGCCCCATGAACATCCGTCACGAACTGAAAACCACCATTGCGTTGGCCCTGCCCATGATCCTCACCCAGCTTCTCGGGCAAATCATGCCGGTCATCGACACCATCATGGCCGGCCGCGAAACACCGCAGGTGCTCGCTTCCGTGGCGCTCGGCGCGCAAATTTTCAGCTTCGTCTTTCTCTTCATGCTCGGCATCGCGCTGGTCATCACCACCAACATCTCCAAATACCATGGCGCCAACGATACCTTGCGCATCCGCCGCAGCTTCCAGCAGGGCGTATGGCTCACCGCCCTGCTCGGCATTCTCACCACCGTGCTCACCCTGTGCGCCGCCTATCTGCCGCGCCTTATCGGCAGCGCGCCCGATATCGAAGCTGGCGCGCGCGCCTACCTTCTCACCGTCGCGCCGGGCGGCGGCGTCTTCGTTTTCGCCCTTGCCGCCCGCTACTTTCTGGAAGGCATGAGCTATCCGCGTACCGGCGTCATCATTCAAATCTGCCTGATTCCCGTCAACATCATCGGCAACTACCTTCTCCTCAAAGGCTTCTGGATCGTGCCGCCGCTTGGTGCCGTCGGCATGGCCATCTCCACTGCCCTGTGCGGCTTTCTCTACGCCATCGCCATCTTTCATGCCACCTGGCGCAACCCGCGCTGGCAGCCCTACCGCCTCTACACCCGCTTTGCCGCCCCCGACATCGGCGAGCTGAAAACCTATGTGCGCATCGGCCTGCCGATTGCGCTCGGCATCATCATGGAAGCCGGGCTCTTCATCGGCGTCAGCCTCATCGTCAGCCGCTCGGATGCCATCTACACCGGCGCCAACCAGATCGCCCTCAACTACGGCGGCCTCTCCTTCATGATCCCGCTCGGCCTCGCCTCGGCGCTCACCATCCGCATCGGCAACGCCAACGGCAGCAAGGATTACGTAGCGCTGCGCCAGCGCGCCATCGGCGGCCTCTATCTCACCGCCGTCATCATGATCTTCGCGGCGCTCGTCATCTTCCTCTTTCCGCGCGCCATCATCGGCCTTTATACCAACAACGCCGACATCATCCCCATTGCCGTCAACATCCTCTTTATCGTCGGCATTTTCCAGTTCGTCGATGGCATCCAGGTCTGCGCCGCCGGCATCCTGCGCGGCATGCAGGACACCAAGGCGCCCATGTACTACGCCCTCATCGGCTACTGGATCATCGGCTTTCCCTGTGGGCTGCTCCTTGCCTACGGCTTCGGTTACGGCATCTACGGCCTGTGGGGCGGCATCGTTGCCGGGCTCACCTGCAACGCCATCCTCGGCGTGCGCCGCGTCTTGAAAATCACCCGCCCGCCGGCAACGCCACAACCGCTATAATTGCATGATTGTCAGAATGGAATCACAAGGACGCCACCGATGAAATGCCGCCTATTGCCCCTCCTGCTGGCCTGCTGTGCTCTCGCCCATGCCGATGACCAGGCCGATCTCGCCAAGGCCGACCTCGCCTTCGCCAAAGGCAATTACCGCGACGCCTACCACTATTACACCCAGCTCGCCGAAAAAGGGCACGCCCGGGCGCAGGCCCGCCTTGCGCAAATGTATGAGGAAGGCATCCTCGTCCCGCGCGACCTCGACAAAGCCAGAAGCCTCTACCAGAACACCTCGCAAACCCTGGAAAACGCCGCCAGCAGCGGCGATACCAGCGCCAGCGATCCCGACACCCAATACCAGCTCGCGCTCGCCTATCTGGATGGCCGCGGCGTGGAAAAAGACGAATGGAAAGCCGCCAGCCTCCTCCAGCAAGCCGCCGAGAGCCTGCACGGCAAGGCACAGCTGCGCCTTGCCAAAATGTATGCCGACGGCCAGGGCGTGGCGCGCGACCGCACCCTCGCCCTGCAATGGTATGCCCGCTCGGCCGGCCTTGGTGAAGCCGAAGCGCAATACCGCATGGGGCTGGCCTACGCCCAGGGGCACGGCATCGTGCAGGACAACGAACAGGCGCGACGCTTTTTCGCCCGCGCCGCAGAGCAAAACCACGGCAACGCGCAATACCAGCTGGGCCGCGCCCTTGAATACGGGCGGGGCGCGGAAGTGGACATGCCCCAGGCGCTCGACTGGTATCACAAGGCCGCGGAAAACGGCAGCATCCGCGCGCAAAAGCTACTGGGCATGATGTACCGCGACGGCTGGAAAGTCCGCAAGGATAGCGCACAGGCGGTGAAATGGCTGGAAATGGCTGCCAACCAGGGCGACAAGGATACCCAGGTCATGCTCGGCTTCATGTACGCCGAAGGCCACGGCGTCAAGCGCAACCGCCAACGCGCCATCGAATGGCTGAAAAAAGCGGAAGCCGCCGGCGATATTGGCGCCCGCGAAGCACTGATCGGCATGGGCGTCATCCCATAACACGGCCTGCCGCAACATCCGCAGCGACGGGAATCCTGTAGCCATTCAAGCTGAAAACCCGCACATCATCTCCGATCAACAGACGGCGCAGATGTAGGGACGCAGCCTGCTACGTCCATCCCCAACCATTCCGCCGCCTCACAGCGATAGCAAGCGCGGGTTGAGATGAGGCTTTGCCGAACCCCAGCACTTTTGCCATCCGCGCTGGAGTTCCCAGTGGGAAAGTCTCACAACCCTGCCCAGAACACGATAATCAGCGTCTGCCCGACCATAATGCGCAGGAAAGTGGCGAGCGGATAGACGGTAACGTATTTCAGCGCGGTCTGCTCCGATTGCGAAACGTCGCCGGAAAACGGCAACAGCGGTGCGCAGGTATGCGCGCCGGTGAGCACGCCGCAGATTTCCGGGTAGGTGAGCCTGCCCCACCAGCGCGCGACGATGCCGGTCAGGAGCAGCGGTACGAAGGTGATGACGATGCCGGTCAGCATCCAGTTCAGGCCGTCGCCATGCAGGATGGCATCAAAGAATGCCGGGCCGACGCTCAGCCCCACGCTGGCAAGGAACAGGGCGAGGCCAAGTTCGCGCACCATCAGGTTGGCGCTTTGCGAGACGTAGTGGGTCACGGAAAAACGCCCGCCATAACGGCTGATGAGAATGGCGACGATCAGCGGGCCGCCGGCCAGGCCAAGTTTCAGCGGTTCGGGAATGCCGGGCACGCTGATGGGGATGGAGCCGAGCAGAATGCCGAGGGCAATGCCGAAAAAGAGTTCCGCCAGGTGCGGCGCTTCAAGCTGCTTTTTCGAGTTGCCGAAGGCGGCTATCGCGCGCTTCATATGCGCGGAATCGCCGATGATGGTAATGGAATCGCCAAATTGCAGACGCGTGTTGCGGTCGGGCACAAATTCCAGCCCCGCGCGACGCACGCGGGTGATGTTGACGCCAAAGCGCTCGCGCACATGCAGGCTGGAGAGCTTTTTGCCGCAGACCGCGTTTTGCGTGACGTTGATGCGCAGCGCGTTGATGTCGCCGGTATTCGTGGCGGCGCGCGCGCCCTCGTGGAAAACGCTGCGGCTGACTTGTTTGCCGATCAGGGTTTGCAGGCGCTCAGCCTCGTCATCGCGCGCGATCACAAACAGAATATCGCCGCTGTGGATCGGCATGTCGTCTTCCGCGAGCAGCACGTCATCGCCGCGCCGTACTCGGGAAATGGCGAGGCTGATCGGCAGGGTGTGGCGGATGACGGAAAGCGTCTTGCCGGTGAGCATGGGATTGTCCACTTCCAGCGCCAGACTGGTGACCGATGCCATGCCTGCCCGCTGGCGGCGCAAGGTGAGGCGGTTTTCCGCCTGCACATGGATGCGGAAAAGCCATTTCAGGGCAAACATCGCGGCAATCAGGCCGACGATGCCGCCGGGATAGGCTGCGGCATAGCCTGCCGCCATTTGCACGGCAAGTGCGCCGCTGTCGCCAAGGCTGCCCACGGTCTGCTGCGCGGCGCCCAGCCCCGGAGTGTTGGTGACTGCGCCCTGCATGATGCCGACCAGCACCGGCAAGTCGATATTGCCCAGATGCAGAAAGGCCAGCACGATCACGATATCAAGCGCAATCACCATGAGCATGAACAGGTTCAGCTTGACGCCCTCGCGCTGGAACGAGGCGAAAAAGCCCGGCCCCACTTGCAGGCCGATGCCGTACACGAAAAGAATCAGGCCGAATTCGCGCACAAAATGCGCCACCGGCTCATGCGCCATGAAGCCGAGATAGGAAACGATGATCCCGGAAAACAGCACGGCGGCGACGCCCAGCGTAATGCCGAAAAAGCGCACTCGCCCCAGCGCAGCGCCCAGAAAAATCACCAGGCTGTAAATCATGGCGGAATAGGCCACGCTTTCGGGATTGGCAAACAGTTGTGCAAACATACGAAGACCGGGAAATCAAAAACGGCGTATTGTACCGCGTGCCGGCAACGGCGTTGCGCCATTTCGTGGTGGAAACGGTGTTGTCGCTGTGCGCATCTGGCAGGGAATGGTGATATCACGCCGTGCCATCACTTTGCGTACATGTAAAATGGTAATTTTTCTCGCCAATAAGCGCTTATCGCGATAAATTTTCTCACAACAAGCGCTTCATTGTGGTAAAAAATGACTATTTTAAGATAGTTTATGAATTTTCTGCATTTTCAGCCGCTTCCCGTTGCCGCTCCAGACGGCGGGCAATCAGCAGGCCAAACTCGAACAGCACCAGCAGCGGCAGTGCGAGCAGGGTTTGCGAGAAAATGTCGGGCGGCGTCAGCAGCATGCCGACGACAAAGGCGCCGAGAATGATGTAGGGACGCTTGCTTGCCAGCGTTTCCGTGCTGACCACGCCGAGCATGACGAGTATCACCGTCGCGACCGGCGCTTCGAATACCACGCCGAAAGCAAAGAACATGGCAATGCTCACCGACATGTAGTTGGTAATGTCGGGCATGAAGGTGACGCCGGGCAATTCGATGCCGATCAGAAAGTTGAACATGATGGGCAGAATCACGAAATAGGCAAAGAGCACGCCGATATAGAAAAGCAGGGTGCTGGAGATGAGAATCGGCAACATCAGGCGCTTTTCGTTGCGATACATGCCGGGCGCGACGAAGGCCCAGATCTGGTAGAGAATCCAGGGGATGGTGACGAGCACGGCAATGATGAAGCAGACCTTGATCGGCGTGAGCAGCACGTCGATGGCATCCTTGACCAGCATGGTCTGGTCGGGCAGCAGATTGGCGAGCACCGGACGCGCAAAAAGGGTGTAAATCTCGCCGTTGAAAGGCAATAGCGCCACGAATACCACGACAATGGCGAGAATGATGCGAATCAGGCGGGTGCGCAATTCAATGAGATGCTCGACGACGGGCATTTCGCTGTCGTCGTTTTCGTCTTCGGAATGGGGTGGTTTCATGGACGGGGATTTTTGATGTCGTTGGAAATACCCGCCGGAATGGCCGCGGGAGAAGAAGGTGCTGGCGGTACTGCGGCAGCCTCGCCGAGGTCGAGACGCGGCTCGATGCCGGTATCGGCATGGCGCTCTGCCTGCGCTTCGCCGTCATGCGCGCCGGGTTCGTAAACGTCCAGCATGGATTCGGCCTTGGCTTTCACGTCGTCGATGTCGCGCAGAAGCGCCTTGCCGCTCGTGCGCACCTCGCTCTCGGCATCCATGACGGACTGGTTCAACTGGCGGATATGCTCTTCCATATCGGCCTCGCGCACGATGCGGCGCATGTCGTCGAGATCCAGCTCGCGTTCGATATCCGCCTTCACGTCGCTGAACATGCGGCGCGCCTTGCGCAGCACCACGGCCACGGTACGCACCACTTCCGGCAAGCGCTTGGGGCCGACGACCACAATGCCGATGATGGCGATGAACGCCAGTTCCCAAAAGCCGATGTCAAACACGGGATAACCTTATGACTGCGACTGGTCTTTTTCCTTGACCTTCACTTCAATGACCGTGGGATCACTCTCGTGGCTGATTTTTGCCTGTGCCGGCTCTTCTTCCTTGGCCTCGCGCGTGGCTTCCTTGAAGCCCTTGATGGAGGCGCCGAGATCCGAGCCGAGCGAACGCAGGCGCTTGCCGCCAAAAATCAGGACGACAATGGCAAGAATGATCAGCAGCTGAAATGGCCCGATATTACCCATGATTTAAAACCTCACTGTTTGCGTTGTGCTTTTTCCGCCAGACCGGACAATCCGAAACGGCGGCGCAATTCTACAAAAATTTCGTCTGCGGCGATACCTTGGTGCTCGAGCATGACGAGCAGATGGAACAGCAAGTCCGCGCTTTCATAGACGATTTCCTGGCGCACGCCGCCCTTGGCGGCAATCACCGTTTCCGTCGCTTCCTCGCCGATTTTTTTCAGGACTTTGTCCACCGGCGCGTGCAGCAGGCTTGCCACATAGCTTTCCCCGGCATCCGCTCCGCGCCGCGCGCGGATGATGTCAACCAGTTCGGCAAGGGTTTCAAGATGTTCCATAAATATCCTCCGCCCGTTTCAGAACCGGCGCGGCATCCTGCCAGACGCCGTTTGCCAGTTTGCGGTAAAAGCAGCTCTTGCGGCCGGTATGGCAGGCAATGCCGCCCTGCTGGCGCACGCGTGCAAGCAGGGCATCGCCATCGCAGTCCAGCCACAGTTCCACGACCTGCTGGGTATGCCCGGAAGTTTCGCCCTTGTGCCAGAGCTTTTGCCGCGAGCGGCTGAAATAGACCATTTCGCCGCGCGCCACCGTTTCCAGCACCGCTTCGCGGTTCATCCACGCCTGCATGAGTACGCTGCCGTCTTCGGCATCGATGGCGATGGCGCTGACCAGCCCGTCGCCATTGAAGCGGATGGCGTCCAGCAAAGTGCTCATGCCTTGTCCTGCGCGGCCTGCACGGCGGTGATGGCGATGGTGTAAACGATGTCATCGACCAACGCACCGCGCGACAGGTCATTCACCGGCTTGCGCATGCCCTGCAATACTGGCCCCATGGAAACGGCGTTGGCGGCGCGCTGCACCGCCTTGTAGGTGGTGTTGCCGGTATTGAGATCGGGGAAGACGAACACTGTCGCCTTGCCGGCCACGGCGCTGCCCGGCGCTTTCTGCTCGCCCACGGCGGCAACGGCGGCGGCATCGTATTGCAGCGGGCCATCGACGAGAATATCCGGGCGCAGTTCGCGCACCTTGTCAGTGGCCGCCTTCACTTTTTCCACGTCCGCACCCGCACCGGACGTGCCGGTGGAATAGGAAATCATCGCCACTTTCGGATCAATGCCGAATTCCTTCGCTGTATCGTGCGACTGGATGGCGATTTGCGCCAGTTCGTCGGCATCGGGATTGGGAACAATGGCGCAATCGCCATAGACCAACACCTGGTCGGGCAGGCACATGAAAAACACGGAAGACACCATGTTTGTGCCCTTGGCCGTCTTGATGATCTGCAAGGGCGGACGCATGGTATTGGCAGTGGTGTGCACCGCACCGGAAACCAGACCATCCACCTCGCCCGCTTCCAGCATCATGGTGCCGAGCATGACGTTATCCATCAATTCCTCGCGCGCACGCCCGGGCGTCATGCCCTTGTGCGCGCGCAATTCGACAAGACGCTCCACATAGCGCTCACGCACCTGTTCGGGATCGACGATGACGACATTGTCGCCGAGCGTCACGCCCTGCTGGCTGGCGACGGCCTGCACGCGCTCGGGGCTTGCCAGCAAAACGCAGCGCGCCATGCCGCGCGAAGCGCATTCGCTTGCTGCCACCACAGTACGCGGTTCGTCGCCTTCCGGCAGCACAATGGTTTTCTTTGCGGCAATGGCACGCTGCACGATCTGGTAGCGGAACGCGGCGGGGGAAATTTCCTTTTTGCGCACGTCAGCGAAGTATTTGTCAACCCAGCCGCCCTGGATGTGTTCGGCAAAGAATTCCTGGGTGCGCTGGATACGCTCGATGTCGTCAACGGGAATATGGCGGTTGAAATCCTCCATGCGCCGCGTCAGCCCCCAGGTGTTGGTATCGACATGCATGACCGGCAGACCGGAACGGCGCAACGGCCCTTCACAAAGCGCCATCACCGAAGCCGACGGCTCGGTCGGGCCGGTCAGCACCAGACAGGCCATTTGCGTGCCGGCAGTGGCGGCGATGGTGACGGCCATCAGGGCATCGTCGCGGTCGCCCGGGCAGAAAATGCAGTTGTTGGGCACGAGATAGCGCGTAGCGTTGGGCACGCTGCGCGCGAAGATAACGTAATCGTGCACGCGGCGCTTTTCCAGTTCACCGGAGAAAACGATGCCCGCCTGCAAATGGCGCTGCAAATCAATAACGCGCGGCGCGGCAAGTTCGGTATTGTCGGGAATTGCGCCGAGCAGCTGGAAAGAAAGGCCGAAGACGCGCGAACCCTGCACATCGGCAAGGCTCAGGCCACCAGGCGCGCCGACGTGGTTGATGATGGCGCCGAGCAGCTGGCCGCGCAAATAGCCGCCGAAGCCGTCCGCCGCATAATCGAGGCGGTTCTCCATCTGCGCGACATTGTCCACGCGCGCGCTGGTCACCAGCACGACATCCGCGCCCAGCGAGCGGGCAATGGCCTGGTTGAGCTCGTTGGCATAGGGCACGTTCGGCGTTTCCAGCAGGCCTTCCATGACGACGATATCGGCATCGCCCTTGGCCGCTTCGAAGCGCTGGATAACCGTTTCCATCAGCTCGTCGAGATTGTGGGTATTGAGCGCGTGCTGCACTTCCATGGTGTGGATGGAGAGCGAGCCGTCCTGCGCGCCGCGGCAATATTGCGCCATGAGGCGCAGGCTGTTGTCTTCGTGGGCAGTGAGCGCGCTCTGCAATACCGGCTTGTGATAGCTCACTTTCACACCGAGACGGTCGAGCGCGTGATAAAGCCCCATGGTCGAAGACGTCAGCCCCACGCCGTTGTGCGTGGCGACAACCAGTATGGCCTTGGTCATGCCTGCGCTCCCCCGCAAAGCGCTGCGGTATCACGGGCAATCAGCAGTTCTTCGTTGGTGGGCACCACCCACACCGGCTTGCTGCCTTCAGCGGCAATATTGCCCTGCTTGCCGCGCAGGGTCGTGTCATTTTTCGCGCTGTCCAGCGCAAAGCCGAGGAAGGCGAGCTGCTCTACCGCGTGCTTGCGCACAAACGGCGAGTTTTCGCCGATGCCGCCGGTAAAGACCAGCGCATCGCAGCCGCCAAGCGCCACCATTTGCGCCGCGATATGCTTGGCAAGACGATAGCAGTAAATCTCGAGCGCACGGGTGGCGTCCGCGTCGCCTTCCTCCATCGCTTCTTCCAGCGTGCGGCAATCGTTGGAAATGCCGGAAAGGCCGAGCAGGCCGGATTTTTTCCAGAGCGTTGCATCCACTTCCGCCGCGCTCATGCCGAACTGCTCGATCAACAGCGTCGGAATCGCCGGATCGAGATCACCGCTGCGCGTGCCATGCACAATGCCTTCCAGCGGCGTCAGCCCCATGGTGGTATCGACGGAATGATCGCCATCGATCGCTGCCAGCGAACCGCCGTTGCCCAGGTGGCAAATGACGAGTTTCGGCTTTTCCTTGCCGAGCAGCGCCGGCATCTGAGCGGAAACATAGCGGTAGGACGTGCCGTGGAAACCGTAGCGGCGAATATGGTAATCCTTGTAAAGAGACATCGGCAGCGCGTAAAGATAGGCTTTTTCCGGCATGCGCTGGTGGAAGGCGGTATCGAATACTGCCGCCTGCGGCAAATCCGGGAAGGCCTTGGTGGCCGCGTCGATGCCGATCACATGCGCCGGATTGTGCAGCGGCGCGAGACGGATGCACTCGGCAATCTTGTCGCGCACGCTTTGATCGACGCGCACCGATTCGCTGAAAAACTCGCCGCCATGCACCACGCGATGCCCCACGGCACAAAGCGCCTGCTGCAAGCCGAAGCGCTCAAGCGCTTCTTCGATATAGAGCAGCGCTTCCACATGCGTGCCCGGTGCGGGCAAAGCGCTTTCTTCCGCGTCGCCGCCATGCTTGACCTTGATGGATGCGCCTTCCTGGCCCAGGCGCTCTGCCAGCCCCTTGCACACTTCGTCGCCGCTTTGCGGATCGATCACGGCGAATTTCAGACTGGAAGAACCGCAGTTCAACACCAAAACATACTGTTGCATAAACGTCTCCTAAAATAACGGGGCACATTTTAGCAAAAGCACGCCTGCCAGGGCGCGCATGCCCGTACCCCGCAATTAGGACGTTTACGGTACTAATATGATTTTTATGAAAAAATTTGCTTTCTTCAGTCGCAATTCCGTATAATGCGCGCATTGGCAATGTGATAACAATGATTGATACCCGACCTCGCGTCGGGTTTTTTTTCGCCCGAATAGAGGGTTGCGCGGGATAGCAAGGTGGAATGACAGTATGGCGCACTGAAAATATCGCAGCCCTGTCAAAGCTGGGATCTGCTACATCTCTTTGCAAACATGATTTTTTATAAAATATGCTTTTATAGTGAATTTTTACCATTAACAAGCGCTTATTACGATAAATTTTCTCAACAAGCGCTTATTAATGACAAATTTTCTCATCTACAAATCCGCACAAGATGCATCGCCCGATTGCCTCCGGGCATTCAGGGATATATGGAGCTTCCTGTTTGCAGGGGGAAAAGACCGCCTCATCCGCTGCCTTTCCGGCAACTGCATACTTTTTCCAATACGGCCGCATTGTCGCGCGCATAAAAAAAATCCCCGGGAGAGGTTCCCGGGGCAAATCATCATGAGGCAATGTGACAGAGACAGAACGTTTCTGTCGCGGATAATAGTAAGAATTCCTATTTATATTGTCAATACATTTTTCATCCCTTTTTCATCTCTGCGCCAGCAAATTTTCATATGGCACGCAGAGATAGCGGGCAGGCTTGTCTGCCGCCGCAATTTGCCCGACCATAGCCGCTTTTGCGGGGAAGGTTGGAAATGGAAGTGGCCATGTACGATTTTGCAGTGATTGGTGCGGGGATTCTGGGTTTATCCACAGCGATGCAGCTCGGCGAGCGCTTTCCCGGCAGCCGGATTCTCGTGCTGGAAAAGGAGGATGGACCGGCGCGCCATCAAACCGGGCACAACAGCGGCGTCATCCATGCCGGCGTCTATTATCAGCCGGGCAGCCTGAAGGCCGAACTTTGCCGCGAAGGCAATGCCGCCACCAAAGCCTTTTGCCGCACGCATCATATCCCTTTCGACGAATGCGGCAAGCTGCTGGTCGCCACCAATGCGCTGGAGCTGGAGCGCATGCAAGCGCTCTACGCGCGCAGCGCGGAAAACGGCATCGAACGCGAATGGTGGGATGCGGCGCAACTCGCCGCGCGCGAGCCGAACGTGCGCGGATTGGCGGCGATTTTCGTGCCTTCCACCGCCATCGTCTCTTACCGGCAAATCTGTGAAAAAATGGCTGACATCGTGCGCGAACGCGGCGGCGACATTTGCTATCAAACGCCGGTTCAGGCCATTGCCGAGCATGCAGATCATCTCATCATCCGCACCCCGCGCGGCACGCACCAGGCGCGTTTTCTCGTCAGCTGCGCGGGATTGCAGGCAGACCGCGTAGTTGCCATGAGCGGCATCACGCCGGATTTCACCATCTGCCCGTTCCGCGGCGAATATTATCTGCTGCCGGAAAAGCACAACCACATCGTGCGCCACCTGATTTATCCCATTCCCGATCCGGCCGTGCCTTTCCTGGGCGTGCATCTGACGCGGATGATCGACGGCACTGTCACCGTCGGCCCCAACGCCGTGCTCGCCATGCAGCGCGAAGGCTATCGCAAGCGCGACATCAGCTTGCGCGAACTGGCGCAAATGCTTGCCAATCCCGCCATCCGCCGCGTGCTCTTCCAGCATTGGCGGCATGGCCTGAAAGAGCAGCGCAATTCATGGTTCAAGCGCTTTTATTTGCAGGAAGTGCGCAAATATTGCCCGTCCATCGCGCTTGCCGATCTGGGCGACTATCCCGCTGGCGTGCGCGCGCAGGCCGTCTCGCAAGACGGCAAGCTCATCGACGATTTCCTCTGGCAACACACGCCGCGCAGCCTGCATGTCTGCAATGCGCCCTCTCCCGCCGCCACCTCCGCCATTCCCATCGGCGCGCGTATCGTCGCGCAAGTGGCGGAAAAAGTGGGTGCATGACCGCCTTTGCCCGCGCACAAAAAAAGCAGCCGCCAGGCTGCTTTTGGCTTCCGATCGGGAAAAGCGTTACTTGTCTGACCACACCGCCAGCTCGTTTCCGGCCGGATCAACGAAATGGAAACGGCGGCCGCCGGGAAAATCGAAAATCTCGCGGCTGATGTTGCCGCCCGCCACCTGCACGGAAACATAGGCCTTCAGCAGATCTTCCGCATAAATCACGGCGAGCGGGGAATCCACCCTGTCCTTGCCCGCATCAAACCCTACACCCGGGCCGGAAGAATCGCTTTCGGCATAGCTGTCGCCCCAGTCGCGGAAACGCCAGCCGAAGACTTCGCCATAGAAATTCTTTGCGGCTTCGAGTGTTATCTTGTCGCTGCTCGGGAATTCGATGTAGTTGATGGTGTAATGTTGGCGGGACATACGCTTCTCCTTGCATGCCGTTGCGACAAATATTGCGAAAAAATCATTCTAGCACGTTTTTTCAGCGCGGCACGCGCTTCATCATGATAAAAACAGGGCATATTGCATACCCTGCTCGTATTTATCGCATTATTGTTTCATCTGCCGTGAAAAATCTGTGCCGCACATGCAAAAGGATGCCCCTAAGATTCCCATCAAAAAACCCCTGGGAATAATGATTTTTCCCATCAATAAGCGCTTAACATGATAAATTTTCTCACCATAAGCGCTTCATGATGAGAAAAAAACACTATCCAGCAACACCATTGCAATCGCACAGCAGGCGGAAAAGCACGTCCACGCCAGCGAAAAGCGCTTCTTCGTCGATATCGAAGCGCTCGTGGTGATGGCCGGCAGGCAAATGGCTGCCGACCACGCAATAGGTCGCCTTGCCGCCGCACGCCTGCACCCGTTCCATGAAATAGGTGGCATCTTCCGAGCCGAGAGAGCCTTCATCTTCCGCGACAACCTGCGCAAACCACGGTGACTGTTGCGCCACGCTGGCAAGCCGCGCGGCGAAATCCGCGCAAGGCTGCACATGTATCGCGCTGCCGACCGTCTCCATTTCCCATTGCACGCCGTACATCTGCGCCGCACCGGCGACAATCGCCTGCACCTGCTCGAGAATCGCCGCGTTGATGGTGCTGCTCGCCCCGCGCGTTTCCAGCTTGAGCAAAGCGCGGTCGGCAATGATGTTGCGTCCGCTGCCCGCATGTAACTCGCCCACGTTCACGCGCGAAGCGCCTTCGCCGTGGCGGGCGATGGCATGGCTGTTGAGCGCAATATTGGCAGCAGCGAGCAGCGCGTTGCGCCCCGCATGAGGCGCGGCACCGGCATGTGCGGCCACGCCGCGCAAACGGATATCCAGCTTGGTGGTGGCAAGAAAGCCCTTGGTCGCGGCCACGAAATGCCGCGCCGGCACGCCGGTGCCGAGATGCACGGCGACGAAATAATCGGCATCATCCACCACACCGGCCTCGACCATCGCCTTCGCGCCGCGCACGCCTTCCTCGGCAGGCTGGAAGATGAGGCGCAACGTGCCGCGCCATGCGTCGCCCTGTGCGGCAATCAGCCGCGCCAATCCCAGCCCCATCGCGGTATGGCCGTCGTGCCCGCAGGCGTGCATATTGCCCGGCACTTGCGAGCGAAAGCCTTCGCGCTGCGGATAGTGCGCGGCATCTTCGCTTTCCTGCACGGGCAGCGCATCCATGTCCACGCGCACCACAGTCACCGGCCCCGGTCGCGCCGTTTTCCATTCCGCCACGATGGCGGTATGGCCGTCACGAAAATGATGAAAAAACACCTCGTCCGCGCCATGCGCCAGCGCCCATTCCGCGTGCCGTGCCGTGGTTTGCGCATCCGGTTTGCCCATGATGGCCGCTTCCGCCATTACTTCACGCCCGAGACGCAAGGCAAAACCGAGACGCGACAGCTCGGCGGCAACCAGAGAAGCGGTGCGCATTTCCAGAAATCCCTGCTCGGGATAGCGGTGAAAATCGCGGCGCCACTGCACGATCTGGCGCTGCAAGTCGGGAGAAACAGCAGTCATGGCAAAAAGATGCTCCGGCAAAGGGAAAGCGGGCAATATGGCGAACCTGTTATCAAATGATAGTGGCTGAAAGCCACTCTGCCGTGGCCCCACTTTTGGGTGCAACAGACGTAATTTCAAAAATTCATTAAAAATAGTGATTTTTTACTATCAAAAAGCGCTTATCATGAGAAATTTTCCCACGGTAAGCGCTTGGTAATGGTAAATTTTACCATTCAACCTGGCAATATCAGGCGGCTATTTCTTCCAGCACGGCCTTGATGAGCGCGACGCGCTGCTCGATGCTGTCGATTTCCAGATATTCCTTGTCGCTATGGAAGCACGCGCCAATCGGGCCGAAGCCGTCAAGCGAAGGAATGCCGTGCGAGGAAGTGAGGTTGGCATCCGAGCCGCCGCCCACCGCCTGCCAGGTAATGGGCAGACCGATTTTCGCGCCTGCTTTTTCCACGAGCTGCATGAGGGATTTGGTGCCGTCGTTCATGATCATCGCCGGTTTATGCGACTTGACGGTGACGGTGATTTCCACGCCGTCCACATGCGGTTTTTTCGCCATTTCCTGTAGCGCGCCGTGAATTTCCTCGAACTTGGCGTTATCCCAGAAGCGCATGTCAACAATCGCTTCGGCATGCTCGGGGACGACATTGGAAGCGCTGCCGCCCTTGACAATGCCGACGGTCACGCTGGTGCCGTTGGCATAATCATTGAAGCGGGTGAGTTCAGTAATCCAGTGCGCCATTTCCAGCACGGCGGAACGACCTTTTTCCGGCTCGTTGCCGGCGTGCGCGGCCACGCCCTTGAAGCCCAGGATAAAGTTGCCGTAGCCCTTGCGCTGGCTGACCAGCGAGCCATCGGCACGCGCCGATTCGCAGACGAGCACGCGATCGGCCTTTTTCGCCACTTCCACAATCCAGTCGGCAGAATGGATGGAACCGATTTCTTCGTCCGGGTTGTGCAGGACGCCAATGGAGAGCTTGTCACGCACAGCGGGATCCAGCTCGGCAAGCGCGGCATACATGGCAATGACGCCGTTTTTCATGTCGGCCACGCCCGGGCCGTAGGCGCGGTTGCCTTCCACCTTGAAGGGGCGCTCGGCCGCGGTGCCTTTGGGGAAAACGGTATCGAGGTGGCCGATCAGCAGCACATCGAAATGATCGGGATTTTCGCGGTTGCTGATCAAAAGACCAGGGCCGACTTCATCGTGCAGATGCCGGCTCTGGATATGCCAGCCGCCGAGCGCGCGGTATTTGTCGCTGATCATCTCCGCCACCTTGGCCACACCTTCGGTGTCATACGTGCCGCAGTCGGTATTGATGAACGGCTTCAGGTGTTCGAGGAAAGTTTGCTTGTCCATACGTTTCTCCTGTTATACAAGAATCTGCATGACCCACAGGGCCAGGAAAGCGTTGATGACGGAAATGAGCAGCATCACCGGAATATGCTTGCCGGGAATGCCGACCACGCCGAGCAGCCGCCCCATGTACTGCAACTGCGAACCCATGAGATACATGGAAGGCGCAATCACGGCAATATCGGCAAGACCCAGCGCGCCACTGGCAAAAAGACCCGATGCCACGCCAACACCGCCGCCCATCGACATCCACGACGCGAGCAGCACCATCATCGCCTCGCCAGGCAGGCCGAAAACACCCATGACCGGCGCAAACAGCTTGCCGAGCAAATCAAGAAGACCAGTCAGATTCAGGATATAAATCAGCACGAAAGCCATCATCACGTTGGGCAGCATGCTGCTGATCGCGATATTCCAGCCGCGTTTGACACCGTCAACGAAAATGTCGGTGATCATTTTTTTCTCGTTGCCCGCGCTCATGGCTGACCTCCTTTCTCTTCCTTGCGCATTGTCATGTTGAGATACAGGCGCATCAAATTAGCCCCAAAAAACTTGAAGAAAAACAAAACAGCAAAACACAACCCGATAGTCGCCGGCACTTTCTCGCCAGTGGCGGAAGTGAGCGCCAGCAACGCCGCACCCGAACCGAGGAAGTTGGTAATCGTCGCGCCTGCGCTGAACTGGAACATCGTGAAAATATCGCGCTCTTTCTCGGTGAGCATTTTTTCGTCGTAGAGACTTCGGGTCAGCGCCGCGCCCGCGTCGGTGGACTGGAAGCTCGCAATCATCGCCAGCCCCGTATCACCCGGTATGCCCATCACCGGCCGCAGAATCACGCTGAAAATGCGGCGCATCGCTTCCAGCGCGCCGTAATGCTCGAGCACCGCGACCATGCCAAGGGCAAACATCGTGGTCGGCACCAGCGTCAGCGCAAACATGAAGCCCTGGCGCGCGCCTTCGCCGCCCTTGCCGGAGAAATTGCCCTTGCCGAGCGCGGCCTCGCCGCTTTCCGCCTTGCTGTCAGCGGCTTTCATGGAGCCCTTGCTGTCCGGCACGATCACGCTGCCGAACTTGCCGTTCAATGTATTGAAATCGAAAACGCTGAAAATCTTGTGTACCTTGGCCGGCTCCACATTGACCGCCTCGGCGATTTTCGTGCCCAATTCCTTCATCGGCGGGCTGACGCTCAAGCCCGAGAAGAAAATAATGGCGAAGATCAAAGCGATGTATGCGCCGACACCCGCTTTGCGTGGCGTTGACTGCTCCATGACGTCCTCCTTGTTAACATTGACAAACCGCAACAATTGCTGCGTGGGCACATTTTAAACATATTTAGAAAAAATTTTCGGTAAAAAATATATCTTGTTGATGATATAAGGAAGTTTTTCGCATTACGGGCAGATTTCATTTACCCGAGTAAAAAATACTCCTCCCTGCCATTGCCATATTATTTATTAAACCCAAAAATATAGTTATTTTTTACCAGAGATAAGCGCTTATTATGCAAAAATTTCTCATCATAAGCGCTTAATTATGAGAAATTTTTCCACCACATTTTCTCCGCCCAAACAATCTCCTTTGGGGCAGCGGATTACCTTTTGTTATGATACGCGGCGCATTCTTGTCGCCTCGCGACGGTTTGTTACCCAACCTCTCAGGATTACAGGAGAAAACATGAAAAAGCTCATGCTTGCCGCTGCTGCCGCCCTCTGCTGCACCGCCACTTTCGCCCAGGCGGAAAAGAAAGAATACGTTCTCGCCACCGCTTCCACTGGCGGCACCTACTACCCCGTTGGCGTGGCGCTTTCTACCGTCACCAAGGTCAAGCTCGAACCCAAGACCGGCATCAGCCTCTCGGCCATCAGCTCCGCCGGCTCGGATGAAAACATCCGTCTCATGAGCAAGAACGAAGCGCAATTCTCCCTGCTGCAAGGCCTGTACGGCTACTACGCCTTCACCGGCACCGGCCCCATGGAAGCCGTCGGCAAGCAGGAAAACCTGCGCTCCGTTTCCCTGCTCTGGCAAAACGTCGAGCACTTCGTCATTGACAGCAAAAAAGCCGAAACCGGCACCGTGGCCGACTTTGCCGCCCAGAAAGGCGCGCGCATGGCGCTCGGCGCGCGCAACTCCGGCAACATCGGCTCCAACGCCACCCTGCTCGCCGGCCTCGGCATCGATATCTACAAGGACTATGACCTGATGTACGGCGGCTACGGCCCGAGCGCCGAAGCGCTGCAAGACAAGCAAGTCGTCGGCACCTCCATTCCCGCAGGCGTACCGGCAGGTGCGATTACCAAGCTCTTTGCTGCTGTTCCCGGACAAGTCACCCTGCTCGAAGTCACTGACGAGCAACTGGAAAAAATGGACGCTGGTCGCAAACTGTGGACGCGCTACGTGATTCCGGCCGGCACCTACGTCTCCGTGGACAAGGATCTGCCGACCATCGCCCAGCCCAATTTGCTTGCGGTAAACGCCGACGTAGCCGAGGAAGATGTTTACCAGATCACCAAAACCATCTATGAAAACCTGGGCTTCCTCTCCGGCATCCATGCCGCCACGCAGGCGCTCTCTCTGGAAAAAGCCGTCGAAGGCCTGCCCCTGCCCCTGCACCCGGGTGCCGCCCGCTACTATCAGGAACAAGGGCTGACCATTCCCGAGCATTTGATCGCCAAGTAATCCTCTACTGCCCGCAGGCTGGGTTGGTTGCATAGCAGCCTCACCCAGCCTGCTTTTTGCAAACCAACCGGTTTTCCCATGAACATCCTCTCCGTTTTCACTGCCCGAGATGAAGGCACCCTGCACACGCCCAAGGCGCTGCTCGTTTTCGTCAACCTGCTCGCGCTTGCCATCGCCGTCTTCCACATCGCCAACGCGCATTTTCTCCTCGTGGACGAAAGCCAGCGCAACATGCTGCACTTTGCCGGATTCGCCCTGCTCGCCGTTTTTTACTATCCGTTGTCGCGTGAAGACCCGCGCGGCACCCTGTGGCTGGATATTGCCCTGGGGCTTGCCGCTGTCGCCGCCGTCGCCTATTTCATGGTGAACCGCGAAGATTTCTATATCCGCCAGCAGACGCAGCAGGACCTTTTCACCCCTGCCGCCTGGTTTGCTGCCGCCATTCTCCTCATTGCCGTCCTCGAACTGACGCGCCGCAGCACCGGCTGGATCATCCCCATTCTCATCGTGCTGTCGCTCTCCTATATCAGCTGGCTGGGTCGCGAACTCGGCGGCGTCTTCCGCTTCAGCGGGCTGGCTCCAGAAACTGCTGCCATGCGCTCCATTTTCGGCGATGATGCACTGTTCGGCTCGATTGCCTCTATTTCCAGCACTTACGTTTTCCTCTTTATCATCTTCGGCGCTTTCCTGATCAGAAGCGGCGCTGGCGATTTCGTCGTCGATCTCGCGCGCGGCGTGGCTGGCCGCTTCGTTGGCGGGCCGGGCTGGGTAGCCGTCATCGCTTCGGGGCTGACCGGCACCATTTCCGGCTCAGCGGTTGCCAACACTGCCTCCACCGGCGTCATCACCATCCCGCTCATGAAGCAGGCAGGCTTCCCGCCCAAATTTGCCGCCGGCATCGAAGCCGCTGCCTCCACCGGCGGGCAAATCATGCCGCCCATCATGGGCGCGGGCGCTTTCGTGATGGCAAGCTATACGCTGATTCCCTATGAGCACATCGTCGCCGTTTCCTTCTTGCCAGCCGTGCTCTATTTCCTGTCAGTCGCCATGTTCGTGCGCATCGAAGCGAAAAAGCACGCGCTGCCGCCCATGAAAGATGCCGACAGCAAACCGCTGATGCAGGCGCTGAAAGACCAGGGCGCGAGCTTCATCGCCCCCATCGTGCTCCTCATCATCCTGCTGATTCAGGGCTATACGCCAACTTACGCCGCGCTCGCCGGCATTGCCGCCATCGTCGTCTCGAGCTGGTTCACCAAAACCAAAATGGGCATCGCCGCCTGCCTCGAAGCGCTGATCTCCGCGAGCAAGGGCATGATCATGATGGGCGTGCTGCTCTGCGCCGTGGGTCTCATCGTCAACACCATCACCACCACCGGCATCGGCACCACTTTCTCGCTGATGATCTCGCAATGGGCGGATGGCAACCTGATGATCGCCATCATCCTGATTGCGCTGGCTTCATTAGTGCTTGGCATGGGCTTGCCGGTCACCGCCGCCTACATCGTGCTCGCCACCCTGTCCGCGCCGGCGCTGCTCGGCATGATGCTCGATGCGCAGCTGGTACAGCTCATTGCCGACGGCCAGCTCCCGCAAGCCGTGCATCCCATGCTCATGCTCGCCGATCCCGCGCTGGTGGAAAAAGTGGCCGCCCCCATGGCATTGCCCGAAGCGCAGACGCTGCTCGCGAGCCTGCCGGACGAACTGCGCTTCCTCATCCGCAAGGAAGGCGTTGATCCCGCCATCGCCCAATCCATGCTGCTCTCCGCGCACATGATCATCTTCTGGCTGTCGCAGGATTCCAACGTCACGCCGCCGGTATGCCTTGCCGCCTTTACTGCCGCCGTGATTGCGAAAACGCCGCCGATGGCGACCGGCTTTACCAGTTGGAAACTGGCCAAGGGGCTCTACATCATGCCGGTGCTCTTTGCCTATACGCCCTTCCTGCACGGTGATTTCGGTGTGGCGTTCATCATCTTCGCCTTTGCCTGCGTCGGTACCTATGCCTTTGCCGCCGCTTTCCAGGGCTGCATGGAGCGCCCGATCGGCATCTTCTGGCGCATTCTTTGCGCGGCCGCCGGTGCAGCGCTCCTCTGGCCGGACAACACCGTGCGCCTCGCAGGCCTTGCCCTCTTTGCCGTACTCTTTGCCGCGCACCTGCGCCTGTGCCCACCCGCCGTGGCAAAAGGCCATAGCCATGCAACCTGAAACCCCGCACAACCCTTTCTGACAAACAGGCGGCGCAGACGTCGGGTGAGTGTTGTCCGGGCACCCATCAAAATGCGAACGCATTTTGATGGCAAGCGGAAGCCGCCATCGCGCAGCGATTGTGCAGGGACGTAGCAAGCTACGTCCCGAATCCCCACCAAGGACGTTGCAGGCAACGTCCCTACATCGCATCCTGAAAAACCGCTGTCTAACCCCGTAGGTTGGCGGTGAGCGCAGCGAACCCCAACAGGATGAGTGCCAATCAGTAGGGTGGGCTTCAGCCCACCATTGAGGAGTTTGTCCATCGCACAGTGGGCTAACCGCACCTACCATCGCTTCGCGACGGTGGGTTGACACCCACCCTACGTTCCGTCGCCCATCGTTTTTTTGATGTCGGCCATCAATGGCCGACCTACCATTCGCACCGCACGTTTTTCGTAGGGTGGGCTTCAGCCCACCATTGAGGAGTTTGTCCATCGCACGGTGGGCTAACCGCACCTACCATCGCTTCGCGACGGTGGGTTGACACCTACCCTACGCCCCGTCGCCCATCGTTTTTTTGATGTCGGCCATCAATGGCCGACCTACCATTCGCACCGCACGTTTTTCGTAGGGTGGGCTTCAGCCCACCATTGAGGAGTTTGTCCATCGCACGGTGGGCTAACCGCACCTACCATCGCTTCGCGACGGTGGGTTGACACCTACCCTACGCCCCGTCGCCCATCGTTTTTTTGATGTCGGCCATCAATGGCCGACCTACCATTCGCACCGCACGTTTTTCGTAGGGTGGGCTTCAGCCCACCATTGAGGAGTTTGTCCATCGCACGGTGGGCTAACCGCACTTACCATCGCTTCGCGACGGTGGGTTGACACCCACCCTACGTTCCGTCGCTCGTAGATCGGGTATTGATGCCCGACAGGGAAAATACCCGCCTGCGGGCATCGCCAAAAACCTTTCCAAAAAACCATAAGAAATAGTGATTTTTTACCACTTACAAGCGCTTATGGTGAGAAAATTTATCACAATAAGCGCTTATTCATGAGAAATTTTCTCATTGCACAAAAATTCCCGCACCGGAACACCAGTGCGGGAATGCATATACGGTCTCGGCACAGCGCCGGTTCGAACGGCAGGGCGTTATGCTTTCCTTGCCTTGCCGCCGCCCAGCTCCGCAATGGTCTGCTCAAAGGCAGCCACATCCTCAAAGCTCAGGTACACGGAAGCAAAGCGGATATAGGCGACATGATCCAGGTTTTTCAGCCCTTCCAGCACCCATTGCCCCACCACTTTGGAAGCCACTTCGCGCTCGCCGCTTTGCCGCAGGCGATGTTCGATGTTGGCAATAAGCTGGTTCAGCTGCTCGGCGGTAACCGGCCGCTTTTCAATGGCGCGGGTCAGTCCGCGCCGCAGTTTTTCTGCCGAATAGGATTCACGGTTGCCGTTTTGCTTGACGATCATCGGCATGAAGGTTTCGATGCTTTCAAACGTGGTAAAGCGTTCGCCGCAAGCGGGATTCTGGCACTCGCGGCGGCGGCGGATACGGTTGCCTTCCGCGAGCCGCGAGTCCACGACTTTGGTATCAGGGCTGTTGCAAACCGGGCAGTGCACGGCAATCAGCCCGCGTAAACGGGGAAGGCTTCGCAGAGTTCGCTGACTTTCTGGCGCACGGCGAGGATGGTTTCCTCGTTGTCGATATCGTCGAGAATGTCGCAAATCCAGTTGGCCACCTGCTTGGCTTCGGCCTGCTTGAAGCCGCGCGTGGTAATCGCCGGGGTGCCGATGCGGATGCCGCTGGTGACGAAAGGCGATTGCGGATCGTTGGGCACGGCATTCTTGTTCACCGTGATATGCGCGCGACCAAGCGCGGCATCGGCAGCCTTGCCGGTGATTTCCCTGGAAATGAGGCTCACGAGCAGCAGATGGTTTTTCGTGCCGCCGGAAACCACGTCATAGCCGCGGCTGTTGAACACTTTCGCCATCGCCTTGGCGTTATCGACCACCTGCTCCTGATAAATCTGGAAGGAAGGATCAAGCGCTTCCTTGAAGGCGACGGCTTTGGCGGCGATCACATGCATCAGCGGGCCGCCCTGGATGCCGGGGAAGATGGCGGAATTGAGCTTTTTCTCGATCTCTTCGTTGGCCTTGGCGAGAATCAGGCCGCCGCGCGGGCCGCGCAGGGTTTTGTGCGTGGTGGAGGTGACCACGTCGGCAAACGGCACCGGATTGGGATAAAGCCCGGCTGCCACGAGGCCAGCCACGTGCGCCATATCGACGAGCAAATAGGCGCCGACGCTGTCGGCAATCTCGCGGAAACGCTCGAAATCGAGAATCTGCGAATAGGCGGAAAAGCCGGCGATGATCATTTTCGGCTTGTGCATATTGGCGAGCTGCTGCACCTGGTCGTAGTCAATGAGGCCGGTTTTGGCGTCCAGCCCGTAATGGACGGCCTTGTACGTCTTGCCGGAAAAATTCACTGCCGAGCCATGCGTCAAATGGCCGCCATGCGCGAGATCCATGCCAAGCACGGTATCGCCCGCCTGGAGAAGCGCAAGGAATACGGCGGCATTGGCCTGCGAGCCGGAATGCGGCTGCACGTTGGCATAATCGGCGCCGAACAGCATCTTGGCGCGCTCGATAGCAAGCCTTTCCACTTCATCCACATGCTCGCAACCGCCGTAATAGCGCTTGCCGGGATAGCCTTCGGCGTATTTGTTGGTGAGACAGGAACCTTGCGCTTCCATGACTCGCGGGCTGCAATAGTTTTCCGAAGCAATCAGCTCGATATGATCTTCCTGACGCTTCTCCTCGGCCTTGATGGCGCGCGCCAATTCGTCGTCAAACCCTGCGATAGTCATGTCTTTGTTGAACATAGTATTTCTGCGGTTGTGGAAAAGGCCGCTATCTTACGGCTTTTCCGTTTGGTAATCAATGAAGTCTTTGCGTACCGAAATGATAGGCAACTTATTGTCTGAAAAAGCATTCTCAAAATTCCGCTTTTCCCTGCACGAAAATGCGGCGGCCCGGACGGCCGCTATTGAATTGCATGGCAAAGGCGCATATACTTCGCGCCACTGCGCCGCTTGAGCGCTTTTTCTTTACCTGCCGAGGGTCTTCGGCCATTTTCTACATTCAATGGAGTCATTCATGAGCAAGCCTTTTGCCGTATCCGAGGCTGATTTTCAGGAAAAAGTCATGCAGTCCGACAAGCCCGTGCTGGTCGATTTCTGGGCGCAATGGTGTGGCCCCTGCCGCGCGCTCGCTCCCGTTCTGGATGAAGTGGCTGGCGAGCTGGCCGGCAAGCTGGATATCGCCAAAGTGGATGTCGATGCCAACAACGCGCTTGCTGCCCAATACGGCATCCGTTCCATCCCCACCATGATGGTTTTCAAAAACGGCCAGCATGTCGATACCATCATCGGTCTTGCTTCCAAATCCCAGCTTCTCGCCGCGCTCGCTCCGCACCTCTCCTGATTCTTTTCCGATGCCCGTTTCTTCGGGCATCCCTTCCTCCCCTTCCCACGAAAAATATATGCATCTAAGTGATTTGAAACAAAAATCGCCCCAGGAAATCTTGGCTATTGCCGAAGAAATGGGGCTTGAGGATATTTCGCGCAAACGCAAACAGGATCTCATTTTCGCCATTCTCAAGGCGCACGCCAAAAACGGCGAAGAAATCTCCGGCGAAGGCACCCTGGAACTCCTCGCCGACGGCTACGGCTTTCTCCGCGCCGAAGTCAACTCCTACCAGGCCAACCCTGACGACATCTACGTTTCCCCCAGCATCATCCGCCGCTGCAACCTGCGCACCGGCGACACCATTACCGGCAAAATCCGTCCGCCCAAAGACAACGAACGCTATTTCGCGCTCACCAAAATCGACACCATCAACTTCGATCCGCGCGGCGTGGCCAAGCACAAGGTTCCCTTTGAAAACCTGACCCCGCTGCACGCCGACGAAATGCTCAAACTCGAGCTCGGCAACGGCAGCTCGGAAGACATCACTCCGCGCATGATCGACCTCATCGCCCCCATCGGCAAGGGCCAGCGCGGGCTTATCGTGTCGCCACCAAAAGCGGGCAAAACCGTGATGCTGCAAAACATCGCGCAATCCATCACCCACAACCACCCCGAATGCTACCTCATCGTTCTCCTCATCGACGAACGCCCGGAAGAAGTCACGGAAATGCAGCGCAGCGTGCGCGGCGAAGTCATCTCCTCCACCTTCGACGAACCGGCGCAGCGCCATGTGCAAGTCGCAGAAATGGTGATTGAAAAAGCGAAACGCCTGGTCGAGCACAAGAAAGACGTCGTCATCCTCTGCGACTCCATCACCCGCCTCGCCCGCGCCTACAACACCGTCGCCCCCGCCTCCGGCAAGATTCTCTCCGGCGGCGTCGATGCCAACGCCCTGCAACGCCCGAAGCGCTTCTTTGGCGCCGCGCGCAACACGGAAGAAGCCGGCTCGCTCACCATCATCGCCACCGCTCTCGTCGATACCGGCTCGAAAATGGACGAAGTCATCTACGAAGAATTCAAGGGCACCGGCAACATGGAAGTGCACCTGAGCCGCCGCATTGCCGAGAAGCGCGTCTTCCCGTCCATCGACATCAATCCCTCCGGCACCCGCCGCGAAGAGCTGATGATCGACCCCGACGTATTGCAAAAAACCTGGATTCTCAGAAAGATTCTTCACCCCATGGACGAACTGCAAGCCATCGAATTCCTGCTGGAGCGTCTGAAAAACACCAAGACCAACGAAGAATTCTTCAACTCCATGAAAGGCGGCAAATAGATTCTCAGAAATCTATTAAAAATAGTTGTTTTTTATCACGGATAAGCGCTTATCATGAGAAAATTTCTCAGGTAAAGCGCTTAATCGTGAGAAAATTTACCATTCCACTACCCACCATCAATAACAGCCCATGAAATGGCTCTCCCTTGCCATCCTTTTCTTCGCCACCCTCGTCCACGCCGCGCCCAAACTGCTGCTCGCCGAAGAATACCGTGACCAGCAAATCCAGGGCTACGTCATGAGCGAAAAACTCGACGGCGTGCGCGCCTACTGGGATGGCAGACAACTCGTGAGCCGCGCCGGCTATTCCTTCACGCCGCCGCCCGGTTTCCTGAAAGATTTTCCGCCCTTTGCCCTTGATGGCGAGCTCTACACCCGCCGCGGTGAATTCCAGCGCATCTCCGCCGCCGTGCGCGCCAGCCATGGTGACTGGAGCCATATCCGTCTGCATGTCTTTGACGTCCCCGATGCCGAGGGCAACCTGCACCAGCGCCTCTCCGTGCTGGAACAGTGGCTGAAACAGCACCCGCAAGCGCGCATCACCCTCATCCCGCAAATTCCCGTGCAAAGCCGCGAGCACGCCCTGCAATATTTGCGCGACATCGAACGCAACGGCGGCGAAGGCGTCATGCTGCGCAACCCGCTCCTGCCCTACCAAAGCGGCCGCCACAGCCAGCTCCTGAAAATGAAAAGCGCGCACGATGCCGAATGCACCGTCATCGCCCATCACCCCGGCAAGGGCAAACACGAAAACCGCCTCGGCGCGCTGACCTGCGAAAACAGCCTCGGCCGCTTCCGCATCGGCTCAGGCTTCAGCAACCAGGAACGCGAACAGCCGCCTGCCATCGGCAGCACCATTACCTACCGCTACCGCGGCTTTACCGACAACGGCCTGCCACGCTTCGCCACCTATTTGCGCCCGCGCGAGGAATAAGTCGCCATCCCGCTTGCAGTTCGATGCCGGCCATAATGGCCGACCTGCCATCGTTTCGCGAAAGCAAGTAGCTACGGTTAGGCGAAGCCGTAACCGTACAGCATAAACGAACAACTGGTTTGCGGTTATGCCCTGCTAATCCCGCGCGACATAAATCGCGCGAAAAAGTGACATAAATCCGATTTGCGAAAGTTACGCATATCGCAACCGCGTTACAAATATCAGAAACAACCGCCGCATGGTGGTTATTTTTTTGCCCGCTCGTTTGCCGGGAATGGGTAATTGCTGATCAGCAGCTCGCCGGATTTTTGTCCTCGTTTCTGTCGGCTGATGCTGTATGTGATATCTAGTGTTTTGATGTGCTGCCCGGCGAACAAGGCCCTAATGTCCGGGTGGTCGTTGATGCTGATCAGCACCGCCCCTTGCGCTTGCCTCATCACATCATGCAGCGCCTCATATTCCGACCAGGCGAACGGCACGCCGTAGCCCTCAGTGCGCCAATATGGCGGATCGCAGTAAAAGAAGGTGTGCGGGCGATCGTAGCGTTGCATGCACTGTAGCCATGTCTCACGCTCAATATAAACGCCGGACAGGCGCTGGCGGGCGGTTTGCAGGGCTTGTGTCGCGGTCAATGGGTCAGATGCTGGTGTTGTAGTGGCTGTGCCGAAGTTCTGTCCAGTGACCTTGCCGCCGAAGGCATGGTGCTGGAGGTAATAGAAACGTACCGCACGTTGAACGTCGGTCATCGTCTCCGGGTTTGCCCGCTGGAAGCTCACGAATTGCTCACGGCTGGCGGGCAGGCACTCAAACTGGCGCAGAAACTCCGGTAAATGATGCTGAACGATGCGATACAGGTTGATCAGGTCGCCGTTGATGTCGTTTAAAACTTCGACTTTGGCCTTGGCAGGCTTGAGGAAGAATAGTGCCGCGCCGCCCGCAAAAGGCTCTACATAACATTGATGTGGCGGGATTAAAGGCAAGATGTGTTTGACGAGGCGGCGTTTGCCGCCAATCCAAGGGATGATGGGGCGTGCTTTGGTTGTTGCTGTCGGCATCGTGAGTCCTTGCATAGCGGGTGGTGAACCTGTAGGCTTGCCGACCTCTCGCGAGAGGGGCGAGCCTTGCTTGCAGTGGGTGTTCACTGTGAGGGGCGGCGGGTGTCCTACCACCTGTCGCTCGCTCGTCTTGCTGTCGGGGATTATCAGCGTTGCGCTGCAAGGGCGCGATTAGACTTGTTTGCCTTATTCCATCGGCAGGCGTAGCTGGGTGCGGCGCACCATCATGGCAACGATTTTATCTTTGATTTTTAGAGAGTATCCGGGCGACCAGCCGTATTTACGGTCAACATCACGGTAGTGCATGGTGCGCAGGTCGTTGTATGCGCGCATCCATTTCGCAAAGATGGCGGGTTGTTTGCCTATGTAAATGCGTTCGCCAGCAAAGGTTTTTGCCAGCTCAACCAAAGTGGCATCTATGGCGGCGCTGGCGCGCTCGGCGTCGATGCCTTGGCTGATCAGTGTGGCATGCAGGTGATCGGAGAGCGCGGCGAAAAACTCGCCGGTCTCGTTGATGTCTGGCTCGGGGATGCTGACGCCCCACTGGAAATTGTCTGTCATTTTGTCGCGGCTGTGGGGTCAACGCTCTCAATCCAGCCCTCGAGCATGTTGTAGAGCTTGTTGGTATCGCCGTCGGAGAGGTCGGCCAGATTCCATTTGCCGAAGCGCTCCTTGATATAGCGGTTGAAACTGGATTTGTCCTTGCTTTTTACTGCCCCGATCTTGCGCAGGGTGTACCACTTGGCGAGACAGGCGCGCTGCTGGCGCGTGAGCAAACGGCGTCCACCCTTGAAAGCGCCCAGGCGCGTCATCTCGATGATAACCTTGGCGCGCTCGCCATCGTCCATTTTTGCGCTGCTGTCCTTGCCGGTGATGCGCATCAAAAAGGCGCGGTAAGTGTCGTCATCCATGCCGAGCTTGGCTTTGCCAATATGGATGCGGGCTTTTTGATTGCCGACGTACATATTATGCCTCCTCTGTATCAAGCGAGCGGAGTACAGGATCGATGGCGCGCAGCGCGCAGCCAAGCAGGCTTTTGACTTGTGTGAGATCGTTTTGCCGGATTTCGAGGATGGCATCGATGCAGGCATCGGCCGCTTCATTAAGTTTGGCGATGATTTCGGCTTGATTGAGGTCGTGCATGTTCGGGCTCCGTCAGTAGTTTTGTGAGTTCTTTTAGCTTCTTGCGTAATTCCGCACGCTTGGCTGGGTCAATGGGTGGAGTGGGTAATTCTGGTGGGGGTGGCCGTGGCGGCAGGCGCTCAATGAACATTCGTGGGGACGGCCAATCGTTGAGCTCGGCATAGCAGCGAGAAAACGCATGGCGGACACGCGGCAAGTCTTCTTTACGCCAGTCAACGGCATGGGTAAGCGCTTCTTCCCACACGACAGCCACTGCGACGATGCCGGCTTCAGATGGTGCGCCGCGCAGCCGCAGAGCGACGAGTTTTTGTAGTCCTTCGATGATGGCGTTGTAAATTTCATTTGGCATATCATCTCTTTAATCCTTCCAGCGCGGCGATCGCTCCCACTACCTTGCTCGGTGCTTGTGCCATCGGCTGCCCTACCGTCTGCATCGCCTGGCCGGGCTGTGCCGGAGCGGTGACAACGCCCGGTTCCGCGCGGTAGTTGGTGAGGATCTCGTACAAATAGCCGTGGCTTTTCAGCGGCACGGTGAGCTTGCCGCTATCGCGCGCGGCCAGTGTCTGTTGCATTGCCCATATCCATGCCGCAGGCGGTGCGTCATGCAGCTGGCCGTTGCGCTCGATGCGCTGCGCCTGCATGTCCGGCACGATCTCGGCAAGGAGCTTGGCGAGGCGGGCAAAGGTCAGCTCGGTTTTGGCCGGACGAAACAACCCGAGATAACGCATGGTGACGCTTGCCATCTCGCCGCCCAGTTGCACCAGCAGCTTGAGTGCTTCGCGGGCGTCATCGTGGGCAATCAGGGCATCGAGGCTGGCGGTTGCGCCGCAGGCCGGGCAGCGAATTTTCATGCTTCAACCTCTCCGCCATATTCGACGACCGCGCCTTCTGGCAGCTGGATGCGCACCTCGTCGTCAGCAATGACCAGAGCCGGTACGCATGCTTTAAATGCCTCAACGTCGGAAATCTCCATGCCGCGATCGAGCATGAGCTCGATCACTCCATTCAGAAGTTGTTCGAAACCGGGATGGTCACGGGTGATGGTTGTCATCTTTGCCTCACGGATTTTTGACGTCATGCAGCAGCTCGCCCATCTGGTAAATCATCACCAGCTGATGCGCGGGAATGTTGGTGCGACGAAAACCACGGCGCAGCGTGCAGCTGCCGTCCGGATGCACACGCACGCCGACGCCGAAGCAGGCCTCGCGGATGCGGCGAGTGAGGCGCTCCAGCATGGATTCGTTGGGGTACAAGTATTTGTCGATGCTCATGATGCTTGCTCCTTGTCAAGAGTTTTCAAGCGCGCCCTGATGCGGCGCTCGACGGATTTTTGCAGTCCTGGGCATTGCAAGGCAGCGAGCAGCTGCTCCCGGTCAAAACCATTGACGGCGGACAGGCGGTCAGCAACAGTCACTTTCTCGCCGCAGGTGCTGATGAAAGGATTCATGCTTGCTCCAGTCTGGCTTGTGTGGTGCCGTGCATGGCGCGGTGCAACGCGACCTTGCTGCCGTCGCGGTAGCCCTGGCTGCTGTAATCCGGCTGCTTGTTGCGCGCCTTTTTGTCTTTGTCGGCGCTGCGCGCGGCGGTTGCTTTTTGCGCATCGGGGTAATGCCTGGCGACATAAGCGGCAAGCGCTTGCGTCTCCTCCGGCTCCAGGGCCAAGGCAGACACTTTGGCGGCTACGGCGGCGACAAAGCCCTCGCAGTAGCTGTCGGCGCGCAGGGTCTTGGTGCGCGCCTTGCAGCGAGCGGGCAGGTTGGCAATGAAGGCGGCACGCGCGCCGCGAATATGGCGGTAAAGCACGGTGTAGGTGTAAGCGGCAATCTCGGTGCGCGCAGCGGTGCCGATAAACTTGATATGCGAGCGCTTGCCACCGCGCCAGCCGACGTCAATCACGGTGTCGCACCCGAAAGCATCGGCAATGATGCGGATCAGCCAATGATGCCATGCAGGCAGCTTGCTGGCGCTCAACAGGCGTGCGGTCTCGCCGATGTCGGCCATGCCGATATCGGCAGCGGTGAGGCCGCAACGTTGCATAAGCATTTGCGCCTGGCGCAAGGCAGTGGCCGCCTCGTTGGGGTTGGATGATTTGGCGAGCGCCAGGCATTTTTTAATGCGCTCGATGATGTCGCGTTGCTGCTCGTTCATTCGTCCTCCAGATTACTGAGGGCGAATAAAGAAGCGCTGGCACTGAATACCAGAAGGATCAGCCCCATTGCCCATTTACCGCCCATAGCCAAACCAGCACACAACGTCATGCCGAAAAGTACAAAAACGGTCGCCAAAGTGAGCGCAATCATGCTCGGATTTTTGCGTATGGTCATGCCATTTCTCCCGACTGCTCAAACGGCTTGATGACAAAATCCTCTGCCCCCTTGCGCACAGATACCCCCGCCACGGTGGCAGCAATATCCGGCTCATTGAGCATGGCGTCTTTGTTGACCTCCTCCTTGGTGCGGATGAAGCGATGCAAACCAAGGCTACGCAGCGCATCCAGCACACTTTCCACACCGCGAATGGCAATGGACGGCGGACGCTGCCGCCAGCTCACCTCACCCGTCACCAAATTGGCGGTCTTGCCCTTGCCCTGGGTGAGTTCGGCGCGGTGCGCCTCGCACCAAGCCTGAATGCCCTTTTGCAGCGCCTTGGCGCGGTCGGTGAGGGTGTTGAGCGGGTCTTTGTAGCGCTCGGTGATGACGCCGATTTCATCGTTCATCTCGGCGGTCTGGCGCGCCATCTCGCGCTGCACGTCGCCGAGCTCCTTGATCCAAGTTTGCGTTTCCTCGCGGGTTTGCGGGGCTTCGGTGGTAGCGGCTTTGATACGGGTTTTCTTGCTCATGTGCTTTCCTTAAAAATCTTCGTCTTCAGTATCAACAACTTCAATGCTGATTTTGATTGTTTTTCCGGTATCCAATTCAAAGTCGGCAGCCAGATTGTCCAGGCCGTCGGCTATCATTTGGTGTGCGGTGGCATGTCCGGCTTCGACAAACACCTTGAATAGCTCCAGCACTTTTTCGCCCATACTTTTACTCCTTATTTTTATTGGCTTATTCAACAAACAAGGCAATCTCTATGGCGCTGACGCTGGGCACGGATCAGCCCGGCGAGCTCACCGGCGGCATGCTCAAGCGCCTCAAAATGCGCGGTCAGCATGTTGAAAAAATCAATGTTTTCCGGTTTTTTGTGGCGTAACGAGGTGCTTTTGAATGGAGTGCTGAAGTCGCCCCAGCGCACGTTGTAATGGCTCAACTCGACGTAAATGCCGCGTTGGGTGACGCGCAAGCATCCCTCCACGCGCTCGGAGAAACTGAAATAAACTTCGACGGCATCCTCTTGCATTTGCAATTTGTTGAGCGCGTCAACAAATATTCCGCGGGTAAAATGTGCGGCAACCATCTTTTGGTAATTGCCCAGGGTGTAAAGCATGGTGCTCAAGGCGGTGGCGAGGTCTGCCGGGCGGTCGGCAACATGGCGGAAGGCATCGCCCAGGGTATCGGGAAAATCCTCCTGATCGACCTTGGTGTCGAAGGCTTGCCAAAGTTGGTCTTGCGGGCTGGGTGTGGTCATGGGCTTATCTCCATTGCGTTTGTGCAGGTTGTTTGCGGTTTGCCGCACGCTCGGCGTTGCGGCGGATAACACTGGGGTAATCGGCGTAGCAGGCTTTGCAGCGCCGTGCGAGGCCTTGCGGGCGATTGCGGTCGTGATGAAAAAATTCCGTGGTTTCCGGCAGCCATTCAGCGCATTTGGTGCAGCGTCTGTGCATCTCGCCATCGATGTTTTTTCTTTTCAGCTCCATGTCGTTGCTCCTCAAATACCGGCGAAAATGTCGGCAGTGATGCGGTTTTGCCCGAGCTTGGCGGCTTCGTTCATGGCGGCGATGACCGTGTTGTTGACGATGAGGGGATAGAGGAGCGACACGGTGTGCTTGCCGCTTTGCTGGGTGAGGCGGGCGGTCAGGCCGGATACGGCGTCGGCGGCAAAAACATCCTCAAAGCGCAAGCCGATGCGGCGCAGCTTGTGGGTGAGGTAATCGCCGACGTAGGCGTTGAGCGGCTGCAACTCGACCTGTTCGCAGCGGCGCACCACCTCGCGCAAATCGGCATTGCGCTCGGAGAGCTTGAGCTTGAGTTCGGGTTGGCCGATAAGGACGATGCCCAACAATCTGCGCATGCCGTCCTCCAGCTCCCAAAAGCGCTTGAGGTATTTGAGCATCGGCACGGTGAGATCGTGCGCCTCGTCAATAATCAGGCAGTGCTTGTTGCCGGCGCGGCTGCTTTCGGTCAACAGGCGCTGGATTTGCCGCGCCTTGGCCTCCATTGAGCGCTTCGGCGTGGCGGTGCCCTGGCTGATATCCTCAATAATGGCGTCGCACAGATGCGCAGTAGTGAGCTTGGTCTTGTCAATCGCTTGCGGCTGCACCACGATGATCGCCTCGCCGCTTTGGCGGATGCCTTCAATCAGATCGCGCTTGAGCGTGGTCTTGCCTGCGCCGGACTCGCCGATGATGGCGATAAATCCGGCTTGCTTGGCGGCAAAGAGCATGTTCTGGCGGATATAGCGCTGCTCGTCGGAGAGGTATACGTCCTCGCGCGTTTGCACGTCGTCAACAAACGGCGACTTGGGCAGGCAAAAGGTCTGGCGGGCTTGTTGGGTCAATATCTGCATGTCGGGGTACTCCCATGTTGCGGGTTGTTGTTCGGTGGGCCAGTCCGGGGCATCGGCGACGCCCAGGGCTTGCAGGCGGGCGCTGATTTGCGCTTGCAGCGCCGCACGGTCGGCGGATTTGGGATATTCGCCATGGCGGGCGATGCGGTTGATGACAGCCACGCTGTAGGGCTTGCCGTCGGCGCGCAGGACACCGGCGGCCAATTGCGGCTGGCTGATGTTGTGCGCGGTCATAATCTCTTGCAAAGTCATGCGATCACCTTGAGTTTGGCTTTGTCCCGGTTGCGCAAAAGCGTTTGCAGGGCGGTTTGGTAAGCGCTCTCGGGCAGGCCACCCGAGTAGCTGTCGCGGATTTCATCGTTCATTCCTTCGGGCATTTCGCCCAGTTGCTCTACCACCCAGCGCATAAAATCAAGCAGCGGCAGGATGCGCTCCTCGCGCGTCTGTGCGGCAGGCACAAACAGCGGGTTGACGTCGATTTGCTTGGGAGCTTCGGCGGCCACCTCAAGCGGCTTGCCGCTGCGCGGCATGGGCATCACTTTGGATGGCTCGGCGGGCGGCTTGCCGAGGTAATCCAGCGCATCCACACGGCCACCGAAGGCGGGCTCGGACTTGCTGTTGCGCAGTTTGTCCACCGCTTGCGCATCGCGCGTGCCCCAGGCGATCTCGTCGAGGTGCTGGCGGTTGCGGTCGATGTCGGTAAGCGGCGCTTGCTGAAAATGCCCGTCCACGGCCACCGCGTCCTCGGTGAAGCCCCACTCGTTGACGGCAAGCGGCGCGATCTCGTAGCGCTTGACTTGCCCGAATTGATCGGGGTGCGACACCCAAATGCTCGGCGCGGCGTAGGGGTTGACCTGCACCTCTACCGTTTCGCCGATGCGCACGTTGTCCACCTCGGCCACGCGGTATTGGCGGCTGCCGTAGCCGGGGATGGCATAGCTGATCTGGTAATTGCCGCCCACCTTGCGCTTGTCGGCCTTGCCTGCCAACAACATGCGGCAGATTTCCAGCGGCGGGCGTGCCACCAATTGGTCGGCGGTAATCTTGCGCCATGCGGCAAAGCGGGTCATACCGTGGCGGCTGTGGATTTGTGTGCTCTGAAAATGGCGCTGCCATTTCTCGCAGGCAGCGTTCAGGTGGTCGATGGATTGGATGCGAGCAAAGGACAAACGGCTCTCAAAATTGGTTTCGATGATGTCGTTGTGCTTTTCCACGCTTCCCTTTGCACGACTGTTGCCCTTGATATGGGCGTGCCATTCAATTCCCATTCCTTTGAGAAACTGGACAATCAGGGATGATTGGTGCGCACTGCCCTTGTCCCAATAAAGCAACTTGGGCACGCCCTCAAAGGGGTTGTGCTGCTTGTCTTTTGTGCCCATGGCGTGCATGAGAAAATCGAACATGGTTTCGGCGTTCTCGCCGGCGACGTTGTAATAACGGCAGTAAAACGCCCCTGTACAGTGATCGACGCAGACGTAACGCAGCACGCGCTTTGTGGCGATGCGCTCAAAGTTTTGCGGCTTGTTTTTGTAAAACTGCGCCTCGTCCATGACGGCCAACCCTCTGCATCCTTTGAGGTAATAAAGGACACAGAATGACGGGTCTACTTGCCACATGTGGTTGGGATGGGCGGATGCCAAGGTAACGTGTGGCGTGGCGCGGTTCAGTTGCCGCATGGACACCCCTTTTGCACGCAACTGGCGGTTGACCGTCCCCTCGCTGTATGCGCGACGCAAATCACCATTGGCAACAGCAATCTCGATGGCAGCCTTCGTGCTCAACATCTCTTTGCCATTTTTGCGCTGGGTGGCTCGCTTCAACGCGGCGATATGCAAAATCTCGTCTTCACTCATGCAGTGCGTGCCTTTGTCGGAGCGGGGTTTTCTGCCCGAAGTCCAGCCCAGTTTTTTGATATTGCGATAAATAGTCACTTTCGATTTCCCCGTCAGTGCCGCTGCCTGGCTTACGATGGCGTCTCGTTCGCCACGCGGAGCAGCTTCCAGTTTGCCAATGAGTTCCATCAAGTAAGCCGTATTCATATCAACCGCTTATTCTTCGGCTTCGGCAAGATCGTTGATACCGTTCATCCAGCTGTCATCTACCGGCTGCACATGAGCCAACTCATATTTCAGCTGCAATTCTTCGATGGCAGCCTTCATCTCGTGCAGGGCATTGGCGGCGCGCAACCGCAACGCGGCCTCTCCGGTTTCCAACGCGCCGGTGATGGCATCTTCCAGTCCGGCCAACGGAGACAGCGCATCAATCATGGCGCGGCCAATGCGCAGCAAGGCTTCTTCGTGCTGCTCATCAATAGAGCGACTTTCTTGTTTGATAATCTGCTTTTGCAATTCGGCAATCTTCTTGTCCTTGTCCTGCAAAATGCGGGTGCTGGCCTTGGCTTCGGCTTGCTGGTCTTCGAGCTGCTTCTCCAGCGCGTCTTTGTCCTTGGCGTGTTTGGCGCTCATCTCGGTAATGAGGTCGATGATGGCCTCCTTATCGCCCACTGCGGCCTCAAGTTCGCCGACAATCACCTTTTGGTCGGACTCATCCAGCTTGCGCAGGCGACGCAGTTCGCGGGTGGTCATGCCCAATTCCTGGGCGCGAGCAAGGGCGGACTCGCCGAGGAGTTGCAGGTTGTCCAGCTTCTCTTCAATACTGCGGCGGCTGCCGCCGATTGCTGCGCAGAATCCTTCCCATGTACTGAGGCGCACTTCTATGCCATCAATCATCATGGTCTGATCATGGAAATGGCGATAAGCCTTGGCCTCCTTGATTTGTGCAATTTGCGCCAGTGACAAGCTATCCAGCATGGCTGCAATTGCCTGGGTGGCTTGCACACGCCCCAGCATTTGGTTCATATCAATGCGCTCTTGAGTGAGTGTGCGAGCGGCATCACTCATCGCGTTGGCAGCTGCCACGTCGGCGGCAAATTCGCGCTCGTCAACAGTAAATTCTTCAATGTCGGTTTGCGGGTGTTGTGCGGTGGGTGTTTTTTGAGACATGGGGTAATCCTTGATAAGCAGGGGTAATCGATCAACGTGGTGTGTAGCGGTTCAGCACCTCATCCACACGGTCGCGCGCAGCATTGAGGTTGTTGAGCATCTTGATGGCCTCGCGCCCCAGTGCAGCAGTGATGCGCCAGCCCTTGTTGGGCAGCTGTTCGGCGAGTCCTGCGGCTTGCAGCGTTTGCAAATCGCGCAATACCGCGACCTTTTTGATACCGAGGCCATCGGCGATGCGCTGACAGGAGATGCCGTCAATCTCGTGTCCAAACAGGGCTTTCATCACTTGGTAGCCGCGCAATTGGGTGCTGGATAATTCATTCGTGTTCATTGTTTTTCTCCGCTATTTGGAACGCGGTTTCAAATGTCTGGCAAAAATAGGTATACTCATACCGCACTACTGAGTTTTTGCGATAAACGTGAAATTTTTTGCGCGCGTTCTACTCGCTTTTGCGCTTTTTCTGCATATTCGGGAAAAACTTGCTGAAAAGGCGCATCAATGGCGCAAGCGATTTTTTGTGCAATAACGAGACTTGTGGTTTTGCGATAAGCGACGTTGTAAACGTGAGCTGTTGTTACTCCGCATGCCTCTGCTAAAAGCGGGAAATTCAATCCTTTCGTTTTTAGCATTTGTGAAATTTTTTCGCCTTTCATGGCCCTCTCCGTCGGGTGTATTTCATGTTTGGCTTATATTATTTGCACAAATATACTATGTCAATAGTTTTTTGGCATAATCATGCAAAATATTTTGCTACAAATGTGAAAGGTTTATAAATGAGCATTGGCAAACGCTTGGAAGAAGAAAGAAAATCAAAAGGGTATAAATCACAAAACGCCTTGGCTGATGCTTTGGGGATCAGCTATCCCACAATCTCCCGCTGGGAAAATGACACAACAACTATCCCGAGCGACAAGTGCGCCCTAATGAGTGAGCTGGGCTTGGATATCCTCTACATCCTCACCGGAAAACCGGCGACGTCGCCGGTTTCTAAAAATAGCGCCTATAAAAAACAATACGTTGATGATTTCAAGAAAGAGAAAACTGGCGACGTCGCCGGTTTCTCTCTCCAAAGCGTGAGTGATGATGACAAAACCACCTACGCTAGCGGTTTACCTCACATCAACCCCCCAAAAAGTTGGCCGGAAGGGATAGATCCAGATGACTTTGCAATGATCCCGCTCTATGACATCGAGGTGAGCGCCGGTCATGGCGCACTGGCAGGCTTCGGGCAGTTGAAAACCTATCTGGCCTTTACCCGTTATTCGCTGCGCAAGGAAGGCTTGCAGGAGGCGCATTTGGCGTGCGTGATGGTCAAGGGCGACAGCATGGAGCCAACCCTGCATCCGCGAGATGCCCTGATGATCGATGATTTGCAGCGTGAGCCGGATGGCGGCATTTTTGTGCTGCGCGTGGATGAATCGCTCTATATCAAGCGGCTGATGCGTGAGAAAGACGGCATCCGGGTGATCAGCGACAACCAGATTTACCGCGAATGGATGCTGACGCCAAAGGACGATTACGAGATTATCGGCAAAAAAGTGTGGCAAGGACGCTGGGGCTGAAGGAGAAAATTATGCCATCCTGTAATCACTGCAATGTCCCCGTACTGCCACCAGCTGTGTTGTGCCCTGCTTGTGGCCGTCAGGCGAATGAAGAAAGGAGCCCGGCAACAACAAACGTGGCGCAGGCAGAAATCACCTTTGGCTACAGCGCCTCCCCCAATTATCTCAAGGCCGTGGAGATATGTGAGCGCATCCCGAGCTATACGACAGAAGGCGAAGGGAAAAGCATAAGACATACCGTGCGCTTGCCGGTCACGGAAATTGACTTGATCATCACGGTTTTTGATTTGGTGGGCAGCTGGAAAACGTCCAGCATGCGCATCAATGGCGAGTTGGCCAGCAAAAAGCATCTAACCTATGGCGCGCTTGGCTGCTATCAGGGGTATCAGAAAGCCTACAACGGCAAGCGCTACTGCTTTGGCGAAAGCGAATACAACATCAATCTCTGGGGCTGCAAACGTCTTGAAATGCCCATTTCGGCATGGGGCGGCGGATGGCTGGAACATGGCCACATGGACAGCAACGGCGTTTGGCACGTTGACAAGGCATGGATTACGGCAGAATTGATGCAGCGCCTGAAAAGTCTGGAAATCTGCCCGGCCCTGAATTTCCAGCACATATTGAAGACACTGCAAAAAATCCCTGACCGGATTGACCCCAAAACCGACCCTAACTGGGATTACATCACTGAATCACAACGTGATACCAACGGCAAATGGGTGGAAATTGCCGTTGGCATTCGCCCCGTTCTGAAACGGATGGGTGGTTATATTGTTGGCGGTCATCGCCCGGATTGGGGAGGATATACACATCTGGAGCCCAGCAGGGCAAAGCTGCTGGCACAGAGGCAGGCTGCCTCATCGCGTTCCTCAACGCCCCAATCTTCTCCCGCCAAAAAACGGCGGAAGTCCAAAGGCTTTTCTATCGGGCCTTTGAAAATCAGATCAAAAACCGAAGTGGTCATTGCTGTCGTGATTCTTTTGCTGGCGCTTTCCAGCATGTGAAAGCCTTGCGCTAACATGATTGCGCAAGGCGGCGCGTGGCTGCATCCCAAATACTACGACTACGGCAAAGAGCCGGCCGGACTGCTGCCCGTACAAAACAAAGCCCGGCAAAGCAAGGCCGGACTGTGGGGCATCAGCGAGTATGCCAAGCGAATGCCGTGGGAATCTTGAAAATTACTCCTGCCCCCCCATATAGATTTTTCACAGCGGAATGATTACCTCTGTGAGTTAGGCATGATCTATCATGTTATATAAATTGTAAAAATAAGGAATCAACACTATGTGTAGCTATCCAAAAACGTACATTGTGCATTTAAGAGAACAGCATGAAATAGAATCGAATGGCAAGAAAATAATCCTTGCAACCTCTAAGTCCGCTGAAGAATATATGAGAATGATTCAGGAAAAATTCCCCGAGCTATCAATAGAACTCAATGACATTGAGACATTCAAAATTACGTTTTCAAGCGAAGAAGAATACCAATTAGTGACTGACTTTATGGATAAAAACAAGCCATAAGTGCTGCATTTTAAGCTCCTGTTAAAAAGCCGCATTTCTGCGGCTTTTTTTGTGATTCATCTCAATGTGTGCATTTACTTGCCCTTTTTCGCGGCCACCTCCTTGCCATCATCAACAATGCGGGCGCTGCCCTGCTCAACCAACCATGCGGCGGTTTCCGGTGGCAGGGCGACGGTTGCGCCCACGGCAAATGACACGTTGCCTATCGTGGCCGGCGCGGTCAATTTGACGACAACGGTGTCGGTATGCTGTTTTGCGGTCATACTCCCTCCGCTTACTCATAGAGTTCGACGGTGTAAGGCGCTTCGCCATTCTTGCCGACGGCGGCGGTGCCTTTCATGGTGACGCTGTTGTAATCGTCGCTGTACCAGTCAAATTCCCCTTCCACGGCAAGGGTGACGTTGGGGATGATGAGCTTGCAGCGCTGCTTGGTGACGTCGTTTTCCCCATCGATGATGACCGTGCCTTTGAAGCTGGTGACGCGCGCGCCGTCGATAACGATTTTCTTGACCTGCTTGGTCTTGTAATCGTAGGTAAGCTCATCGCCTTCAGCGGCGGCGCTGGGATCGGTGATTTGCACCAGCCCGGCTTCGGCGATCAGCACATATTTGCTTTTGTCGATAGGAGAGCCGCTTTTTTTGACTTGCAAGGTGGCGGGATCGATGTCGCCATGCTTGAGCTTGTGGTAGCCGTAGAGACGCGCCTTACCTGCCTCGTCGGCCACGGTTTGCACGGTTACGGTTTGTTCGGCGCTGGTGCCCATCATCGCCATCGCCCAGTTTAGCGGTTGGAAAGTGTCAGTTTGTAGCGTGACTTCCGGTGCGTTCGGCGTGGTGATGCCGTCGAGTACGGCTCCGGCATCGTGTTTGCGTCGCGATTTGCGGGTTTTGGTTTCGGATGAGAGGGCGATTTTGGCCGCTACCGGGTTACCAAAATAGAGGGCGGCGGCATCCGGTTCATCCGGGATAAAGTATGGGGTTCCGGTGCCGATAAAGCCGTGATCATAGTTGATGCTGTTTTTCATGGGGTCGTTGTCCTTGTGTTGATAACGTCAATGGCAAATGAGAGGGGATAAAAGGCCCAGCCGCCGGGCGGGTAAAAGGCCTGATCGGCATCGGTCAAGGTGAAGCGCTTGCCGTAGCCGGGGGTGGTTGTGGTGTCGCCGTCGGTAATCGCGAGTCCCTCGACGTGGCTCATGACGGCGGCGATGATCTCGCCGTCGCTGTTGCCGCCGTAGCCGTGGCCGCTGCGCACCGGGCGCGCGTCCTGAATGGCGATGACGACGCTGTATTGCTGGGTCATCTTTTGATTGCGTGCCTGCGTGGAAACGTTGCTGTACTTGTCAAAGATGACGTAGGCGGCCAGATGCACCGCCGGTTGCCGTCCCTCCAGCACATCGCCAAACTCGCGCGCCTGGCCGACGTAGCGCAAGATGCCTTGCTCCACCAGCTTTTGCAGGTGGCGCGTCAATACCTCACGCGGCGCGAAGATGTCTGCCATCAGTAGCCCTCCAGTGTTTGCGCGGTAAAGACGGCGTCGGGGCCGACGGTCTGCGCCGCGCCATATGCGAGATCGCGGTTGACCACTGCCTTGCCGGTGACGAGACGGTCAAAAAAGGCATGGCGGCTGTCGTTGAGCTGCTTGATGACTGAGCCGTCCTCGAGGCGGTCGAACAACCGATACAGCGCCATATCCATGCACGCGGCGGCAAGGGTGTCCGCTGGCAACTTGATGTCGGGGATCAGCGCCAGATAGCCGTTGATGTCGCCGCTGGCATGGGTGATGGCCTGCTCGACGCGCGCCTTGAGATTTGCGAGCACATCCTCAAATCCGGGCGCGGCATTGCCGGTGGTGAAGTAATCCAGCACGGCGGCGGCATCAGGCAAGGGTGCATAATCATTGCCTGCCAACTGCCCGACGAGGCGGGCGCGGTTGGCGTGGGCGATGAGGTCCAGCGGCGTGCAGTAGTTCATGGCTCATCCTGCGCGGCGGTGTAAATGCCCCAAGCCTCATCCAGCAGCTCCTGGGTGAGCGTTTTGGGGTCGATGACCAGGCGGATGCCATCGTCGGTGGTGCCCGCGTCAGTGTTTTTGCCGAGGATTCTGACGGCCTGGGCAAGCGTGGGCTGCTTGTCCGTTTTGACGGCGCGCTCGGCAAACACTTGGGCAACGATTTGCGGGGTGAGGTCGAGCACGCCGGTTTGCGGCGCGGCCTCTGCCGCCGGCATGGCGGCAGCATTGACGATGCCGGCAGCGAGCAGAGCTGCCGCCTCCGGCTCGCTCATCTCCACCACGGCAGGTGGCTCATAACGCACGCCGTCATGGCGCACGGGGTAGAGCAACTCATAATGTGGCATAACGCCCCCCTTACTTGATCGTCGCGGTGTTGGTAAACAAAAAGCCCGCAGTGTTGTCGGTCAATACCGGCTGGTCTGCCATCAGCACCGGGTAATGCCATGAGCGGTCGCTCTCCTCGAAATAGCCCTTTTCGGCCTTGGGCATGCCGTTGAGCAAGTAGTTGTAACCAAATGACGGCACGGCGGCGGCGCGCATCGCAGCGGGCGGGACGTAGGCCAGCACGGTGTTGTTGCCCCACAATTCAGCAAACGGCGCATCCAGCGTGGCGACGGATACGGTTTTGGCAACGACCACGGTCTCAACGTCGAAATAGCTGGCAAGCATCTTCGTGGTGATGCTGGATTCGCCGGTAAATTTGAAGTGCTCAATGATTTTGGGGTGTCGCTTGAGCGCTTCATAGGCGTAGAGGTCAAGATGCAGTACGTTGGGATAACGGCCAATCGCTTTGCGGATGCTGGCTTTGCCGTCGCTGATGGCTTCGAGCGGGTTTGAGGCAGCGTTGTCCCACATCGAGGTGCCGGAGAGCGCTTCGGTGTGGCCGCTGGCGTAGTTGGCGGTGGTGGTGGCGAGCTTGGCTTTTTTGGCCTCGCCTTCGAGGCGCATTTTTGCCATGACGACATTGACAGCCAGCGTTTGTGCCTTGATGCCCGGCACCTTGTTCATTTCGGCGGCAAACTCCTCCGGCACCTTGCCTTCGAGCAGGCGGTTTTCGAGGGCATAATTGTCGCTGGAGTAGGTGATGCCGACGCTGCGCACGGTCTCGCCCGGCGCGCGGGTGGTGTTCACCACGACAAACGCATCCTTGCCAAATTTGATGATCTTGCCGCCCATTGCCGTGACTTCGACATCCGGGAAGAGGTGATGGCCGGAGAATTCCTGATCGAGATTGTAGCCGCGCACGACCTTGGTGAGGATTTGATCAACGACGCGCAGGCGTTGCAATTCGCTTCTTGACATGTGTTTTCTTCCTTATTTGATGAGGATTTCGGCGGTGGCGGTGTTGACCACCTCAACCACGGTGGCAAACGCTTCCGTCGCGTTGGTTGCCTTCTCGGCGGCACCGGCATTGGCCTTGACGCCATCGCCGACCTTGACGCCGGTCAATGCCACGTCCTCAAGGCCAATGGTGGTGATGGCGATAGTCTCGCCGGTCTTGCCGTCGTACTGGGCGATGCCTGCGGGCTCTTTGGTGGTGCTGCCGGTGGTGGCAAGCTCACCCGACCAGCTCACGATCTGGCCTTTTTTGACGTCTTCGGCCAGCGTGACTTTTTTGCTCAAAATATTGTGATGGGGCATGGTTATTCTCCAATCTGGATGGCGGCTTCGGCGTAGCTGATGCCATTGGCTTCGGCGAAGTCCTGGATGCGCTTGTCGAGCGCGGCGGCGGCCTTGTCGTCATCGACCTGGTCGCTTGCCTGCGGCAGCGTGCGCTTGTTGGGGTCGTCGCCGGTGTGCTCGGCAAAATCGATGGTTTTCGGGAGACGCGCGAGCACGTCTTTTAAGCCCTGCGCGGTGCTGCATTTGCTCACTTTGCCGCCCTCGGCAAAATCAAAGGTGGCGTCTTTGCCGACCTGCAAAATCGCAGATACCACGGCGGCCTTTTCGCGCGGCAGCAATTGGCCAGTTTTGACCAGGCCCTCGGCAAAATCGGCGGCTTCGGCTTCTTCGCGCGCCGCTTCTTCGGCTTCCAGCTCGGCCTCTTTGCGTTTCAGCTCTGCCTCTTTTTCAGCAAGCGCTTTCTCGCGTTCGTTGAGTTCCTGTTCTTTTTTCTTCAGTTCTTCGTCTTTTTCCATGGTTTCCTCGTGGGGTAAGGGTTGGGGTGGGTCGGGTAAATCGGCAAACTCGTATACCGGCTCGTCTGTGCCGGCAAAATCGGCAAGGCCTTTCACGGCGGGCGGCTGTGCGCCGAGAAAGCCGACATGGCGCAGATAGGGCTTGCCGGGCGTAGGATTGCTGGGGTGGTCGGCGGTGTAAAAAGAGGCGGAGCGCTTTTTGTAGCGCCCGGCGGCGACCCAATCGGCAAACTGGGGGTCCACCTGGGCAAAGTCGGCATAGAGGACGCCGCTCGGCTCGTCAAATGAGAGCGCGCGCACCCAGCCATAGGCGGGCGCGTCGTGCTTGGGATGGCCGACGACGGCGGGGGATTCGTGCAGCGTGGGGTTGTAGCCCGCAGCGATGGCCGCGAGCATCTCGGGGGTGGCGTCGAGCACATCGCCGGAGGTGGCGGTGTGGCGGCCGGTTTTGAATATGGCGATCTTGTTCATGCCGCCCATTGTGGCGGGCGGCAGGCAAGATTGAGATTAGACTAGTTTGCCATTTTTGCGGGGGTGCTTTGCGCAGGACAGCAAAACGGGAGAGTGAGGCGCAACGCGGATACATTTACGGCGATTGCTAAATGCCATTTTAGCCGCTTTCGCGGCGTGCAGCATTGCTTGCCCGTGTTTTGCGCAAAAACGGCTTAAAACGCCGTTTACGCGGTCAGGGCTGATTGGCCTCAAAAGCGTCGGCGATGGTGTCCAAGATGGCTTGCTCATCCTCGGCAGACAGCCCCAAAAACGGACGGGCAGGCATCACCGCGTTGTGCTGGCCAAACGCTTTAAAGCGCCCGCCGAATTGGTGGATGGAAGAGTATTCACGGTCTGAGCCAATCGCTACTGAGGCATCGCCTGCCTGATAGTTCAAGGTATTGCGCATTTCCCCTTCCAGCTTCAGGATTTTCCGCCCTTTTTTGTGGCGCTTTTTCCACGCGGCGTATTGGGGCGAGAGCGGCGCCCAGCGTGTACCGTCCGGCGCCTGCTGTTTCGCATAGCGCTTTTTGGTTGAGCGCAGCAGTGCCTCACCAATGGTTTTCCAGACGGCTTTGTCCAAGAATCCGGCGCGGGCGAGGTCTTCAAGGTAGGCGATGATGCGGGGATCGTTAATATTCAGTGTTGCCATGTGCTTTCCGTTATACTGCTTGCAGGTGATACGCCGAAGGGCCCAATTAAGGTGAGAGGGCAGCGAGGCTCAAGGGATGATGGTTTATACAACGGGGTAAATCGCCATCCTGCCTTGGTGTATAGTGCAGGTTCGAATCCTGCCCGGCGTATCGCCCCCGTTACTTCTTCCAGATTTCGATATGCCCTTTCAGGCTTTCAATTTCATCTTGTGTGTAAAGCATTGAGCCGGTGCGCAGGATGTTTCCCTTGATTTTGCGCTTGCCTTCCGGCGTCCTCACCTCAAGATCGTAATCCATTTTCAGCGCCATCTTGCCCTTGTCGCCGCCCAGGTCGTAGATATAGAGCAGCACCGGTGGCGTTTCGTTTTTCATGAGCAGCACGGCTTCGGGCGCGGCAATGTGCTCTGCGATATTGCGCCAAAAATCCACCGGCAACGGCTGGTGCTTGTCATCGCGCAGGGCGTGGAGGATGTCGCGGTCGCGCAGGGTGATCACGGCAGTGGCCGGTGCCATGTCGCGCGCGGTGAGCGCCTCGATAATCTCGGGGAGGATGACGCCCACCGACTTGTTGACGCCGCGCGCCACCTTTTCGCGTGCCACGGTGTCCACCATCTCGGCCACTTCGGCATTGAGCAGACGCCGCACCTGGGCATGAGCGAGCGTTGCCGAGACTGCCGTGCTGGCCATCTTCGGGGGTACGCCCTTGGCCTTTTCGAGCAGCATTTGTGCAGCACGTTCACGATCTTTGCCTGGGATACGGTCAAAGCCGGGGTCAATGCCCTTGGGCACGGCAACCATGCGCGGGTTGGCGCTGTTTTTACCGACAACCACGGTGTGCATCTCGACAGGTGGTGCCTTGCCGACCTTGAGGCCGTTGCGCGCAAGGCTGCGCTCGCTGTGGGCAAAGACGGTGCATTTGCAGCCGTAGGCATTGATGGGGTAATGCGTCTGCCACCACGGATCATCGGCATGCAGTACCAGCCCGTCCCATGCCTCGTGCTCGGGGCGCGGGTGTTTTTGCCCATCAAGATGCTGATATTCCCAATAAGGACGCAGATGCTTGATGCTTTGCTGCTGCTCGTATCTGCCCGCCTGATAGCTGCTGTAGAGGTTGGTGTCGTAGATGATGCGGCTGCGCCAGTCACGGCCGCCGTTGTACTGCCAGCCGTAGCGCGCAACGATACTGTCAAAACTTTTGCGGAATTTTGCGAGCGACATCCCCCCTGCAATGGATTTGTCCACCGCTTGCCGCATGTCGGCAAGCATATCCATGCGCGCCATACCGGCGACGACAAAGGCGGCATCATGCTCCGCGCCGTAGATGTCGGCGTAGCTTTGCGTGGGGATATTGAGCTTGCCGCGAAAAAATCGGATTTGCTCGCTAAACGGCAGGCGACGGTGGGCAAGGCTCATGCGCGTCCCTCATCGGATGCTTCGGCGCGCCCGGCAAAGTGCGCGGCGGTGCTCGCGCGAGCCAATATCTCCGCGTAATCGTCGATGGACAACTCACCGGCAAGCGCATCCAAACGCTCGCGGAATTCGAGCAGGGTTTCGCACTGGCCGAGTTCATCGGCGATGCGGGCAATCCATTGGTCATTGTGTGGCGCGAGTTCGCGTGCCAAGCGTTCGCTCATGCTGTCGGGCGGGGTTTCCGGCTCGGGGTCGCCCTCAGCAAAGTCGGCAGGCGGCGTATCCTCCGGCGCAGGCAATGCGCCTTGCGGTATGACCTCCCAGTCGCCGCCGAATACTTCTTTCACATGATCCAGCGTCGGGCGGTAGCCGAGCACGGCGAGCTTGGCGTACATCTCGGCCTTGGCCTCGCTCTCGTCTGGTTCTTCGGCGAGCAGCCACAGCTTCGGCGGCTTGGCACTCGGAAAATTCCACTCCGTCAACCACGTCGCAATCGTCGCGTTAAAGGAGGCGCAGAGCAGGTCGGCATCGGCCTTGATGATGTCGTCTTTGACGTCGTCCTGCACCTCGGCCTTGTACTGCCCGCCCACCGCCTGGCTGGTCATCACCTGCCCCAGCGTCACCAGGGCGATGCCCTCGTCCATGTAGCGGCACAGCGTCTCGTAATCCTGGGTGCCGCTCTCGCCTTTGAGGAGCTGCACCAGCGTATTGTTCGGGGTGGCAGTGGCCGAGCCATTTTTGATGGCGGAAAGCGCGGCGAGCAGCTGTTGCTTGTCGTTGGCGGCGGTGGGCGAGCGGGGGTCAAAGGTGCCGTGCGGGATAGAGGTTGCCGCCTTCTCGTTGCCCATCAACCAAAATTTGACGTTGTGTTTTTTGAACAAAATCGGCCAGTAGAGAAAATGCGCCAGCCCCAAGCCGTAGGGGTTGTCGGTTGTGTCACCGCCTGCCGAGAACATCCAAAACTTGCGCTCCGGCATTACCTCATCAGCATTATTGCCGGTGTAGAGCAGCTGCCCGTCGACGTCGTATTTAAATTTGGCTCTGTCGCGCACCAACACATGATCGAGCACCACGCGGCCATCTTCGACGCCCCACATGATTTCGCCGACGGCCAAGCCGTAAAACACGCCCCAGTGCATGGCCTTGAGGATTTGGTCAAAGTTGACGCGCGCAAGCTGCGCTTCGACAAACTCGGCGGCCTCGACGTCGGCGGGATTGTCCGGGTCATGCGGCAATACTTGGCGCTCAAGTTTCGCAAGCGCGGTTTGCCGCTGCGCCCAGCATCCGGTAACGGTGGTATCGGTGAGCAAGTCGCGATAGGCGTTGGTGTCGCCGCCGAGGCGATCGTTCAAAATCTTGTCGATGCTTTCGACGGTGGTAAGGCCGCGCTCAACCGCCACTTCCATCGCCAGGGGTTTGTTAGGTTTATGTTTCCGTGATGATTTTTTTCGTGCCATATAAATACTCCGGGGATAATGACGGAGCATAGGCGGAGAAGCGCCAAGGCGCGATTAGACTAGTTAGCCAAAAGAAAAGGCGCAGCGGGCAATGCTGCGCCTGGTGTGGTTGATCAGTGTATCAGGGCTTGTCTTGCAGGTGCGGTCGGATTTCATCGCGCAACAGGCTGACAATCCAGAAAAGCCCGGCGGTATTGCACATCACCTGATCTTCGCGCTGGTTGGCGGTCAAGTCCTCAATCAACCCCAGCACGCTGTCGGTGGCATGAAGTACATCGCGGGCATTATCAAACTGCGACTGTTTGCGGCTGATCAGGCTCATGAGCGCACCTCCGAATCGTGCGGCAGTGTGATAAGCGCTGCGGACAATTGCGCTTGCTCGCGGGCAAGCATTTCTTCCAGCAACTCGCTGATGCCCTTGCCGGCAGGGCTGTCGGAAAATTTGTATTCCCCGTGCAGGATGCGGTTGACTGAGGTAGCGGAAATGCGCAAAAGCCGCGCAATATCGGCCTGGCGCATGCCTTCGTCGTGCAACTGGCGGATGATGGCTTCATCTTCGCGCTTGATACGGCGCTTGCTCTTCTGGTTCATTTCGAGGAGCGCGATATAGCGGTGCACCAGTTGGTTTTGCGCAAGCAGAGCCGTCATGCCCTGGGCAAGCGTGGCCATATGCGCTTCAAGGCGGAATGGCGCGGTAGGTGCTTGCAGTGCCTGCTGTTCCAAAGCGTTGAAGGCAGCAATGTATTTTTCTTTCCACTGCGCCGCCGCTCGGCCGGTAAACCCCATGCAGAGGAAGGAAAAGCCGTCGCGGGTGATTTCATACATGGGCAGTTGCTTGCCTTGGCTGGTGGTGTACGACGAGAGTCGAAAATTCGACGCACCAAATTCAGGCGAACATTCAAGTAATTGTATGTCACGCAAAACATGTGCGTGTTTTTTTCCGAAATGATGAGAGACGGCAAGAGAGGTGGTAATCAGGCGGTTACCGGAAAGGCGAACCAGCGGTTCTTTGTAGCTTGTCATGAGAGACTCCTTTTGAAAATTTCTTACGTTTTCAGCCGTTGAGGAGAGTCCAAAATTGGATTCTCCTCATAGGGCGCCGGGAGGTTAAGAAACCGCAAAAGGACGGCCGGGATAATTCCCCCTTGCGGGGTCTTGTATTCTCCGCCCTCCCGACATAAACAAGCGCTTGCACGCAGGTACAAAAAAACCGCCAATCTGTCGGGGGCAGCTTTCCGCCTTTTGTAGAGGTTCTTACGCCTCGAAGCAAAAGATACGCTATTTGTAACCGAGTTTCAAATATTGGGGAAATTTATTTCCACAGCCGGAGCTTTTTCCACCACGGTTGCCGCTGCGGTCGGCGTTCCGGCGCGGATTCGCGCCGCAAACGTCTGGTATAAATTTCCTGTTCGCCGCCCGGAAATAGAGGAAGCAATTTATGGATGGTGCTTTCCGTGACGGCATCGACGTAGCCCGATCCATCCAGCAGCGCCGCCAGTTTGGCATCGTCCGGCTCGGCTTCGATCGGCAGGAGCGCGTGTTTAAACACTTCCCCTTGCAGCAGCTCTTGCAGCTGCTCTACCCGTCGCAAAAAATGCGCGCGCATATCCACCATGCTCACCAAGGCGTGATATTTCTCCTTGAGCGCCATCTGGTTGAATTTCTCCTGCTGCTGCGCCAATTTTTCCGTGTAATTGCTGCGCAGGTCTTCAAGCCGCAATACTTCCTGCGCCTGCCGTTCCAAGTCTGCGCGCTTGCCGGTAACCGGCTGGCCATGCGCCTTGAGCACGGCTTTGATTTCGGGCACCGTCAGCAAAGTAAGCGCTTCGGGCAAGGTTTCGGGTGAATGAGGACGCAGAGCTAGATAATGAAAAGCGCCGGGGTAAATCTCGTGTTCCAGGCACAATTGCACGCAGCGCTGATGCAGCGGCCACGCAAAATCTTGCGCTTGCATCTTTTCCATCAAGGCTTTGGTAGTTTTATCAGTATCGCCATGCCGCAAGTCGCGCAACAATAAGGTCTTGGCCTGCTGGGCACCTCGGGGAAAAGCAATCTTCCCATCCACAATGATCTGCTGATAAGCCTGTTCGTAAAAGCGCCGCTCAGGCGCAAAATCGGTATGTGTGTTCATGAGATGATTTTGCGCTATTTGCAACAGCGCCGCAAATGCTCTCAATACTCCAAATAGGTCTGTTCGTTATCCGGTGTTCTTGCCTCAATCGCGACTTCCACCGGCGGCATGTTGTCGGTACGCGATGCGGCGTAGGCCAGACACAGCGCTATCGCGGCGTCGCCGTGGCGGTCCTTGTCCTTGCCGGTGCGGTGCTTGCCGAGCTTGACGATGCCGTCGATGCGCTCCAGGGCGCGCAGGTCGTTGATGATCTCGGCGTCCTTTGGCACGGGCAAAGCATCGTCCTCAATCGCGGCAATCATCGGCGGCATGTGCTCGCCGTACCAGTTGTTGCTGATTTTGACCTGGTTGACGAGGTGGCCGTAGCGGTCAAAGGCGGTCTCGGCGAGATACTCGCCGTTGCCGGTGGCATCGAGCCATGCCGCCGAGAGGCGCGGCAAGCGGTCGAGCACGTAAAAGAGGATTTGCCGCTGCTGCGCGTGCGGGATATTGGACAGCTCAATCACAAATTCAGGACGCCGCCGCGTATCAGGGGCGATAGAGAGCGGTATGAGCACGGAGAGGTCGCGATGCCGCGCAAAGTCCATCCCAAAAACATGCTCGCGGCTGGTATCAAGCGGTGTGAGCAGCGGCAGCAAGGTCTCATTGCACCAATCGGCAATCTCAGCACGGCGCAGATGCTCGGGCATTTGCGCCCAGCTGGCGGGTTTGCTCAACCGCACAATCGGCGTGGGCACGGCGCGCAGCTCCAGCAATGCGCGCGAGAGTACCGCGCCGCCGCTGTTAGACGGGATAACGCGCAGCTCCTCGTCGGCATCCTCGCCGTATTGGTCATAGATACTGGCCACCCATGCGGCCTCACCCTCGGGCGTCCAATCAATCCCTCGCACTTGGCAGATACGCTGATACAAGCCCTCGGTGACTGCCTCGTCAAAAGTGGTTTGGTGCAGGGAGTACGGTTTTTTGCCCGCCTTGATTTCTTCGCAGAGCTGGTTGAAGGGGTTGTCCACGCCGTCGTGGGTGCTGATGACGGCCACCTTGCCGCCCCACATCAAGAGCGCAATCGCTGCTTTCAGAAGCTCGCCCAACTGGTCATGAAACGCCGCCTCGTCGATGATGACATAGCCTTGCTTGCCGCGCAGGTTAGAGGGCCGTGACGACAGCGCCGTGATGCGAAAACCGCTGGCGCAGCGGATAACGAAAGTCAGAATGTCCTTGCCGTCGTCGTGGATGATCTCCTCCTCGATGGCGTCCGCAACCAGCTGGTAATGCTTGATCCAGTCGGCACTGTCGCGGATAAATTCTTCCGCCATATCCTTGTTGTAGCCGACATACCACACGTCCATGCCGCGCGCGGCGGCAGCAATCAGCGCCGCTTCGGCGGCAGTTGACCAGCTGATGCCAATACGCCGCGATTTGGCGTAGACGCGCACCGGTGCGGGATCGTCCAGCCAACGCATTTGGTAAGGCAAGAGCACACCGGCCACAATCAGCCTCCGAGGATTTTTTGCTTGATAAGCGCGACTGCCTCATCCGATAAGCCTTGCGATTTGGCGGTCGCTTCCACTTTTGCAGCGGCTTTGGCAAGCGCGGCTTGCTCGATTTCGCGCTGACGTTTGTCGTTGATTGTCGACGCCCGCTCCAGCTTCTCAATCGCCTGTGCCAACTCTTTCAGCGCTCCGGGGTGTGCCGGTTCCTCGTCCTCGCTCATATGCAACGCGGTTTCAAATGCGAGGTTGCGTACCAGCTCGTTGAGCAATGCGCCGACCTTGCCTTGCGGGGCGTTGCCAAATTTGGCAATCCACATGTCGGCAATCTCGCGCGACTGCTGGATTTTTGCGCCGACCTCGCTCATTTTCATCGCATAACGATTGACCGCCGACTTGCTGCGCGGCGGCTCGCCGATTTCGGCGAGTAGTGCATTGAGGCGCTCCGTCGCTTCGATCTGGGTGATTGCCGGGTCGCGCAGCCATTCTTGTAGCTGCTCCAAGAGCGCGGGCGGCAACGATTTGATGCTGTTTTGCGCCATTATCGCCCCTGCATCTCGGCAATCTCGGACGGGCGCAAGTCGCGGATGCCGGGCACTCGCACCTTGCCACGCGCAATCTCCAGGCCCCGGTCAGTGAGCGCCACCACAACAAGCCCCATTGCCGGGCGCTCACGGCTCACATAGCCCTGCTCATCCAGCCAGGCGGCCTCGGTCTCGATCTGGTCGCGGGTGATGCTATGGCCTGCGGCATCCAATACCATCTCCAGCATATCGATAGAGAGCCGGTAATCGGCGTCATAGAGCAGGAGCGAGAGGATGGCGCGGCGGTGATATTCGCGCTGGATTTTTTGCATCATTTGGGATCTCCGTTGTTCTTGTTGATCAGCGCTTGCAGGATCAGGGCAGAGGTGTCCTGCAAGCCTTTCATCTCGCCCTCAACCCGCTTCAGCAACTCCGACTGGTTGTTGAGCCGCTCGTGGATATTGTGGATGGAGCGCTTGTCCGGCATATGCTTGATGGTGGTTTCAATTTCGATCAGGCGGCTTTTCACCTGATTCAATTCGGAGCTGTGTTTTTCTTCCAGCGCGCCGATTTTGCTGGCGTTGGCCTTGTGTTTTGACAAGATCCATACATAGATGGTGATCCCGACGCCAAAGGCGGTTTGCACCAAATCAAAGGCAAATTTCCAGATGGGCAAATTGATGTTGTTCAACGTTGTTTCATCCTTTTTTCATGGGCAGCTTGGCAGTACACGCAGCGGGTGGCAGCGGGATTGGCGGCACGGCGCGGAGCCGGTATCTCGTTGCCGCAATCCTCGCAGTCGGCGCGACCGGGGCCGCTCTTTTGTGCCGCTGCACGGGCTATGGCGGCTTGGTTGGCGAGGTCGTTTTGCAGTTGTGCCTGGTCTACCGTGTCCATTGCGCGCTCCAATTTTGGATGGCCTCAAGGCGGGCATTGCACATCTCCAGCGCCTCATGCTGTCCGATGAGATAGAGCGCAACATCGCGTTGAGTCGCGGTTTTGGGATCGGGCAGCCGGGTATGTGGCACGGTTTGCGTAAGTCCGGCGGGCACGGGCACCGGGCGATAAATGATTTGTGGCTCGGCACAACCAACAAGGCATAGGGCAAAGGTAATCGCGGCAAGTCTCATGGCTGCAAATCCTCAAGCGCCTGACGCAAAACCGGAGCAAGCGACGCATCGTCGGATGGCTTGGCACTTTGCACGCGACGCACCGCCGGTTGATGGCGCTCGCGCACTTGTGCTTGTGAGGCAATAAGCGCTTGGTAAGCGTCATCGGCGGCTTGGTATTGCTCGGCGAGGGTCTGATAGGCGCGGTTGATCTCGCGGGTTTCGGCTTGCGCGCGATCAAGCGCTGTGCGCAGCGTCTGCACACGCCACGCCAAAGCACCGACGATTGCGGATAACACCGCCGCGGCAAACATCATGGCGCGCATACGGCCACGCCTCCCCAGCTGTGATAGAGCTGCTGGTGCTTGTAGATAATGGCGCGCGGGTAGCCGCGATTCTCGGCGATTGCCCATTTGGCACGGCGCGAGTGACGCTCGACATGCCCCCACCAGCGCCGCGCATCCGCACCGCGTTGGGCGGCAAGCTTTTTGTCGCGGTTGAGCCAGCCGAGGCCGCCGTTGTAGGCAGAGAGCACCATCGCCCAGCGATTGCAGTCATCAGCGGCATCGATACGCTGATAGAGCCAGTTGTCGTATTTGACCAGCGCGCGGATCGCCCAGCGCGGCTCAAAGGCGTGCCCGCTGCCGAGCGCCACCGGAAACACCTGCTTGATCCACGCCTCGGTTTCAGGCGTAAATTGAGTAAGACCGTTGGCATATTTGCTGCGGGCATTCGGCCGCCACAATGACTCTTGATGGATTTGCGCTGCCAGCATCGCTACCGGGGCATCCAACCCCATTTCCGCGCGTGCCTCACGAATCAGCTCGCGCTTGTAGGCATTGGCGCGGGTCTGCCAGTCGGCGGCGTGCGCCTGCGCCGCCAGTGCGGCGGCGAGGATGGCAAGGGATAGCAGGCGCAGCATGGTTACAGCCCCAGGGCAAAGCCCAGCACCACGGCGGCAATCACAATGGCTCTGCGGATCATGCCGGTCGCGAGCAGCAAATCACTGTGCTTGAGCATGTAAGGGCGGTACGCGCTAAATATCGTGCGATCGGCGTAATAGCCAAGAGCGAGCGCGAGCGTGATATAGATGCCTTTAAGCGCCAACACGCCGATTTGCTGCGGCGCAATCGCCCAAAGGGCGGCGAGCAGCGCCACAGTGCCCAAGTGCCAATAGGCAAGTTTCGGGAGTTTGGGGGTTCTCATGGGATTGTCTCCGTGGTTGATATCGGAGACAGCATAAAAAACGCCGCTCAAAGCGGCGATTAGACTAGTTTGCCAAATGGGCTAGATGCTGATCTCCACCCACACCACATCCGGCGCTTGCCCCTCGATCTCTCGGGTATAAGCGTCGTAATAGACGCCTTGCCCGATTTGCGCCTCGCCGGTGAGCACCACAACCGCGCCGCCGGGCGTTTCCGCCACCCACACGCCCGCGCCCTTGCCGCCGGTGATGCGTGCGACCTGGCGCTTTGTCGGCGCAATCAGCGCGCGGAATTGACTCAAGATATCCATGCTTACTCTCCCGCGTACTGGTCAACGGTGACGGTTTGGGTGACGACCGGCGCGTCGTTGTCGAGCGTAACGCTGACCTCGATGCCCTTGATCACGCCTTGCCATGTCTGGCCACTCTCCACAAATGCCCACACTTTGCCAAGCTCGGCCAGCGGCAGCTGGTATTTCTCCGCCCACGGCAAGACGACGGTTTGCAGCTTGTGGGTGCCGGTCTCGGAGAGCGCGGCCAAGCCTGCGGCGCGCAGCACGGTATCGTCGGTGTAGAGGGCGTGGGTCAAGATGCCCGCCTCGGGCGTCTGGTCGGTGCCTTGCCGCCAGACGAGCGCGCCCTTGGCACCTGCGCCGCTGCCGACGACGCGCACCGCGTTGCAGCGCTCACTGACGCGGCGTTGCCCGGATGCCGACAAGATGAGATTGGCGGGGATGGTGCGTTCCGGGGTCGGTTTTTCCCACGCTGCACGTCTCCACAGCGGGCGGATAAAGAGTTGCGGCTCGTGCGGATGGCTCTCCACAAACGCCCCTGCGGCCCTGGCGATGTCGGCAATGACCGCTATCGGCGTCTGGCCGCTGACGGTGTAGGCATCACCCGATACCAGCCAATCGACAGCATCCCAGGCGACTATCTGGTAAGGCAGGTATTGCAGTTGCTCATCGGCGATTTGCCGCGCGTAGCGCGGCTGGTCGTAGCGCTTATGTTTGCCGGCGGTGTAATCAGCCCCAAGTTTGGCGGTGATGCTGCGCCCGGTCACGGTGTAGGTGTAGCCGACAAAGCGGCGCGTGTCGCGGTAATCCTCGGCCATGATGTCCCAGCGTCTGCCGTTGATGCGGAGGGTGATGATGGCCTCGTCGCCCTTGGCGCGCCCGTCAATATTGAGCTTGGCAAAATCGGCGGGGGCAAGGGTGATATCGCCCTGCCAGCAATAGCTGTCGACATCGGTTTTGAGGGTGAGAGCGAGGATTTGCAGGGTTTGGCCCGCGTGCTCGGCGGTAATGGTGTTGTGCATGATGTATCCGGGGAGTATGGGTAAGTCGTTGCTCTCGCCTGCATCCCAGCAACGCAGCGGCAAGGAGAGATGGGCGCTGTTGCGACGGGCGCGCACGCGCAAAAATGCCAGTGGCAGCTGATCGGATGGCGGACGCAGGCGGCAAGGGGATTGATCGGGCGGCGGCGGTGGTAATGGCAGCGGGTAATACTCGCACGGCGGGCGTACCGCGTGCTGATATTGCTCGCGCTGACAGCCGCGCAAAAAGGCCGTCAGCCCTTGCGCGCTCACGCAATTCGCGAGCAGGGCGGATGGCGTCTCCTGCGGTCGCTTGCATCCCTTGAGGAGGATGGCAAGTTGGCTGGGGTGGCTGGCGCAGTGGCTGAGGAGCACCGATGGCGTCTCTTGCGGCTCCGCGCAGCGTTTGAGCGGCCAGCTGGTCTGGGTGTGTGATGCCTGGCAAGCGCTGATGCCGATGCCGCCAATACTGCCGCCCCCGGCGCAGTGGCCGATGCCGGGTGCGGGTGCAGTGCTATCGCGATGGCATGCTGCCACGCCTTGCGCCGGGACATTGTCCTGCTGCCGCCATCCGCCCACACGCGCACTCTTGCGCGCATGGGCGGTTGTATTGCCAATGTCGTATGCAGCGCCCGTCTGACCGCTGCCGCATCCGCGCAATTTGATGACAACCGGTCCTTGCGGTGTGCCGTCGCCCAGGGCAAGCGGGACTGCTGCCGCATCAATTGTCCGCCTTGCACGCCACAAAGCGAGAGCCAGTTTGCCCGGGTCTAACGCCATGATCTATATAACCCGATCTGCTCTTGCGGCGTTAGATTTGTAGCAGGCTTGACGTGGTCGTAGGCAACAGGCTCGTACTGGCGCTTGTAGTCACGCGCAATAACAAGATACTCCCGGTTGGCATCCAGATGCGGGATCATGTAATGCCCGCCTGGCAGGCTCCACACGCGGGCGACCAGCTGCATGTCGTGCAGCACGCACACTTCCCGCTGCGCAGCCTGCCCGCCAACAGTGACTATCCCGTCTGCCGTGCCGGCTATATAGCCCGTGCCGTAATAGTGCGACCTGTCGGTGATGGAAACCCCGATAATCATGGTGCGCTCCAGTCATCAACCTGCAACCACATCCGGCCGTGCCACGGTTGATACAACCCCACCAGGGGCTCTTGATAGGGTACCTGGTTGTCAAGACGCTGGACCTCGCCGTCAGTGCGCCGTCCCCAGATCTCGGAATAGGGCATAAGCGCCCCGGGCAGCTCAAGCACCGGTTGTTTACGGCCGTCAAGCTCGACATAGAGCGCAAAACGGGCAAATATGGTTGTCTGGCTAGCCCAAGCGCTGCCGCCTCCTTGTTCAACACTCCGGTCGCCCCAGTATTGGGTAAATGACGGAAACAACGACCGCGGGAATTGCGCCTCTTTGTTGTGTGAGGTATTGATACTAGACAGTCCGATTCCTGATTGGTCGTAGTTCACGCTTCTCGGCGCAGCGGCGAGCACTGCAAACGACATGTCGTTGCGCAAACTGATGGCATCGCCAAAAAAATCCAGCTTGCCCATGCCTGATTGGTTAAGCTCTGTTTGTATCCAGATATAAAAAAAAGTATCGGTAGCGATCACTACCCAATATGCGGGGTCATACCCCGTGCCCCAGCGCTTCCAGAAAGCGCCGCTCCCCCATTGGTCGCTGCCGGCATCACCGGCCCAGTGTTTGTATGCCGTTACATCGGCTTTGATCGTCTGTGTGTCGTGTAGCAACAGTACGGCCTGTTCGCTCATCGGATTTTTGGAGCGCAGTGCCAATTTGTGTTCCGCGGTATTTTCATATGCGATTTCCCAGCCGGCGGCAGGTTTGTCGCCGTAACCCGTGACGAGGCACGCTTTCAGCAGGGTATTCATGGTGCCGGGATGCTGCGACAGTACCGGTGCGTCGTGATCCGTGTTGCGATAGATTATGGGTTTCATGATTGCTCCATGTTTTTAAACAAGTTCGACAGTATTGCCGCGCAGGCAGATTTCAAAGCCGTCGGTTTCGGTTTGTCGTTTTGCCGACGGCTGCACGGCGCGGAATATCCAGATGCCCTGATGGGTGCCATGGGTATTAAAGCGCACGCAGTTTTGCGCTGCCCACGGGCTGTGTCCCGAGCTTGCGCTGAATGCCTGTCTGGGCAGGGTGAAATAGGGTTTGCCGGTCGCGGGGTTGATCGGGGCGAGGTCTTGCAGCACGTCAAATTTGCCGACAAAGCCCAGTGCCTCGGAGTACAGGTCAAACTGCGTCTGGTGGCGGAACACAATCACCCAGCGGTCTGTTGTGGCACCGTCATCTGTGAGCACCATCGGGTAATCCTTGGTGTTGAGGCGCGCCGGGATGTCGTTGCCGCGACGCTCGTCGCTCCACACGTTATCCCACGTCTGCTGGCTGAACGGCGCGGTACTGCGGACTTGCAAATCACCGGCAATCAGCGCGCTGGAGATATACGTGTCATCCTCGGGATAATCGCGCGCGACCGGTGATTGCAAAGTCAGCGTGCCGTCGATGTCGGCAACGAGGATGCGGTTTTCTTCCTCTCGGATCGTCGTTGCAGTAATCGGCAGGGTGTAATCGGACAAATCCAGCGGCGTCGCCCAGGTGATGGAGCCCTGCGTCAAATCGTAGTCATACCACTTGGCCGCGATTTTTTTGCCCTTGGCGTCTTTGAGGCAGATATCATCAATATCGCCGCGCGACAGCTGCACGGTTTGCCCCTGGGTGTGGGCGCTGCCGATGTCTTGCGACACACGATGGCCGATGACGATCATGTCGCCGCGTCTAAAAATCGGCACGCGGCCATCGGCAGGCAGGCGCACCGCGTCGATGCCGATAACCGCGCTATCCAGCGGCAGATACGCGTAGCTGACGGCGCTGTATGTGATGGTCTCGGCAAAGACGGGCAGCGGCTGCCAGATTTTGCCGTCGCTGGTGACCGCATCGGGGTTGTACCAGTATTTGTCCTCGTTGCCCGCTGCCACCACCAACTTGCCAAAGCGCACCCGTACCACGCCGGTCTCGTAGTCAATCGTGCCCTCAAGGCCGTTGCCGGTAATCTTGCCGGCATTGTCGGATCTGACGCTGATTTGTGCGCCCAAGATGGGCGTAGCGGTGAGATGCAGAGAGCCGGGGCGTATCGGTGCGGACGGGATGCGATAGACGACCTCATCCACCGGGTTGCCGTGCAAGGCGCTGGCAAGTGCCTGCAATTGCAGGCTGCTGCCCGCAAACTGCTCAACGATGGCGATGCCGCTGTCGTAATTGATGCTGCCGACGCGGGTGGCCGCGCCGGTCGCCTCATCGAGGCGGTAATAGATGTCACCCCTGCGGTCAAAGTAGGTCTCGCCGCCAATCGCAAAGCGGATACTGCCGGGCATCAGGCGCTCGGCGATGTTGGGCAGGAGGTCGATTTGCACCGTGCCGGATGAGAGCTGCTTGTTGCGCGCATCCTCGCTTTGCTGGCCGCGGAAGCGGGTGGTGACCACAAAGCTCTCGTCAATCGGCGCGGTGGCGGCGGCGTCGATATACTCGATGCCGCGATAGACCAGGCGATAGAGCGGCACCACAGTCTCGTTTTTGCCTTCTCTGCCGGTGATTCTTTCGCCCATCGGTTGCTTGTGAAAAAGCGGTTTGGGGATTTTGACGGTCGTATCAGGATTAAAGGTCAGCGTCCCCGCGCTGTAATTGATTTGTCCGTAATTTTTGCCCGACGCATCAACAAGACCGCCGCTGCCGTTGTCGCGCACAGTGATATAGGGATCGACCGGACGCACAAAGGCCTCTCCCTCTTGCACGCGGTGATCATAATCCTGCACCAGCACGTTCCAGGTCATCTCAAAACTGCGCGGCTTGATTTGTGTTTGTCCGAGGTCAAGCGCAATCTGTCCGCCACCGCTGCGGTTGGGCGCTTTAAACTCTTTGGCTTGCGGCTCGCCCACGGAATACGTCGCGGCAATGTCGTAGCGGTTATGTCCACCGGCAAAACTGTCGAGCAGGATCTCGCCGGAGCGGTAATTGATCTTGCCCGTCCAGTGGCCGGTGATATTGCCTTGGCCGTCGTCCTGGGCGGTGCGCGGGCTGCCGTCATCCCACGCCAGTTGCACACTGTTAGGCGCAACACCCGGCTCCAGCATCAAGCGCAAATGCATGGTGGGTTGGCTCTCGGCGCGATTATTGATGCCGGCGTTGCTGCCCCAGGCAAACAGTATCTCGCTGCCGACGTCCGGCATCTCGCCGCAGGTAATCGTGACCGTGCCGGAGCGGTAATTGAGCGTGCCCGAGCCGTGGCCGGGCGAGAGGCCGCGCAATGCGCCGCTACCATCATCGCGCAGATCATACCAGCGTCCTTGCGCGCGATAGCTCACCCACAGACTGCCCGGTGCAGGCGCGGGGTTGATGGTCATCACATAGTTGTAGCTGCGGTTATTGAGGATGACCGCAATCGCCGCCGTATCCGCAACGCGCAAAAACTCCGCCGCCGGGCGGAAACGGATGTCGGTAAAGCCACCAGCAACATATGCGGTAAACAGCAGCTCGCCGCGTGCATAATCGATACTGCCGACGGGATTGTCGTTGAGATAGAGCGCACCACCGCGGTCGGTGACCTCTGTGCCGGATACGGTCAAATGCAGACTGCCCGGCAACACCGCATTGCCGAGGTGGACGGATACGCCATTGGTCAATGTGCGCCCGGTTCTGACCACGCTCCCGGTCTTTGCGGCGTCAAACAGCACCTGGCGTTGCCCGGCGGCGGTCAAATCCGTCATCGCTGTCTCGATCTGCGAGGTGGGGACGAGCTTTTCCATCAGCGACGGGACGCGGAGCTTGATGGCTTGCGCCTGGATAGCTGCCGCCAAGGGCTTGACGCCATAAAAACGCGCACCGTCGGCAACGTGGGTCTCGCGCAGCTTGCAGGGATTATCCACATACGCGATATCCGGATAATCCACGCCGATAAAATCATGCTCCAGCGGGTCGCTGATTTCCATCTTCACGACCGCCCTTTGAAAATCCTTGCCGGTCGCGCGGTCGGTAAAGGTGCGCACCTCGCTTGATACGCGGGTCACGCGAATATATTGCTCATGCTGCGGATAGCCGCGCTTGTCCTGGCGCAGGCAATAGACATCGCCAATCAGCGGCAACGGCTCCTCGGGGCGCTGATACGCCTGCACGATACGCGAGCCCTGCGATTGCACGCTCATCAGCGTCATCCGGCTCTCGATCGTCGCCACACTGTAAGCGCTGGCACGGCTCACTGCGGCATCGCGCAACTCGCCGTAGCGGGCAGCGCGGTAGAGCAGATACGAGACGTTATCGGCCTCGGGCGGCTTGCTCAAGATAATATGCGCACCGGTCAGCGGCTCGGCATCGGGACGGCGTACCGCGCCATGCACCGAGCGCGCGTTAAAAGCGCCGAGAGTACGCGCAACATCGGATACCGGCGGAAACAGCTCGTTGTCCGCGCCGGTCAGCGCGTCTTTGACCATGAGGCCGCCGCCGTCCGGCGCATCGTGCAAGCGCTCGGTCGGATAAAATTGCAGGTCTTGTTTGGTGAGTCGGGTATGTCTTTGCGGCATTTTTTACCTCTTAAATCGTCATCAGGTGGATTTGCGGCGCTTCGTATTGCGCCGTTGCGTCTTCCGGCGCGAGATAGTGGGCGGGGTTGATATTGGAGAGTGCCGGACGGGCAAAGCAGACGTTGAGGCTGCGTCCGTCGGGATGCGCAAGCGTCATTTCCAATTCGGGCACATCCGCCCAGGTCTGCAACGTGAGCAGGTCGGCACGCGCCAGCCATATCCACTCCCCGCCAAGGGTGACGGGGCGTCCGGCAAGTTTGGTGCCTTGCTGGATCACCACCGCGCCTCCAAGCGTGTACTCGGGTTCGGTCTGTGCCAATGATTGCCAGTCAAATTCATCGAGCCAGCGCATGTCTTCCGGCAGCTCAATGGCGGCATGGTTGTCTTTGCGGGTAATCGTCCAGTTCATCTCGGTCTCCTTTTGGCGGCGTCGTGCAACTCACGGGCAAAATCATCACGTCCAGCTCTGCGGGCATCCTCCAAGCGTTTGTCAAACGCACCTACCACCTCGTCAGCGCTGATGCCTTTACCGCTGCTGCCGGATGCGCTGTTGCTGCTGCTCTGGCGCTTGGCAGCCTCTTCCTTGCGCTTGGCCTCGTCGGCCTTGCGCTGTTGGGCTTTACGACGCTCCTCATCAAAAACCTGCTTTTGCAACTCGATGGCGCGGCGGTACTCATCCGCTATCTCTCGCTGTCCCTTGGCCTCGGCTTCTTGCAGCTTGAGATTGAGTTCGCGCAGGCGTTTTTGCTCGTTCAAGGATTGAGCGACGCTGTCATCACCGCGCAAGGATGCAAGCTGCGCTTCAAGACTGGCGCGGGTGTCTTCGGCTTCTTGCTTCATGTCGCGCAACTTTTGCCTCGCCGCATCGATGGCCGCGTTCAAATTGTTGAGCGTGGTGTTGTCGAGGCCAAATATCGTGTTCTGCGCGCGGATCGCGGTCTCGCTGATCTCGTTCATGGTGACCGTGCCTGCTGCTGTACTGGCATTGAGGTCGTCGATAGCCGCTTGAGCCCTGCGCAGCTGGTTGGCAAATTCGTGGATGTCGCGGCCAAATTTGCTGACTTCGGCTCCTGTGCCCACACGGTCGCGGAAAACCGCGTTGAATCGTCGGCCAAATTCGGCAGTAAGCCCGTTGAGTTTTTGCAATGCCTCGGCGTTGAGATTGGTCGCGTCATACAAGGCAAACGAGCCTTTGACGCTCTCGGCTTTTGCCGCAGCGTTCTTTTTCTCGGCATCGGCGGATTTCTCTGTGGCTTTTGCCGATTTCTCGGTTGCTTCTGCGGTCTTCTCGGTAGCGTCCGCCGTTTTCTTCTCGGCAGCGGCGTTCTCATCCTTGGCCTTGGCGGATGATTTTGCCGCAGCGGCTGCTTTGCCATGCGCCTGCGCAGCGGTATCGCCTGCGCTGCTGGTTTTGGCGCGCAGTGCATCGGTCTTGGCTTTCAGTTCTTCCAGCACCTCGGCATATTGTTTGCCAGAGATTTCCCCGGCCTTGTAAGCAGTCTCCGCTTCGACTTTCAAGCGGGACAAATCGCCGATATCGGCATTCTCAAAGCGTTGCTTGAGCTGCTGCATGGCAGTGGCGGCAACATCGGGCAAGCCTTTGATGTTATCTTCCATGCGTTTGAGCTGGTTTTTGGTGAGGTGATCCAGTCCCTGCCCGCTGTCGATGAGGTGCTGTTTAAACGCTGCCCATTCCGCAGGCGATTCCAGTTTTTCAGCGAGCGCTTCAAACCCCGCGCGCGCTGCCTTGGTAGCATCCAGCCCGGCATCGGTGGCCTGTTGTACGGCGTGGGTGTAATCGCCCATCGCTTTTTTGGCCTTGGCTGATACTCCGGTCAAGACTTCATCGAGATCGACGCCAAATCCTGCAAAAGCATCCTTGGCGGCAACGGCGGCCTGTTCTTGCGCCTCTTTGGTGCGCTGCGCCGCTTCTTCGGCGGCCTTGGCCTGTTTCTCGGCTTCTTTTTTGGCGATGTCCGACACCTCAAGCACTTTGTCCACGACCTTTTGGTACATGGCAATCATGGGGCTCGTGGATTTTGCAGCGGCTTCTTCGGCGGCGGCAGGGATTTTGCCAAACGCAGCGGCGGCCTGGTCGGTGCTTTCTTCGGCAACACCGACCATGCTCTTCAAGCCAGATACCATCCCTTCCCCTGCATTGGCCGCCATGTCTTCCAGCTCACGCCGGGTTTCCCGTGCAGCATGTTGGACGGCTTCGATGGATTCGATAACGCCCGCGGTAGCGTTATCAGTCGCGCCAAAAAAGTCAGTAATGGTAGTGATAATGCCGGCGATGCCGTGTGCAGCCAAAGCAGCGGCTTCAGCGATATAGCTGACCGTCCACGCAATCCCGGCAAATCCTGCTTTCAAGGCATTGGCAACTACTGCCAATCCGTTCCACACAGTGCTTAACACGCTGCCCGCAGTGGATAGCGCTTCAAAGCCACCACGCACCTTGTCGATCAGCGCGCCAAAATTAAAGTTCTGCACAAAGCGGATAACGGCATCCGCGCCCTTGCTGAACGTATCGGCAATAGCTTTGCCCAATGCTTCCACTTTGCCGCTGTCCACCAGTCCGCTAATGACGCCCGCCAGCTCTTTTATCTTCTCTTTCAGCGGGTCGAGTACCGGTGCGCCGATTTGTTGTTTGACCGCATCCCAGGCACTGGACAGCTCGTCAAACGCCCCTTTCAGGTTATTGCCCATTTCCGCTGCCTGTTCACCGGCAAAGCCGCTGGCTTTTTCGAGCTTGGCGGTGAGTTCGTCGAGCGCGCCGATGCCTTGCCCCAAAAGCGCCTTAAAGGCGGGACCTGCTTCCATACCCAGCGCATTGATGGCCGCTTGTCCTTTGGGACCAGCGGTGGCCAGTTCGCGGATGGCCTGGTTAAAGTCGGTGGTGCGGATGCCAATTGCCGAGAGTTCGCGCTTGAAGGTACTCGCCGGGTTGGCAAACTGCGCCATCATGTTGTTGAGCGCAGTCCCTGCGCGGCTGCCGTCTATGCCTGCGTCGGCAAATTTGCCGATATAGGCGGCGGTTTCTTCGATTGTGAGGCCAAGCGATGCAGCGGTCGGCGCAGCATAGGCCAGCGCCTGTCCCATGCCCTGGATGTCGGTGTTGGCGGATGAGGCGGCTTTGGCGAGCACGTCGGCCACCCGCGCCGATTCGCTCATCGCCAAGCCCATACCGGATGCCGCCTGGGTGATATAGCTTGCCGCTTCGGCGAGTTCTATGCCGTTGCCCTGTGCCAAGGCCAGCACCGACGGCAGCGCTTCGATGGATTCATTCGCGTCCAGCCCCGCGCGGGCGAGGTTTTCCAGTCCCTGCGCGGCTTCGGTGGCGTTGTACTTGGTTTCTGCACCCATCTTCTCGGCTGCGCCGCGCAGTTTTTCCATCTCCTCGGCGGATGCGCCCGACACGGCCTTGACCGTGGATAGCTGCGCTTCAAAATCTGCCGCTCCCGCAACCGCATCCGTAAAAAACGCTTTGATTTTTCCGGCGACAAAGGCCACGCCCAGCGCTGTGCCCAAGGCGAGAATGGCGCCTTTCGCACGACCAAAGATGCCCACGTTTCTTTCCGTTTCATCGCCCAGCCGCCGGGCATCTTCGCTTGCGCTGTTGGTGGCATCACCGAGGTTGCGCATACGTTCTGCACGTTCGGCCGGGTCGAGGTTGTCCCACTCGCGGCGCAGGCGGGCGCTCTCCTCGGATAGCTGCTCGGTGTCTTCGCCTGCTTCCCGCAGTGCATCGATGACGCGGTCGATATGGTTCAACCCTTCGACGCCTGCGGATATGAGCAGTTCGGTGTGTAGTTTGTTGGATGGCATAACGGCCCACCTTGTGAGTGAGCCGTTATTCTCGTGTCATATATATAGGGGGGCGATTAGACTAGTTTGCCCTTTTTGAGGGATCACCCCATGGGGATTTTGCCCCGTTTTTTGCGCCCCGATATTTGTAACTTGGTTTCAATTTGACTTCCCGCTTTTTCCCGTTCGATCCCAATTTTTCCCATTTATTGCATTCTTCCCCTCTCATTTATTGCATCTCCCTTCACCCTGCGGGCTAGAACATTTTTGATTCATCTAATAGCAGGATTTGCGGAGGAAAGGATGTGGAAAGCTTTGTTTCTACCCTCACCCCAACCCCAATCTCGCTTCGCGAGCTCTGACGAGTCCCATGGGAGAGGGGCTTTGAATTCTTTCCACATTTAAACCAAAAACGGGCTAACTTTACCTGCATCATCCGCCCGCTCCGGCGCAGGGTAAATGTCAACCCTCCATATGCCCGCATGAGGTGGGCACATGGCTTACTCTTTGGCAGAGCCACTTTTCTCGGAGTTTCAACACACATGCCTGCACGAATACAAGCACGATACTCACAAAATTCTCAGTACCCAGGGGCTGTTGACATTTCGTAAGCAGGATTTACAAGAGTTCAAAAGGCACTTTGAAATCTTGAAGGTTTTGTCGCTGTGCGGCTTTTTCTAAACCCTCTCCCCAACCCCTCCCCCATAGGGGGGAGGGGCTTTAGTTCGTTGCTTTATTTGAAGTTCATCTATTAAGAATATGAATTGTCAACACGCCCTAACGCCTACCAGGCAATCGGCGCTTCGCCGCGCTCGCTCAGGATGCGATTGGTCTCGGCGAAATGTCCGCAACCGATAAATCCCTGCGCGAGCGGCGAAGGATGCGGGGCGGTCAGCACATGATGCTTGCGCGCATCAATCAGCGCCGCCTTTTTCTTGGCGAAATTGCCCCAGAGCAGGAAAATCACCGGCCTGTCCTGCGCGGACAGTGCGGCAATCGCCGCATCGGTAAACTGTTGCCAGCCGATATTGGCATGGCTCGCCGCCTGGCCGTGCAGCACGGTGAGCGAGGCATTGAGCAAGAGCACGCCCTGCTCCGCCCAGTGCGTCAAATCGCCGTGCGCGGGGCGGCGGTAGCCGGGAATGCTGCGCTCCAGTTCCTTGTAAATATTGACAAGCGACGGCGGCACGCGCACGCCCTGCGGCACGGAAAACGACAGCCCCATCGCCTGCCCCGGCTGGTGATAGGGGTCCTGGCCGATGATGACGACGCGCACGCGGTCAAAGGGCGCCTGCTCGAAGGCATTGAAAATGAGGCGCGCGGGCGGATAAATGGTCTCGCCGGCATCGCGGGCGCGCACCAGCTCCGCCTTGATCGCGGCAAAATACGGCTTGGCAAACTCATCGGCAAGCGCCGCTTTCCAGCCCGCTTCGAGGCGGACATTGGCGGGATCGACAAGTGTCATACATCACTCCTGCAAAAGAACGGCGGCTATCTTATGCCATTTTCGCCCGATCGCCGCGGCTTTCATGCGCGGGCTGCGCGTCATGGCTGAAAGACGCCAGCATCGTCGTTTATCCAAAAAATATCGAAAAATAGTGTATTTTTACCATCAATAAGCGCTTATCATGCAAAAATTTCTCATTATAAGCGCTTATTGATGAGAAAATTTCTCATTCCTGCCTTTTCTGGCATGGCGCCGCCAGATGGCGGAGAACGGCGATAGCAAACGCCTGAACCACGGCAGCCAGACGCCCACGCCAATGGCAGCGATGGCGGCGAGCAGCCACAACGGCAACAGCGCCAGCCATTTCAGCAGCCAGACGGGCGCATGCTTGTAGAGAAATTTCAGGCGGTGCGATTTTTTCGCGAGCGCGTGCAGGAAGTTGTCGCTGCCCATGCGTTTCATCGTGGCAACGCCTTCGTCGCCGTAAGTGGTAGCCACGCGCAGCGCACGCAAGTCATCGGCATGTTTCAGGTTTTGCGCGGCCTCTACCGCGCTTTTGCCGGCCAGCTGGTGCATGATGATGCTTTTTTCCTCAAAGGCGCGCGAGAATTTGGCCATTTTGCGCAAGTCGTCGGCATCGTCGGTTTTGCTGAGCAATTCCAGCCCGCCACGGGTGCGCGCCAGCGTGGTGATGTCGCCAAAAAGGTCTTCCAGCTTGCCGAAACTTTTGCTTTTCTTGACGGCGGCCGCCGCCACTTTCAGTTCTTTCAGCAGCCATTTCGGCAATTTGCCGAGGCGTTTCGCCGTTTTCAGGGTGACGAGCGCGCTCTTCGCCGCCGTACTGCCTGCCAGCGCGGGGCTTGCCGCGCCTGCCGTGGTGGCAGTGCCAACAGCGCTTGCCACTTGCGCGCCGGTCGCGGCAACGCCTGCGGTGGAAAGCACGAGCAGCACTTCATCGACGTCTTCGCCAGTCACATAGTTCCAGCCCTGCACGCCCATGTCGCGCACATCGCCGAAGACGAGAAAATCGGAGACCACGCCGCCCACCTGGCCGATGGTCTCGTCGCTTTCGCCCTTGACGAAGCCGCTGATGGCCTTGCCCGCCTGATAGAGGAGGCCGTCGCGCTTCTCCTTGATTTGCGCATGCAGGGCCACGGCTTGCGCATTGCCGCGCACGTAATCGAATTCCATGAAGAAATCGAGCCAGGCATCGGCTTCGGCGAAGCGCTCCCTGGCGACCAGCTCCTGCGCATGCGGCAGGGGATCGGTGCGTTGCAAGGCATGAAGCGCCAGCCCGGCGCGGTCGGTCATGACGACGACGGCGGCAATGGCGAGCGCCAGCAACACGATTTTGATGGTGAACGTAACAGGTTTGAAGAGCATATGGCGGGATAACGGCAAGAATGGGATAAATATTGACGGATACCGGCAAGCGCGCTCCGGCAGGTCTGCCGGAACGCGGCGCGAAGAAGCGGCGCTTATTCCACGGTCACGGATTTGGCGAGGTTGCGCGGCTGATCGACATCGGTGCCGCGTCTGAGCGCAGCATGATAGGCAAGCAGCTGCAAGGCCACGGCAAAGGCCGCCGGTGCGGTGCCATGCGCCAGCGCGCCGAGGCGCAGGATGTCGCCTTCCACACCGGCGAGATCCACGCCGTCATCGGCGAGCACGATGAGACGTCCGCCGCGCGCCTGCACTTCCTGCAAATTGCTGCGCATTTTTCCCGCGAGTGCGTCGTCGGCAATGAGCGCAATCACCGGCATGGTGTCGTCCACCAGCGCCAAGGGGCCGTGCTTGAGTTCGCCGGCGGGATAGGCTTCAGCTTGCAGGTAGGTGAGCTCCTTCATTTTCAGCGCGCCTTCAAGGGCGATGGGGTAGAGCGCACCACGGCCAAGGAAGAGCGCGCCGTGTTTGCCGTCGAGGCGGCGCGCGAGGCGGGCAATGTCGCCATCGCGTTCCAGCACGTATTCCACGGCGGCGGGCAGGTGTTGCAAGGTAGCGAGCTGGTCCGCGCCGAGGAGTTGCGCGAGCAGATGGAGCACGACGAGCTGGGTGATAAAGGCCTTGGTGGAAGCCACGCCGATTTCGCGCCCGGCACGGGTCAGCAGCGCGGCATCGGCTTCGCGCACAATGGCGCTGTCCGCCACGTTGCAAATGGCGATGCGCGCAAGATAGCCGAGATCGCGCGCTTTTTTCATGGCCGCGAGAGTATCCGCCGTTTCGCCCGATTGCGAGATGGCGATAAAGAGCGTGTCGGCAGGCACGGCGATGTCGCGATACACGTATTCGCTCGCCACTTCCACTGTCGTGGCAATGCCCAGTTTTTCAAATTCGTAGCGCAGGGCGAGTCCGGCGTGATAGCTGGTGCCGCAGGCGATGATGTGCAGTTGCCGCGCGCGGGCAAGCGCTTGCAGCAGCGCTTCATCGAAGGCGTCGCGGTTGAGCGCCTGGTTCAGGATGCGGCCTTCCAGCGTTTCCGCAATCACCGCAGGCTGTTCAAACATTTCCTTCTGCATGAAATGCTTGTAGCCGCCCTTGCCGCCGGCATCGCCATCCTGCGCGCTTTCGCTTTCCTCGCGCATGACGGGATTGCCGTGGCTGTCGGTCATCTGGCAGCCGTCGCGGGTGAGCACGGCCAGATCGCCTTCCTGCAAATAGATGAAGCGCCGCGTGACCGGCAGCAGGGCAAAGGTATCGGACGCGGCAAAGGTTTCGCCGATGCCAAGACCAATCACCATCGGCGAGCCGTGGCGGATGGCAACCAGTTCGTCCGCGCGGTCGGCCGCCATGACAGCGAGCGCATAGGCGCCTTCCAGCTCGCTGGCAGCAAGGCGCACCGCCTTCGCGAGATCGCGGTTTTCCGCGTAATAATCGGCCACCAGATGGGCGATGACTTCGCTGTCGGTCTGCGAGGCGAAGGCATAGCCCCTGGCCTGCAAGCGCGTGCGCAGGGCGGCGTGGTTCTCGATGATGCCGTTGTGCACCAGCACGATCGTCTCATTTTGCTGTCCACCAACATGGGGATGGGCATTGTCCTCGCTGGGGCGGCCGTGCGTCGCCCAGCGCGTGTGGGCAATGCCGAGATGGCCACGCAGCGCGGTGCATTGCGCGGCAAGGCTTGCCACCTTGCCGACCGCGCGCTCGCGCTGCATGCCGCCACTATTGAGAATCGCCAGCCCGGCAGAATCGTAACCACGATATTCCAGGCGCTTCAGCCCTTCGAGGAGAATGGGCACCACATTGCGTTCGGCCACCGCCGCGACAATGCCGCACATGTCAGATATCCAGATTCTTCAGGTAGTCACGGAAAGCCTCACCCAATTGCGGATGTTGCAGCCCCATTTCCACGTTGGCTTCGAGATAGCCGAGCTTGTCGCCGCAATCGTAGCGCTTGCCGTCAAAGCGGTAGGCGAGCACGGTTTTTTCCTTGATGAGACGGCCGATGGCATCGGTCAGCTGGATTTCATCGCCCGCGCCCTTTTGCGTATTGGCGAGAATGTTCATGATCTGCCCGGGCAGGATATAGCGGCCAATGACAGCGTGCGTCGAGGGCGCTTCTTCCGGCTTGGGTTTTTCGACGATGGCGTCAATGACGCTCACCTTGTCATCAAGCTGCGCCCCCTGCGAGACGATGCCGTAACGATGGGTATGCTCACGCGGCACGTCCATCACGCCGATCACACCTTGCTGGTGTTTCTCGAACACTTCCACCATCTGCTTCAGCACCGGTTTGCCGCCACCGTTGTCGAGCAGGTCGTCGGCAAGCAACACGGCAAAGGGACGAATGCGCACGATGGGCCTGGCGCAGAGCACGGCATGTCCGAGGCCCATGGCATGTTCCTGGCGCAGATAGATCACGGTCATGTCATCCGGCTTGATTTTGCGCACTTCCTGAATGAATTCTTTTTTGCCGCGCAACTCCAGCTCGTTTTCCAGTTCATAGGCGACGTCGTAATGCTCGGTGATCGACCATTTGTTGCGCCCGGTCACGAATACCATGGTGCGGATGCCCGCCGCGTAGGCTTCATCGACGGCATACTGGATCAACGGTTTATCCACCACCGGCAGCATTTCCTTGGGACTCGCCTTGGTCGCAGGCAAAAAGCGCGTGCCGAACCCGGCCACGGGAAACACAGCGATATTAACGGATTCACTCATCATAAACTCCTGACATTACACGTCATCCAACAATGACAACGCCTCGGCGAGCGTCGCCGCACCCGAGACGGAAAGCCCACGCATTGTAGCACGCGGCATATTGGCTTTCGGCACGATCATCTTGGTAAACCCGTGTTGCGACGCGGCCTTGATGCGCGCTTCGCCGTTGGCGACTGGGCGCAGCTCGCCGGACAGCCCCACTTCGCCAACCACTGCAAGATCGCGCGGCAGGGCGCGCTCGCGCAAGCTCGAATACACCGCGGCCAACACGGCGAGATCGGCGGCTGTCTCACTAATCTTCAGGCCGCCGACCACGTTCACGTACACATCCATGTCATGCAGGGCCACGCCGCCATGGCGATGCAAAACGGCGAGCAGCATCGCCAGCCGCCCGCCATCAAGCCCCAGCGTCACGCGGCGCGGATAGCCGCCGCCTCCGCCATCGACCAGCGCCTGCACTTCCACCAGAAGCGCGCGCGTCCCTTCCCACACCGGCACCACCGCGCTGCCCGGCTGCTGCCCGTCCGGGCGCGACAGGAAAATCGCCGACGGATTGGCGACCGGCTTCAGCCCCCCTTCCATCATGGCGAACATGCCCAGTTCATTGACCGGCCCGAAGCGGTTCTTCACCGCGCGCAGCATCCTGAAACGGCTGCCTGCCTCGCTTTCGAAATAGAGCACGGTATCCACCATATGCTCCAGCACACGCGGCCCGGCAATCGCGCCTTCCTTGGTGACATGGCCGATGAGAAACACCGTCGTCCCCGTGCTTTTTGCAAAGCGCACCAGTTGCGCCGTGCACTCGCGCAGTTGGCTGACCGCGCCAGGCGCGGCAGAAAGCGCTTCCGAATACAACGTCTGGATCGAATCGACCACCAGCACTTCCGGCGCTTCCGCCAAAGCAGTCGCCAAAATCTTCTCCACCTGCGTTTCGCTGTAAAGCAGAATGCGCTCGCGCGCGAGATTCAGGCGCTCGGCACGCAGGCCGATCTGGCGCGGCGATTCCTCGCCGCTGACATAGAGGCAACGCCGCGTCGCGGCAATATGGTGCACCGTCTGCAAGAGCAGCGTGGATTTGCCGATGCCCGGATCGCCGCCAATCAGCACCACGCCGCCTGCGACCAGCCCACCGCCGAGCACGCGATCGAACTCGCTGATGCCGCTCGGAATCAGCGCTTCCGCGACCAGCTCCACGGCATCGAGGCGCTCCACCTTGCCTGCCGCCACGCCCGCATAACCGCTGCGCGCCCCGCCTGCCGCTTTCGGCTTCTCGGCAATAGCCTGTTCTTCCAGCGAATTCCATGCGCCGCAATCGTGGCACTGCCCCTGCCATTTGGGATACTCCGCGCCGCATTGCGTACAGACGAAACGGGTTTTTGCCTTGGCCATGCCACCTCTTCAATGGTAAATTTTCTCATCCTGAAGCGCTTTTTGTGATAAATTTTCTCAACATAAGCGCTTCATAATGATAAAAAATGACTATTTTTGGTGATTCTATAATATCATTCAAATCAGGATAGCTGATCTGTTCGCAGGTTGGGGTGAACGAAGTGAACCCCAACACGCGATGCCCATTCATGTTGGGGTTCGGCTTCGCCTCACCATCAACTTACCATCGCGTCGCGATGCTGGATTCCGGTTCCCGCCTACCCCTTCACCAGCGCAGGCACTCTGGGCGTCAGCATGGTGGTGAGCGTATAGGGAATGGTGCCGGCCTGCGCGGCGACGTCTTCCACTGCGTGGCCGTCGCCGAAAATGGTGACGCGCTCGCCTACCGGCATGGCCTCCTTGCCGAGCCAGACCAGGCACATATCCATGGCCACGCGCCCAACCAGCGGGCAGGTTTTCCCGCCGATGCGCACATGCACCGTGCCGCTCGCGATCTGGCGGGCGAAACCGTCGCCATAGCCAAGCGCGATGGTGGCGAGATAGCCGTCTTCCTGCGCCGTGAAATGCGCGCCATAGCCCGCGCTTTCGCCCGCCGTCAGCCAGTGCGTGGCAAGGATTTGCGTTGCCAGCGTCATCACTGGCCGCAAGCCCAAATCGGCTGCGCTGCGGTGGGCGAAGGGCGACATCCCGTAGAGTGCCAAACCGGGGCGCACCCAATCGAAATGCGCTGCCGGCAAGGCAAAAGTCGCCGCCGAATTGGCGGCACAGCGCTGCCAGCCGGCAGGTATTTCAACTTCTTGAAAAGCCGTCAGTTGCCCGCGCGCATGCGTCAAATCCGCTTCATCGGCGCAGGCAAAATGGGTGGCGATGCCCATGCAACGCACGCCCTGCATGGCGGCCACCTCATGCGGGGCGAAACCAAGGCGGTGCATGCCGCTATCCACTTTCAGCCAATGCGGCAACCCGGGTGCGTGTCGTTGCAGCCATTGCCACTGTTCGGCATTGTGTATCCACGGCACGAACCCCTGCGCGGCGCACAGCGGCAGTTCGTCCGCCGCAAAGACGCCTTCCAGCAGCCACACCGGCTGCGTCAAACCAAGCGCGCGCAAGGCCAGCGCCTCTTCGATGCAGGCGACGGCAAAGGTTTCCAATTTCTTGAGCGCGGGCAGCAAGTTGGCCACGCCATGCCCGTAGGCATCGGCTTTCACCACCGTCACCATCCTGCTCTGCGGCGCCTGCTTTTGCAGCGCCTGCACATTGTGGGCAAAGGCTTCGAGATCAATGATTTTTTGCAACGGACGCATGCTTATTCTCCGTAATCCTCGTAATGCTGCGGCGCGAGATTGACGAAGCGCAGGAACTGTCCCTGGAAGCCGAGCACCACCGTACCCGTCGGGCCGTTACGCTGCTTGGCGATGATGATTTCCGCCTTGCCTTTCATATCCGACGCATCTTTCTTATACACTTCATCGCGATAAACAAACATGATCACGTCGGCATCCTGCTCGATCGCGCCGGAATCGCGAATGTCGGACATCACCGGGCGGTGATCCGGGCGGCTGTCCACGCCACGGTTCAATTGCGACAGCGCAATCACCGGCACATTGAATTCCTTGGCCAGCAATTTCAGCGAGCGCGAAATCTCCGACATCATGTTGACCTTGCCTTCCTTGAAGCCGGGAATCGCCATCAGCTGCAAATAGTCAATCAAAATCAATCCGATACCTCCCATTTGCTGAACTTCAGGCTGTTTTGCCAAACGGCGCATCCAGGAATGGATATCGGTAGGTGACATATTGGAGCCGTCATGAATGTAAATCGGGGCTTTGCTGAGCTGGGCCACCGCAGACATCAGCTTGGCCTCGTCTTCCTCCTCGATCTGCCCGAGGCGCAATTTCGATTGATCGAGCCGCCCCAGCGACGAAATCATGCGCAGCACCAGCGATCGCGCCGGCATTTCCAGCGAAAACACCGCCACCGGCTTTCTTTCGGCAATCGCCACATATTCCGCCATGTTCATGGCAAACGTCGTTTTCCCCATCGACGGCCGCCCGGCGACGATAATCAAATCCCCCGGCTGCAAACCGGCCGTTTGCTTGTCCAGCCTGTCCCATCCGGTGGAAAGGCCGGTAATTTCACTGCCCGTTTTCGCAAGCTCTTCCAGGTGTCTAATTAATCCCGCCGTAACTTCGTTTACCTTCTTGAAACCTTCTTCTTCTTCGTTCTGGTAACTCTCGGCAATGGCAAAGACTTTGCGCTCGGCATTGTCGAGCAGCTCGCGCGCATCGCGCCCTTCCGGGAAATACACGCTATCGGCAATCTCGCTGGACGCGGAAATCAGGCGACGCATCACCGCGCGCTCATGCACAATATCGGCATAAGCGCCGATATTGACCGCCGACGCCGTTTCAACATAAAGCTGGTCGAGATAAGGCTTGCCACCGATCTGCTCCAGATCGCCACGCTGGCGCAGCGCTTCCGTAATGGTCAGCGTATCGATCATCTTTCCGTTCCTGGATAAATTCGACATCACCTCGAAAATCACGCGATGATTGTCGAAATAAAAATCCTGGGCATAAACGCGGTTACTAATTTGATCGAAACGGCTGTTATCGAGCAACACCCCGCCGAGCACCGCCTGCTCGGCCTCCTTGGACTTCGGCGGTTCCTTGATCCGCGCCAAATCTTCAAAACCTTCCATCACACCTCCCGAAAGACCGGCGCATTATAACGACGAAGCCCCTGACGCCCAACGGCAATAAAAGATGCAAAAACAGGATATGGTAGTTTTTAGCATCAACAAGCGTTTATCATGAGAAAATTTCTCGCCATAAGCGCTTATTGGTGGTAAGAAATAACGATAAACATGCTTGGTTTGTTATCCTGTGCTATATAGGAGTCCCCCGAAAAATGGCATAGACCATCCTTCGGATAAAGCGCTTGATTCAACAGGCCATAGGCAGAGTACGCTATGATTTTTTGGGTGAGCGGGGATATAAGCGCCAAGCTGAGGTTCTCATGAAAATGCGGGCAGGTTCGCAATCTTGCAAAGTTCCTTAACAACAGAACGTTCAAGAAGGCGAGGGTGGCTAAAAAGGGCTGTGCTACACTCGCATTGCGCTTCTTGTGACCGCTGGCGAATCAGGCTGCTCCAAGCCTTGGAAAAAGCGGGATACACAGTAAGCCGTGCCCGCTCAGGCGGGCACGTGTGTTGAAACTCATCAGTATGGCTGAGGCGACAGACATCGAACTGTCCCCGCTCAGGCGGGCACGTGTGTTGAAACTGATTGAGCGCCTGCATGGGGGTGGCGGCAACATGTGCCCGCTCAGGCGGGCACGTGTGTTGAAACCCGGAGATTGCCGGGCAGGGGCGCGTGTGGCAGGGTGCCCGCTCAGGCGGGCACGTGTGTTGAAACATGTACTTGATGCAACGCGTCAAGGAATCACTCGAGTGCTCGCTCACACGGACATGTGTGTTGAAACGATATGACGGTTGCCCAGCTGGTAGGCAAATTTGGTGTCCGCTCGCGCGGGATTCTGTCTAGATATAAGCGGGTTTCCGGGCGCAGCAGGCATCCAGATGCTTCCTAGCATTTCGAAAATCCGGGGGATGGTTGGTACAAAGGATTAACCGTCCTCAAAGATTGGTATTTTGTTTTAATGAATATATAATCAGCCACCTTATTTTAAGTAAAGCTTGATTATGCTCGCGCAAAAATACCAAGCCTTGCTCGACGAAGCCGCGCGACGCGGGGTAACCGATATCGCCGGTCTTCAACTTTGTTTTCAGCTTTTGTCTTGCGCTGCCGCGATTGATCGCGATTGTGCCGCGCGTCTCGCGCAGTACGGGCTTTCCGAAGGCCGTTTTGTCGTGCTTTTTTTGCTCGATAGCGCTGCCGCGCCGCTGTCTCCGCATGAGCTTGCCGAGCGCGCCGGCGTTTCCCGTGCCACCATCACCGGTCTGCTCGATGGCCTGGCGCGCGAGGATTTGATTGTTCGCGACCATCATCCGCAAGATCGTCGCGCCCTGTGCATCCGTTTGACGGATGCAGGCAAAGCGCTTGCCCAACAGTTGGTGCGCGAACATACCGAGTGGATCGCCGGCTTGTTCAAAAAGCTGGATGATGATGAACGCCAGCAGCTCGCGTCGTTACTCGCCAAGGTGTTGCCATGAATGCCGCGTTGCTTCGCGGCGAACGCGAAAGCCGTACCCTTGCCGAGATTACCGCGCTCGATCAGGCGCAACTCGCGCGCCATGTTTTTCCCGCTTTGGCGGATGACGTTCATGCGGCTATTGCTGCCGCTTGCCAGCTCGGCATTTTGAAGCGCATGCAGACGATTGCCGCTATCCTGCTTGATGCGTTGCCGCCTGAAGACGTGACGCGCTGCGAGCGGCATCCGTCCGATACGGTGCGCGGCTGGGCCTGCTTTATGATCGGCGCGCGCGATTTGCCGCTCGAAGCACGTTTGGCTGCCATACGCTCTTTCGCCGATGACGCGCATTTCGGGGTACGCGAATGGGCGTGGATGGCGGTGCGTCCGCACCTTGCCGTTGATCTTGATCGCGCCATTGCCTTGCTTGCGCCATGGACGCAGGCGCGGGAAGCCCATATCCGCCGCTTTGCCTGCGAAGCCTTGCGCCCGCGCGGCGTCTGGTGTGCGCACATCGCCGCGCTCAAAGACGCGCCACAGCGTGCTTTGCCCATTCTTGAACCTTTACGCGCCGACCCCGAACGCTATGTGCAAGACAGCGTTGCCAATTGGCTGAATGATGCCGGCAAAAGCCGCGCGGCGTGGGTGCAGGACATATGCCGCGACTGGCTGCGCGACAGCGCATCTTCCGCGACTCGCTATATCTGCCGCCGCGCGCTGCGCAATCTTTCCATCGACCAAGGAGAACTTCATGACTTATTATCTCGTTGAATGCTACACCCCAAATGCCCGCTGGCTGGCGCTATCCCGTGACGAGCGGGAAGCGTTTTTGCAGCAAGTGCAACAGGGCATGGCGGCGCTTGCCGGACATCCCATGGAAATTCTCACCTTGGCGCGCAACGCGTCCGACCTTGATCACGGACGCGCGCACCACTTTCTCGGCATCTGGCGCTTTGGCAACGAACAGGCGCGCGATGCCCTCTTGCAGGGTATTGCTGCCAGCGGCTGGTACGGCTATTTCGAGCATGAAAACTTCGCCGCTGCAGAAAGCGATTTCGGCGAACACATACAGGACTTGATCGATATTTGAGCAAAAATGGTGTATTTTTACCATCTTCAAGCGCTTATCATGAGAAAATTTCTCACAACAAGCGCTTCAGGTTGGTAAAAAATCACTATTTTTTGGCTTTTTTGCAAACCGAAACAATGCGTGACAAAACAAGGGGTTTGGCGTTATATTGCGGGCGGGCGCTGATTGCCCGAATGCCATTCAAGGAGATGCTATGTTTGTACGCAGTTTGCAAGATGTCGAAAACACCGATTTTTTTGTGGAGTGGGGCAATGGCACCAGCCATCGTCTGCTTACCGAGAAGGACGGCATGGGTTTTACCGTATGCCATACCGTAGTCAGGCGCGGTTCGGAATCGCTGCTCGAATACCGCAACCATCTTGAAGCCTGCTATTGCATCGGTGGCAGCGGCGAGGTGGAGGACATGGCGGGCAAAGTGTACCCGGTTCGCCCTGGTGACATTTACGTGCTGGATCAGCATGACAAACATTTCCTGCGCGCCTCGCCGGATGAGGACCTGATTCTGGTAAGCGTGTTCAACCCGCCGCTCAAAGGTACGGAACGCCATAACCTCAATGATCCCGACGCTTCGTCAGCCTACTGAATCATAACAATATCAAGGAGAAACATTATGGTGTCACAATACATCACTTTTGGGCTCTACATGGCCGTCATGCTCGGCGTAGGGCTTTATTTCTATTTCCGCACGACGACGATTTCCGATTTCGTTCTCGGCGGACGCACGCTCGGCCCGATACCATCGGCAATCAGCGCCGTGGCCTCCGATTTCAGCGGCTGGCTGCTGATGGGCGTACCGGCGCTCGCCATGACTGGCGGCATGAACGCGTTCTGGATTTGCTTCGGCCTGCTGCTCGGCACTTTTGCCAACTGGTCATGGGTTGCGCCCAAATTGCGCGAGGAAAGCTATGCGCTGAATGATGCCGTCACCGTTCCCACCTTCCTCGAGCGCAAACTGAAAGATCCGACCAATTTCCTGCGCGTGGTACTCGCGCTTGCCATCCTCTTCTTCTTTGCCTTTTATACGGCAAGCGGCTTCGTGGCTGGCGGCAAACTCTTCAACATCCTCTTCGGCATGAATTACCACATGGCGATTACCATCGGCGCGCTGGTCGTTCTGAGCTACACCTTCCTCGGCGGCTATCTTGCGGTAAGCTGGACGGACGTGATTCAGGGCAGCCTGATGATTGCCGCTCTCGTTTTCGTGCCCGTGGTCGCCATCCAGAGCCTCGGCGGCTGGGATGCCACGCTCGACAGCATCCTCGGCACCAGCCCGCACCAGTTTGACTTCTTTACCTCTCCCGCCAGCAAAGTGGCCGATGGCGGCCTGCAAATCGGCACGGGCGAGCCGATTACCATAATCGGCGTGCTGTCGCTGATGGCGTGGGGGCTTGGCTATTTCGGCCAGCCGCACATCCTTGCGCGCATGATGGGCATCGACTCCGTCGCCTCCGTCAATCGCGCCAAATGGGTCGCCACACTATGGTCACTCATCGCCATGGGCATGGCCATCCTCATCGGCATGGTCGCCGTCGCCTATTTCAACGGCAAACCGCTCGCCGACAAGGAACAAGCCTTTATCGCCATGATCAACGGCCTCACCCATCCGCTCGTCTCCGGACTGCTGCTTGCCGCCATCATGGCCGCCATCATGTCCACCGCCGACAGCCAGCTCCTTGTGGCAAGCTCCGCACTCACCAGCGACCTCGTGCGCGAACGCGTTTCGGAAAAAACCTCGCTCATGCTTGGCCGCCTCACTGTCGCCGTTATCGCACTCATCGCGCTTTTCCTCGCCTGGGACGAAAAAAGCAACGTGCTCGACATCGTCTCCTATGCCTGGGCAGGGCTGGGCGCATCCATCGGTGCAGTCATGATCGTCGCCCTCAACTGGTCGAAAACCACCTGGCAAGGCGGCATCGCCGGCGTGCTTGTCGGCGCCTTCGTCACCGTGGGCTGGAACAAGCTGCAAGGCGGCTGGTTCGATCTCTACGAACTCCTGCCCGCCTTCGTGCTCGCTGCCATTGCCGTGATTGTCATCAGCCTCGTTACCCAGCCGAAAAGGGCATAATGAACTACCCCGCAGCAAGCTGCGGGGTATCTATCGCTATTAAAGTCAGAACTCTTCCGTCACTCTTTCACAAAACAAGTAACGAGTAGGTTGGTGGTGAGTGCGCAGCACGAACCCCAACGCAATGATTTAGCCGATGTTGGGGTTCGCCTACGGCTCATTACCGAGTTCCCATGAAAATGCGGCTGCATTTTCATGGGAACCCGCGCCAACCTACGCTCCTTCACTCGAATTGAGTTTACAGCGTGTTTTTATGCTATTTACGCCGCAAGCAGCGAGTAATGTACCCTTAGAGATTCATAACTGATTGCAAATACCAACAATCCGCAAAAATACGGCTGCCGATAATAGCCATTTTCATCGTGTACTTCCATATCGCCTGAAGCGCCATGATCCGCAGTATTGCGACAAGATCTGCCGCACTCGATACACGATGCCGGACTGAAAACAGCAAACGTGAAATCCAATAAAATTTATATTATTCAATATATTAATAATAAATTATCTATACGCACTTCCGATTACCATGCCCTGCTCTTGCTTTTCTTGAATCCAATACGGTCTCCGACAGCGGATACTTGAACAGGCGCGTTTTCCGCATACAAAAAAAAGCCGCAAATGCGGCTTTTTTGTCGAATCGGCAAAGCGCTTAAAGGGCGGCTTTCGCTTTTTCGGCCAGTGCGGCGAATACGCCTTTGTTGTAAACGGCGAGTTCGGCCAGGATTTTGCGGTCAACCGCAATACCGGCTTTCTTGAGGCCGTTGATGAAGCGGCTGTAGGACAGGCCGTTCAGACGCGCGCCGGCGTTGATACGGATGATCCACAGCTGGCGGAATTCGCGTTTTTTCGCCTTGCGGTCGCGGTAGGCATACTGGCCAGCCTTGATGACCGCCTGGTTGGCGACGCGGAAGACTTTGCGACGGGCGTTGTAATAGCCTTTGGCCGCTTTCAGGACTTTCTTGTGACGGGCGCGTGCCTGTACACCACGTTTTACTCGTGCCATGTGTCTTACTCCTTAACCGATCATCTGCTTCAACGCCTTGACGTCGCTGTCGTGCACCATGGTGGTGCCACGCAGGCCGCGTTTGCGCTTGGTGGATTTCTTGGTCAGGATGTGACGCAAGTGCGAGTGCGAACGCTTGTAGCCGTTCTTGGTCTTTTTGAAGCGCTTGGCAGCGCCCCGGTGGGTTTTCAGTTTAGGCATTTGAATAACTCCGCATTGTGTTGTTGTGCCTTGAAAATAAATATCCCGGAAACCGGAGTTTCCGGGCGCTTTTTGCGATGGGTGCGCTTATTTTTTCACCGGCGCGAAGACCATTACCATCTGGCGGCCTTCCATGCCCGGCTTTTGCTCGACCGTGCCCACGGATGCGAGATCCGCTTCGATACGGGTGAGCAATTCGCGGCCCAATTCCTGGTGCGCCATTTCGCGGCCGCGGAAGCGGACGGTTACTTTGGCTTTGTCACCAGCTTCGAGGAAACGGTGCAGGTTGCGTAGTTTGACCTGGTAGTCTCCCTCGTCAGTTCCGGGGCGGAACTTGATTTCTTTTACCTGGATGCGCTTTTGGTTCTTGCGCGCTTCCTGTTGTTTTTTCTGCTGCTCGAAGCGGAACTTGCCGTAATCCATGATGCGGCAAACCGGCGGCTTGGCATTGGCCGCCACTTCCACCAGATCCATGTCGGCCGCATAGGCGGCTTCGAGCGCTTCGTCAATCGAGACGACGCCGCGTTGCTCCCCGTCCGCATCGATGAGGCGGACTTCGCGGTCGGTAATGTCTTCGTTGACGCGGGTTTCCTGTTGCTTAGCTATTGCTAAATCTCCTGTGCTTTTGTCTGTACCAGATTCTGCATGCGGGCAATGACTTCATCCATGCCGAGAACACCCAGATCCTTGCCGTCGCGCGTCCGTACCGACAGGGTGCCCGCGGCTTTTTCGCGGTCACCGGCAACCAGCATATAGGGGATGCGCTGCAAAGTGTGCTCGCGGATTTTATAGCTGATTTTCTCGTTGCGCAAATCTTTCTCCACGCGAAGCCCCGCGGCGTTGAGCTTTTCCGCAACATCCGCGGCGTAATCGGCCTGCGCGTCGGTAATCGGCATGACCACGGCCTGCACCGGCGAGAGCCAGAAGGGCAGCCAGCCGGCATGCTGCTCGATGAGAATGCCGATGAAGCGCTCCAAGGATCCCAATACAGCGCGGTGAATCATCACCGGTGTCTGTTTTTCGCCGTTTTCGTCGATATAGGCCGCTCCCAGGCGCTCGGGCATGGAGAAATCGAGCTGGATGGTGCCGCATTGCCAGCGGCGACCAATGCTGTCGCGCAGGGTAAACTCGATTTTCGGGCCGTAGAACGCGCCTTCGCCGGGTTGCAAACGGTATGCCACGCCTTGCGCTTCCAGCGCTTCTTTCAAGTCGCGCTCGGCTTCGTCCCAAATCTCGTCGCTGCCGACGCGCTTTTCCGGGCGGGTAGAGAGCGCGAGTTCCACTTCATTGAAGCCAAAGTCTTTATAGACTTCATAGACCATTTCGCAGGTGCGCTCAATTTCGGCGCGGATTTGCGCGCGAGTGCAGAAGATATGGCCGTCATCCTGCACGAAACGGCGCACGCGCATGATGCCGTGCAAGGTGCCGGAGGGTTCGTTGCGGTGGCAGACGCCAAATTCGGCATAGCGCAACGGTAATTCGCGGTAGCTGCGCAGGCCCTGGTTGAAGATCTGCACGTGGCCGGGGCAGTTCATCGGCTTGACCGCATAGTCGCGCTCGTCGATGCAGCAGGTGAACATATTGCCGCCAAACTTGTCCCAGTGCCCGGATTTTTCCCACAGGGAGCGATCAAGGATTTGCGGCCCCTGCACTTCCTGATAGCCATATTTCTTCAGCTTGCCGCGCATGTAGTTTTCGATTTCGCGGTACATCGTCCAGCCCTTGGCGTGCCAGAACACCATGCCCGGCGCTTCTTCCTGAAGGTGGAACAAATCCTGCTGCTTGCCGATTTTGCGGTGGTCGCGCTTTTCCGCTTCCGCCAGTTGCTCGAGATAGGCATCCAGCTCTTTTTTGTCGCGGAAGCCTACGCCATAAATGCGCTGCAACGGCTCGCCGTTGGCATCACCGCGCCAGTAGGAGCCGGACAGCTTCGTCAGCTTGAACGCCTTGATATGCCCCATGTGCGGCACGTGCGGCCCGCGGCACATATCCATATATTCTTCATGATGATAGAGGCCGACTTTCTTCACATCGTCATCGAAATCGTCGATCAGGCGCACCTTGTAATCTTCGTGGCGCTCGGCAAACTGCGCGCGCGCCTCCGCCACCGGCGTCCATTTCTTTTCGACCTTGTAAGCGGTTGCCGCCAGCTCCTGCATGCGCTTTTCCAGCACCTGCAAATCATCGGGCGAAAAGCGGTGCTCGCTCGCGATGTCATAATAAAAGCCGTTTTCGATCACCGGCCCGATCACCATTTGCGCGTCCGGCCACAGTTGCTTCAAAGCATGGCCGAGCAAGTGCGCGGTGGAATGACGAATAATTTCAACACCTTCTTCATCCTTGGCGGTAATCACCGACAAAGTGGCATCCGTATCGATGGGATCGGACAAATCGCGCAATTCCCCGTTGACGCGCACGGCAATCGCCGCTTTTGCAAGCCCTGCACCGATGGATGCGGCCACTTCCGCGCCCGTAGTGCTGCCGGCAAACTCACGCACGCTTCCGTCCGGCAAAGTAATGGCAACCATAGCTTTTCTCCTTTTCTGCCCGATACATACCAAGTACCGTGGCCAACTTGACAAAGCGCGACATTGTACGCGCAATGCAAGCCCTTCGCCAGCGCCTGGCGCGCAAATATGCTATTTCACAAAATGATTAAAAATAGTATTTTTTACTATTAATAAGCGCTTATAATGAGAAAATTTCTTATAATAAGTGCTTATTAATATGAAAATTTCCCAAACCAGCATTCAAGGGTGTACGTACCCAGCAAGGCTATCGCCGAACTTTGCGGCGATTCCGGCGCGCGCAAGAATGCTGGCAAGGGGTGGCAGCATCATGGTTTGCCACCTTGGGTTGTGCGCAGCGATTCGCCGCCGTGCGCGTCCCGGTGGACGGCATAATCGCAGGCATCGCGCAGCCAGTAACGCAGGCATTTCTCGGTCTGCGCACGTTTTTCCGCCTGGTATTGGCGCGCGGCAGCAGCGTTGGCAGCGCTGCCCATGCGCGTCCAGAACGGCAAGGCCTGCTGCGCGAAGGCGGCTGCAAAATCGTCCATGATCGCATCGCAGTTGCTGCCGTCAGCAGCCACGCACCAGATGCCCGGCATTGCGCACCAAAAATGCTACACTGCGCAGCGGTTTTCAAGGGGAATCGTGATGTCGGAAAGGATTATTATCGTTGCGCAGGCGGAAAACGGCGTGATCGGCCGCGGCAATGCCATGCCCTGGCATTTGCCGCGCGACTTGCGCTATTTCAAGGAACAGACGCAGGGCCACCCTGTCATCATGGGGCGCAAGACTTATCAATCGCTGGGCAAGGCGCTGCCCAACCGCGTCAATATTGTGGTAAGCCGGCAGGCGCTGGATTTGCCGGATGCGCAGCTGGCGCCATCCTTGCCGGATGCCATCGCCAAGGCCAGCGGGCTGGGCGACAGGCTTTTCATCATCGGCGGCGCGCAGATTTATGCGCAAGCGCTCGCGCAAGGGCTGGTCGATACCTTGTTGATCACGCATGTGCATGCCGCGCCGGAAGGCGATACGTTTTTCCCGGCGCTGGATGCTGATGAATGGCAGTGCGTGAGCGCAGAGGAAGCCGCAGCGGATGCCGACAATGCCTACGCCATGACTTTTTCCCGTTACGAGCGCAAAAATGGTTGATTTTTACCGTCAACAAGCGCTTGTCATGATAAAAAATCTATAAAATATTTGAGGTTATGCAATGAGTTCAAGACTGAAATGGCTGTGCCGACGCGGCATGAAAGAGCTGGATTTGCTGGTGGAGGGCTATCTGGAAGACGACTATCCGCACGCCAGCGCGGAAGATCGCCGCGCCTTTGAGACGCTGCTCGAATATCAGGATCCGCTGATTCTCGATTTGCTTTTCGCGCGCTGCGAAGATCCCGACCCGGCGGTGCAATCGCTGATCGGGCGCCTGCGCGTCAGGCAGGAAAAGCTGGAGTGAGAAATTTTCCCATCAATAAGCGCTTATTGCGGTAAATTTTCTCACCATAAGCGCTTTATTGTGGTAAAAATAATCTATTTTTAAGATATTTTTAAATATCTTGCGGCAGCAGATGCGCACCTTCAGGGGCGATGCGGATGGCTTCCGGCGCAAGTCCCGGCAAGCAGGCGCGCAGGGCATTTTCGTCAGGATGCCAGATCAGCACCATGCCGCCGTGTTCGCCCGCGCTGGCACCGGCGCCGCTCACTTTCGCCGCGCCGCCGCTGGCTTCGATGCGCGCAATGAGTTGCGCCGTGCCGTCCGGCACGATGCCGATATGTCTCAGCAGGCGGTGGTTTTCGCGGATGCTGTCGCGCGGATTGCCCTGGGCGCGCAAGGTTTCGCGCAAGGCCTGCGTGCATGCCGCGAATTGTTGCCAGAGCGCGTGGTCGGCGGCATGGCGGGCGCGCACCTGCGCGACGGTTTCGCCGGTGCTGGTGTGCGGGATGCCGTGTTGCAGGGCGTACCAGTGGCCGTCCAGCGTGATGTCCTGCGCGGCGGGCTGGCCGTTTTCGAGAAACTGGATGCCGCCCCAGGTGACGGCGGCGGCGTCGATGGCACTGCCCTTGCCGTGTTGCAGGCGTTCGCAGAAGCGGATGTGCTCGAAGCGCTGCTCGAGGGTGAGCGGATGGTTGCCGAGGTGTTCGTAGAGCACGAGGGTGGCGGCGATGGCGGCGGCAGACGAGCCCATGCCGGCGCCGAGCGGCAGTTCGCTTTCCGTGCTGATGCGCCCCGGCACGGGCAGACGCCGGGCATGGCTGCGCCCGGGCATGGGCAATTGTCTGAGCAGGGTGGCGAGGGTGTAGATGACGAGGTCGTCGGGGCGATGCAGGATGTTTTGCACCGGCCGCTCGCCGCGCGCGAACTGTTCGAAGCGGCGGTCGAGTTTGTCTTTCAGGCGGGAGAGGCTTGCGAGCGGGTAGGCCGCGCCCTGCGAGAAGCCCTGAAAGACGGTTTTCAGCACGCCGGTTTCATGCAGCGGGGTGAAGCGCACGGTGGTGTATTTGGCGACTGCCATGACGAGGGCGGGCGCGCCATAGACGACGCTGTGTTCGCCGGAGAGGATGAGTTTGCCGGGGGCGCGGGCTGCGTTGCTCATGGTTTTGGTAAAAAATGACTATTAGAAGCGCTTTTAATGGTGATTTTTTACCACCACAAAGCGCTTATTGTGGTAAAAAATGGTTGTTTTTTCGGATTTTTTGTAAATTTACAAAGAATGGCGCAAGTCCATGCGGTTGGCGATGTTTTTTGGTGGGCTGAAGCCCACCCTACGGGTAACCGTTTATGCGTAGCCATATCGCCGCTGGTTTTTCTCGATGCCGAGCAGGCGGAAGCGCGGCACGCTGTCTGCGGCGTGCACGGCGATGTCGGCGGCATCATCAATATCTGGGCGGTGCCAGAGGTGCTGGTATTCGGCGAGCGTGAGGGCGCGGCGGCTGTCGAGTTGCGTCTGGTGCGCGGCGGTTTGCAGATGGGCGCGGTAACCGGGCTGGATGCGCAGGGCGAAGAATTCGGCGACGCATCCCGAGCCGTAGCTGAACATGGCGACGGCTTCGCCAGCGAGATCATCACGGAGATCGAGCGCCGAGCACAGGCTCAGATAGAGCGAGGCGGTGTAGCAGTTGCCGATGTCGCGGCTGTAGGCAAGGCCGGGTTCGAATTTTTGCGGATCAAAGGGCACGCCATGCTGATGGCAGAGGCGCTGGTGGGTTTTGTTCGCCATTTTGTTGAACGGCAGGTGGTAGCAATATTGCGCGAAAGCGGCAAAGGGCAGGCCGCCGCGCGCGAGATAGTCGGCACTGGCGGCGGTGGCCGCTTCGATATAGGTGCGCGTGGAGAGTTTGCCGTCCACCAGCGGGGTATGGCGATGGTTGGGTCGCCAGAAATCCATGACGTCGGCGGTATGGCAGCCGCTGTCGCCTTCGAGCGCGGCAATGCGCGGATGGGCGGCAATCACCATGGCAACGGCGGCCGCGCCTTGCGTGGCCTCGCCGGGGGACTGCATGTCGTATCGGGCGATGTCGCTCGCCACCAGCAGCACTTTTTTCCCGGGAAACCGCGCGACGTGGGCGCAGGCCATTTGCAGCGCGGCGGTCGAGCTGTAGCAGGCCTGCTTGAGTTCGACGGCGCGGCAGTTGGGCTTGAGGCCAAGCAGCTGGTGCACGTAGATGGCAGCCGCCTTGGACTGGTCGATGCCGCTTTCCGTGGCGACGAAGACGGTATCGATGGCGGCGCGGTCGGCATCATCGACGATCAGGGCGGCGGCATTGGCGGCGAGCGTGACCACGTCTTCATCATGGGCGGCGACGGCAAAGCGGTACTGGCCGATGCCGGTGTGGAATTTTTCCGGGTCGATGCCGTCGCGTTTGGCAAGCTCCGCCAAATCCAGATATTGCGAGGGGATGTAGAAAGCAATTTTGTCGATGCCGATGCTTGGGGTCATAGATAAGGGTCGGAAGGATAAAGGTAACGGGATTCTCCGCGCAGGGCGCGGGTATCGGGGCAGCCGAGCAGGAACAGCGCGGTGCGGTATTCGCGCTCGAGGCGCTCAATCACGGCAATCACCGCCTTTGTGGAATCGAGCGCGGCATGCAGGAAAGGCGCGGCAATGCCGCAGAGGCCGGCGCCGAGCACGATGGCTTTGGCCATATCCAGCCCGCTGCGCACGCCGCCGCTGGCAATGAGGCAGGCGCCAGGATGCTGCTGGTGGGCATCGCTGAGCGCTTGCGCGCTGGGCAGACCCCAGTCCTGGAAAGCGAAACCGAAATTGTCGGCGCTGCGCTGCGCTTCGATACGGCTCCACGAGGTGCCGCCGTGGCCGGCGATGTCGAAATGGCGGATGCCGGCGGCAAGCCCCAGTTCGATGTCGGCTGCGGAAAGGCCGCAACCGACTTCTTTCAGCAGCAAGGGCACTGGACTTTTTTCGACAAGTTCGGGCAGGCGCGCGGCAAGGCCGGCAAATTCGGTGTCGCCTTCCGGCTGCACTGCTTCCTGCAAGGGGTTCAGGTGCAGATAGAGGCCGTCGCCATCAAGCACGGCCACGGCCTCTTCGATGTGGCACGCGGTGAAGCCCTTGTTGAACTGCACCGCGCCGAGGTTGCCGATGAGCGGCACGTTCGGCGCGAAACGGCGCAGGGCAAAGCTCTCGCGCGCCGCCGCTTCATGGAACATCACACGCTGCGAGCCGACGGCGAGCGCCACCTGGCAATGCTCGGCCGCTTCGGCGAGACGCCGGTTGATGGTGCGCAGCATGTCGTGGTCGCCGCCGGTCATCGAGGAGATGATGAGGGGAAAGGCGAGCGTTTTGCCGAGAAATTCGCAGGAGGTGTCGATATCGGCAAGGTTGATTTCCGGCAGCGCGCGGTGCGCAAGGCGGATATGGGCAAAGGCGCTTGGCGTGCGCTCCACGCCGCTGTCGGCGCGGATGATGTCGATATGCTCGATTTTGCGGCGGTTGATGAGCGCGTCAGGCATTGCGCCGCTCCATCAGCACATGGGTGCGCATCAGTTCGCCGGGATTGGTTTGCGCGGCCAGCAGCGAGAGTTCGCCGCAGAGCACGGTGGCGGCGCAAATGGCGGCAAGGCGGCGCGCGTTCTCGCCTTCGCCGCGCGCCTCGCGGCAGCCGAGCGCCTGCAAATGTTCTTCCACCACCTCAAGCCCCTGCCCTTTGCCGTTGCCGACGGTGCCGACGATGAGGTTGGGCAGGGTGCAGGAAAAATAGAGATCGCCGCCGCGGTCTTCGCAATGGGTGATGCCCTGCGAGCCTTCGACGATATTAGCGGCATCCTGGCCGGTGGCGAGATAGAAGGCGAGCAGCATGTTGGCGTAATGGGCGTTGGCGCTGCGCAGGCTGCCGGCGAGATTGCTGCCGATATGGTTCTTGCGCGTGTTGAGGTCAACCATTTTCGCCGCTGTGGTGCGCAAATGCCGGGCGCAAAGCGCTTCGGGGACGAGAATTTCCGCGACGCATCTTTTGCCGCGCCCGAGTATGCCGTTGACGGCGCTGGCTTTCTTGTCGATGCAGTAATTGCCGGAGATGGAGCCGTAGGCCAGCGCGGGAAAGCGCTGCAACAGATCGTGAATCAGCGCTTCCGCGGCCTTGGTGGCCATGTTGTGCCCCGAGGCGTCGCCGGTGGCAAAAGCAAATCGCAAGAAAAGCAGGTTGCCGACAATTTCCGGGTGGATGTCCAACAGGCGGCAGAAGCGGCTGGTGGCGGCCACGATCGCGTCCAGCGCTGGCCGGTCATCAAGGATGGCCTGCAAGGTGGCAAAGGCCTGTTCGGCATGGTCCAGCGTGAAGACGACCGAGCGCGTCATGCGCGCATCGAGCACGGTGACGCGGATGCCGCCGCACAGCCGCGAGAGCTTCGCGCCCCGCCCCACCGACGGCCACAGCGGCGATTCATAGGTGGCCAGCGGCACTTGCACGGCGTCGCTGACGCTGTTGCCGGTGATGTGGATGGGGCCGACCCACTGGGTGGGGATGGGGGTGTGATGGGTGCGCGACATGGATTCTTCCGCCTGAAAACGGCGCAATTGTAGCATTAATATGCCGCGCCGCGTTTCACCCTGCCGTCAATCCGGCGCGTCGAATTCCAGCTCGACCGGGCGGTAGTTGAAAAGTTCCAGCCGCGCGCCTTTCTCCGCGTCTTCCGGCAGGCGCAGCGCGGTGAGGCTGGCAGGGCCGACGGGGATGATGTGGGTGGGCGCGAGTTCGAGGTAGTGGTCGAGCAGGGCGCGGATGACGCCGCCATGGCAGACGACGAGGAGATTTTCCCCGCGATGCTTGCCGCGCTCGGCTTCGATGGTGTCGCGGCAGCGCGCCACGAATTGCGCCCAGTTTTCGCCGCCGGGCGGGGTGTGCGTACCGGCGCGCCAGCCGAGGTAGCGGGTTTCGTCGGCGGCGATGATGTCGGCAATGCGTTGCCCCTGCCAGTCGCCGACGTGGATTTCGCGCAGGCCCGGTGTGAGCACGGCATCGGGATAGCCGAGGAGTTCCGCGGTGTGCCGCGCGCGCTTCAGGTCGGAGGTGATGACGTGGGCGGGGTTGAGGCGGGCGATGGTGTCGGCAAGGGCTTGCGCTTGCGCGATGCCTTTGGCGGAAAGGCCGATATCGGCCTGGCCTTGCAGGCGCTTGTCGGCGTTCCATTCGGATTGTCCGTGGCGGACGAGGAGGAGTCGCATACAATATCCTTTTTTATAAAATTGGATTTTATGGTTGTTTTTTATCATTACTAAGCGCTTGCTGTGAGAAAATTTATCACAGTAAGCGCTTAATGATGAGAAAATTTCTCGCTTTATTTGCCTTGTCGGGATGACACCCGATTGTTTCGTAGCGGTGGGTTTACACCCACCCTACGAGGTTACGATTTCCAGTCAGGCGGTTAAATGCGTTGTCCGTCGTGGTCGAACCAGCAGGCGGGCTGCGCGGGCAGCTCGATATGCACAGTATCGCCCGAACGGAAAGGCGGCAGGCCATCGACAACGGCGGTGAGGCGCAGTTCGCCATCGCTGGCAGTGAGCATGGAGCGACCGGCGATGGTGCTGGCTTCGACGAGTTCCATGGCAAGTGTGCGCTCGCCCGCTTCGCTTCTCACCGCGAGGCTTTCCGCCGGATACATGGCGAGGTGCGCGCCTTGCGGCGGCGTGGCAATGGCCATGCGCCGGTTGTGCAGGCGGTAGCCGTCGCCATCTTTCTCGACGGGCACGAGGTTGTTGGGCGGCGTGCCGACGAAGGTGGCAACAAAGGCGGTGGCCGGATTCTGCACCAGCTCCTGCGGCGTGCCGAATTGCTCGATCTTGCCGTGGTTGATGACGGCAACGTGGCTCGCCATGGTCATGGCTTCGATCTGGTCGTGCGTGACATAGACCGAGGTCGCGCCGATGGCGCGGTGCAGGCGCATGAGTTCAACGCGCATTTCCACGCGCAGCTTGGCGTCGAGGTTGGAGAGCGGCTCGTCGAAAAGGAGCACGCCGGGGCGCGGCGCGATGGTGCGGGCAATGGCCACGCGCTGCTGCTGGCCGCCGGAGATTTCGTTGGGATAGCGGTTTTCCAGCGCCTTGATGCCAAGCATTTCCATCACTTCGCTGGCGCGCTCGCGGCGCTTTTCCTTGTTCATGTCGATGACTTTGAGCGGCCATTCGATGTTGCCGCGCACGGTCATGTGCGGCCACAGCGCGTAGGACTGGAAGACGAGGCCGGAATTGCGCTTGGCGGGCGGCGCGCTCCATTGCCGTGCGCCGTCGGAGACGGTGCGGCCGTCGAAGATGATTTCGCCTTCGGTGGGCAGCTCCAGCCCGGCGAGCATTCTGAGCAGCGTGGTCTTGCCGCAGCCGGAAGGACCGAGCAGGACAAGGAAGGCGCCATCGGGCACGGTGAAGTGGATGTTGTTGACGGCGGTGAAATCGCCGAAGCGCTTGCTCAGGTTTTTGATTTCTATCATGGGAGTATCCTTTTCCTTATTTCAGCCAGGGCTGCGATTTGGCCTGGATGCGGTTGGCAATCAGGGTCATCACGATGGAGATGACGAGAATGACCACGGTAATGGCGTTGGCGAACTGGGTGAAGCCTTCCGAGGCGTAGCGGTAGGCCACCACCGAAAGCAGCGGCATGGTCGGCGTGAACAACAGCACCACGAGCGAAAGATCGCGGATGATTTTCACGAAGATGAGCAAGGCGCCGGCGGCCAAACCGCGCACCGACAGCGGCACGAAGATGGCCAGCGTGCGCTGGAAGAATCCTGCGCCGGTCAAGCGTGCGCTTTCTTCCAGCTCGGCGCTGATCTGCTGGATGACGGCGCGCGCGGTTTGCACCGAGAATGGCAGCAGATAGGCGGTAGCGGCGATCACCAGCAGGGTGAAAGTGCCGTACAGCGCGGGAATCGGGCCGATCGGCGCGCCCAGCAATGCAATGTAGGCCGCACCGAAGGCAATGCCAGGCACCAGCAGCGGCAGGTTGGAAATTTGCGTGAGCACGCCGCTGATCCAGTGGTTGCGGTAACGCGTGGCGGTGTAGGCGGTAAAGAGGCCGAGCACCAGCCCGCTGGCTGCCACGGCGATGCCAAGGCCGACGGTGATCAGGGTGGCGCGCACGATGTCCGGGTTGTGGATGATGCCGGGCGTGCCCTGGGCGATGGTGGCGACGGACGCGCCGCTCCAGTAGTGCAGCGTCCAGTTGGAAAAGAGATTGCTGGAGGACGGCGCAAAGCTCGAGGCGATGAGAATCAGCACGGGGATCACGGTGGAAGCGAGCAGTATCGCCACGGCCACGGCCAGCAGCGGCCAGCGCGCCTTGCCGAGATGGAAGCGCCGCGTGCGCCCGCCCTTGCCGGTCATGGTGGCATAGGAACGCCGCCCGGAAATGACGCGGTTGCCGAGCCACAGGAAAAAGGCGGAGATGACGACGAGCATGATGCCGATCACATAGCCGCGTCCGGTCTGCCCCACTTCCATCATGCCGTAGAGGCGGGTGGAGAGCGTCTGCATGCGCACTGGCAGCCCCAGCAATGCAGGCGCGGCGAAGTTGGAGACTGCGCCGGCAAAGCACAGCGAGCCGGCGGCAAAGAGCGCGGGCGTCACCACCGGCAGGATGATGCCGGACAGCAGGCGCCAGCCGCGCGCACCGGCGATTTGCGCGGCTTCCACCAGATCGGAGTTCACGGTGGCAAGCGCGGCGGCAATGATGGTGAAGGCCAGCGAGAAATAGTGCAGGGTGAGGACGATGAGGGTTGGCGTCATGCCCCAGGCAAGGAAATCGGGTACGTCCAGCCCCAGCCCTTGCAGATAGCCGATTTGCCCGCCAACGCGGTCATTGCGGAACAGCGTTTGCCAGGCGAGCGCATTGGCGAAACTCGGAATCATGAACGGCAAGGTGGCCATGAGACCGATGGTGCGCCGCCAGGGGACGTCGGTCATCACCACCAGCCAGGCGAGAAAACCGCCGAGCAGCACGCAGCCGGCGGCCACGCCGAAACCGAGCATCATGGTATTGCCCAGCGGGCGGTAAAAAAGGTTGCGCGAGAGTTTGCTGTTCAACACATCCGACCATGCCGAGCCGCTTTCCGCCTGGAAAGTGACGCCAACCGCCTGCAACAAGGGCAGGACGATGAGCAATACCAGAATCAGCAGCATCACGCTCTTGAGGGCGATGCCGGGCGGGATGGCAAATCGTCCCGTCATTTTTTCCGTTACGGCGTTAACCATTCAAGTTCTCCTCCAGGGCCGTCGCTTCTCCGCCATCGCGCGGATGGGAGGGACGGCATCAGCTAATTTTTGGCAAAAAAATCCCCATGGCAAAGATGGCTTTACCAGGATTCCAAATAAATCAACGGATTTGGCAATCTCACCGGACAACATGGCGGAAGAAAAAATGACGCCCGCCTGCCTGCATCACCCCAGGGGGCAGACGCCCAACTTCCCTCTTTTTCCTTGTCGTACGGATGAATTGCCGTAATAGTGATTTTTTATCACAACAAGCGCTTCATAACGGTAAAAAATTACTATAGAAGCGCTTTATTGTGAGAAAAAACGATTATTGCAAAGTCAGGATGAAATCACCGACCGCCTTGCGCTGCGCCGCGGTTTTCTCCGCATTCACGCGCCAGGCGCCAAGTTCCGCCAACGGCACGGCATCGGGATGCGGCTTGATATCCTTGCGGGTGGCGTAATCGCCAGCCACGTAGAACGGCTTGAAGCCGGCACCGCCCTTCTCCGAATCATCGCCCATGAGGAAATCGATGACCAGACGGGCAGCGGCCGGATGCTGTGCGCCCTTGGCCAGCGCAATCACCGACGGGAAAGTAATGCCGATGGCCGGCTGCGTGCCCTTGGAGACTTGCAGCGCCCAGCCTTCTTCTTCGTTGTCGCGGCGATCGGAATAGCTGGTGAAACCAACCGGCGGATTTTTCTGCCCTTTCTTGCCGACGGCCTTGTTTACGTCATCAGTGGATTTGACGAGGATAAGATCATTGGCAAAGAGATCGGTGATGAAGCGCTCGCCCGCATTGGCTGCGTCACCCAGCTCAATATCCTTGCCGAACTGCGCCTTGTAGGCTGCTGCCATGGCATCGGATTGCAGGACGATTTCCGTCATCAGGTCGAGATAGTCGCCGCGTTGCAACGGATCCACCATGACGACGCGCCCTTTCCATTCCGGCGTGGTGAGCTGCCACAGGTTGCTGACCGGCGAGCCGTTCGGGTTGGCTTCTTCGTTGTACATCAAAACCTTGGTGGAAAGGCGCTGGGAAAGGAGCGGAGACTTGTCGCTCTCGTCGAGACGGTCGGCCACGCGCGGCGGCACATAGGCCTCAATGATGCCCGGCGCGAGCAGGTCGGCCAGCACCACCGGCGCATCGGCAATATAGACCACGTCGGCATTGATGGTGCCCGCCTTGCTTTCCGCCTTGAGACGGCTGACCTGCTCGGTGGAGGAAATATCGTAGGGCTGGAGGTCGATGCCAGGATAGGCTTCCTCAAAGGCCTTCTCCACCTTGGCAATGCGACTGGTGAAAGAATACACCGTTACCTTGCCCTCTTTCTTCGCCTGCTCCAGCAAGGCATCGGGCATGAGGCCATCCAGACTTTCCGCGCGAACCAGTGTGGCACTGGCGGCCAGCGCAACGGCCAGCGCGATGCGGGCCTTGTCGAGTTTCATTTTCATCCTGTTTTTCTCCTGTCTATACATATGTGTGATTGATTTGCTGCCGGATATTACAAATATCCCTGCTGCAACTTGCGAATGAAGGTTTCCACCTTGCCACGTTCTTTCGCCGTTTTCGCCGGATCCGTGCGCCAGGCGCCGAGATTGGGCAGCGGCATGGCATCCGGATGGGTGACGATGTCGCGGCGCGTGGCATAGTCGCCGGCAACATAAAACGGCTTGTAGGCTGCGCCGCCAGTGTCCGAGTCATCGCCCATCACGAAGTCGATGAACAAACGTGCGGCAGCCGGATGCTGGCAGTCCCGTGCAATCGCCAGCACTGCCGGATAGGAAATGCCGGCCGACGGCGTAGTGCCGTTCGATACCTGCAAGGCCCAGCCTTCCTTCTCGTTGTCGCGACGGTCGGAATAGCTGGTGAACCCCACCGGCGGATCAGTTTGGCCCAGCTTGCCCACGGCAGCATTCACTTCATCGGTGGAATTCACCAATATCAGCTCGTTGGCATACAAATCCATGATGAAGCGCTCTCCGGCATTGCGTGCCTTGCCAAGATCGAGCTTCTTGCGGAACTGCGCGAGATACGCCGATTCCATGACGTCTGCACGAATCACGTATTCCGTGAGCAGATCCATGTAATCGCTCCGCTTCAAGGGATCAACCATGTACACGCGCCCGCGCCACTGCGGCAAGGTCAGCTCCCAGACATTGTCAACCGGCGACAGAAAGGGATGCGCTTCCTCGTTGTACATCAACACCTTGGTGGAAAGGCGCTGCGCCAGCAACGGCGTCTTGCTGTCCTCGTCGAGACGGTCGGCCACGCGCGGCGGCACATAACGCTTGACCAGCCCCGTATCCACCAGATCATTGATGGCCTGTGCCGCATCGGAGAGATAAATCACGTCCACATTCGCCCTGCCTGCCTGCGCATCTGCTTTCAGCTTGGCAATCTGCTTGTCGGACGACAGATAAATCCCCTCAAGATCAATGCCGGGATACGCCGCTTCAAACGCTTCTTCCACCTTGCTGATGCGCTTGGTCACCGAATACACCGTCACCTTTCCTTCCTGCCGGGCCTTGTCCAGCAGGGCTTCAGGCATCAGGTCATCCAGATGCTGCCCCCTCGCGGCAGCAGACAACAGCAGGGCCGCCAATAATCCATACAGTTTCCTGTTCTCCATATCCTTGTCTCCATGTTCTCGATACATATCCATAATCACCGAAAACCCAAAAGGATTCCGGCCCTTCTTCCACGCGGGAAGAGATGGCCTTTTTCTGTTTTCTTTGCGTACCTCCCGTTATGTCAACAAACAAGTTTCATAATCAACCGAAGCCGGCAGGAAATTGGCTATCCATCCAGGCCATGCCGGAAATGCTAGCGGTTCTGCTGCAATTCCCGCACCAGCTCTTCCACGCGCCCCCGCGCCTTCGCTGTTTTCACCGGATCAGTCGCCCAGGCGCCAAGGTTGGGAAGCGGCATGGAATCAGGGTGCGTGGGAATATCGTTGCGTGCGGCATATTCACCGGGCGCATAGAAAGGCGCATAGGCTTCACCGCCCAGCTCGGTCTCGTCGCCCATGATGAAATCGATGAACAGGCGTGCTGCCGCAGGGTGTTTGGTATCTTTGGTCAGCGCCAGAATGGTGGGATAGGAAATGCCGGCTGACGGCGTGGTGCCATTCGATACCTGCAAGGCCCAGCCTTCCTTTTCATTGTCGCGGCGGTCGGAATAGCTGGTGAAGCCCACCGGCGGATCCATCTGCCCCAGCTTGCCCACGGCAGCATTCACCTCATCGGTGGAATTGAGCAGCACCAGCCCGTTGGCATACAAATCCATGATGAAGCGCTCACCGGCATTCCTGGCTTCGCCCAGATCCAGCTTGCGGCGGAACTGGGCACGGTAGGCCGAGTCCATCACATCGGAACGCAAGACAAATTCAGTAAACAGATCAATATAATCCGCACGCTTCAAGGGATCGACAATCACGACCTTGCCGCGCCATTTCGGCAGGGTGAGTTCCCAGATATTGTCCACCGGCGCCAGCAACGGATGCGCTTCCTCGTTATACATCAACACTTTGGTTGACAAGCGATGCGCCAAGAGCGGCGTCTTGTTTTCCTCATCGATACGCGAAGCCACGCGGGGCGGCACATAGCTTTCAATAATTCCCGTTTCCAGCAAATCGGTAATGGCCTGCGCAGCATTGGCCAGATAGACCACGTCGGCACCAATCCTGCCAGCCTGCGCCTCTTCCTTCAGGCGGGCAATCTGCTTGTCGGATTTCAGATAAACCCCTTCCAGATCGATGCCGGGATAGGCTGTCTCAAAGGCCTTCTCCACCTTGTCGATACGCTTGGAAAGCGAATACACCGTCACCTTGCCTTCCTGCCGGGCGCGCGCCAGCAAATCGTTGGGCAACATGGTGTCCAGCGGAGACACCGCTTCCTGTGCCTGCACACTCATGGCAGCCAGCAGGGATAACGACAGCAAAGTCTTGAGGGTCTTGCGGATAATCATTTCTTTCCTTTTTTTGCAAACTCTTTCAAAAAATCATTCAAAACGGCGAATCAGGGCACCCAGCCTTTCCAGCTGCGACAACGAACGGCTTTTGTCCTGCGCCGCCGCAGCCAGCACAATGGCATTGCAAATGGCCATGGGCACGGTCAGCGTCTGGAAACTGTCGCGCTGGCCGCTGCGCGGAACGCTGACCAGCATATCCGGCAGCGGAGACAGCAAAGGGCCGACAGCTCCGGCAATCGCCACCACGCGCCCGCCCGCTTCCCGGACCGTTTCCAGCAACGGCGCATAGGCAGACGGCTGCCGGCGGAAGGCAAAAACCACCGCCACATCCCCGCCACGAATGCCCAGCGCCTGCTCGGCCAATTCGCGGCGGTCTCCGGACAATCGCCGGCAGTCCCGCCCGAAACGGCGGAAGCGCTTGTCCATCAGCAACGCCAGCACTTCCGCATTGCCCTGGGCAAAGAAAAACAGGCGGTTGGCACGCATCAATTCCTGCGCCACCGCCTCTATCCGCGCAACATCCATCACTTCCTCGATATGACGCAGCGCCGCCCGTTCCTGTTCGACCAGCGTATGAAGCCACGACGCATCCCCCTCGCGGGACAAGGCATTGTCCAGGCGCATGGCCGGTTCCTGCGTCGGAATGAACTCCGACTGCATCGCACTCCTGAATCCTGCATAGCTGTCGAAACCCAGCTTGCGCACCAGACGCGACACCGTCGCTTCATGCACGTCCACGGCGCGGGCAATCCCGGCCGCCGTACCCAGCGCTGCCGCCTGCGGATCACTGCAAATCGCCTCCACCAGACGTTTTTCTGCCGGCGTCAGGCTTCTTGCCGTTTCCTGAATGCGTTCAATAACTTTCACGAATTATGCCGAGTTTCTGTATTAAGATTAATGAAAACTATATTGCAAGTTAATCCATCTTTGCAAGCCATAACAGCAAATTTTACTTCCCAATTTTATCGATCAAACATTACGCAGATGAAAAACATATATTTTTCTGCAATGTCGCAACCTGTCCAGATCCCTCTTCATCTCACCAGCATGTGTCAACCTGAATAGATCATGACATAGGCGCAACAATTTTCCCAACCAAATGTTTACATTTTTCTTTCATGCCAAATGACACGCCAGCCACGACCCTCGCGCCCCCTGCCACGATCATGCTGTAAACTCGCCACATCAAAATGGTAAAATTTCTCATTCATAAGCGCTTATTTCGATAAAATTTCTCACAATAAACGCTTATGAATGATAAAAAATAATCATTTTATGATAGTTTATGAAAAACAACCATAAAACAGTCACATCCCGCTCTTGCAATCGCAAGACATTCCCCTAAACTGCGTCCCTTTGCCGGAAACATCCCCATGAACGCCCCTTCCCTGCACAACCGCAACATCCTTGCGCAAAGCCGCCTGCTCACCCCGCGCGAACTCATCGCCGCACACCCCCTGACCGACGCCGCCCGCGACACCATCATCAACGGACGGCGCACCGTGGAAAACATCCTCGACCGCGAAGACCCGCGCATCCTCCTCGTCGTCGGCCCCTGCTCCATCCATGATCCCGCCGCCGCCCTGGAATACGCGCAAAAGCTCAAATCGCTTGCCGACCAGGTCAGCGACACCTTTTTCATCGTCATGCGCGTCTATTTCGAAAAACCGCGCACCACCGTCGGCTGGAAAGGCCTCATCAACGACCCCGACCTCAACGACTCCTTCGATGTTGAAAAAGGCCTGCATATCGCGCGCAAACTCCTGATCGACATCAATGCCCTCGGCCTGCCCGTTGGCACCGAAGCGCTCGACCCCATCTCCCCGCAATACCTGGGCGACCTCATCAGCTGGACGGCCATCGGCGCCCGCACCACCGAAAGCCAGACGCACCGCGAAATGTCCTCCGGCCTCTCCACCGCCGTCGGCTTCAAGAACGGCACCGACGGCTCCCTTGACGTCGCCATCAACGCCATCGAATCCGCCGCCCGTCCGCACAGCTTCCTCGGCATCGACAGCGACGGCATGACCGCCATCACCCGAACCCGCGGCAACCCTTACGGCCACGTCGTCCTGCGCGGCGGCAACCGCGCCCCCAACTACGACAGCGTCAACATCGCCCTCGCCGAAACCGCGCTGGCCGCACGCAACATCCGCCCCAACCTTATCGTCGATTGCTCGCACGCCAACTCCGGCAAAGACCCGCAGCGCCAGCCGCTCGTCTTCAAAAACGTCATCGAGCAAATCGCACACGGCAGCCCCTCCATCATCGGCCTCATGCTGGAAAGCCACCTCAGGGGCGGCAGCCAAAGCCTTGGCAACGACCCCGCGCAACTCGTTTACGGCCAATCCATCACCGACGGCTGCATCGACTGGGAAACCACCGAATCCCTCATCCTCGACAGCGCAAGAATCCTCAAATCATGAAAAAACATTCCACCGAACGCGAACACAAAATCCGCATCATCGCCGGCCGCCACCGCGGACGGCGCATCGTCGTCCCCGACCTGGACGGCCTGCGCCCCAGCCCTGACCGCGTACGGGAAACCGTCTTCAACTGGCTGCAATTCGATCTCCCCGGCGCCAGCGTACTCGACGCCTTTGCCGGCAGCGGCGCCATGGGACTCGAATCCCTGTCGCGCGGCGCCGCCAGCGTCCTCTTTACCGACACCAGCGCCATTGCCTGTGAGCGGCTGCGCACCCTGTTGCGGGAATGGCGCGAACCCCATGCCCACGTCCGACAGTGTGATGTCATGCAACTCAATGAAAGCACCACCCGCTACGACATCATCTTTCTTGATCCGCCCTTTGCCGCCCATCTCCACCAGCAAGCCGTGGACAAATTCTGCACACCCCGCTGGCTGAAACCGGGTGGCGTCATCTATATCGAACAAAGCGCCGAACTACCCCTCCCGACCCTGCCTGAAGGCTACGGCTGGCGCAGGCAAAGCCACGCCGGCCGCCTCGTTTTCGGCCTCATCACCGCGGAGACCCCCTGAACATGCGCATCGCCCTCTATCCAGGCACATTCGACCCCCTTACCGCAGGCCACCAGAACATCATCGAACGCGCCAGCCGCCTCTGCGACCATCTCTATATCGCCGTTGCACGCGCCCATCACAAAAATACCCTGTTCACTGCCGAAGAGCGCCTCGCCTGCATTCGCGCCATCCTCCCCGATCTCGACACTGCCCCCATCCGCATCGAGCCCATCCTCTTCGACGGCCTGCTGGCCGACCTTTATCGCGAATACCGCGCCAGCTACATCATCCGTGGCCTGCGCAACACCACCGACTTCGAATACGAGCGCCAGCTTGCCGCCATGAACCGCCATCTCCTGCCAGGCCTGGAAACCGTCTTTCTCACCACTGCGGAAAATTTCTTCCACATTTCTTCAACCTTAGTGCGCGAAGCGGCCAAGCTCGGCGGAAATATCGACGATTTTGTCCACCCGATTGTTAAAAAAAATTTACAAGACAAATTTTTACAACATGGCAATTCTTGTGTATAGTCTCCCTGTCTTTTAGACAATTGTTAACAAGGAGTTCTCATGAAAACTTTGAAAATCGCTGCCCTGTCAGCTGCTGCTGTCCTGTTCGCAGGCTGTGCTTCCCAGCCCAAGCACGATGACCACGCCGATCTGCGTGCCGCCATCGAAGAGGCTCGTGCCGCTGCCGTACAAGCCAACCAAAACTCTCAGCAGGCGCTGGCTCTGGCTCAGCAAAACGCCGAGAAAATTGATCGCGTCTTCCGCGGCAAGCAGCGCAAGTAATTGCCTCTTCGCCTGATCGATCAGAAACGGATGCCCAGGCATCCGTTTTTCATTTCTGCCACAAACGAAAATTTTTGCTTTATTTTTCTGATAATCCGCGTATAATCCCGCGCCTTTCAACCCTAAACCTGTAAGGACATTTATGTTAGCAATCCGACTATCACGTGGCGGATCCAAAAAACGCCCGTTTTTCCATGTAGTTGCAACTGACAGCCGTAATGCCCGCGATGGCCGCTTCATCGAGCGCCTGGGATTCTTCAACCCTATCGCGCGCGGCCAGGAAGAAGAACTGCGTCTGGATCTTCCCCGCATCGAATATTGGATCAGCCAGGGCGGCCAGGTCAGCGACCGTGTCAAGACCCTGATCAAGCAATACAAAAAATCCCAAGCCTGATTTTTCATGAATAACGGCGACAGTACGGTCATCCTTGGCCGCATCGTCGGCGTTCACGGCGTGCGTGGCATGGTCAAAATTCATTCCGAATGCCGGCCACGCGAAGCCATCTTCCGCTACCGCGAATTCCTTGCCATCCCGCCCAAAAGCGGAGATCTCCTGTCACTGACATTGCTCAATGGCCGCCTGCAAGGCCAGGGGCTGGTTGCTGCCTTCAAAGACATCACGGATCGTGACCAGGCCCAGACGCTGCGTGATTACCAGCTTGCCGTTCGCCGCGAAGATTTGCCCACCCTGAAAGAGGGCGAATATTACTGGGCGGATTTGATCGGCCTGAAAGTCGTCAATGCCTCCGGCACAGCGCTTGGCAGTGTGCAGGAGCTCTTTGAAACCGGCGCCAATGACGTGATGGTCGTGCGCAATGGCAAGCAGGAAATCCTGATTCCCTTTGTTTCCGGGCATTATGTGCTGGACGTTGATTTTTCCAGCCAATGCGTCACTGTGGACTGGGAAACAGACTGGCTGGACGACTGATGCAGCTGCACTTCATCTCCATTTTCCCGGAACTGATCGCACACTGGTTCAGCCAGGGCGTGGTTGGCCGCGCCGTGAACAACGGACTGATCCAGACGCATTACTGGAATCCGCGCGACTATTCGGATGACCGCTTCGGCCGCGTGGATGATCGTCCGTTCGGCGGCGGCCCGGGCATGGTCATGCAGTATCTGCCGCTGAAGCGGATTCATGAGACACTGGCGCAGCAGGCAATAACGCCACTGCACGTCTATCTGAGCCCGCAAGGTGTGCCATTCCATCACGATTTGGCAGCAAGTCTTGCGGAAAAGCCGGCGCTGGCCTTGTGGTGCGGGCGCTATGAGGGCATAGACCAGCGTTTTATCGATGAATGCATCGATGTGGAAATCTCGCTTGGCGATTTCGTGCTTTCAGGCGGCGAGATTGCCGCAGCTGCCATTGCCGATGCCACGCTGCGTCTCATTCCGGGCGTGCTCGGCGATGCCGCTTCTGCCGAAGAGGATTCTTTCCACAAAAAATTATTGGACCATCCGCACTATACAAGGCCGGAAAACATTGGTAGAATCCGCGCCCCTGATATTCTGCTCAGCGGTGATCATGCGCGCATTGCCAGGTGGCGCTTAAAACAGGCCTTGGGTAGAACGTTTCTGCACCGTCCCGACTTACTGGAAAAGCTCGAGTTGAGTGGCGAGCAGGAAACGCTTTTGAATGAATTTTTAGCTGAATATACTTTTTTCGGAGAGCCGTCATGAGCAACATCATCGACACTTTAGAGCAGGAACAACTCAAAACCAATCTTCCCGAATTCAACCCCGGCGATACCGTGGTGGTTCAAGTGAAAGTCCACGAAGGCAACCGCGAGCGTTTGCAGGCGTTTGAAGGCGTGGTCATCGCCAAGCGCAACCGCGGCCTCGGTTCTTCTTTCACCGTGCGCAAGATCTCCCATGGCGAAGGCGTTGAGCGCGTTTTCCAGACCCATAGCCCGCTGGTCGATTCCATCACGGTCAAGCGCCGTGGCGACGTGCGCCGCGCCAAGCTTTACTACCTGCGTGGTCTGGAAGGCAAGGCTGCCCGCATCAAGGAAAAACTCGACTACAAGAAAAACGCCTGATGCCATGACTGGCGACGAACTGCGCGCCATCATCCCATCGCTGACCGCACTGTGCCGAGAGGCCAGTGCGGTTATTTTGTCTTATTATGGCCGTGACGAAGCGCTTGCCACCCGACAGAAAGACAATCACACCCCGCTGACCGATGCAGATCTTGCTGCCCACCGCATTCTGCATGATGGTCTTCCCCGCATTGCCGATTGCCCTGTCGTCAGCGAAGAAGCCGAACACTCGCACGGCAAGCAGGAACAGCGCTACTGGCTGATTGATCCCATTGACGGCACCCGCGAATTCATCCGCCAGAGCGGTGAATTCTGCATTCTCATCGCCTTGATTGAAACACACCGCCCCATCCTCGCCATGATCTATGCGCCGGTCAGCGACGAATACTGGTATGCCATCCGCGGCGCGGGCAGCTACAAAGTCGATGCACAGGGCAATGAATACCGCCTGTACTGCCGCATGCCTGCCGTTCCGCCCGCCGTCATCACCCACAATTTCTCCCAGTCCAAACGCATGCGCTGTTATCTGCACGACACTTTCGGCGCGGATTACCAGCACCTGCGCATGGGCAGCGCCTTGAAATTTTGCGCCATCGCCGAAGGGCGCGCCGATTTCTATCCCAAAATTGTCGCCAAGACCAGCGAATGGGATATTGCGGCCGGTGATTTGCTGCTGCACGAAGCCGGTGGCGGCATCCGCTTTGCCGACGGCAGGCTGCCGCAATATGGCCTTTCCGGCAATACCACCAATCCTCCCTTTTTGGCTTTTTCGCATCTGGATAGCCACGCAGAAAAGCGCTATCTTGAAGACCTCGCCCGTTGGATAACAGAGGAGCCTGGTCATGCCTGATTTCAAATACCCCCACGACAGCGACATCCACATGGCGTTGCTCATGCAGCCCGAACACGCCAATTTCGGCGGCAATATCCATGGCGGCTATCTGCTGTCGCTGATGGATCAGGCAGCTTACGCCTGTGCCAGCAAATTCACCCAGAAATATTGCGTGACCGCCTCGGTCAACACTGTGGATTTCCGCACGCCCATTCATGTTGGCGACCTCATCACCATCCGTGCGCGCGTCAATTACACTGGCCGTACCTCCATGGTGGTGGGCATGCGCGTGGAAGCGGAAAACCTGATCGAAGGCACCGTGCGCCACAGCAACTCCAGCTATTTCACCATGGTCGCGAAAACACCGGAAGGAAAGCCCAGCCCGGTTCCCGGGCTGATCCTGGAAAGCCGCGATGATATCCGCCGCTTCATTTCCGCCTACGAACGCCGCGAAGCACACCGCCAGGGCGACATGCGCTATGCTGCCAAGGATTTCGTGCTGACCGACGACATCCTCACCTGGTGCCAAACACAGAACAGCCGTCTCGCTGGCAATTTCCAGTAACAGCGTTGGTAAATTTTCTCACTACTAAGCGCTTATCATGGGAAATTTTCTCATAATAAGCGCTTAATAGTGGTAAAAAACATCCATTTTCTGTCTTTACATCGCAATATCCCGTCTACCCGTCAGCTTGAAGAAGAGCAGCAGGCTCAGGATACTGGTTACGGTGAGAATGGTGGAGAAGGCGCTGGCGTTACCGTAGTTGCCGCGAATGACTTCCGTATAGATGGAGACGGTGAGCGTTTGCGTCTGGCTCGTGTAGAGAATGATGGAGCTGGACAGCTCGCTGATCACCGTCACCCAGCTCATGATCGCTCCCGACAAAATCCCTGGCACAATCATCGGCAGCAGTACCTTGCGGAAAGTGGTGCCGTCCGATGCGCCCAGCGATACCGCCGCTTCCTCGATGCTCGGCGAGATTTGCCCGATGATGGCGGCGGTGCTGCGCACGGTGTAGGGCATGCGCCGGATCACATAGGAAATAATGAGAATCAGCGCAGTGCCGGAAAGCAGCAAGGGCGGGCTGTTGAAGGCAAAAAGGAAGGCGATGCCGAGTACCGAGCCGGGGATGATGTAGGGGAACATGGTCACGGTATCGATGGCGCTGTTGACGAGGTTCCGGTGGCGTACGGTGAGATAGGCAACCAGCACCCCGATCAGCACGATCAGCACGATGGCAGCGAAACCGAGCGAGTAGGTATTCCATATCGCATTGGTATCCTTGGCGAAAATTGCCGCATAGTTCTCCAGCGAATATTCGCCGGTATAGACTTGCCCGCCTTTGGTTTCGAGGAAGCTGGTGTAAATCACCACGGCCTGCGGGATCACCGCGAGCGCGACCACGCCATAGACCACGCCATGCAGCAGGGCATTCTTCACGCCGGATGCCGCTTTTTTCTCCATCGGCTTCAGCGCGCTCATTGCATAACTGCCGCGTTCGGAAATGAGGCGCTGCGCGAAAAAGAGGAACATGGTGAGGGTGATGACAATGAGGCACAATGCAGCAGCAAAGCCGTCATCCCCGCCCACTTCGCTCATGAACTGGTTGTAAACAAGCACCGGCATGGTCTTGAAGCCTTCGCCGATGAGCATGGGCGTACCGAAATCGGAGAACACGCGCATGAAGATCAGTAGCGATCCCGCGAGCAGCGTGGGCATGATGAGTGGAATGACAATGCGGCGCATGCGGTCAAGCGGCTTGCAACCCAGGCTTTCCGCCGCTTCGATGAGGGAGGCGTCCATGCTTTTCAGCGCGCCGCACACATACATGTAGATCAACGGGAAGGATTGCAGGGAAAAGACGAGCAAAATGCCGGCAAAGCCGTAGATGCCGTTGAACTGGATGCCGAAAAGGTCGTTGATCCATTGCGTGACCACACCGCTGCGCCCGAGCAGCTGAATCCACGCATAGGCGCCGATGAAGGGCGGCGAGAGATAGGAGATGACGATAAGGATGTTCAACGCCGCCGCGCCGCGAATGCGATAGCGCGTCATGATGTAAGCCATGGGCACGCCGATGGCAGCAGCAAGCAAGGTGGAAACTACCGTCACTTTCATGGAGTTGACCAGCGTGGACCAGTAGAACTTCTTGGTGAAGAATTTGGTGAGATATTCCGTGGTGAAGGCGCCGCTTTCGGGATGCACGACCGCCTTGTACAGCACCAGCACCAGCGGCATGAGAATGAACAGCGCGCAGAACGCCGCCACCATCAGCGATACCAGCCGCCAGACATTGCGGCTGTGCCAGTTGGCAGTTGCTTCCATGTCAGTCTCTCCTTACCAGCGTGGTTTCGTTGTCGGCGCGGAACACGTTGGCACGTCGTGCGTCCACCCGTGCGAAAAGCTCTGTGCCATCAGCGAAAATCTCCTCGCGGCTGCGATCCTGGATGATTTCCGCATGACGCCCGTCGGCAAAGCGCACGAAATAGTGGGTAACCAGGCCAAGGAACACGCTGCTTTCTACCGTCACCGGCAGACCCGGCCCTGTTTCATGCAAAGTGATGTCTTCCGGGCGCGCGGAAACGATGGCGGACATGCCATCTGTCGCCTCATCAGAAAGATTGGTGAAGACCTCGTGATAATCCTCGCTGAAAACGGCCGCCACTTCTGCACCGGAGCGCTTGAGCACAACCGGCAACGGATTGGACAGCCCGATAAAGGAAGCAACAAACGCATTGGCCGGACGGCGGTAAATCGCAACCGGTGTATCTACCTGCTGGATGATGCCGCCCTGCATCACGGCGATGCGGTCGGAAACGGCAAGCGCTTCTTCCTGATCGTGCGTGACATAAACGGTGGTAATACCGATGCGGTGCTGGATTTCCTTGATGGCATTGCGCATTTCCACGCGCAACTTGGCATCGAGGTTGGACAGCGGTTCATCCATCAGCAGCACTTCCGGCTCGATCACAATCGCGCGCGCCAATGCCACGCGCTGCTGCTGCCCGCCGGAAAGTTTCACCGGCATACGATCAGCAAGATGATCAATTTTCACCACCTTGAGAATCTCGTTCACCGCGCGATCGATTTCCGCCTTGCCCTTGCCACGCATCTTGAGACCGAAGGCTACGTTCTCGCGCACCGACAAATGCGGAAAAATCGCGTAATTCTGGAACACCATGCCCATATTGCGCTGGTTGGTGGGAATCTGGTTGATCACCTTGCCATCCACGCGAATTTCTCCGTCCTCAATCGAGTTGAAGCCGATGATCATGCGCAAGAGCGTTGTCTTGCCGCAGCCGGAAGGCCCGAGCAGGGTAAAAAATTCGCCTGGGCGGATAGCAAGCGACACGTCGCGAATCACCGTGTCATTGCCGAACTTTTTCACCACCCTGTCAATATCAATCGCCACACTCACCGTTTCGTCTCCGTTTGTGTTTATCCGTTGCAGTATCACATGCCGGAATTCGTGCGGAAGCACTCACTACCAACCTGCCAATACCTTCAATAAAAACCTTGCGCAAAGCAAAGAAGCCTTCGCAAAACGAAGGCTTCCCGCAGTTGTCATGCAAACTTACATCGAATCTTCCAGATGCTTGTTCCATTCGGCGACGATAGCAGTCTTGTTCTCGGCCACCCAGCCTTCGTCGTAATTGGGGAAAAGCTTGATCTCGGCCTGCGGCTTCATGTAATCCGCGAGTTTCGCCCCTTCACGCAACGGCCGTACCGTCAAATTCTCGCCCACCATGTTCTGGATTTTCTCACCCAGCATGTAATCGACGAATTTCTTCGCATTGTCGGCATTTTTCGCGCCCTTGATGATCTGCACCGATTCGCCCGGGAAAATCGCGCCTTCCGCCGGGAAAACCACGGCTACCGGTGCACCGTTTTTCACGTAATTCGCTGCCGGATCTTCCCAGGTCAGCCCCACGGCATATTCGCCGTCCGCCACACCCTTGTGCACCGCGCCGGAGCTGTTCAGGAACTTGCCGTCGAGATTGGCAATGAACTTGTCCACGAACGCCCAGGCTTCGGGGCTCATCGGATCATGATCCTTGCCGTGCGCATAGAGCATCGCCATCAGCGACTGGAAAGCGGAGCTGGAGTTGGCCGGATCGCCGAAGGCAATTTTTCCCTTGAGTTCGGGTTTGAGCAAATCGGCGAAACCTTCCACCGGCACCGGCGAAATCCTGGTATTGACGATAATCACCGTGGGATCGGCAAAAGCTGGCGAGAAGTGGCCGCTCTTGTTGCGGAAAGCCGGCAGGATATGCTCGTTTTCCGGCGATACATACGTCTCGAACAAATCCTTTTTCGAAGAGAGCATGGTCTCGTCCGCCGCCCAGAAAATGTCGCCGCCCGGGTTGTTCTTCTCGGATTCCACGCGCTTCAGAAGCGGGCCGGTACCTGCCACCACCAGATCCACCTTGATGCCGGTATCTTTCTGGAAGTTCTCCACCACCATATTGTTCAACTGCTCGGAACGCGCGGTATAGACCACCAGCTTGTCCGCGGCTTGCGCAAAACTCGCCATGGCTCCGGCGCACATCATCACGCCCATCCACTGCATCGCTGATTTCATTGACTGTCTCCTATCAATTTTGATGAAAAAAATTTATAACGCATGATAGCTTGGCATTCTGGCATTTGCTACTGCCTGAATGGCGATGACCACCATTTTTCATAAACAGATATGAATGGTAAATTTTCTCACTATTAAGCGCTTATTGTGATAAATTTTCTCATAATAAGCGCTTAATAGTGAGAAAAATATGCTATTTTATGTGGTTTTATGAAATTACCGTCTGACCCGCCCCACTTCGGCAACATCCTTGATCTGGGCGATGCGATCGATGATGCGCGAGAGCTGGCTCATGTCGGTGATTTCCAGCGTGAAAATTCCGGCGATGCGCTGGCGTTCGGTCTGTTTCATGTCCACGTGGAGAATCGGCACTTTTTCGTTGGCGAGCACCTGGCTGATGTCGCGCAGGATGTGGGTGCGGTCATAGGCTTCGATGCCGATATCCACCTGATAGACGCTGCTGTCGCCGTCCTGCCAGTGCACTTCCACGATGCGCTCGGGATGCACGTCGCGCAGGTGCTGGAGGTTGGCGCAGTTGTCGCGGTGGATGTTGACGCCGCGGCCAATGGTGATGAAGCCGGAAATGGCAGCAGGCGGCACCGGCTGGCAACAGGTGGCGAAGTTGACCATGAGGTCATCGACACCGGCCACGGCGATGTTTTGCTGGCGGTTCTTGCGCGTCGCCTTGATGGGCAGGCGGGCAAGGCGCTCTTCCATGCTGGGCTTGTCCGGCTGCTGGCGGGCACTGGCGCGCTCCAGCAGTTCGTGGGCGACGGTGAGCACGCCGAGATCGCCAAAGCCGATGGCAGCATGCAGATCGCCAATGCTGTGCACGTTGAATTTGCGCACCATTTCCGCGAGGTCATCGGGCAACAGCTGGATGCCAAGGCGGCGGCATTCGCGTTCGAGCATGTCGCGCCCGGCTTCGATGCTTTTTTCCTTTTCCAGTTTCTTGAAATAGCTGCGCACTTTGGCCTTGGCGCGGGCGCTGCGCAGATAGCCGAGGTGGTCATTGAGCCAGTCGCGGCTGGGGTTGGCTTCCTTTTGCGTGAGGATTTCGATGGTGTCGGCATTTTTCACCGCCGTGGTGAGCGGCACGATTTTGCCGTTGATTTTCGCGCCCCGGCAGCGATGGCCTAGGCTGGTGTGGATGTGGTAGGCGAAATCGAGCGGGGTCGCGCCTTCCGGCAAATCGACGACCTGCCCCTGCGGCGACAGCGCATAGACGCGGTCGGCAAAGGCTTCGTTCTTGAACTGGTCGAAGACGACGTCGCCGCGCGCGGCATCGCCGCTGCCATCGAGCATGCGCCGCAGCCATTCGATTTGCTGCTCGAACTGCCTGGAGTGGCGCGCGCCCTTTTCCTTGTAGAGCCAGTGCGCGGCAACGCCCAATTCGGCGCTTTCGTGCATTTTCGTGGTGCGGATCTGCACTTCGAGCACGCGGTTTTCCGGGCCGGTCAGCGAGGTGTGCAGGGACTGGTAGCCGTTGGCCTTGGGGTTGGCGATATAGTCGTCAAATTCTTCCGCGATCGGCTGCCACAGCGATTGCACCACGCTCAGCACGCGGTAGCAGTCTTCTTCCGTCTCCACTTCCACGCGCACCGCGCGCACATCGTTCACCTGCGAGAATTTGAGCTTCTTGCGCTTCATTTTCTGATAGATGCTGTTGATGTGCTTGACGCGGCCATAGATCTTTTTGACTTCTATGCCAGCCTTGTCCAGCTCATAGGCCAGCATGGCGATGATGCGCTCGATGTAGCGCTCGCGGTCAACGCGCTTTTCTTCAAGCTCGATGCTGAGTTCCTGATAGATATCGGGTTCCAGCGTTTGCAGGGCGCGGTCTTCCAGCTCCCACTTGAGCTGGGCAATGCCCAGACGGTTGGCGAGCGGGGCAAAGAGATCGCGGGTTTGCAGGGCAAGGCGCTGCTGGCGCTCCGGCGGATATTCGCCCAGGGAGCGCATGGCCACGGTTTGCAGGGCGAGCTTCAAAATGACGGCGCGCATGTCGCTCGCCATGGCAAGCAGCATTTTGCGCAGCTGTTCGATGTCGCTCTTTTCCTGGTCGTGGAGGCGATCAATCAGCCCCAGTGCATCGAGTGCGCGCAGCAGGCTGACGACTTCGGCGGAGGTTTTCTCCGTGATGGTCTCCGCATCGAGCTTTTCGCCGCGCCATGCCGGCACCAGCAGTGCCGTGGCAATCAGCGTTGCATCCGCTTTCAGATCGACCAGCAATCCGGTGAGCATGGCCGCTTTCTTGGCCGGAAAATCGGCTTGCGCGCTGGCCAGATCGTAAGCGTGCTCGATCAGGAGGCGCGCCGAAGTCTCGGGATACAGCGCCTGTCCGGGCAACCACTGCGGGCGCAAGGCGGCCGTCATGTCTCGTCCTGCAAGCCGAGGCTGATACGGCTGATGACTTCCTGCACGTCGGTGCTGATATTGCGCGCCGACAGTTCCTCAAAGCATTCGCGGATGATGGCGCGGCGCCCTGCATCCAGGCGCGCGCCAATGGCAAAGACATTGAGCAGGCGCGCGGAGAGCTGCGGATTGGCTTCCACGATGCGCCCGATCTGCGCGGCCACCAGGCGGTAACCGCTGCCATCGGCGGCATGGAACAGCGTGGGATTGAACTGTGCAAAGGAACCGACCAGCGCACGGAAGCGGTTGGGATTGCCGACCGCAAAGGCTTCATGCCCGGCAAGCGCTTCAATGCGCGCCAGCGCTCCTTCGCTGGCGTCTTTCGCCTGCAAGGCAAACCATTTGTCGATGACGAGCGGCTGATCGGCAAAGCGCGCGTAAAAATCGGCAAGCGCTTCGCTGCGATAGCGGTCATCGCGCAGATTGAGGGCAGAGAGCGCGTTCATGCGTTCGGTCATGTTCACGGCCTGCCCGTAGCGGCGCGCGAGCATTTGCCGCAAATCCTCTTCCTCAAAAACGGCAAGATAGCTCATGGCAAGGCCGCGCAGGGCACGGATACCGGCATCGCGCACGCTGTAGCGCGGCGAGGTGTCGCGCGTATCGCTTTCGAGGAACTCCAGCCAGGCGCGGCGCATTTTCAGCGCAATCACCTGCCGCATCTGCTCATAGGCGGCCAGCGCGCTATCCATGTCGATCCGCTGCGGCAAGTAATTGAGCAGGGTGTCGAAAGTGGGCAATTCGAGCAGCAGCGCCTTTTCGCCGTCGCTGCGCCTGTCGTGCGCCAGCACTTCCTGCATGGTATCGGCGACGCTGCGTACATGAGCCTTGACATCGCGCGGCGAACGCATCGCCGTCTCAAAGAGACGGCGATAACACGTCTGCATCGCTTCCAGACGGGCAAAGCCGTCCGGTGCATGGCCAACAAGCAGGGCCAAATCCTCATCGTTATAGTCGTACTGGTAATAGACAGGGGCGGAAAAATCCTGCATGAGCACAGGAATGAGCGCATTTTCCGTCTGCTCGAAAGTCCAGCTCGCGCGCGCCTTGTCAAGAAGAAAGGTCTGCTCGGTGCTGCCGTCGGCAAAGCGGAAAAGCTGCCCCTGACGATTGATGAAGGAGAGTTTGACGGGGATGACGAGCGCACGCGGCGGCGACACGGCATCCACATCCTGCCCGGCGGCCAGCGTATAGCTGCGGCTGCGCTGGTTGTAGGAAGAGGTGAAGCGCACGCGCGGCGTGCCGCCGGTGGTGTACCAGCGGAAGAAGTCGCCATTGAAATCATAATTGGAGACTTCGCTCATGCAGGCGGCGAAATCCTCGATGCGCACGGCCTGGCCGTCATGCTTTTCCACATAGCGCTTCATGCCCGCCTGGAAGCGCTCCTCGCCGAGAATGGTGTGGTACATGCGGATGATTTCCGCGCCTTTTTCATAGACGGTTGCGGTGTAGAAGTTGTCAATCGCCGCGTATTCCTGCGGCTGCACCGGATGGCGCATGGGGCCTGCGTCTTCGGCAAACTGCACGCGGCGCAGGAGATTGACGTTGGCAATGCGCTCAAGCGAGCGCTCGCCAAGATCGGAGGAAAATTCCTGGTCGCGGAAGACGGTCAAGCCCTCTTTCAGCGAGAGCTGGAACCAGTCGCGACAGGTGATGCGGTTGCCCGTCCAGTTGTGGAAATACTCATGGCCGATGACGGCGCGGATACCGTGAAAATCGGCGTCGGTGCCGGTGTCGGTATTGGCGATGACGTATTTGGTATTGAAGATGTTCAACCCCTTGTTTTCCATCGCACCCATGTTGAAATCGCTGATCGCGACGATGTGGAAGCGCTGCAAATCGTAGGAAAGGCCGAAGCGCTTCTCGTCCCACTGGATGGATTCGATGAGCGACTGCATGGCGAAATCGGTCTGGTCGATGAAAGGCGCTTCGGTGTAGATGCGCAATTCGATTTGCTTGCCGAGCGGTGTGGTGATGCGCTTGTTGACCATGGCAAGATCGCCCGCCACCAGGGCAAAAAGATAGGTCGGCTTGGGATGCGGATCGTACCACTGCACATAATGGTGTTCTTCACCAAGATTGCCGGATTTTTCCAGATCGCCGTTGGAGAGCAGCACCGGATTTTCCGCCCGGTTCGCCTCGATGCGCACGCGGTAGGTGGCAAGCACATCGGGGCGGTCGAGCGCGAAGGTGATGCGACGGAAGCCCTGCGCCTCGCACTGCGTGCAGTAAATGCCGTTCGAACGGTAAAGGCCGGAAAGTTCGCGGTTGTCATCCGGGCGCAGATGAACAGTGGTGGTCAGGGTAAAGCTGTCCGGCACCTTGAACAGGGTGAGCTTGTTGTTCTCATAACGATATTCTTCATGAGACAGCTCCCGCCCGTCCATCTGCACGGACTGCACATCCAGCCCTTCGCCGTCCAGCACCAAATCACGAACCTGCTCCCGACGCCAGCCGATTTCATCCTCTTTGGGCTCGATGCGGCGGAAATTCTGCTCATGCCGCACCACCACCCGCTCGCCATCCAGGGTGAAGTGCAGATCATGATGATCCGTGGTAAACGCCGGTGGGGTGTAATCGGCCAGCTTGACCAGTGCTAATTCGCTCATCCTTATCGCTTCCTTGATTGCTGCGGTTTATTCTTCCCCGCACTCCGCCTGGCGGGCATAGTAGGCCTGGGTTTCGGTCACGGCGATGGCTGTCATGTTGAAGATGCGTCGTGCCGTGGCAACCTTGGTCATCAGCGCTACCGGCCGGCGCAATCCCATGAGGATGGGGCCAACCACATTGCCGTCCGACATCACTTTCAGCAGGTTGTAGCTGATATTCGCCGCATCGATATTGGGCATGACGAGAATATTGGCCGCACCTTCCAGGCAGTTGTTCGGCATGGTGATATTGCGCACTTCTTCGGCAAGCGCGGCATCAGCATGCATTTCACCTTCCACCATCAGATCCGGCGCACGCGCACGGATAATCGGCAGCGCTTCGCGCATCACTCTCGAACTGTGCATGGTAACCCGCGAACCGAAGTTGGAGTGCGACACCAGCGCCACCTTAGGCGTGATGCCCAGACGCCCTGCCGTATCTGCCGCGAGCAGGGCAATATCTGCCAGCGCTTCGGCATCCGGCTCCTGCTGCACATGGGTATCGGCAATAAAGAAAGTGCCCTTGGACGTCAGAATCATGTTCATTGCCGACGGATCTTTCACGCCATCCATGGTGCCGAAAATTCCGCGAATACGGCGCAGATGACGGTCATAACGCCCAATCGCACCGCACACCATGGTGTCGGCATAGCCGAGCTTGACCAGCATGGCGGCCAGCACGGTCGGACGCGTGTTCATATGGATGCGCGCTTCCTGCGGATCCACGCCTTCACGGCTGCGCAATGCGTGATAGCCTTCCCAGCACTCCTTGTAATACGGATTGTTCATCGGCTCGATGACTTCCACATCGCGTTCCAGATCGATGGGCATGTCGTATTCGGCAATGCGCTCGGCAATGCGCTTGTGGCGTCCAATCAGAATCGGCTTGCAAACGCCCTCCTGCAAGCAGGCAATCACCGCACGCAACACGCGCAAATCTTCGCCTTCGGCAAAAGCCACCTTGAGCGGATTGGCGCGCGCCCGATCGACGATAGGCTTCATGATAAAGCCCTGGCGGTTCATCATGCCGTCAAGTTTTTCGCGATAGGCAGCAAGATCTTCGATCGGACGGCGTGCCACGCCGCTGTCCATCGCCGCCTTGGCCACCGCAACCGGAATCACGGCAATCAGGCGCGGGTCAAACGGCTTGGGAATCACGTATTCCGGGCCGTAGGCCAGTCGTTGCCCGCCATAGGCCGCAATCACTTCCTCGCCTGCCGGCGATTTGGCAAGATCGGCAATGGCATGGCAGGCCGCCAGTTTCATTTCTTCGTTGATGGTGGTCGCACCCACATCGAGCGCCCCGCGGAACAGATAGGGGAAGCAGAGAACATTGTTGACCTGGTTGGGGAAATCGGAGCGACCCGTGGCGACGATGGCATCGTCACGCACCGCTTGCACCTCGTGCGGCATGATTTCCGGCGTGGGATTGGCCAGCGCAAGAATGAGGGGTTTTGCCGCCATGGTGGCAACCATCTCCTGCTTGAGCACACCAGCCTGCGAAACACCAAGAAACACATCGGCACCCACCATCGCCTCGCCCAACGTGCGCGCATCGGTTTTCGCCACAAACTCCGCCTTGCGACCATCCATTGCGCCCGGACGCCCTTCATAAATCGGCCCTTTCGAATCGCAGACGATGATGTTTTCCTTTTTTACGCCAAGGCTGACGAACATGTCGAGGCAGGCCATGCCCGCCGCTCCCGCACCGGAAGCCACGACTTTCACCTTGCCGATGTCCTTGTCCTGGATACGCAGCGCATTGATCAGCGCTGCCGCCGCGATAATCGCGGTGCCATGCTGGTCATCGTGGAAAACCGGAATATTCATGCGCTCTTTCAGTCGGTTTTCGATTTCAAAACATTCCGGCGCCTTGATGTCCTCCAGATTGATGCCGCCGAAAGTGGGCTCCAGACTGGCAACAATATCAATGAATTTTTCCGGATCTCTTTCATTGATTTCAATATCAAAAACATCAATTCCCGCAAATTTCTTGAACAGCACACCCTTGCCTTCCATGACCGGCTTGCCGGCAAGCGCACCGATATTGCCAAGACCGAGAACAGCCGTGCCATTGGAAATCACCGCCACCAGATTGGCGCGCGCCGTCAGGAAATCGGCCTGCAACGGATCTTCTTCAATCGCCTGGCAGGCGTAAGCAACGCCCGGCGAATAGGCAAGCGACAAGTCGCGCTGGTTGGCAAGCGTCTTGGTGGGGACGACGGAAATCTTGCCTGGAACCGGAAACCGATGAAAACGAAGGGCTTCTTCCTTAAAAGAATCGCTCATATGAAAATCCTGTCGAGGTACAAAAAACTGGCGTATTCTAGCAAACTTTTACGGTCATCCGCTGGAGGCATTCCGCAATGCCTGCCGAAATGCCGCAGCATGTATCCGTCCCGTTTTTTGAATCAGGAGAAAATATGCCCGCCCCCTACGATGTCTTGCGCGCCCGTATCCGTCTGCTCGGCCAGTTGCTCGGCGACAGCATTGCCCGCCAGTCCGGCACAGACACGCTAGAAGCCATCGAAACCCTGCGTCGCGGCTTTATCCGCCTGCGCACCAACCCCGACGCCGCGCTGCAAAAAGAGCTGACCGACCTGATTTCCCGCCTGAATGCCGAAAGCCTGATTCCCGTCATCCGTGGTTTCAGCAACTATTTTTCCCTGGCCAACATCAGCGAGGAGAACCAGCTGCGCGAACAGCGCCTGCAACTGCGCCTGAAAGACGAACGCTGGGACGGCTCTTTCCGCCACACCCTGCAACAATGCCGCGACAACGGCATCTCGCCTGCGCAAATGCGCGACCTGCTTGCCTCCCTGCGCTTCATCCCCGTGTTTACCGCGCATCCCACCGAAGCGCGGCGCCGCACCACAATGAAACTCCTGCAAAGCATCTACGACCTCAACGCTCAGCTCGACAGCCATGCAGAAGGCAGCGCCGCCTGGCAGCAAACCGTTGATGCCATTGCCCACAACATCGATCTCCTCTGGGCATCGGATGAAGTGCGCACGCGCAAACCGCTGGTCTTTGACGAAATCAACAACGGCCTGCACTATTTCAACCGCAGCCTGTTCCAGGCCATTCCCCTGCTCTACCGCAACCTGCACGCCGCCATCAACCGCACCTATCCCGAGCTCGCTGACGATCCCCTGCCCACTATCATCTGCTTCGGCTCCTGGATAGGCGGCGACCGCGACGGCAACCCCTTCGTCACGCACCAGACCACGCGCGACGCCGTCTTCATGCAAGTCGATACTCTGCTCGGCCACTACCGCGACATCCTCGAACGCCTGCGCCAGCAGCTCATCCACAGCGACACCCTGACCGCTATCGCGCCTGCCATTTACCAGCGCATCGCCGAGGAAGAAGAACTCGACCGCACCACCTTCGCCTACAACCCGGAAGACTACAACAACGAACCCTACCGCCGCCTCCTGCGCATCCTCGGCGAAAAAATCGCCGCCACCCGCGCCCGCATCCTTGCCCGCGACCGCGACGGCCAGCACCATCCGCACGCCTACCGCGCCCCGGCCGACTTCATTGCCGACCTGCGCCTGATCCGCGCGAGCCTCAAAACGCACGACGCCACCAGCGCCGACGGCCTCCTGCTCGATCTCATCCGCCTCGTGCGCACCTGCGGCTTCCATCTCGCCGCCCTCGACATCCGCCAGGAATCCGTGTGGCACAGCGACGTCGTCGCCGAACTCTTTGCCCATGCGCCCAACCTCCCGGATTACGCCGCGCTCCCCGAAAACGAGCGCTGCCGCCTCCTCCTCGAACTCCTCGCCCGCCCCGGCGCGCCCATGCTGTTCAGCCACGAACTCTCCGCACAGGCGCGCGAGCAGCTCGACCTCATGGCCACCATCGCCGAACTGCGCCAACTCGTCGGCCCCGACACCTTCGGCAGCTACATCATCTCCATGACGCACAGCGCCAGCCACATCCTTGAAGTCATCTTCCTCATGCGCTTTGCCGGCCTCTCCGGGCTGGACGAGCATGGCAAGCCGTGGTGCGCCCTGCCCGTCGCGCCCCTCTTTGAAACCATAGACGATCTCAAGAACATCGAGCACGTCCTCACCGCCCTCCTCGATACCCCGTGGTACCGCGCCCTGCTTGCAAGCCAGGGCGACACTCAGGAAATCATGCTCGGCTACTCCGACTCCTCCAAAGACGGCGGCATCCTCACCTCCGCCTGGCAGCTCTACCGCGCCCAGCAAACCATCCGCCAGATCGCCGACCGCCATCACATCAAAACCCGCCTCTTTCACGGGCGCGGCGGCTCGGTCAGCCGCGGCGGCGGTTCCACGCACCACGCCATCGCCGCGCAACCGCCCGGTACCCTGCAAGGCGAAATCAAAATCACCGAACAGGGCGAAGTCCTCTACGCCAAATACGCCAATGCCGACACCGCCGTCTTCGAACTCACCATGGGCATCACCGGCGCCATCAAGGCCAGCGCCACCCAGTTCGCGCATCTGCCCGCCCGCCTTGCCGACTACGAAGCGCTCATGGAAAAACTCGCGCGCCACGGCGAAGCCGCCTACCGCGAACTCACCGACCACACCGAAGGCTTCTACGACTTCTTCGCCCAGGCCACGCCGATTGCCGACATCAGCCTGCTGAACATCGGCTCGCGTCCGGCCAAGCGCAGAAGCGGCAGTTTGAGCAAATACAACATCCGCGCCATTCCCTGGGTATTCGCGTGGTCGCTCGCGCGCTTCACCCTGCCCGCGTGGTACGGCGTCGGCTCCGCGCTCGCCGCCATCGCCCCGGAAGAAGAAGCGCTGGTTGCCGACATGATCGACAACTGGCCCTTCTTCCGCGCCTTCATCTCCAACACCGAAATGGCCTTCACCAAAAACGAACCCGACATCGCCAGCGCCTATGCCAGCCTCTGCGACGACCCCGGACTGCGCGAACGCATCATGCACATCATCAACGACGAATACGCCCGCACCCGCGAACACCTCAACATCGTCCTCAAACAGGACACGCTGCTGGCGCGCCAGCCCGAACTCGCGCAATCCCTGCACTGGCGCAACGCCTACCTCGATCCCATCAACTACATCCAGATCGAACTCATGCGCCGCCTGCGGCAAAGCGACAACCCGCTTCTGCAAGAAGCCATGGTGCGCACCATCAACGCCCTCGCTGCCGGCCTGCGCAATACCGGATAACAAGAAAATGCTGAAAATAGTTGTTTTTTACCACCAATAAGCGCTTATTGTGAGAAAATTTTGCATGCTAAGTGCTTCATGATGAGAAATTTTCTCGAATTCCACAGAGTGGGTGTCAACCCACCATCGCGTCATCGCGCAGCGATTGCAGGGACGTAGCCTGCTACGTCCCGGTCAAACATGCCATACCCCCGCTACGCCGCGCTTCGGGTGCTGGCACCGGTATCACTTCGCGACGAATCCTTGCGGGCAACGTCGAACCGCACCCAATAACCACTCAAAGAAATACAAAAAAAAAAAAAAAATAGTTATTTTTTACCATTTATGAGCGCTTATCGTGAGAATTTTTCTCAATATAAGCGCCAATTAATGAGAAAAAATACCAATCCATTTCCCGCACCATTATCGTGAACACACCGACACCCGAATTTGACCAAAATCATTGCCACGCCGCAGACCACGCATTAAGATAGCCGCGCACTTTCGCACATTGTCAATAAGGAGCAATCCATGAAGAAATTGATTATCCCTGCCGTATTTGCCCTCATGGGCAGCGCCGCCTTCGCACAGGACGCCTGCAAAGTCACTGTTGACGGCGACGACGCCATGAAATTCCACAGCGACAAAATCGTCATCAAAAAAGCCGACTGCCCCGAGTTCGAAGTCACCATCAACCACGTCGGCAAACTGCCGAAAGCCGCGATGGGCCACAACATCGTCATCACCAAGGCTGCCGACACCCAGGCCGTTGCCACTGACGGCATTGCTGCCGGCCTCGACAAAGAATACGTCAAGCCTGACGACGAGCGCGTCATCGCCCACACCAAAGTCATCGGCGGCGGCGAGAAAGACAGCGTCACCTTCAAGACCGATGCGCTGGAAGTTGGCGGCGACTACGATTTCTTCTGCTCTTTCCCTGGCCACTACGCCATCATGAAAGGCAAAGTCGTCGTGGAATAATTCCCCGACCCTGGCAACAAAAAAGCGGCTTCATGCCGCTTTTTTGTTGCCCTGCCAATATTGCCGAACCCCCGCGAAACCCTTACAATCCAGCCTCATTTTCTCCATATCTCTCCTCATCATGTCCGACGAACAAGCCAACAAAAAAACCAACCTTTGGGCCTACGCCCTCATCGGCGCAGCCGGACTCGGCATGCTGCTTTTCGACGTCAACCCTTTCCAGCACGACCGCAGCCAAACCGTGGCAAGCGTCGGCGAGCAGGACATCAGCGTCGCGCAACTGAACAACGCCGCCTCCAACCTGCAAGGGCAATTCCCGAACCTTGACCGCGCCCTCCTGCAACAACAGGCGCTCACCCAGCTCGTGCGCCAGGCACTCCTCGAAGAACACGCCCGGAAGAGCAATTTCACTTACCCCGACAGCGCCTTGCGCGAAGACATCCAGCACCAGTTCGGCGACAACGCCGCCTACGAACGATGGCTGCGCGACCGGCAAATGTCGGCGAAAAACTATCAGGAAAGCCTGCGTGTCAGCCAGGGCATCCGCAGCTATTACCAAACCCTTGCTGCCAGCGCTCCGGCGGAAAGCCCGCTCTTTGATGCACTCCTCGCCGACTTCGCCCAGGAGCACGACTACACCGTCATCCGCCTGCCGCGTGAACCCCTGTCGCAAAGCCTCAATGCAGACCCGGCCGCCATCCGCGCCCATTACGACGCGCATCCCGACCAGTTCCTCACGCCCGAACGCGTCAACGTGCGCTACTTCATTCTCGACAGCGCCACCCTTGCCAGCGCCGATGCCCTTGATAAGCTCGGCGAGCAGCGCGCCGGCCAATACCTGATTTTCGATGACCGCGCCGCCGCCGACAGCGCGGCACAGGCCATCGCCAACGGCGACAAAACCTTTGCCGACATCGCCGCCGACATCCACGCCGGCCGCATTGCCGGAGAAAGCGGCGACCTGCCCCTGCAACTGCACGGCAAAGGCGTCGATCCCGTCGTCGATGATGCCCTCTTCGCCCTTGCCCGCGAAGGCGACATCTCACCCGTGCTCACCTCCGACAACTTCAATGCCATGCTCGTTATCCTAAGCGAGCGCAAAGCCGCAGATGCCGACGCGAAAGCCGCGCTCGCCCGCGAAGCCGGTGCGGCGCGCTATGCCGAACTGGCGGAAAAAGCCTTCGATGCCGCACTCAGCAACAAACCGCTCAGCCAGATCGCCGACCTCACCGGGCAAACCATCCAGACGCTGGAAGGCCTCACCCCGCAAACCGTTGCCGACGACTGGGCGGCCAACGCCAAAGTGCAGCAAAGCCTCTTTGGCGAACGCGGCGCGGAAACCGGCAAAGTCGCCGAACCGGTGGAACTGACACCTGGCCAAAGCGTGTTCTACGAAATCACCGAACGCACCCTGCCCGCGCCGCAGCCATTCGAAGCGGTGGCCCAAGCTGCCGAAAGCGCCTGGCGCAACAGCGAAGCCGCCAAACTGCTCGATGAACGCAGCGCCGCCATTGCCAAAGCCTGGGAAAGCGGCAACAGCATCGATGCCCTCGTCGAGCAATATGGCGGCGAACGCCAGAGCTTCACAGGCGTCAACCATCTCCTGCCGCCGGAAAACATCAGCCCGGAACTCGCGCGCGACCTCCTCGCGCAGCAAGGCCGCATCAGCACCGCCACCGCGGATAACGGCGACCGCCTGATCACCCATCTCGACCAGGTTCGCCCCGGCGACGCGAGCCGCCTGCCCGACGACATCCGCCAGCTCCTCAAGGCGCAATGGCAAATCGCCAGCCAGCAGGCCAATGAAGACGCCATGGCGCGCTGGCTCGAACAGGCCGGACAAGTCAAAATCTATCAAGACAACCTGCCGCAGCCATGACGGACGAGCGCCTCGAGCAACTGGAAATCCAGCTCGCCTGGCAGACCGACCTGCTCGAATCCTTGAACCAGACCGTCGCCGCGCTCAACCGCGAGCTCGGCGAACAGGCGCGGCGCATTGCCGCCTTGCAGGAAGAACTGCGCCAGCAGCGCCTGAGCGCGGTCGGCAACGCTGCTCCTGCGCAGGAAAAACCGCCGCACTACTGAACACGGAATTTTTTACCGCCCTGCGGCATGCAGCAAAAAACCATCCATCCCCTCCGCACACCATGGCCGAACTGCCCTACCGCGCCGTCTTTTCCGACATGGACGGCACCCTGCTCGACCGCGAACACCGCATCCCGCCGCGCAACCGTGCCGCCATTGCCCGTTTGCAGGCGCTCGGCATCCCTTTCTGCCTCGCGAGCGGCCGCCCCTTCTTCTCCATGCTCGACTACCACCGCGACATCGGCGGCGGCGACATGATCAGCATGAACGGCGCCCTGATTCTTGACGAGCGGCAACGCCCCCTGCGCTCCGTCACCTTCAGCGACGACGAACTCTGCCATATCCAGCACTTTCTGCCGCGCAACCATCCCGATTTTTCCATCAATTACTATCATTACGAAGACTGGTTCAGCGACAACGCTGAACATCCAAGCGTCTATTTTGAACAACGCATCACCGGCCGCGCACCACGGCTGGACACGCAAAACCTGCGCAGCGTCCACAAAATCCTCATCTGCGCCGACGCGGACAGCATCCTCGCCCTGCAACACGTGCTGCGCGAAGCGCTGCCCGGCTACGGCATCCTGCGCTCGCACCGCTGCTACCTCGAAGTCATCCATCCCGAATCCGGCAAGGGCAACGCCATGGCCTTCCTCGCCGGGCGCTACGGCGTGCCGCTGTCCGCCTGCATCGCCTTCGGCGACAACGACAACGATCTCGACATGTTCCAGCGTGCCGGCCTTGCCGTAGCCATGGACAACGCCGAAGACAGCGTCAAGGCGCAGGCGCACCGCGTCACCGCCGCGCACCATGAATGCGGCTTTGCCGACATCATCGACAGCTGCTTTCCCTGACGGGCAAATGCCATCAGTCATACATGAGAAATTTTCTCACTCATAAGCGCTTATATCGATAAAATTTCTTAATATAAGCGCTTGATAATGGTAAAAAACTACTATTTTTTAGAAAATATTCTTGGAGTGAACTTCAGCCCGCCTTACGTCGATTGGCCATCATGGCCGGCAGGGATTTGATGTCGGGCACAAAAAAAGACGCAGCAAGCTGCGTCTTTTTGATGCACCCAACCAACAGGTTCAGCAAAGATGACGGTCGCGATAAATATCGAACGACAGCCGCGGCACCTGACCGCGCTCCGCGCTGATGGCGACGATCCTGCCTTTCAGATCGCGCATCTGGCAGCGCAAATCGTGCAGCGCCCTGGCCTGCTCGCCCGGCACATAGCCAATCTTGTTCTGGTGCCACAGCACCATGATGGCGTGCGGATCGTAGGGATTGCCGCTTTCCGGCACCAGATCAAGGGTATCGCCACGGCGCATGCAGTCGGCAAGCTCATTGGCGCGATAGTATTGCAGGCCGGCGATGGGAATTTTGCGGGCAATGGCTTGCGGGCCGCGCGCAAGACAGCGTTTCATCATTTGCCACATGGTCGTTCTCGTAAAGTCAGTCAAAGATGCTGATAACTATGCAACAAACGTGCCATTTTTCAGCAGGCTGGCTTGCACCGCAGATGGCGCAAGCCAGTTTGCTATTTGTTTTTACCATTTCAAATGTTTTTATAACGGTTTTTTACCGCCATAAGCGCTTTCTGATGGTAAAAAACGTCTATAAAGACGGTTTTTGTAAATACATTCAAAATGTTGCGCCCGCTATTCCGCGAAGCTCATGCGCTTGAGGCGCATGGCGTTGCCCACTACGGAAAGCGAACTCAGCGCCATGGCCACGGCAGCGAGCGTCGGACTCAGCAAGCCGAAGGCGGCAAAGGGAATGGCGAGCACGTTGTAAAAAAACGCGAAAAACAGATTTTGCCGGATGTTTTTCAGGGTGGCGCGGGCGATGCGCAGGGCAGTGGCAATCTGCATCGGGCTGCCCTGCATCAAGGTCGCGCCGGCGCTGTTTTCGGCGATGTCGGTGCCGTGCTTCATGGCAAGCCCCAAATCGGCGGCAGCCAGTGCCGGGGCATCGTTGATGCCGTCGCCCACCATGGCGACGCTTTCGCCCTGCGCCTTGAGCGCCGCGATCCATTCCGCCTTGTCGCGCGGGGAGAGGTTGCCGCGCGCGTCATCGATGCCGAGTCCGGCGGCGATGTGATCGACCACGCTGGCGCGGTCGCCGCTCGCCATGTGCACTTTGATGCCCATCTCGTGCAGGGCGCGGATGGCGGGGGCGCTGTCCTCGCGCAGGGCATCGGCGATGGCGAAAGCGCCGAGCGCCCTGCCGCCACTGCTGACAGCGACCACGCTGGCAATCTGCCACACTTCCGGCAAGCCTTCGGGCAGGGTGACGCCCGCGTAATCGGGCTTGCCGAGGCGCACTGCGCCATATCCCGCCACTTGCGCGGCAAGCCCCTGCCCTGCCACGCTTTCCACGTCGCTCACAGCAAGCGCGCTGTCGGGAGCGGTGGCAATAATGGCGGCCGCGAGCGGATGGTTGCTGTGTTTCTCGATGGCGGCAGCGATAGCGCACAGCGCGGCTTCGTCCGTGCCATCCGCCGTCCAGATGGCGACGACTTGCGGCCTGCCTGCGGTAAGGGTGCCGGTTTTGTCGAGCACGACGCTGTTCACGCCGCCAGCCGCTTCCAGCGTGGCGGCGTTGCGGAACCAGATGCCGTGGCGCACGGCCTGCCCGAGTCCCGCCATGATGGCGGCAGGCGTTGCCAATCCCAGGGCGCACGGGCAGGCAATCACCAGCACGGCAACGGCATGGTTGAGGGCGGTGGCGAAATCGCGCAGCCACCAGGTCAGCCCCAGCGTCAGCAGCGCAATGGCGAGCACCGCCGGCACGAAAACCGCCGCAACCTTGTCGGCGAGACGCGCGATCGGCGCTTTCGAGCCTTGCGCTTCGGCCAGCGCCTGCATCATGTCGCCGAGCAGGGTTGCGCTGCCGAGCGCCTGCGCTTCATAGACGCCGCTGCCGCCGCCAACCAGCGCGCCCGCCAGCACTTTGTCGCCCGGGCGGCGCGTCATCGGCCGTGATTCACCGGTCAGATGGCTTTCGTCGCACCAGATTTCGCCGTCGCGCAGGATGCCGTCGGCGGCAATGCGCTCGCCATGGCGGGCAAGCAGACGGTCGCCGGGCTGCACGTCGGCCAGCGCCACCGTGGCGCCATCGTCGCGGGTGACGCTGTCCGGCGTCATTTGCATCAGCAGGCCGAGGCTGTTCAGGCTGTGGCGGGTGGTGCGCTTTTCCAGAAATTTGCCGAGGCTGACCAGCGTGATTACCATCACGCCCGCCTCGAAATAGACCGGCGCATGGCTGCCATGCCGCCAGGCCATCACTGCGGAATAGCCATAAATCGCGAGCGTGCCGAGGCTGACCAGCACATCCATGTTGGCAAGCCCGCCGCGAATGGAAGCGAGCGCGCTTTTGTAAAACGGCACCGCCAGCCACAGCTGCACCACGCTGGCAATCGCGAATTGCACGGCGATGGGCGGCATCCAGCGGTGATGCCCGGCCATCATGCCGATCATGCCGGGCAAAAAGACGAGGGCGCTGACGAGCAGCAGCCACAAGCGCCACGGTACGGGCGCAGTCTCCGGCTCGGGCAACGCTTCTGCGGCCGGTTTTGCGGCAAAACCGGCCTGCGCAATCCAGCCCATGACGTCTTCCGCGCTGGCCTTCGCGCCCTCGAAGCGCACCTGCGCTTCCTCATTGGCGAAATTGACGCTCGCGGCCAGCACCGCTTCCTTTTTGCCCAGCACTTTTTCGATGCGCGTCGCGCAGGCCTGGCAGCTCATGCCCTCGATGCGCAGGCGCAGGGTTTGCTCAGGCATGGGCGTCGAAACCGGCGTTTTCAATCGCTTCGATCAGCGCTTCCACGCTGGTTTTGCTGTCATCGTATTGAAGCGTCGCGCGCTTGTCGGCAAGGCTCACGTCAACCTCGGCCACCGGCAGCGCTTCCAGCGCGCGCACCACGCCTTTCACGCAGCCATTGCACGTCATGCCATCAATATGAATCGTCACGCTTTTCATCTTTTGCTCCTTGGCTTGGGGAAAATATTGCCGCGCATCATAGCAGAATCATAAGCCATTATAAAATATCTAGAAATAATGATTTTTTACCACCATGAAGCGCTTAACGCGGTAAAAAACCACTATAAAAAAGGATTTTTTGTTTCCATAACCGGCGGATACACGGCATAGACCAGCAGGGCCATCATCGCGCCCACGCTCCAGCCCGCGAGCACGTCCACCGGATAATGCACGCCAAGCAACAGGCGCGACCAGCCCATGCCCACAATCAGGGCAATCCCGGTCACGATCACGCCCGGGCGCGGATAGCGCAGCATGAAAAACATGGCAAAAGCGGCGGCAAAAGTGCTGTGCCCGCTCGGGAAAGAGGCGTCGGCCTGATGCACCAGATGGGTGAGCACATCGGGGCGCACGCGCTCGAACACGTTTTTCAGCAGATAACTCAGCAAGGCGGCAAGCGCCGGCACGCTCACCACATACCCCGCCATGCGCTTCTCGCCGCGATAAAAATACACCGCTGCCACTACCGCCACGACAACCGCGGCAAACTTGCCGAAATAATGCAGGGCAAAGGCCAGCGCGAGCGTGGCCTCGTTGCGCTGCATACCGATCTCGCCGATCAGCGCTTCCTCAAAGGCAAACGGCGCGGGCAGACTGGCCGCAAGCCACGCCACCACGCCCGCAAACAGCAGGGCAAGCGCGGCGCAGGTTCGCGTCATGCCTCCTCTCCCGAATCCAGACGCAGGCGGTAGATTTCTTCCAGCACGTCGTTGCTGTCCACCGAAACATCGAGATCCTTGAGAAGCCCGTCATGCACGCCGTAAATCATGCCGTGCACGGCAAGGGGCTGGCCTTTCACCCAGGCGCGCTGCACCGCGTGCGACATGCAGACATTGCGCACCTGCTCGATCACGTTCAGCTCGCACATGCGGTTGATGAGCGCCTTGCCCTCGAGATAATGGAAAGTGCGGTGATATTTCTGATAGACGTCCTTGATGCCGCGCAACCAGTTGTTCATCATGCCAAAATCCTCCATCGACAGCGCCGCCTTGATCGCGCCGCAATCGTAATGGCCGCCGACGATGATATCCGTCACCTTCAGATTCTCCACCGCGAACTGGATCACGCTGTGGCAATTGATATCCATGGCATAGACGAGATTGCCGACGTTCCTGTGCACAAACACCTCGCCGGGCAGCAGCCCCATCACCTCGTTGGCGGGAATGCGGCTGTCGGAACAGCCTATCCACAAGTATTGCGGCGACTGCTGGCGCGACAGCGCCTCGAAAATGCCCGGATGATCCTTGGCAAACTGGTTGGCCCACCGCACATTGTTGGCGAGAAGCGCTTCGATATGTTTTTTCTTCATCGCTAGCCTTGCTGGAAAGAAGCCGGCAAGCATACTGGAAGGCTCGCGCCCGCGCCAGCATCGCCATACCCGCAAGGGATGATGAGAAAATTTCTCAGAAAAAAGCGCTTATGACGATAAATATTCTCACCAAAAACGGTCTAGGGGCTGTTGACAATTCGCAACCAGGGTTTACAAGGTCTCAGAAAATATTTGAAATATCGATAGTTTCGTCGCTGCGCGATTTTCTCTATCCCCCTCTCCCCAACCCCAATCTCGCTTCGCGAGCTCTGACGAGTCCCTCGAGGGAGAGGGGCTTTAATTCGCTGCTTTACTTGGAGTTCATTGTGTCAACGCATGAATTGTCAACACTCCATAAAAACACCACAGCCCTTTGCCCATCCCCGCCACAATGCGCGACAATACCGCCCTTCTCCACTGCCACCACACCGCCATGAAAAAGAACCTCAACAAAATCACCTCCATTGAAGACCTGCGTCGCATCGCGCGCCTGAAAGTACCGAAAATGTTTTACGACTACGTCGCCTCCGGCTCGTGGACGGAAACCACGCTGCGCGAAAACAGCCAGGATTTCCACCGCATCAAGTTCATCCAGAAAGTGCTCGTTGACATGAGCGGCCGCAGCCTGGAAACCACCATGATCGGGCAACACGTGAAAATGCCCGTTGCCATCGCGCCCACCGGCTTTACCGGCATGGTGCATGCCGACGGCGAAATCCATGCCGCGCGCGCCGCGGAAAAATTCGGCATCCCCTTCTCGCTCTCCACCATGTCCATCTGCTCCATTGAAGACGTCGCGGAGAACACCAGCGCGCCCTTCTGGTTCCAGCTCTACGTCATGCGCGACCGCGACTTCATGGAAAGCCTCATCCGCCGCGCCAAAGATGCCAAATGCTCGGCGCTCATCCTCACCGCCGACCTGCAAGTGCTCGGCCAGCGCCACAAAGACATCAAAAACGGCCTCTCCGCGCCGCCGAAACCCACCCTGCTCAACCTCATCAACCTCGCCACCAAGCCGGAATGGGGCCTCAACATGCTGAAAACCGAGCGCCGCACTTTCCGCAACATCGTCGGCCACGCCAAAAACGTCGGCGACCTGTCGTCCCTGTCCTCGTGGACGGCGGAACAGTTCGACCCGCGCCTGTCCTGGGATGATGTCGCGCGCATCAAGGACCTCTGGGGCGGCAAACTCATCATCAAAGGCATCATGACCGCCGAAGACGCGGAAAAAGCCGCGCAAAGCGGCGCCGACGCCCTCGTCGTCTCCAATCACGGCGGCCGCCAGCTCGATGGCGCGCCGTCATCGATCAGCGCCCTGCCCGATATCGTCAGCGCGGCCGGCAGCCGCATCGAAGTCTGGCTCGACAGCGGCATCAGAAGCGGGCAGGACGTCCTCAAAGCCATCGCCCTCGGCGCCAAAGGCACCATGATCGGCCGCGCCTTCCTCTACGGCCTCGGCGCCTACGGCGAAGACGGCGTGCGCCGCTGCCTCGAAATCCTCTACCACGAAATGGATACCAGCATGGCCTTCTGCGGCCATACCGACATCCGCAACGTCGGCCGCGACATCCTCGTACCCGGCAGCTATCCCGTGCCCGGCGCATACTGGCCGGGCGCCGCCAGCATCCCCGTGCCAACATATCGCGGCTGAATACCGACCATCGGACAATAGCGTTTTCTACCGTTCCGAAACACTATTGCCCGGAATAGTCATTCATCAAAAACAATATGATGAAAAAGTATTCAAATTGAAAAATGACCGCGAAATCAAGCCCCTCTCCCTGTGGGAGAGGGGTTGGGGTAAGGGCAGCAAACAATATACTGATGTTGATAACATTATTGACCTTCGGACAATCTTTTCTCTGCCTCTTCGGGGCATTTCTCGCCGCGCGAGCTGTTCCAGTCCCATGTAGGAAGAGATTTTGGGTGTAATCTTCAATTTTTGTGCAGATTCCTTACTCTTCTGATTCAATTTAAGAATCACTCCGAACAGCAGTGCATTTCGAAGCGCTTATCATGAGAAAATTTCTCACCACAAGCGCTTATTATTGGTAAAAATACACTATTTTTGGCAAAATTCTGCAAACCCTTCTGCACGCGCACGAAATCGCAAGAAACGTCTCCCCCACTCCCTTTATCATGCCGGCATGAAAAACCTGCTCCGCCATGAACAGCGCTTTACCCGCGCCCTCGACCATCTCTGCCGCCATTACCAGTGCGACAGCGATCTGCACCGCCTGGCCGAAGAAGCCCACCTGTCGCCCTGGCACTGGCACCGCCTGTATCACCAGCTCATGGGCGAAACCCCGCACGCCACCCAGCGCTGGATGCGCCTGCACCGCGCCGCCTGGCTGCTCGGCAACAGCGACAAAAGCATCGCCGACATCGCCCGCGAATGCGGCTACGGCGGCAATGCGCAATCCTTTGCCCGCATCTTCCGCGGCCTCTACGGCCTCACCCCGCACCAATACCGCCAGCAAAACCGCCCCGTGAGCTATCCGGTGGAGATCGTCACCCTGCCCGACATTGCCCTGATCGCCCTCGAACATCGCGGCGACTACCAGCGCCTCGGCGACAGCTACGCCAAACTCGAGGCCATCCTGCGCCTGCGCGGGCAAATGCCGGACGCACCGCGCATCTTTTCCCTGCAATACTGCGACCCGGCCACCACAAGCGAAGAAGAGCTGCGCGCCTGCATTGCCGTCGCCGGCAAGCCGCGCCGGATCGAGCCGCCGCTGATCCGCGAACACATCCGCGGCGGACGCTACGCCGTGCTGCGCCATTGCGGCCCTGCCGCGGAAATCGACCACGCCTATCACTGGCTGGAAGAAATCTGGTTGCCGCAAAGCGGCTTCACCATGCGTGACGACCGCCCCTCCATCAACGAATACCTCACCTATGCCCGCGACACCTCGCCGCGCGAACAGCGCAGCGATCTACATATTCCATTGATGGACTAAAAATAGTAGTTTTTTACCATTGATAAGCGCTTATTGCGGTAAAAAATCACTATTTTTAGGGGAAAATCTTGGTGCACGACAAAATTTTCCCTTTGTGTTGAAAGGGAGCCTCAAAGCCCCTCCCCCGGTGGGGGAGGGGCTTTGAATTTTCGGATGTTTTAAGTTTTGTCGTGTACCAAGGAAAGAATAGATGCAGCGATGCAGGTACGGTTAGCCCGCAGGGCATAACCGTACATTTGATGACTACAGTTTGTAGGTCGGCCACTTTGTGGCCGACATGGTTTGGCTGATAGCCCTTCCACTCGGAAATCTTCAGATACTCTTTTGAAAAATAAGCAAAACGAATCTGGTGGTGCGCTGTAGGCGAACTTCAGCATGATGATTTAATGGATGTTGGGGTTCGTGCTGCGCACTCACCGCCAACCTACGCTGCTTCGTTTGTTTAATTGAATATAGCGTCGTCGATCGGGCACTTGGTGGCCGCCACCGGTTTGACTTATGGCAAGGGCAAGACCATCTTTGTGGCGCGGTCGCGGTCGGGATGCAGATGCAGAATCAGCTGCTTGCCATCGCGTTGCAGATAGTTCGGCAAGGGTTTTTCAGGATGGCGCAGGGCATCGAAGGCGGTCAGCGCGCGGTGCGCGTTCAAAAGCCGCGTCTGATAGCCCGCATAATCCGATACCGCTATTCCGCACAGCACATTGAAAGGCGCGCAGTGTTTGCGCGCTTCCTGCGCGGTGAATACTGGCGCGGCCACTTCATCGCGCGCCACGGCCGCGAGCATGTCCGCCTCGCAATGGCGGCTCATCCGGTAACCGGCATTGGCAACGAGCTGCTTCTCCCAAACGTGCGCCATGCCGCCGGCGGCAAGCGCCTGCCATGCATTGTCCGAGTATTCCAGGGCCATGATGTCCCCCATGCTGCTGCTCACCATATACCACTCGCCATACAGCACCGGGCACAGCGCAAAATGCTCGCGCGGCAAGGGTTGCACATCATCACAGGCGGCAGGCCACGGCAGCGCGGGATGCTCGGCGCGGATGTGCGCGATCAGGCGCGTATCATTCAAGAGCTGGGCATGGCCGATCATGCTGTCGATGAGGTTGTTTTGGCTCGCGAGCAAGGTACGGGCGATGCCTGCCGAGGTACATGCCGATTGCAGGGCGGTTTGTACGTCGCCATCGGCATGGCGGTAGGCATTCAAGCTGGTGGCGGCAATCAGCTTGTGAAACGGGGGAAATGGTTCATCGATGGCCACGAAATAGCGAAAATGGCCGTAGCGGCTCAAGTCAGCCAACGCGGCATCGTAGGCGCTCAAGGCTTCGCGTTCGCTCTCGGGCAGGGCGCGATAGGCGGCAAGATGCTCGCGCGCCAGCGCCACGCAATCCTGATCGCGTTGGCAGCGCGGCAAATCCCTGGGCCAGTCCGGCAGTTGATCAAGGGCAAAGAGCGCCTCCGCGCCGTTGTCGCCAGAAACGGGCGCACGCGCCGCTTCAAGCGCTTGTGCATATTGCGGCATCTCGACCTGCCCGGGGAAATAGCCAAAGGCGCCCCAGAGTACGGCGAAAGTTAGCGGCAGCAGCATTTCCATGCCTGAATTCCCTGTGGTAAAAAATGACTATCATAAGCGCTTTATATCATTATTTTTTGCCATTGATAAGCGCTTATTGTGGTAAAAAACATCCATAAAAATGATTTTTATGAATTATTAACCGCGGGACGCATGGCGACAACGCCGACACGCACGCGGGAAACGTTATCGCAAACTGCGTGCGTGAACCGCGTTCACACACCCTGCCAACGATAGCTCACGGCAGATACGCGAGCACCAGCCCCGCCCAGACGGTCGCGCCCACCCAGTTGCTGTGCATGAAGGCGGCAAAGCAGGCGTCGCGATCGAGGCTTCTGGCCGTGCGGATTTCGTCTGCCATCAGCAGGGCAGCAACGCCAACGCCGAGGTAATACCAGCCGTTGAGATGGGCAAGCGCTCCGGCAAGCACGAGGCAAACGACCATTGCCGCCGCCATCGCCGCAATAAAGCGCATTTCGCGCCCTTGCGCGAAGATGGCGGAGGATTTGAGGCCGAGGGGGATGTCGTCATCGCGATCGACGAGGGCGTAGAACGTGTCATAGACCAGCGCCCAGAAAGCGCCGGCGAGAAAGAGGAAAAAGGCGGGCAGGGTGACGCGCCCGAGGATGGCGGTGTGGGCGATGAGAATGGCGCTCGCGAAGGCAATGCCGAGCATGGCTTGCGGCGTGGGCAAAAAGCGCTTGCAGAACGGATAGATGACGGTCACGCCTGCGCAGGCGAAGGCGAGCAGCACGCTTTGCCAGTTAAGCATGAGGGCGAGGATGAGGCTTGCCAGCAAGAGCCAGAAGGCAAGCCACAGGGCTTCCTTGACGCTGGCTTCGCCGGTTGCGAGCGGGCGGTGGTTGGTGCGTTTCACGTGGCCGTCGAAGCGGCGATCGGCCAAGTCGTTGATCACGCAGCCGGCCGAACGCATGGTAAAGGTGCCGAGCAGCATGATGAAGGCGATGCGCGCGGGCGGCTGACCATGGCCTGCGAGCCACAACCCCCACAGGCTGTTCCAGGCGAGCAGCAGGGTGCCGACCGGGCGATCGAGGCGCATCAGGCGCGCGTAAACGGAGAGTTTTTGCAGCATGGGCAAGTGGTAATCAAGGAAAGGTTTCAATAGAATACCCCGCTTCCTTTCTTGAGCAAAATTCCATGAGCCAATACGTTTTTACCATGAACCGCGTGGGCAAGGTCGTCCCGCCCGGCAAGCATATTTTGAAAGACATTTCCCTGTCCTTCTTCCCCGGCGCGAAGATCGGCATTCTCGGCCTGAACGGCGCGGGCAAATCCACTTTGCTGCGCATCATGGCCGGCGTGGATACCGATATTCTCGGCGAAGCGCGTCCGCAACCCGGCATTTCCATTGGTTATTTGCCGCAGGAGCCGCAGCTCGATCCCGAGAAAACCGTGCGCGAAGTCGTGGAAGAGGCCATGAGCGACATGAAAGGCTTGCAGGAAGAATTGGACGCGGTTTACGCCGCCTATGCCGACCCCGATGCCGATTTTGATGCGCTTTCCGCGCGTCAGGCCGAATTGGAAAACAAACTCTCCGCCGGCGGCGGCCATGATGCCGAGCGCCGCATGGATATTGCCGCCGATGCCCTGCGTTTGCCGCCGTGGGATCAGAAAACCGGCACTTTGTCCGGTGGCGAGAAACGCCGCGTCGCGCTTTGCCGTTTGCTGCTCTCCAATCCCGACATGCTGCTCCTCGACGAGCCCACCAACCATCTGGACGCCGAATCCGTGGCATGGCTCGAGCGCTATCTCCATGATTTTCCGGGCACTGTGGTAGCCGTCACCCACGACCGCTATTTCCTCGACAACGTCGCGGGCTGGATACTCGAACTTGACCGCGGCCAGGGCATTCCGTGGCAGGGCAATTATTCTTCCTGGCTGGATCAGAAGGAAAAACGCCTCGCCACCGAGGAGAAACAGGAATCCGCCCACCGCCGCGCCCTCAAGCAGGAACTCGAATGGGTGCGCAGCAATGCTAAAGGGCGGCAAAGCAAGAGCAAGGCGCGCCTCGCGCGTTTCGACGAACTCGCGAGCCGCGAATTCCAGAAACGCAGCGAAACCCAGGAAATCTACATCCCGCCAGGTGAGCGCCTCGGCGACAAAGTCATCATCGCCGAAGGCGTCAGCAAAGGATACGAGCACAAAATGCTCTATTCCGATTTGAACTTCAATCTGCCGCCGGGCGCGATTGTCGGCATCATCGGCCCCAACGGCGCGGGCAAATCCACGCTCTTCAACCTCATCGCCGGTCGCGATACCCCCGATGCGGGCACGATTACCGTGGGCGAAACCGTGCAGCTCGCTTTCGTCGATCAATCGCGCGACGCGCTAGATGACAAGAAAACCGTGTGGGAAGAAGTCTCCGACGGATTGGACAACATCGTCGTCGGCAACTACACCATCCCCAGCCGCGCCTATCTCGGACGCTTCAACTTCAAAGGCGCGGACCAGCAAAAGCGCGTCGGCGACCTTTCCGGCGGCGAGCGCAACCGTCTGCACCTCGCCAAGCTCCTGAAAAGCGGCGGCAATGTGCTGCTCCTTGACGAACCCACCAACGATCTCGACGTGGAAACCCTGCGCGCGCTGGAAGAAGCCATCCTCGCCTTCCCCGGCTGCGTGCTCGTCATCTCGCACGACCGCTGGTTCCTCGACCGCGTCGCGACGCACATCCTCGCCTTTGAAGGCGACTCGGAAGTGCTGTTCTTCAGCGGCAGCTACTCGGATTATGAAGCCGACCGCAAACGCCGCCTCGGTGATGACGCCGACCAGCCGCACCGCATCAAATACAAGAAAATCCAGTAAAACCCGGAAGCCCTGCCAGCAGGGCTTCTTTTTTGGTTACAGAAAACATCGCAAAATAGCAGTTTTTTCTCAACAACAAGCGCTTGTTGTGAGAAAATTTATCACAATAAGCGCTTGTTGTTGAGAAAAAACCACTATCACCTCAGGCGCGATGATAAGGATGGTTGCGATTGATCGACCACGCGCGATACAGCGCTTCCGCCACCACAATGCGCACCAGCGGATGCGGCAAGGTGAGCTTGCCGAGCGACCAGCTTTCCTGCGCCAATGCCTTGATATCCGCCGCGATGCCTTCCGGGCCGCCGATGATGAGCGCCACGCGTCGGCTCGTTTCCTGCCAGTGTTGCAAACGTCTGGCGAGGCTTTCGCTGGAATGCTCGCGCCCGGGAATATCGAGAATCACGATATGGTCAAAGCCCTGCACGGCGGCGCGAATTTGCGCAGCCTCTTTTTGCTGCGCGCTCGCCAGCTGGCTGGCGCTTGCGCGTTTTTGCAGGGGGATTTCCGTGAGCTTGAGCGTGATGTCGGCGGCAAAGCGGTTGGCATAGTCGGCAAAGCCCTGATTGACCCAGTCCGGCATTTTCTGGCCGACGGCGATGATTTCAATATGCATGTGAGCCCGCGAGAAAGAAAGAATTGCGTCATTTTATAGCTATTCAATCAAGGTGTCTTTCGACAAAAAATAAGTAACACGAATGCAGAGAGTAGGTTGGCGGGTTTCCCATAAAAATGCAGCCGCATTTTTATGGGAGCCCGGTGGTGAGCCGCAGGCGAACCCCAACATAATGATTTAATAGATGATGATTTAATAGATGTTGGGGTTCGTGCTACGCACTCACCACCAACCTGCACTTGCTCGTCTTTTTATCGGAGATCGAATCTTGGTTTTCAGATTGAATGGCTATATCGCCGTGCGGGCGAAGTGGCATGGCCAGACGCAAAAAACCCGGCAAATGCCGGGTTTTTCATGCGAATGCGTGAGGATTACTCGCGCTTGCCGCCGAAAGTGGCCGTCCATTCGCCGTTATTGGTCTGCTGGACGATACCGGCGATTTCCGCGCCATTGGGGCCAAAGAAGCCGCCAATCAGCCCGCGTCCCGGTACAACGCTGTGCTCGATGAACATATTGCCGCGAATCGTGGCATTGGCCTCAATCGGCACCGTTACATTGCTGAGCTTGATATTGATTTTTGCATTGCTGAGGTCAGCCGCAGCTTTCAGCTTGCCCTTGTAATCGGAAATGGGCTTGCCGGCAGCAGTCTTGCCGAACTGGTAGGCAGTACCTTCATAGTTGATGACACCGCTAGCTGGCAACACTTCGGTGGGAATACCCTGGAAGAATCCGACAGTGTCAGTAAGCGTGCGGTTTTTCGTGTCATATACGGAAATATCACCAAAACGGGCATAGCTCAGATCATTGTATATGTGCAAACCACCCATACCGTTGCCAAGCTTGATGCCGAGGTAATCGCCATCCACATCCTGGCCGCCGCGCTCTTTCGGCTGTTTTTCCATGTCCATCAAGGCATCTTGCTTGCGCAGGGAAACCACGATATTGCCGTTGTAGGTGGTTTGATCCAGATCATTGGCCTTGACAGGCTCATGTCCGCCACCCGGCTTCTGGATATGGCCGCTGATTTTGCCGGCAACCGGCGGTTTGCCTTGCGGCTGATCCTTGCTGGCATCGTTATTGTTGTCGCTGCCGCCGCAAGCGGTCAACAGCAGGGCAGAAGCAAGCAGAGCGCTCAATTTGAGAGATGTTTTCATGTATTTTCCTGTGGGTTGAAAAAACCGGCAACAATTTTAGGCAATATGATTGAGAGTGTAAATAAGATTGAATCTTCTTTGGGCAAAACAGAAAAATTCCGGAAAAATATCAATTTCTTTCACTTCGTGACTTTTTACCTGATGCTTCGATGCCGTAACGCGCTTGTGGAAAAATGGTTTTCCGCTACACTGCGCACTTTTCAGCGCAACCCAAGGAAAAACATGAAAAAGCAACTTTCTTTATTGGCATTTGCCCTACTGCTCGCGGCATGTGGCGGTGGTGACAACAATGCCGTTGTCGATCAACAAACCCCGCGCCCGAATGATGGCGCGCGTGATCCGCTGTTTATTGTACATATTGATCAGAATAGCTATTTCAATCATCCGCATTTTGATTTGATGATTCATGGCGGACGTTATGCATATATCAGCGATGCCGAGAGCCGTGTTGTTATTGATCCCAATGTGTTGCCGCGTGGTTTGTCGGGTGAGCAGACTTTGCGCATTCTTGCGCGCAAGGCGGACGGTACAACAGTAAGCGAAGATGTGCGCGCACGTTCCTATCGCGGTTTTTATTCCGGCACGATGATCAGCGAGAAGCAGCACACGATTCAAATCGCTTCAGATCCTGGTGGATTCGATCTGGATTTGTGGTACTTCTCCGCGACGCCTGAAAGCGGACTGCCAAACAGTGGTCGTACCACTTATTATGGCAATGCGTTTGGCCCGCAGGCCGACAACACCGCAGGATTCTCTTATCACGTTGACTTCGGAACAAAAACAGGGAGTGGAGCAATTGCTGCCAATGCTTATCATTCGGCGATAGTGTTGGAGAAAGAAACGCTTCGGAAAAGCAACTTTTCAGGCAATCCTCATTACGAGTTTGATGGGACAGCAAAAAGTACCAGCCATGGCAGCGGTGGTTACAGCGTTATCCTGAGTGGTCCGAATGCGGAAGAAGTGATCGGTACTGTGACGCTTGGCTTGAATAACGACGATTTTGCCTTTTACGGCACGCGCGGCGAGATTACGCCGTAAGCGCTTGCGACAGGATAGGTGCGAAAACCGTTTTGCACGACGTTTAAATCATTAATTGACCAAAAATAGTTATTTTTTATCACTAATAAGCGCTTATTATGAGAAATTTTCTCGCAACAAGCGCTTCAAGATGGGAAAATTTCTCAACCCATAAAAAACGCCACCCAAGAGTGGCGTTTTTTTGTGGTCAGTTCGCTTGCCCGCTTATTTGAAGGGGAGTTTGCCCATCGGCAGCGGGCCACGGCGTTGCAGCATTTTCGCGAGTTTTCCGGTGCGGAATTTTTTCATTTGCCGCTGCATTTCCATGAATTGCTTGAGGAGACGATTCACGTCCTGCACTTCGAGGCCACAACCGGCAGCGATGCGGCGTTTGCGCGAGCCTTTGATGATGTCCGGGTTTTTGCGTTCGGCCGGCGTCATGGAGAGGATGATGGCTTCCTGCTGCTTGATTTTCTTCGGCGAGAGGTGCTGGTTTTTGATGTCCTGCGGGATGTTGCCCATGCCGGGGATTTTTTCGAGCATTTTGTCCATGTCGATTTGCAGCATCTGGTGGAGCTGTTCGCGGAAATCGTCGAGATCGAAGGTTTGCCCACGCGCCATTTTTTTGGCGAGCTTTTTCGCCTTGTCTTCGTCCACCTGGTGTTCGAGGTCTTCGATCAGGCTCAAAACGTCGCCCATGCCCAGGATGCGCGAGGCGATGCGCTCGGGATGGAAGGCTTCGAGGGCGTCGGTTTTTTCGCCGACGCCGAGGAATTTGATGGGTTTGCCGGTGATGTGGCGGATGGAAAGCGCGGCACCGCCACGGGCGTCGCCGTCGATTTTCGAGAGGATGATGCCGGTGAGCGGCAGGGCATCGTGGAAGGCCTTGGCGGTGTTGGCAGCGTCCTGGCCGGTCATGCTGTCCACGACGAAGAGCGTTTCGATGGGTTTGACGATGGCATGGATGCGCTTGATTTCATCCATGAGCTCGGCATCGACGTGCAGGCGGCCGGCGGTATCGACGATGAGCACATCGAAGAATTGTTTTTTCGCGTGATCGAGCGCGCGGGTGACGATGGCGTCCGGGCTTTCCTCGCGGCTGGAAGGAATGAAGGTGGCGCCGACCTGGTCAGCGAGCGTTTTCAATTGCTCGATGGCGGCGGGGCGGTAGATGTCTGCGGAGACGACGGCGACTTTTTTCTTGTCGTTGATAAGCTTGCGCGCGAGTTTGGCGGCGGAGGTGGTTTTGCCCGAACCTTGCAGACCGGCCATGAGGATGACGGCGGGCGGTTGCGTGGCAAGATTCAGGCTTTCGTTTTCCTCGCCCATGATGCGGGTGAGTTCGCCCTGCACGATTTTGATGAAATGCTGGTCGGGCGAGAGTTTGGCGCTGACTTCCTGGCCGACGGCGGCTGTCTTGATGGCTTCGACGACGTCTTTGACAACCGGCAGGGCGACGTCGGCTTCGATGAGCGCCATGCGCACTTCGCGCAGCGCTTCCTGGATGTTTTCTTCGGTGATGCGGCTCTGGCCTTTGAGTTTCTTGACGGTGGCCTGCAAGCGCGCGGAAAGGTTCTCAAACATGGGCTGGCGTCCTTATCGGCGTAAAGTGTTGTATTATACCCGTAAGTTTTTCAATCTTGCAGGAAAGTCTATGCAGCCTTGGCTGCCTTTATTTGTTGCGGCCGGTTATCTGCTTTGTGCCGCATTGTTTTTCAGGGTTTATCGGGAAAAGTTGTCTCCGCTGGTCGCGCTGGGCGCGATGGTGCTGGTGTGCCAGGGGCATGCGCTGGTGCTGATCCAGTCGGTGCGCGCCGGTGAAGCGCTCAATCTTTCCGTGTTCAATGTGGTATCGATTTACGCCTGGGCGATTGCGGTGGTGGCGTTTTTTGGCCTGTGGCGCCGCGCCGAGGCCCTGCCGGGCATGGTGATTTCGCTGATCAATGCGCTCTGCGTGTTGCTGCCGGTGGTTTTCGTGAGCGAGAAGCCGTTTCTGCATGCACTGCCGCCGGGCATGGTGTTCCATATTCTGGTATCCGTGGCGGCATGGCCGGTGCTTTCGCTCGCCTTCGTCCATGCCCTGCTGTATGCCTGGGTATTCCAGCTCCTGAAGCGCAAGAAGCTGACCGGCGGCGCGCCGATTGCGCTGGTCGGCATCGAGCGGGTGATGATGGTGATGACGGCGATTGGTGCATTGCTGCTGACAGCATCGCTGGCGTCGGGGCTGGTGTTTATCGAGGACATGTTTACCCAGCATTTGTGGCACAAGACGGTGCTGACGATGCTCTCCTGGCTGGTGGTGCTGTGGACGCTGTTCGCCTGGCTGGTGCGCCGCGAGCGCGGCATGCGTCTCGCGTACAAGCTGATGCTGGCGTATGCCTTGTTGCTCGCGGGCTATGTGCTGAGCAATGTGGTTTTGCAGTTTGTGATTCAATAAGAGGTGCTTGTGGACGCAATTCCCTTGTGGGTGCTGATTCTTGCCTTGCTGGTTTGCCTGATGATGTCGGCGTTTTTTTCGTCTTCGGAAACGTCGATGATGTCGATCAACCGCTATCGCCTGAAGCATCAGGTGGAGGCGGGAAAGCCGGCGGCAAAACGCGTCGCCCAGTTGCTGAAACGCCCTGACCGCCTGCTCGGCTCCATTCTCCTCGGTAACAATTTCGTCAACATCGCCGCCACCTCGCTGGGCACGATTATCGGTATTCGTCTGTACGGCGATTTTGGCGTGGTGCTCGCCACCATCGTGCTCACCGTGATTGTGCTGATTTTTGCCGAAGTGATGCCGAAAACGCTGGCCGCGATTTATTCCGAGCGGCTGGCGCTCGCGGTATCTCTGCCGTTGCAGTGGATTGTGCGCATTTTTTATCCGGTGGTTGGGCTGATCAATTATTTCGTGTCTTTGATGTTGCGTCCTTTCGGTCTGCGCACCGGCGAAAGCGGTGATGACGCGATTACCAGCGAGGAGCTGAAAACGCTGGTGCAGAGTTCTTCCGTGCAATCCATTTCCCCTGAAAGGCAGGACATGCTGATGGGCGTGCTGGAGCTGGAAGACGTATCCGTGGATGAGGCGATGATTCCGCGCAAGGAAATCGAGGGCGTGGATTTTGCCGACGACTGGGACGAGATCCTGAAGCAGATTCTGAACAGCCGCCACGGCCGCCTCGTCGCCTATCGCGACCATATCGACAAGGTCATCGGCATGCTGCATCTGCGCGATGTGATCAGTCTTTTCCATGAAAACCGCCTGAACAAAAGCGCCTTGCAGAAAGTGCTGCGCCCGTGCGTTTTCGTGCCGGAAGGCACACCGCTACGCCAGCAATTGCTGCAATTTCAGGCGCAGCGCGTGCGCAGCGGCCTCGTCGTCGATGAATACGGCGATATTCAGGGCCTGATCACGCTGGAAGACATCCTCACCCATATCGTCGGCGACGTGGTTTCCGAACATGATGAAGACGAGCCGCCGGAAATCGTGCAGCGCGGCGAAAATCTCTACGACGTGGAAGGCACAATCAGCCTGCGCTCGCTCAACCGCGAACTCGGCCTCAAACTGCCGCTCGACGGCCCCAACACCCTGAACGGACTCATTATCGAAACGCTGGGCAATTTCCCGGAAGCGGGCACGGAAGTGGCATTGCCCGGCTGCATGGTGCGGGTGCTGAGCTTTGACAGCGGCGTAATCGGGCACGCGGAAGTGCAAGTGATTGCCGAAGAAGGAGATTCATAAAACACTAAAATATAGCGTATTTTTACCACAAATAAGCGCTTGTTACGAGAAAAAACCTCTATACAAGCGCTTATTTATGAGAAAATTTCCCATTTCATATAAAAAGCTGCCGAACAGGGCATATCCCCGTTTTGCCGCGCAGCGGGTATAAAAAAGCCCTATCCAAAGACAGGGCATGCCAAAAAGACTGCTGACGCCAGCCGGCGCCGAATTCAGTGTTCGTGGTGGGTGTTGTTGAAAGAAAGCGTTGCCGTGTAGGAAACCGCATCGGCATTCTTGTCGTCTTGCAGATCGACCTTGTGGCCAACGGCAAACACGTTCCAGCCCGCATTGCGCACCGTCACGTCCGCCTTGCCGTCGGCATCGGTGGTGGCGACAACATTTTCGCTGTCGTTGACATAATCGCCGATGATTTTCGCGCCGGCCAGCGGCTTGCCTTCAAACAGCACCTGCACGGCCACCTTGTCGCCCATATGGCTGGCAGCAACATCGGCCAGCGGCACGACAACCAGCTTCAAATCGCCCAATGCCGCAGCATCCACCTTGCCACCGCCATGCAGGATACCCAGCGCCGTTTTGATGGAATGCGAGGCGCGTTCGGCATTTTCCACTTCGTGCTTGGGCTTGTTCACCCATTTGCCGTCCTTGGTTTTCGTCCAGAAACCGTTATCGATCACATAAGCGGCGGCAAAATGGCTGTCATCGGCTTTCAGCGTCACGTTGTGCTCGTGCTTTTCCATGGCAAGGGCGATTGCCTTGCCGTCCTTGTCGAGGCCGGTCAGGTGGGAAACGGTTTTGCCGCCGTAAGCGTTGTCCTCACCGCCATGGCCATAAATAATGGTCGGCTGGTCAAGGCGCTGCGCAATCCAGGTGGCGTGCGCATGGACGCTTTGCGCGGCAAACAACGCTGCCAGCAGGACGAGGGGCTTCTTCAGAATCATGGGATCTCCGCGTTTGAATTGGGTGTTATAGAATAACATTATCTTTGCGGATGAGAAAATTTTTTATTTTCGTTGCGACAGCAGACATGAAAACACCCGCCATCTGCGGGTGTGTTGCTTGGTATCGCGAAAATGGTCAGACGAAGGATGGTGCGCCTGGCAACGCTTCCATTGAAGCTGCCAAGCGCTTCCGACAGAAAACATTCCGTTCTATCGGTTTCAATGCGTTATTTTTCCACGCCGAGCGGATAGACTTCATCGAGGATCACGCGCATGTGGTAGGGCGCCTGATCCACGCGCATGCTGCGGTAGTAATGCCCTTTCCAGTCCGCCAGACGCACTTTCCAGCCCTGTTCGCTGAATTCTGTGTCGGCGCGCTCGGTCGTGATCCAGCCCGCCATTGCTTCGAACGGCACCGGCAGACCGAAATCGGCCACCATTTCCTCGCGGGTTACCTGGCGAACCTTGCCGTTCTCGCGCACGGTGGCAAGATTGTTGTGATAATCGATCGCCATGGCCTCCTGCCCCAGCGGATCATAGAGCGAAAGGATTTCGCGTCCGCCGCTGTGCACCCAGCGCAAACCGACATTCACCGCCTCATCCTCGCAGCCGCGGTATTTGTTGCAACGCGGATAGCGCATCGCCATTTTGCCGTCGGCCTGGAAGTGGTTGGGATCAAATGGCACGTACACCACTTCCGTATCCGCCCCCGGTTCAGGGCGCGACGGTGTGGACGTACAGCCTGCCACCGTCAGGGCAGCAGCAAGCACGAGAAGGGTTTTACTGGAGCGGCAGGCGCTTGCCCAGTTCGCGGAGACTTTCATTATCCGGTTGTCCTTTGATTTCCATGTGATAAACCTCTTTGGCCAGCTGCGGATTGCCGCTGGCATAGAGGACTTCGATATAGTGTGACACGATGTCACCGCGGCGGTACGCGGCATACGCGCGCCGCAGCCATAAAAGCGCTTCGTCGAGATGCCCCTGCTGGTACAAAAGCCAGCCGTAGCTGTCCTGAATGGCGGGAGAATCCGGGTAGGCAATAATGGCTTCGCGCAACATGCGCGCGGCCCTTTCCTGCTGCTCGGTATGCGTGAGCAGCAAATAGCCGTAGGCATTCAGCGCGTCGATATTGGCCGGATCCAGCATGAGAATTTTTTCGTACACCGTCTCGGCAAGCGCGATATTGCCTTGCGCGGCATGATGCTCGGCAAACGCATACAGCACGTCCACCTGATCGGGAAAGGCGCGCAGCGCCTCATCGAGAATCATGCTGCCCTGCCGCCACGCACCTTGCCGGTCGAGCTGCGCAGCTTCCACCAGATACATTTCCAGGCGGTAGTCGGGAAACTTCTGGCGCAGGATTCTGAAATACTGCTGGGCAAGGGCAACATCGCCCGCGCGGAAAGTCAGCAGCGCAATTTGCTGGCGCGCCATCATGTATTGCCGCGAGTCCGCTGCAATACTGCCGAGCAGGGCAATGGCGCGGCCAATGTAGCCTGCCTTTTCGCTCGCCTGCGCCGTCTGGAACAGGTATTCGTCGTACTCGATGATGTGCTGGTCCAGCAGTTCCCGATAGGCGATGAGCGCCTGCTCGTAATGCCCGGCATTGGCGTGCAGCCAGGCGAGTAATTGGCGCAGCCGCACATCGCCTTGCAGCGTTTGCCAATGCTTAGCCAGGGCAAGCGCTTTTTCCCACTGGTAATGATCGACGAAAATATCCACCGCCGTGGAGAGCAGGTTAACGTCGTTGGGGCGTTTGGCAAGCAGCCTGTCGAGCAGCTCGCCCGCGCGGCGCATGTCGCCAATGCTGGCAAGCGTTTCCGCCTGCAAGAGCTCGAGTTGCGTCCAGTTGCCATCGATTTGCAGCGCGCGATCGAAAGTTTCGATGGCCAGGGAAACCTTTCCCTGCTCCTTGGCCTGCAAGCCCTTGTAATAATAAAGATATGGATTCTTGGGAAATTCCATCGTCAGCTGGCTGAGAATATCCAGCCGCTGCTCGTCATCAGGCAGGTACGCCAGCATGCGCGCAATCTGCGCAATATTCTGCGGCCCGGCATCCTTGATCAGCATCTTCTGCATCCACATCACGGATTCGTTGACGTTGCCGGCCATCAGAAGCACGCGCAACAGCGCCAGCAGGGCTTCGCTGTCCTCGGGATAATAATTCAGCCAGTTGCGGGCAATCGTTTCCGCCCGCTCCAGATGCATGGTGTCCAGCGCCAGACTGTAACTGTATTCAAAAGCCTGATATTCTCCGCTTCTTTCCGCGACATCGGCGATGCTTTCCATCGCGCCCTGATAGTCGCCCGCATGATCCTGGAAACGCGCGGAAAGCGCTTCATACAGCCAGTGCGAGCTGTCCAGCCATTCCTGGGTTTCCGCCCGCAACGTGCCGGAAAGGCCGCAAAAGGCCAGCACAACCGCCAAACAGCGCGGAAAACGGGACAAAGTCGGCTGAAACATAAGTCAGGATCGCTTAAAATAACGGGACAGATTCATAACAAGAACGATATGTTGAATAGTGAGTGCACGCAAGTCAAATCCATTTTCGCATTTGGCATCAGTCATCAGACGGCAAACACCCGGCAACGGGAAAAGCTGGCATTCTCGCCGGAAATGGTGGCGCGTGCCTTAAAAGATGGTCAGGAAAGTTTGGCGCTGGACGAACTTGCCATCCTCGCCACCTGCAACCGCACCGAATTCTACGCCGCTGCCACGCACACCCCGGATTTCGTCGCCTGGCTTGCCCGCTTTGCCGGCATGGACGAAGCCACGCTGAACGCCATCACCTTCTGCCATGAAGAGCGCGACGCCGTGCGCCACATGTACCGCGTCGCCTGTGGTCTCGATTCTCTCATCCTCGGCGAACCGCAAATCCTCGGGCAGCTCAAACAGGCATACCGTCTCGCCAAATTGCAGGGCAGTGTCGGTTCCATGCTTGACCGCCTGTTCCAGCAGAGCTTTGCCATTGCCAAGCAGGTGCGCCACAGCACCGCGATTGGCGAAAATCCGGTCTCCGTCGCCTTTGCCGGCGTCAAGCTCACCCACCGCTTTTTTGACGACCATCACCGCCGCACCGCCCTCGTCATCGGCGCGGGCGATACTGGCCAGCTCTGCGCCAAATACCTGCGCGATCTCAACATCGGCCGCCTCATCATTGCCAACCGCACTCTCGCCAACGCACAAACGCTTGCCGAAGAAACCGGCGGCTTTGCCATCGGTCTCGGGCAAATCGCCGAGCATCTCCATGACGCCGACCTCATCTTCGGCACCGCGCGCACCGATGTCGCGCTCATCACCGGCGACCAGGCAAAAATGGCGATGAAGCGCCGCAAGCAAATGCAAGTCTTTGTCGATCTCGGCATTCCGCGCAATTTCTCCACCGACGTCAACGACGTCGCGCAAGCTTTCCTCTTTGGCATCGACGACCTTGAGCAAATCCTCGACCACAACCGCGAAGCGCGCAAAAGCGCCGCGCGCGAAGCCGAACTCATGGTCAAACTCTACAGCGACGACTTCATCGGCTGGCTGCATTCCAGGCCGCAGCAGCAACTGGTGCGCCGCATCCGCGAAAACGGCGAAAACATCCGCGTTGCACTCTTGCAGGAAGCCTATCGCCGCCTTGCGCATGGCGATGATCCGGCCGCCATCCTCGAGCAAATGAGCTACAAGCTCACCCGCAAACTCCTCCATTCCCCGAGCGCCATGATCCACGCCATTCCGCCCGATCACAAAGACTGGCTCGCCATCATCGCCGACACCTTCACCACCGACGCCAAGCCCTGATGCACCCATCGCTCCTTGCCAAACTCGCCACCCTCTGCGAGCGCCATGAAGAACTCGGCCACCTTCTTGCCGACCCTGCCACTGCCGAAAACAGCGACCTTCTGCGCAAATACGGCCAGGAACTCTCGCAACTCGCCCCCATCGTCGAGCAATACCAGGAACTCCAGCGCCTTGATGACGAACTCGCTGCTTTGGACGCCCTGAAAGACGACCCCGAACTCGCCGCCCTTGCCCATGAAGAACGCCCGCAGCTCATCGTCGCGCGCGAAACCTGCGAAAAAACGCTCGAGCGCCTGATGATCCCCAAGGATCCGCTCGACGAAGCCAACGTCTATCTCGAAATCCGCGCTGGCACCGGCGGCGACGAAGCCGCCATTTTCGCCGGCGATCTCTTCCGCATGTACCACAAATACGCCGAAAGCAAACGCTGGCAACTGGAAATCCTCTCGGAAAACCCGGGCGAACATGGCGGCTACAAGGAAATCATCAGCCGTATCTCCGGGCAAAACGTCTATTCCACCCTCAAATTCGAATCCGGCGCGCACCGCGTGCAGCGCGTCCCGGAAACCGAAAGCGGCGGCCGCATCCACACCTCCGCCGCCACCGTCGCCATCCTCCCCGAAAGCGAAAACATCGAAGCCATCGCTATCAACCCGGCCGATCTGCGCATCGACACCTACCGCGCCTCCGGCGCCGGTGGCCAGCATGTCAACAAAACCGACTCCGCCATCCGCATCACCCACATCCCCACCGGCACCGTCGTCGAATGCCAGGAAGAACGCTCGCAGCACAAAAACCGCGCCAAGGCCATGAACCTCCTCGCCGCGCGTCTGCTCGACGCCGAACGGCAAAAAGCGCAGAGCGAACAGGCCGCCGAGCGCAAATCATTGGTCGGCTCCGGTGACCGCAGCGAACGCATCCGCACCTACAACTACCCGCAAAGCCGCCTCACCGACCACCGCATCAACCTCACCCTCTACGCCCTTGCCGACATCCTCGAAGGCCAGCTTGACCTCGTCATCCAGCCCCTGCAACAGGAACAGGAAGCCGCCGCCCTTCTTGCTTTGCAAGAACAACCCTGACGTCAGTCATCATTTCAAAAATACTCTGAAAATAGTAATTTTTTACCACCGAGAAGCGCTTATTGCGAGAAATTTTCTCACTATAAGCGCTTATTGGTGAGAAAAAAACACTATGTTCATATCTGCATTGACACCCCTGTCTCTCTCATATAATCTTTTTCACATATCAGATTTATCACAGCCCAGGAGCCCGTCATGTCGCCTCAGCCCCACGTCACCGCCTTTTTCGACGAACCCACCAACACCTTTACCTACATCGTGCGCGATCCCGATTCTTCGGCCTGCGCCATTGTCGATTCCGTGCTCGCCTTCGATTACGCCAGCGGCCGCACCGATACCCGCGCCGCTGACGAACTCATCACCCACATTGCGCGCGAAAAGCTCGACGTCATCTGGATTCTCGAAACCCACGCCCATGCCGACCACCTCTCCGCCGCCCCCTATTTGCAGGAAAAACTCGGCGGAGAGATCGGCATCGGCCGCCATATCATCGACGTGCAGAACATCTTCGGCAAAGTCTTCAATGCCGGCACAGAATTCGCCCGCGACGGCAGCCAGTTTGACCGCCTTTTCGACGACGGCGACACCTTCGCCATCGGCGGCCTGCATGCGGAAGTGCTGCACACCCCCGGCCACACGCCCGCCTGCCTGAGCTATCTCATCGGCGATGCCGTCTTTGTCGGCGATACCCTGTTCATGCCCGATTACGGCACGGCGCGCTGCGATTTCCCTGGCGGCGACGCGGCCACCCTCTACCGCTCGGTGCAGCGTTTGCTCACCCTGCCCGATGCCACCCGCGTTTTCCTCTGCCACGACTACCTGCCAGCCGGTCGCAGCCATTACGTGCACGAAACCACCATCGGCGACGAGCGCCGCCACAACATCCACATCCGCGAAGGCGTGAGCGAAGCGGAATTCGTCGCCCTGCGTGAAGCGCGCGATGCCACGCTGGCCATGCCCAAGCTCATCATACCCTCGGTGCAGGTCAATATGCGCGCCGGGCAAATGCCGCCCGCGGAAGACAATGGCGAGGTCTATCTGAAAGTGCCGGTCAATCTCCTGTAAATCCTATCGGAAAATGGCTGGTATCTCTTTGCAGGATAGGTGCAAGCCCATCCCGCAAAGCATACCCGCCAACCGCTTTCCCAAAGCAGTCGCGCCATTTTTTCCGATGCCACGCAATCCCTTGCCATGTTCCTGAAACGTTATCTCCCCATCCTGCAATGGCTGCCCGCCTATCGTGGCGCGACCCTGCGCGAAGATTTGCTCGCCGCCTTCGTCGTCACCGTCATGCTCGTGCCGCAATCGCTCGCCTATGCGCTTCTCGCTGGCGTGCCGCCGCAAGTCGGCCTCTATGCGAGCATCGCCCCGCTTGTCTGCTACGCGCTTTTCGGCAGCAGCCGCGCGCTCGCCGTCGGCCCCGTTGCCGTCATTGCCCTGATGACTGCCGCCACCGCATCCGCCCTCGCCCCGCCCGATTCGCCAGAGTATCTGCAAATCGTGCTCGTGCTCGCCCTGCTCTCCGGCCTGATCCAGTTCGCCATGGGTTTGTTGCGCCTGGGCTTTCTTGCCAATTTCCTGAGCCATCCCGTCATTGCCGGCTTCATCAGCGCCTCCGCCGTGCTCATTGCCCTGAGCCAAATCCGGCACCTTCTCGGCATCCCCGCGCAGGGCAGCACCCTGTGGCCGCTTCTCCGCGATCTCGCCATCAACCTGCCGCAAAGCCACGGCCTCACCCTTTTCATCGGCCTGCTCAGCATCGCCCTGCTCTATCTTGCGCGCAGCGCGCTGCCGCCGTGGTTGCGCCGCCGCAACGCCCCGGACATTCTCATCCAGTTCTGCCGCCGCTTTGCGCCCATCATCGTCGTCATCCTCACCACGCTTCTCGTTTGGCGCTTCGACTGGCAACAGGCGGGCGTGGCCGTGGTCGGCAATATCCCTGCGAGCCTGCCGCCCTTCACCCTGCCCGACATTCCGTGGTCACTCGCGCGCGAACTCGCCATCGGCGCGCTGCTCATCAGCCTCGTCGGCTTCGTGGAAAGCGTTTCCGTCGGGCAGACGCTCGCTGCCAAGCGCCGCGAGCACATCGTGCCGGATCAGGAGCTGCTTGGGCTTGGCGCTGCCAACCTCGGCGCTGCCTTCAGCGGCGGCATGCCGGTAACTGGCGGCTTTTCCCGCTCCGTCGTCAACGAAGACGCCGGGGCGCAAACGCCGCTCGCAGGCGTTTTCACCGCCATCGGCATTCTCGCCGTCATCCTCTGGTTCACGCCGTGGCTCGCCCACCTGCCACGCGCCACCCTGGCCGCGACCATCATCGTCGCCATCGTGCCGCTCATCGACCGCCACGTCTTCGCGCACAGCTGGCGCTACAACCGCGCCGATTTTTCCGCCCTGGTGCTGACCGTGCTCCTCACCCTCGGGCACAGCGTGGAAAGCGGGCTCATTGCCGGCGTCGCCCTCTCCGTCGCCCTGCACCTTTACCGCACCGGCAAACCGCATATCGCCATCCTCGGCCGCATGCCCGACAGCGAACATTTCCGCAACATCCGCCGCCACCGCGTGCTCACCCGCCCTGACATCATCTTCATGCGCGTGGACGAAAGCCTCTATTTTCCCAACGTGCGCCATGTCGAAAACCGCATCAGCGAAGCGCTTGCCAACTATCCCGAGGCGCGCCATCTCGTCCTCGTCTGCTCGGCCATCAACCATATCGACACCTCCGGCCTCGACAGCCTCTACACCATCAACCAGCGCCTGCACGACGCCGGCGTCGCCCTGCATCTTGCCGAAGTCAAAGGCCCGGTGCACGACCGCCTGCAACGCATCGGCTTCACCCGCGCCATCCACGGCCACATCTTCCTGAGCGCGCACGCCGCCTGGCAGGCCATCCCCCACCCCACCGGACACTGACATGGAAAACCTCCTCGCCAAATGCGACGAAGCCACCGCCTTCCTGAAACTGCTCGCCAACCGCAACCGCCTCGCCGTGCTCTGCACCCTGCTCGAAGGCCCCTGCTGCGTGAACGAACTCGCCGAACGCACCGGCATGCCGCAGGCGGCGATGTCAAGCCAGCTCGCGCTGTTGCGCGAAGCGGGGCTTGTCGATTGCGAAGTGCAGCATCGCCAGCGCCTGTATCATCTGGCCGATGCGCGCGTGCGCGACACCATTGCCCTCCTGCACGGCTTTTTCTGCCGCGACGAGGCAACCAACCCCGAAAAACCGTAACCCTTTCCGCGCAAACATGAACATATACGACTGGCAACAGCATTGGCGCAGCCAATTGCCTTCCGACAGCGCCGACCTCGACCTGCGCCTCCTCATCGAACACGTCACCGGCCTGTCGCCCACCGCACAGCGCCTGCACAGCGAACGCGAACTCGATGCCGCCGCCCTGCACAGCCTCAACGACCTCGCCGCGCGCCGCGCCCGTGGCGAACCCGTCGCCTACCTTCTCGGCCATCAGCCTTTCTACGACCTCGACCTGCGCGTAACCCCCGCCACCCTCATCCCCCGCCCCGACACGGAAATCCTCGTCGAAGCCGCCCTGCAACGCCTTCCCGCCGACAGCACGGCAACCGTACTCGATCTCGGCACCGGCAGCGGCGCCATCGCGCTCGCCATCGCCAAACATCGCCCGCACACCCGCGTCATCGCCAGCGATTACAGCGCGGAAGCGCTTGCCGTCGCCCACGGCAACGCCCGCCGCCACCGCCTCCATAACGTCCATTTCGTCAACGCCAGCTGGCTGGATGCCTTTGCCGACCATTGCGCCGACATCATCGTCAGCAACCCTCCCTATATCGCGACGAACGACGCACACCTGCCCGCCCTCGCCTTCGAACCCGCAACCGCCCTCACCGCCGGCGCCGACGGCCTCGCCGACATCCGCGCCATCCTCCATGATGCGCCGCGCGTGCTGCGCCCGGGCGGCTGGCTGCTCTTCGAACATGGCTACGACCAGCGCGAAGCCATCGCCGCGCTGGCCGATCCCTGCTGGCAATCCATGGCATTTGCAAAAGACTACGGCGGCAACTGGCGTGTTTGTCTATTGCAGAGCAAGATGAAATAAGGAGAATGGCTGCTCACGCCATGTTTCATACCCAAAATACAGACATTATTCCCTATCACCAATCTGCACAAAATGGCATGAAAAAAATTCTCGTTGCGGTAACCGGCATGTCGCCACAAATTGTCACGGAAACCCTCTTTGCCCTGGTCACACGTCATCAGTGGATTCCCGATGAAATCCATGTGCTTACCACTCGCCTGGGTGCCGAACGAATCAACACCACATTGTTTGGTGAAAACGGTCATTTCCCACGTTTCTGCAAAGAGTATGGCACGCCGGCCATTGCTTTCTCCCCAAGCCACATTCATCTCATCAAAGACGAGCAGAACACCGTGCTGGATGATATTCGCACCCCCGCGCAAAACAACCTCGCCGCCGACATGATTGTGCGTTTTGTGCATGACCTTTGCGCGCAGGATGATACCGAGCTGCACGTTTCCATTGCCGGTGGCCGCAAATCCATGGGCTTTTACATCGGCTATGCCCTGTCGCTCTTCGGGCGTCGCCGCGACAGGCTGTCACATGTACTGGTCAACGAACCTTTCGAGAATCACCCGGACTTTTTCTACCCTACCCGGTCAACTCATTGGATTGCAACATCTTCCGGCATGATCGATGCTCGCGATGCCCAAGTCATGCTCGCCGACATTCCCTTTGTGCGTATGCGCGACGATTTGCCGCATGTTGCATCGGAAAGCGATTGGACATATTTGCAGGCCGTCGAACAAACCCAGCGTCACATGGATGACTGGCACATAGAAATTGACAGCGAATCCCACACCCTGCGTTGTGCTTCGCAAATTATCCTTCTGACTCCACAACAATTTGCCCTGTATGCCGCCATGGTCTCCCTGAAAATGGAAGATAGGAGCATCAGCAGTCGTATGCCGGAAGATATGGCGTACCTGTTGCAGCGCTATATCCGGTTTTATCCTGTATCGCCAACGGAAACATCCCAACAACTGCAAGAAAGGCTGACGAAGAACAACTATGCAGACATGTTACGCATTTTGCAGGAAGCCTCCTCGCAGATTTACCGCAAATTGAGCAAGACGTTGGGCGAACAGCGGGCCAAACACTTTCGCATCGTCGGCAGCGGCCGCAACAACAATCGCAGCTACACGTTAAACGCCAGTAGCCGACAGTTTTCATTTAGAAAAAATATTCACTCCCTGTTATAGAGTGCTTGTGAGCTAGACCGAGTCTATCCCTCTCGTTTCAGCAGCCCTGGATGCTGGCAACATTGATCCTGCTGGATTTTCACATGACAAATTTGTTGCCCTTTCGTAAAAATTAAAATTCGTTATACTTCCTCTGCCATCAACCAGGAGGATTTATGCACAATGCTGCCAGCAGGATAGCCTTTGCCGCTTTTCTGCACGATCTGGGCAAGTTTGCCGAACGCGCCCGTCTGGATTTCGACAAGAATACTCTGGATATCCACAAGCAAATGTATTGCCCCCGCGTCAAGGACGAGCAGGGGCAATTCCGTTATTACAGTCATGTCCACGCTGCCTACACCGCTCTCGCCTGGGATCTGATCGAAAAAAACCTGCCCGATTTGGTGCGCGGCGACATGACGCCCTTTGCCTCCCGTGATGCAGGCGAAGACAAGACCGACTCCCTGCAAAATGCTGCCGCCATGCACCATCGCCCGGACACCTTCCTGCAATGGATCATCGCCACTGCTGACCGTGTCGCTTCCGGCTTTGAACGCGAGCAATTCGAGCAGTACAACCAGCAAGACGAAGCGCCAAGCCACTATCGTGCCCGCCTCCTCCCGCTTCTGGAGCAAATCCGTCTTCATGATGACTCCAGGGCCAAATCACTTGGCGAAATCAAATATTGCTACCCCCTGCAAGCACTCTCCCCGAAAAGTGTTTTCCCCATACTGCGCGAAGAAGGCGAACCAGCCGACAACAAAACCGCCCAGGCGCAATACCTCTCCCTCTGGCAAGCCTTCATCAAAGGCCTTGAGCAAATCCCCGAATCCCACCACCAAAACTGGCATTTGTGGCTGGATCATTTCGATACTCTCTGGCAATGCTTTACCCATGCCATCCCCTCTGCCACCGCCTTTGGCAGCAAGGCAGAAGTCTCGCTCTATGATCACAGCAAAAGCACTGCTGCCTTCGCTACTGCATTGTGGTTATGGCACGATGCCGAAGGCCAAACGGACAATGATGCCATTGCCCGCCTGCGCGAACGCAGCGACTGGGAAACCCAAAAAATCCTCCTCATCCAGGGCGATTTCTTCGGCATCCAGAACTTCATCTTTGCCGCCGGTAGCGATACCAACAAACAGGCGGCCAAACTGCTGCGCGGCCGATCCTTCCAGGTCTCGCTCTTTGCCGAACTGGCCGCCCTCAAAATCCTGCGCGCCTGCCAGCTGCCACCCACTTCGCAAATCCTGAATGCCGCCGGCAAATTCATGATCGTCGCGCCCAATACCGAAGCCGTCCGCAAGGCGGTCGAAACCGTACGTGGCGACATCAACCAATGGTTCCTCGATCACTGCTTTGGCCAGGTCGCCCTCGGCCTTGCCACCCAGGAAGCAAGCTGCAACGACTTTATCGACAAAAAGCGCTTCAAGGACTTGATCACCCAGTCCTTTGCCGTACTGGAAACCGCCAAACTCCAGCGCTTCAATCTCACTGGCGACGCCCAAACCGTACTCTCCGCCGAATATCCCTTCGGTGCCTGCCCTTACGATCACCATCTCCCTGCAAGCGATACGGAAAAAGACGGCCGCAAACTGGCAAAAATTTCCGCCGATCAAATCACCATCGGCGAACACCTCACCAAAAAAGACCGCCTGCTGGTCTCTGACAACGCCGAAACCATCTTCGACACCAGCCAAACACAACGCCTGCTACTGCCCATCTTCGGTTTCCATATCGCCTTCACGGGTGCTGATGACATCACCGGTCATTTCGGCGAAGCGGCACGCAATGGGCAGCTGCTGCGCTGCTGGGATTTCTCCCTGCCCAACTCCGGCGAAGATACCTTGTGGCACGGCTACGCCCGGCGCTTCATCAATGCCTATGTCCCCCGCTTCGGCGAACATGTGGATGGCGAAAAATACGCCGTCCTGCCCGCAGAGGAACGCGCCGGCAATCCTGGCGACATCAAAACTTTCAATCACCTCGCCTGCGAAGAACGCTACCGGGATAAAGACGGTGAACGTTATCTTGGCAAAGTGGCCATCGCCACATTGAAAGGCGATGTTGACAACCTCGGCACCATTTTCCAGCGCGGCCTTGCCGAACCGACATTCGCGAAAATGGCCGGACTCTCGCGGCAGATGAACCACTTCTTCACCCTTTGGCTGCCTGCCCGCTGCGCAGAAAAATATCCCGATACCTATACCGTTTTTGCCGGTGGCGACGACTTCTTCATGATCGGCCCGTGGCGGCAAATCCAGCAGCTTGCTGCCGACATGCGCACTCACTTTGCCGCCTATGTCGCCCGAAACCCCGACATCACCTTCAGCGCCGGCATCGCCATCAGCAAGCCCGGCCTGCCGCTACCCAAACTCTCCCAATACGGGGAAGAAGCGCTGGAAGATGCCAAGGCCTACACCGCAGGCGACAGAAAGAAAAACGCCCTGTCGCTTTATGGTGAAACCGTGCCATGGGAAAGCTGGCCTGACTTGCAGGAATCCTTTGCGCGCATTGATGCCTTGCGCGAAAGCTACGGCCTGAGCAGCGCCTATCTCTACAACATGCTGCACTTCTGCGATCTGGCGCAGAAAGAAAAAACAGGCGATATTCAGGCCAGCATGTGGCGCAGCCGCTTTTTTTACCAAACCCGCCGCTTCGTCAACAGCCAGAAGCTAAGCGCCAAGGACAACGCCTACGCCCAGCTCATCGAAGCCTTCCAGCAAAACGGCATTGCCAAACTGGGCAGCCATTTCCGCATTCCCCTGTTCAACCACTTCTATTTACTGAGAGAGAAATAAGTCATGGATCTGCAAAAAATCACCCTGAAGGATATCGACAGAAACCCTGCCATTTTTTCCGATATTGCCGAAGAGGCCGCAAAGTACATTCATCCCCATCAGAAAAGGGATAGGCAGGGAAGACTGCAACATGATAGAGACGGAAACCCCATATATGAAAGCCATAATAAAAGTACCCAACTACGAAAGTTTTATGACGAACTTGCCATGTGGGACAGCAAAATTCATCGTCCTCTCAATCAAGAAAGCCGCCAAGCAGAATATGACAAGGCTGCCCCTTTTATTCATATGCTCAAGGCCAAAGTTGCTTATGCAAAATCCCGCGAGCATGTAAATGAAGATTTCTGCAAAATTTTTAATCGCCTTATCACACAAATAAATGACCCCGGCACCCTACACCACGCCAAACTCTTCTTTGAAGCCATGCTTGGCTTCCGCAAAGCCGCCGAAAGCAAATAATCTGCAAACAAGGAAACCATCATGCAACTGACCAATATCCACACTCTTGAAGCCGACCTCATCCTGCAAACCGGCCTGCACATTGGCGCGGGCGATGGCGAAATCCACATCGGCGGTATCGACAACACCGTTATCAAGCATCCCGTGACCGGCGAACCCTACATCCCCGGCAGCAGCCTGAAAGGCAAGATCAGAAGCCTGCTCGAATGGAAAAGCGGCGCCGTGCAGGAAAACCCGCTCGGGCAGAAAGAATATCGCGAGTTTCCCGAAAAGCAGCACCTCATCAAGCCTATCCTCCAGCTTTTCGGTATCAGCGGCGACAGCAAGGAAGATTTCCAGAAAACGATAGGCCACACCCGCCTCGCCTTCTGGGATTGCCCGCTCTGCCCGAACTACGCCGAACAAATGCGCCACGATAACCTCCCCTTTACCGAAGCCAAAAGCGAAAACCGCATCAACCGCATTGCCGGCACAGCTGAACATCCCCGCCAGACGGAACGCGTACCTGCCGGTGCCGTCTTCAAATTCCGCCTCACCCTGAAAGCCTTTGCAGGCGATGGGGAAGAACTGCGCGACACCCTGCTGCAAGGCCTGAAGCTCCTGGAATGGGACAGCCTCGGCGGCTCCGGTTCGCGCGGCTACGGCAAGATCCGCTTTGCAAACCTCATGCTCGACGGCAAAGACCTCAGCGAAGCCTTCGCGCAAATCAAACCCTTCGGTTGATGCCATGCAAGCGCTCAAACTCACCCTCGAACCGCAAACCGCCTTCGGCACGCCTCTGGTCGGCGATACGCTCTTCGGGCAACTCTGCTGGGCCATCGCCGAACAATACGGCGAAGCCCGCCTCACGGACTGCCTTCAAGGCTATACCGAAGGCAAGCCCTTCCTCGTCGTCTCCGATGCTTTCCCCGAAGGCCATCTGCCGCTGCCCACCCTGCCGTCGTCCTTTTGGACGCAAGGCACGGAAACTGACCGCAAGAAACTCAAGAAACGCGTCTGGCTGCCGGAAAGCGCACTGGCATTGCCCGTGCGCGAATGGCAGCAGCACGCCAAAAGCGACGCCGATCTTGCCACGGAGCTGGCCGCCCGGAAAAAAGAAAAGCACGGCGAAACCGGATACAAAGACAAGAATCGCCACCTGCGCAGTGCCCACAGCCAGCCGCACAACAGCATCAACCGCCAAACTGGCACCACTGGCGAAAACGGCTTTGCCCCTTATGAAAGCGAACAAATCTGGTATGCACCGGGCAGCCGCTGGCAAATCTACCTGCTGCTTGATGAATCGCGCATTTCCTGCGACGAACTGCGCGTTCTCCTCGCCAATATCGGCTGCACCGGCTATGGCCGCGATGCCAGCGTGGGCTTGGGCAAATACACCCTGATCGAACTCGCCGCGACCGGCACCCTCGCCCGCACGCAAGGCAATGCCTGCATGACACTTGCCGCCTCCTGTCCGCAAGGCTTGGGATACGACGCCGCGCACAGCTACTACAACACCCTCACCCGCTTTGGACGCCACGGCAATGTGCAGGCCACGGCCGGCCAGCCTTTCAAAAAGCCCGTACTGATGGCGCAAACCGCTGCCGTCTTCAGCCCCGCTCCGCACCATCCCTTCATTGGCCAGGGCATTGCTGGCATCTCGGCGAGCCAGCCGCAAGCCGTGCACCAGGGTTATGCCCCTGTTCTCCCCTTCACGCTCGACTTCGAGGAGCCCACCCCATGACCGCCTTCTTGAGCCGCCACACACTGCATCTCACCCCCCTTTCGCCCCTGCATCTTGGTACCGGCGAAGACTACGAACCCACCAACTACGTCATCGCTGACAGCATTCTCTATGCTTTCAATCCAGCGCAGGCCATCCTCACGCCCGCCCAGCGCAACGATCTCCTTGAAGCTGGCAAACGTGCCGACCTGCAAGCCATCCAGCGTTTTTTCCGAAAATATCCCGAGCCCTTTATCGCTGTTGCTCACAGCATCAGTAGCACCAGCAACGCCCTGAACAAAGAGTACGCGGATAATTTCGGCGAAGTGGTGCAACGTGAAAACAGTCATCGTCAGGTCCTGAACCGTTTCCAGATCGAGCGCACCGCCACCAATCCGCAAACTCACGCGCCCTACATCCCTGGCAGTGCCCTCAAAGGCTGCATCCGCACCGCGCTGCTCGAAGAAAAAAGCGTAGATCACAAAGGTGAAAAGCCTGACGCCAGAATAGCCGCGCAATTTGAACGCGACTATCTGGGCAGCTTTGCCACCGACCTCCTGCGCCTCTTCAAGCCCGCCGACTTCAGCGCCTGCGGCCACATCGCCACCCATATCCAGTACGCCACCAACCACAAGAAAAAACGCATCGTCAAAGATGGCCGAATCGTCACGGGAAAAGGCGTCACCGGCCGCCGCGAAACCATCCTGCATGGGCAATATCGCGCCTTCCGTGGCGAATGCACCCTGCAAAACCTTATCCTTGACCACAAACCCCATATCAAAAATCCGCAGCAAAACCTGCCTGCCCAACGCCAGCTTTCCCTTGCCGAACTTGCCATCGCCAGCAACCGCTACCATCTTCCCCGATTTCTCAAGGAAGCGCACATCCTCGCCGAACGCCGCCTTGTCAATGAACAATGGCTCACCAGCACCCACCAGCTTTTAAACGCCCTGAAAGCGCAACTGGAAAGCGGACAAATCCTCCTCGTCCGCCTTGGCAAGAATGGCGGCGCGGAAAGCAAAACGCTCGAAAAATATGCGCAAATCAAAATCATGGGAGCCAGGGGCGCAAGGGCGACTTATGAAAAAACCACCAAAACCCTCTGGCTCGCCTCGCCATCCAACCATGCCGACCACAACCTCCTCCCCTTCGGTTGGTCGCTGATCGAAATCGACCCGCAATCCGACAACCCCGCCCTGCAAACATGGTGCACAAAAAATGGCGAGCAACTTGCCGCCGCGCAAGCACAAATCGCCGCGCTGCATGAAAAGCGCCAGGCCGCGCTCGAACAAGCCGCCGAGGCACAGGCACAGCAAGCGCGCGAAGCCGCCGAACGAGCCGAGCGCGAAGCCTGTGAAAAAGCAGCCATCGAAGCGGAAAAAGCCCGCATCGCTGCTCTGCCCCCCGAAGAACGCATTGCCGCAGAACTTCTGGCAAGCCTTGCCGAACACAGCAAAACCTTCTCCGAACGCAATCAGGAAAAAAACAACACCCTCTACAGCCACATCATCGACACCCTGCAACAGGCCGCGAGCGAACTCGACAGCGCCGCGCAAAAGCGCCTTGCCGAAAAAGCCTCGCTCAAAACCCTGCAAAACGCCTGCAAAGGGCTCATCACCGGCAAAAAGGAAACCGGGCTGAAAAGCATCCTGAAAACCCTGCGGGGCGAAGCATGACCCCGCTCGCCCCATATGAGAAAATTTCTCATAAAGAAGCGCTTATGACGATAAAAAACTACTATATTAAGCGCTTTATATCGTTGTTTTTTCTCACTCCAAGCGCTTCAGAATGGGAAATTTTCTCATCATGAACCACAATATCCTTGCCCTGCCGGACGAGCTCCCCATCGCCCGCTACCGCTACACCTTCACCATCACCCGCACCCTGCGCGCCCCTGTCTATGCCGGCTCCGCCCTGCGCGGTGCCTTCGGCCATGCCCTGCGCCGCGCCAGCGTCCCCCGCGCCCACAAAATCGTGCCCGAACTCCTTGCGAGCAGCCCCTACGCGCAGCTCTTCGAGCCCGCCCCGCGCCCCGACATCGGCCTTGCCAACCCGGCCACCATCCCGCCCCCCTACCTCATCGAACCCGTCGCCTTTGGCGAAAGCCGCGACTACCTGCCCGGCAGCCGCTACCAGTTCGACATGGTGCTCCTTGGCCAGGCCCGCCATTACCTCCCCCTCATCAGCTACGCCTGGCAGCAGGCATTCCGCGGCAGGGACGGCATCGCCCACGGCCAGGGCGAACTTGCAGACATCGCCATCGAACGCGATAACCACTGGTACAGCATCTACGACGGCGAGCGCGTGGAAGAACATGCCAATACCATCCGCCTCCCCTCAGAAACCCCAAACACCCTCACCCTCCACCTGCGCACCCCCCTGCGCCTGCAACAAAACGGCACAGCCCTCGGCACCCACCGCATCGACGCGCAAACCCTCCTCACCCACATGCTGCGCCGCCTCTCACTCGTTTGCCAGCTCCATTTCAACCTCACTCCGCAAGCCGACTTTGCCGCCCTCAAAGCCCGCGCTGCCGAAGTCGAAAGCCATCACGACCTCCACTGGCACGACTGGACCCGCTACTCCAACCGCCAAAAGCAAAGCATGCAACTCGGCGGCCTCATGGGACACTGGCACCTTGCCAACCTCACCCCTGAACACAGCCGCGCCCTGCAAATCGGCCAATGGCTGCATCTCGGCAAAAACACCACCTTCGGTCTTGGCCGCTACACACTGGACACCCCCCATGCCTGAAAAACCGCGCCGCCCCCTGTTAACAGCCGCCATCCTCATCGTCATTCCCTACCTGTTCCTGCTGATAGTCGCCTGGCGCCATGGCGCCCTCTACCGCAGCCATGCCGGCTTCATCGACATCACCCTCAGCATCGCCAACGTCTTCGTCCTCCCCCTCACCCTCTACTTCTCCCTCGCCAACTACCTCACCCAGCGCCGCCGCCAACAACTCGACCGCGAAACCGTCACCCTCTGCCTGCAACTGCGCAACGCCCCCGCCGCCAGCCACTGCATCGCCATCCCCCGCACCCTGTGCACCCGCCAGGAAATCAAGGGCATCCTGAGCGACAGCAGCACCGCAAGCTACAACATCCCCTACCTTGCCACACCCGAATTCCTTGGTGCCGTTGCCGCCGTGCGCAACGGCGAACGCAACGAACTGCCCATCTACCTTGATCACCCCGACGAACTCGACAAATTCCGCCCCCAACCAACCCACTCAGGCAAAACCTGGTTCATCTCCCGCCACCCGGGCGCCATCGACTGGATCAAACAACAGCCCGGCTGGCACATCGACCACATCGTCTCCCACCTCAACCCTGAAGACATCCAACCCGGCGACACCGTACTCGGCACCCTCCCCGTGCACCTCGCTGCTGCCATCTGCGCCCGTGGAGCCGCTTTCTACTTCCTGCAAATCCCACAGAAAGCCGATAAGCGCGGCAGCGAATACAGCGCCACAGACATGACCCGCATGGGCGTCAGCCTCAAACGCTTTCATATCCAGGCCATTTAACCCCAAGGAAAACCCATGCCCCGCAAACTCATCACCCTCCTCGGCAAAGCCCAGCAAAACGGCGACTATCGCAAAGCCCGCTACGACTTCACCCCGCACGGTGGCACCATCATCGAAACCGCCTACATCGGCCTCGCCCTTGATCGCCACATCCAAAGCGACCAACTCATCATCCTCGGCACCAGTGCCAGCATGTGGGACAACCTCTTCCAGCAAATCGGCCTCACCTGCCACGAAGAAGCCCTCCTTGCCCTCATCGAAGCGCAAAGCCAGGATGCCGTCAGCACCGAACATCTCGAACCTCTTGCCCAAGCCGCCAGCCGCCAACTCGGCAAGCACATCCACTGCCAGCTCATCCCCTACGGCAAAACCGAAGCCGAACAAACCGCCACCATCAGCCAAATCCTCGGCCACTTCGCCCCGGGAGACAGCGCCATCCTCGACGTCACCCACGGCCTGCGCCACCTCCCCATGCTCATCGAACAAGTCGCCAACCTCCTCCCCACCCTGCGCAGCACCCGCATCGAAGGCATCTACTACGGCGCCCTCGACCTCACCCCGCCATCTCCCAACGACAAAACCCCCGTCATGCGCCTGGACGGCCTGCAAATCATCAACCAATGGCAAAACGCACTCGCCGTGTACGACTACAGCGGCAACATCGCCGTCTTCGCTCCCATCCTCGAAAATATCGGCATCAGCGAAGCTGCCATCCGCATTCTCAAGCAAGCCGCCTTTGCCGAACAAACCCACAACCTCCGCCAAAGCCGCGACAAAATCCAGAACTTCCTTGCCCTCCTCGGCAAAGAACCCGACAGCGAACTCCTCTCCCTCATTCGCCCCACCCTGCACCAGCGCCTCAGCCTCGACAAGAACAGCCCCCCTTGGCACCAGCGCTTCCACATGGCCGAACAAGCCCTCAAACACAAAGACTACCTTCGCGCCGCCCTCTACGGCCACGAAGCCATCTGCGAACGCATCCTCGAACACATCGGATTCGACTCTGATGAATACACAGAACGCAACAAAGAAGTCATGGACTACATTAAAAAACTAAAAACTCTGAAACTCGGCGCAGAAAACAACAAAAAAATCTCTCATCACTTTCATGCACAGCGAAAAATCCGCAACATGCTTGCCCATGGTGAAGAAGACGAACAAATCCGCGCCATCCTCAACAACGAAGAGAAACTCGCCCAAACCCTCAAGGACTGCCTGCATCATCTCAAAACTCTGACGCTCTAAGTCAGCACGATCTTTAACAACCGATTTCTCCCTGTTCAAAAGGGATACATCCTGGCAAACAACAAATTTGTCAGAAAAGACAAGCCCGCCCGTACGTTGCCAGAATAGCGCCATCGCAACTACTCCTATGCACCACGACCATGAGCTTCCACAGCGACTACCAATCCAGCATCGAACAAGCCCAATGGCTGGGCTATGTGCGCGTGGAAGACAAAAATGCCTTCATGGGTGCCTACTACATCAAAAACGGTAAAAAGTGGATTTACAACCTCGAAGCACTTGGCAAAAAGCTGGGTGCCACCTGCCATTTCGACTTCATCCGCCATGGCTATGCTATTGAAGACTACCTTCTCTTCCACAACACCTCCATTGAAGAAATGCTCCAAATCTACTATGGCACGGATTCCGAACAATACCGCGCCTACATGGCACAACGCGCTGAACGCATTGAGCAACAGCGCACACAACATGAAGAAGATTTTGAAGATATGCTTAACAGAAGCTACGACGCCTTCATGAGCCTTATCGAAGAAGAATGCGGCGGCTATCTTGGCGACGGCATGCGTATTTCCGGAGGCTCCATCTACGAAGATCGTCCATGAGACACCTTCTATTCCTCTGAAATCTCTTTGCCAATCAATAATCAGGAAAAGCGAGTCATGACCAGCTCCCCACGCCTCTTGCACGACTACGAATATCACAGCATCCTTATAGCCCGCTGGCTTGGCTACCAGCGAGTAGCAGACGAAAATGTTCCTGGTGGCGCAAACTATTTTAAAAACGGCAAAAAATGGATAATCTCACAACGCTACGCAAATGACGAAATCTGGGAACTCTACGGCAGCAACAGACGAAGCTACATCGACTACATTCGTTACGGCTATGCCATAGAAGACTACATAAACTACACCGAACTCTCAGTAGAAGACGTCATCATCGCTTACTACGGCCTCGACTCCGCAGAACACAGGCATTACCTGACCAATCCCATACCCCCCTGGGAAATTCTGGAAGAACCTTCCTCCATGAAAACTGATAACTCCATAAGCCTTGAAAAAGACAACAGCCATACCGCGCATAATACCAGCTATAACATCTGGCCAACCTTCCTTCAATATATCGAAGAAAGCTGCGACGGCAACTTGGGCAACGGCCTTCATGTTATCAATGGCAAACTTATTGATCGCAACTCATAACCACATACCATTTTCTCACCAAGAATCCTCTGCGCCCTTTGGCAGAGCATCAAAAACAAAACACACCTTCCGTTTTAAACATTGACACCTCATCCCGCACCACTACAATACCCTCACCTTTTCACAGTAAATCTGCTTTAGCTATTCGCACATGAAAAAACTTGGAAACCACATATATAACACAATGATCATGATAGAAAAAAACACCCCAGACTATTCAAAAACATCCCTGCAATAAAAGGGATTAAGACCCAGCGAGTGAGCTCAGCATGACGAGGATTTCTTATTCAAAAACATCCCTGCAATAAAAGGGATTAAGACCAGATACGCTTCTGATGTGCAGTTAATCCCAAGATTCAAAAACATCCCTGCAATAAAAGGGATTAAGACATGTTCTGACCTCTGCATAGTAAAGTTGATAAAATTCAAAAACATCCCTGCAATAAAAGGGATTAAGACTGCGGTTTCTTCCTCTTCTTTGTATTCATATGTGATTCAAAAACATCCCTGCAATAAAAGGGATTAAGACATATTAAGAAGGAACGTTCTATGCCAGTAAGATGCATTCAAAAACATCCCTGCAATAAAAGGGATTAAGACACTGTCATAGTATCCGGTTATGGCCTCATCTGTATTCAAAAACATCCCTGCAATAAAAGGGATTAAGACTTCGTTGGTAAGATGGATAGATTTTTTCATTTCATTCAAAAACATCCCTGCAATAAAAGGGATTAAGACATTTTTGGGCATGATTGATATATCATTGTTAGAAATTCAAAAACATCCCTGCAATAAAAGGGATTAAGACAGGGAATGAAAGCGTCCAATAATTCTGGAAATCATTCAAAAACATCCCTGCAATAAAAGGGATTAAGACAGATACCAACTTATTTATAGCTCCTTTGAACATCCATTCAAAAACATCCCTGCAATAAAAGGGATTAAGACAAGAGCTTTTAGTCTTGATTCCGCACGAATCTTTGATTCAAAAACATCCCTGCAATAAAAGGGATTAAGACCAATATGTTTCATTGTGAACCTCTGCATAGTAACGATTCAAAAACATCCCTGCAATAAAAGGGATTAAGACTGTTTTCTCCTTGCCGGACTATCCGGCGTTTGTATTCAAAAACATCCCTGCAATAAAAGGGATTAAGACGGTGTTTTGCGCCAATGCGCGGTCGCCCACAATGATTCAAAAACATCCCTGCAATAAAAGGGATTAAGACAACCGGCATTAAGAAACTTCATTGAGGAATACAATTCAAAAACATCCCTGCAATAAAAGGGATTAAGACAGATCCCCCGTGTAATCTTGTTCGCGGAACGGTATTCAAAAACATCCCTGCAATAAAAGGGATTAAGACTCGGGGCGGCTTTTTTGTGCTCAAGCATCGGTATTCAAAAACATCCCTGCAATAAAAGGGATTAAGACATTTTCACGTTAAGGAAGGCCGCAGCCTTCTCTATTCAAAAACATCCCTGCAATAAAAGGGATTAAGACAAATTCTTCGCGTGTCATTTCGCTTTCCTTTGCCATTCAAAAACATCCCTGCAATAAAAGGGATTAAGACAGTATTCACTCAAAGTATCTACGTTCGTAGATAAATTCAAAAACATCCCTGCAATAAAAGGGATTAAGACAAATCAGCAGGTAACAGATGCGCGCAAGCGTAGCATTCAAAAACATCCCTGCAATAAAAGGGATTAAGACTTGACTATACGCATAGACACTCCTATTTGGATTATTCAAAAACATCCCTGCAATAAAAGGGATTAAGACGGCATTCTTGCGCCATCGTTGTATTCGTCCTCCATTCAAAAACATCCCTGCAATAAAAGGGATTAAGACGCCTTTCGGCTCTTATAGCTTCTCTTTCATTATTCATTCAAAAACATCCCTGCAATAAAAGGGATTAAGACGACCAGTCGCGCTTCACATACGTTTGCTGGGCGATTCAAAAACATCCCTGCAATAAAAGGGATTAAGACGGACCAGAACATCAATTGGGTCATCGTCCCACTCCATTCAAAAACATCCCTGCAATAAAAGGGATTAAGACCGGTGATGCCGCGCTCGTTCTTTGCCACGAAAGATTCAAAAACATCCCTGCAATAAAAGGGATTAAGACTTGATTTCCATGTTGTTTCTCCATTTTGTTTGCATTCAAAAACATCCCTGCAATAAAAGGGATTAAGACAATGCTGCCTGCTCTTCCGTCCACAGCAGGAAAATTCAAAAACATCCCTGCAATAAAAGGGATTAAGACCTCCAGTGTTCCAGCTCTTCGAGTTCGTACCGCAATTCAAAAACATCCCTGCAATAAAAGGGATTAAGACGGACGCGAGCGAGTAGGATTCTGCCTTAAAATAGAGATTCAAAAACATCCCTGCAATACAAGGGATTAAGACAGTTCAGGTCCCGCCAAATGTAGTAACGAAATATAAACATCCGCATGGGCTTACACCCATCGTACGATTTGTAATATCTTTAAATTATTTGCAAGATTAATTGCTCTCGCCCCAAAGAGATTTTCCGTTATTTCGCATGCCACGCCCCTGCCCTGATCGACAACAAATTTGTCATGCTGGGCAGGGGCGTTTTTTGCATCTATAGTCGAACTCAATAAAAATCGGAACAATGAAGTAGGTTGGTGGTGAGCCGCAGAGCGAACCCCAACACAAGCTTAAAAAATATTGGAGTTTGTGCTACGCGCTCCGCCACCGCGAAGTGCTTTGTCTATTTTTTCATTTTATGGCGAGGTGCCATGCCCGAACGCACGCCTTATATCATTGCTTACGATATTGCCTGTCCGGCCCGGCAGCGCCAGGCGCGCAAACTGTTGCGCGGCTATGCTTCCGGCGGGCAGCAGTCGATGTTTGAATGCTGGCTGACGAAGGCGGAATTCCGCCATGTGCTGGGTGTGCTGGCGGCCACGCTGCATCCCGAAGCGGATCGCCTGCATGTTTTCCGCCTGACCGGGCAAACCGAGCCCCGCCTCCTCGGCAAGGCCAAAGCCCTTTCTTATGCTCCGCTTTTGATGATCTGACATGAGCACGCTTATTATCGATCGCAAGAATCTCTCTCTGAACATCGCTGGCAATGCGCTGGTATTTCACGAAAACGGTCAGCGCAGCGCCACAATGCCGCTCGCCATCATTGAGCGCATCTGCATCAGGGGCGATCTGGCGTTGAGCGCCAGTGTGTTGGGCAAGCTGGGCGATCACGGCATCGGCGTTGTGGTGCTCTCCGGCCATAACCGCCATGCGGCCCTTTTCATGCCAAACGCCCGCAAGGATGCCTTGCGCCGCCTTGCCCAGGCCCATTTTTCCGTGGATGCCGCTTTTGCCCTTGCGCGGGCAAAAAGCTGGGTAGAGACCAAGATTCACCGGCAATACCAGCTGCTGCTCCATTGTGCGCAGCAGCCCCATGTTGCCATCAATACGCTTCATCGCCCCCTGAAGCGCCTGGAAAATGCTTTGGCGGGCATTGCCGCTGTCGTTTCCATCCCGGCCTTGCGCGGCGTGGAAGGCAGTGCCGCTGCCGCCTATTTTGCGGGGCTTGCCAGCTATCTCCCGGGAAGTCTCGAGTTCCATGAGCGCAATCGCCAGCCGCCGCGCGATCCGTTCAATGTTGTGCTTTCTCTCGGCTATACGCTGTTGCACTTTGAAATGGTGCGACAAATCCATCTGGTCGGTCTGGATCCATGCATCGGTTTCTATCACGGGCTGGCGCACGGGCGGGAATCGCTTGCCTGCGATCTTGTCGAGCCCATGCGCCCGCATGTCGATCAGTTCGCCATTGATCTCTTCCATCAGCGCACCCTGCGCCCGGAAGATTTCTCAAAACGCGGCCAGGCCTGCCACATGGGCAAAAGCGCTCGTGCCCGTTTCTATCCCGCCTTCGAACAGGCTGCACGCGAGTGGCGCAAGGAAATGCGCGAACACTGCCTTGCCCTTCTGCATGCGCTTGGCAACGCTGCCATGCGGCATCCGCGCTTGTGCCGCCATGTTCTGGATAACGCATTCGAAGAAGAGGCAGAACCCCGCAGAATCTAGGCATAACCATGCACTACCTGATCGTCTATGACATCGCCTCTCCCAAACGCCTGCAAAAAGTGCACAGGCATCTTTGCGAATATGCCATTCCCCTGCAAAACAGCACCTTTCTCTTTACAGCTTCCCGTGGCCAGTTTGAAGCCTGCTGGGCGCAGCTTGCCCGCCTTGTCCACAAGCATGAGGACGATCTGCGCGCCTATCCTCTGCCTGTAGATAGCCTGCAATACAGCCTTGGCGATAAAACGCCGGACGGCATCTATTGCCTGTAGTAGCCTGCAAAGCTGCACCGCTTTCTTTCGCAAGCGCAGACACGCGTCAATATTGACAAGCTCCCCTGCCTTCCCCTATGTTTTCTCTCCCCTATAACGAGGAGATAACCATGCTGAAGAAAACCCTGCTCGCGGCTGCTGTTGTGGCCATCGCGCCTTTTGCCCTGGCCGCGCAGACCATCAATCTCTCTTACAACGGCGCGCCCGATGCCGAAACCAATGCGGTGCACGCCTTTGCCGAAAACCTCGCCACTCTCGTCAAGGAGAAAACCGGCGGCGAGATCGAACTCAAGCTCTATCCCAATTCCATGCTCGGCGAAGAAGAAGCGCGCATGGAGCAGACCATGAGCGGCCCCAATCTCAATATCGCGTCTTTTGCCGGGGTATCGCCGGTGGTGCCGGAAGTGTATGTCAGCGCCACGCCCTTCATGTTCAAGGATTTTGCCCAGGCGCGCACTTTCTTTGATGAAGGCAGCTACTGGCAAATGGTGAAAGCGGCGATGAAGGAGCGCGCCGGCGTCGAGCTGCTGGCGGTAGTCGAGGAAGGCGGCTTTTTGGCTTTCACCAACAGCAAAAAGCCCATCCACGGCCCGCAGGATTTCCAGGACTTGCGCTTCCGCGCCATGGATCCGAGCCAGGTTGCGCTCTATGAGGCCTTCGGCGCTTCCGGCACGCCGATTCCCTGGACGGAAGTCTATATGGCGCTGAAAACGGGCGTGGCCGACGGCCAGATGAACCCGCCAATGTACATCATCATGGGTAGCCTGCATGAAGTGCAGAAATATCTGACGCTTGCCAATATCCAGTATTCCGACCAGTTCCTCGTTGGCAATGCCGCCATGCTCGCCTCGTGGGACGAGAAAACGCGCAAGGCCTTTGACGAAGCGGTGGCCGAAGCCAATGCCAACGCGCGCAAGCTGAACGAAGAACAGGTGGAAAAACGCATTGCCTTCCTCGCCGACAAGGGCATGGAAGTCATCCGCCCGGATGAGGCGCAGCTCGCCGCTTTCCGCGATCTCGCCGCCCCGGCCTATGAAAAATTCCTCGCCGAGCAGAAGATCGAGCAAAGCTATCTCGATGCCGCGAAAAAGGATTTGGGGCAGTAAGCGGCTTTCTATAGCCATTCAAGCCAACAACATCTGCATCGACTCTCCAAAAACAAGTGGAAAAAGTCGGCTGGCGGGTTTCCATGAACAACAACCGCATTGTCATGGGAACCCGGCGCTTCGCGATAAGCGAACGCCAGCGCAGATCGCAAAAAATGCTGGGGTTCGGCAAAGCCTCATCCAAGCTGCATCCGTTCGCAGGAGCTTGGCTATGGTGGGTTGACACCCACCCTACGCAGGATGCGGGCAGATAATGTCGGTACAGTTGGCGCAACCATATGGATGGTTCGCTGCTTGCATACGGTTACGCGCCTTTGCCGCTAACCGTACTTGCATTGATGGCGGGTTACCCCGCCTCACCAATTACCAATGAAAATTTTTCTCACTCATAAGCGCTTATCGTGCAAAAATTTCTCATGATAAGCGCTTTATCATGGTAAAAAACCACTATTTTTAATTAAAAAATGAAAACCATACTGAAATTCATCACCACGGCCAGCATTGCCGTCGCCGCCTTGTTGCTCATCGTCAATGTCTCGGTGGTGATGTATGGCGTGATCACCCGCTACGTGGTGGGCGGCGCGCCAATCTGGACGGACGAACTCGCGCGCTATGCCATGATTGCCACGGCCATGCTCGCCATGGGCGGCGTCTGGCTTTGCGGCGAGCATATGCGCGTATCGCTTGCCGAGCGCTTCTTGCCCGCGCATCTCACCCGCATCGTCGTGTTCTACCAGTGGCTGCTCACGCTGGCCATCGCGCTGGTTGGCTGCTGGCTCACCTGGCGCTATGCGTGGTCGGTATCGATGTTCCGCTCACAGGGGCTGGGCATATCGCGCACCCTGCCCATGCTTTCCATGCCTGCGGGCTTTGCCCTTTTCGCGCTGGCCGTGCTCCTGCGCGGGCCGAAAGCGCTGCCGCAGCAAACGGGAGAATGACATGCTGATCACCATGTTCGTCGTGTTCGTCATTCACGTCCTGCTCGGCCTGCCGCTCTTCATCGCCCTGCTCGCCACTGCCGTGGCCGGCTTTTTCTTCGTCGATCCCGCGCTGGCGCTGCAACAGTTGCCGCAGCGCTTTTTCGCCGGCATCAACGTCTTTTCCCTGATGGCCATTCCGCTTTTCATCCTCGCCGGCAACCTGCTGAACGCAAGCGGCATGACCAACCGCCTGATGGACGTGGCGCGCGCGCTGGTCGGGCACTGGCGCGGCGGCATGGGGCATGTGAACGTGGTCGGCAGCGTGTTTTTCGCAGGCGTCAACGGCTCCGCCGTGGCCGATACCTCGGCGCTCGGTTCGCTCCTCGTGCCCGCCATGCGCAAGGACGGCTATTCCACCGCCTTTGCCGCCGGTCTCACCGCCGGATCCTCCCTCATCGGCCCCATCATTCCGCCCTCGATTTTCATGATTCTCTACAGCGCGCTCACCAATACCTCGGTGGGCGACCTGTTCCTCGCAGGCGTCATCCCCGGCCTGCTCCTCGGCCTCGCCTTCATGGTGATGAACGCGTGGTACGCATGGCGTCACCATCTGCCGAAAAGCGCGCAATGGGCAGGCTGGGGCACGCTCATGCGCGCCGTGTTTTTTGCGCTGCCCGCGCTGGTCGCGCCGTTCATCATCGTCGCCGGGATTGTGATGGGGAAAGTCACGCCGACCGAATCCGGCGCGCTCACCGCCATCTACGTCGCCATTTGCGGACTGGTGCTGCGCTCCCTCACCTTGCGCGGCATCTGGCAGGCATTCAAGGAAAGCGCTCGCCTCACCTCGGCGATTTTCCTCATCATCGCCGCCTCGTCGGTGGTGAGCTGGCTGCTCGCCTATGTGCAGGCCCCGGCGCAATTCGGCGCACTGCTCGCGCCTTTCGCCGATAACGGCACCGCCATTTTGCTGCTCATCAGCCTGATGACCTTCATCACCGGCATGTTCATGGAAGAAGTCTCGGCGCTCACCCTGCTCACGCCGGTGTTCTATCCTGCCGCCATTGCTGCCGGCATCGATCCCACGCATCTCGGCATCGTGATGACGCTCAACATCACCATCGCGCTGATCACGCCGCCGATGGGCGCTTGCGTCTATGTGGCAGCGGCCGTGAGCAGACTCGATATTCTCGATCTCTTCAAAACCATCTGGCCGTTCGTCGCCGTCGCCTTGGTGGTGCTGCTCGCCATCATCTTCTTCCCGACGCTGGCGCTGTGGTTGCCGGGATTGTTCGCATAGGGAAAACGCGCGACACAAAACCCGCGCGATAACGGCGATGGTGAGCTAAAGCCCACCCTACAGGAATGATAAAATTTATCATTTTTAAGCGCTTTTATGGATATTTTTTATCTCAACAAGCGCTTATTGATGAGAAAAAATGACTATTTTTCTGTTTTTTTTCAAACCATCCATTCATGATCGACAAGTATGCAACGAAGCCTGGCTGGTGCGAATGGCAAAAATGTTGAGGTTCGACTGACGCCTCACCACCAACCTACGGTGTGCTGCACGACGGCGGAGCGATTGGGTGTAGGGACGTTGCCTGCAACGTCCATCGCGAAACGATTGTAGGTCAGCCATTGATGGCCGACGGTAAAACATGTCGGGCACAAAGTGCCCGACCTACGCCCACCACCAAGGCAACGCCGCACGCCATGTTAAGAAGTAGGGTGGGTGTCAACCCACCGTCGCGCAGCGATTGCAGGTCAGCCATTGACGGCCAACGGTAAAACCGCATGAACGGCGGATTAACACCCACCCTACGATAGATAACGAATTAACGCCCGCGCCACGATAGTAATTTTTTATCGTTGTAAGCGCTTATCGGTGAGAAAAAATCTCTATATTCCCAACTCAACCAAAGCATTTTTGCCCACTGCCACGCCCTGCTCCGTTTCCACGATCGGGCGCTTCAGCACCAGCGGATGCGCGGCCAATGCGGCAAACCACTCCGCCTCGCCTGCCGCCTGTGCCGCTTCCAGTTCGGCCTTGTGCTCGCGGTAGGTGCGGCTTTGCCGGTTGACGAGCCTGTCGCCAAGCGCCTGATGCCAGCGGCGAATATCTGCCGGTGCGGGCGGCGTGTGCTTGAAGTCGATGAAGGTGTAATCCCTGCCATCCAGTTGTTTGCGCACGGCTTTCACTGTGTCGCAGTTGGCGATGCCATAGAGTTTCATGTCTGCCTCCGTCAGGAATCCTGCTGCAATGCCTGGTTGAAGGCTTGCAGCTTTTCAACGAGCAGGCGGTAGCGCCGGTATTTGCTGCGGTAAGCCTCCGCACAGGCGGGATCGGGATGATAGCGGGCGAGTTCGCCCTGCATGGCGCGGCTTGCGCTTTTCACGTCCTGGTACGCGCCGGTGCCGACCATCGCCGCCATTGCCGCGCCGAGGCAGCCGGTTTCTTCCACGGCCGGGATTTCCACGGTTTTGCCGCTGATGTCGGCGAGCATTTGCATCCAGACGGCCGATTTCGCCGGTCCGCCGGTGACGCGCAGGGTATCCGCGCTGGGGAAGCGATGGGCAATGCGCTCAAGATGCGTCATCAGGCTGAACAGCACGCCTTCGTAAACGGCCTGATAGAGATGGGCTTTTTGATGGAAGGATTGCAGCCCGTAAAATCCGGCCTGCATGCCAAGCCCGGCATTGCTGCCATAGAGGAAGGGCAGGAAGAACACGCTACCCGCCGCCTTGGGCAGGGCCGCGACTTGTTCATTGATCGCGCGGTAATCCTCATCGCCGAGGAGATGGTTCACCCATTCGAGGTTGGCGGCGGAGGTGGGGCTGGCCTCGTGCACGATATATTCCCCGGCCTGCGCCGATTTGCCGTACACGAAGGGCAGCGTCTGGCTGTCATCGATATGGTCGGTCATGCCGGTCACTACCGACCAGGTGCCAAGCACGACGTTGAGCACGTTTTCATCTTCCAGACCGGCGCACAGCGCGGTGGAGACCACGTCAAACAGGCCGCCGACCACCGGCGTGCCGGGCAGAAGGCCGGTCGCCCTGGCGGCTTCTTCGTGAACGTGGCCGGCGATTTGCGTGGCGCCGACAATCGGCGGCAAGGCATCGAAGATGTCTTCAATGCCAAGGGTTTGCGCCAGCGCGCGATCATAGTCGCCGCGCCCGAAATGATAGAGATTGGATTCGGAAATATTGGTTTCTTCGCAGGCGATTTGCCCGGTCAGGCGGTAGCGCAGATAGTCGTGCGCCATAAGGATGGCGGCAATTTGTTGATAACGGTCAGGTTCTGACTCTTTCAGGGCGCGGAGAATGGAAACGGGATGCCCGGTCCACAGCGTTTGCCGCGTCTTGGCATAGAGCGCGTCGGGAATGCCCTGCGCCTGCCAGCGCTTGACGATGGGCAAGGCGCGCTGGTCGGAAGACAGAATGCCGCGGCCCAGGGCATTGCCGTCTTTATCGAGCGAAAACAGCCCTTTGCCCTGTGCGGAAATGCCGATGCCGCGTATGCTTTCGGCCGGAATGGCGGCGGTGATGTCGCGGATGACGTCGGCGCACACTTGCCACAAGGTTTCAGGGTCGCGCTCGGCATAGCCGGGATGGTCGCTGATGACGGGCACGTTGCGCCGCGAGAGGTGCGCGCTGTTGCCATGCACGTCAAAAGCGGCCGCCTTGATGAAAGTGCCGCCGCAGTCCAGCCCGATCCAGTATTCCATTTTTATGCCTTTTATAGTGATTTTTTACCATTATGAAGCGCTTATCGTGATAAATTTTCTCGCAATAAGCGCTTCATCATGAGAAAATTTCTCATCACACTATAGTTATTCAACCTGAAAATCCATAGCAAATCCCAGATAAACAGATAGAGCGGACGGTAGGTTGGCGGTGAGTGCGTAGCACGAACCCCAACATTTTTGCCATCCAGGCTGGGGTTCGCTTATCGCTCACCACCAGCCTGCTGTCGTTCTGCCTGTCCCGGGGAGAGCAGTTGCAGATTTCCGGTATTACTTCGCTAACGCATCAATGGCTTTCGGTAATTCGTCGCCATTCTGCTTGATGAACATTTCGCGCACCTGAGACTCAATCGCGGCGCGGAACGGCGCAACATCCAGTTCGCGGATCACTTCCAGCCCTTCTTTTTCCATTTCCGCAATCATGCCGTTTTCCTTCTCGGCATTGAGCTGGCGCTGGTAATCTCCAGCTTCCTTGGCCGCTGCCAGCAAGGCTTGCTGTTGCGCGGCAGGCAGGCCATCGAACTTCGCCTTGTTCATGACGACGAGCAGCGGGGTGTAGCCGTGATTGGTAAGCGACAGATATTTCTGCACTTCATAGAGCTTCACGGAATAGAGAATGCCGACGGGGTGCTCCTGCGCGTCCACGGTTTTGGTTTCCAGCGCGGTATAGAGTTCCGACAACGGCATCGGCACCGGGTTCGCACCGAGAATCTCGAATGCCTTGATATACATCGGGTTCTGGTTGGTGCGAATTTTGATGCCTTTCAGCTCGTCAGGCGTGCTGACCGGATGCTTGGAGTTGGTGAGCGTGCGGAAGCCGACTTCCCACCATGCCAGCGCTTTCAGGCCCGAACTTTCCAGATCGTCGGCCAGATCGGCGCCAATCTCGCCATCAAGCACGCGGTAGGCATGCTCGCGGTTGCGGAACATGAAGGGAATGTCAATCACGTTCAGCCTGGGCGCAAGGCCGGTAAAGTTGGATGAGCTGGACATTTCAATATCCAGCGTACCGGAGCGCACGCTGCTGATCATGGCCTGGGCGTTGCCGAGCGAGCTGTCCGGGAAAAGCGCAAGATCCAGTTCGCCGCCGCTTTTTTCTTTCAGCAGTTCCTGGAATTTTTCCGCGGCAATGTGCTGGGTATCGTTGCGCGGCGCTTCATAGCCGAATTTGAGCTGGGTCGCGGCCTGCGCTTGCGCTGCCAGCACAAGGCCGGCAGCTATCGCAAAAAACAGTTTCTGCTTCATAAACTCACCTTATTCGGCAAGGGCATCAATGGCTTTCGGCAATTCATCGCCATTGTTCTTGATGAACATTTCGCGCACCTGGCTCTCGATGGCAGCGCGGAACGGCGCAACATCCAGTTCGCGGATCACTTCCAGCCCTTCTTTTTCCATTTCCGCAATCATGCCGTTTTCCTTCTCGGCATTGAGCTGGCGCTGGTAATCTCCAGCTTCCTTGGCCGCTGCCAGCAAGGCTTGCTGTTGCGCGGCAGGCAGGCCATCGAACTTCGCCTTGTTCATGACGACGAGCAGCGGGGTGTAGCCGTGATTGGTAAGCGACAGATATTTCTGCACTTCATAGAGCTTCACGGAATAGAGAATGCCGACGGGGTGCTCCTGCGCGTCCACGGTTTTGGTTTCCAGCGCGGTATAGAGTTCGGAGAGCGGCATCGGCACAGGGTTCGCACCGAGAATCTCGAATGCCTTGATATACATCGGGTTCTGGTTGGTACGGATTTTGATGCCTTTCACGTCTTCCGGCTTGTTGACCGGATGCTTGGAGTTGGAAATGGCACGGAAGCCCACTTCCCACCACGCCAGCACTTTCAAACCCTGGCTTTCCAGATCGTCGGCCAGATCGGCGCCAATCTCGCCATCGAGCACGCGGTAGGCATGCTCGCGGTTGCGGAACATGAAGGGGATGTCGATCACGTTCAGGCGCGAGGCGAGGCCGGTGAAGTTGGGCGAGCCGGACATTTCAATATCCAGCGTACCGGAGCGCACGCTGCTGATCATGGCCTGGGCGTTGCCGAGCGAGCTGTCCGGGAAAAGCGCAAGATCCAGTTCGCCGCCGCTTTTTTCTTTCAGCAGTTCCTGGAATTTTTCCGCGGCAATGTGCTGGGTATCCGTTCTCGGCGCTTCATAGCCGAATTTGAGCTGGGTCGCGGCCTGCGCGGGCAGGACGGCGAGCGCGACGGCGGCAGCAAGGGTGGAGAGCAGTTTGCGTTTCATGGCATTACCTCTGTGGTGTGGAAAAAATTTAGCCCATCAGGAACTTGTAGGGCACGATAATGAGATCTTCAAAGAGAATGAAAACAACGAGCAGGCCGACCAGCAGCGCTACATAGGGCAGCATGCCGCGCGCAGCGCGATCAAACGGCAGTTTGGTGATGCCGGTAATCACGTTCAGCACGTTGCCGACCGGCGGCGTAATCAGGCCAATCGAGCAGTTGAGGATGAAGAGCACGCCGAAATACACGGGATCGATACCGGCGCTTTTCACCAGCGGCATGAGCACGGGGGTGAGAATCAGCACCGTAGGCGTCAGATCCATCACCATGCCGATCACGAACACCGCAATCATAATCACAGCAAGCAGCAATTTCGGCGAATCGAGAAGCGGCGAGAGGAGCTCGGTGAGCATTTGCGGCAATTGCGCCACGGTAATCAGCCAGCCGGATACACCGGCCGCGGCAACCAGCAGCATGACCACGGCTGTCGTTTTCGCGGACGCCAGAAACACCGGATAGAGATCGCGCCATTTCATTTCGCGGTAAATCACCATGGCAACGAACAGCGCGTAAACGGCGGCGACCGCACCCGCTTCGGTGGGCGTGAAAATGCGCGCGCGGAAACCGCCGATGATGATGACGGGCAGGAGCAGCGCCCAGAAGCCGTTTTTCGTCGCCTGCCACACTTCGGCGCGCGTGGCTTTGTCATAAGAAACCAGCGACATTTTCCGCGCCTGGAATGACCAGAGCACGGCAAGCGCAACCCCCATCAGAATGCCGGGCACGATGCCCGCCATGAAAAGCCGCGTGATGGAAACGCCGCTGGTCACGCCAAAGATGATGAAGGGGATGGAGGGCGGAATGATGGGCGCGATAATGCCTGCCGCGCCAATCAGACCGGCGGAGCGGTGCTCAGGGTAGCCCGCCGCTTTCATCATCGGCACCAGCATGGCGGCCACTGCTGCCGTATCCGCCACTGCCGAACCGGACAGGCTTGCCATGATCATCGCGGCGATAATCGCCACATAGCCCAGCCCGCCCTGCTTGTGGCCGACGAGCTTCATCGGCAATTCAACGATGCGCCGCGAGAGTCCGCCCGCGTTCATGATTTCGCCGGCGAGAATGAAGAAGGGAATGGCCATCAGCGAGAAATTGTCCGCGCCGCCCACGAGGTTCTCGGAGAGAATCAGGGTGGAGAACATGTCGAGATGGATCATCATCGCCACGCCGCAGAGCAGCAGCGCAAAGGCGACCGGCACGCCGGCAAGAATGGCGGCCAGCAGTACGATCAAAAAGGTGGCGATGATCATGCGGCATCTCCCCGGTTCAAGGCGAAGAAGCGCACCACCATGCGGCTAACCAAGGTCAGACAAAAAAGCAACGCCATCAAAAAGGCGGCCAGATAGTTGATGCCGGTGGGAATGCCGCTGATCGGCATTTTATTGCTCATGTTCTGCATCATGAGCTGCCCGCAGCCGATGACCAGCAGCACGCTCAAGACGAGAAGCACGGCATCGATCATGAGCGGCCAATAGGCGCGCAAACGCGCGGGCAGTTTCTCCACGAAAAGGTTCATCGCCACATGATCGTTGCCGCCAAGCGCCAGCACCGCGCCCATAAACGTAAGCCAGACGAAGAGGATGCGCGAGAGTTCTTCGGAAAGGGTAATCCCCGAATTCATGGCATAGCGCAGGACGACATTCAAAAAGACCAGAAACGTCATGGTGGCGAGATTCGCCATCACGAGGATTTCCAGCAGTTTGTTGATTTTTCCGAGCGTTTTGTTCACAGCTACTCCAGTTGCGCTTGTTTGTTCCTTTTTTCGGGCGGGTTTGGGGCAGGCCGTTCGCAGGTCGGCGGATTCCCGTGAAAATGCCACTGCATTTTCATGGAGCCTGGCAGTGAGTGCGCAGCAAGAAATCCAACATTTTCAGATTCCTCATATTGGAGTTCGCCTGACGGCTCACCACCTGCCCGCATTCCACCTGCCCGCTACAGACTATCCATCGCCACTTTCACCACGATCTTGCGGATCATGGCGGGTTCGCCTTCCGTCATCGTGGAGCGGTGGATATCAGTGGGGAAGAAGACGGTAAATTGCCCCGCTTGCAGGGTAAAGAAGTTCTCGTTTTCCGCCGTTTCGTAGAAAAGGAGATCACGCGCTTCGTCATAGGGCATGGCGATCGGGTTGTTGCCGGTTTCGATAGCAATGCCCATGATTTCCGTGCCGCGATAGAGATATTGCACATCGAGATAGGCGCGGTGGCGCTCGGGCTTGAGCGCGTGCTTGCCTTGCGTTTCCACATCGATGACCTGCGCGAACATGGCGCGGCCATCAATTTCATGCACACCCGCAGGCAGCGTGGCAAAGTCCTGCGCGCGCAGCCAGCAAAGCGCTTCCGCGATGCGCTTCGGGTAATGGGCCAGTTCGGCTGTTGCCAAGGTATCCAAAAACATGAGGATTCTCCGGATGGAAATTACAGGGACCGGATTTTCGCCCAGACGCGCTCGTCCACGGGGATGCCGTCTTTGGCGTGCATTGCCATGATTTTCGGCGTTTCGTGACCGGGCAAGCGCACGGCAACGCCTTCGGTGGCAGGCGCCGAGGAGCGCACGTAATCCATGATGCGCGCGAGTTTTTCTTCCTTGGTCTTGCCGTCAATCAGGCGGTTCACATCGATGGCGATGAAGATTTCGGTCACGCCGAATTCGCCGCCCTGGTCTTCGGTGATGTCCGGCACGGAAAGGCCGCCGCCGGTCAGCAATACGCCGACCATATCGAGCACGATGGAAAGCCCCGAGCCTTTCCAGTAGCCGGCGGGCATCAGGCGGCGGTTGCGCTCGACCGTGCCCGGATCGCGGGTGGGGTTGCCGTCGTCATCAAAACCGGCATCGATGGGCGTCTGCTCGCCGGCGAGGCGCGTGACTTCCAGTTTGCCGTAGGAAAACATCGAACAGGCCATGTCCACATAGGTAACGGGATCGCTCGGCACGGCGATGATGATGGGGTTGGTGCCGATGCGCGGTTCCTTGCCGCCCCACGGCGGCATGGCGGCAATGGAGTTGGTCCAGCAGATGCCAACGTAGCCTTTCTTCGCGGCCTGCTCGCCATAGCTGCCGCCGCGCATCCAGTGGTTGGCGTTTTTCAGCGCGACCACGCCGATGCCATGCGTATCGGCAAGTTCCATGGCGCGATCCATCATTTTCTTGGCGGTCAGGTTGCCGATGGAGAGCTTGCCGTCCCATTGCTCGATCGCGCCCAGCGAGAGCACGCGCTCGGCTTCGGCTTCAGGCTTGATGTCGCCGTTTTCCAGCTGTTCGATAAAGCGCGGGAAGCGATTGACGCCGTGCGAATAAATGCCGGAATTGGTGGTATCGGCAAACATGGTGGCGCAGGCCTCCGCCTTGTCTTCGGGGAACTGGCGCGCGAGCAGCACGCGCTTGAACTCGGCCTTGAGTTCGGCATAGGAAACTTTCATGGCAAACCTCGCAAAGATCAAAATCAGGTTAAGTGCGCGCGGGATAATAAGCGGGGTTCAGGGGGAAAGCAATGTTTTTTTTCACGTGTAAAAAGCGCTTTTTTGTTCAAAAAATAAAACATTGCGTGAAGCAAAAAAGATGCTGCCGCAAACAGGGTTGCGATCCGGAAAGGCACAGGGAAAAACGGCAAGAAAGAAACCGCCATCCATATCATGAATGGCGGTTTTATAGATTATTTTTACCGCGACAAGCGCTTATTGGCGGTAAAAATATGCTATTTTTTGATAAAAAATGATATTTTTAACTGGCCAACAAAAGCGCTTACCAATATTTGTCGATTTCTGCGCGCAGCGCCCTGGCATTGGCCTGGCCTTTTTCACCAACCAGCGCACGACCGGCGATAAAGCATTTGGCATTGATGCCTTTGAAAAGATGAATGTCTTCGGGGACGATGCCGCCGGTAATCGAGAGTTCGAGGCCGAGCGCGGAAAGGGCGCGCATTTTCTCGAGATCGTCTTCCGTCCAGCCTTTGCCGGCGAGTTCGGCATCGCGCGAGCGGTGGTAAATGGCCTGTTTGATGCCGAGTTTCACCCATTCGCGGGCGTCGTCAAGCGTCCAGTTACCATAGATTTCAATCTGGATTTCGCGCGGCTTTTCGTATTCATCCGCCACTTTCTTGCACGCGGCAATGGTGGCGATATGGGCAGCGGCGGAGACGGTGAGCCAGTCCGCACCGGCATCAAAGGCCATTTTGGCGAGAATGGCGCCGCCGTCAGTGGTTTTCAGGTCGCAGACGATGGTGTGATTGGGGTGATTCTCGCGCATGGTGCGCACCGCTTCCATGCCGGCGGCAAAGGCGAGAATGGTGCCGACTTCGATGATGTCCACCGCGTCGGCCGCGCTTTGCGCCACTTCAATGCCGCTTTTGAGGTCGGTCTGGTCGAGCGCGATTTGCAACAGGGGTTTGCTCATGGGAATTCCTTGGGTTGGATAGGTCAGGAGGGAACCATTGAAGGCGCAGCCGGATTTGGCCTTCCCCGCAGGCAGGGAAGGCCGCCGGATGACATTAACCGTTCAGCGCCGCATCGATCACGGCATAAATCTCTTCCGCACTGCGGCAGCGCAGGATTTTGTCGAGATCGACGCCGGTTTCTTCGTTGTCCGGATCTTCGAGAATGGTAGTGACTTCCATGAGCCCCTGCATGTGCTCGTCGGCATTGCTGCCCGCAAGCGTAACGAAGACGGCAACCGGCGTCTCCTCACCCGGGAAGGTGACGGGTTCTGCCAGCGTCACCAGGGCAAAGGCAGTGCGCTTGACGCCGTCTTCCGGACGTGCGTGCGGCAGGGCAAGCCCTGGCGCGATGATGATGTAGGAGCCGAGCTCTTCCACGCAACGGATGATGGTGTCGTAGTAACGCGGCTCTACCGCACCGGAGGCAACCAGCAAATCGGTGCCGATTTTGATCGCTTCCTGCCAGCTCGTGGCATGGGCACCGAGCCTGACAGACTGGTTGTCAATAAGGGACTGTTTAAAACTCATATTGCTCTCCGTCTTGGATCAACTTTTGCTGTGGCGCTGGATCAGGTCGATGAGTTCCGCGCCAAAGGAATGGGCATTCAGCATATTCTGCACACCGAGTACCGATTTGTCGTCACCGACCTGCACTTCGGGCGCCAAGTGCCTTGAGCAGACGATGATATCGGTTTCCGCGAGTTTGCCCTTGTAATCGGTGACCGCGCAGGAATCGAGCTGGTGCGGAATGTTGCGCTGGTCCAGATATTTTTTGATGTTCATCTTCATCATCATGGATGAGCCCTGTCCGCTGCCGCAGACGGCGAGAATGCGTACGATCTTGTCACCGGTGACACTGCTTTCTTCTGCCACGACGGTCTCTTGCGCATTGTCCTCCAGGCCGTAGCCGTCCATTTGCTCAAGCGTCAAACCGGCAGCAGCAGCCGCGGCTTCCTCTGCGCGCAGTTTCTTGCCGGCATAGGCCATATAAAGGAAGGCAAGCGCCAAAATCACGAAGAAGAAGAACGGAATGCTGACGATACCTTGCAAGACCGGCGGGAAGAAGAGCGCCCAGTCGGCCATGCCCATCCAGCCGTTGAAGGTTGCGCCCTGCGAGGCGAGCAACTGGATGACCCAGGCCGAACCCAGCACTTCGATGATGCCCATCACAAAACAGATTTTCATCACCGCTTTCCAGCCGCCAAACTGGTTGGCAAAGACGCCGATGGTCGCGTTGGAGAAGAACATCGGGATGAAGCCGGGAATGATCAGGACCGGTGCGCCGAAAGCGAGCAGCAAGCCGACGGCCACGAATTGCCCCAGCGCGCCCCAGATGAAGCCGAACACCATGGCATTGGGCGAATAGGCATAAATCGCCGCGCAGTCGATGGCGAGCACGGCATTGGGAATCAGGCGCTCGGAAATGCCCTTGAAGGCTTCGGAGAGTTCGGCCACGAACATGCGCACGCCGACAACGATCACCTGAATGGCCACGGCGAATTTCAGACCCATTTCCAGAATATAAATCGACCAGTGCGTTTTGCCGGCCATGGTCTGCAACTCGGTCAGCCCAAAGGAAAGGAGAATGATGCCGAAGAAGAAGGTCATCACAATGGCGGTCGCGGAAATGCTGTCGTGGAAAATATGCAGCCATTTCGGCAGATTCATGTGATCGACGCTGTCGTTTTGATCACCCAGCTTTGGCGCGAGTTTCACCGCAATCCATGACGCGAACTGCTGCTGGTGGCCAATGGAAAAGCCTGCCCCGCCGGTCACGGCCTGCGTGGCCTTGTACATGATATTGGACGAAATGCCCCAATAGAGCGCCATCAGCACGGCGGTGTAAATAATGGTTTCCCACATGCTCGCGCCAATGATCATGTAAAAGACGGCGACGAGACCTGCCTGCTGGAACATGATGTGGCCGGTAAGCATGATGGTGCGGATACCGGTTACGCGGCGCATCACTACCAGCAGGATATTGAGGAAGAGCGCGAGAATCACCGCATACCCTACCCAGGCGTAATTGTCGCCCATGGTCTGGATGGTGGATTGCATGCTCGTGTAAGGATCAATGACCGCACCGGTAAGTCCATGCACTTGCGAAAGCTTTTCGATCACCGGCTTGAAGTTCGACACCAGCGTGCTGGAGCCTACCTGCAACATCATGAAACCGACGATGGTCTTGATTGTGCCCTTGATGATGGTGGTTTTGTCCTTGCGCAGCAGGATGTAGCCCAAACAGGCAACAAGACCCAGCAGCAATGGCGCCTTGCTGAGTATCTGTTCGTTTATCCAGAGAAAAATATTGTATAAGGTCTCCATATCGATACCATTTGTTCAATGAGCGCAGCTCATGGTAAAAAAACACAGCACTTTCAGCCAAGTGGAAAACGCTGCTCCGCGCGCAATCATAACAGCAAAAAGATTGCAAAAGATTATTTCTGGTGTCTCGTGGAAAAAATAATTTTTTATTCTATTGAAAACAGTTTGATAAATTCCAGGCCGACACCTTTTCGGCAAGCATTCCGCTTGCCCGCCCGGCCATTGGCATGCCATCCGTATCCAGGCGGAATTGCCAATCAGGCAGGTAACAACCCGTGACAGACGTTTTCCGGAATTCCGGAAAATATCCGGACACGATATGCCCTGGAGTGGCGCAGGGTGTATGGACGTGGTTCATGCACGCGGTTTGCGATGCTGTTTTCCGCGCGCGTATCGGCATGGCCGTCACCCGCCCTGTTGAAAAATATTCTGATCCATCGTCTTTCCCGGCGTTCATGGCATTCAGGATACAAATTGCCAGCAGCCCCCGGGGGGGGCAGAAGCACCATAATTTTTTCCCCATCACTGCCCGGCAAGTCCCGCCCGGGCAGCGCATGGCTGATCATGCCGATCACCTAACCCGCATGCCCCAACCCCCTCTTGCCCGATGATAAATTTTCTCGTCTCGAAGCGCTTATTGCGGTAATTTTTCTTTCAAAAAGCGCAATTAATAATAAATAACTTCTATTCCAATTGATTTTATGACTTTAGTCGTATTTTTTGGCCGCCATCTCTCCAATGCGGATATTTTTACACGCGGCACCCTGCGCTTGTTTACCCGAAAATGATTGTTTATGATTGCTTTTGAAATTCTTATCGCAATCTGGAGCGCAACATGAGCAAAATCAGTGAAATCAGCCGCGAAAGCTGGATTCTTTCCACCTTTCCCGAATGGGGCACCTGGCTGAACGAGGAAATCGAAGAAGAAGTGGTGCCGGAAGGAAACTTTGCCATGTGGTGGCTGGGTTGCGTCGGCATTTGGCTGAAAACCCCGGGCAATGCCAATATCTGCATGGATTTGTGGTGCGGACGCGGAAAAAGCACGAAGAAAGTGAAAGACATGGTGCGCGGCCACCAGATGGCGAACATGTCCGGCGTGCGCAAGTTGCAGCCCAATTTGCGCGCCCAGCCCATGGTGCTTGATCCCTTTGCCATCAATGAGGTGGACTTCATCCTCGCCTCGCATTATCACAGCGACCATATCGATGTGAACGTCGCCGCCGCCATTGTCAACAATCCCAAACTCGATCATGTGAAATTCGTGGGCCCCTGGCATTGCACGGAATTGTGGAAAAAATGGGGCGTGCCGGAAGACCGCCTGATTACCGTCAAGCCCGGCGATGTGGTGAAAATCAAGGACGTGGAAATTCACGCGCTGGATTCCTTCGACCGCACCTGTCTGGTGACATTGCCGGTGGAAGGCGCAGACGCGCAAGGCGGCGAACTGAAAGGACTTTGCCCCAGTGACGAAGAAATGGGACGCAAGGCCGTGAACTACGTGTTCAAAACGCCGGGCGGCACCATTTATCACGGCGCGGATTCACACTATTCCATCTATTTCGCCAAGCACGGCAAGGATTTCGACATCGATGTCGCGCTCAACAACTACGGCGAAAACCCTGTCGGCATTGCCGACAAGATGACGTCGATTGATTTGCTGCGCATGGCGGAAGCGCTGCGTACCAAAGTCATCATTCCGGTGCACCACGATATCTGGACCAACTTCATGGCCAGCACCCAGGAAATCCTCGAGCTCTACCGCATGCGCAAAGACAGATTGCAGTACAAATTCAAGCCCTTCATCTGGGAAGTGGGCGGCAAATACGTCTATCCGCGCGACAAGGACCTCACCGAATACCATCATCCGCGCGGCTTTGACGACTGCTTCGAGCAGGAACCCAACGTGCCGTTCAAATCCATGCTGTAAACCTGTTGTAGAATAACCGTCGCCCCGCAAGGGGCGATGGGTTTTTATCGCGCACCTTGGTACACGACAAAACTTTTCAACTCATTAAAAGCACAGAGCAAAAGCCCCTCCCCCCCCCTGCGAGGAAAGGATTGATTTAGCGAATGTTTTTTTGAAATTTGTCGTGTACTGAGATCGCGCACGGAATCTACGCCCTGCGTTTCACTAAAAATCCACAAACTCCTTAAATATAGTTATTTTTTCTCAATATAAGCGCTTAATGATGAGAAAAAATACCGTAAAATCGCTTTACCGCGAGAAATTTTCCCATCCATATCCATGAACGAACAACACCGCCAGCAAAAGCTCCTCGCCCTGCTTGATACGCACAAAGCGCTCTCCACGCACGAACTGGTGGACCTGCTTGCCGTCTCGCCCGCCACCGCGCGCCGCGACATCAGCAAGCTGCACGCCCTCGGCAAACTGAAAAAAGTGCGCAACGGCGTGGAAGCGCTGGGTATCGGCCACACGCCGCATCTTGCCGGCAACAAGGCACCCGCGCATATCAACCGCTACGAAGAAAAGCGGCGCATAGCCGAAGCCGCCGCCAGATTGTGCCGCGATGTCAGCAGCGTAGTGCTCACCTGCGGTTCGACCATGATGCTGCTCGGCGAAGCGCTGTGCGGACGCGACGTGCAAATCGTCACCAATTACCTGCCGCTCGCCAACAGGCTCATTGCCGGCAACCATCACGATGTCGTCATCCTCGGCGGGCAGTACAACAAAAACAAAGGGGTAACGCTCTCGCTCGACAGCCACGAATCGCTCTACGCCGCCGATATCCTCTTTACCAGCGGCAAAGGCTTTTCCGGCGAAGGGCTGTTCAAGAACGACATGCTCATCGCACATTCCGAACAGAAACTGCTGCACAAGGCCGAGCGCCTGGTCACGCTGGTGGACAGCAGCAAACTCGGCAAGGAAGTGGGCATGCTCTTTGCCCCGCTCGCCGCCATCAGCCTGCTGATCACCGGCGAGGAAGCCGATCCCGCCATCATCGCGCAATTGCGCGACCAGGGCCTCGACATCCTGCTCGCCTGAACCGTAACCCATTCCCATCGCAAGGAAACATCATGCGCAAACATCTCCTCGGCATCTATGAAAAAGCCCTGCCGAAAAACCTCGACTGGCAAGACCGCCTCTCCATTGCCAAAGCCTGCGGCTACGATTTCGTGGAAATCTCCGTCGATGAAAGCGACGAGCGCCTCTCCCGCCTGGATTGGAGCAAGAAAGAGCGCCTCGCGCTCGTGAAAGCCATCGTCAACACCGGCATCACCGTGCCCTCCATGTGCCTGTCCGGCCATCGCCGCTTTCCCTTTGGCAGCCATGACGCCGATACCCGCAAAAAGGCTTACGAAGTGATGGACAAAGCCCTGCAACTTGCCGTCGATTGCGGCATCCGCACCATCCAGCTCGCCGGCTACGACGTTTATTACGAAGACCAGGACGAAGGCACCATCGCCCGTTTTGAAGAAGGCCTCAAATGGGCGGTCGAGCGCGCTGCCGCGCGGCAAGTGACCCTTGCCGTGGAAATCATGGACACCAAATTCATGAGCAGCATCACGCGCTGGAAAGCCTGGGATGAAAAAATCCGCTCGCCGTGGTTTACCGTCTATCCCGACATCGGCAACCTCTCCGCCTGGAACGACAACGTCGCCGACGAACTGCGCCTTGGTATCGACAAAATCTCCGCCATTCACCTCAAAGATACTTATAAAGTCACCGATACCCACCCCGGCCAGTTCCGCGATGTGCCCTTCGGCGACGGCTGCGTCGATTTCGTTGCCGCCTTCAAAACCTTGGCCGAGCTGAACTATCGCGGCGCCTTCCTCATTGAAATGTGGACGGAAAAAGCCGAAGAACCCATCGCCGAAATCATCCACGCACGGCGCTGGATCGAAGACAAAATGCAACAAGGAGGCCTCTGATGCTGGCGCAACTCAAAGAAGACGTACTGAAAGCCAACCTCGCCCTGCCCAAATACGGGCTTGTCACCTTCACCTGGGGCAACGTCAGCGCCGTGGATCGCGAGCGCGGCGTCATCGTCATCAAGCCCTCGGGCGTGGAATATGACGTGATGCAGGCCGATGATATGGTCGTGGTCGATCTCGCAAGCGGCAAAGTCGTCGAAGGCAGCAAAAAGCCTTCATCCGACACCCCGACCCATCTCGAACTTTACCGCCAGTTCCCCAACATCGGCGGCATCGTGCATACCCACTCGCGCCATGCCACCACCTGGGCGCAAGCCTGCCGCGACCTGCCCGCCCTCGGCACTACCCACGCCGATTACTTCTACGGCACCGTGCCCTGCACCCGCCTCATGCATGACGCGGAAATCCAGGGCGAATACGAACTGGAAACCGGCAAGGTCATCGTCGAAACCTTCCGCGAGCGCGGCATCGATCCCGACATGGTGCCGGGCGTCCTCGTTGCCTCGCACGGCCCGTTTGCCTGGGGCAAGGACGCCGACAACGCCGTGCACAACGCCGTCGTTCTCGAAGAAGTGGCCTACATGAACCTCTTTGCCCTGCAACTCAACCCGCAACTGCCGTCCATGCAGCAAACCCTGCTCGACAAGCATTACCTGCGCAAGCACGGCAAAAATGCCTATTACGGGCAGTAAAACACAACCTGTAGGTACGGTTACGCGCCGTTGGCGCCAACCGCACCCACTATATACTATCGCTAGAAATAATCGTTTTTTATCACCATCAAGCGCTTATTGTGGTAATTTTTCTCACGATAAGCGCTTTATGATGAGAAAATTTCTCGCCATGCCGTAGGATGGATGTCAACCCACCAAAAAACGCCTCTCTGCTCCGCAGTGAGATTGGGGGAAGAATAAATCGTGTCGCGACGGTGGGTTGACACCCACCCTACCTGGCTGAAACCCACCCCACGTTGCCGCAAGCGTATTTTGACAAGCCCAATACCCTTGGAGGAATACCGTCGATCGGGCACTTTGTGCCCGACGTGTATTCAACGTCGGCCATGAATGGCCGACCTACCATGGCTGCGCGAATGCCTGTCAACTTGCCGTCACAGAGCGATCCGTAGGTTGGTGGTGAGCGTGAAACACGCGAACCCCAACATGCGATGCTGGCTTTGTGTTGGGGCTTGCTTCGCTCACCACCGGGCTCCCATAAAAATGCGGCTGCATTTTTATGGGAAACTCGCCAACCTACATGCTTGGCGATGGTGGCTTGACACGCACCCTACGCCGCAAAAAAGCGCGCGGCGTTGCCGTAGCAGATATTCGCGACCATTTCGCCGAGCAGCGCCATGTCGCGCGGCGCTTCGCCGTTTTCCACCCAGTCGCCGATGAGGTTGCAGAGGATGCGGCGGAAATATTCGTGCCGCGTGTAGGAAAGAAAACTGCGGCTATCGGTGAGCATGCCGACGAAGACGGACAAAATTCCCATTTGCGCGTGGGTTTTGAGCTGCTCGATCATGCCGTCTTTCTGGTCGTTGAACCACCAGCCCGAGCCGAACTGCACCTTGCCGCGCACGCCTTCCTGCTGGAAATTGCCGCACATGGTGGCAAGGATGGCGTTGTCGCGCGGGTTGATGGTGTAGAGGATGGTTTTCGGCAACTGGTCGTTGGTGTCCATCGCGTTCAGGAGGGAAGCGAGGTTGTCGGCCAGCAGGCGGTCGCCAATGGAATCGAAACCGCTGTCTGCGCCCAACTGCTTGAACATGCGGCTGTTGTTGTTGCGGATCGGGCCGATGTGCAGCTGCATTACCCAGCCGCGACGGTGATATTCCTGACCAAGCCAGACGAGCAGCGCGGTCTGGAACCGGGCAATTTCGGTTTCTTCCAATACCTTGCCGGACAGGCGCTTGGCAAGAATGGCGTCCAGCGTACTGTCATCCGGCACCGGCGCATAACGCAGGATTTCAATGCCGTGATCGGAGGCGACGCAGCCGTGCGCGGCGAAATGGTCAAGCCGCTTGAGCAGCGCTTGTTGCAGATCGGCAAAGCGCGCGATGTTGGTATCGCTTGCCGCTTCGAGTTTGCCGAGATAGTCCGGATAATCGGGATGCTCAAGCTTGAGCGCTTTGTCGGGGCGGAAGCTGGGGCGGATTTTGATGGCAAAGGTTTTGTCGGCGGCAATGGCGGCATGGTGTTCAAGGCTGTCAATCGGGTCGTCCGTAGTGCCGACCATTTTCACGTTCATTTGCTCGAGAATGCCGCGCGCGCGGAATTCGGGTTGCGCCAGTTTTTCATTCGCCGCGTGCCACACGCGCTCTGCCGTTTTGCCGTTCAACAAGGTGGTGATGCCGAAGGGGCGCTTGAGTTCGAGATGCGTCCAGTGATAGAGCGGGTTGCCGATAAAATGCGGCACGGCCTCGGCATAGGCCTGGAATTTTTCGCGCGGGGAGGCGTCGCCGGTAATCAGGCGCTCGGCAATGCCCAAGGTACGCATACCGCGCCATTTGTAGTGGTCGCCAGCAAGCCAAATATCAGCCAAATCGCGGAATTGGGTGTTGGCCGCAATATCAGCAGGCGGCAAGTGGCAGTGGTAATCGTAGATCGGCTGGTGCCGCGCGTGCTCGTGATAAAGCTCGCGCGCGGTGTCGCTATGGAGGAGGAAATCGTCGGTAAGGAAGGTCATGGTTGGCTCCGTTCGGCAAAGAGAATTCTCATGAGAAATTTTCTCACCTTGAAGCGCTTATGATGAGAATTTTTATCACTATAAGCGCTTATTGATGGTAAATAATGACTATTTATTGGCTATTTATAGATATATTGCTTTCTATGACCAGTTTGCGCTGTTCCTGCGGCGGCAGTTGCACGCGGATGTTGGCGAGCCATGCGGGCTGATAGCTGCCGCTGGCGTTCAGGGTCAAGGTGATGCGGGTGGCATCGCTTTGCATGCGCCAGTCGATGCGGTGGTGCGTGCCGTCGCTGGCTACGCCATCGTCGTCGTAGATGACGCCTGTGCATTCGCCCGCGCCTTTCGGCGGATAGAGTTTGAACAGGCGCGAGGTATCTTGCGCGGGGCTTGCGGCATGGAGCAGCTCGCCTTCGGCAATGAGGCTGCCGGCGCGCACGAATAGCGGCAGGCGCTCCAGAGGCGCTGGCACGCGCAGGGTTTGGCCGCCGCTGTGGTACTCGCCGCTGTAATAGTCGTACCAGCCGTCGTGGTTATCCGGGAGATAACAGTCGCGTTCGCGCACGTCCGGCGCAACGACGGGGCAGACGAGGAGGTCGCGGCCGATCAGGTAATCGTCGCTGTCGGCAAAGGTGCGCGGATCGTGTTCGTGGTCAAGGAAAGTGGGGCGGATGATGGCTTCGTCGTCTTGCGTGGCTTGCCAGAGCAGGGTGTAGAGATGGGGGATGAGGCGGTAGCGCAGGGTGATGGCGTCTCTGACGGCGGGGGTGACGCTCGGGTGCATCCACGGTTCGTTGACGCTGCCGTCGTCGTTCCACGAGTGGATGGTGAAGCGCGGCAGGAGCAGCGCGCTTTGTATCCAGCGCAGAAAGAGTTCGGCGTCGGGTTTGCCGCCGGCGAAGCCGCCGATGTCGTGGCCGGTGTGGTACATGCCGGAGAGGCTCATGCCGATGCCCATGCGGATGTTCCATTTGAGGGTGTGCCACGAGGTGCGGTTGTCGCCGCTCCAGGTTTGCACGTAGCGCTGCATGCCGGGGCAGCCGGAGCGCGAGATGAGGTAGGGACGCTCGGGGGAATGTTCGGTTTGCGCCTGGTGCGAGTTGCGCATCATGAGGAGCGGCATGAGCGGGCGGATGTGGCGGATGGCGACGGGGTTGCCGAAGCCGTGGCAGCGCGCGGCGCCGTCCCAGATTTCGTATTCGTTGTTGTCGTTCCAGGTGGAGCCGATGCCGTAATCCAGCAATTGGCGTTTGACGTTGTCGCGCCACCATGCGCCGGTTGCGGGGTTGGTGAAGTCGAGATGCGAGCCTTCGGCGTCCCAGAACATGGAGGTTTCGGGCGCGTCCGTTTCGCTGTCTCTGACGAATAATCCGGCTGCGGCGGCTTCCTGATAGCGCGGGTGGTCGTGCAGCAGACAGGGCTTGATGTTGGCGGCCAAACGGATGCCCGCCTCGCGGAAGGCAGCAAAGCAGGCTTTGGCATCGGGGAATTTGTCGCGGTTCCAGTGGAAGACGTAGCGCTTGTGGCCGATGGAGGTGTAGCCGGAGGAGAGCTGGAAGCTGTCGCAGGGGATGGCGTGTTCTTGGCACAAGCGGATGAAATTCATGAGTTGCGCTTGCGCGTCGGGCGCGTCAGTGTAGCTCATGGTCGAGCCTGAATAGCCAAGGCTCCATTTCGGCGGAAAGAGGGTTTTGCCGGTCAGCTGCAAAAAGCGCTTGGTGATGCCGGCGATGTTTTGCCCGTGGATGAAGTAAAGATCGATGTCGCCGTCTTCAGCGCGATAGCTGCGGTAGCGCGGGTGGTAGTTGTCGAGTTCCTGCCCCATGTTGAAGCGCGAAGTGGCGAGGTTGTCGTAGAAAAGGCCATAGTGCGCGCCTTCTTTCGTGCGCACCTGGTAGAACGGCCAGTGCTTGTAGAGCGGATCGGTGCTTTCCGCGTTGTAGCCCATGGCATCAAGGCTGCGCATTTCGTATGACTTGCCGATGCGGTTGACCGTGCCCGCTTTTTCGCCCAGGCCGGTAATGAAGTCGGCGTTATCGAGCGCCATGTAGTGCGCGATGTCAGGGCGGGTGTGGCCGATCTGGTAAGCACCGGTTTTGCGGTCGCAGGCGATGGTGCGCCAGCCGTCCGCCGTTTTTTCCTGCCATTCCAGCGCAAGCGGCTGATGGATGACAAGACGCAGCGCTTTACCGCTGATGGTGAGCGCTTCGCCGTGTTCCATGCTGACGGGCGGGCAGGCGAATCCTTCGCGGCTCGCGCGCTCGCGCCCTTCCATGGGCGAACCGGCAATCATCCAGCTGCGGTCAAGCCGCGTTTCGCCAAAGGGCTGTATCCACACGCGCCACAGCCAGTCTTCGAGCACGATGACGTGCAGCACATGTTTGCCGTCCACTTGCAAAGTGACGCCATCGGCATTTTCGCTTTGCACAGCCCAGTTTTTCAGGGTTTTCATCGCCTAGCCTCCGTAATTCATGAGCAGTTGCGGCAGCCACAGGGAAATCTGCGGGATGAAGGTGACGAGGAGCAGCGTGAGGATAAGCGCTACATACATCGGCAGCATGTAGGGAATGACCTGCGCCAGCCTGACCTTGCCCACCGAGCAACCGACGAACAGGCAACTGCCGACCGGCGGCGTGACGATGCCCATGCACAGGTTGAACGTCATCATCACCCCGAAATGCACCGGATCCATGCCCAGCGATTCGGCAATGGGCAGAAAGATGGGCGTGAAGATCAAAATGGCGGGCGTCATGTCCATGAAGAAACCGACCACCAGCAAAATCAGGTTGATGGTGAGCAGAATCACGATCTTGTTTTCGGAAACGGCCAAAATTGCTTCTTCGATGATGAAGGGAATATCGGCGTTCGCCATCGCCCAGCTCATGCCGGAGGAGCAGCCGATCAGCAGCAGGACGATGGCGTTGGTCACCATCGAATCGAGAAAGAGCTTGGGCAAATCGCGGATTTTCAGTTCGCGATAGACGACGACGGCAAGGAAAAGCGAATAGACCACGGCAATGGCCGAGCCTTCGGTGGCCGTGAATTTGCCTTTGACGATGCCGCCAATCACGATCACGATCAAGGACAGCGGCAGAATCGCCTGAATCACGGCGCCAGCCACCGCATTCATGGGCACACGCTCGTTCACCGGATAACGGCGCCGCCAGGCGATGAATCCGGCCACCACCATGATGCCCAGCCCCATGAGAATGCCCGGCACATAGCCCGCCAGGAAAAGCGCCGCGACCGACGTACCCCCGGAAATGGTGGAATAGACGATAAAGGTGTTGCTCGGCGGAATGAGCAGCCCGGTGGGGCAGGAAGCGATATTCACCGCTGCGGAATAGCCCGGATCGTAGCCCGCCTTGTGCTGCATGTCGTTCATGATGCCGCCGACCGCTGCCGCAGATGCCACGGCAGAACCGGAAATCGAGCCGAACAGCATGTTGGCAATCACGTTGCAGTGCGCAAGCGCCCCGGGCAGCCGCCCGGCCATCACCAGGGCAAGATTGATGAGGCGCATGGCGATACCGCCGCGGTTCATGATGTTGCCGGCGAGAATGAAAAACGGCAGCGCCAAGAGCGCAAAGCTGTCGAGCGCGGTAATCATCTTCTGCGCGGTGACGAACATGGTGTTGTCGAACGGCATGGCGAGCAGAATCGTCGCTACCGTGGCAATGCCGATGGAAAACGACACCGGTACACTCAAAAACATCAGCAAAAAGAACGTGCCGAACAATACCAGCACACTCAGCAACTCCGTACTCATGACGCGCTCTCCTCATGACGCAAAGTATCGTGAATGGCAACGAGGGCGAAAAACACCATCAGCACGCCCGCCACCGGCACCACCATGTACACATAACCCATCGGCCATTGCAGCGCGGGCGTGACCTGCTGGTTGGCAAAAGTTTTCGCCGCGAGCGACCAGCCACCCCAGATCATCACCAGACTGGCGAAAGCAATAATCGCGCATTCGATCAGGAGATTGAGCGCTTTTTTCGCACCACCCCTGAGCTTCATTGCGAGCAGATCAATCGCAAGATGCTGCTTGTGCGCGGACGCCTGCGCCGCACCCAGAAGCCCTATCCACATAAAGGTAAAGCGCGCGAGTTCATCCGTCACCGTGCTGGGCTTTGCGCTCACATAGCGGGAAATCACCTGCCATACCACGCAGGCTACCAGCAAAAACGCCAGTACCGTCAGCACATAACCATTCACCCGCCGCACCACGGCGGCAAGCCGCTCCGGCCACGGCAAGGCAGACAACTTCACATCGGATTCATTCATGGCAATCACTCCCGTGGCGGATTTGGACACGTGGCACAGATTAACCATTCACGAACAATTGGTCAACCAGTTATTGACATTGGTCGAACAGCGCGGCAAGATAGCGCCGTCCCAATCCAACAGGAGAACACCATGACCGCGTTGAAAAAAGCCCTTGCCGTTGCAGTAATCGCCGGCTTGTCGATGGCCGCGCAAGCCGCCACCACCCTGAAACTCTCGCACAACCAGAGCAAAGAGATTCCCGTGCACAAGGCCATGCAATCCTTTGCCGACAAAGTGGCCGAATACACCGGCGGCGAGATCAAAATCCGCATCTATCCCAACGCCCAGCTCGGCACCCAGCGCGAATCGGTGGAACTCGTGCAATCCGGCGGACTGGCGCTCGCCAAGACCAACGCTGCCGAACTGGAAGCCTTCGAACCGCTCTACGGCGTCTTCAACCTGCCCTACATCTTCCAGGACGTTGACCACTACTACAACGTGATCACCGGCGACATCGGCGAAGAAATCCTCAATGCCTCCAAAGACAAGGGCTTCATCGGCATCGCCTATTACGACGCCGGCGCCCGCTCCTTCTATGCCGGCAAGGCCATCAAGCACCCGGATGACCTGAAAGGCATGAAAATCCGCGTCCAGCCCAGCCCGACCGCAGTGAAAATGATTGAACTCCTCGGCGCAAGCCCGACGCCGATTGCCTTCGGTGAACTCTATACCGCCTTGCAGCAGGGCGTGGTCGATGGTGCGGAAAACAACGAATCCGCTCTCGTCGATAACCGCCACGGCGAAGTCAGCAAGTTCTACAGCTACGACCGCCACACCATGATTCCCGACGTGCTCGTCATGAGCCTGAAAGACTGGGAAAAACTCACCCCTGAACAGCAAGAGGCCATCAAGAAGGCCGCGCGCGAATCCACCATGGTGCAAAAAGACCTGTGGGTGGAAAACACCAACAAAGTCATTGCGGAAGCCAAGGACAAGCTGGGCGTAACCTTCGTGGAAGACGTGGATACCGCTGCCTTTGCCGACAAAGTGCTGCCCATGCACGAAGAAGCGGCGAAAGCTTCGGAAAAAGCCGCGGAACTCATCCAGCGCATCAAGGCTGCCGCGAAATAATCCGCAAATCGTAGGGCAAACCGTAGGTCGGGCATTTATGCCCGACATCAAAAGCATCGTAGGGTGGGCTTCAGCCCACCATTTACCCGCAGGGTAAACCGTAGGGTGGGTGTAAACCCACCGTCGCGAAACGATTGTGTTTTTATGGTGGGTTGACACCCACCCTACGGAAATCCATAAAATAGCAAAAAATAATCATTTTTTACCATCATAAAGCGCTTATAACGATAATTTTTCTCACAATAAGCGCTTCATCATGGGAAAATTTACCATTTATCCAAACATGAACATCGCCACTTCCCGCCGCTATCCCGAAGTCGCCGCCGAGCTGCGCACCTATATCGTGCGCGAAGGGCTGGCCGTGGGCGACAAACTGCCTGCCGAGCGCCATTTGGCCGAGCGTTTCGAGGTGAGCCGCGCGCTGTTGCGCGAAGCGCTGATCATGCTGGAAATCCAGGGGCTTGTGGAAGTGCGGCAAGGCTCCGGCGTCTATATCGTGCAACTGCCGGGCGCGGAAAGCGCCGCCGAAGACGACATCGGCCCTTTCGAACTCTTGCAGGCGCGGCAGGTGCTGGAAAGCGCGGTGGCGGAAATGGCCGCGCTCACCGTCACCAAAAGCGATATCGACGCCCTGCAAAACCTCCTGAACCAGCAGGAAAAAGAAGTACAAAACGGCATCACCGACTACGGCAGCGACGAACAGTTCCACCTGCGCATTGCCGAAGCCACGCAAAACAGCGTGTTGGCCGACAGTGTGCGCAACCTGTGGCTGCAACGCAGAAGAAGCCCGATGTGGGAACAGCTGCACCGCCACATCGTTGACCAAACCTACTGGCAGCGCTGGCTCGAAGACCACCGCACCATCCTGAACGCGCTCAAGCGCAAAGACCCCGTCGCCGCCAAACACGCCATGTGGCAGCATCTCGAAAACGTGCGCGACACCGTATTTGCCCTCTCCGACGTCGAAGCGCCGGAATTTGACGGCTACCTGTTCCAGAGCCTACCCATTCCTTCCAGCTACTCACAGAGGTGAAACATGAAAAAGACTATGCTTTTCATAGCCCTGCTTGCAGGCCAGGCCATCGCTGGCGATGATCCGCTCACCTACAGCCAAACGGTCAAGGCCAGCCTGAAAGGCGGCGATCTCGAATATTTCATCGAAGGCAAAAAAGGCGCGGGCGAAGAAAGCAACCGCATCTGCGAGGACGGCCTCTTTTTCAATGACCACTACCTCGCCGTTTTCGATGGCGCCACCGACAAATCCGGCAAAAAGTACGACGGCAAGAAAGGCGGCCGCGTCAGCCGCGACATCATCCTCAGCGTCTTTGAAAACCTGCCGCCCGCGAGCAGCAAGGAAGAAGTGCTGAAGCGCATCAACGACGAATACCAGAAATTCTACGCCGCCAACCCTGATATCGATTTCGCCAAGGAACCGCTCTTCCGCCCGACTGCCACTCTCGTCTGGTACAACTTCGCGAGCAACGAACTCGTCGGCATCGGCGACTCCAAGGCGCGCATCGATGGCGTGAACTACAACGACGAAGGCAAGCTCGTCGATACCCTGAACAGCGCGCTGCGCGTCAAAGTCATCGAAACGCTGGGGCTCACCGACGAACAAATCCGCGACAACGACCTCGGCCGCTTCTACATCCTGCCGCTCCTGCAACGCCAGTCCGAATTCCAGAACAACCCGGAAGCGCCGGAAGCCTTCCAGTTCTGGGCGATAGACGGCTTCCCCATCCCGCCGGAAAAACTGCGCGTCTGGCAATTCAAGGAAACGCCGAAACTCATCGAACTCAGCTCGGACGGCTATGAAACCTATCCGGCGGAAGCCACCATCGAATCTTACGAAGAAGCGCTCAAGAAAGAGCTCGCCGAAGATCCGATGCGCATCAAAACCCCGTCCACCAAGGGCGTCAGCAAGGACAACTACACCTTCGACGACCGCGCCGTGCTGATTTACCGGCGCCATTAAGCGTCACAAACCCGTTCCTGCCCGGCTTTGCGCAACGCGAAGACCGGGCAGATTACCCACAGGAGCATCCATGAAAACCACATTCCGCTGGTACGGCGAAGGCAACGACACCGTCACTCTCGAACAAATCCGGCAAATCCCGTCCATGAGCGGCATCGTCTGGGCCTTGCATGATCTCGCCGCCGGCGAAGTCTGGCCGGAAGCGCGCATCGCCGACGTGAAAGCGCAAGCCGACAGGTACGGCCTCAACATCGACGTGGTGGAAAGCGTCAACGTCCATGAAGCCATCAAGCTGGGGCTCCCCGAACGCGAGCAGTACATCGAAAACTACAAGCAAAGCCTCGTAAACCTCGGCAAGCACGGCGTCAAAGTCGTGTGCTACAACTTCATGCCCGTCTTCGACTGGATGCGTACCGATTTGTTCCACCCCATGGACGACGGCGCGACCGCCCTTTTTTATGACGCCTCGGCGATGGAAGGGCTGGATCCCAAAGCGCTGGTGAAAAGCGTGGAAGAAGGCTCGAACGGCCTCACGCTCCCCGGTTGGGAACCCGAGCGCCTGGCGCATCTCGACAAGCTCTTTGATGCCTACAAAAACGTTTCCGAAGAGGATTTGCGCCGCAACCTCAAATACTTCCTCGAAGCCATCATCCCCACCGCCGAAGCCGCTGGCATCAAAATGGCCATCCACCCCGATGATCCGCCGTTTTCCATCTTCGGCCTGCCGCGCATCGTAAAAAACTATAGCGATCTCAAAGCTATCATCGAAATGGTGGACAGCCCTGCCAACGGACTCACCCTGTGCAGCGGCGCGCTCGGCCCCAATCCCGACAACAACATCCCGCAAATGATCCGCGATTTCCACGACCGCATTCCTTTTGCCCACATCCGCAACATCAAGCGCTTTGCCAACGGCGACTTCATCGAAACCTCGCACCTCTCGTCCGACGGCTCGGTGGATATTGCCGAAGTGGTGCGCGCCTATCATGACGTCGGTTATGAAGGCTATTACCGCCCCGACCACGGCCGCCACATCTGGGGCGAACAGTGCCGCCCCGGCTACGGCCTCTATGACCGCGCGCTCGGCATCATGTATATCCAGGGCGTATGGGACATGTGCGAAAAAGTAAAAAAATAGTCGTTTTTTACCATCATGAAGCGCTTGTCGTGATAAAAATACTCTATTTTTTGAGATTTTCTATTCACACAAGCGCTTGGTTACAAGAAAAATCCCGTATTCTGCTATGGTAATCCCGTCATTTGCTTTTACAGGTGATGCCATGAAACACACACTTGCGTTACTCCTGTCCGCCCTGCTGCTGGGCGGCTGCGTTGCCACCGCGCATCACGGCAGCGTGCCATCCCCATCCGCCACGCACAGCGCGCCCGGCGAAATCCTCTACGGGCAGGACGTGGTCATCGAGTGCCGCTACAACCACGGCTGCCGCAGCATCCGCCAGTAAGGAGGCAACATGGCACGCACCGCTCTTTTGATCATGGTCACGGCGGCCAACGCGGCACTCGCGCAAATGCCCGCGCACATGCAGCAAAGCGCGCAGGCCGCCTACCAGCAGCAACAATGGCAGCAACAGCAGCAAATGCTCGGGCAAATCCAGCACGACCGCATCATGGCGGAACGCGCGCAACAGGCGCAGCAGCAAATGCAAGCGCCGCGCGGCCGTCCCGTCGAATCGCGTCTTGCCGGGCTCAGCAGCCAATACGGCGCACTCGCCGTGAGTTACCGCGACGACATCCTCCTCGATAACTACAGCAAACCCCTGCCCTTCAGCTGGCAACGCTACCGCAACATGACCAGCGAGATCGACGGCCAGCGCCTCGAAAACCTCTCGCCCTTCGGCCCCTATCAGCCCTTCCGCATCCACGCCGCCGGCGAATTCCGCAACCAGCCGGAAAGCGCGCAACAGGCCGAAGCCGCCGCACGCGAACGCTGCGGCAGCGCCAATTGCGAAATTGCCGCCGTCTATGCCAACACCTGCAACGCCATCGCCGCCGGCTGGCTGAAAGACTATAGTGGCGTGCGCCTCTACACCGCAAGCCGTGCCCATTTTGCCGACGGCTACCGCCAGGGCGACGTCAACGACTGGAATCTCGCCTACGCCATCGTGCAACCCGCCATCGAAGACGCGCTTCGCCGCTGCCAGGGCGATCCCGCCGTGCACGCGGCGAGCTGCACAGCGCCCGACCATAAAAAACAGGCCTACTACTGCGCCCTGCCCAGCCAGCATCTTGAATGGCAATAATGGTAAAAAATTACCATATAAAGCGCTTATTATGATGTGTTTTTACCAAACAGAAGCGCTTATCATGATAAAAAACTATTATTTTGGAGATTAAAATGAAAAATCCATTGCTACTCCTTTCCCTCTGCCTTGTCCTCGCCGCCCACGCCAACCCCTACCAGGCAGGATCACAACAATGGCATGAATACAACGCCATGGGCGCGCAAATGATGCAGGAAATGAACCAGCGCATCGCCGCAGAAGCCGCCGCGCAACGCCAGTCCGGCCAGATGCCGGAAACCGTCCCGCACCACCTGCGCCCGCAATGGCACCCCGCCGACAACCACGGCGCCATTGCCGTCGGCTTCAATCCCAACGCCTCGCCCAACTATCCCGAAAACCCGCCCGGCGTCGCCGCCTTTCATGAACACCCGGATCTGCACGTCGCCGAAGAACGCGCGCGCTACGCCTGTTTCGACAGCGGCGCCACGCATCCTGACCAGTGCCAGATCCTCGTATCCTTCCGCAACATGTGCGGCGCGGCGGCTTACGGCCGACTGCGCGATGGCCATGGCGTGCGCTTCTACCCCTCCGCCGGCATTCCCGCGCACGACAAGGCGCAAGCCGAAGAACAGGCGCTTGCCCATTGCCGCGCCGACAGTGCCATCCAGCCGGCAAGCTGCACCCTCTCCGCCAGCGGATGCAGCAACCCCGGCAAAACCCTGCGATAAGGGCAGCCCATGAAACCGAACATCCTCATCTGCCTCGCCCTGCTCCTTGGCGGCTGCGCCGCGCCCGCGTCATACCACCCCGCGCAGACCTATCCCGATGCCGGCAGCAGCACCAGCAGCAGCGCACAATATTCCGCCACCGTGATCGAATGTCTCTATGGGCGGGGCTGCCATCCCGTATCGCCATAGAAGACAAAATTCATCATAAAATCCATTTTAATCATTTATTTTTACCATTTATAAGCGCTTATCGTGATAAAAAATCACCATAAAACACGGAAAGGTGAAACATGAAAATCCTCCTCCTGCCACTACTGCTCGCAACCGCCCTCGCCCATGCCGATGAAGTGCACCCCTGCCTGATAGACGGCTGGCTGAAAATACGCCCCGTGCCCAATGCCGCAGGCGACAGCTACGGCAATCCCGACTGGCCGGAAAAAATCCATCTTTATCCTGCATCCACAAGCCGCGACATCTCCGATACCCTGCCCGATGCCATGCAAGGCACCACATGGGATTACTTGCGCGTGTCCCTCTCCGGCTACGCGAGCGATGGCCGCTTCCCCGTGAAAATCGAAGCTTACGGCTCTCCGGATAATGTCCCGCGCGTCTCCGGCTGGCTTGATGCCAAGCACATCGGTTTCACCCTGCAAAGCCGCCGCCTCTATGCCGCACCCGATGCGAAAAGCGCCATCAAGCTGGCTCTCAGCGACTGGCTCGGCGAACGGGGCGACGTGATCCTTCGCGACTGCCAAAACGAATGGGTGCAAATCGACTACCGCCAGCGCGAACGCCGCAATCCCGACGGCAGCATTGCGCAAATTCCCGACAGCGAACAGCAAACGCTCGAGAGCGTGTGGGCACGCGGTGTCTGCGGCAATCTGGAAACCACCTGCGACATGCCGGATGTGGATCAAATGCCGTAAGCTGCATTTTTCTATTCAATTTGCCATTCATCTTTCTATTCACGCCCTATGCCAGAGCACGCTGAACACATCCGCCAACGCCTGAACAGCGGCATTGCCAATGCCGCACAACTCATGGAAATTGCAGGCATTAGCCAGCCCACCCTGTCGCGCGCCCTGAAAGCGATGGGCAATGATGTGGTGCGCATCGGCGCGGGAAAATCCATTCACTATGCACTGCGTGATGCCATGCGCGGCTTGCCCGCTATTGCGGTGTACCACGTAGATGGCGAGGGCAGATTGCAGCACCTGGGCGAACTCGTGCCTGTGCGCCCTGAAGGCTTCGTGATGCAGGAAACAGGCGGGCGCACGTTGCACAGCGACGGCCTGCCGTGGTGGCTCTACGACATGCGCCCGCAAGGGTATTTGGGGCGCGCGTGGGCGCGGCAACATGCCGCATCTTTGGGGCTATCCGCAGAGCCGCATCTCTGGTCCGATCATCAGGTGCTGCGCGCCCTGCTGGCCGAAGGCATGGACGCCAGCGGCAATATGCTCCTGGGCGAAGCCAACCGCGCCCGCTTTCTCGGCCTCTCTGCCCCGTCTCCCATTCGCCAGTCCGAAAAAGCCGTGATCTATCCGCAACTGGCGGCACAGGCAGCTGCGGGCGACATTCCCGGCTCATCAGCAGGCGGCGAACAGCCGAAATTCACTGCCTATGCCGAAAACGGCCATGTGCTCGTGAAATTCAGCGAAGCGGAAGACAGCCCGGTGAGCGAACGCTGGCGCGACTTGCTCCTTGCCGAACATCTCGCCCTGCAAACCCTGAACGAACACGGCATCGCCGCCGCGCGCAGCGCCATTCTCGACACGAACACGCAGCGCTTTCTGGAGGTCGAGCGCTTTGATCGCGTCGGCGAACGCGGCCGCCTCGGCCTGCATTCGCTCGCAGCGCTCGATCTGCAATTCGTCGGCAAAGCGCCGCAAGGCTGGCCGACCATTTGCCGCGAACTGGCGCATCACAAAATCATCACCTCCCAAGCCGCGCAAACGGCGGCGCTACTCTGGGCATTCGGCACGCTGATCGGCAATAGCGACATGCACGGCGGCAACCTTTCCTTCCTCAACGACAGCGGCCGTCCGTACCCCCTCGCTCCGGTTTACGACATGACGCCGATGACCTTTGCGCCACGCACCGGCGGCGGATTGCCCGAAAGCCTCGCCGCCCCCGATTTGCGCGCCGATATCGCGCCTGCGCAATGGCGACAGGCCCATGGGCTGGCGCAAGCATGGCTTGCCCGCGTGGAAAGCGACGCGCGTTTCAGCCTGCGTTTTGCCCCGTGCATGGCAGCTTTGCGCGGGCATTTGCAGAATGCCGCCGCACAATTGGCACGATTGGATGTCTGATATGAGAAAATTTACCGAAACAAGCGCTTCATGATGGTAAAAAAATACTATTTAAGGAGAAATTATGAAACTTCAGTACGCAACATTGCATGACAGCTTCTGGCAAACACACGGCTACCAGCTGCCGCAATACGATGCCGCTACCGTCGCCGCGCAAACGCAAAGCGATCCACGCTGGTTGCACCTGGGCGCGGGCAATATTTTCCGCGCCTTTTTGGCGCACGCGCAGCAAGTGCTTTTGAACCGGGGCGATGCCAATCGCGGCATCATCGTCGCCGAGGGCTTTGACGAGGACATCATCACCCGCGCCTATCATCCGTTTGACAACATGAGCGTTTTCGCGCGCCTCAAGAAAAGCGGCGAGATGGACAAGGTGGTGATCGCGAGCGTCTCGCAAGCGCTTACCATGAACGATGCGGATTTTGCCCGCCTGCAAGCAGTGGCAAGCCACCCGGCCTTGCAGATGATGTCGCTGACGATTACGGAAAAGGGCTATCAAATCAAGGATAAAGATCGCAACTATTTCCCCGATGTGGCGGAAGATTTCCATCGCGGCACCGATTTTCCCAGAAGCTATATGGGCAAAATCGTGGCACTTCTGCTCGCGCGCTACCGCGCTGGCGGCCATCCCGTCGCCGTGGTGAGCATGGACAATATGTCGCACAACGGCGAGAAGCTGCGCCACGTCATCCTCAAATTCGCGCGCAACTGGCAGGAAAACGGCCATGTGGAAAGCGCCTTTGTTGATTGGCTCGCGAGCGGCAAAGTGGCGTTTCCGTGGTCAATGATCGACAAGATCACGCCGCGCCCCGATGAAGCGGTGGCTGCTGTCTTGCGCGAAGACGGGCTGGAAAGCATGGACGCGGTAGTGACCGCGAAAAACACTTACGTCGCGCCCTTCGTGAACGCCGAAGAGCTGGAATATCTGGTAATCGAGGACGATTTCCCCAACGGCCGTCCGGCGCTGGAAAAAGCGGGCGTGATGTTTGCCGACCGCGCCACGGTGAACAAGGTGGAAACCATGAAAGTCACCACTTGCTTGAATCCCATCCACACCGCGCTCGCCGTGTTCGGCTGCCTGCTCGGCCACACCCGCATTTATGAAGAAATGCGGGACGCCGAACTCGCGGCGCTGGCAAATGCCGTGGGGTACAAAGAAGGGCTGCCGGTGGTGGTCAATCCCGGCATTCTTGATCCGAAACAGTTTATTGACGAAGTGGTCAACGTGCGCCTGCCCAATCCCTTTATCCCCGACGCGCCGCAGCGCATCGCCACCGATACCTCGCAAAAGCTTGCCATCCGCTTCGGCGAAACGGTGAAAGCCTATGGTGAAAAAGCGCACGAACTCGTCGCCATCCCGCTGGTGTTCGCCGGCTGGGCGCGCTATTTGCTCGGCATCGATGACGCAGGCAAGGCCTTCACTTGCAGCCCCGACCCGCTGCTTGAAAGCGCGCAGGAAAAACTCGCGGGCGTGCAGCTCGGCAGCGACAACATCGGCAACGTGCGCGCCCTGTTCAGCGATGCCAATATCTTCGGCGTCAATCTTTACGACGTCGGCCTCGGCGAGAAAGCGGAAGGCTATTTCAGGGAAATGCTCGCGGGCGTTGGCGCAGTGCGCGCGACGCTGAAGAAATACTTGGGATAACGTCTGCCAATACCGTTTCTTATGAAAACTGCGAACCTGTTCGCACCATTTCAACCGGGATCATAATATGCTATCCATAGCCCTTATCGGCGAATGCATGATCGAGCTGAACGGCGCGCCGTTCGGCGCCATGCAGCAAACCTACGGCGGCGATTCCCTAAATACCGCCACGTATCTTGCACGCGCCATGGCGCCGCTTGCACGCACGCAAGTGCATTACATCACCGCGCTGGGTGATGATCCCCTGAGCCGCGGCATGATCGCACGCTGGCAAGCGGACGGCATCCAGACCGATTATGTACTGCGAGATCCCGTGCGCCAGCCCGGTCTCTATTTGATTCAGGTGGACGCGCGCGGCGAGCGCACCTTTCTCTACTGGCGCAACCAGTCCGCGGCGCGCTATATGCTGCAACACCCGGACTGGCCGCGCATCGAGGCGAGCTTGCCGCAATTCGACGCCATCTATGTGAGCGGCATCAGCCTCGCCATTCTGCCGCCGGAAGATCGCGCGCGCCTGATTGCGCTGCTTGCCCGCTGTGTGCAACAAGGCGGCGCCATGCTGGTGTTTGACGGCAATTACCGCCCCAAACTGTGGCAAAGCGCGGATGAAACGCGCGCCTGCTATCAGGCCTTGCTGCCGCATGTCGATCTGGCCCTGATGACTTTTGACGACGAACAGGCGCTGTGGGGCGACGTTTCGCCGGAAGCCAGCATTGCGCGCCTGCAAGCGGCAGGTGTGAATGAATGCGTGATCAAGCTCGGCGCCGAAGGCGCGCTTTATGCGCGCGGTGAAGCGCGCGAAGCGGTGCCCACTGTGCCCGTGGCCAATGTCGTCGATACCACCTCGGCCGGCGATGCCTTCAATGCTGGTTTTCTCGCCGGCTATGCCGAAGGCAAGGATGCGCGCGAGTGCTGCGCGATGGGCAACCGCTTGGCAGGCATCGTCATCCAGCACAAGGGCGCAATCATCCCCAAAGAATATTGCTGCCCGTAGGTTGATGGTGAGCCGTCAGGCGATCCCAACGCAACACAAGGAAAAACGATGAAAAAAACCCTCCTTTCCCTTATCCTCGCCGCGCCTGCCGCCTTTGCACTGGAAGGACTTCAGTTCCAGCATGAAGACTGGGAAATTGCCTGCGACAATACCGGCACCTGCCGTGCCGCCGGTTACCAGAATGAAGACGCGCCGACAAACGCCGAAGGCTATGCCGAACCCGTCTCCCTGCTGCTGACCCGCGAAGCTGGCGAGAATGCCGCGATCAAGGCGCAATTGCAGATCATTCCCGACGAGCGCGACAGCAACTATGTGGACACCAAAGCCACCCTCATCCTGAACGGCAAAACGCTGGGCACGTTCACCTTCCCGGCCGACAATCCGGTGCAAACGCTGAACGCCAAGCAAACCCAGGCGCTGCTTGCTGCCCTGCCCGGCAAAAAAGCGCACGTAGTGGTCAAGGCAGGCACACGGCAAATGACCCTCTCCGACAAAGGCGCGGCTGCGGTGCTTTTGAAAATGGACGAATTCCAAAAGCGCCTCGACACGCCCTCTGCGCTTATCAAAAAAGGCAACAGCAAACATGCCGTACTCGCGCCCGTGCCCGCACCGCAAATCAAAGCCGTGATCCCGCCGCAAGATGCGCCGCGCGACATTACCCCCGACAGCAGCGAACATGCCGTGCTGCTGACGCTTTTTCGCGAGGATTTCGAGGGCAAAAGCGCCAGCTGCGAACTGCGCGAGGAAGGCCAGGATTTCACCCTCTATCCCCTTGGCAATGGCCGTCTGCTCACGGAAAGCTTCTGCTGGCTCGCTGCCTACAATGCCGCAGGCCATTACGCCATCGTCAGCGACGACCTCACAACCGTCATCGCCAAAGTGCGCGGCAGCGTGGAGGACGATTTCAACCTCAACGACTACAACCCGGCAAGCGGCGAACTCATGGGATATTTCAAAGGGCGCGGCCTCGGCGATTGCTGGCATGAAGAGCGCTGGCGCTATGATGGCGAGCGCTTCGTGCAAAGCTTTGCCGCCGAGCATGGCATGTGCCGCGGCTTCCCCGGCGGCGCGTGGGAAATGCCGACTCTGGTCAAGGAAATCATCAATTAACCAAAAATCTTCATTTTTTACCACGATAAAGCGCTTATCTTGAGAAATTTTCTTATCATAAGCGCTTCACTATGAGAAAACTTACCACAGGCACACATTATGAATCCTGATACCCTCCTCACCCGCTTGCGCGACCTGAAAATCATCCCCGTCATCGCTTTGCAGCGTGCTGAAGATGCCGTGCCGCTCGGCCAAGCGCTGACCGATGGCGGCATCCCTGCCGCGGAAATCACTTTCCGTTCGCCTGCTGCCGAAGATGCCATCCGCCGCCTGCGCGACGCCTTCCCCGACATGCTCATTGGCGCAGGTACCGTGCTCAATGCCGCACAGGTCAAAGCCGCGCAAGAAGCAGGCGCGGATTTCATCGTCAGCCCCGGTTTCAACCCCAATACCGTGCGCGCCTGCGCAGACGCTGGCATTGCCATCATCCCCGGCATCAACAATCCCACCGCCATCGAAGCGGCGCTGGAAATGGGCATCAGCACAGTCAAATTCTTCCCCGCCGAAGCCTCGGGCGGCATCAAGATGCTGAAAGCGCTGCTCGCGCCCTACGCCATGCTCAACGTGATGCCCACCGGCGGCATCAACGCCGCGAACATCCGCGATTACCTCGCCATTCCGCAGGTGATCGCCTGCGGCGGATCGTGGATGGTGGAGAAATCGCTGCTGGACGGGCAAAACTGGGCGGAAGTCTCCCGCCTTGCCCGCGAAGCGGTTTTATCATTGAACTCCCAATAATAGCGTACTTTTACCATTATTAAGCGCTTATATTGAGAATATTTATCACGAAAAGCGCTTCATGATGAGAAAAAATACCATCCACAAGATTCCGGCAACCACAAGCCGCTTGACACGTTGCCGGTTTCTGCCCATATTTTGCCGGCGGATGACTCGCATCCCGATCAATCATTTTGGAGGAATCATGAAGAAAACCCTGCTCGCTGCCGCATTTGGCGCCTTTGCTGTTGCCGCCCATGCTGCCGACACCATCACCATCGCCCTGGCTGGCCCCACCACCGGCCCGGTCACGCAATACGGCACCATGCAAAACATCGGCGCCAACATGGCGATTGAGCAAATCAACGCCAAGGGCGGCATCAACGGCAAGCAAATCGTCGCGAAAATCTACGACGACGCCTGCGAACCCAAGCAAGCCGTGACCGTGGCCAACCAGATCGTCAACGACGGCGTGAAACTCGTCATCGGCCACCTCTGCTCCACCGCCACCCTGCCAGCGGCAAAAATCTACAACGACGAAGGCATTCTCATGATTTCCGCGGCCTCCACCGCGCCGGAACTCACCGGGAAAGGCTATACCACCATCTTCCGCACCATCGGCCTTGATACGCAAACCGCGCCGATTTCCGCGGAATACGTGCAAAACGAACTCAAGCCCAAGAGCATCGCCATCCTGCATGACAAGCAGCAATACGGCCAGGGCCTTGCCGATGCCGTGAAGAAAATCCTCGGCGATGCCGGCATGGAAATCGCCATCTTTGAAGGCGTGAACAAGGGGCAAACCGATTTCTCGGCGCTCATCACCAAAATGAAAAAGGCCAATGTCGATTTCGTGTACTGGGGCGGTTATCACCCGGAAGCGGGTCTCATTCTGCGCCAGAGCGCCGCACAGGGCTTCAAGCCGGCCTTCATGGGCGCGGACGGCCTCGATAACCAGGATCTCGTCGCCATTGCCGGCGAAGCGGCGGAAGGCGTGTTGATCACCGCGCCGGTGGATTTCTCCAAGGTGGCGGAAAACGCCGAGCTGGTGAAAGCCTTTGCCGACAAGAAAGAAGACCCGAGCGGCCCGTTCGTGATGCCGGCCTATGCCGCCGTGCAGGTCATTGCCGACGCGGCAGCGAAAATCGGCAGCGAAGATCCGGAAGCGATTGCCGCCGAGCTGCACAAGGGCGACAGCTACAAAACGCCGATCGGCGATATCGCCTTCGACGACAAGGGCGACCTGAAAGCCTTCCGCTTCGTGATTTACAGCATGGGCAAGGACGGCAGCAAGACCCAGGTCTATCCCAAGAACTGACGCCTTTGGCCATCCATGAAAAAAAGCGGCGCAAGCCGCTTTTTTGCTATCTGCCGCAAGGGCGCGGTATCACTTGCCCTGTCCCAGCGTGGCGAGATCCTTGTCCACATGGTAGAGGCTGATGCCCGCCGAGCCGACGAGGTTGAACTTGTCGAGAATGGATTTGAACAAATGCTCTTCCTCGTGCTGCTCGGCCACATACCATTGCAGGAAATTGAAGGAAGAATAGTCCTTCTCGGCAAAGGTTTGCTCCACCAGCGCATTGATTTTCGCGGTGATGAACTTCTCGTGTTCATACACTTCCTCGAAAAGCTCCTTGAGGCTGCCGTAATGCGTTTTCGGCGCTTCGATGGTGCCGATTTCCGGCATCGCGCCCGTTTCGCAGAGATAAGTGAAAAGGCGGTGCATATGCTGCATTTCCTCGTCGGCATGCACCTTCAGGAACTGCGCCGCGCCGGGAAAGCCCTCGGCATCGGCCCAGGCGGACATTTGCAGGTACACGTTGGATGAATAAAACTCGGCATTCATCTGCTCGTTCAGCAGTTTGACGATATTGGCGGATAACATGAAAGCTCCTTGTGGATTAACGACATTTGCCCGTGTGGCACGCGGGCGGAAAGTGCAACCTGCTGCCACGGTGCAGGTTGGTAAATTTCATAAAAATACAGAAAATAGTTATTTTTTACCGCCTATAAGCGCTTATCGTGATAAATTTTATCGATACAAGCGCTTAAAGATGAGAAATTTTCCCATTCTCCGCATGATGGTATCAACCCGCCGTTACGCAACGCAGCAAACCCGGCATGGCAATTCAGGCTGACGCCTTTGCTCCCGGGCGGCGCGCCATTTGCCGTATGCGGACTATGGTTATTTTCCTATGCTCCCTCCCTTCTTCATTTGAACCATTTCGCCGTGAGCGGTATCAGCGCCAGATACAGCGCCTGCGCGGCAATGCCTTCCCAGGTAGCGTAAAAACCGAGGACGGACACGGCAGGCAGACCATCAACCACATGAATGGGCAGGATTTTCGTCAGTTGCAGTGCATGGATACTGACGCCCAGTATCTTGAAGCCGAGCGCATAGATGAGCCAGGTCATCACGCGGAAAAGGCGATGCATGGGCAGACGCTTGCCGCCGACATGGATGGCGATGGCGATGACCACGAGCAAGGCAAGCGCCAGCGCAATGCCGGCGAAAAAGTCTCCCAGCGTCATGCGCGGCAACATACCGGCGTAGAAAAGGAGCGTTTCCGCACCTTCGCGAAAGACGGCCAAAAAGCTCAATAACGCCAGCGACAGCAGGCTGCCAGTCGCAAGCGCCTGGCCGATTTGCCGGTCGATAAAGCGTTGCCAGCCGGCGAGCGAGGCTTTGCCGTGCAGCCAGCCGCCAACAATGAGCATCATCAATACAGCGACGATACCAACCGCGCCTTCGAGAATTTCGCGGTTGGTGCCAGCGGCGAGCGCCGGAAAGAGGCGCTGCAAGGCGAGCGCGGCAGCGATGCTCGCGGCAATGCCGAGCGCCGCACCGCCATAAATCCAGCGCTTGCCGCGTGTTTGTCCGGCAGCAGTGAGGGCAGTAAGCAAGGCCATGACGATGAGCAGCGCTTCCGTGCCTTCGCGCAGGAGAATGAGCATGGCGTCAAGAATGCCGTAGCTCGCTTCGGGATCGATGGCCGCGAGCGCGGCAGTGAGCGTTTGCAGTTTGGCGGCGCTGTCTGCCTTGCCCAGCGTGCCGAGAATCAGCGGCAAGTCGCTTTCGGTCTGGGCGTAGAGTGCGCCGTCGCGGGTGCGCACGTCGCCTTCAAAGACCGGCCATTGCTGAATGAACAGACGCAACTGTTCTGCGGCCCGGGCTTGATCGCCGTTGTCCAGCGCGGCGCTGGCGGCTTGCAGCAGGGCAACGCCTTCGCCAAGCGTTTGCGGGCCGTCGCCGGCTGCGGGTGCGGCGCTGGTGTTGCCGGCGATAAAGTCTTGCAGGGCGGCGCCCAGCGCTTCCGATTGCTGTTGCATGGCGGCGGGATCGGGCGGATCGGCGAGCATGGCGATGCGCAAAAAGTTCATCGCGGTTTCGATTTGCCCGTAGTGGCCAAGGCTTGCATCGCGCACGGTTTTTTCGTTCGCCGTCCAGCTGCTGTTGAAGCGCTTGTAGCGCGCGGGCAAGGCCTCCTGATCACGGGCAAGCACGGCCTCATGCAGGGCGCGATAGACGGGCAGCACGCGTTTCGCAAATTGCTGGCGCTGTTGCGCGTGATCCACCGGATTCTGCTCTTTTTCAAAGGCATAGAGGGCACGCGCCAGCGCTTCAAGGCGATGGTCGTCCGGTTGCGCACGGGCGTCGGCCAGCGCTTGCTGCACGTTTTTGCCGGCGGCGCTGCCGGGATTGTCCAGCGCGGCAAAGGCGTCGTGCAGGGCGGCGAGATGCGGTTCGGCCTGCGTCGCCTCGCCTTTTTTCACTTCGCTCATCGCATCGGACAGATGCACGAAAAGCGGGCTGACATTGACGGCCGCGTACAGGGGGAAACCCAGGAGAAAGCATACGGTCAGAAGAAAACGTCGCATGGGAATTTTTCTCATTAACAAGCGCTTCTTGCGAGATATTTTCTCACGAGAAGCGCTTCTGTTTGGTAAAAAATCACCATTTTTGATGATTTTATGATTTTATTTGTTCAAACAATGCCTTGCCCAGATAATCGCTTTCATCGCGCACGCCGGGGAAGCAGGCAAAAAGGCCGCTGCCGATGTGGGTGATGTATTCGTTCATTTTGTCGATGTTGCCGAAAGCGTTCTGGATTTCAATAAAGCTCGCCGGATCTTTCTGGAAGGAGATGAAGAGCAGCCCGGCATCGAACTGGCCCTTGTCATCAATGCCGCTCGCGTAGGAGAAGGAACGGCGCAGGATGTTGCGGCCAGTCTTGTGCGCAAGGTGCACGTGCGAATCTTCCGGCATCGCCGGCTCGCCTTTTTCATCCTTGAGGCTCAAGTCGATGGTGTCGAATTCCTTTTCCTGTCCCATCGGCGCACCGCTGTCGCGCAGGCGGCCAAAGGTGTTGTGCTGCTCGGCGAGGCTGGTGCGATCCCAGGTTTCCAGGAACATCTGGATGCGGCGCGCGATAAGATAGGTGCCGCCCTTGAGCCAGTCGTCGCCGTTGCTCCACACGACTTCATCCAATGCGTCGCCGCTCAGGTTCGCCGTGCCGTCCTTGAAGGCAAAGAGGTTGCGCGGGGTATCGGCGCGGTGGTCAAAAGAGTTGAAGCCGGACTGGCTCCAGCGCATGGTGATGTGCAAACGTGCGGCGCGTACCAGATTGCGCACGGCATGGAAGGCGACTTGCGGATCGTCGGCGCAGGCCTGGATGCAGAGATCGCCGCCGCTGTAATGCGCCTTCAGCTGGTCGCGCGGGAAATGCGGCAGATCGCGCAGCGCGGCAGGGCGCAAATGGGCAATGCCGAGCTTGTCGAAAAACGACGGGCTGACGCCGAAAGTGAGGGTGAGATTGTGCGGATTGAGGCTGTCGGCTTCGCCGGTATCGGTGGGGGGCAGCCAGACGTTGCTGCCGTAGGGCTTGACGTGCTCGCCGCGGGTGAGATTGGCGGCATAGGCCGTCCACAGCTGGAAAACTTCGCGAATGGCGGCAATATCCGTGCTGTGCAGGTCGGCCACGAGAAAATAAATGTGCTTTTGTGCCGGTGTGGTGATGCCCGCCTGATGCGCGCCGAAGAAAGGCACGGTATTGGCGGCGGAACCGGCATCGGTGGAAGGCGTCGGCGCAGCTTGCGCATAGGCGGCAGTGCCGGCAACAAGGCCGGCACTGGCAAATCCAAGCTGCTTCAGAAAATCGCGACGCCCGGGGGCTGCTGATTTCATGGCATGCTCCGGCTTTATTCGAGGATGATGCCCATCTGGGCCAGCGGCTCGCCAAGCTTGTTGACGGCTTCGGCAAGGGCCTTGATGTCTTCCTTGGAAAGCGTGTCGTAACCGACGTAATCATAACCACCGTCTTTGGCGCGATTGTGCTTGGCGAGCAGATCGTCAACCGCCTTGAACTGCGCGGCAATCGTCTCTGCCAGCTTGGCGTCCTTCGCTTCCACATGCGGGCGGAAAAGCTCGAAAATCTTCTCGGCACCCTCAATGTTGGCCTTGAAGTCGAACAGGTCGGTTTTCGAGAAAATATCCTCTTCGCCAGTGATCTTGGTGGTGGACACTTCGTTCAGCAAATCCACCGCGCCGGTAATCATCAGCTCGGGCGTCACGTCAGCCGTTGGAATTTTCGCGCGCAGCTCTTTCACGTCTTTCACCAGCTGCTCGGCCGTCGCTTCCGTGCCCTTGGTCGTGTTTTCTTCCCACAGCACTTTTTCGATCTTGTGGAAGCCGCTCCATTTATCCAGCGCCACTTTCAGCTGATCACCAGGCACACTTTCCATCGCTTTCTGCAACACTTCGGCAGATGCCTCTTCCGGCAGCTGAACGAAATTCTCCTCGGCGAGAATATCCACCAGGCGCGCATCAATGCGCGGATCGAGATCGCCAAAGCTCTCGGCAATCGGCTCGGAGCGCTCGAAATACATGCGCGCCAGCGGATACATCTTCTTGGCATTTTCCACATCGCCCTTTTGCAGGTAATCGGCGAACTTTTCCGTATCCGCCAGCAGAAGATCAATTTGCTCGACCACAAACTGCTTGTATTCCGCCGTCTCCTTGGAAAGATCGGCAGCCGCATGTGCCGCAAAACCACATACGCCGGCAGAAATGGCAAGTGCCAGAGATTTCAGATTCATATCCACTCCTTCAAATCAAAAACTGTTCTGCGGAAACATCCCTGTCACAACAAGCGCCCCTTCCATCAAACAATGGCGCGAATCAGAACAGGATTGGTTCCAGAGCAAAGCGTAAACCCTTTTGCCACCATCCTCAATCTTTTTATAAAAAGAGATTTGCCATCCTGTTTGCACTGAAAAAAATTCCCCGAACAGCATCCGTGCATCCGCGCAACAAACACCTTCGCAACTATCCGCTCCACATCCGCAGAAAAAAAACTTGCCATCGCCTTTTTGATTCGTATAATGTGCGCTTCTCGCAAGGCAGCTCGACTGCCAGCATCTCTCAAATGGGGTGTCGCCAAGTGGTTAAGGCACCGGGTTTTGATCCCGGCATTCGTAGGTTCGAATCCTTCCACCCCAGCCATTCTTCTTTTCGTGCAGGCAAAAACCAAAGGCAGGTAAATCGTGTCCAGAGGCAGCATGACCGTGTTCACCGGTAACGCAAACCCGCAACTCGCCCGCCAAATCGTTCAACACCTCGGTCTGCCACTCGGCAATGCCATGGTCGGCAAATTCTCCGATGGTGAAATCCAGATCGAGATTCGCGAAAACGTTCGCGGCAAAGACGTCTTTATCATCCAGCCCACCTGCCAACCGACGAATGATTCCATCATGGAACTGCTGGTGATGAGCGATGCATTGCGCCGCTCCTCGGCAAACCGCATCACTGCCGTGATACCTTATTATGGCTATTCGCGCCAGGATCGCCGCCCGCGCTCGGCGCGCGTGCCCATTTCCGCGAAAGTCATCGCCAACATGATCACCAGCGTCGGCATTGACCGCGTGATGACGCTTGACCTGCACGCCGACCAGATTCAGGGCTTCTTTGATTTCCCGGTGGACAACATCTATTCCACCCCCATCGTGCTGAACGATATCCTGTCGCGCGATTTCATCAATACCGTGGTGGTCTCTCCCGACATCGGCGGCGTCATCCGCGCGCGCGCAGTCGCCAAGCGCATCGGCGCCAAACTCGCCATCATCGACAAGCGCCGCCCGAAAGCCAACGAATCCGAAATCATGAGCATCATCGGCGACAGCGTGGAAGGCTGCGACTGCATTCTCGTTGACGACATGGTCGATACCGCCGGCACCTTGACCAATGCTGCCGCTGCCCTCAAGGAACGTGGCGCGCGCAGCGTCACGGCCTACTGCACCCACCCCGTGCTTTCCGGCAAAGCGGTAGAGAACCTGCAAAAACCCGGCCTGGACGAACTGGTGGTCACCGATTCCATTCCCTTGCGTGAAGAAGCGAAAAACTGCGGCAAGATCCGCGTGCTGTCCATTGCTGGCCTCGTCGCCGAAAGCATTCGCCGCATTCACGTCGAAGAATCCATTTCATCCCTGTTCGTGGATTGACACAATCCCCGGCAGGACTTTGTACGGACGCTGGTCGCAAGCGTCCTTTTTTAACTGGAGAAACACATGTCGCAAGACTATTTGTACACGCTGATTGCCAAGCGTCGTGACGATCAGGGCAAAGGTGCGAGCCGCCGCCTGCGTCGCGAAGGCTGGGTACCGGCCATCGTTTACGGCGGCAATGAAGAGCCGCTCGCCATTTCCGTCAAGCAGGACGATCTGGTCAAATACGGCAAAATCGACTCTTTCTACTCACAGATCATCAACCTGCAAGTAGAAGGCATGGAAGATGCCGAAGTGCTCGTGCGCGATGTTCAGCGCCACCTCTACAAGCCGCTTTACCAGCACATGGACTTCCAGCGCATCGTGCGCGGCCAGGAAATCCACGCCACCGTCACCCTGCACTTCATCAATGAAGACACTGCACCGGGCGTCAAGGCTGGCGGCATGATCAACCACCACATCAACTCGCTCGACATCGTCTGCCGTCCGCGCCACCTGCCGGAATACATCGAAGTCGACATGGGCCAGGCGGAAGTGGGCGATGTAATCCACATCGGCGACATCAAGCTGCCTGAAGGCGTGCGTTTGGCTGGCGATGTGGAAACCATCGAAAAAGAAGCCGCCGCGCAGATCATCATGCCGAAGCGCGCCGTTGATATCGAAGACGAAGACGGCGAAGCGGCTGCTGCTGACGACGCTGCCGAATAATGATCAAGCTGATTGTCGGCCTCGGCAATCCCGGCGAACGCTACCAAAAAACCCGCCACAACGCGGGTTTTTGGTTATTGGACGAGCTGGTACGCCATGCGGGCGAGCGTTTTCATGAAGAGAAAAAATTCTTCGGCGATTATGCCCGTGTGAGCATAGCCCATACGCCGGTGCATCTCTTAAAGCCGCAGACTTTCATGAACGCCAGCGGCCGCGCCGTCGCCGCGCTTGCCAAATTCTACAACCTCGCGCCGGAAGAAATCCTCGTTGCCCACGATGAGCTGGATTTGCCCGAAGGCGCTGTCAAACTCAAGCAGAGCGGCGGTCATGGCGGCCACAACGGCCTGCGCGACATCATCAAGGCGCTCGACAGCCGCGATTTCTATCGCCTGCGCATCGGCATTGACCATCCCGGCGACAAAAACCAGGTGGTGGATTACGTACTGCATCCGCCCGACAAGGAAGGGCTCGGCAAAATCGAAGATGCCATCCGCAAGGGCGAAAATATCCTGCCCGTCCTCTTCAAGGACGGCGCGGAAAAAGCCATGCATCAATTGCACAGCGCCTGATTTCGCTGGATGATAAAATTTCCCACTAAAAAGCGCTTATAGTGAGAATTTTTCTCGACATAAGCGCTTCTGCTTGATGAAAAATCACTATTTTTGATAATTTCATAAAAGAAGGGTGGGGTAGGCTTTAGCCCACCATCGCGCAGCAATTGTAAACGGTGGGCTGAAGCCCACCCTGCATTTGATTTTGCGATCACAAAGCGATTTCTTTGTTTTAAGAGTAGGTCGGGCACTTTGTGCCCGACGTTTTGTTAATGTCGGCCATAAATGGCCGACCTACAATCACTATCGTTCGGGCGAGTTAATTAATACATGACAACATATTTAGCTATAAAGTGTGCCTCTTAATTTTTACGTCTGTTACAAGAGCATTTTTATATTTCTTTAAATATAGCGTCATATACTTCGGGCATTTCCCTTTTGATTGCCTCAAGATCTTCATGCTGCTCTTTGGGAGTATATTTCACAGCAGTATCAAACGCCTCGTAAAGTCTTGTAGTCATTTTATTCATAGTCACATAAGTAATTGTCCCAGATGCGATCCCGCCTAAGACAGGAACTACTTTGGCAATACTTTTTGCTGCCGTATCTTTGGTGAGCTTTATGCCAATATAGGATGCCAATGTTTTCATTATGGGATACCAAACTGTTTTGGTTAATGCCTGGTTGGGCAATCTGGTAGCGATATTGCGGGCAACTGCTAGAGAAATATAACGGGTGGCGCTTGCTGCACCGCTCACTCCTAACATAGTAGCCATAAACAGCATCAACTCGGTTTGTACTGCCTCTAGATCAAGCTCATCATCATTCCAGAAATCTTTGTACCCATAAAGATATGCAATTTCCTGCGCTATACGCAGATTGAATCCCAAGAATTGCAACGTATCTGCCGGTATGGTTGCTGCCATGGCAAAACCTCCCGGAACCCCAGCGGCAAAGGATGCAGCCGAGCTAGTTAACATTCTCTTACTACAGAGTTTTTTTGCTTGATTTTTTACTTCTTGTTGAGAAATAAGCCCAGATGCAATAGGACCTTTTTCCAAAAGCAACAAGCTGGCCTCATTATTTACCTTAAACGTTTCAAGTAGAAAAGCATCCCTGTTAACTTTGACGCCAGGAAGCTTCAGTGCCTGAGCAACAATGCTTAATGCAGTATTCGAAGAATTTTCTTCCATCATTTTACCTTTTTGAAATTATGAAGAAAGGATTACTATTTTTACAGAATGCAGAATTCTAGTAGTTCTGCTACGATTCTCCACATCTTTTGAGTGTTTATATACTTCCTAATTTGTAGGTATCTCATGAAAGTCAATGACAAAGTACGCATGATGCGCGAGTTGCGCAGTTGGTCGCAGGAGGAGATGGCGCACCGCTTGGGAATGTCCACCAATGGTTATGCCAAGCTGGAGCGCGGCGAGACGCGGCTGAATATCCCCAAACTGGAGCAGATTGCCGAGGTTTTCGATATTGATTTAAGCGATTTGCTGGCCGTGAATGAGCGCAGCGTGATTTGTCTGATTAGCGAGAACAGCCAACACAGCAGCAATTTTTATGGTGCTTCGCAGGAACTTTCAGCGGAAGTGGAGCGTTTGCGCCTGATGATTGCGCACAAGGACGAGCTGCTGGCGCAACAGGCACGCGAAATCGAAACTTTGCGTACTTTGGCAGCGCTGCTGCAACCACAACAGCAAAAATAATGTCCCGAGGCGGTTGTTGATAATTTAGAAACCGAATTCCGAGATGCCGCGCAAGCAGTCAATATCCCGGATATGTTTTGATATTTATCCGATTTTGGCAGACAAGAAGGCGTGAGAAAATTTTCCATCAATAAGCGCTTATGATGAGAATTTTTCTCACCATAAGCGCTTTATCATGATAAAAATACGCTATTTTTTGGCGTCACTTTGACGCCACTCAACTCACAAAATCTGTAACCACTCTGCAAAAACAGGCAGCACGAAAGTAGGCTGGCAGATTTCCATGAACAACAGCTGTTGTTCATGGGCACTGGTAGTGCGCTAAAGGCGCACTCCAGCGCGTATGACAAAAATATTGGGGTTCGGCAAAGCCTCACCCCAACTTGCGTCCGCTATCTTTATCCTGTCTTGGCAAAAAGAAAGCGTGAGAAAATTTCCCATCAATAAGCGCTTATGGTGAGAATTTTTCTCATCACAAGCGCTTTATCATGATAAAAATATGCTATTTTTAAGCGTTTCTTACACAACTCCCTGTGCCAGCATGGCGTCGGCAACCTTGACGAATCCGGCGATGTTGGCACCATTCTGGTAATTGACTTTGCCGTCTTTCGTGCCGTATTGCAGGCAGGATTCATGGATGCTGTGCATGATGTTTTTCAGGCGCTGATCGACTTCTTCGCGCGTCCATGAGAGGCGCAGCGAGTTCTGGCTCATTTCCAGGCCGGAGGTGGCCACGCCGCCGGCGTTCGAGGCTTTGCCCGGCGCATAGAGGATGCCGGCGCTGAGGAATTTGCTGACGGCGTCGTTGGTGCAGGGCATGTTGGCGCCTTCGAGGACGAGTTTGCAGCCGCCTTTGAGCAGGGCTTCGGCATCTTGCGCGTCCAGTTCGTTCTGGGTGGCGCAGGGCAGCGCGATGTCGGCGGCAAGCAGTTGCCACGGGCGTTGGCCTTCGTGGTATTCCAGCCCTTCTTCCCGGGCATAGACGGAGAGACGTTCGCGGCGCTGGTTTTTGAGGACGAGCAGTTTGGCAAGCTGGTCTTCGTTCATGCCGTTCTTGAAGACGACGGTGCCATTGGAATCGGATACGGAGAGGACTTGCGCGCCGAGCTGGAGGCATTTTTCCGCGGCATATTGCGCGACGTTGCCGGAGCCGGAGATGAGGACTTTCTTGCCTTCGATTTTTTCACCGCGTTGTTCGAGCATGAATTCAGCGAAATAGACGGCGCCGTAGCCGGTGGCTTCGGGGCGGATGAGGCTGCCGCCATAGGAGAGGCCTTTGCCGGTGAACACGCCCTGGCTCATGTCGGCGGTGATGCGCTTGTATTGGCCGTAGAGAAAGCCGATTTCACGGCCGCCCACGCCGATGTCGCCGGCGGGCACGTCGGTATCAGCGCCGATATGGCGATAGAGTTCGGTCATGAAGGATTGGCAGAAGCGCATGACTTCATTATCGGATTTGCCTTTGGGATCAAAATCGGAGCCGCCTTTGCCGCCGCCCATGGGGAGCGTGGTCAGCGCGTTTTTGAAGACTTGTTCGAAGGCGAGGAATTTGAGGATGCTGGTGTTGACGCTGGGGTGAAAACGCAGGCCGCCTTTGTAGGGGCCGATGGCGGAGCTCATCTGGATGCGGTAGCCGCGATTGACTTGCACGTCGCCGCGATCATCCACCCAGGGTACGCGGAAGAGGATGACCCGTTCGGGTTCGGCCATGCGGGCAAGCAGCCCTTGCGACTGGTAGCGCGGGTTGGCCGCGATAAAATCTTGCAGCGATAAGAAAACTTCTTCCACAGCCTGATGGAATTCGACTTGTTCGGGATCGCGTTTTTTTACCGCTGCCAAAACATCGTTGATGCTGAAACTGGCCATAAATAATTGTGTCCTCATAGTGAAGGGAATGAATACGCCGTCGATGGCGGCGACGCGCCAGCATATGCTTTTTTTTTCGTCATGCCTAGCGGCTGTCGGCAAAAAACTGCACGTCCATAAAAATCATCATGTTTTTCTTTAAAATAGATATTATTTACCGCAACAAGCGCTTCTTGATGGTAAAAAATCGCTATTTTTCCTGCCAAAATATCAACAACACACAGCCATCATCGGAACAAGCTCTCGCGAGAGGCATTGCCCGCCCTCAAAAGGGGAAAAACATGGGCACGAGCACGAGGACGACAGCCGCGTAGCAAAGGGCAACCGGGATGCCGACGCGCATGTAATCGCGCACCACATAACGCCCGGGCGAATAGACCATGAGATGGGTCTGATAGCCGAAAGGCATGATGAAGCAGGCGCTGGCGCCATAGGCGACGGCCATGATGAACGGTTCGGGGCTGACGCCGAGCGCGCTTGCGGTGGAGAGCGCGATGGGCACAGAGAGGGCGGCGGCGGCGTTGTTGGTGATGATTTCTGTGGTGATGACGGTCATGAGGAAAATGCCGACAAAGGCGACGTAAACGCTGACGTCGGCAAAGGCATATTGCATGAAGCGGCCGATCAGCAGGGCGGCGCCCGAGCTTTCGATGCCTTTGGAGACGGCGAGCGCCGAGCCGATGATGATGAGAAGCTCGAAGGGAAAGCGGCGCTTCAGTTCGGTCATGTCGAGATAACCGGCGACGAGATAAAAACCGAGCAGAAGAATCAGGCCGTGCAGCAGGGGCAGGATATTGAAGGTGGCGAGCAGGATGGCGACGAGGAATCCGCCGATGGCAAACATGCCCTGGCGGTTGTTGAGCCCGGCGGGCTGGTAGCGCTTGGAGAGGACGTGGAAATATTCGTCGAGGCCGGGCTGGGTGGTGAAATCGCTGCCGACGGCGAGAAGAAGGCTGTCGCCCACTTTGAGCGGGATATGGCCGAGTCGGCCGGTCAGGCGCTTGTTGCCACGACGCAGCCCCACCACGCCGGCATCGAACTGGTGGCGGAAATTGATTTCCTGCAAGGTCTTGTAAACCAGGTCGGATTCGTAGGCGATGACGACTTCCACCAGATTGCTGGCGAGAATATCGGCGGCATTTTCCCCTAGGATTTTCAATCCCTTGAAGCTTTGCAAGGCGCTGACGTTCTGGATGGAGCCGGTGAAAATCAGCTGGTCGCCCGGCAGGATGCGCTCATGCGGGCTCACCGGCGAGATGAGGTGGTTGTCGCGCTGGATTTCGATGAGATAGAGGTCATCGAGGCGGAGAAAGCCGCTGTCGGCAATGCTTTTGCCCGCCACATCGGCTTCCGCCAGCACTTCCACGGTCAGGAAATAGGAATTTTTGATGTCGATATTGCCGAAAAACGTTTGCGGCAGGCGGCGGCTGCTCAGATAGAGCACGATCAGGCAGGCAAGCGCGGCCGGCACGCCCACCCAGGCAAAGCCGAACATGCTGAGCGGCGGCAGGCCGGCGTCAACCACGAAGGAGTTGACGACGAGATTGGTGGACGTGCCAATCAGCGTGGTCACGCCGCCGAAAATGGACGCATAGGAAAGCGGTATGAGCAGGCGCGATGGCGCAATTTTCTGCTGCCGCGTCAGCGTGGCGAGAAAGGCGGAGACGACGGCCGTGTTGTTCATGAAAGCGGAGAGCACCGTGCTGATGCCGGTCAGGCGGATAAAGGACGTGCGCTCGTTGTTGACGATGATTTTGTCGGACAGGTAATTGAGCAGCGGCGACTTTTCCACTGCCGCCGAGGCCAGCAGGAGCAGAATCAGCGTGACCAGCGCCGGATTGCTGAAGCTGGTGAGAAACGTTTGCGTATCGATGATGCCGCCAAAGAGAAAGAGGGATGCCAACGAAAAAAACGCATGCACTGGCGACACTTTGCCGCTGACCAGCACGGCCAGCAGAACGGGAATGCAAAGCAGGGCAAACCAATCCATCCAGTATTTCCTTTGGTTATCGAGCGGCTATCTTAACAGCGCGCTGACAGGATGAACAAGGCGACATGAACTGCGCGGCCATGCCGTGCCGCAGTGCGAAAATTCCGGCGAACAATGGTAACGATGTGGCAAGCGGACAGGAAAATTCCGGTAAATTTTCATAAAAACATATTTTATGAATGATTTTTACCATTCATAAGCGCTTATTGCGATAAATTTTCTCACAATAAGCGCTTCACGGTGAGAAAAAATCACTATCCTGCAAAAAATAGGGAAGGATTGGGATGAATATCAGGATGCGTCCGCCCTTCCAGCCAGGCTTCGACCACTTCGCAAACTTTCCGGGAAAAGAGCATCTGCGTGTGGCTGTACGGCAGTTCGCAGCAGGCGCTGGCTTGCGGCAGACGCGTTTCTGCAACGGCGACGGTGCCGTCGCTGGCTTCATCACGGAAAAGGCCGAACCATGTGCCCAGTCCGCTCGATTTCGTGCCGGCAAGGCTGAGCAGCGGTATGCGCGCATCCCAGGGCGGTGCGTTGCCATCGAGAGCCTCCGGCCAGGAAAGGCCGAGCAGCTTGCCCTGGCGGAAGCGATGAAAATATTCACCGGCCGCGCTGCATATGTGCGGCGTGCCCAGCGTGACGGCGCGATGAAATCCTTGCGGCCATTGCTGGCACAAATGGCGGAGAAGCAGGCCGCCCAGGCTGTGGCCGACAAAATCGAGCTTTTCCCCGTCGGCAAAGGCCTGAATGCGCGGCAACCAGTCAGCCGCCGTTTGCGCGAGGGTTTGCCGGGTCGTGGGATAATTGAGCACCAGCACTTGCCATCCGCGCTGGCGGAAATAACGCGCCAGTGCGGTCATGATGTGGCGATTGACGAAGAGGCCATGCACCAGCACCAGTTTGCGCGGAGCGTTCATGACGGCAGGCAGGCCGCGATGTCAGGCACTCGCCATGTTTTCGCGTACCCGCCAGAGATAATCGCGCAGCAAGCGGCGCTCTTCCTCGCTGAAGTTTTTCAGCGCCGCCTCTTTGGCTTCCACGGCAATATCGTGCATGTGGGTCATCAGCGGCTGGCTTTTTTCCGTGAGATAAATCAGGTTGGTGCGCCTGTCCTGCGGATCCTGGCGACGATCGAGCAGGCCGTCTTCCTCGAGCTTGTCGATCTGGCGGGTCAGCGTCATCGGCGCCAGATCCATGTATTCGGCGAGCTTGGTCTGACTCACGCCTTCGTAGCGCGAGAGATATGTCAGCAGCGTCCATTGCGTGCGCGTGATGCCGTAGGCGCGGACGCGGCGGTCGTAATAGCGGTTCATCAAACGGGTGGCGTCGTGCATCAGGAAGCCGAATCCGTGGCGGAGATCATCCAGTTCGTTGTGCGTCTTCATGACTTTTACTCTTTCTCTTTCTTGGGTTTGGCCTTGCTCGCACCTGCTGACGCCCGCTTCTTGGTTGCGCCGGTTTTGCTCGCCGCTTTCGTGGTCTTGCCGGTTTTGGCCGGTTTGGCCTTGGCAGTGCTGCCACCGCGCTTGGCCTTGCGTTCTTTCGCTTTTTCCAGCAATTCCAGCGCCTGCTCCAGCGTGAGGTCGTCAGGTACTATCGTTTTTGGTATAGATGCGTTAATAATACCATTTGTTATATATGGGCCAAAGCGACCATTTAAAACTTGTAATGTCTCATCGCCAGATTTTATCTCTTTGATGTATTTCTGGCGGTCTGCTTCTTTCTTCTCTTCAATGAGTTCCAGCGCGCGGGTGCGCGTGACCGTGAGCGGATCTTCCTCTTTCGGCAGCGACACGAAGCGCTTGCCAAAGCGCACATAGGGGCCGAAGCGGCCGATATTGATGACGATTTCTTCATCCTCGTCGGTCTTGCCCAGGCTGCGCGGCAGGTTGAACAGCTCCAGCGCCTGATCCAGCGTGATCTTCTCCACATCCCAATCCGCCGGAATACTGGCAAAGCGCGGCTTTTCCTCGTCATCCTTGGTACCGATCTGCACGAATGGCCCGTAGCGGCCAAAGCGGGCGCTCACCGGCTTGCCTGTCTTCGGGTCGCTGCCGAGTTCGCGCGCCTGCATGACTTCTTCGCGCGAGATGTCTTTCTTGGCATCGATGGTGCCGGAAAAATCCTGCCAGAATTCGCCGAGAAGCGGTTTCCATTCCTGCTCGCCGCGCGAGACGGCATCGAGCTCGTCTTCAAGGCGCGCGGTGAAGTCGTAATCGACGTAGCGTTCGAAGTGGTTGGTGAGGAAATCGTTGACCACTTTGCCGATCATGGTAGGCACGAAACGGCGGTTGTCGAGCTCGACGTATTCGCGGGTCAGCAAGGTGGAAATGATGCTGGCGTAAGTGGATGGCCGCCCGATGCCCTTTTCTTCCAGCGCCTTGATGAGGCTGGCTTCGCTGTAGCGCGGCGGCGGCGCGGTGAAATGCTGGCTGCCGCTGATGTCGGCAAGGGTGACGCGTTCGCCCTTTTTCATGGCAGGCAGAATACCGCCTTCTTCTTCCATGGCGTCATCCTGGTCTTCCAGATAGACGCTCATGAAGCCCGGGAATTTGATGGTCGAGCCGGTAGCGCGGAATTGGTAGCGGCTGTCCTCGCCAGCATTCAAATCGATGCTGACCTGCTCAAGCACGGCGGATTCCATTTGCGAGGCGAGCGCACGCTTGCGGATGAGGTCGTACAGCTTGCGTTCGTCCACACCCATGGCGCCGAGCTTTTCCGCGGTGAGGCGAATATCGGTGGGGCGAATGGCTTCGTGCGCTTCCTGGGCGTTTTTCGATTTGGTGGTGTAAGTGCGCGGCTTGGCCGGCAGGTAATCCTTGCCATATTGGTCGGTTATCCACTGGCGAATGTCGGCAATCGCTTCCTGGGCGAGATTGACCGAGTCGGTTCGCATATAGGTAATGAAGCCTTCTTCGTAGAGGCGCTGGGCGAGGCGCATGGTGCGCTGCGCCGAATAGCGCAGCTTGCGCGCCGCTTCCTGCTGCAAGGTGGAGGTGATGAAAGGCGCGGCCGGGTGGCGACGGCGATCCTTGGCCACCACTTCGTCCACCAGCAAGGCGCCGTTGGCGCGCGCTTTCAGGAAGGCGATCGCGGCCTGGCTGTCCGTTTCGTTGTTGAAGGTGAACTGCTTGACTTTTTCGCCGTCATATACGGAAAGCTGGGCACTGAACGGCTGACCGCCCTGCTCGGCGCTTGCCGTGATTTTCCAGTATTCTTCGGTTTTGAATGCTTCGATTTCGCGCTCGCGCTCGACAATCATGCGCAACGCCGGCGATTGCACGCGGCCTGCGGAAAGACCGGGCTGCACCTTGCGCCAGAGGAGCGGCGACAAGTTGAAGCCGACCAGATAATCGAGCGCACGGCGCGCCTGCTGTGCATTGACGAGATCCATGGCGATATCGCGCGGATTTTCTACCGCATGCTGGATGGCGCGCTGGGTGATTTCATGGAAAACCACGCGGCGCACCGCCTTGTTTTTCAGCGCGCCCTTGTCCTTGAGAAGCTCGTACAAATGCCAGGAAATGGCCTCGCCTTCACGATCGGGGTCCGTTGCGAGCAAGAGGGAATCGGCATCCTTGAGCGCCTTGGTGATACCGGCCACATGCTTGGCGTTGCGCTCGATGATTTCATAATCCATGGCAAAATCCCGCTCGGGATCGACGGCGCCGTTTTTCGGCACCAAATCGCGCACGTGGCCATAAGAGGCCATGACTTCATAGTCCTTGCCGAGATATTTGTTCAGGGTTTTCGCTTTGGCGGGCGATTCAACAATCAATAAGTGCTTGCTCATGGTATTCGTTATTTATCATCGACTCTTTATTAATGAACGACCCGGTTCTCTGCCGGATACAGCCAGTCTTCCTGAAGCGCCATCAGCGCCCGCTCGGGTACATTGCCATCATAGACATTCAGCACGACCAGCGCGGTGACCCAGCGCACGGCTGTCATGTCCAGTTTTTCCTCGAGCGCCATCAGCCGCTCCACCACTTTTTCAAGCAGGGCGTGGTCAAGCGCTCCGCAGCGCAACAGTCCCTGCAAATAGTCGCGCGCCTCTTCATCCAGCAAACGGCATTCTTCTGGCGAAAACACCCGCACCGATTCGCTGGCCGCCAGTGGTTGCGCTGCCGAGCCGACCATTAGGCTCAGTTCATAAAACCACTGCATGGCCCGGTCCACATCTTCTGCGGAAAAACCCGCCTCGCCCAGCCAGCGGGCCATTTCATGCAAATCGGTTTCCGGCCGGTCATAGCCGGGCAACAAATCATCAAACAGGTAAAACAATACATCTATCACCGATTCACGCATGATGACGCCTCCTTGTGGTCAAATGCGCTGGAAGCGCTGACCCGGCAGCACAGCTACCTGTCCATCCAGCTCAAGCATTAACAGGATGGCGGAAATTTCCGCGCCCGTCAAATCCGTACGCGCCACCAGATCATCCAGCGAACATGGCGCAAATCCCAGGGCATCGAGCACGCTCTGCGTCGGCGCATCTATTGCCGAAGCCGCGTCATGCTTCTGCGCTTCCGGCGCAGTTTCCACCGTCTGCGCAGGGCTGACGCTTTGCAGCCTGGGCAATTCTTCCAGCATGTCGGTTATGCTTTCCGTAAGCTTTGCGCCCTGCTTGATCAGCTGGTGGCAACCCTTGGCAAGCGGATGATGAATGGATCCGGGAATGGCAAAGACTTCCCGCCCCTGTTCGAGCGCCATTCTTGCCGTAATCAGGGAACCGCTTTGCAACGAGGCCTCCACCACCAGCACGCCCGTGGCCAAGCCGCTGATCATCCGGTTGCGGCGCGGAAAATGATTGGAACGCACGCCCGTGCCGATGGGAAATTCGGAAACCATCGCGCCCTGCTCGACAATGCGGTGCGCCAAAGCCTTGTGGCGCGCGGGATAGACGCGATCCAGACCCGTGCCCACTACGGCGACGGTCAACCCGCCAGCATCCAGCGCTCCTTCATGCGCGGCTCCATCTACCCCCAACGCCATGCCGCTCACAGTAATCCAGCCGTGCTTTGCCAGTTCACCGGCAAATCCGCGCGCCGTTTGCAATGCCGGCATTGTCGCATTGCGACTGCCGACGATGGCTATTTGTGCGGCCGACAGAACCCCCGGTTCCCCGTGCACAAACAGCACGGGCGGCGGATCATCGATCTGGCGCAGCAACTCGGGATAGAGCGGATCATGCGCGGTAAGAATATGCCGTCCAGCTCCCTGGGCCAGCCACGCCATATCCGCTTCTCCGCTGCCTTCTGCCTCGCGCCAGGAACGAAGCTTGTCTGCGGCGACATCCGGCAAGCGCTTGCGCACTTCCTGCTCGCCCAATGCGAAAAAAACTTCTGGAGACCCGAATGCCTCCAGAAGTTTCCAATAGGTTTTTATGCCGACTCCCGGCGCCCGCAACAGCGAACACCAAGCGAGCAATGCGTTATCCGTCAAGGCCGTACGAGCGCGTCGGTTTCCAGAATATTCTGGGTGGAATCCAGTACAAATCCGATACTGACATCATCATAGACCCGGATAATCATGAGACTGCCCACTTCGCGCGGCGGAACATCAATGGTTTGCCCCTGAATGACGCGCATCGGCGCCATGCGGGCAATCTTCCAGATATCTCCCACTTCCGCGCCATCGTTGCGGCCAAAGCTGGTGATCAAGGTATCGAACTCACGGATGGACAGGCTGGTCTTGTTCATCTTGTCCACGATATAGCCGCGGTCACACTGCGGCGACGGCAGTTTCGGGAAATAATTCGGCTCTTCGTACACATTGATGGGCAAGAGCACATCCTGCTCGTGCAAAGGCTCGATCAGCTCAAGCGGCTTCAGCTTGAGCAAATCACGCTGGTAATCCTTGCCGGTTACCATGGCATCGCCGATATGGCGGACTTCATACGCCAAAGGTTTGACCTTGTCTTTGCTGAAGCGGTCTTTGCGCGACTTGCTGCGCACTTTGTCCAAATCGAAAATCGGATCGCCCACGCGGTAGATGCCAAAATGCTCGGCATCGCTGAAGGTCGCCCCACGGGCAAAAATTTCCTGCTGCTGCGTCAGGGTCAGATATTCGCTGCCGTTGCCAAACACGAAAGGCAATGCCTGGATTTCATGCGGCTTCATGATGCGGTTTTTCAGCGCATGCGAATGAATTGAGCTGCCGGCGATGGTAATCGGCTGGTTGAAAATATCGTTGTCTTCCGCCTGCGGCGTATATTTGTAGATGGGCAGACCGCCCTTGGTGCGGCGTCCGGTATTGGCGCCATGGTATTGCGGATTGGCCTCGCCGATCATGATGTGCTTCTTGCCGTTGAGATTGACGACAGTCAGCACGTCTCCCGGATAAATCAGATGCGGATTGCGCACTTGCGGGTTGTCGTACCAGATTTCTTTCCAGTACCACGGCAAGATCAGGAAGCGCTTGGAAATTCCCCACAAGGTATCGCCGCGCTGCACCACATAGCGCATGGGCGCATCGGGCTGGAATGCCGCATCCGTATCAATGCGGGAGCCAAACTGGCCATTGGGCAAACAAACTTCCGACGGTTTTTCACCCCGGTCGAGGAAAGGTTCCTTGGGGTTGGTGCAACCGACCAAAATCACGGCGAGCGCCACTGCTAATCCATTAATCCGGCGTTTCATACGGCCTTTCTCCTATCCGATATATGTTTCCGTTGTGTTTAACCCATAGGGATGTTTCCGTATAATAACGGCTTTCAGTACGAATTCATACCATTGTGTCATGATTAATTTGCAGGCACTGGTTTAGGCACGAGAGTTTCATGGAAAATTACCCGATTCTGATTCATCCCCACCCCCACTTGCGTCTGACAGCCAAACCTGTTACCGACTTTTCAAACCGCCTCGCCGACATTGCCGAGCGCATGTTTGCCACCATGTACGAAGCGCGCGGCATTGGCCTCGCCGCCACCCAGGTGGATATTCACGAGCGCATCGTGGTCCTGGATGTGCCGACTTACCACATAGACGACAACGGCGTGGAAACCGACGAGATCGCCTCGTCCACCAAACTGGTGCTCATCAACCCGGAAGTCGTCTCCGGCAGTGCGGAAAAATCCGTTTACCAGGAAGGCTGCCTGTCGCTGCCCGGTCAGTATGCCGATGTCGAGCGCCCGGCGCGCATTCATTATCGCTACCAGGATTTGGGCGGCGCCGTGATCGAAGACGATGCCAGCGGTCTGCTGGGCGTCTGCATCCAGCACGAAATCGATCACCTGAACGGCGTGCTCTTCATCGATCATCTCTCGCGCCTGAAACGCGAGCGTTTGGAAAAGAAACTGGCCAAGAGCCTGAAAAACGCATGACCCGCCCTCGCCTGTGGTTCGCCGGCACCCCCGAATTTGCCGCTTACAGCCTGCAAGCCCTGATCGACGACGGGCGCTACCAGATTGATGCCGTCCTCACCCAGCCGGACCGTCCTGCCGGACGCGGGCGCAAATTAAGCGCTTCTCCTGTCAAGAACGTGGCCCTTGCCCACCATATCCCTGTGGCGCAGCCAGAAAAACTTGATGCCAGCCATCCGCCCTTTGCCCATCTGCCACGGCCGGATCTTGTCATTGTCGCCGCCTATGGTCTTTTGTTGCCGCAATGGTTTCTCGATTTGCCGCGCCACGGCTGCCTCAATATCCACGCATCGCTGCTGCCACGCTGGCGCGGTGCCGCGCCCATCCAGCGCGCCATTGAAGCCGGTGATCCGCAAACCGGCATCTGCATCATGCAAATGGAAGCCGGACTGGATACCGGCCCGGTGTGGCAGAGCGCTACCCTTCCCATTGACGACGCCATCACTGCCGGCGAACTGCACGACCAACTGATGCCGCTTGGCGCACAAACCCTGCTCGCCGCCCTGCCTGACGTGCTTGCCGGCCATGGCAGCCCTGCGCCGCAGGATGATGCCCAGGCCACCTATGCCCACAAATTGCGCAAAGAAGAAGCCGCCATCGACTGGCAGGCCGATCTGCAAACCATCGTGCGCCGCATTCGCGCCTTTTCGCCCTTCCCTGTCGCACAGACCTCTCTTGACGACGAAACCCTGCGCATCCATCGCGCCACGCTGCTTGCCGGGCAAAGCGACCAGCCTGCCGGCAGCATTCTCGCGCACAGCGATGCCGGACTGGATGTGGCACTCGATGGCGCCATTCTGCGCATCACCCGCCTGCAACTCCCCGGCAAACCCGTCATTGATGCAGCGGCGCTGCGTCACAGCCGCAACCTCAGCGGAAAGCGCTTCACATGATCAATGCCCGCCAAGCCGCCCTGAACACCATCCAAAGCGTCATCGGCGACAAGCGCTCCCTGAGCCAAATTTTCGATGCCACGAAAATGCGCGTCCACGAAGCCGACCGCGCGCTCTATCACACGCTGGTCTATGACACCCTGCGCAATTACCGCGCGCTCAGCCATATCCGCGACCAATTGCTCAGCGCTCCCTTGCGCGCCAATGCCCGCGTCCCCGCCATTCTCCTCAATCTCGGCCTGTGGCAATTGCTGCGCATGAATCTTGGTGACCACGGCGTCATCCATGAAACGGTGGCGCTCGCCGAAAAGAACGGCAGCGCGCGCACCAAGGGCCTGATCAATGCCGTGCTGCGCCGTGCACAGCGTGAGCGTGCGCACTGGCAACAAGCGCTTGATGCCAGCCTCGTCCGCAACCTGCCCGACTGGCTGGCGCAAGCCCATCCGCAAGCCACGGAAGCGCTTGCCCATGCTGCCAGCCATCCGCCGCCCCTGACGCTGCGGCTCAACCCCACGCTTGACCGCGACAGCTGGATAGCCGGCATGGCATCCGCCAGCGCCAATCCGCTGGCACCGCAGGCCGTTACCCTGCACAAGACTTTAAATGTGCAGCAGATCCCCGGCTTTGCCGAAGGGCAGGTTTCCGTGCAGGATGCTGCCGCGCAGCAGGCCGCCCTGCTTCTTGCGCCGCAAAACGGCGAACGCCTTCTCGATGCCTGCGCCGCACCTGGCGGCAAAACCGGCCACCTGCTCGAACTGGCGCCGCAGGCCGAAGTCGTCGCCCTCGATCATGATGACGCGCGCCTCGCCCGCGTACGCGACAATCTCGCCCGCCTCGGCCAGCAAGCGCACATCCGCCATGCCGATGCGGCCGATATTGCCGCCTGGCATGATGGCAAGCCGTTTGACGCCATTCTGCTCGATGCCCCCTGTTCCGGCAGCGGCGTATTGCGCCGCCATCCCGACATTGCCTTTCTGCGCGAAGAACGCGACTTGCTGCGCCTGCCGCAAACGCAAGCCCGCCTGCTGCAAGCGCTTTGGCATATCCTGAAGCCCGGCGGCCGCCTCCTTTACACCACCTGCTCGATACTGCCCGCCGAAAACCAGCAGGTCGTGAAAAAATTCCTCGCCAGACATGCCGACGCCCGCCTGTTGCCCATTGCACCTGCCCTCGCGTCGAATACCGGTTTCGGGCATTTGCATCTGCCGGATGCCAACGGCGACGGCTTTTTCTATGCCTTGCTGGGCAAATCATGAAATGCCTGCTTGCCATAGGGGTGTTGAGTCTGAGTAACGTCCTGTGGGCACAGGTTCGTATCGATAGCGCAATCTGCCATATTCGGGGCGATATGCTGACTGCGGAGATGAAAGCGACAATCCAGCTCCCCGATGCGCCGGCGACGGCGATCAAAAGCGGGCTGACGCTTGAGCTGGTGCAGGAAGCCGACATCCGGCGGCAGCGGCGCTGGTGGCCGGCGCGCACCATCGTCCAGCACCGCCAGCGCCTGAGTTACAACCCCATTTCCCAGCAATACATTCTCGACATACCGGCCGCGCGCAAACGGCTGTCTTTCGCCTATCTCGGCGATGCCCTGAGCCATGCCGCCCACGTTCAACCGGTGTTTGTCACCGAAGCGGTCACGCTTTCCCCGGTCTATGACTACGACATCAGCGTCCGTCTGCGGCTGGATACCGCGCAGCTGCCGGTTTCCCTGCGTCTTGATGCGCTGTTCAATCCCCAATGGGATATTGCAAGCGAGTGGTTTCCATGTCAGCTCGTCCGCTAGGCGCAAACCGCGTCGTCTTTTCCCTGCTGTCCGGCATATTGAGTATCGGACTCACCCTGCTCTGCCTGCACTGGCTAAGCGCTTCCGCCGCGCGCCCGGAAACGCCGAACAGCCATTACCTCACCCTGCTTGTGCTCGCTGCCGTCAGCATGCTCACGCTTACCGGCATTGTCTTCTGGCAAATATTTGCCCTGCTGCGCCGCCTGCGCCGCCAGGACAGCAGCGGTGCACGCCTGTCGCTCTCCTTTGCCTTCAGCATGATTGGCGCAAGCCTGATTCCGATAGTCATTATTTCTTTCTTTTCCTGGCAGTTTTTATCCTACGACCTCGGCAAAACCTTCAACAGCCGGGTCAGCACCGCCATGGAAGACGCCCTCGAACTCACCCGCACCTCCGCAAGCCTGCGCGCCAGTCAGGCGCTCGACCAGACCCGCTATGTCAGCGATCTCATCAGCCGGCAAAGCTACGGCGAGCTGGTCAACAACATCGAAGCCATGCGCCGCCAGACCGGCGCCATCGAACTCGCCGTTTTCGACCGCTACGGCATCGTCGTCGCCTTTGCCCACCGCGATACCGACGTGCTTGCCGTGGAAAGCCTCGCTTACGACACCCTGCTGCGCATCAACGAACAACAGGAATTCTTCGAATTTTCCGAAACCGACCACGAATACACCATCGACGTCTTCGCCGACATCGACAAGCTTGGCAGCGACCGCTACTACCTCCACGCCAGCTACGCCATGCCCGATTCCTTCAATTCGCTCGCCGATTCCGTGCGCGTCAATTACAGGGAACACCGCTTTTACGAATACCTGCAACCGCACATCACCACCACCATTCTGGTCGTGCTGGCGCTCATCCTCACGCTCACCATCCTCATCATTCTGTGGCTGAGCGTGCTGTTCGGCGAGCACATGACGCGCCCGCTGCGCAAGCTCATCTATGCCACGCGCAAGGTAGCCGACGGCAACTTCGCCGCCCGCATCAGCGGCATGCCCAAGAACGACCTCGGCAAACTCGGCGACCATTTCAACGCCATGACCGCAGCGCTTGCCGATGCCGAGCAGAACGCCAGCACCGCGCAGCGCGCCCTCACCGAGCAGAAGGCCTATCTTGAAACCATCATGGACAACCTCACCGCCGGCGTCATCACCTTCAATCACCGCCGCGAACTGCAAACCTTCAACCTGAGCGCCAGCGCCATCCTCAACACCCCGCTCGCCGCCCGCCTCAACCAGCCCCTGCCCGCCGACGACGAAGACATCCGCGACGGCTACGAAGAACTCATGCAAGCGCTCTCCGAACCGCTCTCCGCCCATCTTGCCAACTGGCAGCAGGAAGTCACCCTGTCGCGCTTCGGCCCGCGCAAAGTGCTGATGTGCCACGGCAGCCATCTCATCGAAGCGGGCAAGCGCGTGCGCGGCGGGCAAGTCATCGTCTTCGACGACATCACCGAATTTCTCCACAACCAGCGCAACGCCGCCTGGGAAGAAGTCGCCAAACGCCTCGCCCACGAAATCAAAAACCCGCTCACCCCCATCCGCCTGCAAAGCGAGCGCCTGCAACGCAAACTCGACGGCAAACTCGAAGACAGCGCCGACCGCGACCTCCTCGCCAAGGCCACCAATACCATCATCGACCAGGTGGAAACCATGCGCACCCTGGTCAGCGAATTCGGCATCTTCGCCCGTCCGCTCGCCATGCGCACCATCCCTGCCGACATCAACGCGCTCATCCGCAAAGCCAGCGAACTGTATGTTGACCAGCGCTTCCAGTATGATCTCGCGGAAAACCTCCCGCCGGTCGCCGCCGACCCCGTACAAATGCAGCAAGTCTTCATCAACCTCGTGAAAAACGCCTTCGAGGCGCGCGCAAGCGACCTCCAGCTCCTCTGGCGCACGCGGCGCGAAGGCGACAGCCTCGTCAGCATCAGCCTCGAAGACAACGGCCCCGGCTTTGCCGACCTCTCCAAAGACCCCTTCGAACCCTACATCACCACCAAAAACAAAGGCAGCGGCCTCGGCCTCGCCATCGTCAAGAAAATCATCACCGAACACGGCGGCAGCATCAGCGCCGGGCACAGCGACACCCTCGGCGGCGCCTGCATCCGTTTCACCCTTCCCATTCATTACCCGGATGCCACACCATGAACACCCCGTCCCCCGGCGCCACCATCCTCATCGTTGACGACGAAGACATGATCCGCGAATCCCTGCGCGACATCCTCGAAGACGAACACTACACCGTGCACACCGCCGCCAGCGCCAGCGAAGCGCGCGCGCAATTCCAGGCCCTGCAGCCCGACCTCATCCTCCTCGACATCTGGATGCCCGACGCCGACGGCATCACCCTCCTGCGCGAATGGCAGCAGGAAAAGCGCCTGCAAGGCCCCGTCGTCATGATGAGCGGCCACGGCACCATCGAAACCGCCGTCGAAGCCACCCGCCTCGGCGCCTACGACTTCCTCGAAAAACCCCTCTCCACCGCCAAGCTGCTGCTCACCATCGAGCGGGCGCTACAAACCTGGAGCCTGCAAACGCAAAACGCCGCCCTGAAAGCGCAAATCAACCCGGTGGCCGACCTCATCGGCAAAAGCCAGCCCATGCAGCGCCTGCGCGAACAGGCCGACCGCCTCGCCCAGCAGCAGGCCCCGCTCCTCATCCACGGCAACGCCGGCACCGGCAAACAGCACCTCGGCAAATACATCCACCAGCACGGCCCGCGTGCCGATGGCCCCTTTGTTGCCGCCAACCTCACCGGCATGGACGCTGCCGACATCTACCCCGCCCTCATCGGCAACGACAAGCGCAAAGGCCTCATCGCCCGCGCCGACGGCGGCACCCTCTACCTCGACGAAATCACCGCGCTGCGCGAAGACAGCGCGCAACTCCTCATCACCCTCCTCGAACACGGCCACTACACCAGCGCCGAAGGCCAGCGCCAGGCCGACATCCGCCTCATCGCCGCCACCCGCCTGCCGCTCGATCTCCTCAAAGAGCGCCTGCCCGGCGAACTCTACGACCAGCTCACCGTCGCGCGCATCGACATCCCGCCGCTCGTCCAGCACAGCGAAGACGTCCCCGAACTCCTCGACTACTTCAGCCAGTATTTTGCCGACCACGAACAGCTCCCCTACCGCCATTTCACCCTCGCCGCGCAAAACACCCTGCGCCAGCACACCTGGCCCGGCAACATCCGCGAACTGAAAAACCTCGTGCAACGCCTCTTGATCAGCGCCGACGCCGCGGAAATCGACGCCCAGGAAGCCAGCCAAGCCCTGTCGCCCGCGAGCAACCACCGCGACGACGGCCTGTGGTCGCAAATCATCCCCAAAGACCTGTCGCTGCGCGAAGCGCGCGAAGTCTTCGAGCGCCAGTACCTCCTCGAACAGTTCCGCCACTGCGACGGCAACGTCGCGCAACTTGCGCAGCGCGTCGGCATGGACCGCACCAACCTCTACCGCAAACTGCGAAGCCTCGGCATCGACCCCACGCAAAAACCCGATTGACCCGCCGCACGCCGCAGCGCAGATTAGTAGCGAATGAAAGCCCCTCCCCCTCGAGGGGGAGGGGTTGGGGAGAGGGGGATAGAGAAAATCGCGCAGCGACGAAGTTATTGATATTTAGAATGTTTTTTCTGAGACCTGTAAACTTTAGTCGCGAATTGTCAGCAACCCCTAATACCTCGCTACCAACCTGTACCGCCACCGGATGATGACTGTTGACCTTTATGATTCGCAAAACAACTAAAAATGGTCGTTTTTTACCACAAATAAGCGCTTCTTGCGATAAAAAACCACCACAAGAAGCGCTTACGATAATATGTTTTTACCATCGGAAAACTGTATGCACAAATGGCTGATACTCCTTGCCCTCGCGGGCTGCGCCACCGGCATTCCCGTCCCCGATGCCGAAGAAGACGCACGCCAGCAAGCGGCAATGGCGGAAGCGGAAGCCGCGCTCGCCCAGGCCGATTACGACACTGCCTACGCACAACTCCTGCCGCTCGCCGAAAGCGGCAATGCCCACGCCAGCTTTGTCCTCGCCCATCTCTATGCCCAGGGCCACGGCGTTGCCCGCGACCTTTCCGCCACGCGCGACTGGCTGGAACGCGCCGCCCGCCAGGGCCACGCCCCCGCGCAATACCAGCTCGCGCAAATGCTCCCGCAGGACGACAGACAAACCCGCCAATGGTACGAACGCGCCGCCCAACAGGGATTCCCGCCCGCGCAATACCAGCTCGGCGTCTGGCTGGAAGCGCGCCGCGATGCCGCGCAAGCCGCGCACTGGTACGCGCAGGCCGCCGCCCAGGATATCGCCGCCGCGCAACACGCGCTCGGCCGCCTCTATCTCAGAGGGCATGGCGTGCCCGCCGATGAAAGCCAGGCCATCCACTGGCTGGAACTCGCCGCCACTCAGGGCGAAACCGCCGCGCAATTCGATCTCGGCATGCTGCACATGCAACGCGGCGACCGCGACCGCGCCATCTCGTGGTTGCAGCAGGCAGGCAGCGCCGGCCATGAAGAAGCGCGCAAAGCCCTGAAAATCCTGGGGCTGTAATCCTTCCGCCACTGACAACATCCTGCGCTCTTTGCCTCTGCCGCCTGCGCCAGCCATGCGAAAGCTGCCAAGAAATTGCCCCATCCACATCCATTCCCAACCGCCATGCAGAAAACACCCTTATCCTTCTTCCCCTTCTGGCTGCGGAAAAGCCGCTTTTCCCTGATTCTCACCGGCTTTCTCGTCGTGCTGGTCGGCTTTGCCTCCAGCGTGGCGCTGGTCATTCAGGCCGCGCAGGCCGCAGGCGCTTCGCCCGCGCAAACCGCAGGCTGGATTGCCGCCCTGTGTCTGGGCGCGGCGCTGTCGGGTATTGCGCTCTCCGCGCGTTATCGGATGCCGGTGATCACCGCATGGTCCACGCCGGGCGCGGCGCTGCTCATCACCGCGCTGCCGGATTTTTCCCTTGCCGAAGCCATTGGCGCTTTCATGGTATGCGGTGCGCTGCTGCTGCTCTCCGGGCTGACCGGCATCTTCGCGCGTCTCATGGAAAAGATTCCGCCTGCCGTGAGCGCCGCCATGCTCGCCGGCATTCTCCTGCGCTTCGGCCTCGGCGTCTTTGCCGAGCCGCTGGCCTTTGCCGGGTTGCCGTTGCTGATGTTCGCGCTGTGGCTGGTCGTGCGTCATCTTGCCGCGCGCTATGCCGTGCTCGCCGCCTTGATTGGCGGGCTGCTGTGGCTCTGGATGCAGGATGCCCTGCTGCCTGCCGCTCCTGACAATATCTGGACGTGGCCGGCAGCGGTGTGGCCGCAATTTTCCCTCGCCGCCCTGATCGGCGTGGCATTGCCGCTCTATGTGGTCACCATGACGTCGCAAAACCTGCCCGGCATCACCGTGATGCGCGCCGCCGGTTTTCCCCCGCCCACCTCTGCGGCGCTGTCCGCTACCGGCCTTGCCACGCTGGCGCTCGCGCCGTTTGGCGCGTTTGCCGTCAATCTCGCCGCCATCACAGCCGCCATGGCCATGGGCGAAGACGTGCATCCCGATCGCCACAAGCGCTACATCGCCGGCATCTGGACGGGCATTTTCTACCTGCTCACCGCCGTGTTCGCGGGCGTGGTCGTCGCCTGGTTCGGCCGTCTGCCGCCGCTCTTTGTGCTCACGCTCGCAGGGCTTGCCCTGATTCCCGTGATCAGCGCCAGCCTGCATCTCGCCCTCGATGACGGCGAGAGCCGCGAAGCCGCCACGCTCACCTTTCTCGTCGCCGCTTCCGGCGTGAGCCTTTGGGGCGTGGGCGCGGCATTCTGGGCAATCGTGGTCGGCGTGGCCGTGCACACCCTGCGCAAACGATGAGAAATTTTCTCATCACAAAGCGCTTATTGTGAGAAAATTTATCGCGAAAAGCGCTTAATAGTGGTAAAAAATCACTATTTTGAAGCAAATCATGAAATATGCTTCAACAGGCGCTTTGCGCTATAATGCGCGCCATTTTCAAGATCAAACAGGCTGTTACATGGGATTCAACTGCGGTATCGTCGGACTGCCCAACGTCGGAAAGTCCACCCTTTTCAATGCACTGACCAACGCGGGCATTGATGCGAAAAACTTCCCCTTCTGCACCATCGACCCCAACACCGGCATCGTGCACGTGCCCGATCCGCGCCTCGATGCCTTGGCCGCCATCGTCAAGCCCGAGCGCGTCCTGCCCGCCACCATGGAATTCGTCGATATTGCCGGGCTTGTCGCCGGCGCCTCCAAGGGCGAAGGTCTGGGCAACCAGTTCCTCGCCAACATCCGCGAAACGGACGCCATCGCGCAAGTGGTGCGCTGCTTTGAGGATGACGACGTGATTCACGTCGCCGGCAAGGTCGATCCGCTCGCCGACATCATGGTCATCGAATCCGAGCTGATCCTCGCCGACATGGCCTCGCTGGAAAAAGCGCAGCAGCGCTTGACCCGCATTGCCAAGGGCGGCGACAAGGATGCCAAGCTCAAGCTCGACATCATCGCCCGTCTCCTGCCCCACCTCGAAGACGGCAAACTGGCGCGCACCCTGCCCCTCGAAGAAGAAGAACGCAAGGCGGCGCGCGAATTTTTCCTGCTCACCATGAAGCCGATGATGTATGTCGCCAACGTTGCCGAAGAAGACGGCGACGGCGCGAACAACCCGCATGTGGCCGCCGTGCGCCAGAAAGCGGCGGAAACCGGCGCCGTGGTCGTCACCGTGTGCGCTGCCATCGAAGCCGAACTCTCGCAGCTCGAGCCTGCCGAACAGGCGGAACTCCTCGGCGAATACGGCCTCAGCGAGCCGGGGCTCAACCGCGTCATCCGCGCCGGCTACGAACTGCTGGATTTGGGCACCTATTTCACTGCCGGCGTCAAGGAAGTGCGCGCCTGGACCATGCCGAAAAACGCCACCGCGCCGCAGGCCGCCGGCGTCATCCACAGCGACTTCGAGCGCGGCTTCATCCGCGCCGAAGTGATCGCCTACGACGACTTCATCGCCCACAACGGCGAGCAGGGCGCGAAAGACGCGGGCAAATGGCGGCTCGAAGGCAAGGAATACCGGGTGCAGGAAGGGGATGTCATCCACTTCCGCTTCAACGTCTAACGCCGGTAACGCGGAAAGCAACTCCCTTTCCGCGCCAAGCCGTTAAAATATGGCTTCTTAAAACATTGCTTTTCCAACACAAGGACAACCCATGGCAAACTACTCAACCAACGAATTTCGCGGCGGCCTGAAAATCATGCTCGACGGCGACCCCTACACCATCGTCGAGAACGAATTCGTCAAACCCGGCAAGGGCCAGGCGTTCAACCGCACCAAAGTGCGCAACCTGAAAACCGGCCGCGTCATCGAGCGCACCTTCAAATCCGGCGACAGCGTCGAAGCCGCCGACGTGCACGAAACCGACATGCAATACCTCTACAAGGACGAAGACAGCTGGTATTTCATGAACCCGGAAACCTTCGAGCAGCTGCCCGCCGACAAAAACGCCGTGGCTGATGCGGAAAAATGGATGCTGGAACAATCGCTTTGCACCGTTGTCCTGTGGAACGGCAATATCATCAGCGTGACCGCGCCCAACTTCGTCGAACTGAAAATCGTCGATACCGATCCGGGCCTGCGCGGCGATACTTCGGGCGGCGGCGGCAAACCGGCAACGCTCGAAACCGGCGCCGTGGTGCGCGTGCCGCTCTTTTTGAACATCGGCGACGTGATCAAGGTCGATACCCGCAGCGCCGAATACCTGGGCCGCGCCAAAGATTGAGAGTAATCCCTGTTCAGAACTGGCAAGCGTCATTCGACCAGCCAGTTCGACAAGCGCACTTCGACCGACGGTTATTGAGCTTGTCGAAATGCAGTGAGCTTGTCGAACTGACAAGTCGAAGTGCGCTTGTCGAACTAGTGGAATCCGCATCTTCCCTTACACCCCGGAGGCACCATGATGACCCTCACCCTCAAACGCAGCACCTGGCTCCTTGCCCTCATCGCGCTCTTTTCCTGCGTGACCGTCAACATCTACTTCCCGGCGGCTGCCGCGGAAAAAGCCGCCGACCAAATCATCGAAGACATCTGGAACGCCGCGCCGCCCAAGCCCGCCAAGCCGCAGGCCAAAGTCGAAGGCAACGCCGCACGGCAACTGCTGCTCGGCATCCTGACCGCGCTCACTGCCGACGCGCACGCGCAAAACGTCGATTTCAACGCAAGCTCCCCGGAAGTCGAGCAAATCAAGGCGCGCATGGCCAAGCGCTTTGGCGAACTGCAAGCCTTCCTCGACAGCGGTGCGGTAGGGCTCACTGCCGACGGCCTCGTTGCCGTGCGCGATGCCAATGCTGCCCCCATGGCTGACCGCGGCCGCATGAACCAGCTGGTCAACGCCGAAAACGCCGACCGCAAAGCGCTCTACCAGGCCATTGCCAAAGCCAACAACCAACCGGG
>JAUMXB010000006.1 GCA_030529365.1 Cardiobacteriaceae bacterium | reverse complement strand
GGCTTTGCACTTGTCGTCAGCTTTGGCTATGTCTGCCTTGGCGACAGTTTTTGCCTTGTCGGCGGGTTTGGCTTTGTCTGCCTTGGCGACAGTCTTGCCTTTCTCGGCTGCCTTGGTTTTGTCAGCTTTCGCGGCGGTTTTGGATTGCTTCGCCGTTTTGCTTTGGGTGACTTTCGCGGCTTTTTCTGCGGAAACGATGGTTTTCGTCGGGGCGGCGAAGGCGTTGCTGCAGCATAGCGCCAAAGCCATAATCAGGATTTTTTTCATCGCGTTGCGTGGCAGTCGAGGACTGTCGTGAGGTGGGCCAAGCGGGCATGCTAACGGAAAATTGCCTGACTGTCACGTTTTGCGAAAGGCATATGGTTTGCTTGCCTCTGAACGGGCTGAATATCACAAGCGACGGCTATTATGGAACTGTGGTAGCTGAGAATGGCGTTGATGAAGCGCCAGTCCGGCGGCTGTTTTTTGCCTGTGGCGAGGAAAGGGCGGGAGAGACGGCGGCGCAATGGCGCGGGAATGCCGAGATAGGGAAACTGGTCGCGCATGTAGGCGGACATGGCGCGCGCCTGCCCGGGATCGGCATGGGCGGAGAGGGCGTCCAGCAGGGCTTGGTAATCCATTTCAGATATTTATCAAACGCGGTTTTATGCAAGGTTTTTTGCATGGGAAGCGCTTATTCATGAGAAAAATTCGCTATCGAAGCGCTTCTATATGAGAAATTTTCTCACGGCATTGCGTGAAAGGAAGATGCTGGGAAGGAAATGATGGTCGGGGAGACAGGATTCGAACCTGCGACCTCTTCGTCCCGAACGAAGCGCGCTACCAGTCTGCGCTACACCCCGAAGTTGAGAGGTGCGCATCATACGCGTTTTTGTCGGCGATGCAAGGAGATTTTTAAGGATGGGAATTTTTCTCATGGTTAAGCGATTTTAGTATAAAATTTTCTCATTAAAAGCGCTTATTCATGGTAATAAATAACGATTTTATCGTTCTTGTGAATTTTATCAGTGAGACTGGCTGCGAAGCTAGAGGGTACGTCTCAAGGCGGGATGGGGCTTTCTTTGCGCAAGTATGGCCATTCAACCTAAAAATCTGCGGCATTCTTTAGGGTCTGTTGACAATTGGCGAGCCAGAGTTAAGGAATTTCGGAAGGTGGGTTGAAATATTGAAAGTTTTGTCGCTGTGCGACTTTTCGTAAACCCTCTCCCCAACCCCTCCCCCACAGGGGGAGGGGCTTTGACCGCTGCTTCATTTGGCGTTCATTGCTTGAAAGCACAATTGTCAAAAGGATCTAAAAATATATAACTTCATGAAAATGATTATATTTTTTTGGTGCCCGATGGTTTGCAACAAGTAAACTTCAGCGCAGATGGCAAAAGTGCTGGCGGGCGGCAAAGTGCGTGGATAGGTGTAACTCACGCGGTTTGTGATGTTTTGTATCCGCAGGGCTGGCGCCTAGTGCATTTTTGATTCATCTGATAGCAGGATTTGCGGAGGAAAGGATGCAGAAAGCTCTGTTTCTGCCCTCACCCCAACTCCAATCTCGCTTCGCGAGCTCTGACGAGTCCCACGGGATTCGAAGAACTCGCGAAGCGAGATTGGGGCTTTGAATGGCCGACCTGCTCTTGTTGTGCAGGGTTTTTCGCATGATGGCATTCATGGCGGGCTGAAGCCTGGCCTGCATGCCCGTCTGCGGTTCGGTTTAATGGTTGGGCAGGGTGAGAATGATGGCAAGGCCGTTTGCGTTTTGTTCGGCGCGGACGTGGCCGCCGTGCTGTTCGGCGATTTGTTGCACGAGGGTGAGGCCGAGGCCGCTGTTTTCGGCGCGGTTCAGGGTGTAGTAGCGTTCGAAGAGGCGGGGCAGGGCGTAGTCGGGGATGGGGGTTGGCGTGGGATTGTGCAGGGTGAGGATGGTGTGTTGTCGTGTTTGGCTGGCGTGAAAGGTGATGGTGGCATTTTGCGGGGCTTCGCGGATGGCGTTGTCGAGGAGGTTGGCGAGGGCTTGCGCGAGCCAGAAGGGGTCGGCGTGCAGTTCGAGGCTTGAGGGCAGGTCGCTGGCAAGTTGCTGGTTTTTGCGGGCGAGGCGCGGGGTGTATTCGCTTGTGAGGTTTTGCCAGAAGGAAGCGAGGGCGACGGGTTGCTTGCGGATGGGGTCTTTTTCGATGCGCGAGAGTTGCAGGAGACGTTGCACGAGGTGGTGCAGGCGGTCGCTTTGCTGGCGGATGGCGGTGGCGAAGCGTTCGCGGTCGGCGGCGGGGAGATCTTCTTGCAGGAGTTCGGCGCTGGCGGCGATGGCGGTGAGCGGGCTTTTCAGTTCGTGGGTGAGGGTTTCGATGTAGCGGGTGACGTAGGCGCGGTCTTCGAGTTCGCGGCGCATGGTGCTGATGGCGTCGGTGAGGCGGTTGAGTTCGGAGGCGAGGTGGAAGCGCGGGGCTTGTTGTTCGCGGGCATGGGCGGTGGCGTAGCGGCGCACGCGGTTGATGCTGTGGCGTATCCACAGGGTGAGGAGGGCGATGAGGGCAAGGCTGGCGAGGAGATAGAGGAGGGCGGTGCGGCGCAGCTGGGCTTGCGCGTGTTCCTGGTAGGGGAGGATGTCGGCGCTGGGCTTGCCGAGGCTGACGATGCCGAGGAGCTGGCCGTCGACGGCGCGGATGGGGGCTGCGACGTACATGGTGCTGTTGGTGCTGCGCGCGCCGTATTCGCCGCGCAGGGTGCGGAGGATGTCGTTCCATTGGCTGTAGTCGCGGCCGGTTTCGTCGGGGTTGGTGTGGTAGAGGACGATGCCGTGCGGGTCGGTGATGACGAGTTGCTGGTGGTTGGCGGTTTTGTGGTGATGGTAGATGCGGGCGTTTTGCGCGGGGTTGAGTTGGGCGCGGAGCTGTTCGCGCCATTGCGGGTCGTGGATGTTGCCGCTGGCAAGGGCGGGAGTAAGGGTGGCGGCGAGGGTTTGGGCGTTGTCGGCAAGGGTGTCTTCCAGTACCTGGCGCATGCCGGGGCGGATTTGCTGCTGGAGGTCGCGGACGAGGAGGATGCCGCCAAGGCTGAGGGCGAGGCTGAAGACGAGGAAGATGCGGATGAAGATGGTCATGGTGGTTTTTTATCATGAAGAAGCGCTTCATGTGAGGGGTTTCCCGCATGAAGCGCTTGACAGGATGGTTTGTCGGTTTGGGTTTATGAGCAGGTGTCGGACTTGGGTTTGCTCAAGGGGTAGTCATAGCCGGCGGGTTTGGTGGGGGTGGCGCAAGAGGCGTTGGGGCCGTGGGTGTAGATTTCGCCATTTTCCAGCAGGTACACCGGCCAGTTGTGCAGGAGGCGGCTGGCGATGATGGGGGAGAGAAGAAGGGTGCAGCCGTCGCTGATGTTGTTCTGCGCGTCGATGTGCACAAAGCTGTGGTAGCCCTTGTAGGGCAGCCAGGTTTCATGGCCGTTCAGCGGGGTGGTGATGGCGAGGTTCATTTCGCGCGATTGGTAGCTGTGGTTGCTGAAGCCTTCGTCGAGGCTTTCCACGCCTTCTTCGGGGTAGTTGTAGCGCAGGAGTTCGCCGTTCCTGTGCGGGGTTTGCACGCTGTAGAGGGTGTTGCCGCGCACGAAGGGCGAGAGCCAGCGGTATTTTTCGGTGAGCGGTGGACCCTGGTAGCGGAAGGCGAGTTTGCCTGTGTCGTTGCCGATGACGGCGACGCGCGCGCCGCTGCCGGAGATGACGCTGACGATACGGTGACCGTTGCCTTCAGGAAGCGCGATCAAGGCGTTGGCTTCAAAGACTTCCGGGTCTTTGAGGGTGATGGGGGCGGCGAGGTCTTCCAGGGTGTGGCGTTCGACATAGTGGATGGCCTGCGCTTCGATGCCGTCGCCGAGCACGGCGTGGTCGTAGATGGTGCTGGGCGAGACGAGGATGGCGATGTGGCCGTTGGCGTTGTCTGTGCCGTCCATGGCGATTTGCAGGGGGCGCAGGTCGGGCAGGACGTTGACGTCTTTGCGCTCGGCAACGATTTTGCCATTTTCGATGCGCACAAGGCGGTGGGCATCGCCATCGCGCTTGACGGCAATGGTGGCGAGGGCGAGTTGTACCATGCCGGCATCGGGGGCGAGCGGAATGGTGCTGCGGGTGAGCTCGCCGTTCTGCCAGGCGATGAAGTGGCCGTTTTGGTCAACGCCGGTGATGCGGCCGTGTCCGGCGGAAAGCGGGCTGCGCGGAGCGAAACCGTCGGCGAGTTTGTGCCAGGCTTTGTCATGCCATTGCCAGAGTTCACCTTTGTCGTTGACAGCGGCGATGCCGAGGGCATCGTGCGTAGCGATTTGCCGGACATGGCCGACTTCTTTCTGACGGATGTTGAGCAGAGCGATGTCTTGCGCGTTGACGGCTGCGGCGGCACCAAGGGCCAGGGTGGCAAGCAGGGTTTTCATGCGTCTCTCCCGTGATGAGCTGCTTGTATGGAAACATTTTTTATCAGGAAAGGCAAGATAGTGATTTTTTTCTCATGCTGAAGCGCTTGTTATGAGAAATTTTTGCATGATAAGCGCTTAATAGTGAGAAAATTTATCATGTTTATGTGGAGGTAATGCGGATTGCCTCAAATATTGTGCGAAGATGTTGTCGGGTACCATACTGCCGCCAGTCGCCCAGACGAGATGGGTGGCATTGTCGAGATGGGCGAAATGGGGCAGTCCGGCAAGTCCGGCGGCGGCAGAGGGTTCGAGTTTGAGGTTTTCATGCTGGTACGCAAGGGCGAGCAGGCGGAAGAGTTCGTCGTCGCGGACGGTGTAAAGGGCGTGCAGGCAGCGCATCAGGGCGCGGCCGATAAATCCTGACGGGTGGCCCACGGCAAGACCGTCGGCGGCAGTGCGGTTGGTGAGGCCGATGTCTTGCACGCTGATGGTATCGTGCAGGCCGGTGTAGATGCCAAGCAGCATGCACGGCGATTGCACGGGCTCCGCAAATACGCAATGCACGGCGTCGCCATAAGCGAGCTTGAGTCCGAAGGCGACGCCACCTGGCCCGCCGCCAACGCCACAAGGCAAATAGACGATCAGGGGATGTTTGGCATCCACGCTCACGCCGGCTTGCTCAAGCTGGCTTTTGACGCGCGCGCCGGCCGTGGCATAGCCGAGAAAGAGTTGGCGCGAGTTTTCATCATCAACGAAATGGGTGCGCGGATCGGCCACAGCCTGTTCGCGTCCCGCCGCAACGGCTACGCCATAATCGGCCTGATATTCCATGACGGATACACCGTGCGCGCGGAGCTTGTCCTTTTTCCAGGCGCGCGCGTCGGCGGACATGTGTACCGTGACGCGGAAACCCAGTTGTGCGGCCATGATGCCGATGGAAAGTCCGAGATTGCCGGTGGACCCTACGGCAATGGCGTGTGATGCGAACAGGGCGCGGGCTTTGGAAGTTGCCAGTTTGCGGTGGTCATCATTTTTATCTTGCAGCAAGCCGTGTTGCAAAGCCAGTGCTTCCGCATGCTGCAAGACTTCATAAATACCGCCGCGCGCCTTGATGGAGCCGGAAACGGGTAATTCATTGTCAGCCTTGAGATAAAGACGACTGCCAGACGCGAAGGGAAGGTTGAGTGCCGCTTGCAGATTCGGGATGGCGTGCAACGGGCTTTCAATCAGTCCGCCCGCAGGAGCGGTCTGCGGAAATACCTGTGCCAGATAGGGAGCAAAACGCTGCAACAGGGCATGTGCGGCAGAGACTTCTTCATCAGTGACGGGAATGTCGGCCCGTGCGTTGGCAAAGCTGGCAAGATGGGGATTGTGCCAGCATACGGGCGTAGCCGCAGAGAGTGCGGTAATCAAGGGATCGTTGGCAAAGCGGGTCATATCGCGCATGAGAGGCTGCTGGAAAAAGCGTTAGTATAACGAAGCACGAAGGATGTGCGGGGCAGCGAATGCAGGTGCAACAAACAAAATCATCACAACAAGGGGGATGCTTAACCGCTTATTGTGTTGCGGATTTTGATGGTTTTTTGTTGCCTTTCAGGGAAATGTCTTTATTAATCCACTTGCAAAAGAACTTTTGATGCAGTATCATTTTAAACTTTTCAATTTAAAGAGAGTTTTGTTTTTTATGAAAAAAGACATTCATCCCAACTATCGCCCGGTCGTATTCCAGGACGCGGGCTCGGATTTCGCTTTCCTGACGCGCTCCACTATCGCGACCAACGATAAAATTACTTGGGAAGACGGCAACGAGTATCCTTTGGTTCGTGTGGAAGTCAGCAGCCAATCCCATCCTTTCTACACTGGCAAGCAAAACATTCTCGACAGCGCAGGTCGTGTTGACCGCTTCCGTCGCAAGTACGGTAAAAAATAACCGTTTGTTCATCAATCTTTAATAAGTCTCTTGACGGTATTGACGTTATAGGATAATTTGCCTCTGTTCAATTTTTAACTGGAGGCAAAATGAGTCAACGCACCGTATCTTTGGTCGACCCCGCAAACGATAAAACTGTCGAATTGCCAGTTTTGGAGCCCGTGTTGGGTCGACCCTGCATTGATATTGCCAACCTTGCCAAAGATGCCGGGTATTTCACCCATGATCCCGGCTATGGCACCACTTCCAGTTGCGAAAGCAAAATCACATTCATTGATGGTGCGAAAGGGCAATTGGTCTATCGTGGTTATCCAATAGAAGATGTCTGTGCAAAGCTCAATTTTCTGGATACGGCTTATCTTCTTTATCACGGCGAACTGCCGACCAAAGATCAAAGCTCTGAATTCGAGAGCAAAATCAAATACTATCGCATGCTTAACAAGCGTGTGCTGAATTTCTACTCCGGCTTTCATTATGATGCCCATCCGATGGCAATGATGACGGCTGTAACAGCTTCTCTTGCGGCTTTTTATCATGAAGAGCTGGATATCACAGATCCTGAAATCCGCTATATCACTGCACTGCGCCTGATTGGAAAAATGCCGACGATTGCAGCTGCTACGTACCGGCATTACAGAGGCTATCCGTTCCTTTACCCGGAAGAAAAAGAAGGCTATACAGAAAGTTTCCTGCGCATGATGTTCGAGCGCCCAGGAACAGATTACGAAGTTGATCCCTTGGCTGCCAAGGCGCTTGACTTGCTGTTTATCCTTCATGCAGATCATGAGCAGAACGCTTCCACCTCCACAGTCAGGCTTGCAGGAAGCACAGGCACGAATCCTTATGCTGCCGTATCCGCAGGAATTGCTTCATTGTGGGGACCGGCGCATGGCGGCGCCAATGAGGCTGTGCTGAATATGCTGGATCAGATAGGAAGTGTCAATAATATCAGCAAGTTTATTGCAAAAGCCAAAGACAAGGATGATCCGTTCCGCTTGATGGGATTTGGACATCGTGTGTATCGCAACTATGACCCTCGTGCAAAAATTATCCAGGACGTTTGCTACCAGATTCTGGAGCATTATGGTAATGATCCGAGGATGGAATTAGCACTTAAATTAGAGGAAGCTGCGTTGAAGGACGAGTACTTCGTGGAAAGAAAACTTTACCCCAACGTTGATTTTTATTCAGGAATTATCTACAGTGCCTTGGGAATACCAGTGAACATGTTCACGGCACTTTTTGCAGTGGCGAGAACAGCCGGATGGGTGGCTCATTGGAACGAGATGATCTCTGCTGGTTACAGGATTGGACGCCCGCGTCAGCTGTATACAGGCGCACCGATCAGAACCATCTGAATGAATCATCCCGACAGCAAAAAGGAGTTTAAATATGTTGGGAACACCAGAAATATTTGGCGTAGATATCGGGCAATATGCAATAAAAATTGCCCGAGTTAAAAGTGCCGGGAAAGGCTTCACCGCAACTCATCTGGGATATGAAATCATCCCGGATGAAGTAAGAGCGAATAGAGATAAGGCGACGCTTGCCAAGATCGTCATCACAGCGATCAAAAAACATAAAATGACTAAAGGACAGCCAGTCATTCATGTTAATGCTGGTGATACCATATTGCGTCGTGTAGAACTTGATGCTGCACTCAGAGGTGCAGATCTGGAAGGCGCTGTAGAGCTGGATTTGTCGGACTCTTTGCCTTTTCCGCTTGATCAGGTCTATATAGATTATGATGAAAAGCCTGATGGCGAAGGTAAACGTTTGGCGGTTGCGGGACGACGTGACATTATTGATGCAAAGACCGATTTGTTTTCGGGGTTGGGGAAAAATTACGCTCCGGTACAGGTTGATGTTGATGCCTTTGCTTTCGCAAGAGTTCTCGAATCTCTGGGGCTGCTTGGTCCATCTCCGGTCATGATTGTAGATATTGGCTTTATGCGTAGCCGTTTTTATGTTTTCAAAGGAACGGATCTCATTTATAACCGCGAACAACAAGTGGGCGGTAACCATGTGAATGAAATTATCCGCGATGTTTTTGATATGGATGCAGTACAGGCAGAAACACGCAAGTTGACCCAGAGTTTTGGAGAAGAGTATCACGATCTGGTTTTAACGCCTTACGTAAATATGTTTGCGGAGCAGATGAGTTTGGCTCTTGATTTTTATGAAGCGAACAATACGGGATTTCTTGATATTCAAAATATTTATTTGACAGGAGGAGGGGCAGTTCTCAAAGACTTTTTGCCCCTGTTGAGAGAGAATATAGGAAGACCGCTGGAATTGTTAAATTTTTCCGGAAATATTCGAAGCAAGCATCATGATGCTGACGCTTCTGTAAATACGGGCATGCATCATGCATTGGCAATTGGGTTAGCAATGGAAGGCAAATAAAATGTCAAGAAAATTCAATCTGCAACCTTGGCGTGCGGCAAAAAGGGAACAGCAGCGGAAAGAGTTTATTACAATAACGTTAGCGTTATTTTTACTGGCTGCATTACTTTGCGGCTTCAGCTATTGGATGGAAAAACAATATGCAGAAAAGCAGCAGCAAGGTATTACGCTTTTGCGAAACGATATTGATCAGTTCAAAAGAGCGAAAGCAGAAGTAGAGAAAATCAAAAAACTGAATGACGAATTGAACCTTCAGATAGACACTATCCAAAAGCTCCAGGATCAACGTGGGCTTGCTGTTGCCATGCTGGATCATTTGGCGCGTCATACTCCTGATAATGTTTTTGTTACAAATTTGAATTTTGTTGGCAGTACAGTCACGATTCAAGGGGTGGCAGAGAATGAGCCAGGTATATCTGCATTTATGCGCGAAATGCATAAATTCAACGCTTTTGCGGTGCCAGAACTTGTCAGGATTGACGAGGCCAAATCGACCTCTGTCTTTAACGTGGCTGCTGGCTCGGAAGTAAAAACCTTTACCGTTTTGGTAAAAGTTAAAACTGATTCTGGCAATTGATAAGGAGAATCAAGGATGAGAGTTGTCTCCCCCTCACAACTGGATATGAATAATCCGGGTACATGGCCGATTGTATACAAAGTTCTGTTATGGCTCCTGATGATTGCAGGTATATGGTTTTTGTATGATCGGTTCTTGCGTACTCCTGTTTTGGAAGAACAGACACAGAACAATCAACAAATAGAGTCTTTAAAAAGAGAGTACGCTGCTCATTATCAATATACTTTGGATTTGCCATTGTATCAGCAGCACTCAGAAGAGTTGGTATTGCGCTTGAAGTCCCTGCTGAAGTTTTTGCCAGCAGAAGCGGAAATGCCAGACTTGATTGATGATGTTTATACTACAGCGGTAGAGAATGAAATTAATTTTCAAACTTTTACTCCAGAAAAGGAAATCAAGCAAAATTACTATGACATCATGCCGATCCAGCTGAAAGCAGAAACAGGTTATGTGAATTTTGCCAAGTTTGCAGAGAAAATTTCCAAATTGGAGCGTATTCTCAATGTGGCAGACATGAAGATAGAAGTTTCTAAAGATAATATTAATAATTTGATTATTGATAGTCAGTTACAGACTTATATTTATAATCAGGATATTGAGACTTTGGTTAAGGAGGGAGTGAAAGATGAAAAGCCTAATTCTTAATGCTCCGCCACTGGACAAGATTGCTGTTGGTGTTTTTGCTTTTGTATTTGCTACCGGATTTTTTGGTGCCAATCCTGAAGCAGAGGTGGCACAATTCATCAGGCAGACAAAAGAGCAAGCAAAACCAAGTAATGAGCTTGACTTGGGACCAATGCGTGAATTGGCGGTTTATGTTCCCTATGTCTATGAAGCACAGAAAGAAAATCCTTTTGCCCTAAAGTCATTTGTAACAGATGCTACAGTTGAGCCCGAAGCTGATGCCAGTGAAGATTGCAATAATGATGATTGTGGTGATGGTGCACCCATACCACATGTCCCGTATTTTTTAGAAGGGTATCCGCTAGAGGAACTTACCTTCGTTGGCACGGTGCTTGGCAAAAATAATCGTAGAATTGCACTGATTCAGACACCTGATTCGGGCGTAGTGAATGCCATGCAGGGTGAATACATGGGGAAAAATAATGGATTGGTTGTGTCAATAAAAACGGATCATATCGTTATTCGCGAAAAGCAAAAAGTGCCTCGCGGCTGGCAAAATCGGATGGCCATTTTAGAGCTGTTTAAATAATTTGGGGTGGATTTATGAAAAAGCTTTATGTTTCTTGTTTGCTCGCTACATTGTCTCCTTTAAGTATGGCTGCCGCGATTACAGCGGTTCAGCAAGGAGACAGTCCAAGTGGATATCAGTTGGTTTTCAAGAATGCTGGAGTCCAGCCTGCTGCGTTTACGACGGAAAATCCGGCGTCCATTGTTCTGGATTTTCCGAATACTACTTCCGACTTGGCTTCGCGCGAAGTTTCTGTAGCAACGCATGGTATTTATAATGTTGATGTTATTCCAGGACAAGGAAGTACAAGAGCAGTAGTGCGTTTGTCTGAGCCTATGTTTTACAAAGTGTCTTTGCAGGGGAAAGACGTTGTTCTGAGCGTTTCTTCCAGCCAATCGGGAGGAGGAATTGCTCCTTTGCAGCAAGGTAGTTTGGTAGGGTTAGCTAATGCTTCCACGTCCTCTGTGCCAACTTCAGGCAATGTTCACTTTACACAAACTGCGGCCGTAGACAAAGTAATCAAATCCAGTGTGAATTTTGCACCCCTGTTCAAAAAAAATGAGCATGGAAATGGCACCTTGACTTTCAATTTGCCAAGCGCCAACACACAGGTAAATGTGCGCAGTGAAGGGACAAAGATTGTTGCTGATATTTCCGGTTATAAGATCGATAAAGATCAGCAAAAGAGAATGGAGCTGACAGCGTATTCTACGCCTGTCAATTTCGCTGATGTGCAGCGCACTAATAGTGGCACGAAAGTTACTTTAAATATGGGTAAAAATCCCTATGAATTTGTAACGTATCAATCGGGGAATGCTTATACGATCGAAGTGATGAAGCCGAAAGCGGATCCCATGAAAGCCAAGGTTGAGCAGGCGATAGGCTTTAGTGAATCCAAAAAATATCGTGGTGAGCGTTTGTCCTTGAATTTCCAGGATATTGAAGTTAGGGCTGTTTTACAGATCATCGCGGAATTCACCAATCAGAATATTGTGGTAAGTGATTCGGTTGTCGGTAATATTACATTGCGTCTTGACAACGTACCTTGGGATCAAGCTCTTGATATTATTCTTAAAACTAAGGGGTTGGATAAGCGCACCAATGGAAGTGTTATTTATGTCGCGCCGCAGACGGAGTTGAGCGATTTTGAATTGACTGCGTTGAAGCGTATTCGTGAAGAAGAAGAATTATTGCCAACGCGTACTGAATATATCCAAGTTAAGTTTGCCAAGGCATCCGATATTATGGCGATAATTGAAAAATCACGTCAAAATGTTGGTTCGGGTTCTAATAGCTTGTTGCAGAATACGGATTCCATTTTGTCTTCCAAAGGCTCCGTGACAGTGGATGAACGTACCAATACCCTGTTGGTAAATGATATTCCGGCGAAACTGCAAGCAGTGCGTGATTTGGTGGCAAAATTGGATGAACCAGTCCGCCAAGTTCTTGTAGATGCGCGTTTGGTCGTAACAGAAGATCAGTTTTCCAAAGATATTGGAGCAAGACTTGGCTTCAGCTTTGTGAATCGCAACAGCAATAATCTGTTGTCAGGATCTGGTTCTTTGAATGCGGCCAATTCTCTGAACAGTTCAATTGTGGCGGGCAACAACCCTGTAGCGTTACCGGCTATTGGCGATCGCTTGGGAGTTAATTTGCCGGCTGCGCCGACTACAGGCAGTGCTGCGAGTTATGGATTGGCGATTTTGGGTAAGGATTTCCTGATTGATCTGGAGCTTTCTGCGTTGGAAACTGAGGGACAAATTGAGATTGTTTCCAGCCCGAGAGTTGTTACACAAGACGGTAATAAAGCTCGCGTAGCTTCGGGGACCAAATTGCCGACCATCACAGTAAGCGATAATACTGCGACAGTTTCATATGAGTCTGCGGAATTGGCGCTGGATGTGACTCCGCGTATTGCCCCCAACAACATGGTTGACATGGAGCTGGAAATTACCAACAATCAACCTGGATCCGTGGTGCAAGTTGGTCAAAACGTAGTCTATCCGATCAATACCAATGAGCTGAATACGCATGTTTTGGTTGATAATGGTGAGACCATTGTATTGGGCGGTATTTACGAGCAAAGACAACAGCTGCAAGATAACAAAGTGCCTTTGCTTGGTGATTTGCCCATTGTCGGAAATGCATTCAAGAGCAAGAGCCGCAAGTTTGACAAGAAAGAACTGCTGATCTTCATTACGCCACGCATTGTTGACAAACGTTTGGCAGAGCATGATAAATTCTCTACTTTGCGAGAATGATTCCATTTTTTGACAGTATGTTGCCCCACTTAGGTGGGGCTTTGTTTTTGGACGAGTATTTATGAAATATGAAGCAGTAATTGGTTTGGAACTTCACATTCAACTGGCAACCAAATCCAAACTTTTTTCTCCGGCTGCAACGGATTTTGGGGCGCAGCCCAACGACAATACCAATGAAATTGACTTGGGATATCCTGGGGTCTTGCCTGTGCTGAATCGGCAGGCAGTTGATTATGCGTGCCAATTCGCTATGGCGTTGAACTCTGAAGTCAACCGCTCTGCGTTCTTTATGCGCAAGAATTATTTTTACCCGGATTCACCTAAAGGCTATCAAATCAGCCAATTGGATGATGCCATTATTCGCCGCGGCCAAGTTGTTCTGGATGTGGAAGGGCGTGAAGTGGTTGTTCGCATCAACCGTGGGCAGCTGGAAGAAGACGCCGGCAAATCAGTGCACGATATTTTTTCCGATCGTAGCGGGATAGATTTGAATCGTGCCGGTGTTCCGCTGATTGAACTGGTGTCTGAGCCGGATATGCATTCTGCGAAAGAAGCGGTTGCATTTATGCGCCATATTCATCATTTGGTACGTTACTTGGGCATCAGCGATGGCAATATGCAGGAAGGTTCTTTCCGCTGTGACGCGAACGTATCTTTGCGCCTGAAGGGCACCCAGGATTTGAATCCTCGCGTAGAGCTGAAGAACATCAATTCATTCCGTTTCGTGGAACAGGCCATTGATATTGAGATAGAGCGTCAGGCAGAGATTATGGATGCTGGCGGAGTAGTGGAGCAGGAAACCCGCCTGTTTGATCCTGAGCGGCAGGAAACGCGCACGATGCGAAGCAAGGAAGAAGCCAACGATTACCGCTATTTTCCGGATCCCGATTTGTTGCCATTGGATTTGCCGGAATCCTGGCTGGAAGAGATTAAAGCCAGAATGCCGGAATTGCCGGATGCGCGTGCTGCACGTTATGCGAAAGACTTTTCTCTGGATTCGGAAAGTATTCGTTTTTTATTGCAAAGTCCGATGGTTGGCGATTATTTCGATAGCGTGATGGCTATTGTGAATGATGCCACGTTGGTAGTGAACTGGTTGCAGGGCGAATTTTCCCGCCTGTTGAATGTTGATGGCAAGGATTTTGGTGCGCAGAGCCTGGATGCGTCACGATTTGGCGGGCTGTTGTTGCGCATCAAGGATGGCACGATTTCCGGGAATACAGGCAAGAAACTGCTTGCCGAGATGTGGGAAAGCGCAGTGACTGCGGATGAGTTGATTGCGGCGCAAGGCTTGCAGCAAGTGAGTGACAATACCCAGCTGGAAGCGTGGATAGACGATATTTTGGTCAATCATCCTCAACAGGTGGAAGCCTTTAAAAACGGTGCAGGAAAAATGCTGGGATTCTTTGTGGGGCAGGTGATGAAAGTATCAGGCGGCCAGGCGAATCCCAAGGTAGTAAGCGATTTGCTGCAAAGGAAGTTGGCAGATTGAGCAGAGCACTTGATTAAAACAAGTTGGCTGCTTTTGATCGAGAAAATTGCAAGTTTTATAGCGCATTTCATTTGCAAGATTCCAGTATATGGGAATATTCAAAAATCCCCGTTCGAAACAAGCGGGGATTTTTTAGGGGCTGAAGTAGATTAGCAGTCATGCCAGGCTGCCAAAATAAAGATAACCCACTGTAAATTGAAAAAGACGACACAAAGAAAGCTGCTCGAATATTTCGTGCTGGAAGTCACTGCCCGTTCAGCCGCTGACATGCTGGGCATCCAGGCCAATACCGCCATCCTTTTCTACCGCAAAATCCGCCAGGTGATCTGCTATCATTTGGCTTTGGAGGCAGATCAGGTTTTTGGGGTTCCGTCGAATTGGACAAGAGCGACTTCGGCGGTAAGCACAAAGGAAAACGTGGCAGAGGTGCGGCAGGAAAAGTGGTGGTTTTCGGTATCCTCAAACGCGGCGGCAGGGTTTATACCGTCGTGGTGAACAATGCCTGGAAGGAAAGTTTATTTACTGTTATTACGAAGAAAATCATACCGGATAGTATCGTTTATACGGACAGTTTAAGCAGTTATGACATTCTGGATGTGAGCGGTTTTCATCATAGTCGGATCAATCACGGCAAAGGTTTTGTTGATGGTCGCAATCACATCAACGGGATTGAGAATTTCTGGAATCAGGCGAAGCGCGTGCTGCGCAACTACAATGGGATTGTTCGCAAAGCTTTCCCGCTGTTCTTGAAGGAATGCGAGTTTCGATTTAACTTTGGAACACCAGACCAACAGATGAAAATTCTGCGGACTTGGTGTGGGATTTAGGGCTAATCTACTCCAGCCCCAAACTTAATTCGACTGAAGGGGCGCAGGTTGGCGCGGGTTCCCATGAACAACAACCGCATTTTCATGGATGCCTGGTAGTGAGCCGTAGGCGAACCCCAACATCCACCAAATCATTGCGTTGGGGTTCGTGCTGCGCACTCACCACCAACCTGCTCGCTACTTGTTTTTTGAAAGAGTGACTGAAGATTTCTGACTTTAATAGCTATAGATACCCCGCAGCTTGCTGCGGGGTAGTTCATTTGCAGTGAAATTCACCTTTAGCGATTGATGAGGTCGAGTTCGTTGTATCCGGCGGCATTGGTGCGGCGAATCACTTCCACCACCCGTTGTGCAGACAGGCGCGCGGCTTCGTTCAGGGTTTTGCCGGCAAGCCGGTGCGCCATGAGGCCGGCAGCGAAGGTGTCGCCAGTGCCGTGGGCGCATGTGTGATAGCAGGGATGTTCCTGGATGTCGGTTTGTTCGGCGGTGACGACGGCGAGGCGCATGCTGCCCTCAGGCCAGTCTTTGGGGGCGGCGCTGGTGACGACGATCCAGCGTGTGGTATCGGAGAGCAGGCTGCGTGCCGCGTCGATGACGTCGTCGAGCGTTTCCAACTGGCGTCCGCTCAGGTATTCCAGCTCGAAATGGTTGGGCGTCATGCCGGTGGCAAGGTGGCGCAGGCGTTTGCGGTAGGTGGCGGCAAGGCCGGGATCGACGTAGAGGCCGCAATGGCTGTCGCCGAGTACGGGATCGATTTGCACGGGGAGTTCGGGGTATTGCGCGCGGATGTTGTCAAGCCATGCGGCAAGGATTTCCGCTTGCGCCGGGCTGCCGAGATAGCCGAGCATGATGCCGCGCGCATGTGGCAGGATGCCGCGGTCTTCCAGGGCTTGCAGGTAGCCGGCAAACCAGTCGTCCGGGATGACGCCGCCGTAAAAGGTGGGGTAGTGCGGTGCGTTGGAGAACAGCACGGTGGGAACGGAGAGGGCGGTCAGCCCGTGTTGCTCGAGGGTGGGGATGACGGCGTTGTTGCCTACGCGACCATAGATGACTTGTGACTGGATGGAGATGATGTCTATGGCGAGCGGGCGGGCAGTCATGAGGGATCCTTGCTTGGATGAAAAACGCGCATCTTATCGGCCTTGGCGGTAAAAAACCACCATGATGGAGTGTTTTGTGTGTTTTTCATATTTTTATGAAATATAATTGTTTTTTATCGATATAAAGCGCTTATCCCGATAAATTTTCTCGTCATAAGCGCTTATTGGCGGATTAAACTCCGAAGTGCAACAACGGCTCTCGCCAAAAAATACCTCATGCGGCGTTTTCATGGCAAGACACTTGCGCGGACGATGATTCAGCCGTGCCATGATCCAGGCAAGATGCTCCTCGCTCACCGCGTCAAAATCGCAGCCCTTGGGCAAATATTGACGGATCAGCCCGTTGGCATTCTCGTTCAGCCCCCGCTGCCATGACGCATAGGGGTGGGCAAAATAATAGTCCGCTTCCAGCGCCCGGGCGATGCCTTCATGACGGCTGAACTCCATGCCGTTGTCTGAAGTCAGCGTGTGCACCCGTGCCTTGAGCGGCAGCAGCAGATCAATGACGGCCGTCTTCAGCACTTCCGCCCCCTTGAACGGCAGCCTGGCCATCAGGGTCAGACGGCTTTGGCGTTCGCAAAGCGTCACGATCGCCTGACGCGGATGCTTGCCGACGATGGTGTCCATCTCCCAGTCGCCGATACGGCCTTTCTCGGCGACGATGGCCGGGCGCTGGTCTATCGGCGTGCGATTGGCGATACGGAGTGCCTTGCCGCGGCCACGGCGGTAAGGACGACGATGACGCAGGTGCAGATGCAAATCCCCGCCGTTGCGCCTGTCCTCACGGATATGACGGTAGATGCGGGTATGGCTGACGCCGGGTTTGCCCCGCGCTTTCAGATAGAGGCTGACCTGCTCCGGGCTCCAGTCCAGGCGCAGATAGTGCTCCACCCTTTGCCAGCATGACGGGCGGATACGGGTTCTGCCCTGGCGCCGCTGCCGGGTTTGCTGTTGTGCCTGTTCGGGATGGTAGCGGCCGTCCTGGCCGTTGCGCAGCACTTCGCGCGAGATGGTGGAGCGATGCACGCCGAGCAGGCGAGCAATGGCGGCCGGGCTTTGCCGGTCGTCGAGGAGGATGGAAATCTGGTATCGTTGCGCCTGGGTAAGCTGCGTGTAGCGTTTCATTGTGCTTCTCCTTTCTTGGTCGGAAGAAAAGCATAGGCTAACGCAGCTTGCCTCTCTCCAACCGGGGGAGTTGCACTTCAAAGTTTAATCCGCCATTGGTGAGAAAAATTACCATGGCTGTATGGGGTGTGAACGCATGCGCTGGATTGGTGATGCAGGGACGTGGTCCGCAACGTCTATGGTGTATGTGTTGGGGTTATTCGGGACGTAGCAGGCTACGTCCCTACGGTTTGCCCTGCGGGTAAATGGTGCCTTGCCACGGGAAATGGTGATTTTTGTGCGGATGCAGTCCATGCACGCGGTTGCGGAGGTTTTTTCGCGTGCGTGACGGCCTTGCCGCCACACACCCTACGGGAGAACGATTGATGCGGGGATGGATTGGCGATGCAGGGACGTAGCCCGCAGCGTCTGTGATGCATGTGTTGGGGTTATTCAGGGACGTAGCAGGCTACGTCCCTACGGTTTGCTTTGGCGTTTGTTTGATGTCGGCCATGAATAGCCGACCTACGATTCGCATTGGGTGTTTTCTCGTAGGGTGGGCGTCAGCCCACCGTTTCTGTTACGCAGCGCTTAGGTGTCTGCCGGGCAAAAGTGGAATCGTTGCGCGGCGGTGGGTTGACACCCACCCTACGTCCTTATGGGCAAATGGCAGAGACCTATCGCGTCATTATCCGTTTTTTATGTAATATTTATGCTTTTTTGCGTGGTAAAACGATAAATTTTCTCATCGATAAGCGCTTGTGGTGAGAAATTTTCTCACAAAGTGTTTTCAAGGACGATGCGGTCGAGGAAGGCGTTGAGGTGGGCGAGTTTGTCTTCCGTGTTGCCGGGAAGGTTCTGGATTTTCAGGGTGGTGGCGCCTGCGAGCTGGTAGTGCTGCGGGGCGTTTTGGATTTCCTTGAGGTAGGCGTCGGGGTTGATGCGCGCGTCGGCGCGGAATTGCAAGGTGATGCTGTCGCTGATGCGGATGCGTTCGATGCCGATGTGTGCGGCGCGCAGGCGCAGGCGGTGGCGTTCGATGAGGTGGCGCGCGGTTTCGGGGAGGCGGCCAAAACGATCGACGAGTTCGATGGCGATGGCATCGAGTTCGGCGGGGGTTTTGCTTTGTGCGAGGCGCTGGTAGATGACGAGGCGCTGTTGCGGGTCGGGCAGGTAATCTTCGGGTAGCAGGGCGGGGATGTCGAGTTCGATGTTTTCGCGCGGGGGTTCTTCCTCGAGGTTGGGCGTTTCGCCTTTGCGCAAGCTTTCCACGGCGCGGTCGAGGAGGTCGAGGTAGTAGCTCATGCCGATTTGCTGGATTTGCCCGCTTTGTTCGTCGCCGAGGATTTCGCCAGCGCCACGGATTTCGAGGTCCTGGCTGGCGAGGAGGAAGCCAGCGCCGAGGCTGTCGAGGGTGGTGAAGGCATCCAGGCGACGCTGGGCATCTTTGTTGAGGGTGTTCCAGTCGGGGGTGATGAGGTAGGCATAGGCCTGGTGATGGCTGCGGCCGACGCGTCCGCGCAGCTGGTGGAGCTGGGAGAGGCCGAGTTTGTCGGCGCGGTTGATGATGATGGTGTTGGCGTTGGGGATGTCGATGCCGCTTTCGATGATGGTGGTGGCGATGAGGAGGTCGTAATGGCGGTTGTAGAAGTCGTTCATGATGCGCTCGAGTTCGCGTTCGCGCATTTGCCCGTGCGCGACGGCGATGCGCGCTTGCGGCAGGGTGTCGGCGATGCTGCGCGCGATGCGTTCGATGCTGTCCACGTCATTGTGCAGGAAGAAGATTTGCCCGCCGCGTTGCAGTTCGCGTTCGCAGGCTTCTTCGATGATGGCGGGGTCCCACGGGCAGAGGATGGTTTGCACGCTTTGCCGTCCGGCGGGGGGCGTGGCGATGATGGAGAGGTCGCGCAGGCCGGTCAGCGCAAGGTTCAGGGTGCGCGGAATGGGGGTGGCGGTCAGCGTTAAAAGGTTGACGTCGGCGCGCAGTTTTTTCAGTTGCTCTTTGTGGCGCACGCCGAAGCGCTGTTCTTCGTCAATGATGACGAGGCCAAGGTTTTTGAATTGCACGTCTTTTTGCAGGAGACGATGGGTGCCGATGACGATGTCGGTCTGCCCGTTGGCGACGCGCTCAAGGATGCGCTTTTGTTCGCCGGCGGTTTTGAAGCGGCTCAGGGAGTCGATTTGCACGGCGAGTTCGGAGAAGCGGTCGGTGAAGTTGTGGTCGTGCTGGTTGGCGAGCAGGGTGGTGGGGGCAATGAGGGCGACCTGTTTGCCGGCGAGTACGGCGGCGTAGGCGGCGCGTATGGCGACTTCGGTTTTGCCGAAGCCGACGTCGCCGCAGACGATGCGGTCCATCGGCTGTTCGCGGGCGAGATCGGCGAGCACGGCATCGATGGCGGCGATCTGGTCCGGCGTTTCTTCGTAGGCAAAGCCGGCGCTGAAGGCGGCGAGTGCGTTGTCGTCAATGGCGATCGACTGGCCGTGGCTGGCTTCGCGTGCGGCGTAAATGGCGAGGAGTTCGGCGGCGGTGTCGTGGACGTTTTCGCGGATTTTGCGTTTGGCGGTTGCCCAGCTTTTGCTGCCGAGTTCGTGCAGGGGAGCGCTTTCCGCGCTGCCGCCGCTGTAGCGCGTGATGAGGTCGAGATCGGTGACGGGAACGTAGAGCTTGCCACCCTTGGCGTATTCGATGACGAGAAGTTCTTCGCCTTCCAGCATTTGCAATCCCTGGTAGCGGCCGACGCCGTGGTCGATATGGACGACGGGGGCACCGGGGATGAGGTCTTGCAGGCTCTGGATGAGGCTTGCGGGATCGGTGGTTTTGCTTTGCCGGTAATTCTGCGCTGGCGGCGTGGTGTGCAAATCGGCTTCGGCGAGGTGCACTACGCCGTCGCCACGGAAACTTGCGCGCAGCGGCGAGATGACAAGCTGGATATGGCCGGGCGCGGGCGGCAGGTCTTTGCGCTCGGCCAGGGTGACGTTGGCGTGCTGGCGGATGAGGCGCTCGTGCCAGTGTTCGCGCAGACCCTGCCCGGGGAAATGCAGCACCAGCGGTTCCCTGCCGAGGATGTGCTGTTTCCAGCCTTGCTCGCGTTCATGCACGCTGCCGCTGAAAGGGATGGGGTCGGCATGGTCGGGAAGGGGATGTTTTTCCAGACCTTGCAGATGCGCGAGGGTTTCCTGCGGCGACAGCCACAGTTTTTCCGGCGGCAGCAGGCCGCCTTCGCGCAAGGGATTCAGGCGTTCGTAGCGCTTGCGGCATTGTTCGGCATGGCGGGCAAGCGCTTCTTCGGGCAGGGGAATATCAACGAGGCGGGTGTTTTTCGGCAGGTAGTCGAAAAGGGTGGCGGTATCGTCGAAAAAGAGCGGGAGATAGTATTCCAGCCCTTGCGGGGTGCGGCCTTCGCTTAAGGATTGATAGATGCCGCTGTTGCTGATGCGTTCGCCAAGTTCCTGTCGCGCTGACTGGCGGAAACAGGTGCGTCCGGCGTCCGACAAATCGATTTCGCGGCTGGGCAATATGCTGATTTTTTCAAGTTTTTCCAGAGTGAGTTGGGTGTCGGGGGCGAAAGTGCGGATGGAATCGATGTCGTCATCGTCCCATTCGAGGCGCACGGGCGCTTTGGCGCCCATCGGAAAGAGATCGACAATGGCGCCGCGCGCGGCATATTCGCCTTTTTCGCTGACGTGCACGGCGCTTTGATAGCCCGCTTCCAGCAGGCGCGCGATGAGATCGGCGCGTGGCAGGCGGTCGCCGAGGGCGAGATGGATGCCGAAGCGGTCGAGGTGCTTTTGCGGGCAAAGGCGCTGGCGCAGGGCATTGACCGGCACGACGACGATGCCGTTGCGCCGCGTCGGCAATTCGGCGAGTACGCGCAGGCGTTCGGAGACCAGATCGGGATGCGGGGTGTATTGGTCGTAGGGCAGGGTTTCCCAGTCGGAGAACCAGTAGAGGTCTTCGTGGCGGTCGAGCCAAAACTTCAGGGTTTCATAGCAATATTGGGCGCTTACGCCATCCGGGGTGACGACGAGATGGATATGCTTGCCGGAGAGATGGCGGGCGAGATTCCAGGCGAGATGGGCGTAAGGATTATTGTTTTTCATGAATAATGCTTTTATGTATGTTTTTTACCATCAATAAGCGCTTATGGTGAGAAAATTTATCACGATAAGCGCTTATTGGTGAGAAAATTTCTCATGTAAAGAACGAGGATTATAGCAAAAACGGACTGACGCGTTCGGGCATAAAAAAGGGACGTTGCAGGCAACGTCCCTGTTTATGGAACTATTTGTTATGTCATCGCTTATTTTTCGATGAACAGATAGCGCGAGGGGATGAGGTTGACGATATTGGGGGTAAAGCCCTTGACGTGCGGCTTCAACAGCAGGGCGCGGGTGTAGTAGAAGACGGGCATGATGGCGTGGTCTTCCCCGAAGCGCTGCTCGGCTTCGTGCAGAAGCGCGGTGCGTTTGCCGAGATCGGGTTCGGCTGCGGCCTTGTCGAGCAGGGCGTCGTAGGCGGGATCGGCATAGCCGGTGTAGTTGCTGCCGGAGTTGCTGCGGAAGATTTCGAGGAAGGTGTTGGGATCGTTGTAATCCGCGCTCCAGCCCATGCGGAAGACTTCGCTGTCTTTTTCCTGCACGCGCGCGAGCATGACTTTCCATTCCATGTTGGTGATGTCGGTTTCCACGCCAAGCGCTTTTTTCCACATGGCGGCAATGGCGATGGCGTTTTGCTTCTGGTCTTCACTGGTGTTGTAAACGAGTTTGACTTTGAGCGGCTTGTCCTGGCTGTAACCGGCTTCTTCATAAAGCGCTTTGGCTTGGGCGAGACGTTCTTCGCGCGGCAGTTTCGCCCAGTCAGGGAGCCACGGCTGATGGTTGGCGGTGGCGGGCGGCACGATGCTGTATGCTGGCTTTTGCCCGGCGCGGCCAAGTTTTTCCGCAATCACGTCGCGATCAATCGCCATGGAGAGCGCCTGGCGCAGTTTGGGGTTGTCCTTGAAGGGCGGCTTGGTCTGGTTGAAGCCGAAGTAATAGGTGCCAAGGCGGGTGTAGGTGATGAATTCGTCGGGCAAATTGGCGCGCACCCAGTCGATTTGATCCTGCGGGACGTTCACCATGTCGAGCTCGCCAGCGCGATAGCGCGACAGGCCGCTATTGGCGTTTTCCACGGTGTGATAGACCACTTTGTCGAGTTTGACATTGGCGCTATCCCAGTAATGCGGCGATTTTTGCACGGTAACGCTGGTTTGCGGCGTGATGGCAACGAGCTGGAAGGGGCCGTTGCTCACCATGTTGCCAGCCTGCGTCCATTTGTCGCCATATTGCTCGACATTGCTTTTCAGCACGGGGTAACTCGCCGGCTGGCGCAACAAATCCAGCAGGTACGGCGTCGGCCCTTCGAGCTCCACTTCCAGGGTGCGCGCGTCGGTGGCCTTGATGCCGAGCGCGTCGGGCGCGAGTTCGCCATTGTTGATTTTCTGTGCGTTTTTGATGGGATAGAGCACGAAACTGTATTTGGAAGCAGTCGCCGGATCGAGGGCGCGACGCCAGGCATAGACGAAATCCTCCGCCGTTACCGCTTCGCCGTTCGACCATTTGGCGTTGTCGCGCAGATGGAAGGTGTAGTGCTTGCCGTCGGCAGAGACATCCCAGCGCTCGGCAACACCGGGCACGATCGCGCCTTCGCCGTTGACGCTGGTGAGCCCCTCGAAGGTATCGAGGAGAATGGTGTGCCCGGCATTATCGGTGGCCAGATGCGGATCGAGGGTGGCGGCTTCAAATTCGTTGCCGCGCTGGAAAACAGCTTCGGCGGCTGCCGGTTGCCAGATGAGCGCGGCAAAGGCGAGCGCAAGCAGGGAACGGGTGGGTTTCATGTTTGTCTCCTCTGGTTGTGGGTATGAAAGCGGCAATCATATAGCGAGGAATAATGTTTTGCCATTTTTTCTTCATTTTTACAAAACTTTTACATGATTTTTATCATATGAAGCGCTTGTTATTGGTAAAAAATAACGGTTTCAAATGGTTTTTTGGATGGATGATGCTGCCAATACGGTTCGGCATGTCCGCAACGTCCGGGAGTAGGGTTCGAGACGCAGCAGGCTGCGTCCCTGCGAATCGCTGTGCTGAAGTCCGCCCTACTAGAGCATTTTTGATTCATCCAATAGCAGGATTTGCGGAGAAAAGGATGCAGAAAGCTTGTTTCTGCCCTCACCCCAACCCCAATCTCGCTGCGCGAGCTCTGACGAGTCCCACGGGATTCGAAGAACTCGCGAAGCGAGATTGGGGCTTTGAATTCTTTCACATTTGAGTCAAAAACGCTCTAAATGGTGGGTTGACACCCACCCTGCGAATCTCGCGGCAGTTTGTCGCGGTGGGCTCAGTGCAGCATCAGGCTGGCGAGGCCGAGGAAGATGAAGAAGCCGCCGGAGTCGGTGCAGGCGGTGATGAGCACGCTGGAGCCGAGGGCGGGATCGCGGCCGAGGCGCTGCATGATGACGGGGATGCTGACGGCCATGATGGCGGCAAGGAGCTGGTTCAGCAGCATGGCGAGCGCCATGACGAGGCCCAGGGTGACGTGGTCGTACATTTGCCAGGCGATGAGGCCGAGGACGCTGCCCCAGATGATGCCGTTCATGAGGGCGACACCGATTTCTTTCAGGTAAAGATAGCGGATTTGCGAGGCGCTCAGCGTCATGTTGTGCATGGCGCGCACGATGAGGGTGATGGTTTGGTTGCCGGTGTTGCCGCCGAGCCCTGCGACGATGGGCATGAGGGCGGCGAGCGCCACGACTTTGGCGATGGATTCTTCGAACATGCCGATGACGCGCGAGGCGAGAAAGGCGGTGCACAAGTTGATGACGAGCCACAGCCAGCGGGTGCGGAAGGCTTGCCACGGGCTTGAGAAAAGGTCTTCGTCTTCGTGGATACCGGCCATTTGCCGGATGTCGTCATCGCTGGCGGCGCGCAGCACGTCCACCATCTGTTCGATGGTGACGCGGCCGATGAGGTGGCCGTCGTCATCCACGACGGCGGCGGTGACGAGGTCGTAGCGTTCGAAGGCGTTGGCGACGTCTTCCACGTCATCCTGGGCGTGGAAATGGATGCTGTCGGTCAGCATGATGTCGCGCACGAGGGTTTGCGGTTCGTTGACGAGCAGGGTGCGGATGAGGAGCGTGCCGATGAGTTTGTGGTGTTCGTCGATGACGAAGATTTTGTCGGTCTGGCTCGGGAGTGCGTCAAATCGGCGCAGATAGCGGAGAACGACGCTGCATGTGATGTCTTCGCGCACACGGATGAAGTCGAAATCCATGAGCGAGCCGATTTCGTCATCGGGATAGTGCCGCGCCTGTTCGTATTGTTCGCGCGCTTCGTCATCCAGGGCGATGACGAGATCGTGAACGGTTTCGTCATCGAGATAGGGGGTGATGTCGGCGAGTTCGTCGCCATCCAGTTGCCCGGCGATCTGCACGAGTTCGTGCGGGTCGAGGTCTTCAATCAGGCTTTCGCGCACGGGATCGGAAACTTCGACGAGTACGCGGCCGTCGATGTCTTCGTTGACCAGCGACCACACGAGCATGCGGTCGTCCGGTGGCAGGGTTTCGAGAAGGTCGGCGATGTCGGCGTAGTGCAGCTGGTTCAGGTAGTCGCGCAGTTGCTGGCTGGCGACGGCCTGTTCGGGGCTGTCGTCGTCATCATGCTCGTGGTAGTCGGCGAGCAGCTGGTGGATGGTTTGCAGGCTGTCTTCCGCAGGATCGCGCACAATATTTTGGCTCATCGGCAATCCTCAAGATTCCGCCGCGGGTTTCGCATGCGGCAGGATGCTGATGGCTTTCAGGATGTTCAATGCTTCATAGAGACTGAAATCGCGTTCTGCCAGACGGGTCTGCGTTTCGTTGCCGGCAGGTTTCTGGCCGTTGTCGGCATCCAGGCGGTTGGGGAAACTGGATTCGCGCTGCTCGATCTGCTCGCGCGCATGTACGGTAAGCGGCGACAGCACGACGTCGGGCATGATGCCCTTGCCCTGGATGGATTGCCCGTCGGGCGTGAAATAGCGGGCAGTGGTCATTTTCACTGCGCCGCCGTGGTACAGCGGCGTGATGGTCTGCACCGAACCCTTGCCGAAAGTAGGCTGGCCGACGACGAGGGCGCGGCGGTTGTCCTGCAGGGCGCCGGCAAGAATTTCCGCGCCGGAGGCGCTGCCTTCGTCCACCAGGGCGAGCAGGGTGATGCCTTCGAGCGCATCGCCGCTTGCAGCGTGGAACTCTTCGGTAATGCCTTCGTCGCGACCGCGCGCCGAAACGATCAGTCCGCTGTCGAGAAACAGGTCGGCGCTATCCACGGCGCTTTCCAGATAGCCGCCAGGGTTGCCGCGCAGGTCCAGAATGATGCCGGCGAGTTCGTATTTGACTTTGAGCGATTCGATTTCCTTGGCCAGCATTTCCGCGGTATCTTCCTGGAATTGCGAGATTTTGATGCTGACGTAGCCCGGCGACAGCACGCTGGAGCTGACGCTGTTGGTATGGATGATCTCGCGGGTGAGGGCGTGCTGGAAGATGTTGTCATCGCGCTGCACGGTGAGGTTGACGCTGCTGCCGTTGTCGCCGTCGAGCAGCTTGTCGATTTCCATCAGGGTGAGGTCGGCAATGTTCTGGCCGTTGATTTGCAGGATGATATCGCCGGTGGTGATGCCGGCGCGTGCTGCCGGAGAGCCTTCGATGGAAGATACCACGCTGATGGAGCCTGCCTTGATATCAAGCACGACGCCGATGCCGGCAAATTCGCCTTCGCTTTCCTGCTTGAAGATTTCGAATTCGTCGGCGTTCATGTAGGCGGAATGTGGGTCGAGGCGCGCCAGCATGCCGCGGATGGCGTGCTCCATCAGGGTCTGGTTGCTGACTTCGGCGACGTAGTTTTTCTTGATGGCATCGAAGACGTCCACAAAGGTTTTCAGGGCTTCGAAGGGGATGTCGTTGTTGCGGGGCGGGGGCGTGTCTTCGCCGAGAGAGGTCAGCGAAATTTCGCTCGTCGCAGGCTGGCCGGACGGGCCCTGCTGGGCAATCACGACGCCCGGCATGAGGAAAGCCAGTATTAATGGCATGGTTTTCAAGATGTTCATGGGCTGTCCTTGCGGAAGATGGGGGCGCTTGCAAAGGACGAATCTTATCATAGGCGGCATCCTCTGCGATTTTCCGATGAAAATTGTCGCGACAGCGGGATGGTTTGCGGCATAATCGGCTGCCGGGCAATATCGGGCGCAGGGCGCGCTGTCCAGGCCGGATGCGAGGCCGGGAAAGCGAGGCTGGCGCAGATGTGGTTTCCCGAATGCTATTCATGGAGGTTCGCAGGGCGGGCTTCTGTTTTTGCAAGTAGAGCCAAAGAGGTGAAGATGAAACGCAGGGATTTGTTGAAAAAAACCGGAACAGGTGCGCTGGCGCTGGGCGTGGCGGGTGCGGCAAGTACTGCCCGGGCGGATGACGGCAAGACGTTCAACTGGAAGCTGGTGATGTCGTGGCCGAAGAAGTTTCCGGGGCTTGCGACTTCCATGGAATGGTTTGCCGAGGAAGTGAAAAAGGCCACCAATGGCCGCCTGAATATCACGATTTACGGCGCGGGCGAGCTGGTGCCGGCGTTTGAGGTGTTCAATGCCGTTTCCGACGGCACGGCGGAGATGGGGCACGGCACGCCGTATTACTGGAAGGGCAAGATTCCCGAAGCGGAACTGTTCACTTCCGTGCCGTTCGGCATGACGACCGACGAATTCAATGCCTGGTTCATTCATGGCGAAGGCCAGGCGCTGCTGGCGGAGATTTACAAGCCTTTCGGCGTTGTGCCGCTGATCGGTGGCAATACCATGCCGCAGATGGGCGGATGGTTCAACAAGGAAATCAATTCGGTAGAAGACCTGAAAGGCCTCAAGATCCGCACGCCGGGCATTGGCGGCGAAGTGTACCGCCTGGCCGGCGCCACGCCGGTTTCCCTGCCGGGCGCGGAAATCTTCACGTCGATGCAAAGTGGTGTGCTTGATGCGACCGATTGGGTCGGCCCGTGGAATGACCAGGCGTTCGGCCTTTACAAGGCTGCCAAGTATTACTACAACGGCTGGCAGGAGCCCAATGCGATGATGGAAATTCTCATCAACGAAAAAGCGCTTGCCACGTTGCCTGCGGATATTCGCGCTGTGGTCGAAGGGCTGGCGCTGGCGATGAACCAGAAGTGCATGGTCGATATGCAGAAGAACAACGGCATCGCGCTCAAGAAGATGGTTGACAGCGAAGGCGTGCAGTTGCGCGATTTCCCTGCCGACGTCATCAAGGTCTTCAAGGAAAAAACGGCCGAATATCTCAAGGAATATGCGGCAAAATCGGATATGGCGAAGAAAATTCTCGCGTCTTACGAGGCCTTCCTGGCCGACCAGATGCGCATTTCCGCCAATGTTGAAACGTATCTGACGTACCGTCACGATAAATAATGTCATGGGGCAGGCGGGGAAAGAGGTTTTCCCCGTTTTGCCCGCTTTTGATAACGACAGGAAAGAGGGGAAAAAATGAAACGCAGAGATTTGCTGAAAGCAGGCGGCGGACTGGTCGCCCTGGGTGGCGCGGCTGCTGTCAAGGCGGCGGAAAAAGCCGAATTCAAATGGAAAATGGTCATGGCCTGGCCGAAGAAATTCCCGGGCATCGGCACCAATGCCGAGTGGTTTGCCGAGCAGGTCGGCAAGGTCACCGAAGGGCGGGTTGCCGTGACGCTTTATGGCGCGGGCGAGCTGGTGCCGCCTTTTGAAGTCTTCCATGCGCTGCGTGATGGCGTGGCCGATTGTGCGCACGGCCCCGCGTATTACAGCAAGGGTCTGATTCCCGAAACGGAAGTGTTTACCGCTATTCCGTTTGGCATGACGCCGCTGGAGCTGTCTGCCTGGTATTACTTCGGCGGCGGTATCGAGCTTTTGAACGAGCTGTACAAGCCTTTCGGCGTCATGGCCGTGCCGGGCGGCAACTCCGATTTCCAGATGGGCGGATGGTTCAACAAGGAAATCAATTCGGTAGAAGACCTGAAAGGGCTCAAGATTCGCGCGCCGGGCGTGACTGGCGAAGTGTTCCGCATGCTGGGCGCCACCCCGGTTTCCATTCCGGGCAGCGAGGCCTTTACTTCCATGCAAAGCGGCGTCATCGACGCGGCCGACTGGGTAGGCCCCTGGAACGACCAGGCCTTCGGCTTGCAGAAAGTGGCCAAATACTACTACGGCACCTGGCATGAAAACGGCGCGGCTGCCGAGTACATGTTCAACCTCAAATCCTTCGAGGCGTTGCCAGAAGGATTGCGCGAGCAGGTGCTGATGGTGGCGCGTGCGGCGAGCGAGCGCATGCTGCTCGATTACCGCACCCACAATGCGGTAGCGCTGCGCAATCTGGTGGAGAAAGACGGCGTACAGTTGCGCTATTACAACGACGACGTCCTGAAAGCCATGTATGCCGCGACCCAGCAGTATCTGGCCGAATTCGAGAAGAAAAGCGACATGGCGGCGAAAGTGCTGGAATCGTATCGCAATTTCCTGAAAAACCAGCAAGTCTGGGCGGAAAACGAAGCGCAGTATCTGGCGGCGCGGCGTCTGGTGCTGTCTTGACCATGCAATCATAAGGGCCGGCAATATCCGGTTTTTATGAATGATAAAATTTCCCATCATTAAGCGCTTATCGTGAGAAAATTTACCGCGATAAGCGCTTGTTTGTGAGAAAAAACACATAAAAACTAATAAATTTTGAATTTTTAAATAAAAACAAAGAAGTTCATGTTTTCGCCATGTTTTTTTGCGCGGAAAAGCCGCAAGCCGGTAAAAAAGCGAAGTCTGGCGGCATTTTTCATGACTGTGCTACAATCACGCCGTTAATTTTGACCGAAAGACTTCCGAACTGGAGCAAACTGATGACACAGAATCAACGGGACATCGACCCCCAGGAAACCCGTGAATGGCTTTCCGCTCTGGAAAGCGTTTTGCAGGCGGACGGCAGCGAGCGCGCCCATTTCCTTCTGGAAACCCTGATCGAACGCGCTTCTCTCGCCGGCATGGACTTGCCGTTCAGCGCCAACACCCCGTATGTGAATACCATCCCGCTTGCCAAGCAGCCGCCGTATCCGGGCGATACCGCGCTTGAGCACAAAATCCGTTCCTATATCCGCTGGAACGCGATGGCGATGGTCGTGAAAGCAGGCAAGGACACCAACGTCGGCGGCCACATCGCGAGCTTTGCTTCGGCGGCAACCCTCTATGAAGTCGGGCAGAACCACTTCTGGCGCGGCCAGGATGGCAACAACGGCGGCGATCTCATTTTCTTCCAGGGCCACTCCGCGCCCGGTTTTTACGCGCGCGCCTATCTCGAAGGCCGCCTGACTGACGAACAGCTTGACAACTACCGTCAGGAAGCGGGCGGCAAGGGACTTTCTTCCTATCCGCACCCGTGGCTGATGCCGGATTTCTGGCAATTCCCGACAGTTTCCATGGGCCTGGGGCCGTTGATGGCGATTTATCAGGCGCGCTTCATGCGCTACCTGCAAAGCCGTGGTCTCATTCCGATGAGCGATCGCAAGGTCTGGGCCTTCTGTGGTGACGGCGAAATGGACGAGCCGGAATCGCGCGGCGCGATCGGTCTTGCCGGGCGCGAAAACCTGAACAACCTCGTGTTCGTCATCAACTGCAACTTGCAGCGCCTCGATGGTCCGGTGCGCGGCAACGGCAAGATCATCCAGGAGCTCGAAAGCGAATTCCGCGGCGCGGGCTGGAACGTGATCAAGGTCATTTGGGGCAACCGCTGGGATACGCTGCTCGCACGTGACGACAAGGGGCTTCTGCGCAAGCGCATGATGGAAGTTCTTGACGGCGATTATCAAACGCTCAAGTCGAAAGACGGCGCCTATGTGCGCGAACATTTCTTCAATTCGCCGGAATTGAAAGAAATGGTGAAAGACATGTCCGACAAGGATATCTGGGAACTCAACCGCGGCGGCCACGATCCGGCGAAAATCTTTGCCGCCTACAAGGCGGCGATGGAGAGCGACAAACCGACCCTCATTCTCGCCAAAACCATCAAGGGCTATGCCATGGGCGGCTCTGCCGAAGCGCAGAACGTCGCACACCAGTCCAAGAAAATGGATACCGAGCAATTGCGCCGCTATCGCGACCGCTTCGAAATCCCGCTTTCCGACGAGCAGGTGGACAAGCTCGAATACGTCAAGCTCGAAGAAGGCTCTCCTGCCCACAATTACATGATGGAACGCCGCAAGGCGCTGGAAGGCTTCGTGCCGACGCGCCGTACCGCTTCCATGTCGCTGCCGGTGCCGGAACTCTCCGCCTTTGACAATGTGCTGCAAGCCACCAAGGAAGGCCGGGAAATTTCCACCACCATGGCTTTCGTACGCATCCTGACCACGCTACTGAAAGATCCGTCGCTCGGCAAGCATATCGTGCCCATCGTGCCGGATGAATCGCGTACCTTCGGCATGGAAGGCATGTTCCGACAGTACGGCATCTGGAACCCGCATGGCCAGCAATATACCCCTGCCGATGCCGAACAGCTCATGTTCTACAAGGAATCGAAAGACGGGCAAATCCTTCAGGAAGGCATCAACGAAGCCGGTGGCATGAGTGACTGGATCGCTGCGGCCACGTCCTATTCGGTGCATGGTGTGCCGATGGTGCCGTTCTTCATCTATTACTCCATGTTCGGCTTCCAGCGCTTCGGCGATCTCGCCTGGGCAGCGGGCGACCAGCGCGCGCGCGGTTTCCTCCTCGGCGGCACGGCCGGACGCACCACGCTGAACGGAGAAGGTTTGCAGCATGAAGATGGCCACAGCCACATCTATGCCGCGACCATTCCCAACTGCGTGCCCTATGATCCGACTTTTGCCTACGAAGTGGCGGTCATCATCCGCGACGGTCTGCGCCGCATGTACCAGAACCAGGAAGATGTCTATTACTACGTCACCCTGATGAACGAAAACTACGCCATGCCGGCCATGCCGGAAGGCGTCGAGGAAGGCATCCTCAAGGGCATGTACCGCCTGCACGGCCACGACGGCAAGAAAGGCCATGTGCAACTGCTCGGCTCCGGCACCATTCTTGTCGAAGTCATCGAAGCGGCGAAAATCCTTGCCGAGGAGTGGGGCGTGGGTTCGGACGTGTGGAGTGCGCCGTCCTTTACCCTGCTGGCGCGCGACGGTATGGAAGTGGAGCGCGACAACCGTCTTCATCCCGGACAGAAAGCGAAAAAAGCCTACGTCACCGAGCAGCTTGAAGGCACCAAGGGGCCGGTGGTGGTGTCCACCGACTATATCCGCGCCTTCGGCGAGCAAATCCGCGCCTATTTGCCGGAGGGCCGCCACATGACCGTACTCGGCACCGATGGCTATGGCCGCTCCGACACGCGCGAAGCGTTGCGCGAGTTCTTCGAGGTGGATCGCCATCATGTAGTCGTTGCTGTACTGGATGCCCTCGTGAAAGAAGGCAAATTCGACAAGGCGATCGTGGCCAAGGCCATCGAGAAATACGGCATTGCCACCGATACCGCTTTCCCGTCCCACCGTTAATCGCAAGAGGAATTGATTGATGAGCAAAGAAATTCGTGTGCCGGATATTGGCGATTTTGATGCGGTGGACGTGATTGAAGTCCTGATCAAGCCGGGCGACAGCGTGACTGCCGATCAGTCCGTCATTGTGCTGGAATCCGACAAGGCGTCGATGGAAGTGCCGGCGGAAAGCGGCGGCACGGTGGAACAGGTGTTGGTGAAAGTGGGCGACAAGGTCAAGCAGGGTGATGTGATTGCCGTAGTGGCCGAAGGCGCTGCGGCGGCAGCCCTTGCGCCCGCACAGGAAAAAGCACCGGAAGCGGCCGCGCCTGTGGCAACGCCCATGGCTTCTGCGTCTGCGGAACAGGATATTGTTGTGCCCGATATCGGCGATTTCGAGGCTGTGGACGTGATCGAAGTCAACGTCAAGGTGGGCGACAGCGTGACTGCCGAGCAAGGCATCATCACCCTGGAATCGGACAAGGCATCCATGGAAGTGCCGGCCGAAGTGGCAGGTACCATCGTGTCGCTCAACGTCAAGGTGGGCGACAAGGTGGGCAAGGGCGCCGTGATTGGCCGCATCGCCAGTGCAGGCGCTGCACCCAGTGCAGCAGCGCCGGCGGCAGTGCAAGCCGAAGCGCCGGCAAAACCTGCCCCTGCTCCGGCGGCACAGCCCGCACCTGCCGCACCGGCTCCGGCAGCCACTTCCGGCAAAATCGACGAAGCCGCCTTTGCCAAGGCGCATGCCAGTCCCTCGGTGCGCCGCTTTGCGCGTGAACTGGGCGCCGATCTCGGCAAGATCAAGGGCACAGGACGCGGTGGCCGTATTGTTGAGCAGGACGTGAAGGATTTCGTCAAGGGCGTGCTGACCAGCGGCGCAACGGCTGCTGGCGTGGTTGGCGGCAGCGGCATTCCGCCGATTCCCGCCGTGGACTTCAGCAAGTTCGGCGAGATCGAAGAGCAGAAACTCTCGCGCATCAATGTACTCACCGGTGAGGCGATGACGCGCTGCTGGCTCAATATCCCGCATGTCACCCAGCACGATCTGGCCGATATCACCGAGCTGGAAGCCTTCCGCGTATCGCTCAAGGCAGAGGCCGAGAAACGCGGCATGCGCGTGACCATGCTCGCTTTCCTGATGAAGGCGCTGGTTGCGGGCCTGAAAGAATTCCCGCGTTTCAATTCTTCACTGTCTCCGGATAACAAGTCGCTGATATTGAAGAAATACTACAATATCGGTATTGCCGTGGATACGCCCAATGGTCTGGTGGTGCCCGTCATTCGCAATGTGGACAAGAAAGGCATTTACGAGCTTTCCGAAGACTTGGCCGCGATCAGCAAGAAAGCGCGCGACGGCAAGCTGACGCCGGCCGACATGTCTGGCGCATCGATGACCATTTCGAGTCTTGGCGGCATTGGCGGCACCTATTTCACGCCGATCGTCAATGCGCCGGAAGTGGCCATTCTCGGGGTATCGCGTTCTTCTATGCAGCCGGTCTGGAACGGCAAGGAATTTGCGCCGCGTCTGATGTTGCCGATGTCGCTTTCTTATGACCATCGTGTCATTGACGGCGCACTCGGGGCGCGCATGACCGGTTTCCTCGGTCAAGTGCTTGGAGATATGAAACGTACGCTGCTCTGAGGGCGGCGAAGGGTTCGGGATGACCAGATACACAGGATGGCTTCGCGCGATGATCGTGGGCTGGGCGACAGCAGGCATGCTGGTCGCCCAGGCGAGGGATCTTCCCCAGATTCTGCGCACGGTGGTCAGCGAAGATGCCCAGGTGCGCGAGGCGCAAGCCAACGAGCGTGTGGCAGCGGCAGTGTTGAAGCGCAGCGAATCGGCCTATTACCCGACTGTGCGCGCTTCCGTGAACCAGCCGCTTGCCAACAGCAACGAAAATCGGCGCAGCTTCACGCCTGGCGTGGAAGCAAGCTGGCGGGTGTATGATTTTGGCCAGACCAATGCGCATGTTGAACGCGATAAAATCAAGGCCGAATACTATCGCTTCAAAACGGAGGAAACGGCTGAAGAGCTTGCTTACCTCTTTGCCAAGGATTATCTCGAAGCATTGCAGGCGAAGATGTCACTGGAAGTGGCGCGGCGCAATCTCGCACGGCACCAGAAAATCGTCGGGCAGACCCGCATCATCATGGAATACGATCCGGGACGGCGTTCGGAATATACCCAGGCGCATGCGCGCCAGATCCAGGTCGAAGAATCCATCATTTCCTACGAGCGTACCCTCGGGCTTGCCCTGCAACGCATGGCACGCTATATCAATCCGCCGGTAACTATGGCCGAGCTGGAGAATCCCTTTGTAAAACTGTCGATTGGTGAACTGCTTTCGCGATTTCCCCAGGAAAACATCGACGCGCTGGAACATCCCACCTATATCGCGCAATTGCGCGAACTGCGCAGCATCGAGGCCAACGTGAAAGCGGCGGAGCGCTCGCGCTATCCGGCTATCGAAGTGCAGGCGCAAGCCAACAAATACGATTCCTCTGTCTATCTCACCATGGCCGTTGATGTCCTGAACCGCAAGACCGGCGCCGATATTGACGAGCAGCGCTTCCAGGCGCAGGCCGCGCAAGCACGGCTCACGCAAATCGCACAAAGTCTCGAGCAGCGTGCCAAAGTGGCGGAGCTGCAAATGCGCGAAGACCAGTCGCGCATCGAAATTGCCCAGACACAGGCCAAATCCATGGCACAGGTGGCGCAGGATTATGAAGACCAGTTCAAGATTGCCAGCAAAACCCTGCTTGATGTGGTCAACGCCTACAGCGAGCTGTCGAACGTTGAGCAGCTGCAAGTGCGCGCCGAATATGATCTGATGATTGCCAAACTCGATTATCTGTCGGCTGCTGGTGCGATCAGTGAATGGGCAGGTATTCCCAAGCAGTCGGTGCATGAAGAGATTGCCGCCGAACGTGCGGCAGAAAAACCGTTTTCACTCGATAGCATTGTTGAAATCGAAGAGGGAGACAGTGATGTTGTAATCTCCACTGCGCCTGTGGAGAGCAGTGTCAGCCATGCTGCCCCTGTATCTGAATTACTCGAGAGCCGCGAAACCGCTGTGGTGTTTCGTGTGAATGGCCAGGGAGAATTGCTCCTGGAAACATCTCCCTCTGCCGATTGACCTGATGTAAAGGATTAACCATGCAGGCATTATTGGAAAATTTGAGCCTACTTACCCGCTTGCTCGGCAACCCTGTGGCCAGTGTCACGCTGGCAAGTCTTACGCCACATGATCCGAGCGGCCATTTCGACTTGCGTGCGCTAGCCGAAGAACTTACTCATCAGGGTTTTGAAAACCATCTGCAAAAACGACCGCTTCGCAAAATTCCCGAGCTGGCATTGCCGGCAGTCATTCTTCTTGAAAACGATCAGGCAGCAGTGCTGAAACGCTACAACGACGAGCGTGCCCTGATAGAAATTGCCGGAGTTGGTGAACAGGAAGTGGAGCTTTCCCAGTTGCAGGAGCGCTATCTGGGTTATGTCTGGTTCATGAAACCCAAGCCAGAGCGCGATGTCCGCTCGGAGCTTCCTGAATACGAATTGCCGAAAGGCTGGTTCTGGCGGGTCATCTGGCGTTTTCGCCGCTATTACTATCATGTAGTGATTGCCACTTTCATGATCAATTTCTTGGCACTGGTCAGCTCGCTTTACGTCATGCAGGTTTACGATCGCGTTATCCCCAACAAGAGCTATGAATCGCTGTGGGTGCTCAGTATTGGCGTGGTGCTCGCCATTTTCTTCGAGTTTCTGACCAAGCTCATTCGTGGCCATTTGACGGATGTGGCGGGCAAAAAGGCCGATCTCATCATTTCTTCGGCGCTTTTTCGTCGTGTGATGCAGATTCGCCTGTCCGACCGGCCGGCTTCGTCGGGGTCCTATGCCAACAACCTGCGCGATTTCGAATCGGTGCGCGAATTCATGACCTCGGCAAGCCTGCTCGCCTTTGTCGATATGCCGTTTTTCCTGCTCTTTATCGGCGTGATGTATATGGTGGCGGGCAAGCTCGCCTTGGTGCCGCTTTCCATCATTCCCATCGTGGTGATTGTCGGCTGGCTGGCGCAAATTCCACTGGCGCGCTCTATCCGCGAATCGATGAAAGAATCCTCGCAGCGCCAGGGACTTGCCGTTGAAGCCATTGAAGGCATGGAAACGCTGAAAGCCAACAACGCTTTCAGCTGGGCGCAAAAGCGTTGGGATGCCTACACCGCGAAAACCGCCGCTTCCAACATCAAGACCCGTGATTACAGCAACCTCGTCACCAGTTTCTCGGTAGGCATGCAGCAGCTGAACACGGTCATTCTCGTACTCTTTGGCACTTATATGGTGCATGCAGAAAACCCGGCCGAGCGCATTACCATGGGCGCGCTCATTGCCTGCGTGATTCTTTCCGGCCGTGCACTTGCTCCTGTTGCACAGATAGCCGGGCTTGCCGTGCGCTTCCAGCAGGCTAAAGTGGCACTTTCCGGTGTCAACAGCATTACTGGGCGGCCGATCGAGCGTGATACACGCCGCAAGTATGTGACTCTCGATGCTCCCAAGGGCACGATAGCCTTCGAGAATTGCGACTATGCCTATGGAGAAAAAGGGCGCAATGTTCTCGATAATCTCTCCGTTACTTTCCATGCCGGGGAAAAAGTCGCCATTCTCGGGCGCATCGGCTCGGGCAAATCGACGCTGCTCAAACTGGCTGCGGGGCTGTACGAGCCGAAAAAAGGACTGATTACTCTGGATGATGTCGATTTGCGCCAGATTGATCCGTATTTTTTGCGCAGCAAGGTGGCGCTTCTCGGGCAATCACCGCGCCTTTTCCTGGGTTCTTTGCGCGATAACCTCGATATGGCGCGTGCAGATGGTTTTTTCAGTGATGAAGTGCTGCTTGATGCCTTGCGCCGTTTTGGCCTTGAGCGTCTGATCCAGAACCATCCGCATGGACTGGACATGATGATTGGCGAAGATGGAGCCGGTCTTTCCGGTGGACAAAAGCAAATTGTGGCACTTGCACGCATGACGCTGAAAGACCCGCGCGTTGTGCTGCTTGATGAACCCACCAACGGGCTTGATCAGAACACCGAGCAGCAGGTCTTGCATGCGCTTGCACAATGGGTAGGCGATCGCACCCTGATCGTAGTGACGCATCGCCCGCAGATTTTGGCGCTCGTTGATCGCATTATTGTCATGGATCAGGGGCGTCTTGTCATGGACGGCCCGAAACAGGCAGTACTTGACCGTCTTTCCGGCAAGGTGCCGGTCACGCAGCAACGTCCGGCCTCACCGCAGGAAAACGTCTGAGGAGACAAGCAATGGCCAGAAAAAGAAAACTCTCGCAGAAAGACCTGAAACTGGTCAGCGATCTCGATGCCGCCATGCAGGCGGAAAAGCACCATGGTCTCCTCAGTATGGTATGGGTCATGCTGCTGTTCATCATCGCTTTCGTCACCTGGGCATATATGAGCCCGCTTGAAGAAGTCACGCGCGGACAGGGATCCGTCATCCCGAGCTCGCGCCAGCAAATGATCCAGAGCCTGGATGCCGGCATTCTCAAGGTCATGCACGTGAAAGAAGGTGATACCGTCGAGAAGGGCGACATTCTCGTCACCCTTGACGACACGCGCAGCTCCGCCGGCTATCGCGAAGCGGAAGCCAAGGTGGTCAACCTCGAAGCCATGCTCGCGCGCTACAAGGCTGAAGCCTACGAGCTGCCGCTGGAATTCCCGGAAAGCACGCCTGCCGAATTGCGCGACCGTGAAGCCGCAGCCTACAACGCGCGGCAGCAGGCGCTGAAATCGGCAGTGAGCGGCCTTGCGCAAAGCAAGCGCATTCTCGACGAGCAGATTCGCCGTACCGCCGCCATGGTCAAGCGCGGCGTTTCCTCGGAAATCGAGCTTCTGCGCATGCAGCGCGAATCTTCCGACATCGCCCTGCAAATCAGTGAACGACAAAACCAGTATAAAACCGAGGCCAACAACGAGCTGGTGCGCACCGAATCCGAACTGGCGCAGGCGCGGGAAAATCTGGCGCTGCGTGCCGACCCGGTGGCAAGATCCGACATCCGCTCGCCGGTGCGCGGCATCGTCAACAACATCAAGATCAACACCATTGGCGGCGTCATCAACCCCGGGCAGGACATCATGGAAATCGTGCCCATTGACGACAAGCTCCTCGTGCAGGCCTACATCAACCCGCAGGATGTCGCCTTCATCCATCCGGGGCTGCCGGCAGTGGTCAAGCTCTCCGCCTATGATTATGCCATTTATGGCGGTCTCGACGGCGTGGTAACCCTGATCAGCCCGGATACGCTCAGCGACGAGCGCCGCCCGAGCGAGCTCAATCTTGATGCCAGTCAGTCCTACTACCGCGTGCTGATTGAAACCAGCGGCAGCGTGCTTACCGACAAAACCGGCAAACCGCTGCCTATCATGCCGGGCATGATTGCCAACGTGGACATCAAAACCGGCGAGAAAACCGTTTTCCAGTATCTCATCAAGCCGATCACGCGCATGAAACAGGCATTGCGTGAGCGTTGATCAAAAATATGGAGAAAATGAATGTTTTTTACCACCAAGAAGCGCTTATATCGATAAAAGACACTTGTTAAAGCACTTTTAAAGACAGGTGTAAGGGACAAATTTCAGGCTGTGACGTTATTTTTCAGAAAAATAATCCGTTATAAACCGCATCCTATTCTCCCTTTGCATCCCTTGATGACATCGCAATCTGCGCTTCAGTTCGGCAAACCGTCCTTCGGGCAAATTTGTCGTCTTGGGGATACAAAGTTCAGGGTGGTGCTCGTAGGCAAAGGGTATGTCCAGGTTGCGTTTCAGGCTGTTACAGGTGCTTCTCAAGCGCTTGTGTGTGTAGTGTGGCAGGGTGAGTGCTGCGTTCGTTCAAGAAGGTTTTGTGCTGCATATGCCATGCTGCAAGTGATTCTTTAAACGATGTTTCTGTGCTGCTCTTGAGGTTCAAAACAAGCGTACGCAGTTCACACGCTGCGGCGCTTTTCGGGTTGCGGGTGAGGCAGCGGTTGACGATTTGCAATTGGTGGAAGTGGCACATTTGCACTGGTACATCGGGCAACAGTTGCACAAAGCCTTTGCGTCCGTCTCCGGTAATGCTTTGTATAACAGTGCATTTTTCTTGAACTTTAGCAATCGCGGCAGGGTAAAGCGCGTTGCTTTCGTGGTAACTTCGCCGACAAAAAGCGCTTGTCTGCTGACAGCATCCAGCAGCGCCATCACACCGTGATGGCGCCCGAAGCAGGCGGCATCCAGGATGAGGCTGGCGGTTTTGGTTGCCGGAAATGCTGATTCCATATGCGCTTTTTTGAGGTGCCGGCTGATGGTTCTGCGGCTGACGTTGTATTTTTGAGCTGGCTCGACTGCGGTTTGTTTGTGCCGGGTGTAGTGGTGCCAGAGGTCATCCGGGTCGAGGCGTTTTCCACCTAGAAATTAACGCTGGCAATCGCAACATTTGTATTGCTGTTTATGATTTTGTCCCGTTTTTCTTGGTGTGTTTTGAGCCGCAAAAAGGGCATTGTTTGTGTTCAAAGATTCTGATCCCGCTGAAAATCTTGCAGGATAAGGGTTGCAGCGTTTTCAGCCTGAATTTCGTTCCTTGCACCTGATTTTTTCTCACCAATAAGCACTTATCGCGAGAAAATTTCTCATGATAAGCGCTTGTTGGTGAGAAAATTTACCATTCTGAATAGGTCTGTTTGTCGCGCGATGCCATCTCTCACGGAAACGCCGTCAATCCTTCTGCGGCCGCTGCGAATTGAAATAGCTGTCCGGGTTGAAAGCGGAAAGCAGGTGGGGATGAAAAGCCACCATGACCGTCACCAGCAAGCCATTGAGAAAGCCCTCGGGATAAATCACGATGGGCAGGAATTTCAGATATTTGTCCCACAGCAGCGGCCAGCCATACAGGCCGCTGGCAGCAAGGAGCAGGCTCACGCCAAGCATGGTGGCGGCGAGGGCGAGAATGCCGCCGAAGAATCCCGCGCCCAGCGTGAAGATAAAAGGGTTGTGCGGCAGGATTTTTTGCAACAGGCGACAAAAACCGTAGCTGACATATGCCGGCAGCGCCACGAACAGCAAGGCGTGGGCCGCCAGGGTCGAGAAAGTTTCCCGTCCGGTCGCGACAAGCAATAGCAAGGCGAGCGTACCGGCGAGCAGGGCAAGACGCCTGCCCATGATCAAGGTGGCGGCGGTGATGCCGGAAAGATGCAGCCACAGGCCGGGCTGGGTGCCGATGCGCAAGGCGGCGAGAAAGGCCAGGCAAAGCACGCCGAAAAAGAAAATGTGCAAAGTCTGCGGATGCCTGGCGAGCACGCGCCAACGCACACAACAGGCGTTGCGGATCAGCAATGCCAGCAGCAACAGCCAGGCAAGAAGATTCAGCGAGTGGGGCAGCAGGGCGGGAGCAAGGTTCATGGCTATGGTTGGAACGGGGAAAGTGGCGGAGCAGCAATGTACGGGAAAAGCGCTTTGGCGGCAATGCGATAAGGGATTTTTATGTTATTGTTTGGAATAATTATTTTTTCTCATGATGAAGCGCTTATGGCGATAAATTTTATCGTGACAAGCGCTTTATGGTGAGAAAATTTATCACAAAGCTATAAGGAGGGTGTCAACCCGCCATTTACCCGACATCAAAAAATCTCGGACGAACATGGCCGACCTGCCATTGCTGCACGATGGCGGTTTACTACATCTCTTGCACAAACAGATGGATTTCAAAATGTTGGAGTTCGCCTGCGGCTCACTGCCAACCTGCAAAAACATCATGCTTCCCCGGCGCTTCAACCTAAACTTTCCGCATCAATATCCAGCAACATATGGCGCAAATGCAGGGACGTAGCCTGCTACGTCCCAAATACATGCGCCACGGACGTTGCAGGCAACGTCCCTACAACCAATCACTCCGCCGTTGTGCAGCCATAGCGGGCGTGGTTGGGGTGTATCTCGACAGGCTCAATAACTGCGCATTGCACGAACGCCGACATTTTGAAAATCATGATGTTGGGGTTCGCCTGATGGCTCACCACCAACCTACAAAAACATGGTGCTTCCCCGGCACTTCAACCTAAACTTTCCATGGCGCAAATGTAGGGACGTAGCCTGCTACGTCTCAAATACATGCACCATGGACGTTGCAGGCAACGTCCCTACAACCAATCATTCCGCCGTTGCGCAGCCATAGCGGATGTGGTTAGAGCGTTTTTGGTTTAAATGTGAACAGGATTCAAAGCCCCTCTCCTGTGGGAGAGGGGTTGGGGTGAGGGTAGAAACAAAGCTTTCCACATCCTTTTCTCCGCAAATCCTGCTATTAGATGAATTAAAAATGCTCTATTAGTGTATCTCGACAGGCTCATTAACCGCGCATTGCACGAACGCCGACATTTTGAAAATCATGATGTTGGGGTTCGCCTGCGGCTCACCACCAACCTGCATTTCCGTTCTGGTTGTTGCTGATTTGGCTGTAAATGGTAAAAAACAATGGTCAGAGGCGCTTATTATGATGATTTTTTATCATATGAAGCGCTTGTTGATGGTAAAAAAACGATTGTTTTCGGGTATAAAAAAGCGCGGCGTGCCGCGCTTTTTTGCCTTGTTGGCAGCTATCAGTCCTGATAGCTGTCAATCGGTGGGCAGGAGCAGATGACGTGGCGGTCGCCGTAAACGTTGTCGATGCGGTTGACCGGCGTAAAGTATTTCGCCGGGTTCATGCCGCTGACGGGGAAGACGGCGGTTTTGCGGTCATAGGCGCGGTTCCATTCGCCGGTGATGTCAGCCAGCGTATGCGGTGCGTGGACAAGCGGGTTGTCATCCTGCGGCCACTGCCCTTGTTCCACTTTGCGCACTTCTTCGCGGATGGCGAGCATGGCGTCGCAGAAGCGGTCAAGCTCGGCCAAGGATTCGCTTTCGGTGGGCTCGATCATGAGGGTGCCCGGTACCGGGAAGCTCATGGTCGGGGCGTGGAAGCCGTAATCCATCAGGCGCTTGGCGAAATCATCGACGCTGATGCCAGCGCTGTCCTTGAACGGACGCACGTCAACGATGCACTCGTGTGCGACGCGGCCGTTTTCATCCGTGTAGAGAATGGGATAGGCGTCTTTCAGGCGATGGGCGATGTAGTTGGCATTCAAAAGCGCCATGTGGGTCGCGGCGCGCAGGCCTTTTTCGCCCATCATGCGGATATACATCCAGGAAATGAGGGTGACGAGCGCGCTGCCCCACGGTGCGGCGCTGACGGCCAGGCCGCCGCCATCGTTGTTGACTACGCTGTGGCCGGGCAAGAATGGCGCGAGATGCTTGCGCACGCCGATGGGGCCGACGCCGGGGCCGCCGCCGCCATGCGGGATGGCGAAGGTTTTGTGCAGGTTCAGGTGCGAGACGTCGGAGCCATAGAGGCCGGGCGCGGCAAGGGCGACTTGCGCGTTCAAATTGGCGCCGTCGAGATAGACCTGGCCGCCGTTTTCATGCACCACGGCGCATACCGCGCGGATATGGCGCTCGAAGATGCCGTGCGTGGACGGGTAGGTGACCATGACGCAGGCGAGTTTGTCCTTGTGCTGCCCGGCCTTGGCGCGCAGATCGTCGAGGTCGATGTCGCCGGTGTCGGTGCATTTGACGACGACGACTTTCATGCCGGCAAGCGCGGCGGATGCCGGGTTGGTGCCGTGCGCAGAGGCGGGAATGAGGCAGATGTCGCGATGGCCTTCGCCGCGCGATTCGTGGTAGTTGCGAATGACGAGCAGCCCCGCGTATTCGCCTTGTGCACCGGAGTTGGGTTGCAGCGAGACGGCATCGTAGCCGGTGATGGTGGCGAGCATTTTCTCAAGGCTGGCGAAGAGTTCGCGGTAGCCCTGGGTCTGCTCGGCAGGCGCAAACGGGTGCAGGTTGGCGAATTGCGGCCAGGTGACGCCCTGCATTTCCGCGGCGGCATTGAGCTTCATGGTGCAGGAGCCGAGCGGGATCATGGTGCGGTCGAGCGCGAGATCGAAGTCGGAGAGTTTGCGCAGATAACGCATCATCTCGGTTTCGCTGTGGTAGCGCTGGAAAACGGGGTGGGTCAAAAACGCGCTCTGACGCGCGAACGCTTGCGGGAAGGCGTCGCCTGTTGCCGGTAAAGCGCTTTCCTTGCCGGTAAAGATGGCCAGCAGGGTTTGCGCTTCGGCTTCGCTGGAGCGTTCATCGAGGGCGACGCCGACTTGCGCTTCATCGACGCGGCGCAGGTTGATGCCATTGTCGAGCGCGCGCGCCATTACGGCGTCCGCCGCTTGCGCGTCGGCAAGGGTGACGGTGAGCGTATCGAAGAAATCGCTGTTGACGGAGAGGCCAGCGGCTTTGAGACCGGCGGCGAGACGCGCTGCCAGATCGTGCACGCGGCCAGCAATCGCGCGCAAGCCTTCCGCGCCGTGATAGACGCCATAGCAGCCGGCCATGATGGCGAGAAGCGCTTGCGCGGTGCAGACGTTACTGGTCGCCTTTTCGCGGCGGATGTGCTGTTCGCGGGTTTGCAGGGCGAGGCGATAGGCCGGTTTGCCGTGGCTGTCGACAGATACGCCGACGAGACGCCCCGGCATGGTGCGCTTGAATTCGTCGCGCGTGGCCATGAAGGCGGCGTGCGGGCCGCCGAAGCCCATGGGCACGCCGAAGCGCTGCGAGTTGCCGATGACAATATCCGCGCCCATGTCGCCGGGCGGGGTGAAAAGCGTGAGCGCGAGAAGATCGCTCGCCACGCACAGCACGGCCTGCTGGCCATGAAGCCTGTCGGCAATTTCGCGCAGATCATGATAGCTGCCGCGCGTATCGGGCACTTGCACCAGCGCGCCGAAGCATTCGCCGAGCGCGTCCTTGGCAAAGCAATCGACGATTTGCACGTCCACGCCCAGATAGCGCGCGCGGGTCAGGACCACATCGATGGTCTGCGGATGCACGTTTTCGTCGACATAGAACACGTCCGACTTCGCCTTGCTCTGGCGGCGCGCGAGCATCATCGCTTCCGCCGCCGCCGTGCCTTCATCGAGGAGCGAGGCGTTGGCAATATCCATGCCGGTCAGATCCGCGACCATGGTCTGGTAATTCAGAAGCGCTTCCAGACGCCCTTGCGAAATTTCCGGCTGATAGGGGGTGTAGGCGGTGTACCACGCCGGATTTTCCAGCACGTTGCGCAAAATCACCGGCGGTACGATGGTGTCGTAATAGCCCTGGCCGATCAGCGAGCGCTTGATGACGTTTTTCGCGGCAATCTCGCCGAGCGCGTCAAGCGCCTGCGTTTCAGAAAGCGCTTGCGGCAGGTCGAGCGCTTTTTCCAGACGAATATCGCCAGGCACAATGGCATCCACCATCGCTTCCAGCGACGAAAAACCCAGGGCTTGCAGCATCTTTTGCTGCTCGTCCGCACGCGGGCCGACATGACGGTCGGCAAAATGGTTCACATCCACCATAATCTTTTTCCCCAATAACCGAATTCCCATAAAAAACCATCCCGCAAGCGGGATGGCATCGCAAATCTCTGATTAACCGGCAATAAAGGCCTTGTAAGCGGCTTCGTCCATCAGCTTGTCGAGCTCGGAAGCGTCGCTGATGCGGATCTCGTAAACCCAGCCGTCGCTCTCGGCGCTGTCGTTCACGGTGGACGGCGCATCGACGAGCGCTTCGTTCACGGCCACAATCTCGCCGGAGACCGGGCTTTTCACTTCGCCCGCCGCCTTGACTGACTCAATCACTGCCGCTTCGTCGCCCTGGGCAAACGTGGCGCCCACTTCCGGCAGCTCAACATACACAATATCGCCGAGTTCCGATTGCGCGTGATCGGTAATGCCCACGCGGCCGGTATCGCCATTGACTTCAATCCACTCATGATCTTCGGTGAAACGTTTCATCGTTCTTTCCTTTTTTCCTCGGGTTAAAAACGGCGACATCTTAACAAAAAGCAAGCCTGCGCGTCATGCCCGAACAAGCCCTCGTTCGCGCAGGAACTGTGATACCATCGCCGCTTTGCTAATCATCAGGAGACAAGGCGATGAATCTCATCATTCTTGGCGCGCCCGGTTCCGGCAAGGGCACGCAATCGGCCGAACTCATCAACCATTACGGCCTCACCCATCTTTCCACTGGCGACATGCTGCGCGCGGAAATTGCCGCCGGCAGCGAACTCGGCCTTGCCGCGAAAAGCATCATGGATCGCGGCGATCTCGTTTCCGACGACATCGTGATCGCCATGATTGCCAACCGCCTGAACGACAAGGGCGCATTGTTCGACGGCTTCCCCCGCACGCTGGCGCAGGCGGAAGCGCTCGACAAGCTCCTTGCCGAACGCGGCCAGAAAATCGATGCCGTGCTCTATCTCGATGTGGATCGCGAAGAAATCGTCAAGCGCATGTTGGCGCGCGGCCGCGAGGACGATAACGAAGACACCATCCGCAACCGTTTCAACGTCTTCGAAGCGCAGACCAAACCCGTTGCCGATCATTACGCCGACCGCCTGCACCATATTGAAGGCACCGGCGAAATTGCGGCGATCACCGATCGCATCCGCCAGGTCATTGATAATCTTGAATAACATAAAATCATCAAAAATAGTGATTTTTTACCACGATAAAGCGCTTATGGTGAGAAATTTTCTCGCCATAAGCGCTTTTCGATGAGAAAATTTCTCATCGTGACAGGATGTGCTGTAGGTTGGTGGTGAGCCGCAGGCGAACCCCAACATCCCTGCAACCATCCGAAACGCCTATCCACGAGAAAATCCCATGAGCGGCAACAGCATCGGCAAACTCCTTACCCTCACCACCTTCGGCGAAAGCCACGGCCTTGCCATCGGCGGCATTCTCGACGGCTGCCCGGCCGGCATCCCCCTTGATCCCGAAGCCATCCAGGCCGAACTTGACCGCCGCAAACCCGGCACCTCGCGCCACGTCACCCCGCGCAAGGAAAGCGACACCCTGCAAATCCTCTCCGGCCTCTTTGACGGCAAAACCACCGGCACACCCATTGGCCTTCTCATCCACAACGAAGACCAGCGCAGCCAGGATTACGGCGCGATCAAGGACCAGTTCCGCCCCGGCCATGCCGATTACACCTATCACCACAAATACGGCATTCGCGACTATCGCGGCGGCGGCAGATCGTCCGCGCGCGAAACCGCCATTCGCGTCGCCGGCGGCGCCATTGCCAAACAAATCCTCGCCGCCCTCGCCGGCACCCGAATCCGCGCCTACGTTTCGCAAGTGGGCGAACATGCCCTTGAATTTGTCGATTGGGCGCATGTGGGCGGGAATGCCTTCCAGTGCCCCAATGAACACCAATTGCCCATGCTGGAGCGCTATCTCGGCGACATCCGCCGCGATGGCGACTCCATCGGCGCGGCGATTACCGTGGTTGCGGAAAACGTACCCGTGGGACTGGGCGAACCCGTTTTTGACCGCCTCGATGCCGACATCGCCAAGGCCATGATGGGCATCAATGCCGTCAAAGGCGTGGAAATCGGCGACGGCTTTGCCGCTGTGCAACAACGCGGCAGCGAACATCGCGATGAAAGAAGCGTGCAACGCGGCTTTCACAGCAACCACGCGGGCGGCATCTTGGGCGGCATTTCCAGCGGGCAGGACATCGTCGTGCGCGTCGCCTTCAAGCCGACCAGCTCCATCCATGTGCCCGGGCAAAGCACCGATATTTTCGGAAATGACTGCACCGTGATCACCAAAGGGCGGCACGACCCCTGCGTGGCCTTGCGCGCCTGTCCCATCGTCGAAGCCATGCTGGCGCTCACCCTTGCCGACCATTACCTGCGCCAGCGCGGGCAAAACGGAAGATGAGAAAATCTATCATCAATAAGCGCTTATTGCGATAAATTTTCTCATGATAAGCGCTTGTTGATGGTAAAAATCATCTATTTTTAAGATAAAAGTGATTTTTACGTTTACCTGGTGGCGAGACGGAGACGAACCCCAGCGCAGATCGAAAAAGTGGCTGTGGGGACGTTGCCTGCTACGTCCGTGGCGCATGGGGTTGCTCATTCGGGGACGTAGCAGGCTACGTCCCTACGACTGCGCCGTCTGTTTGTTGGAGCCTGTGTGCGGGTTTTCAAGTTAAATGGCTATGGATGCGTAAATCGATAGACCGAATGGCGCCAATCGTATTGACGCCATCCATGATGCTGGATCATCCCGCCGGATAGAGCGCGCCGAGGACGGCGTAGCGGCTGGCGCCGGTGACTTCGGGCACGTTGCCGCTTTCCCGCTCCATGAAGCGGTGCGCGAGCCAGGCAAAGGCCATCGCTTCCATGTATTCGCCGGATACGCCCTGGCTGTCGGTGCTGTCCACCTGCCAGCCGGGGAGCAATTCGGCAAGACGCTGCATCAGGAGCGGGTTGCGCGCGCCGCCGCCGCAAACGAAGACTTGCGGCGCGTCACCGAAGCGGAAGGCATCAATCTGTTCGGCGATGGTGCGCGCGGTGTATTCGAGCAGGGTGCGCTGGATATTGGCGGCAGGAATGGTCACGCCTTGCAGCTTGTCGGCCAGCCATGCCGGGCTGAACAGTTCGCGGCCGGTGCTTTTCGGGTAGGGGCGCGCGAGATAGGGTTCGGCCATGAGGCGGGTGAGCAGGGCGTCGTCCACTTCGCCGCTTTTCGCGACCTGCGCGTCGCGGTCGTAATGCTCGCCGGTTTGCTGCTGGTGGAAATTGTCCATGAGCATGTTGCCGGGGCCGGTGTCGTAGCCGAGCACGGGTTCGCCCGGGCGCAGCACGGTGATATTGGCGATGCCGCCGATGTTGAGGACGACCGTGGCGCTGTGGTCGTTGCCGAACAGGGTGTGATGGAAGGCGGGCACGAGCGGCGCGCCCTGGCCGCCGAGCGCCATATCCTTGCGGCGGAAATCGGCGACGGTATCGATGCCGGTCAAGGCCGCAATCTGGTTGGCATCGCCGATTTGCATGGTGAAGGGTTGTTCGTCGTCAGGGCGATGGCAGACGGTTTGCCCGTGGCTGCCGATGGCGCGCACCGTGCTGCGGTCAATATGGTGTTTCTCGATCAGCTGGTTGACGGCTTCGGCAAAGAGCACGCCGAGTTCGCGATCGAGTGCGCCCAGGGTGAGGAGCGAGGTGTCGTAATGGCTGGCCATGTCGAGGATGCGCACCTTGAGCGCCTTGGGGATGGGATGGGTGTTGGTGGCGACAAGTTCGAGGCGCTTGCCGTCGATGGCGACGAGCACGGTATCGACGGCATCGACGCTGGTGCCGGACATGATGCCGATGTAGTGATGGCGGGGCATGGGGTTCTCCGGTTAGGGGTGGTATTTTTTCTCATGGATAAGCGCTTGTCGCGAGAAATTTTCTCATCATAAGCGCTTGATGGTGGTAAAAAATAACGATTTTAGAATGATTTTTTCTTTGGCAGGATGTGGCGATGGACGCGGCGTCATGCCAAAGTTTACCCCCATTTGCGGGGGATAGGCGCGGGGTGCGGCAGCATGGCCGAACCCCGATGAAGGATGGAGATTATGCCTTTTCCGCGTTGCCGAGCTGGCAGACGACAAAGGCGATGGCAGTGCCGATGCAGAGCTGGTAAGGGAAGGGGATGCGTACGCCGACCCAGTTTGCGTTCACCATGCCCATGACCCAATCCCAGATGTAGGCTTGCATGAGCAGGGTGACGAGGAAGCCGATGGCGAGTGCGGCGAGTACGGAGCCCTGGCTGCCGCGTTTGGTGAAGACGGCGGTGAAATAGACGCCGAGCAGGCCGGTGTAGGAGAAGACCATGACGCTCAGGGCAAAGTTCAGGAGCGGCATGTCGGTGTGGCGCTGCCAGTAGTAGCAAAGCGCTGCCATGAGGCCGAGGGCAATGGCGGCGAGCGTCATGCCGTTGCGGCCGGCGCGCACGTAGTGCATTTCATCGCGCTGGATGCCACGCTTTTCCATCCACGGGCGGTAAAGATCCTGGATGGCGACGGAGGACATGGCGTTGATGCCGGAGTTGAGGGTGGAGAGCGTCGCGGCAATCACGCCGACAGTGACGAGGCCTTTCAAACCGGCAGGCATTTCGTTCAGCACGTAATACATGAAGATGGTGATTTTTTCGCCGCTGAAGGTTTGCACCACTTCCTTGCCGCCGCCGCCCATGATGTCGGGGCGCTGGTAGAAGATATAGAGCAGCAGGCCGACGCACATGAAGACGAAGACCACGGGCACGGTGAGCAAGCTGGAGTGGATCATGGCCTTGGCGGCGTCGTTGGAATTTTTGCAGGTGAGCGCGCGCTGCGTCATGTCCTGGTCCATGCCGAAGGCAGCGATGGAGAGCAGGGTGAAGCCGGTGGCGGATGCCCAGACGCTGAAGGCGTTGCCGGGGTTGAAATCAAACAGCACCAGCTTGGAGGCCTGGCCTTCGCCCGGATTTTGCAGGGCGTTGACGATGGTGGAAAAATCGGCGGGAATCTGGCTGTAGAGATAGACGAGAACGGCAATGGCCGCGCCGAAATAGACGAGGAACTGGATGCCGTCTGTCCAGATGATGGAGCGGATGCCGCCCATATAGGTGTAGGCAAGGCCGACCACGACCAGAATCGCGAGTGAAATCATCACGCTGCTTGCTTCGATATTGGAGAAGAGAATCATGGCGACGGCGATCGCGCCCATGAAAAGCCGCGAGCCGGAGGCAAATACGCGACCCACCAGGTACATGAGACCGGCGGCGTGCTTGGAGGATTTGCCGAAGCGCACTTCGAGCAGTTCGTACACGGTAGAGGCTTTCATGGCGTAGAAGCGCGGCAGCAGCACGCGCGCGACGAAAAACGCGCCGAGAATGGCGCCGATATTGGTGGCAAGATAGGTGAGGTTGCTGCGGTAGCCGGAATCAGGGCCGCCGAGGAAAGTGGCCGCTGATTGCGCGGTAGCAAGCACGGAAATGGCAACCGCCCAGGTGGGCATGGTGTTGTTGCCCAGGAAGTAGCCGCGCGTGGTGGTGACCTTGTCGCGGCTGAAATACCAGCTCAGGAAAACGATCAGGCCGAAATAGGCGATGAAAACCAGCCAGTCGGCCGTGGTGAACAAAGAGTTCATGCAGGATCCTTTTGTTGTGTGGATAAGGAAATGGTATATTTTCTCACCAATAAGCGCTTATGGTGAAAATATTTCTCACGATAAGCGCTTTTGAATGGTAAAAAACGAATATTTATGATGATTTTTTGAATTTTCGCAATGGCGGGTTTGCACCCGCCCTACGCATCATGTCGAAAAATCACGACAAATCCACATCCTTGCTGGCAAAGAACCAGGTGATGGTGAATCCGCCGATCCAGGCGCTGACCATGCCGGTGAGATAAACGCCCATGCCGAAGAAGGAGCCTTGCGCCGAGGTCATCAGGGGCAGGGCGAGCAGCCCGGAGGGGCCGAAGACGCTGTTCAGGCCCACCGGATAGCCCATCCAGGCGATGAGACCGATCACGAAACCGCCGCAGGCGCCGCCGAGGCAGGCGGTGATGAAGGGTTTGATGCGCGGGAGTGTCACCCCATAAATCAGCGGTTCGCCGATGCCGAGGAGTCCGGGCACAATCGCGCCGCGAATCTGCTGGCGCAATACGGAATCACGCGCGGCGCGCGCATAGAGGGCAATGGCGGCGCCCACCTGTCCGGCGCCGGCCATGGCGAGCACGGGGAAAAGCGGGTTCATCTGGTGCGCTTCCATCAGCGCGAAATAGACCGGCACGAAGCCCTGGTGAATGCCGAGCATGACGGCGATCAGGAACAATCCGGCGAGCACGGCGGTGCCAAAGGGGTTGCCATTGATGTTGCTGAAAAGCCAAGACATTTTCACGAACAACCACGCGGCAAACGGCATGATGACGAGGAAGGTGATCACGCCCATGATGAGCAGGGTAATCGTTGACGTGAGAATCATGTCGAGGTTGTCGGGGATGAAGCGGCGCACGAATTGCTCGACCTTGGCGCAGAGAATCGCGGCGATGAGAATGCCGATGATGCCGCCGCGCGGATCGATAGTGTGGCCGAAGAAGCTCGACACGCCGGAGGCAATGCCTTTGGCGTCTGCGGCATAGACGAGGATGAAGAAGCCGGCGAGAATCGCGCCGTGCACGCCGGTGCCGCCAAAGGCGCGTGCGGCGTTGTGGCCGATGAGAATGCCGAGGAAGCTGAACAGGCTCTTGCTGAAGAGCTTCATGTAGAAGACGAGATGGCCGAGCGTGGTCGGCACGCTGCTGTCGCCCACCGCCATGGCAAGCGCTTCCTTGCCCGCGATCTGCTCGATGAGGGAAGCAAGGCCGAGGAGGAGACCGGCGGCAATAAAGCCGGGAATAAGCGGGGTGAAGATGGTGGCGAAGGTGGTGAGAAAGCCGTGCAAGCGCGTGTTGTGGCTGGCTTTCACGGCGGCGCGGTTTTCCTTGGCCACGCTTTGCAGATCGGGGGCGGCATGGCCAAGCATCCCGCGCAGCATGTCGGCAGCGCGACCGGCCTTGCCCACGCCGAGCACGATCTGGTGCTGGCCGCCGGCTACCACCAGCCCCATCACCCAGGGCAGGGCGCGGATGGCTTCGGCATTGACTTTGGTTTCGTCGGCAAGGCGCACGCGCAGGCGCGTCATGCAGTTGCTGACATCGGTAATATTGGCGTGCCCGCCGAGAAGCTCGACGAGCGCTTGCAGATTGTCGCGGTTGATGGCGTCAGACATGGGGGTTCCTTGGATGTTCAGGATTCAATGGCTTGGCGGATCATGCCGTGGTGGCGGGCGAGGGTTGCCCGCGCCGCTTCGGCATCAAGATTGAGCAGCAGCATGACGATGGCGGTTTTCGCCTCGCCACCGGCTTGGGCGAGCGCTTCGGCTGCGGTAGCTTCGTCGCAACCCGTGGCTTCGGCGACGATATTTTTCTGGCGCTGCACCAGCTTGGCATTCGAGGGCTTCACGTCCACCATGAGATTGCCATAGACCTTGCCGAGGCGAATCATGGCGGCGGTGGTGAGCATATTGAGCACCAGCTTTTGCGCGGTGCCCGCTTTCATGCGCGTCGATCCCGTGACTACTTCCGCGCCGACGATGGGGCTGATGGCAATATCGCAGGCTTTCTGCACCGGATTGTCGGCGGTGCAGGTGACGCCGACGGTGACCGCGCCGAGCGATCGCGCATGGTTGAGCGCGGAGACGACATAGGGCGTGCGGCCGCTTGCGGCAATGCCGACCAATACGTCTTTGGAATTGAAAGCGATGGCCTGCAAATCGGCGATGGCAAGCGCTTCGTCGTCCTCGGCGTGCTCTACCGAGCGGAAAACCGCTTCCTTGCCGCCAGCGATGATGCCGACGATTTGCTCGGGATCGGTGCCATAGGTGGGCGGGCATTCGGTGGCATCGAGAATGCCCAGACGGCCCGAGGTGCCTGCGCCGATATAGATCAGGCGTCCGCCGCTTTGCAGCGCGGCGACGATGGCGTCCACCGCCTTGGCAATGGCGGGGAGTTCCGGCGTGATGGCGGGGGCGACTTTGGCGTCTTCCGCGTTGATGATGCGCACGATATCGAGGGAGGTGCCGCGATCGATCTCAAGGCTTGCGGCATTGCGCTTTTCGGTGGCGAGATGGTCGATTTTCATGCGTCGCCCTTGGCTCGCCAGACGGGACGGGCATTTTCAATCACGATTTCGCCGTCGGTGATATTGGGGAAGACCACCAGCACTGCCGTATCCGGCAAGCGGCTTTCCAGCAGGGCAAAATCGACTTCCACCAGCGGATCGCCCGGGCGCACCGTCGCGCCTTGCTGGCAATGCACGGTAAATCCCTCGCCCTTGAGGTTGACGCTGTCAATGCCGATATGCAGCAGCAATTCGGCGCCGTTGTCGGCCGTGATACCGATGGCGTGGCCGCCCGGGAAAACCGCTTCAATGCGGCCACTGACCGGGCTGACCACCATCGGCGCATCGGCGCGGATGCCAAAGCCCTGGCCCATCATGCCCTGGGAAAAGGCGGGGTCGGCAATATCGGTAATGGGCACGACGCGGCCACTCGCCGGCATCTGCCAATCGGTAGGCAGGAGAACCGCTGCGGATGCCTGCGCGGGAGGCGTATCGGGCGGAGCATCCTGCCTGAACCATTTTTTGAGCCACTCCATATTGTTCTCCTGTTGTTGAATGCGGAAAAACCGGCAATCATGAGCAAAAGATGACCATATTGTTGCCGGTAGCGTTGGAAAAATACTTGAGAGACGCAAAAAAAGCAACCGGATGGCAGAGAAAAAGAGATGGAATAGTTTATTTTTCGGGTTTTTATAATTGTTTTTTACCGCAGCAAGCGCTTCTTGATGGTAAAAAACCGCTATTTTTACGAAGATTATGAGATATTAAGCGGTGCTTAAAATATGGGGTGACATGCGATAACGCGGAATACCGGCGCGGGTCTGCCTTCAGTCATGGTTTCGTTTTTGGCTGGTTGTTGCGAGGCTTTGCAATACCGAGAAGCGGTTGGCGTCGCGATCAGAAGGCGTGTATCAGTTTCTCACCGAGAAGACGGGAGAAATGGCGGGCGGGTGTGCTGGCGCCGTGAATGTTCAATACCCACTGGATGGCGGGAGTATCGGGAAAGCCATTGCCATGATCGAAAAGGCGAAGCGCGGGATGCAAGGCATGCTGCGGCAATAGCGCAATTCCCAATCCGGCCAGCACCGCATCGCGCACGTTGGCAAAAGAAGCGCTGGTATAAGCGGGATGCCAGGGGCGGTCAATGCTGTTCAGGGCGCGTACCGCGCATTCGCGGATGATGCAGCCTTGCGGGAAGGTGACGAGTGGCAGGCTTGGCAGGGTTTTGGGATCGATGTGATGCGCGCTTGCCCAGCAGAGGTTGTCGTGGCGCAATATGCGCTCGCTTTCGGGATTGACGGCAACGCCGGCAAGCGTTTTGCAGATGCTGATGTCGAGTGCGCCCTGATGCGCGAGTGCGCGCAAAGTGGCGCTGCCTGCGGCGGTGATTTCCACGCGCAGGGCGGGATGTTCGGCAAGGCATTGGGCGATGATGTCGTGCAGACGCAGCAGGTCGAAATCATCCGGTATGCCCAGGCGGATATGGCCGGCAAGCGGTTCGCTTTGCAGATGTTCGCAGGCATGCGCCATGCGCGTGAGGATGTCGCGCGCGGTTGGCAAAAAACGCCGTCCCGTTGCAGTCAGCCCGAGCACATGCCCCTGGCGCCGTTCGATGAGCGCCTGGCCAAGTTCGTCCTCAAGGCGCTTCAGGGCGGCGCTCAATGTTGATTGCGTGCGCGAGAGCGCTGCCGCAGCCTGGCTGACATTGCCGCAGTCGGCAATGGCGACAAAGCTGCGCAATTGTTCCAGCGTGATTGCCCGTTCGCTGATGCTTCGTTTATGGGGGAATTGCGGCATGGCGTTACTCCGGCTATCGGAAAAGGCGATTATAGCAACGGCACAATTCATTTAGACAATGGCAAGCGGCGCGGCAAGATAGCGGCTTTTGCAGAAGGAGTACCGCGATGTTGGGGACGGTTTTGCCTGTTTTTTCCGTGATTCTGGTTGGCTGGATGTTTGGCCGTGGCAAAAAGGCCGGAGAGGGTGACCAGCTTTTGAATGATTACGCGCTTTATGTGGCGCTGCCTGCGCTGCTGTTCGTTGCTATCGCCAGGGCCGATCGCGCCGAGCTTGGGCAATGGGCGTTTGTGTTTGCCACTTTGGGTGGCATTGCCGTGGCTTATGGTGCGGGATTGGTGGTGGCGCGCGCTGCGAAGATTGTTGCGCCTTCTTCCTCGATTGTCGCCATGGGCGCTTGCTATGGCACCACGGGTTATCTCGGCGTGCCGGTGCTGATTGCCGCTTATGGCAGCGATGCGGCATTGCCGGCGGCGCTTGCCACGGTATTGCACAACGTGCCTGTTATCGTTGCGGTTATTCTCCGTCATGAAGTGACGGGGGCTTCGTGGCGGGAAGGCGGCTGGCGCGCCTTGCGCGTGGCACTGCGCAATCCGCTGCTGCTTGCCGTATTGCTTGGTCTTGTTGTGGCTATCGCCGGCTTGCCGTTGCCTGCCGTGATGGTTGAGGGGGCGAAATTTGTCGGGCTGTCAGCCGGGCCTGTGGCGCTGTTTGCCCTGGGGTTGGGCTTGTCGCGCTTGCAGGCCGGAAGGGAAAGCGCTCCCTGGGTGTGGCGCGTCATGCTGGTGAAACTGTTGCTGCAACCGCTCGCCACACTGGCATTTGCCTGGCTGCTGGGGCTGCGCGAAGGGCTGTGGCTGGCGGTGGCTGTGGTGATGGCAGCGCAGCCTGTTGGCGCTGGCGTTTATGTGTTTGCGCGTCAGTACCATTTTTCCCCGGAACGGATGGCGTTGGCCATTGTCTGGTCATTGCTGGCGGCGTTGCTTGCCATGCCCGTGTGGCTGCAATTGTCATAGCTCCGAGGTAATGGTCAGATGCGGAAATAGATGTCGTCGAAGGGCAGGCGGTGGCGGTCGCCCCAGATGCCGCGTCCTTCGCGGCGGATGCCGCAGGCGACAATCATGTTGATTTCCGCGCCGCGCGGCAGGGCGAGCAGGCTTTTTACGCGGCGGCTGTCCAGCCCTTCGATGGGGCAGGTGTCGTAGCCGGCTTCGCTCATGGCGAGCATGAAGGTTTGCGCGGCAAGTCCGCAGCTTTTGTGCACGACGATGCGCATGTCCGCTTCGGAGACGGCTGTGGGCGTGGGGCGAAAGAGGCTGCCGACAGTAAAAACTATTTTGCGCAGCAGGCCGAGGAGGCCGAAGCAGCGGGCATACAGGAAAGGCATGAGCTTGCCGTAGTATTTACCGCTGGCTTGCAGGCGTTTGTCGATTTTGTCTGCCGGGCTGTGGCGGCGCAGGTTGTCCGCTTCCATGGCCATGACGGTGCGGGCGCGCTGGCGCGCGAGATCCTGGCGAGTGACGAATACTACCATTTGCTGGGCGGTGGTGGCTGCCTGCTGATCGAGGCAGGCGTGGGCCAGATCGGCAAGCAGGGTGCGGTCGATGATGTGGTAGAACTCGTAGAGCTGCATGTTGGAGCTGCTGGGCGCGAGTTGCGCGAGTTCGAGGCAACGCTTGACGGCAAGGGGATCCAGCGGCTGTTCGGCATCGAAATAGCGGACGGCGCGACGGCGGTTGAGGATGTCGGATAAGGTCATGTCTGCCCCTTTTTGAATGAAATCAATGGATATGACGGTTTTGCGGCAACAGCTTGCGGCGTACATGATACGGTCTTTGCCAGGATGTTTCTTGTGGAAATGGAGCGGAGATTTTTGAGTGTTCCGCCTTTTTGGTGAGAAAATTTCTTACAATAAGCGCTTTATATTGGTAAAAATAGTCTATTATTCGCCTGTTTTTTGGAATATATTCCCAATATGGGCCGCGCGTTGGTTTTGCGCGGTGAAACCGTTAAAATGCGCGCTTTTCCTCACTCAAGAGTAATCCGTTGAAAGCTGAAATTCAGGACGGGCTGGCGTCGGCGTTGCTGCTTGCCGCCAAGGCTCACAATGTTTCCGAAGACCTTCTCAATCTCCCCATAGAACTGGAACGCTGCAAGGATCCGGCGCACGGCGATTTCGCCAGTAATATCGCCATGAAATACGCCAAGATTTTCCGCATGAACCCGCGTGCGCTTGCCGATGAGCTGGTGGTATCAGTGCCGTTGATGGCAGCGGTGGCCAGCATGGAAGTGGCGGGGCCGGGCTTTATCAATATCCGCTTGTCGCGCGATTCGGAAAGCCAGGTGCTGGAAAGCATCATCCGCGAAGGCGACAGCTTCGGACGGCATCAGGCCGTCAATCCGTTGCGCATTCTGCTCGAATTCGTTTCCGCCAACCCGACCGGGCCGCTGCATGTGGGGCACGGGCGCGGTGCCGCGTATGGCGCGACGCTCGCCAATGTACTGAAGGCCAACGGCCATGAGGTGCACAAGGAATATTACGTCAACGATGCCGGGCGGCAGATGGATATTCTCGCGCTCAGCACCTACTGGCGCTATATGCAGCTGTGCGGCGCGCAGGATGTGCTGCCCAAGGGGATTTACCAGGGCGAATACGTTATCGATATTGCCCGCGATTTCCATGCTAAACATGGTGATGTCTTCTATCATGCGCCGGCAACCTGGGCGCCTGCGCGCCCAGCCGAGTGGTCGCAGGAAGAAAAGGACAACGGCACGGTTGACCAGTGGATAGATGCCGCGGTCGCGAGCCTCAAGGCCACGCTGGGCGAAGCGGCTTACCGTCAGGTATTCGATGCCGCGCTGGATGCGGAAGTGGCTGATATCCGCGAAGATTTGGCTGAATTTGGCGTGACTTTCGATCGCTGGTTCTCCGAGCGTTCGCTGGTGACGGACGGCACCGTGGACAAGATGCTGAAGCGCTTGCAGGACAACGGTTTTCTCTATGAAAAGGATGGCGCGACTTGGTTCCGCGCGTCCGAGTTCGGCGACGAGAAAGACCGCGTGGTGCGCCGGGAAAATGGCGTCACCACCTATTTCGCCTCCGATATTGCCTACCACTTCGACAAGTACGAGCGCGGCTACGACTACATGATTGACATCTTCGGCGCCGACCATCACGGCTACATGGCGCGCGTCAAGGCCTCGCTGGCGGCTTTGGGGTTGGATCCGCACCGCCTTGGTATCGAGCTGGTGCAGTTCGCCGTGCTTTACAAGGACGGCAAGAAGATGCAGATGTCCACGCGCAGCGGGCAGTTTGTCACCCTGCGCGAGCTGCGCGAGGAAGTGGGCAACGATGCCGCGCGTTTCTTCTACGTGATGCGCAAGCCCGAGCAGCATCTCGATTTCGATATCGATCTTGCCGTATCGCACAGCAAGGACAATCCTTTCTATTACGTGGAATACGCGCATGCGCGCACTTGCCGCGTGCTGGAACGTGCGGCGCAGGAAGGCCTCGATGTGGATTACAGCCGCGCGCTGGCTTCACGTCAGGCGCTGGTCGAGGCGGAAGAAAAGGCCCTGCTGCGCGAACTGGCGCGCTATCCAGAAGTGGTAGCGAGTGCTGGCGAGCATCTCGCCGGGCATCTGATTATCAACTATCTCAAGGAATTGGCGGGCAGCTGGCACCAGTTCTACGATGCCGGACACAAAGTGCTGCATGAAGATGCCAATATCCGCGCCGCGCGCCTGTTGCTGACGCGCTGCGTGCAGCAGGTATTGCGCAATGCCCTGGATATCGTCGGCGTTGAAGCGCTGGAGCGCATGTGAGCAAAAGCGCAAAAAAACGCCCGAGAAGCGCGCAGATTTCCAATTCCAGCCGGGTAGCGGCACGGCTGCTGGGCGGCTTTATCATGTTTGTGGTGATTGCGGTAGCCGGTTTCATCGGCTATCACATCGGCATCAAGAATGATGAAACGCCCAAGGAAACCGTGAGCCATGAAAAGGCGCAAGAGCCTGTTGCCGCGTCAGCCCGCGAGAATGGCCGCGATGCAGCGCAGCGCAAGGCCAGATATTCTTTTTACGACGAGCTGAAGAAGCGCAGCAACGAAGTGCAGGCGGAAGTGGAAGCAAAATCCAGGGCGCTTGCGGCGGCACCTGCGGTGAAAGGCGTGTACTACCGTGTTCAGGTTGGCGCCTTCAAGGAAAAGGAGCAGGCCGAGCGTTTGCGCGCGCGCCTGATTCTGCGTGACTATCCGGTGACCATTGTGCACAGCAACCATTTTCATCTGGTACAGGTCGGCCCCTATCAAAAGCGGGAAGAAGCGCAAAAAATCGAGGAAACCCTGAAAAAATCCGGTTTCAACGTTCTGCTGAAAAAATTCGAGTCCCACTGATGGCGGAAAACTTCGTGTTCTTTCATCTGGAAATATGGGAATACCTGCTGGTTGCGGGGCTTGGCGTTATTGCCAGCATCATCAATATGCTGGCCGGTGGCGGCTCCAACCTGATTCTGCCCACCCTGATCGTGATGGGCGTGCCCACCGCCATTGCCAATGGCACCAACCGCGTTGGCGTTTTCCTGCAAGGGCTGGTTGGTTTGCGCGCTTTCCACAAGGCGGGCAAATTGCCGGGCGGGGATTTGTCGGGCATCCTCGTGCCGACGGTGCTGGGCGGGCTTCTCGGTTCGCTGCTTGCCTCTTATGCTCCGGAAGCCTTTCTGAAACCGGCGCTGCTCCTCACCATGCTTGCCATGGCAGGCATCATGCTGGTGCGCCCCAGCGTGGTCACTCCCGAGCCGGGCACCGTTCCGTTCAAGGTGCGGGAATCGCGACAGGGATTCTTCTGGCTGTTCATGGCCGGTGTTTACGGCGGCTTCGTTCAGGCTGGCGTCGGGTTCGTCCTCATCATGGCCTTTGCCGGCGTGCTGCGTTATGACCTGGTGCGCGCCAACGCGCTCAAGCTGGTGTGCACCATTCTTTTCACCGGCGTGGCGCTTGCCGTTTTCATCCTCAATGACCAGATCTGGTGGGATGTGGGCATTGTGCTCGCCATGGGCAACATGCTGGGCGCCTGGCTGGGTGTGCGCATTGCCATCAGCGTGCGCCCTGCCGTACTCAAACGGATTCTTTTCATCATGACTGTAGCCGCGGTGCTTGCCGCACTTTTTTCATAGCAGGCGGGCGCATGGCAATTTTCGTGGCGGGGCAAATTGTCAAAGCGGGAAAAGTCTGCTGTAATCGCCCCTTCCATTTTTCGCACAACTTTCCAGGAAACCATCATGGCTAGAGCTATCCCTCAGGTGTTTGGCAGCGAATTTCACGCGCAAATGCCGCTGATGACGTTTGACGGCAATACATGGAGCGAAGCGCTCTGGCAGGGCAGCGATAGCCTGGTGCTGCATCCTGCCGCACACTGCCTGCACTATGGCAGCACGATTTTTGAAGGCATGAAAGCGTTCCGCCATGCGGACGGACGCCTCGCCATTTTCCGCTTCGACCGCCATGTGGCGCGCCTGCGGCACAGCGCGCAAGCCCTGCACCTGCCGGTGCCGGATGCAGACAGCATCCGTGCTGCCATCATCGAACTGGTCAGGCGTGCGGCGGAAGACGTGCCGGAGCGTCCGGGCGCGCTTTACCTGCGCCCGACTCTCATCGGCACGGAACCCAATGTTGGCAAGGCAGGTTCGCCATCGGCGCAGGCCATGTTTTATGTGCTCGCATCTCCGGTGGGGGATTATTTTGTGGTCGGATCGCCAATGAAACTGCTGGTGGAAACCGAACATGCGCGCTGCGCGCCGCACATGGGCAGCGTGAAAACCGGCGGCAACTATGCCTCCGCCCTGCACTGGCAGACCAAGGCCAAGGCGGAAATCGGCGCCAATCAGGTGCTGTTCTGCCCGGGCGGCGATGTGCAGGAAACAGGCGCTTCCAATTTCATCATCATCAAGGGTGACGAGCTCATCACCAAGGCGCTGACCAGCGAATTCCTGCACGGCGTTACCCGCGACAGCGTTTTGCAGGTCGCGCGCGATCTCGGCATGCGCGTCAACGAATGCCATTTCAGCGTGGAAGACATGCGCCGCTGGATAGAGCAAGGCGCGGAAGCCGTGCTGACAGGAACGGCTGCCGTGATTTCTCCGGTCACCAGCATGGTGTTCGCCGGACAGGAAATCCCGGTTGCCTCGCAAGACAGGGCGCTGCAACTGCGCGAAGCCATGCTTGCCATCCAGTACGGCGAGGCGGCAGACCGCCACGGCTGGCTGACCTTTGCGGACTGAGATTTTTCGGACGTAGATGATCATGCAGACCTGGCAACGCGGAGACGCGATTCTGACTGGCATATATGTGTCGCGCATGCTCGGCATGTTCATGGTGTTTCCGGTCTTTTCCCTGTATGCGCAGGGGCTGGAAGGCGCCAATGAAATGCTGATCGGCATTGCCCTCGGTGCTTACGGGCTCACCCAGGGTTTGTTGCAGATTCCCTTCGGCCTGCTGTCCGACCGCATCGGGCGACGCAGCGTGATTGCCGGTGGACTGGTGCTTTTTGCCGTGGGCAGCCTGCTTGCCGGCATCGCCGACAATATCCATGCCCTGATTATCGCCCGCCTGATTCAGGGCATGGGCGCGATTTCCGCCGTGACCATGGCGTATGCCGTGGATATCACGCCGCCGGAAAAAGTGGGCAAGGTCATGGCCATCATTGGCGGCAGCATCGGCATGTCTTTCGTGCTTTCCCTGATTATCGGCTCGCCGCTCGCGCAGTGGCTGGGCGTGGACGGCCTCTTTTACCTGATTGCCGCGCTGGCCACCGCCGGACTGGTCGCCACTGCCTTTTTGCCGCCAGTGCCCGCATCTGCCGCGCCTGTTGCAACGGGCGGTTACGACAAACGCGAGCTTTGGCAGGCAAGCTTTGCCATCTTTACGCTGCATGGCGTCTTTACCGCCAGTTTTTTGGTGCTGCCGGTGATGCTCGTCGGGCACGGCCTCGACAAGCTGCATCATTGGTGGATCTATCTGCCGGCCAATCTCGTCGCGCTTGCCTTCATGCGCTATCGCGCCGTGCCGCATCCGCTCGCCTTTGGCATCAGCTTCATCATACTCGTCTGCGCTTTTGCCCTGCTGGCATTGCCCTTGCCGCTTTATGCGCTCGCTCTGGTCATCACGCTGTTTTTCGTGGGTTTCTACCGCCTGGAAACCGGCCTGCCGCATTGGGTGGCGCGCATTGCCGATCCGGCGGCGCGCGGCAAGGCCATGGGCGTTTACAATACCTGCCAGTTTTTCGGTAGCTTTGCCGGCGCGGCACTCGGCGGATACCTCTGGCGCAAGAGCGCCACCCCCTGGCCGGTATTCATGGTGCTGGCGATTATTGCTGCCTGTGCGGCCCTCTTGCTGTTGCACTGGGGCAAGCGGGCAATCCGAACCCATCTTTAACTTTTGAGGAGGAGCCATGGCTTCACGCGGAGTAAACAAAGTCATCCTGATCGGCAATCTCGGCGCCGATCCCGATATGCGCTACATGCCCAACGGCGATGCTGTTGCCAACCTGTCGCTGGCAACATCCGACACCTGGAAAGACAGCCAGACCGGCGAAGCGCGAGAAAGAACGGAATGGCACCGGGTAGTGGCCTTCCGCAAGCTGGCGGAAATCATGGGCCAGTATTGCAAAAAGGGTTCCAAGCTCTATATCGAAGGGCGTCTGCAAACCCGCAAATGGCAGGACCAGAACGGGCAGGACAGATACACCACCGAAATCATCGCCGACCAGATGCAGATGCTGGATTCGCGCGGCAGCAGCGGTAGCGACAACTACGGCGGCGATCCCGGCTATGGCGCGCCGGCCAATCCGCGTCAGGCGGCAAACAACAACCGCCCGATGCCCGATACGCCAGCCAAACCCAAGCCGCAGAATTTCGGCCCGGAAGTGGACAGCGGTTTTGATGACGACGATATTCCGTTCTGATTCCTGCAAAACATCTTTTGCCTAAAAATAGGTGTTTTTTACCATCATGAAGCGCTTGTTGCGGTAAATAAATCGCATCAAGCGCTTTTTTATGGAAAAAAATACCAAGCGTATTGGTGGCGACGTGAATTTCTAAGGGTACATTCCCCGCCGCTTGCGGCGTAAATCGCATAAAAACACGCTGTAAACTCCATTCGACTGAAGGGGCGTAGGTTGGCGCGGGTTTCCATAAACAACAGTCGCATGTTCATGGGTGTCGCTTGGTGAGCCGTAGGCGAACCCCAACAGCCACTCAATCATTGCGTTGGGGTTCGTGCTGCGCACGGTTATCGAGCTTGCCGAGATGCACCACCAACTTACTCGTGACTTGTTTTTTGCAAGAGTGACTTGAAGATTTCTGACTGTAATCGCTATAGATATCCCGCAACTTGCTGCGGAGTAGTTCATTCCATCATGAAAACAGAGGCGGTAGGTTGGGGTGAGGCTTTGCCGAACCCCAACGCTTTTGTTATCTGCACTGGGGTTCGCCTTCGGCTCACCTCGCCAGCCTTGTTCGTGTCATCCGTTTTCCGCGAGATGTCGCCAGAATCGCTTGCATTGCAGCAGGTGAACGCGTCTGTTTGGAGTAAGGTTGGTATATTTTCTCATCAGCAAGCGCTTTTCGTGAAAAAATTTCTCATCATAAGCGCTTTCTGATGGTAAAAAACAACTATTTTAATGGATCTTATGATTTTTGCGTTTGGCGCGGGGATGTGCCTGATCGTAGACGTGGGCGAGATGCTGGTAATCGAGGTGGGTGTAGATTTGCGTGGTGCCGAGCTGGCGGTGGCCGAGCATTTCCTGCACGGCGCGGATGTCGCCGGAGGATTGCAGGAGGTGGCTGGCAAAGCTGTGGCGCAGCATGTGCGGCGTGATGCGGCGGCCGGGCAGGCGGCTTTGCGCATAGTGTTGCAGGCGCAGTTCCACGCCGCGCGCGCTCAGCCGGCCGCCGGTGTGGTTGACGAAAAGGGCGGTTTCGCCGGGGTTGGCGATTTGCGCGCGCAGGCCAAGCCAGCGTTGCAGGGCGTGTTGCGCGGGTTGGCCGAAGTGGATGATGCGTTCGTGGCCGCCTTTGCCGCGGATGAGGAGTTCCCGCGTGTGGGTGGCGATTTGCGCGGCGTCGAGGGCGACGAGTTCGGCGAGGCGCAGGCCGGTGCTGTAGAGGGTTTCGAGGATGGCGTGGTCGCGGCAGGCGAGGGGATCGGCGTCGTCGGGCGGAGGAATGAGCAGGGTGCGCAGTTCGTCGGGGGTGAAGGTGGCGGGCAGTTTGCCGCGCGGGATTTTCGGGCTGGCGAGGTTGGCAGCGGGGTTGTCGCTGCGTGCGCCGCTTTTTTGCAGCCAGGCGAAATAGTTGCGCAGGGCGGAGCGGTGTTGCGAGAGGGTGCGCGCGCTGTTGCCTTTGGCGTGCTGGCGGTTGAGCCAGTGTTGCAGTTCGCTGCTGCTGATGTGGTGCAGGTCGGGGTGGTCAGCAAGCAGGGCGGTGAGGATGCGGGCGTAGGTGCTGATGCTTTGCGGGGAGAGTTCGCGTTCGTAGCGCAGGGTGTCGAGCCAGGGCTTGAGCGCGGCAGTCATGGCAGCTGGCCGTGATAGACGGTTTGCGCCGGGCCGGTCATGTAGAGCGGGGCATTGCCGCCTGCCCAGTCGATGACGAGTTCGCCGCCGGGCAGGGTGACCGTGACTTCGTGCGCGAGTTCGCCGCGCGCGATGCCGATGGCGACGGCCGCACAGGCGCCGGTGCCGCAGGCGAGCGTTTCGCCGACGCCGCGCTCGAAGACGCGCAGGTGGATATGGCCGGGGGTGATGATGTCCATGAAACCGACGTTGACTTGCTCGGGAAAGAGCGGGTGGCTTTGCAGGGCGGTGCCGATGCGGGCGATGCGGTCGTTCTCGGCGAAGACGTCGGCAAGCCGGGTGACGGCGTGCGGGTTGCCCATGGAGACGATGCCGAAGGAGAGGGTGTCGTTGTCGATGGTGACGGGCTGATGCAGGTCGTCGGTTTGTTCGGCGGTGAAGGGCGTGAAGTCGGGCATGCCCATGTTGACGCGGTAGCGTTCTGCGCTGCCGTCGTAGCCGGCGTAGTGGATGTCGAGGATGCCTTTTTTCACGGCAACGCGCAGCGGACGGTCGCGCGGGGCAAGGTGGTGGTCGAAGAGATATTTGGCGAAGCAGCGTGCGCCGTTGCCGCAGTGTTCCACTTCGCTGCCGTCGGCGTTGAAGATGCGGTAGGCAAAATCGGCGCGGCTATCTCCTGCTTCGATGACGAGAAGCTGGTCGAAGCCGATGCCGGTGTGGCGGTGGGCGAGGGCGCGTATGCGTTCGGCGCTCCAGTCGAAGGGGGTGCGGGTGGCATCGAGGACGATGAAGTCGTTGCCGAGGCCGTGCATTTTGCTGAAGGTGGTGATGGGCATGGGCGGTACTCGCGAAAAGGTGGGGGGAGTATATCGCCGTTTTCCCGGAAAATCCCGATGGCAGGACGAATTGGCGCTGCGGGATGGTCTGGCGTGATGCCGGAGTTATGCGGATATTGGGATGGTATTTTTTCTCATGATAAAGCGCTTGTTGTGAGATTTTTTCTCATGATAAGCGCTTGGAAGTGGTAAAAAATGATTATTTTTTAGATTTTCTGTTTTTGATGGATGGGTAAGGTTTACAACATTCTGTAAGGCATGGGGAATATTGTCGGCTTTGTCGCTGCGCGGCTTTTTATAACCCCTCACTCCTGCCCCTCTCCCGTAAGGAGAGGGGTTGAATTCTCTTGATTCTCAGGCGAGTTCAATGGGGCCGTGGTCGTCGCAGTGGTCGCCGTGCGGGTGGTGCAGGTGGCCATCGACGAGGTAATCGACATGGTCGCCGTGCGGTACCGGCTCATGGCCGCAGCCTGGGCCGTGTACGTGGCCGGCTTCGTGGCCGTTGCAGTGATGGTTCGGGGTGCAGGCGTCCGGGTTTTTGGCGCTGATTTCAATCACGTGCTCGTCCACATGGTCGCCGTGCGGATGGTGCAGGTGGCCATCGTGCAGGTAATCGACGTGGTCGCCGTGCTTGATGGCGGTGTGGCCACAGAACGGGCTGTGCTGGTGTTCGTGGTGTTCATGATGGGGAAGATTGCAGTTGCTCATGGTTTTTCTCCGGTTCGGGAAGGATCAGGCAGCATGTTCGGCGTGGCTCAGGATGTTGCTGAGCAGGACGCGAACATGTTCATCGGCCAGCGCATAGAAGATGTGCTTGGCATCGCGGCGACGGCTGACGAGTCCGGCGTTGAAGAGCGTTTGCAGGCGCGCGGAGACGCTGCTCAGCTTGCCTTGTTCGCATTCGACGAGTTCCGATACGCACATTTCCCGCGAGGAGAGCAGGAGCAGGAGGCGCAGGCGCGCCGGATCGCTCATTGCCTGGCACATGGCCGCCGCCGTTTGCAGATGCTTCTCTTCATAGGCAATGGGGGCGGGGCAGGTGTCGTGGGTGCAGGTATCGCTCATGGTGATTTCGTCATTCCGTCGATTGGTGGAATGATAGAGCGTATGGGCGGACAAAGCAAGCCCCGAACGGGCTTTTGCCTGTCCGGGGCAGTAATAACATGTTTTGAATGTCTTTTTACGGAGTTACGGGTTCTCTGTCGCGACGAAGCGCTTGCCGTCAAATCGGTACGCGACGCGCTGGTCGGTCATGATGGCATTGAGTTCTTCGTTGCCCGGCAGGGTTTGCGGGAAGGAGAGGGTGTTGCTCGCCGCGTCGTAGCGCATGAAGGTGTATTCCTGCGGCAGCGGATCCTGGAGGTTGTCGAAGGCAAAGCCGGTGCTGGTGCTGTCTTTGCCGTCTTCGATGATCCACGGCAGTTCTTCCGGCTTGTTGCCGTTCACGCGGTAAAGCGTGGCGCTGTAGCCTTTGTTGCGGCTGTCGCCCTGGAAATATTCGATGAGGAAATAGGCCGTGCCGTGCTCGCCGAGATCGGCAGTGAAGATGTCGTCCACGAGGCCGCTGTTGCCGTCGCCCCAGGTTTCATCCGTTGCCGCGTCGGCATTGGCTTCGACGATGTGGGTGTTGCCGTTCCCGTCCTGATACTGCAACAGGCTGAAATAATAGCGCATGGTGCCGCCGGTCATGGTATCCCAGCTGTAGGCACGCAGTTTGCCGTCGGCGGAGACGGGGGCATTGAAGGCGTATTTTTCCTGTGTCGCGTCGTAGTTGCATGTTCGGCTTTCCGCTGCATGCTGTTTGGCGAATGTTTGCAACGCGTGAACGAATGCCGCGTTTGCGTCGGCAAAGCTGTCGTTTGCCTGGTCATCGCCGAGATCTGTGAGGGTTTGCATGTGCGTGGCAGCGAGCGCATCCATTTCTGTGCAGGTTTGCTGAGCCCATGCAAAAAGTGCGGCAAAAAACAAGGAAAGCAAAGTGATATTTTTCATATAATTATATATTTTAGATATTTTTTATCATAAAAAAGCGCTTTGTTTTAAAAAAATTGCACGATAAGCGCTTGTTAATGAGAAATTTTCCCATTTTGATGCTTGGCAAGCAAGATCTGCATTATCAGGTGCTTGCCTGCACAATGCAACGCTACCGCCTTTTAATTAATTTTATATATTGAAAATTGATTTATGATTCGTTATTCTAATTAAACAGGCTGCCGAACCTGTCAGCTATCCACTTATTGAAATGAAGGAAATTGTCATGAGCGAAAAGAAATGCCCCTTTACCCATTTAACCATGAACAACGGCGCACCCGTTGTCGATAACCAAAACAGCCTCACCGCCGGCCCGCGCGGCCCCTTGTTGGCGCAAGATTTGTGGCTGAACGAAAAACTGGCGAACTTCGTGCGCGAAGTGATTCCCGAGCGCCGCATGCACGCCAAAGGTTCCGGCGCGTTCGGTACGTTCACCGTAACCCACGACATCACCAAATACACCCGCGCGGCCATTTTCAGCAAAGTCGGCAAAAAAACCGAAATGTTTGCCCGCTTCACTACCGTAGCCGGTGAGCGCGGCGCGGCCGATGCCGAGCGCGACATCCGCGGTTTCGCCTTGAAGTTCTACACCGAAGAAGGCAACTGGGATATGGTGGGCAACAACACGCCGGTATTCTTCCTGCGCGACCCGCGTAAATTCCCCGATTTGAACAAAGCGGTTAAACGCGACCCGCGCACCAATATGCGTTCCGCCACCAACAACTGGGATTTCTGGACGCTCTTGCCCGAAGCCTTCCACCAAGTGACCATCGTGATGAGCGACCGCGGCATCCCCGCAACTTACCGCCACATGCACGGTTTCGGTTCGCACACTTACAGCTTCTGGAACGAAGCGGGCGAGCGTTTCTGGGTGAAATTCCACTTCCGCACCCAACAAGGCATTAAAAACCTGAGCAACGAAGAAGCCGCCGCCATTATTGCCGACGACCGCGAAAGCCATCAGCGCGACCTGTACGAGTCTATCGAGAAAGGCGATTTCCCGAAATGGACCATGTACGTACAAATCATGCCCGAAGCCGATGCCGAAAAAGTGCCTTACCATCCGTTTGACCTTACCAAAGTATGGCCGAAAAAAGACTATCCGCTGATCGAAGTGGGCGAGTTCGAGCTGAACCGCAACCCTGAAAACTTCTTCGCCGATGTCGAGCAGTCTGCCTTCGCACCGAGCAACCTGGTTCCCGGCATCAGCGTATCGCCCGACCGCATGCTGCAAGCCCGCCTGTTCAACTATGCCGATGCACAGCGCTACCGCCTGGGCGTCAACCACAACCAAATTCCGGTTAACGCACCGCGCTGCCCTGTACACAGCAACGCCCGCGACGGTTACGGCCGCGTTGACGGCAACTACGGCAGCACCCTGCACTACGAACCGAACAGCTTCGGCCAATGGCAAGAGCAAGCCCAATACGCCGAACCGCCTTTGAAAATCAACGGTGATGCGGCACATTGGAACTACCGCGAAGACGACGCAGACTACTTCAGCCAACCGCGCGCGCTGTTCAACCTGATGAGCTGCGAACAAAAAGAAACCTTGTTCAAAAACACCGCCGCCGGCATGGGCGATGCGCTGGACTTCATCAAATACCGCCACATCCGCAACTGCTACGCTTGCGACCCGGCTTACGGCGAAGGTGTTGCCAAAGCTCTGGGCATGACGGTGGCCGACGCGATGGCTGCCTACAAAACCGACCCGGCCATGGGCCAACCCGGTTTGCTCGACTTCAGCAACTATCAGGCATAATAAAAAACTGTCATCTTGAGGCAACCGGCCAGCGCAACTGGCCGGTTTTTTTATGCGCCAGCCAGAGGATGGTATTTTTTCTCATCAATAAGCGCTTATGGTGAGAAATTTTATCGAAATAAGCGCTTTTATTTGGTAAAAATACACTATTTTAAGATGGTTTATAAAGTCATTGCCGCAATCCAGCCAGCCAACAGCAAGGGCAGGTTGAAATGCAGGAAAGTGGGAATGACGGTATCGCGGATATGATCGTGACGACCATCGATATTGAGCCCCATCGTTGGCCCCAGAGTGGAATCTGAAGCAGGAGAGCCGGAATCGCCCAGCGCACCTGCGCTGCCGATAAGAGCAATGGTGGCAAGCGGGGAAAAACCGAGTTCCATGCAAAGTGGCACATATACGGCGGCGATAATTGGCAAAGTGGAAAAAGAGCTGCCAATGCCCATGGTAATCAGCAATCCCACGAGCAGCATGACGAAGGCGGCAAGCCCCTTGCTGCCGCCGAAAAGGGCGACGGAGCTATCCACCAGCGGCTGGATTTGTCCGCTTTCGCGTACTACGGCAGCAAAGCCCTGCGCCGCAATCATGATGAAGCCGATCATCGCCATCATGCGCAGGCCACGGTTGAACACGGCATCGCTGTCGCGCCAGTGCACCACGCCGCTGATCACGAAAATTGCAAACCCTGTCAGGGCACCTGCCATCAGCGAACCGGCAAAGATCTGCACCAGAAAGGACACCACAATGGCAACAATGGCCACGGCGGAGCGGTATGGAGTGAAGGTTTGCGCGTTTTCCGCTTCGGTATGCCCGACGTGATGAGTGTCGCCGTAATCGCGCGATTTGCGGTAGCTCACAAAGAGCGCAAGCAGCAGTCCGCCAAGCATGCCAAGCGCGGGAATCAGCATCGCTTTCATGATTTGCGCATTGGAAAAGTGCATTACATCCAGACCTGACTGGCTGATATTGAAGAGAAGAATCTTGCGCAGGAACTGCTCGCCGAAGCCGTAGGGCAGGAACATGTATGTGGTCACCAGACCGAACGTCATCGCGCAGGCGAGCAGGCGGCGATCCACGCGCAGGCGGTCAAAGAGCGGCAACAAGGGCGGAATCAGCATGGGAATGAAGGCAATGTGAATTGGGACTACGTTCTGGCTCATCACGCTCATCAGGATGATGACGGCAATGACGCCCCATTTCAGGAAATGCGCGCTATGCGATTGCGCCCGCGCAAAGCCCACTGCACGTTGCGCTATGGCATCGGGCAGTCCGGAATGGATGATGGCGGCAGCGAAGGCACCGAGCAGGATATAGGAAAGCGCGATGCTGGCGCCGCCGGAAAGGCCGGCTTCGAAAGCCTTGATCGTTGCCGTGAGATCAAGGCCGCTGAGCAAACCGCCGGCAAGCGCTCCCAGCATCAGGCTGACCACCACATGCACTCGCGCCAACGCCAGCCCCAGCATAAGAACGACTGCGACAACAATGGGATTCATGAGCGATTCTCCACGAAAAAAAGGCCGTACGATAATCGGCGGAACCTGCTTTTGCAAGAATGTCGTTGGCTTGCCCGGGCAGGGCGGAAGATATTTTTGTGACAGTTCTTTCACTTTTGCTGGCCGGTTTTGCTAAAATCCCGCCCTTATTTTGAAAACGGAAGACCCCCGTGAGCAATGATTCCTTGCAAGCGGCGCTGTCGGCCACGCTGGCCACGGCGCTGGATGAATTGACGGCGGCAGAAACCCTGCCGGCGTTGGAGCAAGTCAAAAATACCTATTTATCCAAGAAAGGCGTATTTGCCGGCCATATGCAGATGCTTGGCAAGGCGTCCGCCGACGAGCGTCCGGCGTTGGGCAAGCTGATCAACGATGCGCGCAATACCCTGCAAGAGGCGCTGGAAGCGAAAAGCGCCCGTTTGCACGAAGCTGCCCTGCATGCCAAATTGCAGGCCGAACAGGTCGATATTACGCTGCCGGGACGACGCCAGGCGGAAGGCGGCCTGCATCCGGTCACGCTGACGCGCATGCGCATCGAGGACTGGTTTGCACGGCTCGGCTTCAGCGTGGAAGAAGGCCCGGAAATCGAAGACGATTTCCACAATTTCGCCGCGCTCAACATCCCCGAGCACCATCCGGCGCGCGCCATGCAGGATACGTTTTACGTCAATGCGCACACCGTATTGCGCACCCATACGTCCAACGTGCAAATCCGCACCATGGAAAACCAGAAGCCGCCGTTGCGCTTTATCGCGCCGGGGCGCGTCTATCGCTCCGATTCCGATGTGACGCACACGCCGATGTTCCATCAAGTGGAAGGCATGGTCATCGACAACAGCAGCACCTTTGCCGATTTGAAAGGCATCATCATCCATTTCCTGCGCAATTTCTTTGACCGCCCGGATTTGCAGGTGCGCTTCCGGCCGTCGTTTTTCCCGTTCACGGAGCCGTCCGCCGAAGTGGATATCGCCTTTTTCGCGGAAGGGGAAGATCCCAATCAGGCCAAGTGGCTGGAAGTGCTGGGGTGCGGCATGGTGCATCCGCAAGTGCTCGCCAATGTCGGCATCGATCCCGGCGAGTATCAGGGCTACGCCTTCGGCATGGGCATCGAGCGCCTTGCCATGTTGCGCTACGGCGTGACGGATTTGCGCATGTTCTTTGAAAACGATGTGCGCTTCTTGCGCCAGTTCCGCCAGCAGTTGTGAGGAAAAACCATGTTATTGAACAGTGAATGGTTGCAGGCATTGAGCGGTATTGCCCTGGATGCCGGATATCTGGCGGACAGGCTGACCATGAGCGGTCTGGAAGTGGACGGCATGGATACGGTGGCGCCGCCGTTTTCCGGCGTGGTAGTCGCGCAGGTGGTTGATCTTGTTGCCCATCCCGATGCCGACAAGCTGCGCGTTGCCACGGTCGATGCCGGCACGGGCGCCTTGCTGCAAATCGTCTGCGGTGCGCCCAATGTGGCCAAGGGCGTGAAAGTGCCTGCGGCGTTGGTCGGTGCACAATTGCCCGGCGACTTTGCTATCAAACTTTCCAAACTGCGCGGTGTGGAATCGCAGGGCATGCTGTGTTCGGCCAAGGAACTCGGCATCGATGAAGATGCGTCCGGCCTGCTGATTCTGCCGGAAGACGCGCCGGTCGGCATGGATATCCGCCAGTATCTGCGGCTGGATGATGTGATCATCGACATTGATCTCACCCCCAACCGTGCCGATTGCTTCTCCATGCGCGGTCTCGCCCGCGAAATCAGCGTGATCTGCGCGGAGAAACTGGGCGATTACCGCTACCAGCCTGCGGAAATCGCGCCGGTTGCCGCAGGCAACAGCGCCGTGGTCAGTATCGACAACCGTGCGCCGCAAAGTTGCCCGCAGTATTTCGCGCGCCGTATCGACAATGTGGACGCCAGTCGCGCCACGCCTTCCCATATCGTCGAGCGCCTGGAGCGCGCCGGTGTGCGCAGCCATGATGCTATCGTCGATATCACCAACTACGTCATGCTCGAACTCGGCACGCCGATGCACGCCTTCGATGCCGACAAGATTCGCGGCGGCATTGTCATTCGCGACGCGCAGGCTGGCGAAACGCTGGCCCTGCTGAACGACAGCACTGCCACGCTCGCCCCGGATGTTCTCGTCATCGCCGACCATGAAAAAGCGCTGGCCCTGGCGGGTGTGATGGGCGGGGCGGACAGCGCCTGCTCCTTGCAAACGCGGCATGTCATCCTCGAATCGGCATGGTTCGATCCGGTGCGCATTGCCGGCAAGGCGCGGCGCTTCGGCCTTGCCAGCGACAGCGCGCAGCGCTTTGAACGCGGTGTGGATTTCACCCTGCAACGCGCGGCCATGGAATATGCCACCCGCCTCATTCTCGAAACCTGCGGCGGAGAAGCCAGCGCCGTTTTTGCCGACGGGCACCCGGAATATTTGCCGACGCGCGAGCGCATCACGCTGGAACATGCTGCCATTGCCAAGCGCCTGGGGCGCGAATACGCGGCAGAAGACGTGGTGGACATGCTCACCCGCTCCGGCTGCGCGGTAGAGCGCGAAGGCAGCCGTTATCACGTGATTGCGCCGCCATGGCGCTTCGATATGGCCATTGCCGAAGACCTTATCGAAGAAGTGGCGCGTATTCAGGGTTATGCGCAAATTGCAGCCGTCTCTCCGCAATTGCAGGCAGTCAAAAGCGAAGCGGGCGACGTGTTGCGCCGCGTGCGCAAAGCATTGGTGGCAACCGGCTTCCAGGAAGCGATTACCTACAGCTTCATTGACCGCAACACGCAGCAGGCCTTTTTCGGCGAAGCAGCCGTCATTGCCCTGCAAAATCCGATCAGCCAGCAGCTTGCCGAAATGCGCCTTGGGCTGATTCCCGGGCTCGTCAATACCGCGCTGTACAACCGCAACCGCCAGCAAAGCGAGTTGCGCCTCTTTGAAATCGGCCGCGTCTTTTTGCCCGATGCTTCCGGCGATATTGCCCGGGCGCGCCAGCCGCTGCGGGTAGCTGCGCTGATGCACGGCAATGCTGCCAGCGAGCAATGGAACCATGAACGCCGCGCGCTGGATTTCTATGACATCAAGGGCGTGCTGGAAAACCTGTTTGACGGACAGGCGCTGCAATTTTCCCGCAGTGCGCAGCCCTGGCTGCATCCCGGACAAAGCGCGGATGTGCATCTCGATGGCCGCAACATCGGTGTGGTGGGCGCGGTGCATCCTGCCGTGGCGCAAGCGCTTGGCTTCAAGGGCAAAACCCTGTGGGCATTCGAGGTTGAGGCCGATGCCTTTGCCCATCCCGCCACCGCGCAATTCCGCAACATTCCCAAATTCCCCAGTGTCCGGCGTGATTTGGCGCTGGTGCTGGATGAAAACCTGTCCGCCCAGGAGATCATCGATGCAGCCAAAAAGGTGCTCGGCGCATGGTGCCGCGACATCTTCTGCTTCGATCTTTTTGCAGGCGAAAGCCTGGGGACGGGCAAGAAATCCCTGGCCTTCGGCATCATTTTGCAAAATGAAGAAAAAACCTTGCAGGATGAAGAAGTTGAAGGTATGATTTCCGACCTCTTAACAACATTGCAAAGCCAATTTGGCGCAGAACTAAGGTGATACCCATGACATTGACCAAAGCCGATATCGTCGAATCCATTATTGCCCAGGTGGGTCTGCCGCGCCCGGAAGCCCGGCAGATGGTTGACGATCTGTTTGAAGAAATCCGCGCCTGTCTTGCTGCTGGCGAAGCAGTCAAGCTTTCCGGCTTCGGTAACTTCGAGTTGCGCGACAAGAAAGAGCGCCCGGGCCGCAACCCGAAAACCGGCAAGGAAATTCCCATTACCGCCCGCCGCGTTGTGAGCTTCAAGGCCGGTCAAAAGCTGAAAGCGCGCGTCGCGGAAAGCAAGCCGCGCTGAGACGGCAACGCATCATCCCCGCTCCGGCGGGGATTTTTGTTTGTGGGCAATTGGAAGAGGGCAGGCGAATGGATATTCAGATCGTACGCCAGTGGTTCAGGGCCAACAAAAATGCGCTGTATGCCGGCATTGCCGCCTTGGGCAACGATGTTGCGGCACAAGAGGCCTTGCTGGAAAATCGCAGTCGGCAACCTTTTGATCGTGAATGGATTGCTGCGCACCAGCGCAATGAGGCATACAAGGCAACGCTTTCGGCGATCGAGCGCAGTGCCGTGGAAAGCTGTGCGGCAAGCATTGCCCGCGATGCCTTTCTCTTTGCGATGCGCGCGAGCGGCTCCAGCCGCTTGGCTGCGGATGTGGGCGATGATTTCCATCTGATGGCGGAAGCGTTGATAGGCGATGTCGCGGATGGTTTCGCCTTGTCATTGCTTGCCAGCTATGAGCAGGGCAGGGTGCCGGACAATGACATGGCGCGCACGAAAGAGAATCCGCTTTTGGCCGGATGATGTTATCCGTTTGGCGAGAAGGATAGGGAAACTTGACGGTTAGCAGCGCAATTCTGCGTGAAATAAAGAAAATACTGTAATTGTTCACTGTCGCACAGGCAGTTTAGAAACTGAAGGCAATACCACCGACGATCGCAAAATGCTCGCTGCTGCAACAGCCTCTGCGTCACTCAAGTCTCATCCTTTCCACTCCCCTTCGGTTGCTGGTGATGCGGGGTGGTGAAGCGCGGGTTGGCGGGCATGCGTTCGGCAATGCGGGCGCGGTTGGCGGCAAGGGCGGTGGCTGTCGGAGTGTAATCCTGCCAGAGGTCGGCGTTGTCGGGCAGGTGTTGTGGCCAGCGGTTTTGCACGTTGAATCCGCGCGCGAGGCATTCGCGGTGCAGGGCGGTATGGCGGTTTTTCAGGAAGCGCAGTTTGTTGAAGAAGAAGCGCACGTGTCCGGTGCCCAGTTTGTAGTCTTCCGGCTGTCCGGCCAGGCTGTAGGCGTTGCGGGCGACGGCGTTGGGGATGCGGGTGAGTTCGCGGTGTTCGGCGAGCAGATGCTGGTCGCAGAGTTCTTGCGGCGGCACGAGGTTGATGCGGGTCATGGTGGTTTTCCCTGAAAAACGCAGGCGCATGGTAGCGGAAGGTGGGGCAATTTGCATGGCGTCCGCCGCGTTTTTGCTATACCTTGCCGTCTTTTGCTGTTGGCTTTGATGATGAATTCGCGTTTTTTCCTGATGCTCACCACGGCGCTGGCGCCGCTGATTTGGGGCTCCACTTATCTGGTGACGACGGAGTTTCTGCCGCCCGATCGTCCGCTGTATGCGGCGTTGCTGCGCGTGTTGCCGGCGGGGATGCTGCTGTTGCTGTGGACGCGGGAATTTCCGCCACGCCGCGAGTTGCCGCGCCTTTTCCTGCTGGGGATGCTCAATATCGGTTTCTTTCAGGCGATGCTGTTTGTTTCGGCTTATCGTTTGCCGGGCGGGCTGGCGGCGATTCTGACGTCCACGCAGACGTTGATGGTGATGGTGCTGACAGCATGGCTGGGCATGCAGAGGCCGCCGCTGTCGGCGTGGCTGGCGGCGGGTATCGGCGTGCTGGGTATTGCCATGCTGGTGTATGCGCCGGGGGTGCGTTTCGATGTGGTCGGGATTGTTGCCGCTTTGCTGACGGCGCTTGCCGGGGCGCTCGGCGGCTTTTTCACCAAATATTGGCATACCAGCCTTTCCCTGCTGGCTTTTACCGGCTGGCAGCTGCTGTTCGGCGGTTTGTGCCTGTTGCCGCTGGCGTTGTGGTTTGAGCCGCCGTTGCCCGCGCTGACGCTGACGCATGTCGGCGGGTATTTGTATCTTTGTTTGCTGGGTTCGGTGCTGGCGTATGTGTTGTTTTTCCGGGGCATCAGCAAGTTGCCGGTGGCGGTGGCGATGTCGCTCGGCTTGCTGAGTCCGGTATCGGCTTTCATTCTCGGCTGGCTGTTTCTCGGGCAAAGCATGGATGGCAAGGCGGTGTTCGGGTTTGTGCTGGCGCTGGTATCGATTTTCGGGGTGCAGCGCGCCTTGCAGGCGAAGAAATGATGTTTGATGTTATGCGGGATAGTTGTTTTTTATCACCAATAAGCGCTTATTGCGAGAAATTTTCTCACGATAAGCGCTTCATGATGGTAAAAAATCACTATTTTTGCTTAAAAACTGTAACTCAATGATACAGCGCCAAAACTGGAGCTTTGCGCCAGCGGCGATTTGAATTCGCGGCTGCGCCAGTTGGCGGTGTAGCTTGCACGGAAGTTTTTGTAGTTGTAGGCGAGGCCGACGGCGAGGTCGTGCACGAGCGGGCGTTTGCTGACGCTGTGGCTGTCTTTGAAGGTGTTGCCGTCAAGGAAGATGTTGCGCGCCATGAGGCGGGCGTCGTAGCCGACGAAGGCCATCCAGCCGTGGTTTTGGCTGCTGTCGAAGTAGCCGCTGCCGGGAATGGCGGGGCGCACGCGCACGGGCTGGGTTTGCCAGCGCATGTGGCTCGGGGTGAGGTCGAAGATGAAGCCGGCGTTGGCGTAGGTGTAGATGTTGCCGAGGGTGACGCCGATGTGCGGGCTGAAGCGGCCGTGGATTTTGTTGCCGATTTGCGCGGTGTAATACGCCGGCCACGAGCGTTCCCACGAGAGCATGATGCCGGGTTCGTCGCGCAGCTGGTATTGCCAGCCTTTGGGCTGGTAGTCGGCGTTGATGAGGCGGTGGAAGTTGTCCTGGATTTCTTCGCCGAGCGCGGAGGGGCCTATCCAGCCAAGGGTGAATTCGACGTCGTCCATATGGCGGTCGGTGATGGTGCTGATGCCGGTGGAGCCGTAGAGGAAGGCGGCGTAGGGGCGGTCCTGCGGGTCGAGATAGTCGATGTCGATGTCGTGCGGGGTGTAGAGGTTGTGGCCGAAGGAGAAGTAGGTGGTGGTGGTTTTGTTGATCTGGAAGGTGGGGACGAGGCGGTCGATCCAATCCACGTAAAAGGGCTGCTCGGCGCCAACGTTGAACCAGGTGAGGCGCAGGCCGTTGGTGTAGTCGCGATCGTAGCCGCTGCCGAATTTGTCGTTTTCGATGTTGAGGGTGAAGAAGCGCTCGTTGCTGGAGAGTACGTGATCGGGAATGGTTTGTACGATGGGTTCGCTCGGCTTTTCCACCACGATGTTTTCGCTTGCAAAGATGGTGTCATCCTTGGGGAAGAGTTTCAGCCAGTGATTCACTTCTTCGGCGCGGGCGGAAAGGGCGAGAAGGCAAAGCATGGGGAAAGTGTGGCGCATGAGGGTTCCTTTACGGGTTATAGCAAGGGGCTGACCAGGCGCACGCAGCGTTCGAGGAAGCGTTGCAGGCGCGGTCTTTTCGCCCATTTGCTGAGATTCAGGGGTTCGCACTGTTCGAGGTACTGGCGTTGCAGGGCGGCAATTTTACCAACGGTGGCGGCGTCGTAAACGGCGAGTGACAGTTCCATGTTGAGATAGAAGCTGCGCATGTCCATGTTGACGGTGCCGAACAGGGCGTATTCGTCGTCGATGACGACGGTTTTGGTATGCAGCAGGCCGCCGGTGAATTTTTCGATGCGCACGCCAGCGTTGAGCAGCGGCTGGTAATAGGCTTTGGAGGCGTAGCCGACGAGTTTGGAATCGTTGCGCGCGGGTACCATGAGGATGACGGATACGCCGCGCCGCGCCGCATTTTGCAGGGCATCGAGCAGGGCTTCGTCGGGCACGAAGTAGGGCGTGGTGATGACCACGCTTTCCAGCGCGGCATAAAGGGCCGAGATCAAGGTGTCGTAAACCACATAGCGCTCTTCGTCCGGCGCGGAAGGGATGACTTGCAGGGCGGCGCCCGGCCGCGCATCCGGCGCGTCGGCATCCGGCACATCGGTTTGCAGATAGCTTTCGATGCGCTCGATGGTGGCTTTGAGGTTGTCGTCGTTTTCCACTGCCCAGTCGGCGTAATAGACGCCAGCCAGCACCCGCGCCACCGGGCCGTCGAGGCGCATCACGGCATCCACCCATTGGCCGACGCCGCTGTCCTGCCTGAAATTGGCGGGGTCAACAAGGTTGTAGCTGCCGGTATAGGCGATTTGGTAATCAACGATGAGCAGCTTGCGATGGTTGCGCAAATCGCTGCGCACGAACAGCGTCTTGAATACGCCGACCGGCAGCGCTTCGGTCACGGCAACGCCCGCTTCGCGCAAACGCCTCGGCCATGCCGACTGGAGAAAGGCGCTGCTGCCCACGGCATCGACCAGCAACTGGCAACTCACGCCGCGCCGTGCCGCCGCCATCAGCGCTTCCAGCACCGTGCCGACCCGTCCGGCTCCGTCAACAATATAAAACATCAGCAAACACGATACCTTGGCCTTGCCAATATCGGCAATGAAGGCGGAGAGAATGTCATCCGTATCGGTGAGCAGCATGGCCTCGTTGCCCTCGTTCACGGCAAAGCCGGCGTCGCGCCGCGCGAGACGGGCAATGCGCGAAAAGCGTGGCGCAATCCTTTCTTCATCGACTGCCGCCGCCTCCACGAAGCGGTGGCGGAACGTATCGTAAAAGGCTGTCATCTCCTGCTTGCGCCGCGCGCGGCGGTTGCCAAGGCGCGGTTCGCCGATCAGCAAATAGAGCAGCGTGCCGAGATAGGGCAGCATGAACAGCACCACCAGCCAGGCCAATGCCGCGCTGCTGGAACGCCGGCTGTAAATCACGCGCACCGCAAAAAGCACGTTGATGGCGAAATGCCCGAGCAGCAGCCATTCACCCCAGGTCATCGTCGTCTCCGGCAGGAAAAAGAAAGCAGTATAATGCCAAACCCTTTCAGCATTGCTCTCCCATGCGCATCCTAAGCTACAACATCCAGGCTGCCATCCACAGCACCAGCTACCTGAGCTACACCTGGCAATGGCCGCGGCAAATCCTGCCCAACCGCGCCAAAGACGCCACCCTTGCGCGCATCGCCGAATTCATCAACAGCTTCGACATCGTCTGCCTTCAGGAAATAGAACTCGGCGGCCTGCGCAACGGCTTCAAAAGCCAGGCCGAACAGCTGCTGGAAATGACCGACTTCCGCCACGCCGCTTTCCAGACCAACCGCCGCCTCTCCCGGCTCTCCCTGCACGGCAATCTCATTCTTTGCAAACAGGCGGCCGATATCGTGGTTGACAGCCCTCTGCCCGGGCAAATCCGCGGGCGCGGCATCATTGCCGTGGAAAGCCGCGGCATCGTCATCGCCACTACCCACCTGAGCCTTGGCAAACTCGATCAATACCGCCAGCTGCGCTATATCCGCGCGCGCCTGCGCGAATATCCGCGCGTGCTGCTCACCGGCGACCTCAACTGCGAACGCCACTCCCCCGCGCTCACCATCCTCACCGACCATCATTACCGCCTGCTCGGCGACAACACCCCCACTTTCCCGAGCTGGAAGCCGAAAAAAAGCCTCGACCACGCGCTCGCCAAGGGCATCAATGCCAGCAGCCGCGTCATCCCCTTCAGCGGCTCCGACCACTTGCCCATCGATATCAGAGTGCATTGAAAGCAGTGATAAATTTTCTCACTGATAAGCGCTTGTCGTGATAAATTTTCTCACAACAAGCGCTTGATTGCGGTAAAAATATACTATTTTTGGTTATTTTTTGAAACGTTCTCCGTTTTTTGCCACATCTATCATCATTTGCAGGCCTATGGGGAAGCAGGCTTCGTCAAGCCCGAACCTGGGGTGATGGTGCGGGTAGCGGTTGGCGTCGTTGGCCGAGCCGATAAAGGCATAGGTGGCCGGTACCACTTGCCCGAAAACGCCAAAATCCTCGCCGGCCATCATGGGCGGCAGGCTGACGACCTGGTCGCCGTAGCGTGCACGCGCCAGTTCGCGCACGATGGCAGTTTTTTCCGGGTCGTTCCAGGTGACGCTGTAGCCCACTTCGTAATCTAGGGTGTAGGTGGCGCCTGCCGCGTCGCACAATCCCTTGACGAGGTTTTCAATGCTGTCGCGGGCAAGCTGGCGATAGGCTTCGCTGGTGGTGCGCACGCTGCCGGTGAGTTCGGCATTGTCGGGGATGACGTTTTGCGCGCTGCCGGCGTGGAACATGGTGTTGGAGATGACCATGGCGTCGTGCGGGTCAACGCGGCGGGCGACAATACCTTGCAGCAGGGTAACGAATTGCGCGCCGATGAGCACGGGGTCGATGCTGTGGTTGGGCATGGCTGCGTGGCCGCCCTTGCCGTGAATGGTGAGGTGATAGACGTCGGTATTGGCGCTGGCGGGGCCGTCCTTGATATCGACGATGCCGGTTTCCGAGGTGGAAAAGAGATGGTGGCCGTAGATGTAATCGAAGTCGTTGAAATAGCCGGTGGCGACCATTTCCCGTGCCCCGCCGGGGAGCTTTTCTTCGGCATGCTGGAAGATGGCGTGGATTTCGCCTGTAAATTCATCGAGATGGTCGTTGAAATACTGGCAGGCAGCCATGAGGATGGCGGTGTGGCCATCGTGGCCGCAGGCGTGCATTTTGCCGGGGTTCTGCGATTTGAAGGGCAGCTCGTCGCGCTCTTCCTGGATGGGCAGGGCATCGATGTCGGCGCGCAGGCCGAGTTTGGCGCCGGGGCGTCCGGTTTTGAAGACGACGACTACGCTGGTGGGCGTGAGTCTTTCGATGCTGGAGACGTTTTCCAGCTTGCCCATTTCTTCGGCAATGAAGCGGCTGGTTTCCACTTCCTCAAAGGAGAGTTCGGGATGCTGGTGCAGATGGCGACGCCATTTGACGAGTTGCTCCAGGTATTTTTCCATGGGATTTTCCTTTTAATTGCGAAATAATCCGGCACCGTCATGCGTACGGGCGATTTTGCTGCCGGCAAGGTTGCCGGAAAGTCCGTGATTCGGCAGGGCGCCGATGCAGCCATCTTCCGGCGCTTGCCCGGTTTTGTGGCGAATAGGCTCATGGGGTTTCTATGGTTGCCATTGCACGAAATTGGCGAGGAATTGCAAACCGGCGGCGCCGGATTTTTCCGGGTGGGCCTGCAACCCCGCCAGGTTGCCGCGGGCAATGGCGGCGGGGAAGGTGATGCCGTAGCCGGTTTCGCCGATGGTGTGCGCGGTGGCGGGCAGGTGGTAGCTGTGCACGTAGTAGAAATGGCTGTTGTCCGCGATGTTTGCCCAGAGGGGGTGGGCGCGCGTTTGGCGGATGGTGTTCCAGCCCATGTGCGGTATTTTGATTTTTTGCGTGCCCGTATGGTCGGACGGAGACGGGATGGTCAGGCTGTCGGCAAAGCGGGTGACGGTGCCGCTGAAAAAGCCGAGGCCGTCCACACCGCCATTTTCTTCGCTGCGGCTCATCATGAGTTGCGGACCGATGCAGATGCCGAGGAAGGGTTTTTGCCGCGCGGCCTGCCGGAGCGCTTCTTCGATGTCTTGCGCGCGGATATTGGCCATGCAGCCTTTGATGGCGCCCTGGCCAGGCAACAGGATGCGGTCGGCGCGGGCAATGTCGGCGGCGGTTTTGGCGAGATAGGCACGGGCATTGGGAGCGGCATGGTCAAGCGCTTTGCAGACGCTGTGCAGATTGCCCATGCCGTAGTCGATGATGGCGATGTTCATGCGGATTTGGCGGAAGGTTTGCGGAAAAGATGTTTACCGCTTGCCACTGCAAGGAGAAAGAGGCGTTTCACGAGGCCTTTTCCAGTCGGGCGAGGAGTTCGCGGTGCGCGCGACTGCATTCGTCGGCGCTCGCGAAGGGGATTTGCAGGGGCGCGGCGTAGGTGATGAAGTGGATGAGCAGGGTGTTGCCCTGCTGGCCTATCCAGGTGATGTTGCGGGTGTTGATGGTGTAGCCGTGGAGGTGGAGATAGCTCATAGGCTGCCTTTGGTGGAGGGGATTTGTCCGGCGGCGCGCGGGTCGGCGCTCGCGGCCATGCGCAGGGCGCGGCCAAAGGCCTTGAAGATGGTTTCGATGATGTGGTGGTTGTTGATGCCGCGCAGGTTGTCGATATGGATGGTGGCCTGCGCGTGGTTGGCAAAGCCCTGGAAAAATTCGTAAAAGGCTTCGGTATCGATGTCGCCGATTTTGTCGCGGCTGAAAGTGGCATGGAAAAAGAGGCCGGGACGGCCGGAAAAATCGATGACCACGCGCGAAAGCGCTTCGTCCAGCGGCACATAGGCGTGGCCGTAACGCAGGATGCCGCGTTTGTCGCCCAGCGCTTCGCGCACAGCCTGGCCGAGCACGATGCCGGTGTCTTCGATGGTGTGGTGACAATCGACGTGGAGGTCGCCCTGGCATTCGATGTTGAGGTCTATCAGGCCGTGGCGCGCGATTTGCTCGAGCATGTGGTCAAAAAAGCCAAGGCCGGTCGCAAGTTGGGCATTGCCCTGGCCGTCGAGATCGAGCTGGATGCGGATGCGGGTTTCGTGCGTGTCGCGGTTGATGCGGGCGGTTCTGGGCATGGGAAAATCGCGGCTGTGGGTGGGGTTCGGATTATATAGCCGGGGGTGGGTGAATGCCATGAGGGATATCCATGCGCGTCGTATTTCCCCAATGATTTGGATGAATGTAAATTTTTCTATAAATATGCTTTTTATAACATTTTTTCTCATAACAAAGCGCTCATGATGGGAAAATTTCTTACAACAAGCGCTTGATGATGAGAAATTTTCTCATAGATATAAAACAATATGCAATGCCCTCAAAAGTTTATCTTGCAGCAATAAATAGAACCGTTTTTATCCTATTAAGTATATGTTTTTGAAAGAGTATATTAGGCTTAAAGTGGTCTTTTTGTAAAAAAATGATAAAATGTCACCCTGTTTATATCTCAACATCATAATGAAAGAGGCAAATATGGATATTCTCCACACCGATGTGGCGATCGTCGGCGCAGGCGGTGCCGGTTTGCGCGCGGCGATCGAGATCGCACGCAGCGCGCCGGACAAGACGGTTACCCTCATTTCCAAGGTTTATCCCATGCGCAGCCATACCGTGGCGGCGGAAGGGGGTTCTGCGGGCGTGGTGCGCGACGATGATTCGCTGGACAACCATTTCAACGACACGGTATCCGGCGGCGACTGGCTCTGCGAGCAGGATGTGGTGCAATATTTCGTGGAGCATGCCACGGAAGAAATGATCCAGATGGAGCATTGGGGCTGCCCGTGGTCGCGTTTGCCGGATGGCCGCGCCAACGTGCGCCGTTTCGGCGGCATGAAGATTCCGCGTACCTGGTTTGCTGCCGATAAAACCGGCTTCCACATGCTGCACACGCTGTTCCAGACCTCGATTCAATATCCCAACATCAAGCGCCTGGACGAGCATTTCGCGCTGGATTTGATCGTGCACGAGGGCGAGCTTGAAGGCGTGCTTTGCTATGACGTGCAAAACGGCATCGTACGCGGCGTGCAGGCGAAATCCGTGATCATCGCCACCGGCGGCGCGGGGCGCGTCTTTGCGTTCAATACCAACGGCGGCATCGTGACTGGCGACGGCATGGCGCTCGCCTATCGCCACGGCGTGCCGCTGCGCGATATGGAATTCGTGCAATATCACCCCACCGGTTTGCCGGGTTCGGGCATTTTGATGACCGAAGGCTGCCGTGGCGAAGGCGGTATTCTCACCAACAAGGATGGCTACCGCTATTTGCAGGATTACGGCCTCGGCCCGGAAACGCCGATTGGCGAGCCGAAAAACAAATACATGGAACTCGGGCCGCGCGACCGCCTCTCGCAAGCCTTTTATCACGAATGGAAAGCAGGCCGCACCATCGAAACGCCGCGCGGCTCGGCGGTGAACCTCGATTTGCGCCATCTCGGCGCCGATTATCTGAACGAGCGCCTGCCCTTCATTTGCTCGCTGGCGAAGAAATTCGTCGGCGTCGATCCGGTATTCGAGCCGATTCCAGTGCGCCCGACCGCGCACTACACCATGGGCGGCATCGAGACCAACCAGCGCTGTGAAACCCGCATCAAAGGCCTGTATGCCGTGGGTGAATGCTCGTCCGTGGGCCTGCACGGCGCGAACCGCCTCGGCTCCAACTCGCTCGCCGAGCTTTGCGTATTCGGCAAGGTCGCCGGTGAAGATGCGCTGAAACACGCGAAAAACGTGAAAAGCGATGTCAGCGCCGAGCAGTTCAAGGCGCTGGCCGAAAAAGCCTACCAGCCTTATGGCGAGCTGAAGAACCGCACGACCGGCACGGAAAAACCGGCCGACATTCGCCGCGAACTCGGCACCATGATGGAAGCGGAAGTGGGCATTTATCGCAGCGCGGAGAACAGCGAGCGCGCCAAGAAAGCGATCAGGGATCTGAAAGCGCGTTACCAAAACGTGCGCGTCACCGATCATTCCGATACTTTCAATACCGACTGGCTCACCACCATCGAACTCGGCTATCTGCTTGATGTGGCGGAAACCATGATCTATTCGGCCGATGCCCGCACCGAATCGCGCGGCGCGCACCAGCGCCTCGATTTCCCCGAGCGTGATGATGAAAACTTCCTGAAGCACACCTTGAGCTTCTATCGCGGCGAAGACACGCCGGGCATTGAATACTCAAGCGTTCTCATCACCAAATCGCAACCGGCCAAGCGTGTTTACGGCGCCGAAGGGGAGAAAAAATCATGAGCAATATGATCCGACTGGAAGTCATGCGCTATCGCCCGGGCGTGGACGAAAAACCGTGGCCGCAGCCGTTTGACATCGAATGGACGCAGGACATGTCCATCCTCGACGCCCTGGCGCTGATCAAGGACGACTTCGAACCCGAACTCGCCTACCGCTGGTCGTGCCGCATGGAAGTCTGCGGTTCGTGCGGCATGGTGGTCAATGGCGAACCCAAGCTCGCCTGCTCCACCTTCGTGCGCGAATATGCCGAAGTGGGCAAGATCACCATCGGCGCGCTCGACCAGTTCCCGATCGAGAAAGACCTCGTCGTCGATGCCGATCCTTTCATCGAGAAACTCGAATCCGTCAAACCCTACATCATCAACAAAAACCCGCGTCCGCTTTCCCAGGGCGAATACCGGCAAACGCCGGCGGAACTGGCCAAATTCAAGCAATACACCATGTGCATCAACTGCATGCTGTGTTACCAGGCCTGCCCGCAGGTCGGCATCAATGCCGAATTCCTGGGCCCGGCAGTCACGGCGCTTGCGCACCGCTACAACCTCGACAACCGCGATACCGCGAAAAAAGACCGCTTTGCCGTCATGAACAACGAAAACGGCATCTGGCCTTGCACCTTCGTCGGCTATTGCTCGGAAGTCTGCCCGAAACACGTTGACCCCGCAGGCGCCATCCAGCAGGCCAAAGCCGCTGCCGTGCCGTTCTGGGCGCTGTCGCTCACGCAAAAAGAGGAGGCCAAACCATGAGCCGCAAACCCTACGTCGCCAAACAGCCCGACAACTGGTACATGCACAACCGCTTCTTCAAGCTCTACATGCTGCGCGAGCTGACCAGCGTGCCCGTTACGCTTGCCGCCCTCAACCTCTTTTGGGGCATCGCCGCGCTTGCCGGCAGCTCCGAACAATGGATGAACTGGATCAGCTGGCAGAAAAACCCGCTGTTCGTGCTCGTGAACCTCGTGGCCATCGCCGCCGCCGCGTTCAACAGTAAAACCTGGTTTGAAGCCATGCCCAAAGCCATGCGCATCCAGAAAGGGGAAAAATTCGTGGACGACAAAGTGATGATCATGGGCGCATGGGGTGCCTTTGCCGCCGTATTTGTCATCCTCGCCGTCATCGTTGCGGCACTCGCATAAAAACCCCCTCCCCCTGCGGGGGAGGGATTGGGGAGAGGGGTTGGAAACAGTCGCGCAGCGACACGAAAAAGCATTCCGGCTCCGTAGCGAAAATCCATATTTCCAGGAAAAAACATGAGCCAAAAACACATGAAACCCCTGTACTGGGGCATCTTCTCCGCAGGCGGTACCGTAGCAGCCCTTGCACTCGCGCCCATCATCGCCGTGCTCTGCATCCTGCTGCCTTTTGGCGTGCTCGGCAATGCCCACGAGTTCTACCAAAGCGTCCACGGCTTTGTGGCGAACAAATTCGTGTTCCTCGTGCTGGCGGGCATCATCTTCACCATCCTCTGGCATGGCGTGCACCGTTTCTACTACATCCTGCACGACATGCACATCCACGTTGGCAGCAAAACCCGTCTGGGCTTCTACGCCTTCGCCATCGGCGCGTTTGTGCTCACGCTCATCTGCGGCTGGTCGTAAGCCATCACGAAAGAAAAGCAAAAAGACGCCGCAAGGCGTCTTTTTTTGTTCATGATAAAAAACTACCATCAAAAGCGCTTAATATAATGATTTTTTTATCGCATTAAGCGCTTGTAAATGGTAAAAAAACATCTATTTTTGAGAAATTTTTAGAATATACCTTGCTACAGCCATTCACTCGAAGAAATAGAAGACAAAAACTGTCTATGCGCTAAAACGAACCGATATTGCCTTGCTGGTGTACAGAAACATGCTTTCTGAGCTGCCTGTGCGGCAGTAAAATCCACGAAGCAGCGTCGGGAAAAGCCCGCATGGGAAAAGCCTCGGCATTCCGGATTTTTCAAGCATCCTGGTGCCCGCTTCTCCATGGCCAGCAAATCTTCCGAATTTCCCGTTGCTGCTCCGCAATGCAGCCAGTCTTTTGGGAAAACCGGCAGGTCAGCCGCCTTCCTGTTTTTCCATCCCGGTTTTCTGCACGGCCGTCAGCTTGATTTCCACTTTCCAGCCAGGATGCGCCAGCGCTGCCTGCACGCAGGCGCGCGCCGGGGCGCGATTGGGCGCTGTCCATCGATCCCACACCGCATTCATGCCGTCGTAATCGGCGGCGATATCGGCGAGATAGATGGTGGCTTCGAGAATGTGCGCCTTGTCGGAGCCAAGGCGCGCAAGAAGTGCATCGATTTGCGCGAGCACGCTTTGCGTTTGCGCGCCGATATCAGCGGCCGCATCTTCCGGCACCTGACCGCCGAGATAAATCACGCCGTTGTGGATGGTGGCATCACTATAGCGTGCTTCGGGATCGATATGGGTGATCATGGAACTCTCCAAATAAATGATAAAAATTCTCACAATAAAGCGCTTAGATAGATAAAATTTATCATACTAAGCGCTTAATAGTGGTAAAAAATCACTATTTTTCGTGATTTTCTATCCAAACAATGTTTTCAATACGTGCGTCACTCCGCAAGATGGTATCCAGTGCAGCCGCGAGCCGGGCAATTGTCGCGCGCGTATCGGTTTTCCTGCGCCACAGGCCGCGGCGGATTACGGGTTTGTCCGGGCTGAGATAACAGAGAAAACCGGCGCCATCTTCGCCACGGCAGCCGATTTTCAAGGGGAACTCCCGGTTTTCCAGAACGATTTCCCAGCCCCAGTTTTCGGGATACCAGTCGGTTACGGCAAAGCCGTGCGCAGGCAGTTGCTCGACGAGCCAGGTGGCAAGGCGCTTGCCGAAGATGCCGGGATTGATGAGGCCGGTTTCGCCCGCTTCCGGCGGAAAGGCATCGGAGGCGAAGCGCACCGCGATGCGCATGTTATTCCTTGTGATATTGCGGGCTTAACTCGTGCACAGCATCGATCATGGCTTTGACGTTGTCCGGCGAGGCGTCGGGCGTGATGCCATGGCCGAGGTTGAAAATGTGGCGATGGCCATGGCCGTAATCGGCAAGCACGCGCGCCACTTCCGCCTTGACCGTCGCGGGATTGGTGGTGAGCAGCGCCGGATCCATATTGCCTTGCAAGGCAACGCGGTCTTGCGTGAGCGCGCGGGCGTGGGTGAGCGGGGTTGTCCAGTCAATGCCAAGAGCGGATGCGCCGCTTGTTGCCATGTCGGCAAGCCATTGCCCGCCGCCCTTGCTGAAAAGGATGACGGGCACGTCTTCCGGCATCGCGGCAACGATTTTTTTCATGTAATCAAGCGAAAACAGCGGATACGCCCAATGCGGCAATGCGCCTCCCCAGGAATCGAAGACCATCAGCGCCTGCGCGCCGGCTTGCACTTGCGCGCGCAAATAGTCGATGACTGCCTGGGTGAGTTTGGCCAACAGCGCATGCATGACTTCGGGTTCGCCATACGCGAGCGCCTTGGCGCGGGCATGGTCGCGGCTGCCGCCGCCTTCGATCATGTAAGTGGCAAGCGTCCACGGGCTGCCGGCAAAGCCGATGAGCGGCACGAGGCCGTTCAGTTCGCGGCGGATCATGCGCACGGCGTCATACACGTAATCAAGCGATCCCGCTGGTGGCAAGGGAAGCGCCGCCACGTCCTGCGCCGTGCGCACCGTGCGTGCAAAAGTCGGGCCTTCGCCGGGCGTGAAGGAAAGGCCCAGGCCCATGGCATCGGGAATGGTAAGGATATCGGAGAAAAGGATTGCTGCGTCAAAAGCATAGCGACGCAGCGGCTGCAAGGTGACTTCACAGGCAAGCTCGGTGTTGCGGCAAAGATCCATGAAAGAACCGGCCTGGGCGCGGGTTGCGCGGTATTCGGGCAGATAGCGCCCAGCCTGGCGCATCATCCAGATGGGCGTGCGCGTTACTTTTTCGCCGCGCAGCACTTGCAGAAAGACTTCATTTTTCATTGCTTGTCCTTATCAAAAACCGCGCAATCATAGCATCAAAAGCCATTTACCGTTGCCACTGCAAACATCTGTTCTTGCTGGCCAGTGTACAAAAAAATATTCATGAGAAAATTTCTCACCTTTAAGCGCTTGCTATGATAAATTTTCTCACCATAAGCGCTTATAGGTGATAAAAAATTATTATAATCATGAATAAAATATTATAAATAGCGCATGACGGAACTTTAAAACATCCGTATGGAAGCGGTGTTATAGTCCCTTTGCCAACCGGCATTTTGCAACAGCAACAGGAGTCAATCATGAAAAGAACCGTTTTGTTCTCGCTTCTCGCCATGATGGCAGCGGGCAGCTACGCACAATCACAATCACAATCCAACGCCGTTGACCATGCCCAGCCGCGGCCTCCTTCTACCGTAAAAGCGCAAGTAACCACCATTACAGAGACTTACTCCAGCGACGGTACCACGACAACCCTGCGCGACAGCCAAACCGGCCAGCCGGTGCTGCAAGTGATGGAAAGCAGCCCGACATCCGTTTTGCCACCTGCGCAGGTTTTTGACCAGCTTGATCTTGCCGCAACTTTGCAACGCGTGCGGCATTATGCGCATTCGCTGAAAACGGCCAGAAACATTCTCAATGCCAGCGCTGACGCCGACGCACTGGCGCATTACGCATCCCAGGCGGAAGCGCTTGCCCAGGCAGACGGACAAATGATGCTGGTAACCCAAATGCAGCAACTGCGCGCCACTGCCGGCGATCTGCAATACGCCATCACCCAGCAAGACAGCATCAAGGCTCGCGCCCTGCTGATGACTATAGATAACATTCTGAGATAATGCGGTTATAAAATCCCTTTTGATAAATAAAAATCCCCGCTCCAAGGGGCGGGGATGTTGAGCGTCGTTGTTTGCTTGCTTCACGGTTTGTATTCCCCTTACCGTGTCCTTCAGACACTGTTGGTTTCTGCAACGTCTCAGGCAGCGGAGAATCTGACTCTCAGGGATTGATTTTTACTACGTACAAGCGCTTATGGTGACTGGAACAGCTCGCGCAGCGAGAGAAAATTTATCATACCCGACGCTTTGTTATGGAAATTTTCTCATAAATACATGAATGCAGGATGGACGTGGGTCCATCCTGCGGGGGTGTTATCAGCCTTTGAAGACGGGTAGTACGCCGGCCATGCTGAGGAAGTGGAAGGCGGCGGTGGCGATGCCGAAGACAATGACGAGGAAGACCATGGCATTGCCGCCCGGGGCTTTGAAGCCGGCGTTGTCGTGCGTCTTGCGGATTTTCCACGCGAGCAGTGCCGGGATGATGCATGCCCAGATGGTGGCAACGGCACCGGCATAGCCGATGGCATAGACGAAGCCGAAGGGGAAGGCGAGCGAGAAGACGAGCGGCGGGAGGAAGGTGAGCGCCCAGGTTTTGCCGCGTTCTGCCGGGGTATTGCCGATTTTGAAGAGGTCGGCAAGGTAATCGAATACGCCCAGTCCCACGCCGATGAAGGAGGAGAGTATTGCGGCCCAGGAGAAGGCGTTGATGGATTTCTGTACGTTGCCGGAATCGATGACGTTGCCCAAGGTGGAGAGCAGCACGCCGAGCTGGTCTTTGTCGGTCGTGAGGACGGGGCCGAACTGGTCGCGCGGCAGGTTGCCGAAGATGCTGGTAATCCACAGGAGATAGAGGGCGAGCGCGATCAGCATGCCGAAGAGGATGGCGCGCGAGGCTTTTTTCTCTTCGCCGTAGTAGGCGCGCATGGAGGCTACGGAGTGGTGGTAGCCGAAGGAGGTGAGCGCTACCGGCAGCAACATCATGGTGTAGGGCAGGTATTCGCCGTTGGGATTCAGGCGGTCGAAGAGCACGTCGAGCTTGATGTTGGCGGTGAGGCCGAAGATGCTGAAGGCAAAGCTCAGAACCATGAAAACGATGAGCAGCACGGAGATGCGGTCAACCGCGCGCGTGGAGTGCCAGACGAAGGCGCCGAAGATGAGGGCAAAGAGGATGGAGCCGACGCGCGCGTTCAGGCCGAGCACGCCGTTCAGGATGTCGCCCGCTACGGTGATGTAGGCATAGAGCAGAATGCCGCCGACGAAATAGACGGAGAGGTTGTTGATGATGTTGGCGACAGGGCCGAGCACGTCTTTGGTGACGGTGTTGAAGGAGACGCGCAGGTCGGGGTAGTGCTTGTAGGATTCGAGCAGCATCCAGCCGGAGAGCGTCATGCAGGCCATGGTGAGGATGAGGACGGCCGCCGACCACAGCGTCCACGCGCCGGCGCCGGAAATGGGCAGGGCGAGCATGCCTGCGCCCACACAGACGCCAGCGATGATACAGGCGCCGCCAATAACGGAAGGTTGTTTGTTCATGGGTTTTCCTTGGGGTTATAAAAAAACAAAGCGGCACCGATGATGCCGCTTTGCCGAACAAAAGATCAGACTTCTTTCAGACGGGCAGTGAAGTGGCGCAGCACTTTCGGCTCGTAGGTGAAGGTGAGTCCCTTGATGTTTTTCGCGTTGGCCTTGACCTGCTTGAAGGCTTCGATGACGAAGTCCATGTGGGTCTGGGTGTAGGTGGCGCGCGGAATGGTCAGGCGCAGCAGTTCTGCCGGGCAGGGCAGCTGCTTGCCGGTTTTCGGATCGCGTCCCAAGAGGAAGGAGCCGATTTCCACAGCGCGGATGCCCGCGACTTTATACAGCTCGCACGCGAGCGCCTGTGCCGGGAACTGGTCGGCCGGGATGTGCGGCAGCAATTTGCCGGCATCGACGAACGCGGCGTGGCCGCCTGCCTGCTGGCATACGACGCCGATGGCTTCGAGGCCGTCCACCAGATATTGCACCTGGCCGATGCGGTAGGCGAGCCAGTCCTGGCGCATGCCGTCGCGAAGGCCAACGGCGAGACGCTCCATCGCGCCGCCTTCCAGACCGCCGTAAGTGGGGAAGCCTTCCTGCACGACGCAGAGGGTACGGCATTCGGTGTAAACGTCGAACATGCTTTCATTCTTGAAGCAGAGGAGACCGCCCATTTGCACCATGGCGTCTTTTTTCGCGGACATGGCGAGCAGGTCGGCGTATTTGTAGGCTTCAAGCGTGATTTCTTCGATGGTGCTGTTTTTGAAAGCTTCTTCGCGCTGCTGGATGAAGTAGGCGTTTTCGGCAAAGCGCGCGGAATCCATGACGACGGGGATGTCGTACTTGCGCGCGATTTCGTACATGGCCTTCAGGTTGGCAATCGAGACCGGCTGGCCGCCTGCGGAGTTGCAGGTGATGGTGGCAACGATATAGGGAACGTTGGCAGGGCCGGCTTCCTGGATGCCTTTTTCCAGCGCTTCCAGATCGAAGTTGCCCTTGAAGTCGGCATTGACGCCGGTATCAAACGCTTCCTTGGTATAGACGTTTTTCACCACGCAGCCGTTGATTTGCGTGTGGCCCTGGGTGGTATCGAAGAAATAGTTGGAGAAGGCGACCATCTTGCTGCGATCCAGCCCTTTCTCGGCTTCGCGCTTCTTGATGAGCACGGGGATGTAGATTTGCTCGGCGCCGCGGCCCTGGTGGGTGGGGATGGTGTAGTCGTAATCGAAGATTTCTTTCACGGCCTTGCACAGTGCGTGATAGCTGCGGCTGCCGCTGTAGGCTTCGTCGCCGCGCAGCATGGCGGCCTGCATGTCTTGCGTGATCGCGCCAGTGCCGCTGTCGGTCAGGAGATCGATGAAGACGTCTTCGCTGTCGAGGAGGAAGGGGTTCATGCCGGCCTTGACGATGGCTTCATCGCGGTATTCACGGGTGGTGCGCTTGACAGGCTCGATGACGCGGATGCGGAAGGGCTCGGGGAGATGTTTGAAGTTTTCCATGGTTAAATCCTCTTGATATCAAAACGGTAGTGTTGCCGAATAGGCGGGGCGCACAGACGTGCAGGTGGACAGGGGAAAAAGAAGAGGACTATGGAAAGAACGCGGACAGCTTATGATCCAGATTAAACCACCGGATGCAGGGGAAAAGCGCGGTACGCATAAATATTTCCTCACACAAGCAGTTACGGCAAAAACTTCTTCATTGCGAAGGAAGTTTGCATCCCTGAAAAGATATTCTTCAGGTGGACGCATTGTAATGCTGTCGCGTGAAGATTACAAGTCTGTATTGATGATTTTTTTGGAAGGATTTGTTATTTGTGATTGTTTCTTATCATCAAGAAACGTCTGTCGTGGGAAAAAATGATGATGGACGGGGTTATAGTAGAAAAATGCGTGAGATGTTGTGGCAGCACTTATTCCGCGAATGGTAACAAGTGCAGCAGGCGGCGATGCGGCGCGGGAAAGGCATAGGGCGGGCGTACATCGCGGTCGGCGGTGCGCGTTTCCAGCACATATTTCACCGGCGCATGCGAGGGATAGACAGGGCAGGGCATCCGGTGGCAAGGCGTGGCATGGGGATAGAAAGCGATGAGCCTGCCGTAGGCATCGTAAAAGCGCATGGTGAGCGGAATATAGGTTTGCCGCATCCAGAAGGCAGTTTCGCGCGGCGGATCGAAAACGAACAGCATGCCAGCGTGTTTCGGCAAATACAGGCGGAACATCAGGCCGCGTGCCATGGCCGCTGGCGTATCGACGACTTCCACTTGCCACACTTCGCCGCGATCATCGAGCAGACGATGCGCATGAACGGGAAGGCAAGCGGCGAGCAGAGCGGCGAACAGGATGTGGCGTGAGAAATTTTCCCATAATAAAGCGCTTATCGCGGTAAAAAATGACGATATAAAGTGCTTTGAATAGTATTTTTTTATCATTTTTAGCCGTATTTTGATTTTTAAGTAGGGTGGGCTTTAGCCCACCGTCGCCAGGCGATTGCCAGCCGGGCGGGCGCTCACGAAAAACAGAAGCGTTTTATCATGGGAACCTGGCTAGCGGCAATGCCGCATAACTTTCAGAGAAATTTGCAGTATTTTCCGGGTTGCATCTTTCGGCCAACCGGGCTGCCAAACAGGGAGTCAAAGCTTATCGGGCGGGATGGTTGCCATGCCTTATTCTTCCGCCGTTTCCAGCAGCTGATATTCCACCAGCTTCTTCTTGAGCGTGTTGCGGGTGATGCCAAGGATGGCCGCGGCCTTGCTCTGGTTGCCCTTGCAGCGCGCCATGATGTTGGCAATCACGGCCGCTTCGGCTTCATTGACGATCATGCGGAAAACGTCGGTGGCCTTGCCTTCTTCGCCGAGATGGCGGTAGTAGTCGTTAAGGCTGTGGTCAATGGCGCGGCGGATGGGGCTTTTGTCATTCATGGGAGAACCATTGCGGGATGAGGGCGAGTTGTGCGGCGGGATCGTGCGCGGCATTGACGGCGTCGCGGAAGGCGCGCGTCAGTTGGAAAGTTTGCCCGTAGCTGTGCAGATGCTTGCGCGCGATCAGCAGGCCCTGGCGGCCATAAAGCGCGTGCAGGGCCTCGGTATGTGCGGCAATGAGCGAGGCGGGCGCGGGCAGGTCGGCGGCAAAGGCCGGTTCGAGGGCGCGGCGGATCGCGGCAAAGAGCCACGGATTGCCCTGCGCGGCGCGGCCGATCATCACGCCATCGAAACCGTGGCGCTCGATGAGCGCTTTCGCCTTGGCGGGCGAATTGATATCGCCATTGACAATCACCGGAATGGCAAGTGCTTTTTTCACGGCGGCGATGTCGTCATAACGCGCTTCGCCACGGAATTTCTGCGCGCGGCTGCGCCCGTGCACAGCGAGAAGGCGCACGCCCGCGTCTTCGGCAATGCGGGCAACGCGCTGGATGTTCACCCGCCCGCAATCAGGGCCGAGACGGGTTTTCAGCGTGACGGGTACGTTGACGGCCTGCACGGTTTTTTCCAGGATTTTCGCCACCTGCGCTTCATCGGCGAGCAGCGCCGAACCCGCCTGCTGCTTGCCGACCACTTTCGCCGGGCAGCCCATGTTAATGTCGATGATGTCCGCGCCTTTCGCGACCATCATTTGCGCCGCTTCCGCCATGAGATGGGCATCGCCGCCGACGAGCTGGACGATGCGCGGCGTGGCGCTGTCGCTGTCAAAAGACAGGCGCGTTTCCGCGAGATCAGTCGCCATCAGGTCGGGCTTGGCGGAAATCATTTCCGCGACGCTGTAATGCGCGCCGCTTTGCTGGCAAAGGCGACGGAAGGGCAGATCGCTCACGCCCGCCATGGGCGCGAGCACCACGACGGGATCGGGATAATGAAAGCGGCCGAGAGTGATCATGGCGCGGATTTGCGCAGTTGCGCATTGACAAGGGCAGTGCGCCGCCAGCAGGTCCAGGCGCCGCCGAGGGCGATGACGACAAGGGCGACATCAAGGATGCTGTGGCTCTCCCAGATCAGGCGTTGCACAGCGCCGATAAGACAGGCAACGGTGAGCACGGCCATGCGGTGCTGTTTGGCCATCGGGCCTGCGAAGGATTGCGCAAGGCCGAGGCTGCCGCCGAAAACGCGGATATAGGCAGTGGTGAGCGCAAGCAGGGCGGCGAGCCAGCCCAGCCACGGCCATGGCGTGGCATAGCCGAGCGCGACGAGGAGCACGCTGTCGGCGACGCGGTCGGGAAATTCGTTGTAGATCGCGCCGTTGTGCGTTTTCTTGCCGCCTTCGACAGCGACCATGCCGTCGAGCAGATTGCAGAAAAGGCGGAGCTGGATCATCAGCGCGCAGAAAACCAGCGTGAAGGCATTGGGATAACACAGCGCCCAGGCGCCGAGCGCGGCAAAAACGGCGCTCAGCACGGAAATCTGGTTGGGGGTCGGGAAAGGACGGGCGGCGAGTTGTGCGGCCAAGGTCTGGATGCGCGGGTTGTCGCGGCTGGCGATGGGGCGGCGGTTGTCGGTCATGCCGGGGCTCTCGAATGGGTTGCTATGTATTTGAAAGGGTTTGTCAAAATTTTGGGTCTCAATAAATGATACAACGCTTCATCTGATGGAAAGCATATTTCAGATTGCTGAAGGTGTTTGAGCATTTTTATTCTCTCATCCCTGCCCCTATCCCGGAAGATTGCATGGCGGTTGCCGGATACGATGCAGGCAACGTCTTTCGCGAAGCGATATCGGGCATCAATGCCGATCTGCGGGTGACGGGGCGTAGGGTGGGCTTTAGCCCACCCTACGAAAAACGTGCGGTGCGCATCAAAGTTTCGTGGTCGGGCACTTTGTGCCCGACGTTTGTTTGATGTCGGCCACGAAGTGGCCGACCTACAATCGCTGCGCGACGGTGGGTTGAAACCCACCCTACGGTTTGGGATGGGTCGCAAGCGAAAGCTCGATCAGCGCCCAGCCGTCGCGGGTGTCGGCGACGCGCAGGTCGAAAGCGTCCTGATAGACGGCAGCGAGTTCCGGCACTTGCCGTTCGAGGACGCCGGCGAAAACGAGGCGGGTGTCCGGGTGAATATGGCGGAGGAATTGCGATTGCAAAAAGCACAGCGGTTCCAGCAGGATATTGGCCACGAGCACGTCAACGCGCGGCGCTTCAGCAGGATCGGCGACGATATGGATGCGCCCGTCCACACCGTTTTTTTGCGCGTTGTCGAGGCTGGCAGTGAGCGCTTGCGGGTCGATATCAGTCTGCCACACTTCACGCGCGCCCAGCAGCGCGGCGGCGATGCCGAGGATGCCGGAGCCGCAGCCGTAGTCGTAAACGGATTTGCCGTGCAGGTCGTTCTGGTTCAGCCAGTTGAGGCACATGGCAGTCGAAGGATGGGTGCCGGTGCCAAAGGCGAGACCAGGATCGAGGCGCAGCACGGTGGCGTTGGCGTCCGGGATTTCGTGTTCGCTCGCCGCGACCCAAAAGCCGCGCCCGAAATCGATGGGCCGGAAATGATCGAGCCAGGCGCGCGTCCATTCGCTGTCGGCAAACTGGCGCATGTCGAGCGCGTCGGCTTCGTCGCCGAGCGCCTGTTGCAGCGCGGCAATTACGGCTTCCGGGTCGCTGGATTGTGCAAACAGGCCGGTGACGCCGGTCTGTCGCCAGAGCGGCATGGAGCCGATGGGCGGCTCGTAGATTTCTTCATCGTCGGCAGCCTGATAGGTAATCGCGATCGCGCCTGCGGCTTCGAGGGCTTGCTCGAAGCGCTCGGTTTGTGCGTCGTTATCGCTTTGCAGGGTGATTTCCAGCCATTGGTTTTCTGTGTTCATGGTATTCCGGGTAAGTGGTAAATATTCTCATGGAAAGGCGCTTATGGTGAGAATATTTCTCATGATAAGCGCTTTATGGTGGTAAAAAATCGCTATTTTTTTGTATTTTCTATGCAAGACGCGCCATCCGGGTATTTGGCGTGATAACGCGCAGCATAGTTGCCCGTGAGGACGAAGGCGTAAACGAGGGTGGCGAAGGCGGTGATTATATAAGCGATCATCAGCCAGCCGTGAAGGCGTGCGGCGCGGCCGTAGCGGATGCGGATAAGACGGAAGGTTTTGCGGCCGGGCGGAGGATAGGTGCCGCTTTGCAGGGTGCGGATGGCGGTGGGGAGCAGGAAGAGGCTTGCCGCCAGGAGCAGCAGCGGCATGGGGAGGAGGCTGGCGTAGAAAAGGACGATGAGACCGGGCTGGCCGAAAATTTTGCGGCATTCGCCGTTCTCAGCGAGGTCGCGAAGAAAGGGGAAGTAGATGAATTGGAGAAAGGCGAAGGCAAGGGCGGCAAGCGTGAGCCAGAACAGGGCGAAGCGGATGCGCGTCTTGCGGTCGTGGCGCGGGGCGTATTCGGGGGTGACCATGGTGGTTTTTATCGTTTTTTGTTTTTTATGGTGTTTATTTTTCGTGACAAGCGCTTTATAGTGGTAAAAAACAACTATTTTGATGGTTTTTTTGAGGAGTGGTAAATGCATGTCAGGCACAAAGTGCCTGAACGGTGGGGGATGGTGCGCTGAAGCCCACCCTGCGGGGCAGATTTGTCGGGCACAAAGTGCCCGACCTACGGGGATGATGTTTACGAAAGCCCGAGTTTGTGCTCGAGATAGTGGATATCCATGCCGCCCTGGCGCACTTGCTCGTCTTCGAGGAGTTCGCGGTGCAGGGCGATATTGGTTTTGATGCCTTCGATGACCATTTCCGAAAGCGCCATTTGCGCACGGGCAATGGCAGTGTCGCGGTTTTCGCCCCAGGTGATGAGCTTGCCGATCATGGAATCGTAGTGCGGCGGCACGGTGTAGCCGTCGTAAAGATGCGATTCCACGCGCACGCCCAGGCCGCCCGGCGCGTGAAATTCGCGCACTTTGCCGGGCGAGGGGATGAAGGTTTTCGGGTCTTCGGCGTTGATGCGGCATTCAATGGCGTGGCCCTTGATCTTGATGTCGTCCTGGGTGTAGGAGAGTGGTTCGCCGGCGGCAACGCGGATCTGCTCGCGCACGATATCGACGCCGGTGACCATTTCCGTGACCGGATGTTCTACCTGCACGCGGGTGTTCATCTCGATGAAGTAGAATTCGCCGTTTTCGTAGAGGAATTCAAAGGTGCCCGCGCCGACATAACCGATGCGTTTGCACGCTTCGGTGCAGATGGCGCCGATGCGGTTGCGCTGCTCTTCGCTGATGCCGGGGGCAGGCGCTTCTTCGAGTACTTTCTGGTGGCGGCGTTGCAAGGAGCAGTCGCGCTCGCCCAAGTGAATGGCGTTGCCGTGCCTGTCCGCGAGGACCTGGATTTCGATATGGCGCGGGGTTTCCAGAAATTTTTCCATGTAAACCATGTCGTTGCCGAAGGCCTGGCGCGCTTCGGTTTTGGTGAGGCGCACGGCATCGACGACTTCATCGGCGCTGCGCACGACGCGCATGCCGCGTCCGCCGCCGCCGCCCGCGGCCTTGACGATGACGGGATAGCCGATTTTCTTGGCGATTTTGCGGATCTTGTCGGCGTCGTTATCGAGCGGGCCGTCGGAACCGGGTACGCAGGGGATGCCTGCGGCTTTCATGGCCTTGATGGCTTCGACCTTGTCGCCCATCATGCGGATGGTTTCGGCTTTCGGGCCGATGAAGGTGAAGCCCGATTGCTCGACGCGCTCGGCAAAGTCGGCATTTTCGGAGAGGAAGCCGTAGCCGGGATGGATGGCGTCGGCGTTGGTGACTTCGGCGGCGGCAATGATGGCCGGCATGTTGAGGTAGCTTTCCGTGGAGGGCGCGGGGCCGATGCACACGGATTCGTCGGCAAAGAGGACGTGTTTCAGTTCGCGGTCGGCCTTGGAGTGGACGGCGACGGTTTCAATGCCCATTTCGCGGCAGGCGCGCAGGATGCGGAGCGCGATTTCGCCACGGTTGGCAATGAGGACTTTCTTGAACATGGCCGCTCCTTATTCGACAACGAAAAGCGGCTCGTCGTATTCCACCGGTTGGCCGTTTTCCACGAGAATTTCCACGATTTTGCCGCTCACTTCGGCTTCTATGCGGTTGAACATTTTCATGGCTTCGATGATGCAGACGGTATCGCCGGTTTTCACGGCGCTGCCCACTTTCACGAAATCATCGGCATCGGGCGAGGGCGCGGAATAGAAGGTGCCGACCATGGGCGAGCGGATGAGTTTGCCAGAGGGCACGGCAGGCGCCGGGGCGCTGACCACCGCATCGGTGGCATTTGCGGTAATGGCTGCGGGAATGGCCGGTGCTGCGGGGGCAGGCGCGGGCGCATAGGCAATGGCTGCCGGGGCGTTGCGCGCATAGCGGCTGATGCGCACCGATTCTTCGCCTTCGCTGATTTTGATTTCGGCGATGTCGGAAGCTTCGACCATTTCGATGAGTTTCTTGATTTTGCGAATATCAATATCCATGGGATTTTTCCTGGTGTGAGATGCTAAGGTCAGACAGATTCGGGGTGCAGGAAGCGGTGTGCAGCCAAGAGCGCAAGCTCGTAGGAAGTGGCGCCAAAGCCCGAGATGACGCCTTTGGCCGCGTCGCTGAAATAGGAATGGGCGCGGAAGGGCTCGCGCGCGTGCACATTGGAAAGGTGCACTTCGATGAAGGGGATGTTGACGGCAAGGAGCGCGTCACGCAGCGCCACGCTGGTGTGGGTGAAGGCGGCGGGGTTGATGATGATGAAGTCCACGCCGTGTTCGCCGGCGAGATGAATGAGGTCGATCAGGTAACCTTCGTGGTTGTCCTGGTAAAAGGAGAGGTCGTGCCCGAAGGCTTCGGCAAGCGCTTGCAGGCGGGTTTCGATGCTTTCCAGCGTGTCCGTGCCGTAGTGGCCGGGCTCGCGTGAGCCGAGCAGGTTGAGGTTGGGTCCGTTCAGGACAAGGATTTGTGCCATATGGTTGTTAATCCGTTATATAAAGTATCCGTTGGATGGCGTTTGCAGGATAAGGCGCGGCATTATACCGGAATCACCGGGAAAAAATGCCGCGCGTTTGCCAGACAACGGACGGAATCAGGCGCTCGTCGCCCTGCATGGGCAGGTCAGCGCCATTTTTGCAGCGCCGCGCGGAAGTCCTCGGCCTTCATTTCGCCGACGATGGTGGCAAGCGGCGCATCCGCCGTGCCATGCGCGGGGTAAACGAGCACGGTGGGCGGCGCGACGACGTTCAGGCGCTGGAACATGGCCTGGTGTTCGGCGTTGAAATCGGTCACGTCCACCTTGAGCAGGGTGAAGTCGGCGAGATCGGCGGCAAAGGCCGGGTTGTGCCAGATGTCGCGCTCCCATACCTTGCAGGAAATGCACCAATCGGCATAAAAGTCGAGAATGACGGGCTTGTCGCTCGCGGCAAGCGCTTGCGCGAAGGCGGTTTCATTGGCGATTTCCCGGAATGGCGTCGGGCTTGCGACAGCGCCTGGCGCTGAGACGTGCTGCGGCGCGAGCCAATGCGAAAGCGCCTGGTTGGCGAGCGCGATGGCAAAGATCGCGGTGAGCAGTGCGGCAAAGCGGCGGGCGGAAGTGGCTTTGCCGGGAAGCGCTTCTTGGGGCGGGAAAAGGTAAAACGCGGCAAAGGCGGCGTAAACGGCCCAGAGTGCGAGTCCCAAGGCGAGCGGCAGGATGCGGGTAATCAGCCAGAGCGCGATGGCGAGCATGCCGAAGCCGAAGGCGCGCTTGATCGCGTCCATCCACGCGCCCGCTTTCGGCATGTACTGGCGGAAAACGCTGGCAAAGAGGAAAAGCGGCAGCCCGGTGCCGAGGCCGAAGACGAAGAGGGCGACGGCGCTTTTGAAGGTGGTGGTCTGCGCGGTGAAAAGGAGCAGGGCGGCGAGCACTGGCGTGGCACAGGAGCTTACGACGAGCACGGAGAGCGCGCCCATGATGGCAGCGCCGGCGTAGGAGCCGGATTGCTGTTTGCGGGTGAGCCTGTCCACCGGTTTTTGCAGCCAGCGCGGGGTTTGCAGGGTGTAGATATCGAACATCGAGAGCGACAACGCCACAAAGATCAGCGCGGCGATAATGACAAACACCGGCTTTTGCAGGATGAGTTGCAAGTTGACATCAAAGAGGCCGAACAGCGCACCGACCAGCGCCATGGCGCCCGCCATGCCGAGCACATAGACGCCGATCAGGGCGAAGCTCTGTTTTTTCGTGCTGTTCTTGCCGACCACGAGGCTGGTGACGATGGGAATCAGCGGATAGACGCAGGCGGTAAAGCTCACGGAAATGCCGAGCAGCAAGACCCACGGGAGATTGATCCAGAAGTTTTCGGTGAGTGCGCGCTGGATGGGATGGATGTTGCTGTCCGGCGCGGCGATGGGTGCGGTTTGCGCTACGCTGCCGACAGCGGACGCTGCTGACAATTCGCCAAAGGTGAGGGTGCGCGTCATCGGCGGATAGCAGACGCCGGCGTCGGCGCAGCCCTGAAAGCGCACGACGACTTCCTTGCCGTTGTCGGCAGCGGAAAGCGGCAGCGGGATATCGATGTCGCTGCGATAAACCGTCTGCTCGCCGAAAAATTCGTCCGTATGCGTTTCACCTGGCGGGAAGAGCGGCTGCAAGGGGCGGCCGTCAACAGAAGCGGTAAATTTGTCGCGATAGAGGTAATAGCCCGCGGGCATGGCAATGTGCACCAGCGCCTGGCCATTGTCGCTCAGGGCATGCACCGGGAAAGCCTGTGCTTCGGGCAGGACGTCGTTCTTGTTGCCAAAGAGTTTTGGCGCGGCGGGCGAGGGCATGGCATTTGCGGCAGGCGTGGCCGGCTCGACTTCGAGCGTCCAGCTGGTGGGGGGATAGCAGATGGCATCTTCCTCGCAGCCTTGCGCTTTCAGGGTGAAGGTGGTGGCAGGAGCATCGTGAATGAGAGTAAGCGCGCCTTCGCCGTACCACACGGTCTGCTTGCCGAAAAACGGATCTTCCTTTTCCTTGCCTGGCATTTTTTCCAGCGTGCCTTCAATGCCTTTGCCGCGCAAATCAGTTTTGTCAACATAGAGATAGTAGCGCTCCGGCATGGTGATATGCACGGTGGTGTGCAGCTTGCCGTCCACGGCCTCCTGGCTGATGGAAGGGATGAAAATTTCCTTGGCAGGACGAGGATCGTCAGCAAAAACAATGGCAGAGAAGAAAATGAGAAGGCTGGTCAGCAGGTGTTTCATGGGATTGGGTAGAGGGATGCTTGCAACAATGTGAGATAATATCACTACGCGCCTCTGGCTGAAGATGAATTGTTGTGGAGAAGACGAATGCCGATTTTGCTGTTGCCGATGTTGTGGTTTGTTGCCGAGCTGGTGCTGCTGGTGCTGGTAGCGGGAAAGATTGGGGCGCTGGCGACGTTGGGTTGGCTGGCGTTTGCCGTGGTGCTCGGGGTGTTGCTCATTCGTGGCCAGAAGATTTCCATGCTCGGCAGCATCGCGCGCGGCATGCGTCCGCAGCCGGGCGATCTGCGCGAGGGCAGCTTTCGTGTGCTTGCCGGTTTGTTGCTGATTGTGCCCGGCTTTTTGAGCGACGCGCTCGCTGTCGTTTTTTTGCTGCCGCCATTGCGCATTGGGCTGGGCGCGTTGCTGTTGAAATGGTTGCCGGTCGAGCGCTTTACTGTCTATCGCAGCAGGCAGGTATATGAGCACGAGGCTACGCCGGTACGGGAAGAAAGTGAAGAGAGTGCACCACGGGTCATCGAGGGCGAGGTAGTGCAGCGCAAGCCTGAGGAGTAATGTTTTTCTCCGGCAGGAAAATTGATGATGACGGGCGAGGCGGGAAGCGGGCGTTGCGGTAAAAATGCGAAACCCCCTTGAAGAAGGTCTTCAAGGGGGTTTTTTGTTTTGCCGTGCTGGCGGTTCAGTGTCCGCCGCCACAACCGCCACAGCAACCGCTGGGAGTATCTTTTTTCGCAGGTTGCTGCTGGGCAGGCTGTTTTTGGGTGGCGTCTTGCGCTTTCTCTTGCGGCTGTTGGGTTTTCTGCTCTTTGTCGCTCATGGGGGCTCCTGTGTGGACGAAAAATGGAAAAGGTATTGTCACCATTTGTCCGGTGCAGGGAGATGATTTTTGTCAATGATGCATGATTATGGAGTATTTTTTAAAAAATATAGATTTATAGTTTATTTTTACCACATTAAGCGCTTATTATTGGTAAAAAATTACTATACTAAGCGCTTTGTATAGTTATTTTTTACCATTTTATTTTATACCCAGTGCTTTTTGCGGCTGGTTTTGCCGATGCCGGGGTTGAAGCGGTTTTGCGGGTCCTGCTCGCGGTAGAAGGCGGCGAGTTCGGGGCTGGCGTGGTAGAGGTGGCCGACGTTGTGTTCGGCGGGGTATTTGGCGCCGCGGCTGTCGAACCAGGCAAGGAGCGCCGCTTTGATTTCCGCGGGATCGACGCCGGGTTCGAGGATGTAGTCCTGGTGCATGACGTGGCAGAAGAAGTGGCCGCAGTAGAGTTTTTTGTGGATTTTGGCGTCGAGTGCGGGCGGCAGGCGTTCAAACCATTCGCTTTCGTTGCGCGGCAGGGCGATGTCGAGCGACATGAGTTCGCCGACTTTGTCGCCCATGATGCTGTGGTAGCGCGCGGCCGAGCCTGCGGCGGCGAAGCGGTGAAGGATGGCGGCTTCGCCTTCGTCGGGGGTGCAGGCGTGGTAGCTGCCTTCGTTGTTGCGGAAGAATTGGTCGAGGTAGGCGCGGGTGCGCTCGATGTTGTCGTCGGCCATTTTCAGGATGAGGTGGTGCTCGTAGCGTTCGCGCAGGGCGTGGAAGGCTTTGGGCAGGTGCGAGGGCAGGAGGTCGGTGGCGGTTTGCGCAAGGCGGTCGGCGAGGTTGTTCGGCAGGAGGCCGATGCGGCGCGCGAGGCGGTCGATGCGGCTTTTCAGGCGGAAGAAGGCGGGGACGCGATGGGTGCCGAGCTTGCGGATGATGAGGAAGGTGTCGCGGCCGTAGCGGTGGGCGATGTCGTAGAGGTCGCGGTGCAGGTATTCGCCGGAGACGGGCAGTTGCGGGAATTCGGCGAGGATGTGGCGGCGGATGGCGGTGAGGTGGGCGGTGTGGTTGGTGCCGATGTAGAAGACTTGTTCGCGCGCGGGTTTTTCGAAGGTGTCGATGCGCACGGCGAAGACGAGGTTTTTGCCGGCCGAGCCCGAAGCTTCATGGAGGCGCGCGGGGTCGTTGTTGTGGCGCGCGGGAGTGGGGGCATCGATGTCGCGGACGATGGCTTCGTAGTCGCTGGCCGAGCAGCGTTTGCCGTGGCTGGGGTGAACGTGGGCGAAGCGGCCGTTTTCGAGGTTGTCGAGGATGTCTTCCGGGCTGTCGCCGAGATCTATCCCCAGGTGGTTGACGAGTTCGAGTTCGCCCTGCTCGTTGCGGCGCGCAAAGAGCGCCATTTCGGTGTAGGCGGGGCCGCGCTGCACGAGGGCGCCGCCGGAGTTGTTGCAGATGCCGCCGATGACGGAGGCGCCGATGCAGGAGGAGCCGATGACGGAGTGCGGCTCGCGTTGCAGGGGGCGCAGCAGGTCTTCGAGCTGGAAGAGGGTGGCGCCGGGGAGTGCCACGGCCTGTTTGCCGTGATCGAGGAGATGGATGCCGGTGAGCGCGCGCAGGGCGAGGAGGATGACGGGGCGTTCGTAGTCGCCTTCCGGCGTGGAGCCGCCGGTGATGCCGGTGTTGGAGGCTTGCGGGATGAGGATGAGGTCTTCTTCCGCGCAGATTTTCGCCACTTGCCAGGCTTGCACCAGCGTTTGCGGGACGACGACGGCGTCAGAGAGGGTTTTGCCGTAGCGGAAGCCGTGGGCGTAGGGGCGGATATGTTCGGGATCCAGGAGGAGATGGTTGTCGCCGACGATGGCGGCAATGCGGGTTTGCCAGCTGTTCATGGGATTCTCGCGAAGGGAAAGCGTTTATTGTAGCGCCGCGCGTGGGTACGGGTATGACTGTTTGCCGTCTTGCGCCAGCGGGGCGGCAGGGTATGATGGCGGTGCGTTTCGTGTGCATGAAAAAGGAGTAGCGATATGTTCGATTTATCCGCAAAAGTCGCGCTGGTAACGGGAGGCGCCAAGGGGATTGGCAAGGGAATCGCCAGCGCATTGGCGCAGGCGGGCGCAAAGGTCGTCATTGCCGATATCGATGTGCGGGCGGCAGAGGCAACGGCAGCGGCGCTGGGCGGCGTGGCCTGTGCGCTGGATGTGACGGATAACGCCCAGTGCGCGGCGTTGGTGGACAAGATCGTCAGCGAACACGGCAAGCTGGATATTTTGTGCTCCAATGTCGGTGTTTTTCCGCAAGCGATGCTGGACACGATGACGGAAGCGGATTGGGATGGCATTTTCCGCATCAACGTCAAAGGGATGTTCAATATTGTCCGCCCCGCACTGGAATATATGCGCACGCAGGGCAAAGGGCGGGTCATCATCACCTCTTCCATCACCGGCCCGGTGACCGGCTTCCCGGGATGGAGCCATTACGGTGCGACCAAGGCGGCACAACTTGGCTTCATGCGCAGTGCGGCGCTGGAATATGCGCGGCATGGCGTTACCATCAATGCGGTGATGCCGGGCAATATTCTGACGGAGGGATTGCAGGCGCAGGGAGAAGCCTATCTGGCGCAAATGCGCGCGGCCATTCCCACGCATACGCTCGGCAAACCGGAAGATATCGGTTATGCCGCCTGTTTCTTCGCGTCTGACGAAGCGCAATACATCACGGGGCAGCAAATCATCGTCGATGGCGGGCAGATTCTGCCGGAATCTCCCGAAGCGCTGTTGTAATGAACATGCCCTGTTCCCGCGGGCAGGGCGTTTGGTTTGCCAGGTGACCGGCCGCGCGAGGGTAGCGTAGTCAGCGTGTTGCTGGTGTACGCAAACATGCTCGTGGCGATTCGGAATGATGCCGGATGTTTTGCCATTGGCGCGCTGGGGCATTTTTCTCTCGCTACGCGAGCTGTTCCAATCACCATCAAGCGCTTGTCGTGAGAAAATGTTTCGGGTATTTGCATTGTTGCAATAAAAAAGCTCCATGTGGATGCATGGAGCTTTGGGTATCCGTCACGCAGAGGCGCAAGGGAAAACAGAATGGTGTCAGCCTTCGTTGGCGTCCACGCGCTCGCGCAATTCCTTGCCGGCACGGAAATAGGGGATGGATTTGGCCGGTACCTTGACGGATTCGCCAGTCTTGGGATTGCGGCCGGTACGGGCATCGCGGTAGTGCAGGGAGAAACTGCCGAAGCCACGAATTTCCACACGGTCGCCTTTCTCAAGGCTTTGGCAGATTTTTTCAATCATCAGTTTGACGGCTTCTTCCACATCCTGGGCGCGCAAGGTGGGATAGCGCATGCTTAAGCGTTCAATAAGCTCGGATTTTGTCATTCTTCATACTCCTCAAAACTTGAATATTGCCCATGGGCAGATAGGCAGAGCGCTATTTGCAGGCATGAAAAACGGCTACCCGAGGGCAGCCGTTTCAAAAAACGATTACATGTCGTCTTTCAGTTCTTTGAAGATGTCACCCAAAGAAGTGCCGGCATGGCTGTCCTTGCGGGTGTAATCCTGGATGACCGCTTTCTCTTCCGCTACGTCTTTGGCGCGAACGGAAAGGTTCAGGGTCTTGTGCTTGCGATCGACGTTGATGACTTTCGCTTCCACTTCGTCGCCGACGGAGAGGAGCTTGGTGAGGTCTTCGACGCGCTCGATCGCCGCTTCAGAGGCTTTCAAGATGCCGTTGATGTCGTCAGTGAGCTGGATGACCGCCTGGCGCTCGTCCACTTCGATGACTTTGCCACTGACCACGGAGCCACGGCCATTGGCGGAGGCAAATTGCGAGAAGGTATCCTGGGTGAGTTGCTTCACGCCCAGAGAGATGCGCTCGCGTTCGGCATCGATAGCCAGGATGACGGCTTCCACTTCCTGGCCTTTCTGGTAGTGACGCACGGCTTCTTCGCCATTTTCGTCCCAGGAGAGGTCGGAGAGGTGAATGAGGCCGTCGATGCCGCCATCCAGACCAATGAATACACCGAAATCGGTGATGGACTTGATCTGGCCGCTGACGTGATCGCCTTTCTTGTATTTCTTGTCGAACTCATCCCAAGGATTGGCCTGGCATTGTTTCATGCCGAGCGAGATGCGGCGGCGGTCGGCGTCGATTTCGAGAATCATGACGTTGACTTCCTGGCCGACAGCCACGAATTTGCGCGGGTTGACGTTCTTGTTGGTCCAATCCATTTCCGAGACGTGTACCAGACCTTCGACGCCGTCTTCGATTTCCACGAAAGCGCCGTAATCCGCGATATTGGTGACTTTGCCGGAGGTTTGCGAGTTCTGCGGATAGCGCTCGACGATATCGCTCCAGGGATCATCGCCCAGTTGCTTGAGACCCAGGGAGACACGGGCGCGCTCGCGGTCGAACTTGAGAACCTTGACTTCCACTTCGTCGCCGATGTTGACCACTTCGGAAGGATATTTGATGCGTTTCCACGCCATGTCGGTGATGTGGAGGAGGCCATCCACGCCGCCGAGATCGAGGAACGCGCCGTAGTCGGTGAGGTTCTTGACCACAGCCTTGACGACATCGCCTTCTTGCAGATTCTTGAGGATTTCCTCGCGCTCGGCCTTGTATTCGGTTTCGAGTACGGCGCGACGCGAGATGACGATGTTGTTGCGCTTCTGGTCGAGCTTGATGATTTTGAACTCGATTTCCTTGCCTTCGATGATGCCCGGCTCTTTCACGGGGCGCACATCGACCAGAGAACCCGGCAGGAACGCCTTCACGCCTTCCACATCCACGGTGAAACCGCCCTTGACGCGGCTGGAGACCAGACCGGTCACGGTGACGCCGTCGGCAAATTTCTTCTCAAGCACTTCCCAGGTACGGATGCGCTGGGCTTTCTCGTGGGAAATCTGGGTTTCGCCGAAGCCGTTTTCCAGCGCTTCCAGCGCTACTTCCACTTTGTCGCCAACGCTGACGGTCACTTCGCCCTTGTCATTGGTGAACTGGGCAACCGGCACGAAGCCTTCCGATTTGAGGCCGGCGTTCAGGACGACGAAGTCCTTGCCCACTTCCACGACTTCCGCGCTGATGATGGAGCCTGGCTTTAGTTCGGACGTGCCGATGCTTTTTTCAAAGAGTTCTGCAAAAGATTCTGACATGAATGTTCTCTGGATTAAATCCGGTTAAAAATCAAAAATGACGGCCAGTCTTGCTTGAACACTGGCCGCGACCTCATCAATCGACATCGTTCCCGTGTCGATAACCACCGCATCCGAAGCTGGTTTGAGCGGTGCCACGCTCCGAGAACTGTCGCGCGCGTCGCGTGCGGCGATCTCGTTCGAGAGGCTGCGTAAATTAACACATTCCCCTTGCGCTAACAACTGCTTATAACGCCTTTCTGCGCGCACTTCCGGCGAGGCGGTGAGAAAGAACTTGGCGGGGGCATTGGGGAAAACAACAGTGCCCATGTCGCGTCCGTCTGCAATCAAGGGTTTATCGCCGGCAAAATGGCGCTGCACATCCAAAAGCGCGGCGCGGATTTCCGGTTTGGCAGCAAGTTTTGAAGCAGCTTCTCCGGTCGTTTCCAGGCGCAGCTCGCGATTGACCACGTTTCCGCCAAGCACTACGTCCATGCCGCATTCGCTGGGCACAAAGGCAAACGGCATACGCGACAGCGCTTCGGCCTGCACGCTGGCATCCGCTTCTTCCAGCCCGCATTGCGCCATATACAAGGCAGCCAGACGGTAAAGCGCACCACTGTCGAGATAGGCCCAGCCCAGTTCGCGCGCGAGTTTCTGGCAGAGCGTGCCCTTGCCGACGCCGCTCGGGCCATCAATGGCAATGACCTTACGCATCGTTATTGGCCTCGATTTTCATGCCCACGCTTTCGGCAAGCGCTTGAAAGCTCGGGAAAGAAGTTGCGACATTGGCAGTGTCGCGAATGGTGATGGGTGCAGCCGCGCGCAATGCCGCCACGGCAAAGCTCATGGCAATGCGGTGATCGCCAAGGCTTTCCACGGTGCCGCCCTGAAAGGCCGTGCCCGCCTTGCCGCGAATGCGCATATCATCCTCGCCCGCCTGGCAATCGACCCCCAGCGCTTGCAAGCCTGCTTCCATGGCGGCGAGACGATCACTTTCCTTCACGCGCAATTCGTGCAGGGCCGTGGCCAGCGTTTCGCCTTCGGCGCAGGCGGCCGCGATGAAAATAATCGGGAATTCGTCGATGGCAATCGGCACCAGCGCTTCATCAATCTGAATACCCTTGAGTTTTGACGCGCGTACGCGCAAATCGGCGACAGGTTCTCCGCCCGCTTCACGAAGATTGAGGATCTCGATATCGCCGCCCATCGCGCGCAGAATATCGACGACGGCCGCGCGCGTCGGGTTCATGCCGACATTTTCCAGCAGCAATTCGCCTTCGCGGGCAATGAGTCCGGCGACGAGGAAAAACGCCGCCGAGGATACGTCGCCGGGCACTACAATCTCGCAAGCGCGCAAGCGTTGTCCGCCTTCAATGGCAAGGGTATCGCCCGTTTTTTCCACGTTCACGCCAAAGCCCGCGAGCATGCGCTCGCTATGGTCGCGGCTCACGCCGGTTTCGGTGATGCGCGTCGTGCCTTTTGCGTAGAGGCCGGCGAGGAGCAGGGCGGATTTCAGCTGCGCGCTTGCCACCGGCAGGGTGTAATCGATGGCGTGCAGGGGTTTGCCGGTGATGCGCAGGGGCGCAGTGCCGCTGGCGCTGGTTTCGATGGCCGCGCCCATTTTTTGCAGCGGCTCGGTCACACGGCGCATCGGGCGCTTCATCAGCGATGCATCGCCGACCAAAACGCTCGCAAAATCCTGCCCGGCGAGCACGCCTGCCATCAGGCGCATGCTGGTGCCGCTGTTGCCGACATCGAGCGTCTGGCCGGGCGCTTGCAGGCCGTGGAGACCGCGTCCGTGAATGGTGACGCGCCCCTCGCCGTGATGCGTGATCGGCACGCCCATCGCCTGAAAGGCGTGCATTGTCGCCAGGCAATCCTCGCCTTCGAGGAAGCCGCTCACCTCAGTCACGCCCTCGGCAAGCGCGCCCAGCATGATGGCGCGGTGCGAAATGGATTTGTCGCCGGGCACGCGTACCGTGCCGCGAATGGAATCTACCGGAAAACTCTGCCAATTCATCGTCATATATTCTGTTCCTTGTCGTAATGCGCATCGCGTGCCGCTTTCGCACGGGCGAAAACCGTTTCGATTGCAGCGCCGTCGCCGCTCGCGAGCAGCGCCTCGAAGCGCTCAATGCGCGCGCGATATTGTGCCAGCAAATCGCGCAGCACATCGGCATTGTGCACGCACACATCGCGCCACATCACCGGCGAACTCGACGCAATGCGGGTGAAATCGCGGAAGCCGCCCGCCGCGTAGGAAAAAATCGCCTCATGATGCAAATCCTGATCAAGCATATCCACCAGCAAATAGGCGAGCACATGTGGCAAATGGCTGGTGGCGCCGAGAATCTCGTCGTGCTCGTCGATGGACATATACGTCGTCACCGCACCGGTCGCGTGCCACAGGCGGCTCACCACGCCGAGCGCGCGGTTGTCGGTTTCCGGCAAAGTGGTGAGAATCACCTTGCGGGCGCGGAACAAATCGGCTTCCGCCGCGCGCACCCCGCTTTTCTCGCGCCCGGCAATGGGATGCGCGGGCACGAACCACGGCGGCACCGCGCCGAACGCCTGGCGCATGGCATCGAGCACGGAACCCTTGGTGCTGCCCACATCGGTCACCACCACATCCCCGCGCAACGCCACCTGCGCCAAATCCGCACAAACGGCAAACAACGCATCGACCGGCGTCGCCAGCACAATCACATCCGCCTCTGCCAGGGCAGGCATCTCCACCGCCTCATCGATCACGCCCAGCGCCAGCGCTTCCGCCAATGCCGCCTTGGACTGATCCACCGCGACAATCCGCTCTACCGCGCCAGCACGCCGCAGCGCCATCGCCAGCGACCCGCCGATCAGGCCGATGCCGACAAAAGCTACCGTTCCCAGGGACTTGTTCACGTTATACTCCATAAAATCGTTAAAAATAATCGTTTTTTACCATAGTAAAGCGCTTATGGTGAGAAATTTTTGCATGACAAGCGCTTGGTGGTGGGAAAATTTCTCATGATTTGTTTCGTGTGGGGCGTTGTTCGCAACGTTCGTTCAGTTACCGCAAAACCGCAGGATGGGTGTCAACCCATGCGGTTTTGCCCGCAGGGCAAAAAGCAAACAAGGCTGGGTTAGCGGCAACGCCGTGTAACCCGGCGCAATATCTGAAACCTTTGTTGGGTTACATCCTTCGGACTAACCCAACTTACAATCGCTTCGCGATACCGCATGGGCTTACGCCCATCCTACGAATCGCTGCGCGATGGTGGGCTGAAGCCCACTTTACGACTAGAATTTTAAAAAACAACCAAAAATGGTGATTTTTTACCATGATTAAGCGCTTATGGTGAGAAATTTTATCGTGATAAGCGCTTTGCAGTGAGAAAATTTCTCATCATGCGTTTTGGATGCGCCATGGCCATTGCTGTCCGGCGAGGAAAGGCACGAGTTCGCTGTCGCCGTAAGGGAGGGTTTGCGGGAAGGTGGTGTCTTCCTGGATAAGGGTGATGGTGCCGGTGTTGCGCGGGAGGCCGTAGTAGTCGGCGCCATGGGCGGAGCAGAAGTCGTCGAGCTTGTCCAGCGCGTGCATTTGCGCAAAGGCTTCGGCGTAGAAGGCGAGGGTGGCATGGCCGGTGTAGCAGCCGGCGCAGCCGCAGGCGTTTTCCTTGGCTTCGCGCGCGTGCGGGGCGCTGTCCGTGCCCATGAAAAAGCGCTTGTCGCCGCTTGCCACAGCTTCGAGCAGCGCTTGCCGGTCTTTTTCAGTTTTCAGGATGGGCAGGCAGTAGAAGTGCGGTTTGACGCCGCCGACGAGGAGCGCATTGCGGTTGAACAGGAGATGGTGGGCGGTGACGGTGGCGGCGAGGTTTTCACTTTGGCTTTTGACGTAGGCGACGCCGTGCGCGGTGGTGAGATGCTCCATCACCATTTTGAGGCGCGGGAAGCGCGCGCGCAGGGGGATGAGTACACGCTCGATGAAGGTGGCTTCGCGGTCGAAGATGTCAATGTCGGCATCGGTGACTTCGCCGTGGATGAGGAGCAAAAGCCCCTGTTCTTCCATGATTTCCAGCACGGGATAAAGCGCTTCGACGCTGGCGACGCCCTGGGCGGAGTTGGTGGTGGCGCCCTTGGGATACCATTTGATGGCAACGACGCCTGCGGCTTTGGCGGCGCGCACGGTGTCGGGGGTGAGGGTGTCGGAGAGGTAGAGGGTCATGAGCGGGGTGAAGTCCGATCCTTGCGGCACGTGCGCCATGATGCGCGCGCGGTAGGCTTCAACGGCGGCGATGGTGTCCACTGCGGGGGTGAGGTTGGGCATGACGAGGGCGCGCGCGCATTGCCGGGCGGCATCGGGCACGGTGCGGGCGAGCGCCGCGCCATCGCGGAGATGGATGTGGAAGTCGTCGGGGCGGCGGAGGGTGAGTGTGGTCATGGCTTACCTCATGGTTTTCTGTGGATTTTGCAGGTGATGGCCGGGGCTTCGGCCAGCGTGAAGGTGATGTCGTGCAGGACGCCATCGCGGAAGACGTGCAGGGTGACGAGGCTGCCGGGCGCGGCGGCGAGCAGCCATTGGCGCAGGCGCTCGGGTGCGGCTTTCAGGCGGTTGACGGCAACGATGCGGTCATCGACGGCAAGCCCGGCGCGGGCGGCGGCGCTGTCGGGATCGAGCTGCTGCGCGGCCATTTCCGCGCCTTGCCAGCGGAAGCCGCATTCGCTGCGGTTGCCGTTTTCCGTGGCGGCTTCGATGCCCCATCGCATCTGTTCGCCTGCCCACGCAAGGGGCAGGGTTTCTGTGCTGTGCAGGCCGCGGCGCAGAAAATCGCGAAACGCTTCGTGTTGTTCTTCAGGCAGCTGCGCCAGCACGAAATCGCGGAAGGCAGCTTCGGTCAAGCCCGCGCCGTCTTCGCGGTATTGCTGCCACAGCGCTTTGAGGATGGCGTCGAGCCGCGTATGGCCATGCGCTTGCAGCCAGGCATCGAGGCAAAAGGCAAAGAGCGCGCCGTGGCCGTAATAGGTGGTGCTGGCGTTTTGCGTGTTTTCACCGCCGTTGTAGAGCTTGGTCCAGGCTTCGAAGCTGGATTGCGCCAGGGTTTGATGGGCCTTGCCGCGCCGCTGCCAATAGGCGCTGATGTTGCGCGCGAGCAGGTTCAGATACTCTTCCTCGCTGATGACGCCAGCGCGCAAAAGCAGCAGGTCATCGAAATAGGCGGTAAAGCCTTCAAAGAGCCACAGCATTTCCGTGGGCTGCTCGGCTTGCAGGCGATAGGGCTGGAAATCGCGCGGCTTCAGGTCCTTGACGTTCCAGGTGTGGAAATATTCATGCGAAAACAGCCCCAAAAGCTGGATATAGCCCGCGCTTTTCTTCTCCATGCCGGGGGTGGGCAAATCATGGCGCGAGGCCATCAATAAGGTGCTGGCGCGGTGTTCCAGGCCGCCGTAGCCGCTGTCGGTGAGATGAAGGAGGAAATCGTAGCGCCCGGCTGCCGGTGGCAGACCGCCGAACATGGCGATGGCCTCGCGGCACGCCGCTGCCACATCGCGCACCAGACGCGCCATGTCGAAGCATCCGGCCTCGCCGCTCACCACGATGCGGTGCGGCACGCCGCAGGCGGCAAATTCGGCGATGTGCAGGTTTTTGCCAAGCATCAGCGGCGTGTCGATCAAATGGTCGTAATCGCGGAAGATGAACGCGCCGTTCGTGTGCGGCGCGCCGGCTATCTGCCAGTGCGCAAAGGTATCGGGCAGGGCGAGTTGCAGGCGGTGTTCGTCATCTTCCCTGCCTTGCACGGCGATGCACGCCGCGCAGGGATTGAAAAAGCCGCGTTCGTGGTCGAGATAGTTGCCGCGTACGGAAAGTTCGCGGGCATAGACTTCATAGTCGAGCACCACTTCCGCGCCCGCTTGCGCTTCTATCGTCCACGCGGAAGGCGAACGGAAGATGACGGGCGTTTCCTTGCCGTTCACCCGCGCCTTCAGGCCATAGAGCAGGCGGGCAAAATCGCGGCGCATGTAGCTGCCGGGAATCCATACCGGCAAATACAAATCGCACGCGCCCGCGGCTTGCGCGGTAAAAACCTGCCGTATACCATAACGATGTCCGCCGGAAAGCGGCGTTACTGCGTAGTGCATCTGCGTCCACCTTAAAAAGCGGTCATTTTAGCAGCTCGCCTTGCAATGCGCCCGTTCTGCCCCCATGCAGCGACTTTCAGTCACAGGATTGTCCATGTCCCACGCCCCGCACAGCGATACCGACCTCGACACGCTCGCCGCCGACCCTGAGCTGGCCGAGCCACGCCTGTACGAAGTCCTGTTGCACAATGATGATTACACCACGACAGATTTCGTCGTGGACGTGCTTGAGCGCTTTTTCCGCAAGAACAGCGAAGATGCCCATCGCCTGATGCTGGAAGTGCATCACAACGGGCTGGCCGTCTGCGCCATCTATCCGCGCGAAATTGCCGAAAGCAAAGTACAGCAGGTTATTGATTACGCACGCGCACACGAGTATCCGCTTTTGTGCAGCATGCAACCGCATTAAAGGGAGAACCCGCATGTTATCCACGCAACTGGAAAAAGCCATCGAGCGCGCCTACCACAGCGCGCAGAGCGCCAACCATGAATTCCTGACCCTCGAACACCTGCTGCTGGCGCTTCTCGACGAGCAAAGCGTGGTCGATGCCCTGCTCACCCTGGGCGCCGATCTTGCCGTGATGCGCGAAGACATCAACCGCTATCTCATCGAACACAGCCCGCTGCTCGACGCGCAGCGCGGCGAACACGCCACCCAGCCGACCATTGCCTTCCAGCGCATGATCCAGCGCGCCGTCCTGCATGTGCGCAATGCCGGCAAGAAAGAAGTCACGCCGCTGAACGCCCTCGTCGCCCTCATCTCCGAGCGCGACTCCTATGCCGCCTATTTCCTGCGCAAACAGGAAATCAGCCGCATGGATCTTCTCACCTACATCTCGCACGGCGCACCGGCACCGGAGAAAAGCGCGAAAAACGAAGAAGAAGGGCAGGACGAGAAAAACGCGCCGCGCCGTTCCGCCCTCGAGGAATTCACGACCGATCTCAACCAGAAAGCGCGCGACGGCCATATCGATCCGCTGATCGGCCGCCACCAGGAAATCGAGCGCACCATCCAGACGCTCTGCCGCCGCCGCAAGAACAACCCCATCCTCGTCGGCGAAGCGGGCGTGGGCAAAACCGCCATCGCCGAAGGGCTGGCCAAGGCCATCATCGACGGCAACGTGCCCGACATCCTCAAGGATGCCACCATTTACAGCCTCGACATCGGCAATCTCCTCGCTGGCACCAAATATCGCGGCGACTTCGAAAACCGCATCAAGGCGCTTTTGAAAGAATTGCGCCAGCTGCCGCATGCCATTCTCTTTATTGACGAAATCCACACCATCATTGGCGCGGGCGCAACTTCCGGCAGCACCATGGACGCCTCCAACCTCATCAAACCGGCGCTCTCCTCCGGCGAACTGCGCTGCATCGGCGCCACCACCGACCAGGAATTCCGGCAAATCTTCGAGAAAGATCATGCGCTTGCGCGCCGCTTCCAGAAAATCGACGTCACCGAACCCAGCCTTGCCGACGCCATCGCCATCCTGCAAGGGCTGAAACCGCATTACGAGAAATTCCACGGCACCACCTATCTCGATGAATCCATCGAAGCCGCCGTGCATCTCTCCGACCGCTATATCAATGACCGCCGCCTGCCCGACAAGGCCATCGACCTCATGGACGAAGCGGGCGCGCGCCTGCATCTGCTGCCGGAAAGCGAGCGCGGCCACGCCATCACGGCGCTCATGATCGAGCAGCTCGTCGCCAATCTCGCGCGCATCCCGGAAAAAAGCGTCTCCAAGGATGATCGCAACCTCCTGAAAACGCTGGCGCGCGATCTGAAAACCGTCGTCTTCGGGCAAGACGAAGCCATCGATGCGCTCGCCAGCGCCATCAAGCTCTCGCGCGCAGGGCTGCGCGACATCGAAAAACCCATCGGTTCCTTCCTCTTTACCGGCCCTACCGGCGTCGGCAAGACCGAAGTGTGCCGCCAGCTTGCGCACGTGCTCGGCATCAAGCTGCTGCGCTTCGACATGAGCGAATACATGGAATCGCATACCGTCTCGCGCCTTATCGGCGCGCCGCCGGGCTATGTCGGCTTCGAGCAGGCCGGGCTTTTGACCGACCAGATCCTGAAAAACCCGCATGCCGTGCTGCTCCTCGATGAAATCGAAAAAGCGCACCCCGACATCATGAACCTGCTCCTGCAAATCATGGATCACGGCAAGCTCACCGATGCACAAGGCCGCGAAATCAACTGCCGCAACCTCGTCATCATTCTCACCAGCAACGTCGGTGCCTTTGAAATGGACAAAAACCGCATCGGCTTTGCCGCCGCCACCAGCAAGGAAAGTGCGAGCGCGCAATCCGATGCCGCGATCAAGCGCCATTTCACCCCGGAATTTCGCAATCGCCTCGATGCCATCATCCGCTTTGCGCCGCTCGATCACCGCACCATCACCCATGTGGTGGACAAATTCATCATCGAGCTCGAGCAGCAACTGGAAGACAAGAACGTCACTATCTCGCTCTCGCCCGCTGCGAAAGAATGGCTCGCCCAAAACGGGCACGACCCGAAAATGGGCGCGCGCCCGATGGCGCGCCTCATCCAGCAGCACATCAAGCAGCCGCTTGCGGAAATGCTGCTCTTTGGCGAACTGGCCGATCGCGGCGGCCACGTGCGCATCGAAATCGATAACGATGCGCCTGTCTTGCGTATGGAAAAACAGGATCTCACCTATCGCCGCCGGGAAATGACGGACAGCGAAATCTTCTGAAAAGTCAGGCGAGAAGTTTCTCCCGCTCTTCAAACGGCTCTACTCACAACAAGCGCCTATGATGAGAAATTTTCTCACTGTAAGCGCTTTTATGTGGTAAAAAATCACTATACAAAGCGCTTGATATGGTGATTTTTTACCATTTTTTGCATTTCTGTTTGTATGTTTATGAAATACAAAGTCCAATTGTTCGAGTGGCAGGAGATTGGCCTTGGGAAAGAGGGGGAAAAGGTTTTTCAGAATATTTTCGTCAACAAGTTCGGCGGTGATTTTCCAGATTATTCTCTCTTTTTGGGATTGCGCTTCACGGCCGCGCGGCCGGTTACTTTCTTTGCTTCGCCAAAGAAAGTAACCAAAGAAAGGCGACCCCGGGGCGCAGTTTTTCCTTGCCGCGGGGCTTTTGGCGGCGGGCTTGTAAACTCGCTGTCGCTCAAACACC
>JAUMXB010000030.1 GCA_030529365.1 Cardiobacteriaceae bacterium | reverse complement strand
AGCCCGTATTTCCGCCAAAAAAGCCCCGCGTCTGCGGCTGCGCCCAGGGGCTTTGGGGCGCTTCGTAGCAACTACATGTGTAAACAGATAAATCCAATTTGCTCTGGCGCCAAAGGCGCGTAACCGTACAGAAAAATACTTCTCTCCAAAAACAGGCGGAACGACAGTAGGCTGGTGGTGAGCCAAAGGCGAACCCCAGCGCAGACAGTTCTGCGCGACGGCGGAACAATTGGGTGTAGGGACGTTGCCTGCAACGTCCGTGGTGCGGTGTTGGGTCATTCAGGGATGTAGCAGGCTACGTCCCTACGTTTGTTCCTTATTTATGTGGGGCAGATTGAATCCATCCGTTTCTTCTGCATATTTCTTTCTCGATTTCACATCCGCCGCAGCAGGAGGGCGGTGCCGAGGCCGTCGGCGCTGCCCTGCGCGGCCAGGCCGAGATGGTGATCGTCGCGGGCGAGGCCGTAGGCGAGTGTGGTGACGAGGCGATGGCCGGAAGCGGCCAGCGCATGGCCGAAAGCAATGGCGCCGCCGCCAGGATTGGTGCGCTCCAGCAAGTGGGCAAAGGGGATTTCGTGCTCTTCGGCAAGCTCGTGGAGAATGGCGAGCACTTCGGCGGCAAAGGTTTCTTCGATTTCCAGACGGTCAACCTGTTCCAGGCGGCAATTGCCGCGTTCCAGCGCCTGGGCGATGGCCGGCGTGGCGCCGAGTGCGCCGTTGTCTGCGGCAACGCCGCCGCAGCCGTAGCCGGTAATTTCCGCAAGCGGTGTCAGGGAAAAACGGCGCAGGGCGCTTTCCGAGGCGACGAGGATGGCGGAAGCGCCATCGGCGAGCGCTGCGCTGTTGCCGCTGGTGATGCTGCCGCCGTCGATGAGCGGGCGCAGTTCGGCAAGGGGGGCGGCGGGTTCGCTTAGGATGTCGCGCGTGTCGCCGGAATCGGGCTGGATGATTTCGATGTCGCAATGGCCGTTTTCCTGGGCGATGGCAGCCTGTTGCAGGGAGGTGCGGGCGAAGTCGTCCTGGCTGCTGCGCGGCACGGGATAGCGGCGCGCGAGTTGTTCGGCATGATGGAATAGGGGAAATTTGCGGCTTTCCAGCGCATCGTGCAGCAGGAGATCCAGGCCGAGCAAATGGCCGCGCTGGGCAATGGCGGGCAGCAGGAAGCCGCTGTGGCTGGGGGCATCGGCGGCGATGGTGAGGATGAGGTCGGCATCGCCGGATTTGATGTGCACGCAGGCGTCAATCAGGGCTTTCATGCCGGAGAGTGCGGCCATGTTGACGCTCGCGGCTGGCACGTCGTCGGCAATGCCCGCGGCGAGCGCCATTTGCCGCGCCACGCCCATGCCAAGTCCGGCAGGCAGCGATTGGCCGACGATGACGGCATCGAGGTCGCTGCTTTCCGCGCCGCTTTGCAGAAGGGCGGCGCGGGCGGCGGCAATGCCCAGCGTCATGGCGGTATGGCCGGATGCGGCAGCGGGGCGGAACAACGGCGTGCGCCTGGCGGCAATGATGTAGAGGCGTTCGGACATGGGGGCTCCAGCAAAATCGGTGTGCTGCCGGATTTTTGCCTGAAAACGGGGCGTGGTCAATATGGCTTACGGCAGTGCATGGCACTGGCAAGGGGCTGTTGGCCAAGTCGTGGCATCACGCAGCGGGAATGCTGGCGGAGAAGCGCTTGTTGGGGTTGCCGAAAGCAGCGGCATTTCCGTTGCCGCGCATGTGGTGGGATTGGAGGCGGAGTTTTAGGGCGGATAGTTGTTTTTTACCATCAATAAGCGCTTTCTGTGAGAAATTTTCTCATAATAAGCGCTTTCTGATGATAAAAAACAACTATTTGGAATAATTTTTTGTTATTTGGTGGTTGCGGGCAGGACACAAAAAAAGGCGGTCAGGCCGCCTTGGGTTTACTGGTAGTGAACAGCAACGATTTCCAGGTTTTTGTTGCCGCCGGGTACGTTGACTTCCACGACTTCACCTTCTTCTTTGCCCATAAGCGCGCGGGCAATGGGTGAAGTGTTGGAGATCATGCCTTTTTTGATGTCGGCTTCGTCTTCGCCGACGATTTTGTAGGTCATGGTTTCGCCGCTGTCGCTGTCTTCCAGTTCGACGGTGGTGCCGAAAATGACTTTGCCGTTGGCCGGCAGGGTGGTGACGTCGATGATGTGCGCATTGGCAATCTTGTATTCGATTTCCTGGATGCGCCCTTCAATAAAGCCCTGTTCTTCGCGGGCGGCATGATATTCGGCGTTTTCCTTGAGATCGCCGTGTTCGCGGGCATCGGCGATGGCCTGGATTACGCGCGGGCGTTCCTTGCTCTTGAGTCGGTCCAGTTCGGCGCGCAGCATGTCAGCGCCGCTTTTGGTCATCGGGATTTTCGTGGCCATTGTGTCCTCTTGGTCAATGAAAAAAGCCTTGTGCAACACAAGGCTTGGCGGGCGGCATTATAGCGGCACGCCGGTGAATTGTACACTGGCGTTGCCGCGATTTTATACTTTGTTTTTCAAATATTAGGCGCCGATGTCGCGGCGGTAGGTGATGCCGTCGAAGCGCACTTTGTCGATGCCGTTGTAGGCTGAAGTGCGTGCCGCTTCCAAAGTGGGCGCGATGCCGACGATGTTGAGCACGCGGCCGCCGCTGGTGAAGTATTCGCCGTCGCTTTTCTGCGCGCCAGCGATGAAGACCTGGGCGAAGAAGCGCGCCTGTTCGAGTTGGCTGATGGGCAGGCCGATGGGGAAGGTTCCGGGGTAGCCGCCGCTGGCGGCGACGACGCAGACGGCATGTGCGTCTTTCCATGTGAGCTCGATTTGGTCGAGCCTGCGGTCGATGGCGGCGAGGATGGGGTCGAGCAGGGGCGTTTCCAGCAGGGGCAGCACGGTTTGTGTTTCCGGGTCACCCATGCGCATGTTGTATTCGAGGAGCCACACGCCGTCGGCGTTGATCATGAGGCCGAAGAAGATGATGCCTGCGAAATCCAGCCCTTCCGCCTGGATGCCGCGCAGGGTGGGTTCGAGGATGTCGCGGCGGAAGGCGGCTTCGTGTGCGGCGGTAAAAGAAGGATGGGGGCAGACGACGCCCATGCCACCGGTGTTTTCGCCGGTGTTGTTTTCGCCGATGGTTTTGTGGTCCTTGGCGGAGAGCATGGGCAGGATGGTGCGGCTGTCGGTAAAGCTCAGGATGGAGGTTTCAAAGCCTTCGAGGAAGGCTTCGATGACGATTTCATCGCCGGCGTTGCCGAAGCGGCGGTCGCCCATGATGCTGCGCACGGCGTCTTCCGCTTCTGCGCGGTTCTGGCAGATGATGACGCCTTTGCCAGCGGCAAGGCCTGATGCCTTGACGACGACGGGATAGGCGCAATCGATGAGATGGGCAAGCGCGGCTTCCATGTCGGCAAAGCTGTGGTAAGCGGCGGTTTTGACGCCGTATTTCTGCATGAAGGCTTTGGCGCGGCTTTTGCTGCCTTCCAGCTCGGCGGCGCGCTGGTTGGCGCCGAAGATGGCGAGCCCCGCAGCCTGGAAGGTATCGACGATGCCGTCCACCAGCGGCTGCTCGGGGCCAACGATGGTGAGATCGATGTCGCGGCTGCGCGCAAATTCGCACAGGCGGCGGATATCGGTGAGCGGGACGTTTTCCACACGCTCGAGATCGCAGGTGCCGCCATTGCCGGGGGCAACGTAAATGCGGGCGATGCGCGAATCCTGGGCCAGTTTCCAGGCGATGGCGTGTTCACGGCCGCCGCTGCCGATGACGAGTACTTTCAGCATGTTGATCCTTTATGATTGAGGGTGGCATCGCCCAGCAGACGGGCGACGGTGTGGACGAGAAGGCGGTGTTCTTCCGGCGCGATGCGGCGTTGCAGGTTGTGGGCGTCGTCTTCCGGCAGGACGGGGACGCGCGCTTGCGCGATGATGCTGCCGGTATCGATGCCCTGATCGACGTAATGCACGGTGCAGCCGCTTTCTGTCTCGCCAGCGGCGATGACGGCTGCGTGCACGTGCAGGCCGTACATGCCGGCACCGCCGTAGGCAGGCAGGAGCGAGGGATGCAGGTTGATGATTTTGCGCGGAAAGGCGTCAACGACCTGCGGCGGGCAGATGCTCAGGAATCCGGCGAGCACGACGAGGTCGCTGTCTTGGGGAATGGCGTCGTGCAGGGCGCGGGCGAAGGCATCGCGCGGCAGTTTGCGGTCGATGAGGGTAAAGGGGATGTCGCGGGAAAGCGCATGCTGCTTGCCCGCGCAGTCGCGATCGGCAATCACGCGCACGACACGGGCGGGCAGTTCGCCGCTGTCGCAGGCGGCAAGGAGGGCGGCAAGATTGGAGCCGCCGCCGGAAATGAGTACGGTGAGTTGCGCGGTCATGGCTGTGGCGTTGGTTGTAAACGGCGCAATTATACGGACAAAGCCCGTTTTGTGCGGAAGATGGGAAAATTTCTCATCATTAAGCACTTGCCGCGAGAAAATTTCTCACCATAAGCGCTTATTATTGGTAAAAAATCACTGTTTTAGAGTGATTTTTGTTTAAATGGTGACGAAACTCAAAGTCCAATTGCCCGATTGGCATGGTATTGGAATTGGGATGAGGGGGAAACGAAGTTTTCCACAATATTTGCGTGAACAAGTTCCGCGGCGATTTTCTGCATGATTCTCTCTTTTTGAGATTGCGCTTCATGGCCGCGCGGCCAGTTCCTAGGGGCTGTTGACAATTCGCGATTAGAGTTTACAGGGTCTCATAAAAATATTTGAAATATCGATGGTTTCGTCGCTGCGCGGTTTTCTCTATCCCCCTCTCTGCTCCGCAGCTCTTCGAGTCCCCAACCCCTCCCCCTCGAGGGGGAGGGGATTTAGTTCCTTGCTTTATTTGGAGTTCATTGTGTTAAAGCATGAATTGTCAACACGCCCTAAAACAGGAACACGTTCTTGCTTCGCCAAAGGACGTGTTTCTGTTTTTGGAGGCAAAGAAAAGCGACCCCGGGGCGCAGTTTTCCCTTGCCGCGGGGCTTTTGGC
>JAUMXB010000005.1 GCA_030529365.1 Cardiobacteriaceae bacterium | reverse complement strand
GCGTTGCGTTTGTCGAAACCGGCAGTTCGGGGAGATTTTGTGTTGCGGCAGGTTCGGCAGGCGGCAAAGTGGGTTCGGAGGTGGTTTCGGACAAGCCTTCGGCTTGTTTCCCCTCACCCCAACCCCTCCCCCGTGGGGGGAGGGGCTCATCAGTGCTTTTTTCGGCGATTTGTTGTTGGCGGGCAGCCTTGCGTGCGGCGGCACGGGCTTTGGCGGCGGCGAGGGGATCTTCCTGCGCGGCGGGTTGGTTGTCCGGGTGCGTTGCGTTTGTCGAAACCGGCAGTTCGGGGAGATTTTGTGTTGCGGCAGGTTCAGCAGGCGGCAAAGCGGGGGCGTTGGTGGTTTCGGACAAGCCTTTGGCTTGTTTCCCCTCACCCCAACCCCTCCCCCGTGGGGGGAGGGGCTCATCAGTGCTTTTTTCGGCGATTTGTTGTTGGCGGGCAGCCTTGCGTGCGGCGGCACGGGCTTTGGCAGCGGCGAGGGGGTCTTCCTGCGCGGCGGGTTGATTGCCCGGGTGCGTTGCGTTTGTCGAAACCGGCGGTTCGGGAGGGGTTTGTTGTGTTGCGGCAGGTTCGGCAGGCGGCAAAGCAGGGGCGTTGGTGGTTTCGGACAAGCCTTTGGCTTGTTTCCCCTCACCCCAACCCCTCCCCCGTGGGGGGAGGGGCTCATCAGTGCCTTTTTCGGCGATTTGTTGTTGGCGGGCGGCTTTGCGTGCGGCGGCACGGGCTTTGGCAGCGGCGATGGCGTCGCTTTTGTCCGGGGAAGCGGGTGCGCTTTCGGTGGGGTTGAAGGCTGTGTTTTCAGGCGCTTTGGTGGTTTTTGTCACCCCCTCACCCCTGCTCCTCTCCCCCAGGGTGGGGGAGAGGGGGAGATTATTGGCGGGGGCTTCGGCAGGCTCGCTATGCGGCGAGGTGCCAGCCTGTTCAGACAAGCCTTCGGCTTGTTTCCCCTCACCCCAACCCCTCCCCCGTGGGGGGAGGGGCTCGTTGCTGGTGATTTCGGGTTCGGCGGGCGGTGGCGCGGTGCGTTGTTGCAGGGCGGCGCGTTTGGCGGCCATTTTCGCTTCGCGTTCGGCGGCTTCGCGCGCGAGTCTTGCTTCGCGGGCTTCGTGGCGCGCTTTGGCGTGCTCGGCGGCAGCTTGTTTGCGCGTTTCTTCGCGGATGGCGGCTTTGCTGTGGCGGTAGTAGTCCACGAGCGGGATGGTGGCGGGGCAGACGCTGGCGCAGATGCCGCATTCGATGCAGTCGAAGAGGCGGTATTGTTTCAGGCGCTCGCTGTGGCCGTTTCGGCTGTACCAGTAGAGTTGCTGCGGCAGCAGTTCCATGGGGCAGGCGTCGGAGCAGCGCGCGCAGCGGATGCAGTTGTCTTCCTGCGGGGCGGGCAGGGCGGGGAGAAGGAGGACGCAGTTGGTGGTTTTTTTGATGCCGGCGGCAAGGGCGTGCTGTTCGTGGCCCATCATGGGGCCGCCGATGATGTGGCGCGCGTGCTGGTTGGCGCCGCCAGCCTGGGCAATGAGCCAGTCGAGCGGGGTGCCGAAGCGGGCGCGCACGACTTGCGGGCGGGCAAGCGCTTCGCCGGTGAGGGTGACGTAGCGTTCGGTGAGCGGCAGGCCGAGGATAACGGCATCGTGGATGGCTTTGATGGTGGCGCTGTTGTGGCAGACGAGACCGTATTCGGCGGCGTGGCGGTCGGTGGGGACGCGGATGCCGAGGAGGAGTTCGAAGAGTTGGCGCGAGTTGCCGGAGGGGTAGCGGGTGGGAACGGTGGTGATTTTGATGCGCGGGTCCTGGGCTTGGGCGATGGCGCGCTCGAGGGCGGCGATGGCTTGCGGTTTGTCGTCTTCGATGCCGAAGTGGATGGTGTCGGCGCCGATGATGTGCGCGGTGATTTGCGCGCCTTTGACGATTTCTGCTGCGCATTCGCGGATTTGCATGTCGTCGCAGGTGATGTAGGGTTCGCATTCGGCGGCGTTGACGACGAGGGTGCGGTTTTGGTGTTTGAGTTTGCGCGCGGTGGGGAAGCCTGCGCCGCCCATGCCGCTGATGCCGCAGTCGTGGATGCGCTTCAGGAGGAGGTCGGGGGCGGTGTGTTGCCAGTCGAGGGCGGGAAGGGCAGGGGCGCTTTCGTCGCGGCCGTCGGGGCGGATGAGGATGGCGGGCGCGCGTTGGTGCAGGGGGTGGATGTCGTCGTGCTCGCTGATGGCGATGATGGTGCCGGAGGTTGGCGCATGGCGCGGTACGGAACCGGCGCCGTTTTCGCGGGTGAGGGTTTGTCCGCGCAGGACGCGCTCACCTTCGGCGACGAGGGCGGTTTGCAGCAGGCCGTTGCGCTGGCGCAGCGAGAGGCAATAGTGCTCGGCGAGCGGCAGTTCGCGGCTGGGTTGGCCGGTGGAAAGCGCTTTGTGGCCGGGCACGTGCAGGCCACCGTGGAAGGTGTGCGGCGCAGGATTTTGGCGTGAACGGAGCCAGTCAAGGAGTTTCATGGGGATTCCTTGATGGTAAAAAATGACGATGCGAAGCGCTTGTTATGGTAATTTTTTATCGTTAAAAGCGCTTTTTTGTGGTAAAAAATTATTATTTTTGATTGTTTTTTGTTTTTGCATGCTCTGTCGGGCATAAATGCCCGACCTACGGAAAGCGCGGTAATCGGTGGGTTAACACTCACCCGGCGTCTATGTTTCATGCTTTGCCCTCCGGTTTGGGCGGTATCCATTCGGCGAGCGGTTTTTCGCGCGGTTTCATGATGATGCAATCGACCGGGCAGGGTTCGACGCAGAGGCGGCAGCCGGTGCATTCGTCGGCAAGGATGGTGTGCATCTTGCCGTTGGCGCCAAGGATGGCATCGACCGGGCAGGCCTTGATGCAGCGGGTGCAGCCGATGCACCAGTCTTCGATGATGAAGGCGACTTGCGGTTCGGGATCGGCGGGGGCGCTGTCGCCAAGGGGTTTGCTCTCCACGCCCAAGAGATCGGCGAGCTTGTCCACGCCTTCCTGGCCGCCGGGCGGGCACTGGTTGATGTCGGCCTGGCCGTGGGCGATGGCTTCGGCGTAGGGTTTGCAGCCGGCAAAGCCGCATTGGCCGCATTGCGTTTGCGGCAGGACGGCGTTGATTTTGTCAACGAGCGGGTCGCCTTCGCTTTTGAAGCGCTGCGCAAAATAACCGAGCAGCCAGCCGGCGAGGCCGATCAGCGCGATGAGGACAAGGATGGCGAGTGCGAGGGTCATGCCCAGCCACCGAATCCCATGAAGGCGATGGCGAGAATGCCGGCGGTAATCAGCGCAATCGGCGTGCCCCTGAAGGGCGCGGGCACGTCGGCAGCATCAAGGCGCTCGCGAAGCGCGGCGAAGATGACGAGCACGAGGGTGAAGCCGAGCGCTGCGCCGAGGCCATAGATGGCGGATTCGAGGAGATTGTGGTCATGGCTGCTGTTCAGCAGGGCAACGCCGAGCACGGCGCAGTTGGTGGTAATCAGCGGCAGATAGACGCCGAGCACGCGGTGCAGGAGCGGGCTTTGTTTGGCGAGAAAGAGTTCGGTGAGCCCCACGATGACGGCGATGCTGACGATAAAGGCGATGGTGCGCAGGAATTCGATGCGGAAGGGTTCGAGAAGAAAGGTATCAAGCGCCCAGGCGCAGACGGAGGCGAGGGTGAGCACGAAGGCGGTGGCAAGGCCCATGCCGAGGGCGGTGTCGATTTTGCGCGATACGCCCATGAAGGGGCACAGCCCCAGAAATTGCGCGAGGACGAAGTTGTTGACGAGAACGGTGGTGAGCAATATCACCCAGTAATGTTCGAGCATGGCCTTGATGACGTGGATATTGTGAAGGGAAGAGGGCGTTTTGCCGCCCTTGTCCGTTCTTTTTTGTAGAGTCTGACAGAAAATGTGTGGTGTATTTTAGCGGATTTGCGCGCGGGAAGAATTGATGGGCGTCATGGCGGCTGCGACATTTGGCAAAAAGGGCTGGGATGGTAACATTCATGCCTTCTTTTGCAAGCGGAGTATGGCGATGATGCGGGGAATGTTGTTGGCGGCGGTGTGGGCGCTTTCGGGCTGTACGGCGTTGCTTTGGGAGGAGGATATGGAGGCGGTTGAGTCGGCGGCGGGCGAGGATCGCATTTATGCTTTCGGCGTGGCTGGCGAGGCGGCGCGCGGGCAGTTGGGACCGGGCGATCTCGCGATGATGGGCGGGAAATACTGGTATGTGGTGTACCGCTCGAGGGCGGAGGATTTGCTGGCCGTGCTGAAGGCGGATTTGCCCGAGCGCTTCCGCATTATGGATGAGGAGAGCGGGCGTGAGCTGGCGGCGTTGCGTGTGGTGGTGGATGAGGTGGGGGCGAATGCGTTCAGCAGCCATTTTTGCCTCACATATCCGGCAGATGGCAAGGTGAAGGACAAGCTGGAGGCGCTTGAGTTTTATCAGGTGAAGGGCGGCGATTATGTGCGCTGCTTTACGGTGCAGGGGCATCTTTATGCGAGCCCGAAGGCAGTGGCCGAGGATTACCGCTTCAAGGCGGTGGTGCCGGTGGCGCTGTTCAAGCGGGAATACCGCGAGCGGCGCGGCGTGGGACGTGCGATTGGCAAGGCGTTGCTGACGCCGGTCACGATGGCTGCCGACGCGGTGGGCGCGGTAACGGTATATCCGGCCGCAGCGCTTGCCATTCAGGCAAGCGGCGGCATCAATGTCATGTAAGGAGAAAGGGATGGATCAGGCAGTTTTGACGGTAGTGGGCAGGAATCGCGTGGGCATCGTGCGCGATGTGGCGACGTTGCTCGCTGACTGCAATATCAGCATTATCAATATCAGCCAGCAGCTGATGGAGGATTTTTTCACCATGATCATTCTCGCCGACATGTCGCAATCGACGAAAACGGCGGAAGAAATGGTGGATATTGTGCGCGCGGCGGGCGAGCGCTTCGGGCTTGACCTGCATTTGCAGAATACGGCGATTTTCAATGCCATGCACCGGGTGTGAGCGATGATTCAGACGAGCGAGATTCTCGAAACGCTGCGCATGGTCACGCGCCAGCATTTTGACGTGCGCACGATTACCATCGGCATCGATCTGCACGATTGCATCAGCGCCGACATGGCGACGCTGAACCGCCGCATTTACGACAAGATCGCGCGCACCGGCAAGGATCTGGTGCATACCGCCGAGGTGCTGTCGGCGCGCTATGGCGTGCCCATCGTCAACCAGCGCATTGCGGTGACGCCGATTGCGCAGATTGCCGCCGCCACCGGCGCGGACAGTTATGCGGAGGTGGCGCGCACGCTCGACCGCGCCGCGAAAGCCATCGGCGTTTCCTTTATCGGCGGCTTTTCCGCCCTGGTGCACAAGGGCATGTCGCCTGCCGATGCCGTGCTCATCCGCTCCATTCCCGAAGCGATGCGCGAGACGGATATCGTGTGCAGCTCGATCAATATCGGCAGCACCCGCGCCGGTATCAACATGGATGCGGTGAAGCTCGCGGCAGACATGATCAAGCAAACGGCGGAGACCACGCCGGAAGGCTTCGGCTGCGCGAAGATCGTCGTCTTCTGCAATGCCGTCGAGGATAACCCCTTCATGGCTGGCGCGTTTCATGGCGCGGGCGAGGGCGAGGCGGTGATCAACGTGGGCGTATCCGGCCCTGGCGTGGTGCAGGCCGCGCTTGCCGATGGCGTGGCGCGTGATTTGACGGAAATCGCCGAAGTGGTGAAGAAAACCGCGTTCAAAATCACCCGCGTGGGCGAACTCATTGGCCATGAAGCGGCAAAAATGCTCGGCATTCCCTTTGGCATTCTTGATTTGTCGCTCGCGCCGACACCGGCGGTGGGCGATTCCGTGGCGCGCATTCTCGAAGCCATGGGGCTTTCCGTGTGCGGCACGCATGGCACGGTGGCCGCGCTGGCGCTTCTGAACGACGCCGTGAAAAAAGGCGGCATGATGGCATCGAGCGCGGTCGGCGGCCTTTCCGGCGCGTTCATCCCCGTCTCCGAAGACGAGGGCATGATTGCCGCGGCGGAAAGCGGCGTGCTCACGCTCGACAAGCTGGAAGCGATGACGGCCGTCTGCTCGGTCGGCCTCGACATGGTTGCCGTGCCCGGGCATACGTCAGCCGCGACCATTGCCGGCATCATCGCTGACGAAGCGGCCATCGGCATGATCAACAGCAAGACCACCGCCGTGCGCATCATCCCCGTGCCCGGCAAGGACGTGGGCGACAGCGTGGAATTCGGCGGCCTTTTGGGATACGCGCCGATCATGCCGGTGAAAGACGGCTCGTGCGAGGTTTTCGTGAACCGCGGTGGCCGCATTCCCGCGCCGGTGCAGGCGATGAAGAACTGATGTTGGGATAGTGGTTTTTTACCACAATGAAGCGCTTATGGTGGGAAAATTTATCACGATAAGCGCTTATGAATGATAAAAAACGATTATTTTGAAGGATTTTTTGAAATTGCAGTTCAGCCATGAATGGCCGGCGTTTTTCGATGCCAGATACAGATTCCCGCCACAACACGCTTCGCGTTTTTGTGGGCGCTTTTTTGCGTATTTTCAGGGAGTGGTGTAGGGACGTTGCCTGCAACGTCCGTCGTGAAACGATGCCGGTTGGCGGTGAGCGCAGCGAACCCCAACACGATGGTGGTTTTGATGTTCGTGTGCTTCACACCACCGCCAACCTGCGGTTTGCCCTTGTGGATAGATGGTGGGCTAAAGCCCACACTACGAGGATTTTTTTATGAGAAATAGTTTTATGGTTGTTTTTTATCATAACTAAGCGCTTATGATGAGAATATTTTGCAATATGGGGGTTTTTTGCGTATTTTTCAGGGGGTGGTGTAGGGACGTTGCCTGCAACGTCCGTCGTGAAACGATGCGGGTTCGCGCCTGTGGATGCATGGTGGGCTAAAGCCCACCCTACGAGGATGTTTTATGAGAAATGGTTTTATGGTTGTTTTTTCTCATCAATAAGCGCTTATTGTGAGAAATTTTTGCACGATAAGCGCTTATTGATGAGATAATTTACCATTTATGGCAGGTGGCAGCCGCCAAGGACGATGCGGTCGGAGGCGGGGGCGCCGATGACGGCGGCCTGGCCGTCGGTAAAGAAGGAGAGCAGGGCGTTTTCATAGATGAGCGGGTTGCGGCCGGGTTGGCGTTCCAGCGTGGCTTCGCTGCCCTGGTATTTGATGCGCAATTGCCGCGCGCTGCTGTCGGCATGGCGGGTTTCGAGGATGATGCCGCCGTCGCATTGCCAGCGCGTCCAGTGTTGCGTGTTGCCGGGCATGTGCAGCTCGGGCAGGCCGAGGGCGGCATCGGCGGGCGGGTATTGCTCGGGCATTTGCGGAGCGCCGGAGCAGGCGCCGAGGGTGAGCAGGGCGGCGGGGGCGAGCATTTCCCAGAGTTTGAGCAGTGGCATACGGGTCTCCTTACCAGTGGTGTGGTTCATGGCTGTCCTTACCAGGCGGGATGCGCGGGGCTGTGGATGGGGCGGTGCGGCAGGCCGAGGCGGTATTCATAGACTTTTTCAAATTCGATGACGCGTTTGACGTAGTCGCGGGTTTCGTTGAAGGGGATTTGCGCGATCCATTCGTCGAGCGGGATGCCCGGGCGTTCGTTCATCCAGCGGGTGGCGCGCGCGGGGCCCGCGTTGTAGGCGGCTGCGGCGTAGGCGAGGTGACCGTACTGGTCGAGGCGGTCGGCGAGGTATTGGCTGCCGATGGCGAGGTTGGTGTCGATGTGGGTGAGCTGGTATTCGCCGCCATAGGGGATGCCGGCGCGGGTGGCAGTGGCGCGTGCAGTGGCGGGCATGACTTGCATGAGGCCGACGGCGCCGACGGGGGAACGGATGTCGGTCTGGAAGATGCTTTCCTTGCGGATGATGGCGAGGATGGTGGCGGGCGAGATGCCGTGGCGTGCGGCGAGCTGGCGCACGGCGGCTTCGTGGCGCACGGGGAAGCGCAGGGCAAGGGCATCCCAGTTTTTCACGCTGGCGAGGGTGGTGATGGCGAGTATCGGCCATTGCAGCTGGTCGGCAAAGAGGGCGGCCTGCCCGATTTCGTCAGGATTCAGGTCTTTGATGAAGTATTGCCATTCCTGGCGGGCGCGGCTGGCCAGGCCGATGTGGTGGAAGATTTTGATGCGGTAGGCATTGGGGCGGGAGAGCACTTTGCCGTAGAGCGCGGGGTCCTTGCGGATGGGGCGGTCGTTCATGGCGTAGGGCAGGCCGAGTTTTTCCGCGGCGATGAAGCCGTAGATGTCGCGTTCGCGGGCGGCGTTGCGGTAGTGCGTTTGCGCGGCGGCGCTGTTGCCGCTTTTTTCCAGGGCTTTGCCGATCCAGTATTGCACTTCGGCGCTTTTCAGGTCTTTTTCGCCAAGGTGCTGGGCGAGCCAGCCGGGCAGCTGGTGCCAGGCGTGGATGCGCTGGGCGTAGGCGATGAGTTGTTCGATGGTGGTTTTTTCGTGTTCGCCCGCGGGGATGCCTTGCCAGGCTTGCAGGGTGCGCGGGTCGTTGGCGTCGGCGAGGATGCGGGTCAGGCGGTTGAAGGCGCGTCCGGCGGCTTTGTTCTCGCCCTTGAAATGGCCGTTGGCGAGGGCGGCAAAGGCGGCCTGCGCGGCGGTTTCCGTTTGCTTGCGCGCTTTTTTGTCGATCTGGTCGCCCAGAACGGCGGCGCGCCAGGCGCTATCGCCGAGCGTCAGGGCGCTGGCGAGCGGTTCGGCGCCGCTGTCGATGGCAAGCCAGCTGCGCGCGGCGATGAGGGCGTCGCCTTGCAGGTGGCGGAGGAGATTGCTGGCGATTTGCCGGTTGTTGCCCGCCATGGCGCGGGTGAAGCGGTTGCGCACGATTTCGCGGGGGTCGCCACGGCTTGGCAGTTGCGCAAGCAGGTCGGCGCAGGCCGCTTCCGGGATTTTGTCGCCTTCCCACAGGGTTTCGAGGTCGGCAAGCGCTTTGTCGCGGTTGCCGCTGTAGAGTTCGGCCAGGCGATAACGGCATTGTGCAGCCTGGTTGGCGTAGCCAGGCTGGTAGGCGCGGATGATGGCGCGGTAGTTGCCCTGGCCGAGCCATTGCGGAAAGAGCTGGTCAGCCAGCAGGCCGGAAAAGGGCGCGTAGGGATGGTTGTGCATGAATTCGGCCAGTTCCTCGGCGGGAACGAGGGGGAGGCGGTTTTTGTAGTCGTGGTATTGCAGCCACGGATACAGGGGATGGCCGCGCAGGTTCTGGTAAAGCGCAAGGGGCGCGCCGCCCTTGATGGCTTCTTCGGCGGCGAGCATATGGGTGTTGCCATGCGCATGGCCGAATGTGGCAAGGCAGATGGCGGAGAGAATGAGTTTTTTCAACATGATGCGGATTACTCGATGTGTTTTTTCCAGTCGGATTGGTAGTGGTCGCGATAGGCGATGACGCGCGCGATGTATTTTTGGGTTTCGGCGAAGGGCGGCACGCTGTTCTGATGGCGGCGCACGCTTTCCGGGCCGGCATTGTAGGCGGCCAGCGCCAGTTCGGTGTTGTGGTTGAAGGCCTGCATTTGCCGGGCAAGATAGCGGATGCCGCCATCGAGGTTGGCGGCGGCTTCGAAGGGGTTGACGACGTTGAGTTCGCTGGCGGTGCCGGGCATGAGCTGCATGAGGCCGATGGCGCCTTTGTCGGAGACGACATCATCGCGGTAGGCCGATTCCACGGTGACGACGGCATGCACCAGCGCCGGCGGCAGCTGGTATTGGGCGGCGAGAGTGTTGATCGTGTCCTTGAGCAGGCTTTGCCGCGATTTGAAATCGCCGCTCGGCTCGACGATGCGCGTGGCGCCGGTCTGTCCGGTTTTTTTGACGATGCAGCGGTGCTGGAGGTTGACGGTCTTGCCGTCGATGCTGATGCTTGCCTTGCACTGGCTGCCGGCATTGCCGCCATGGTTGCCGAGCGAGCAGGGGATGTGCACGGTTTTGCCGTTTTTGACGTAGCTGCCGCAGGATTTGCCGGCGGCATGGGCAAAAAACGGGCAGAGCAGCAGCACAAGCCCCAGGCGCAGCATCATAGGCCAATCTCCGCCGGATTTGCGCGGTATTTGCGGTAATACTGCATGACTTTGGGCACGTAGGCCTTGGTCTCGATAAAAGGCGGGATTTTGTAGCCGTATTTTTTCACGTTGCCTTCGCCGGCGTTGTAGCCGGCCACTGCCAGTTCCATGTTGCCGTTGAATTCGCGGAGCAGCCATTTGAGATAGGTGGTGCCGCCGCGGATGTTCTGCCCGGTATTGAAGGGATCGCTGACATTGAAGCGGCGCGCGGTGGCCGGCATGAGCTGCATCAGACCCTGCGCGCCAGCGTGCGATACGGCGCGGCTTTTGTAGGCGGATTCCGCGGAAATGACGGCGTGCACCAGATAGGGATCGACGCCGATCTGCGCGGCGATTTCGTTGATCTGGGCGGCAAGGCCGCGCTGGCGCTCCTTGAACGCGCCGCTGACGTTGATATTGAGCGCGCGTTCCACTTGCGCCGCGATGCGCCGCGCCTCGATCTTGAAGGATTCCGGGCAGTCCTTGGTGGGCTCCAGATGGAGAATGCGGCCGTTTTCCGCAGTAACCGTGCCGCCGCAGCTGCCGCCGGTGCTCATGTAATCGAGGCGGTGCGCGGCAATGCTGGCCTGGCGGTCGCCAAGGCGCACTTCGCCGCCGCTGGTGCCCGGCGTGTAATCGAAGGAGCGGGTGGCGCAGCTGAATTCACGCTGTTCGCCGTTGAAGCTGGCGGTGCCGGAGCCGGTGCAGAGCAGGCGCGGGCCGATGGCTTCCGGCTGCTTCTGGTTGAGCCCGGCTTGCGCCAGTTCGGTCAGGCTTTTTTCCGCGCTGGCCTGGCTGCGGAATTGCTGGCTGACGCCGGCAAACGAGCGCGAGAAGAAACTGCATCCACGATAGGCGGAACGCTCGTTGGCGCGCACGAAAGTGGGGTTGCCGGTGTGATCGAAGCATTTGTAGATATCCTGCGGCAGCGAATCGGCAGGCGGAGCTCCGGCATTTCGCAAGTCGCGCACGCCGGGTTTGCCTTTGTGCACCGGCGCGGGCGCTTCCGCTTTGGCCGTGTTGGTGGGCGTTGCGATCGCTTCGCCTTTTTGTCCGACGGCCTGGCAGTCGGGATAGGGAGGGGCGCTTGCTTCGAGAATGGCTTCGCGTCCGTCCGGCGTGACGCAGACGTAGATGACGGGATTCAGGTTTTCCACCGGCAATTCGGCTTTTGGCGCGGCAGCGGGAGATTTTTTGTCGCGCGCGGTAGGAGCATTGCCGGCAGGTGGCGGAGTGGCGGGCTGGCCGGCGTTTTGCGGCATCAGGCCGGACAGTGCAAAGCCCGCTGCCGGTTGTGCGGGAGCAGGCGAAGCGCTTGCCGCGTTGCCGAGCAATCCCTTGCGGTAGGGCTGGCAATTGCCGCTTTTCTGTGCTGCGGTGACGATGTTTTGCATGCCATCGCCGTTGTCACAGACGAACAGGCCACTGGTGGCATCCTGGGCGTGTGCGCAGAAGGCCAGAAAAGCGGTTGCAAGGAATGGAAAACGCATGATTGAACCCGCCGTGGCGTGCGTGGTTTACCAGTTGAGCGTGGGGAAATCGGCCGCGCGTTGCCAGTTTCTCATGCCCTGGTGCCAGAGAAGATCATGGCGGCGGATTTTTCCTTCCTGAATGAGCGCGTTGATTTCATCTACACTGTATGGGCCGACCTGCTCGCCCTTTTCCAGACGGTAGAAAATCTTGGCTGCCGGGCGTTGCGGCGCGGCGATCAGGATATCGGTTTCGTCCGCGTCATCCGTGGTGGCAACGGGAGCGCTTTCCGGCTGTGAGTGCGTCGCAGAAGGAATTTCTTCCTGCTGGTGCGCTACCAATGCAGGGATGACAGGCTCCTGTGCGGCAGCGGGAGATGGCTGTGCCGTTTCCGCAGCGGGCGCGCTGTCTTCGTGCAGGCGCAGGGAGAAGTTTTGCAGGCGGATGCCGCAATCCAGCAGATAGGGAATCAGCGCATCGTGCAGGAAAGTGGAAAGCCTGTCCGTATGCTCGCGGATATCGGCGGCGGGGATGCGCTGTTCGGCGAAGATTTTGCGGATGTAGTGATGCAGCCAGTGGTCAACCTGTCGGCTGTCCGGCAGCTTGCCGCTTTTCAGCAGGGCAGTGGTGAAAAGGCGGGTGTCGTCGATGGCCGCGGTGTAATGGCCGGAAAGGGCCAGCGCTTCTTCGCTGCCTTCGGGGCGCAGGGCAAGCTGCCAGGCGCGCTTGACCGGCGGCGTTATCTGGAGAAAGAGGATGTTGGCCTGACCGCCGTCGAGGACATGGCGGATGTCCTGCGCTTCCAGCAGATGATCGCCAGCGGGGAAAATGGTGCTGCGGCGGTCGCCGTTGAAGAGCAGGGCATTTTGCCCGGCAGCGACCTGCAACTGGGCGGCGCTGCCGATGTTTTGTGCGGGCAATACCTGGCACAGCTCGCCGTTGGCGGCGGCCATGAACAGGTTGGGATTGTTGCCGCGGCCAAAAAGCTGGCGCAAAAACTTCATGCCTGCCCCCGCGGGCTGTTTTCGCGGGCGGCAGCGCTTGCCAGAGTGCGCTTGAGTTCGGCTTCGGCCTGTTGCAGGCGGCCTTGCGCTTCTTCGCGGCGGGTACGCGCTTCGGCATGGATGCTGAGGCTTTCTTCGATGGTGGCAATCAGCATCTGGTTGGCTTTTTCCACGGCTTCGATATCGAAGACGCCGCGCTCCATCTGGATGCGGCTTTCCTTGTTGGCCATGTTCAGCGTTTCGGCGTTGCTGATGAGCAGTTCGTTGGTGAGGTCGCTGCTGGCTTTCAGCACCTTGGCCGCTTCGCCGCTGCGGTAGATGGCAAGCGATTGCGCCAGCTGCTGGCGCCACAGGGGAACGGTGTTGATGAGCGTGGTGTTGATCTTGTTGACCAGCCCCTTGTCGTTTTCCTGGATCATGCGGATGCTGGGCAGCGCCTGCATGGCGACCTGACGGGTGAGGCGCAGGTCGTGCAGGCGGCGGTCGAGTTCGTCGCGACGGCCGCGGAAGTCGCGCAGCTTCTGGGCGCTTTCCATGTCGCCGTTGCTGTCGGCCTGCGCTTGCAGGGCGGGCAGGGTTTCCGTGTCGGCAGCGTGAAGTACGCTTTCCGCAGCGGCGATGTGGTGCTCGAGGGCGCGGAAGTAGTCGAGGTTGGCGTCGTAGAGTTTGTCGAGCGAGGTGATGTCCACAAGCAGCTGCTGTTTCTGTACTTCCAGCGAGTTGCTGATCTGGTCGATTTGCTCGGAAACGCTGTCGAAGCGTTGCAGGAACTGGGCAAGCGGCTTGGCCTTGTTGAACAGGCGCGCCCAGAAGGAGGGCTTGTCTTCTACTTTCAGGGCATCGGCCTGGAATCCGCGCAGGATATTGACCATTTCGCCGAGCAGCTGGCCGGCTTTGCCCGCTTTTTCACCACGGACGTCGCCGAGCATCTGGTCGGCGATGGCAGTGAGCTGTTTTTGTGCGTCCGCACCGAAGCTCAGCAGGCTGTGGCTGCTGGAAAGGTCGATGCTGCGGGCAAGCGTTTTGACGCGCTCGGGGTCGATGCGCGGATTTTGCAGGATTTCGGTTTGCGGCGTGGCAGTTTGGGCAACGGGATAGTCATTCATGGGTTTCGGCCTTTATTTGCAGTTGTTCACGCAGGACTTGCATGCGGGTATCAAGGGTTTGGAAACGGTTGTGGTCAAGCAGCCGTTTTTCCTGGAACAGGGCGGTTTCGCTGTTTTGCAGGAGCGCGAGGTAGTTGTTGCGGATTTGCTCGTGCTCCGCGCCCTCATCTTCGAGATAGGCGCGGCTGATCGCAGAAAGCTCGGCGAGCTGGACGACGAGGAACTGCCGCGCGGCGCGGATGCGCTCCGGCTGCTCGGCCATGATGGCGATCAGGCGGCGTGAGTGCAGGATGATGCTTTGCAGCTGCATGGCGACATCGTGCTCCTGCGGACGCAGGCGCAGGCGACGCTGTACGTCGCGCATGTTGTCGAGGTAGCCGTAGGCATCGTTGATCATCTTGCGCAGGGTGGGGTTCAGGTGATCGGTTTCGATGCGCTCGGGCGTGGCAGCCAGCGTGGTCGGTTCGGGCAGCATGTAGCGCAGGTAGTAGCCGAGGCTGCCAAGGAGCGCCATGATGCCGCCGGCGATGGGCTTTCCGAAGGCATAGCTCGCGATGGCAAAGGTGCCAAGGCCGATAAAGCCGAGGGCGAGAGGGCGCTTGTCCGTCTTGCTGGTGACTTCACCGGTCTGGATGTAGTTGCGGCGGCATTCCAGGAAATAGCTGCGCGTGAGCCAGGTGGCATAGCCGATAGAGGCAGCTGCGGCGGCGAATATGCCTACCTTGGGCAGGTTGCCCTGAAAGGCGCCCGCTGCCATGCCCGTCCACAAGGGCAGCTGGAAAAGCATGAGGGTAAAGCCGCGCATACCGAGATAGCTGCGCTTCAGGAGTTGCGAGGAAGACTTGCGTATCAAGTGAAAAGACTCCGGCAGGCGGGAATGAAGATGGCGGTAATCAGCAAAAACCAGCCGAATATCCGTAACATTGTGGTCATGGGTTTCCCTTTGTGATGAACGCGCGGAATTATAGCATGACTGCATTTTTATGCCGGGGAAAGGGGAAAAGGGCAGGTTGGGAGTGGTTTTATAAAATGGGTAAAAATAGATATTTTTTACCATAAATAAGCGCTTATCGTGAGAAAAATATTCGATACAAGCGCTTGATGTTGGTAAAATTTATCGTTTGTATTTTGTGGGTGGGTTTTGTCCGGTGAGATAATGGTGCAGGGACGTTGCGGGCAACATCCCTTCATGACTCGGCTTAGCGCTTGTGCGCAGGGTGTGTGAAGGCAATGCTGACACGCAAATGGTTAGAGCGCTTTGGGTTTAAATATTGACGAAACTCAAAGGCCAATTGCCCGATTGGCATAATATTGGAGTTAGGACGAGGGGGGAAACAAAGTTTTCCACAATATTTGCGTCAACAAGTTCCGCGGCGATTTTCTGCATGATTCTCTCTTTTCGAGATTGCGCTTTACGGCCGCGCGGCCGGTTACTTTCTTTGCTTCGCCAAAGAAAGTAACCAAAGAAAGGCGACCCCGGGGCGCAGTTTTCCCTTGCCGCGGGGCTTTTGGCGGCGGGCTTGTAAACTCGCTGCGCTCAAACACCCAAGCCCGTATTTCCGCCAAAAAAGCCCCGCGTCTGCGGCTGCGCCCAGGGGTTTTGAGGCGCTTCGTAGCAACTAAAGGGGTAAACATATAGATCGAATTTGCTCTAGAGCATTTTTGATGCATCTAATAGCAGGATTTGCGGAGGAAAGATAACAAACCGCGTGCGCGCCGCTGCGCGCAAGCACTTTGCCGTCCAAAAATCGTCACGCGCACATGAAAAAACCGCCTCGGAGGGCGGTTTGGTATTTGCCGGAAGGCAGGGGTTTACCAGCCTTTGACGGCAGCGCCCTTGAAGACTTTCTCGGCCGCTTCTTCCACTTCCTTGCTGTGGTAGGCGTCAACGAATTTCTTCACTTCTTCCTTGTCTTTATCCGCGCTGCGCACGGCGATGATGTTGACGTAGGGGGAATCCACGTCTTCCATGATCAGGGCGTCGCGCTTGGGTAGCAGATCGGCGTTGATGGCGTAGTTGGAGTTGATGAAGGCAAGATCCACATCGGGCAGCACGTTCGGTACCTGTGCGGCATCCACTTCGCTGAACTTGAAGTTGCGCGGGTTTTCGGCGATATCGATGACGCCGGATTCCAGGTTGGTGTTGTCTTTCAGCTTGATGAAGCCTTTCTTGTCGAGCAGGATCAGGGAACGGCCGCCGTTGGAAGGATCACCGGGCAGCGCGATGGTGGCGCCGTCTTTCAGCTCGTCTATGCTTTTGATTTTTTTGCTGTAAGCGCCGATCGGATAGACGAAAGTATTGCCGACGGGCACGAGATCCAGGCCGCGCTCTTTAACCATCACGTTCAAATAGGGCTTGTGCTGGAAGGCGTTGGCATCGATGGAACCATCAGCCAGCGCGACGTTGGGCATGACGTAGTCGTCGAATTCCACGACTTCAACGTCAAGGCCGTGTTTTTCCTTGGCGACTTTGGCGGCGGCTTTGACGAGATCCGCTTCCTGTCCGCCCATGGAGCCGACTTTGAAAGGCGCTGCTGTGGCAGCAAGGGAAAGGCTTGCGAGGATGGCAAGGGCCAGGTGTTTCATGGGATGTCTCCTGTTGTGTTGGCATGAAAGGGTTGAAGAAATCAGTGGCGGTGGTCGGCGCGCTTGGCGAGGCCGTCGCCTATCCATTGCACGATCTGCACGAGCACGACGATGATGCAGATGGTGTAGAACATGATGTCGGGGCGATAGCGCAAGTGACCGTAGTTGTAGGCGACCTTGCCGAGGCCGTTGGCGCCGAGTGCGCCGGCAATGGCGGAATAGCCGATGAGCGCGATGAGGGTGATGGTGATGGCGTTGATGAGGCCGGGCTTGGCTTCGGGCAGCAGCACTTTGCCGATGATATGGCGGGGACTGGCACCCATGGCTTGCGCGGCTTCGATCAGGCCGCCCGGCACTTCGTTCAACATGTTTTCCACCATGCGCGCGATAAAGGGTACGGCGGAGATGGTGAGCGGCACGATGGCGGCGGTGTTGCCGATGGAGGTGCCGGTGATGAAGCGCGTGAGCGGAATGATCGAGATGGCGAGGATGATGTAGGGGATGGAGCGCCCGATGTTGACCACGATGCCGAGCGGATAGTGCACGGCGCGGTTCTCCAGGAAACGCCCCGGGCGCGTGGCATAGAGGGCGACGCCGAGCGGAATGCCGAGCAGGCAGGCAAAGAAGGTGGCCGTGAAAGTCATGTAGATGGTTTCAAAGGTGCTCACCACCAGCAGATAGGGGATGTCGCCGAGCGCGGTGCGCAATTGGTTTAAGAGTTCAGTCATTGATATATCCCAGAATTTCGCTTTTGATGGGCAGGGTGGCGAGGTGTTTGACGGCGTCTTCGGTCTGCCCGTGTTCGCCGACGATTTCGGCGATCAGCAGGCCGAAATTGCTGTGGCCGATGTGCTCGATTTTCGCCTGGATGATGTTCACATCCACGCCGAAGCGCTTGGTGAGCGAGGAGAGCACGGGTTCATCGACCTTGTCGCCGGTGAAGGTGAACTGCACGACGGGGTGCGCGCCGCTTGCCTGCAAACGCGTTTGGTAATGCTCGGGCAGGTCGAAGCGCTGCGTTTGCCGCACGAAGCGCTGGCCGAGTTCGGATTGCGGCGCGGTGAAGAAGGTTTCGACCGGCGCGGTTTCCACCAATTGCCCGCCTTCGATGAGCGCGACTTTGTGGCAGATTTGTTTCACCACTTCCATTTCGTGGGTGATCATCAGGATGGTGAGCCCCAGTTTCTGGTTGATGTCTTTTAAAAGATTGAGGATGTCTTCCGTGGTTTTCGGGTCGAGCGCCGAGGTGGCTTCGTCGGAAAGCAAGACGTCGGGGTCGCTCGCGAGCGCGCGGGCAATGGCCACGCGTTGCTTCTGGCCACCGGAAAGCTGCGCCGGATAATGCAAAGCCTTGTCTTCGAGGCCGGTCAAGGCGAGAAGTGGGCGCACCTTGTCTTCGATGGTTTTCTTGCTCGCGCCGGTGAGTTCGAGGGGCAGGGCGATGTTGTCATACACCGTGCGGCTGGCAAGGAGATTGAAGTGCTGGAAAATCATGCCGATTTTGTGGCGCGCTTTCAGCAATGCGGCGGGCGGCAGGGCGGTGAGCTCTTGGCCGGCAACAATGATTTCACCCGAATCGGGACGCTCAAGCAGGTTGACGCAGCGGATGAGGGTGGATTTGCCGGCGCCGCTCTGGCCGACGACGCCGTAGATTTCGCCTTTTTTCACGTGCAGGCTGACATCGCGCAGGGCGTGCACGGTCTGGCCCTTGTGTTGGAAAGTTTTGTTTAGATTATTGAGTTTTATCATGTTTATTCCGTATTGCGAGTCAGGTAAACACGGAATAACAGCAAGGAATCCCGTTTAGCCTGTTTGTATCCGCATCGTGTTGGAAGCGGATACGTGCGCCAGCAAGCAGGGAGCAAATCAGCGCGTAAGGGGGCGTATTGTGCGCGTCGCGCCGGAAGAGGTCAAGAGGGCGGCAAGAACAATAGGTTATGGTGGCCGGGGGAAGAGGTTATGGGAAGATAAATTGGTATATTTTCTCATCATTAAGCGCTTGTGACGATAAAATTTCTCACGATAAGCGCTTATTAATGATAAAAAGTGACTATTTTGATGATTTTTATATTCATACGGATTGGCGGGTTTCCCATAAAAATGCAGCCGCATTTTTATGGGAGCCCGGTGGTGAGGCGAAGCCGAACCCCAACATGCAATGTTGATTTTATGTTGGGGTTCGTTGCGCTCACCGCCAACCTGCGAATCGCTGCGCGATGGCGGGTTCCGATTCCCGCTCCAGGCATCGCGGCAAAGTTTCTTTGCGCCAGCGGCTTGTTGTTTCCTGGCGTTGCCGTATCATCCGCACAAGCCCGCACCAGTCTGTTGATGCGGTGTTTTTTACCGGACAGGAGGGTTGCAATGTCCAAATTCCAGCAGGATGCCGAGAAGCTGTTGGCAGCGGTTGGCGGCAAGGAGAATATTCAGGCGATTACCCATTGCGTGACGCGTTTGCGTTTCGTGCTGGTCGATCCGCAAAAGGCGGATGTGGCGCGCATCGAGGAGATTGCGGCGGTGAAGGGGACGTTTACCCAGTCCGGGCAGTTTCAGGTGATTATCGGCAACGAGGTGGCGGATTTTTATCAGGTATTCACCAAGCTGGCAGGCATCGAGGGCGTTTCCAAGGATGCGGTGAAAGCGGCGGCGACGGCGCAGCAGAATTGGCTGCAACGCATGATGAGTGCGCTCGGCGAGATTTTTGCGCCGATTATTCCCGCGCTGGTGTGCGGCGGTTTGATTTTGGGCTTTCGCAATATCATCGGCGAGATTGCGATGTTCGATGGCAAGACGCTGGCGCAAACCTCGCAGTTCTGGCAGGGGCTTTACAACTTCCTGTGGCTGATCGGCGAGGCGGTGTTCCATATGCTGCCGATCGGCATTGTGTGGTCGATTACGCGCAAGATGGGCACGACGCCGATTTTGGGCATTGTGCTCGGCGCGACCCTGGTGTCGCCGCAGTTGATGAATGCCTTTGCCGTGGCGGGTGCGGACGTGATTCCCGCCTGGGATTTCGGCTTTGCCAAGGTGAACATGATCGGCTATCAGGGGCAGGTGATTGCCGCGATCATGGCGGGTTTTGTGCTCGTCTATCTTGAGCGCTTCTTCCGCCGCGTGACGCCTGCGGTGATTTCCATGATTGTGGTGCCGTTTTGTGCGCTGGTGCCGGCGGTGATTATCGCCCATGTATTGGTCGGCCCGATCGGCTGGAAAGTGGGCACGGCGATCGCCAATGCCGTCTATGGCGGGCTGACATCGAACTGGAGCGTGCTTTTCGCTGCGGTGTTCGGTTTGCTTTATGCGCCGGTGGTGATGACCGGTTTGCACCACATGACCAATGCCATCGATATTACGCTCACCACCAAATTCGGCGGCACGATTCTGTGGCCGATGATTGCGCTCTCCAATATCGCGCAGGGGTCGAGCGTGCTGGCGATGAGCGTGTTGCAGCGCCATGACAAGCGCGCGCAGCAGGTGAACGTGCCCGCTTTCATTTCCGCCTATCTCGGCGTGACCGAACCGGCGCTGTTCGGCGTCAACCTCAAATACGGCTTCCCGCTCATTTGCGGCATGATCGGCTCGGCGGTTGCAGCGGTGATTTCCGTGGGCAGCGGCGTGCAGGCGCTCAGCATCGGCGTTGGCGGCATTCCGGGTATTTTGTCCATCAATCCGCAATTCTGGGGATCATTTGCGCTGGCCATGCTGGCAGCGATTGCCGTGCCGTTCCTGCTGACTTACTTCGTCGGCCGCCACAAATTGCGTGCCCTGGCAGTAGCGCCGGCAGCGGAAGCGACGGTCGCGGCGGAAAACGCGAACGTTGCGCAAAGCGCGGCGCCAGAAACCTTTATCGCGCCGATGAGCGGCCGCCTTTATGCCATCGAAGACATTGAAGATGCAGCCTTTGCCAGCAAGAGCATGGGCGACGGCATTGCCATCGAGCCCAGCGAAGGCATCGTGGTGGCGCCATTCAGCGGTACGGTAGAAGTGGTTTTCCCCACCGGTCACGCCTACGGCATGAGCTGCGACAACGGCCGCGAAATCCTCATTCATATCGGCATGGATACCGTGGAACTCAAGGGCGAGGGCTTCACCCCGCGCGTCAGGCAGGGCGACCACGTGCGCCAGGGCGACGTGCTGGCGGAAGTGGATCTGGATTATGTGCGCGCCCAGGGCAAGCCTTTGGTATCGCCGATTGTGTTTACCGACAGCGATCCGGTCACGTTGCACAAGAAAAATGTGGACGTGGTGCGTGGCGAAAGCGGCATTTTGGATGTGTGAGGCAGAGATGAATTTCAAAGACAAAGTGGTATATCAGATTTACCCCAAATCCTTTTGCGACAGTAATGGCGACGGCATCGGCGATTTGCCCGGCATTATCAGCAAGCTGGATTATTTGCAAACGCTTGGCGTGGATTATCTGTGGCTCAATCCCATCTACCCCTCGCCGCAGCGTGACAACGGCTACGACATTGCCGATTACCGCAGCATCGACCCGCGCTACGGCAGCATGGCCGATTTCGAGCGTCTTTGCCGCGAAGCCAGGGCGCGCGGCATGCACATCATGCTCGACATGGTGTTCAACCACACGTCCACCGAACATCCGTGGTTTCAAAAAGCGCTGGCTGGCGACGAACGCTACCGCGATTACTACATTTTCCGCCCGGCAAGAGCGGACGGCAGCGCGCCGACCAACTGGCAATCGAAATTCGGCGGCAACGCCTGGGCATACGCGCCGCAAGTGGGGCAATATTATTTGCACCTTTTCGACGTCACCCAGGCCGATCTCAACTGGGAGAACCCGGTGGTGCGCGCGGAAATGGCGGACATCGTCAACTTCTGGCTCGACAAAGGCGTGCGCGGCTTCCGCTTCGACGTGATCAACCTCATCTCCAAACGCGCCTACGAAGATGATTTCGAAGGCGACGGACGGCGCTTTTATACCGACGGCCCGCGCGTTGACGAATGGTTGCAGGAACTCAACCGCGCCAGCTTCGGGCGCTATCCCGAGAGCTTTACCGTGGGCGAAATGAGCTCCACCCGTCTCGATGCCTGCGTACGCTACGCCGGCGCAGACACGGAAGAACTGAGCAGCGTCTTCACCTTCCACCATCTCAAAGTCGATTATCGCGACCAGCAAAAATGGGCGCTGCAACCCTTCGACTTCCTGGAACTCAAGCACATCATCAGCCACTGGCAAACCGGCATGACCGCAGGCAACGCCTGGAACGCGCTATTCTGGAACAACCACGACCAACCCCGGGCGCTCAGCCGCTTTGCCGATGATGGCGAGCATCATCACGCCTCGGCCACCATGCTTGCCAGCGTGCTGCACGGCCTGCGCGGCACGCCTTACGTCTATCAGGGCGAAGAAATCGGCATGACCAACGCCGGTTTCGATGACATCGACGACTATCGCGACGTGGAAAGCCTCAATATCTACAAGATCTTGCTGGAAGAAGGCAAAACGCCCGCAGACATCCATCCCCTATTGCGCGCGCGCAGCCGCGACAACGCCCGCACCCCGATGCAATGGAGCGCCGACGCGCACGGCGGTTTCACCACCGGCACGCCGTGGATTGCCGTCAACGCCAACCATACGCGCATCAACGCCGATGCCGCCCAACGCGATCCGCACTCCGTCTATCATCACTACCGCGCGCTGATCGCGCTGCGCAAGCAATACCGCGTCATTCAGGATGGCGATTATCAGGCGCTGCTCGCCGAGCACCCGCAAATCTTCGCCTATCGCCGCGAAAACGACGACGCGGAACTGCTGGTCATCGCCAATTTCTACGGCGACGCCACCCTCGCGCCGTTGCCGGAAAACATCCGCGCGCACCTGGGCGATTACCAACTGCTGCTCGGCAACTATCGCGATACCGCACCCCTTGCCGCCGAAATGCCGCTGCATCCTTACGAAGCGCAGATCTGGCATCGTCGCAAGGTCTGATGCTTATAGCGGGACGCCAAAAAAATGGCATTAGCAACCCTTGGAATAACGCCCTTTGTTCACAGGCTTGAAAGAAAAAACCCATGCCATTTTTTGGGAAATGGCGAGATGCGCAAAAAAACGGCGGGGTTAACCCGCCTTTTCATAAAACAAGCTAAAGTAATGATTTTTTATCATAAATAAGCGCTTATCGTGAGAAAATTTCTCATGACAAGCGCTTATTGGTGAGAAAATTTACCATTCTTACTGGAGCATCTTGTTGAGTTGCAGGCGTATGGTGCCCGCTTCGCCGTCATCTTCCACGCGCCCCGAGCTGCGGCAGCCGCTGAGCAGGAGAGCGCCATCTTGCGAGAGGGCGTATGTCTTGCCGTCGGCACTGCTCCAGTGCAGATTGCCGAGGGTGAAATGGTTGTCACCGTCGCGCGACAGCACTTTGCGCTGTTTCTCGCCGCGGTCGTCGGTGAAGGCCAGGGTGGCGGTGTATTGTCCGCCCATGTTGGCGTATTCCGCGCTGATCCGCCCTTCGTGGCATTGGTAAACCCAGACGGCGAGGGCGCCGTCATCCACGCGGGGCAGAGGCTGGTTTGCGGTGCAGGCGGCAAGGAGGCAGGCGGCGAGGAGGCTGGTGTTACGCATGGGTTCGGAATCCTTGTGGGGTCAGGGTAAAGCGCCCGGCTTCGATGGCGCGAATCCATTGCAGGGTGGCTTCAAAGGCGCCGAGCGGGTAGAAATGCAGGCGGCGCGCCTGGGTTTGCGGATGGCGCGCCAGCGCATGGAGGATGTTGTCGGGCTGGCGCGGCGAGAAGAAATGCCGCCAGTTCGCGAGATTGCGGCGCAGGTATTGTGCCGAGGCGCCCACGCCGCAATGCTGGGCATGGCGGAGCAGGCTTTTGCGCGAGGCGAGTCCGGGGATGCCGATGTGCACCGGCAGGGTGTTGCCCCATTGGCGCAGGTTGTCCATCCATTGCAGCAGCGGTTCGGGGCGGAAAGCGAATTGGGTGATGAAGTAGTAGTCGCCCTGGTGTTGCTGCGCATAGGCGTGCTTGACGCGCTCGGCGTGGCGCACGGCGGCTTCGGGGATCAGCGGGTTGCCTTCGGGGTGGGCGGCGAAGCCGACGGAAGCCAGTGGCAGGGCCTGGAACCAGGGCTGTTCGAGCAGGTCGGGGACGTTTTCCGGCGCACCGTGCCCGCCTTTGCCGCCGCCGGCGATGAGGAGGATGTCGGCGATGTTCATGTCGATGAGGCGGTGCAGGGCGTCGCGCAGCGGCTGTTTGGCGGAGAAGTTGCGCAGGGCGATGTGCGGCACTGGCGTCATGCCCTGTTCGCGCAGGGTGCGGCAGGTATCAAGGGTGGCGGTGAAATCGCTGCCGGGGAGGAAGGTGACATATACCCGCGTGCGCGGCGGCAGATGTTCCCGCATGTCGCCCAGCCGGGCGGCGAGGCGCGGCGTGATTTCGATGCTCCAGTCTTGCAGCAGGGCCTGAATGCTTTCTTTCACTGTGCTCAATCCTCTTGGTGCTTTTGGTGGCGGACTCCGGATCAGGATAACAAAACAGATATTGCGGGTGCTACGGGAGATTATGGCGCCAGTCTTGCCCTTTGCCATGCCTCGCCCGAACGCGTGTATTCAAAGCGGTCGTGCAGGCGGCTGGGTTGCCCCTGCCAGAATTCGAGCAGCGTGGGCACGATGCGGTAGCCGCCCCAGAAATCCGGCAGCGGCACGTCGCCGCGCGCAAATTTTTCTTTCATTTTCGCCCACTGGTTGAGGAGCATGGCGCGAGAATCGATGACGCGGCTTTGCGGCGAAGTCCAGGCGCCCAGCTGCGAATCGCGCGGGCGGCTCAGGAAATAGCGCAGCGTTTGTTCGCGCGAGACTTTTTCCACATGCCCCTGGATTTTCACCTGGCGTTGCAGGGCAAGCCAGGGAAAGAGCATGGAGACTTGCGCGTTGCCCGCCATTTCCTGCGCCTTGCGGCTGCCGTAATTGGTGTAGAAAACAAAGCCGTGTTCGTCGAAATACTTGAGCAGCACGGTGCGCTGCGACGGCATGCCGCAAGCGCCGACCGTGGCGAGCACGAAGGCATTGGGTTCGGCGATGCCGGAATCGAGCGCTTCCTTGAACCAGCGCTCGAATTGCAGCAGGGGATCGGTGGCAAGATCTTCCTCGAGCAGCGGCGGATGGCTGTCGAAATCGTGGCGAACGTGGCCGATATCCATGATTTACTCCGCAAGCGCGGCAAAGGCAGCATCGACAACGGCAAGCGCTTCATCAAGCACGGCCTTGCCGTGCGCATTGCCGACGAAAACCGCTTCAAACGCCGAAGGCGCGAAATAGACGCCGCGCCCGAGCGCATCATGGAAAAAGCGGGCGAAGCGCTTGCTGTCGCAGGCCTGCACATCGGCCAGATTTTCCACTTTGCCGCTTTCCGTGAAATACAGCCCGAACATGCCGCAGATGTCGTTGACCACGACTGGCACGCCATGTTTCGCAGCGGCAGCGCGGATGCCCGCAGTGAAATACGCGGTTTTTTCCGCGAGTTCGTCATAAAAACCGGGCGCTTCGGTCAACTGTAAGGTGGCAAGCCCTGCCGCCATTGCCACCGGATTACCGGAGAGCGTGCCTGCCTGATAGACGCCGCCGAGCGGTGCCAGCAGCTGCATGATGTCGCGTCTGCCGCCAAAGGCGCCGACCGGCATGCCGCCGCCGATGATCTTGCCGAAAGTGGTGAGATCCGGCGTGATGCCGAAATGCTGTTGCGCACCGGCGTAGGCGACGCGGAAGCCGGTCATCACCTCGTCGAAGATCAGCACGGTGCCGTGGGCATCGCACAGGCGGCGCAGTGCTTCCAGAAATCCCGGCGCGGGCAGCACGCAGTTCATGTTGCCGGCAACCGGCTCGACAATCACGGCGGCAAGCGTGTCGCCATAATCGGCAAAAGCCTGCTCCAGCGCGGGAATGTCGTTATAGGGCGCGGTCAGCGTATGTGCGGCATAAGCAGCGGGCACGCCCGGCGAATTGGGTACGCCGAGGGTCAGCGCGCCGGAACCGGCAGCGACCAGCAGGCCGTCGCTGTGGCCGTGATAGCAGCCGGCGAATTTCAGGAAATTGTCGCGGCCGGTAAAGGCGCGGGCGAGGCGAATCGCGCTCATGGTGGCTTCCGTGCCGGAATTGCACATGCGCACCATATCCACCGACGGCACGCGCGCGACAATGCGCTCCGCCATTTCCGTTTCCGCTTCTGTCGGCGCGCCATAGCTCATGCCGTTGCGCACCGCGCGCGTCACCGCTTCCACCACTTGCGGATGGGCATGTCCGGCAATCATCGGCCCGAACGATCCGACAAAATCGATATAACGATTGCCATCCACATCAAAGAGATACGGCCCTTCGCTTCTCGCGATGAAACGCGGCGTGCCGCCCACGCCGGTAAAGGCGCGCACCGGCGAATTGACTCCGCCGGGAATCACGCGCCCGGCTCTCTCAAAGGCTTGTTGTGATGACATAAGCGATTCCAAAAGAAAAACCGCATTATGGGATTATCACCAGACCTTTACAAGGCGCGGGAAAAATACAAGATTTTCCCATGATAAATCATTGACAAAACCGAAAATCCGAGTATCATTCGCGCCCTTCATCGTGCAATCTTGCAACTGTTTACTGTATTTAGGAGATTCAACTTGGCCAATTCCGTACAAGCAAAGAAGCGCATCAAGCAAGCTGAAAAAGCCCGCGCCCTCAACGCCAGCCAGCGTTCCAGCATGCGCACCTACGTGAAAAATGTTCTCAAAGCCATTGCCAACGGCGACAAGGAAGCTGCACAGAGCGCTTACGTCAAGGCATCCAGCGTGCTTGACCGCTCTGCCCGCAAAGGCCTCATCCACAAGAACAAGGCCGCACGCCTGAAAAGCCGTATCAACGCCAAGGTTCGCGCCATTGCCTGATCCGCGCGCACTATTGCGTACCAACCCGCTTCGGCGGGTTTTTTTGTGGGCAGAAAAGGTTGCTTGAGGAAGCGATGGAGATTCGCTATTCAAACAATCGCATCGCGCGTATGCTTCTGTGAGTTGAATATCGCCATTCAGCCGGGAAACCTGCACACGATCTCCGATAAAGGCATAGGGACGTAGCCTGCTGCGTCTCTGAATGACCAAACACATGCGCCACAGAGGTTGCAGGCAACGTCCCTGCGTCTGCTTGGTTCGCCTTTGGCTCACCAGCAGGCGTTCGTTCCGCCGGTTTTTGGGAGAGTGGTGGCAGATTTTGGGGCGGAATGCTATAGGATGCCCCAACTGCATGACTGATACACCAGGGAGTTTTTATGTCCGAACCACAAAATGCGGAAGATTTCAAAGGCAAGGCCGGTTTGCGCCGCATCCTCAATGCTGCCGGCTATTCGCGCGATGGCCTTATGGCCGGCTTGCAGGAAGCGGCAGTGCGCCAGCTGCTCATCCTGCATGTGCCGCTTGTGCTGCTGGCGCTGTTTCTGGAGGCGGGCATTGCCACGAAAATGGTGCTGGTTTTCGCCTCTTTCTTTTCCCTGATTGTTGAGCTGTTCAATACGGCCATCGAGGCGGCAGTCGATCATACGTCGCTCGCGCGCCATCCGCTGGCCAAGCGCGCCAAGGATTTGGGTTCGGCGGCGCAAATGGTGGCGCTGACGCTGCTTGGCCTGCTGTGGCTGATGGCGCTGCTGTCTTGAAGGCAGGGGTCAGGCGAGTTTCAGCAGGGAAAATGATAAATTTTCTCATAAATAAGCGCTTATTGCGAGAAAAATTCTCACGATAAGCGCTTAATGGTGGTAAAAAATAACGATTTTCCCTAAATTTATGAAATAATGCGGGCGATGGCCTGTGCGATGCGCCGTGCGCGGGTATCGGCGCGTTTGGCTTCTGCTATCCATTTCAGATATTCACGACGGTGCGAGGGCGGCAGCGCCAGGAAGCGCGTTTCGGCGTCGGGATGGGCGGTAAGCGCTTGTGCGAAGTCGTCGGGCAGTTTATCCATGTGGTTTTTCCGGTAAGCAGATGTTTTTCGTCTCGGCGATAAAAGCGCTTTTGCCTGCGGTGTAGGCATCGCGGTCGGGTGCGTGTTCCGCGAGCAAGCGGATTTTCAGGGTTTCGTAGGCTTGCGCCAGATCAGGGCGGGCGCACAGTACATCGCGGAAGGCGACTTCGTCGTTGTCGCCGGCAAGACGCAGATGGATGTGAAATACGCGCGTGGCGTAGCCTTGCAGGGTATAGCCTTTGTTGAAGGTGATGCGGCTATCGCTGCGCGACATGGGCAGATAGCCGTGCGCATCGAGATGTCTGGCAGCGCGGTGCAGGGCGGCGGCGTTGGGCGTTTCCACGAGGATATCGACGATGGGCTTGGCGCGGATACCGGGGATGGCGGTGCTGCCGATATGGTGGATGGCGATGGCGTCTTTGCCCAGCAGGGATTCGAGTTGCGCTTTTTCTTTTGCGTACCACTCCAGCCATCCGTCGCGGTGCGCTTCGAGGCGGATGGGAAAGAGCGCCCACAGGCGTTCAAGCGGGAGGTCGAGCAGGGCGCGGTCGGCGTGTGGTTCTTGTTGACCAGGGATTTTGCTGTTCATTTCATGAGTTCGGTATTTATGGTTGTTTTTATCATGATTAAGCGCTTATATTGAGAACTTTTCTCGTGATAAGCGCTTTTTAGTAAGAAAATTTCTCACAAGTGGAATGTGGGGAGATTTACTTAAAGGAAATAGTGGCGACTGCAATAAATGCCCATGCGAGAAAGGGAACCAAAATACAGAAGATGAAGTCTGTAGTCAGCCGGGAAATCAGGCTGTCTTTACCTGCCAGCTTGTCTATTACGTCAGGAAAAATAGAGAGGAAGATGATGAAAACGAGAAAAAAGTTATTGAATTTCGAGTGTTTGTGTATTTCCAATCCCAGGAAGAGATAGGGGAAGACGACTATAAATGCGATGGCGGTAACGGCGAACTTTATCAACGTGATTTTGTCCGCCTTTTCCATTTCATTTTTGTGTTTGTTGTCCATGCAGGATCTGGCTCAGGAATTCCCTGGCGCGCGGGTGTTCGGGCGCGGTGAAGAATTGTTCGGGGGTGGCGGTTTCCACGATCTGCCCTTTGTCCATGAAGAGGATGCGGTCGGCGACCTGGCGCGCGAAGCCCATTTCGTGGGTGACGCAGAGCATGGTGATGTTGGCTTCGTCGGCAAGTTCGATCATGACGTCGAGCACTTCCTTGATCATTTCCGGGTCGAGGGCCGAGGTGGGTTCGTCGAAGAGGAGGATGTCGCTGTCCATGCACAGCGCGCGGGCGATGGCGACGCGCTGTTGCTGGCCGCCGGAGAGTTGCCCCGGGTATTTGTGCGCCTGTTCGCTGATGCCGACGCGCGCGAGGTAGCGCATGGCTTTTTCTTCGGCGGCTTTGGCGGCGAGCTTGTTGACCCAGACGGGGCCGAGGGTGAGGTTTTGCAGGATGGTGAGGTGCGGAAAGAGGTTGAACTGCTGGAAGACCATGCCGACTTTGCGCCGGAGTTCGCGCGTTTGTTTGACGGCGCCGGTGAGCACTTCGCCGTGCACGGCAATCGTGCCTTCCTGATAGCTTTCCAGATGGTTGATGCAGCGGATGAGGGTGGATTTGCCGGAGCCGGACGGCCCGCAGATGACGAGGCGCTCGCCTTGCGGCACGTCGAGGTTGATGTCTTTCAGGGCATGGAATTTTCCGTACCACTTGTTCAGGTTTTTGATGCTGATGACGATTTCGGTGGGGTTCATCGTTTCTCCGGGGCGAGGATTTTTTCCAGGCGGTAGCTGGTGCTGCTCATGCCGTAGCAGAGGAGGAAGTAAACGGCGGCGCAGAAGGCGTAGCCTTCGAGGGTGAAGCCCAGCCACTGCGGGTCTTGCGCGGCGGAGTGGACTATGCCCAAAAAGTCGTAGAGGCCGATGATGGAGACGAGGGTGGTGTCTTTCAACAGGCCGACGTAGGTGTTGGTAATGGCGGGGATGACGGAGGTCAGCGCCTGCGGCAGGATGACGAGGCGCATTTTTTGCACGTAGTTGAGGCCGATGCTGTCCGCCGCTTCGTATTGCCCCTTGGGCACGGCAAGCAGGCCGCCGCGCACCACTTCCGCCATGTAGGCGGAGGCGAAAAGCGCCACGCCGATGAGCGCGCGCATGAGGTTATCGACATGCACGCCGGTGGGCAGGAAAAGGGGCAGCATGACGTTGGCCATGAAGAGCACGGTAATCAGCGGCACGCCGCGCCACAGTTCGATGAACAGGATGCAGAGCAGGCGCACGACGGGCATGGACGAGGTGCGCCCGAGGGCGAGGAGGATGCCGAAGGGCAGGGAAAAGAGGATGCCGGCCGAGGAGACGACGAGGGTGAGCATCATGCCGCCCCATTTGTCGGTGGCGACGGGCGTGAGGCCGAACACGCCACCGCGCAGCAGATACCACGACAAAAACGGCAGGATCAGCATGTTGGCAAGAATGAGGTAGAAGCGCGTGTTGCCGCGGCTTTTCCAGATGAGCAGCGCCGCGGCAGGAAGAATCAGGAAAAACAGGGTATTGACACGCCAGCGTTCGTCTGCGGGATAAAAGCCGTAGAGGAACTGGGCGAAGCGCGCGCGGATAAAGGCCCAGCAGGCGCCTTCGCGCGAGCAGTCGGCAGCGCTTTGTCCGACCCAGTCGGCATGGATGAAGGTCCAGGAGATGACGGGCGGCACGGTGAGCCAGATCAGGGCAATGGCGCAAAGGGTGAGCGCGGCGTTGACCGGCGAGGAAAAGAGGTGGTGACGCAGCCAGGCGATGAAGCCGGTTTCGCCGCGCGGCGGCGGTCGGTCGGGGAGATAGGAATCGGTCATTTTTCCACCAGTCGGATGCGGTGATGGTACAGGTTCATCAGGAGCGAGATGGCGAGGCTGATCAGGAGATAGACCGCCATGGTCAGCGTGATGATTTCAATGGCGCGGCCGGTCTGGTTGAGCGACGTGCCGGTAAAGACGGAAACGAGATCGGGATAGGCGATGGCAGTCGCCAGTGAGGAATTCTTGACGATATTGAGGTACTGGTTGGTGAGCGGCGGCACGATGATGCGCAGCGCCTGCGGAAGGATGACGAGCCGCATCACTTGCGCCGCGGAAAGGCCGACAGAAGCCGCGGCTTCGTATTGCCCGCGCGGCACGGACTGGATGCCGGCGCGCACATATTCGGCGATATAGGCGGCGCTGTAGAGGGTGAGCGCGAGCCAGAGCGCGGCGAGTTCGGGCAGCGCGGTGATGCCGCCCTGGTAGTTGAAGCCCTTGAGCGTGGGCAGGTGATAGTTTTCCGGCGTCATGCGCAGGAGATAAAAGGCGACGGGCAACGCGACGATGAGCAGCGGATAGAGCCAGCCGAGTGGCCAGCGCTCGCCGGTGCGCTGCTGGCGCGCGCGGTTCAGGCGGGCAAGGACGAGGCTTGCGATGATGCCTGCGCCTGCGAGCGCCAGCGTGGTGTAGAAAAGGCTGTCGCCATGCGGCGCGACCACGGAAAGGCCGCGGTTGTTGAGCACGGCAAGGCAGGATTTGCCTTCGTCGCAACCGAGAACCCAGGTGCTGGTGCGCGGCGGCGGCAAAACGGCCAGCACCGCGAAATACCAGAAAAACAGTTGCAACAGCAAAGGAATATTGCGGAACACTTCCACGAAGATTGCCATCATTTTCTGGATGAGCCAGTTGGGCGACAGGCGCAGGATGCCGACCAGCGTGCCGATCAGCGTGGCGCTCACCACGGCGAGCGCGGAGACGAGCAAGGTATTGAGAATGCCGACCAGGAACACGCGCCAGTAGGAATCGCCCTGGTCATAGGCAATCAGGCTTTGATCGATGGGAAAGCCGGCAGGGTTGGCGAGAAAGGCAAAATCAATGCCCTGCCCGAGGCGGCCAAGATTGCTCGCGGTGTTGTGCCAGAAATAGCCGATCAGCAGGCATACGGCAACAAGCAGAGCAATCTGAAAGAGCAGGCGGCGGGTTTTGGGCTGGTTGAGCATCGGCAGTCCGGTCGTGAACAGGGGGCTATTTAAACACGCGCGGCGGCAGGCGGCAAATCGCGGCAAGCGTCTGGAGGCATGGAAGATGAGGGTTGTTTTTTATCATATATATTGGATTTATGGTAGTTTTTTACCGCAATAAGCGCTTTATGACGGTAAAAAACGATTATTTTTGCGGTGATTTTGTGTGACTTGCATGAGGGCAGGATGCACGGCGCCAGCAAAAAAACGTTTCCCGTCTGTTCCTTCTGTGCGGTTATGGCGATGGCGGCAGAAAACGTTGCAGATAGCGCGCGAAAAGGGCGCGGATGGTGGGGATTTGCGCGCCGAGCAGGTGATCGCCGGGCAACAGGTGCAAGGGTGCATTGGATTCGCGGGCAAAGCGCAGCGAATGTTCGTAAAGCACCACGTCGTCATCCCAGCCGTGCACGATTTCGAGATTGGGCAAATCGTTGCGGTAGCGGCTTTGTTTGTAACGCGGCAGATAGAGGCCGGGCGCGATGAGAAAGAGGCCGTGGACGTTCTCGCATTGCTCGGCAGCAAGCACGGAGCTGTATCCGCCCATGCTGAAGCCGACAAGCACATGCGGCGCGGGATTTTCCCGCAAACGGGCGATGAGGCGCTCGGCGCGGGTATCGGGGTTGTGGGTATCCTGGTCATCGACGCGATGGGTGGCAAAGCCGTGCGCCGCGCCTTCGCGCGCGAGATGGGCGATGAGTTTGTCCTGCGGGCTTCCGCCGCGCCCGTGCGAGAGGATGATGTTCATGCGCGGTTGGCCAACTCGAGGATGGCGGCGATGGCGGCGCGCGCCTGCGGGCTGTTTTTCCAGCAGGTGCTGCCGGTGAGCTGCGCACCGGCTTGCAGGATGTCGTCGGCGGAAACGCCGCGCAGTTCGGCGAGCGAAGAAAAGCCCATGTCTTGCAGGCGACGGATGACGGTCGCGCCGACGCCTTTCAGGGCAAGGAGTTGCTGTTGTTCGTGTTCGGGAAAGGGCATGGTATTTTTTCTCATTGAGAAGCGCTTATGGTGAGAAATTTTCTCACCATAAGCGCTTTATGTTGATAAAAAATCTCTATTTTTTCTTAATTATTGGAAAAACGATATCGTGGAAGGCAGAGCGCATCTGCTGGCCGAAGCGACGCAACAGGATGACAGTAAGGCAAGGTGATTTTATGCGACGCAGTGTGAAATTGTCATCCTTGGCGGTAGGGGGAGGTTGGATGCGTTCGGACGAGTCAGGTACGCATGAAGTGCTGCTCCGCATTTTTGACCAGGTTTTGCCATTCTTCCTGCGGCAGTGCGCGGATGTTGTTGGCAGTCAGGAGATTTTCGATTTCATCGGTGAGCTTCCAGATGGCGCGGCGTTCCGCTTCGGATAAGTCGTCGTAAAGCCGCAGCGCGGAGAATGTGTCGGAAAGTGTTTCCCAGGCCAGCAGGGCATGTGCCAAAGTGAGGTGCAAATGAACCGGGCGGGAAAAATCGGGTGGCGTCATGTTTTCTCCGGTGGCGGATGTCGGGATTTGTGTTGCAGACAGGCTGTGGCAGTTTGAAAAATGGTTTTCAAAAGGTTGGCAGCGCCGCTTTGTGCGGCTCTGTCATGTGGTCGCTTCCCCAAAAAACGGCACGGGATTTTTTTCCGAATCCTTTGGATATGGGAATTGATTCAAAGGATTGCTGATGCCATTTTCGAAGGCGCTATTGCCTTATTTCAGGGATTTGGCGAGCTTGTCGAGGGTGCCGTTGATGAATTTGTAGCCGTCGTCAGCGCCGAACTGTTTCGCCATTTCGATGGCTTCGTTGATGGTGACGGTGGCGTGGATATCGAAGCGGTTGGCGAGTTCCCATGCGCCGATCCAGAGGATGGCGCGCTCCACCGGGTCGAGGAGTTCGGCGCGGCGGCTCATGAAGGGCTGGTATTTTTCTTCCAGCGCGTGCGGATTGGCGGTGATGCCATGCCAGGCGGCGTGGAAGTAGTCTTCATCGAGGTCGGGATGGTGCTGGAAGCGGTGCTTCAGGGTGTCGGCGGCGCTTTCGCCGGTGATTTGCCACTGGTAGAGGAGCTGCATGAGTTCGCGGCGGGCGCGGGCGCGGGCTTCGATGGCCTGACGTTTGAGGTTGGGGGTTTTCATGAGTGATGCCGTTGATGTTAAAGATCGGGAGTGGTAAATTTTCTCATTATTAAGCGCTTATTGTGATAAATTTTCTCACGAAAAGCGCTTTTGATTGGTAAAAAATAACTATTTTTGGTGTTTTTTGTTTTTCAAGGTTTCATTGTTGATTGTGTCGGGCACAAAGTGCCCGACCTACGAATCGCTGCACGATGGCGGGTTGACACCCACCCTGCGTTGTTCGTTGTTATTGCAAGATTTTGTTGGGGTTCACAGTGTTCATCCCAACCTACTGTCACTTGCCGTCAACTTGTTTGGTGTCGGGCACAGAGTGCCCGACCTACGAATCGCTGCGCGATGGTGGGTTGACACCCACCCTGCGTTGTTCGTCATTAACTGCAAGATTTTGTTGGAGTTCACGGTGTTCATCCCAACCTACTGTCACTTGCCGTCAACTTGTTTGGTGTCGGGCACAGAGTGCCCGACCTACGAATCGCTGCGCGATGGCGGGTTGACACCCACCCTACGGGTTATGCGTCAGTTTTATTGGATTTGTTTCAGGAGGCTGACCATTTCGATGGCAGCTAGCGCGGCTTCGCTGCCTTTGTTGCCTGCCTTGGTGCCGGCGCGTTCGATGGCTTGCTCGATGTTGTTGGTGGTGAGTACGCCGGTGATGACGGGGATGTCGTATTTGAGCGCAACCTGGCCAAGGCCTTTGGCCTGTTCGCTGACGACGACGTCGAAGTGCGCGGTGCCACCCTTGATGACGGCGCCAAGGGCGATGATGGCGTCGTATTTTTGGGTGGCGGCGAGGCGCTGGGCAGCGAGCGGCAGTTCGTGCGCGCCGGGCACGTAGGCGATGGTGATGTTTTTCGCGTCGATGCCGTGGCGGATGAGGGTGTCGATGGCGCCGCCTTCCAGTTTGCTGACGATGAGTTCGTTGAAGCGCGAGCAGACGATGGCGATTTTGGCATCATCGGCGCGGTACAGGCCTTCGAGGCGGTTGACAGGTTGGTTCATGGGTTTTCCTTGTGATCAATGAATTCAATGACGTCGAGTTGGTAACCGGAGATGCCGGTGAATTTGTAGGGCGCAGAGAGGAGGCGCATTTTGCGCACGCCCTGGTCGATGAGGATTTGCGCGCCGATGCCGTAGGTGCGCAGATCCTGCTCTTGCGCGCGGCGTGGCGGGGCGTGGTTGTGGGTGAAGGCGTGCATGCGGCTGATGATGTCGGAGGCATTTTGCGCTTCGTTTAAAAAGACGATGATGCCGTCTTCTTCCTGCGCGAGGCGCTCGAGCGCTTCGTGGATGGTGTAGGTGCGCTCGGAGAGGCGCGCGTGGAAGAGGTCGGAGAGTTCGCTGCCAACATGCACGCGCACGAAGGTGGGCTGCTCGGGGCGGATTTGCCCTTTGACGAGCGCGTAGTGCAGGGATTTGTCGAAGATGCTTTGGTAGGCGGCGAGTTTGAAGTTGCCGTAGTCGGTGGGCAGTTCGCATTCGGCAACTTGTGCCACGGTGGGTTCGCGCGCGAGACGGTAGGCGATGAGGTCGGCAATGGTGCCGATTTTGAGGCCGTGCTCTTGCGCGAAGATTTCCAGATCGGGGCGGCGCGCCATGGTGCCGTCTTCTTTCAGGATTTCGACGATGACAGCGGCCGGTTCGCAACCGGCCAGGCGCGCGAAATCGCAGCCCGCTTCGGTGTGGCCGGCGCGGGTGAGCACGCCGCCTTCGCGGGCGACGATGGGGAAGATATGGCCGGGGCGCACGATGTCTTCGGGTTTGGCATCCTTGGCAATGGCGGCCTGGATGGTGCGCGCGCGGTCGTGCGCGGAGATGCCGGTGGTGACGCCTTCGGCTGCTTCGATGGAGACGGTAAAGTTGGTGTGGAAGGGGGTGCCGTTGTTGCCCGCCTGCGGCCAGAGCTTGAGCTGGTCGTTGCGCTGCTGGGTGATGGTGAGGCAAATCAGGCCGCGCCCGTATTTGGCCATGAAGTTGATGGCTTCGGGAGTGACGTGCTCGGCGAGGAGCATGATGTCGCCTTCGTTTTCGCGGTCTTCGTCATCCATGATGATGACCATTTTGCCGGCTTTGAGGTCGGCAAGGATTTCTTCCGTGGTATTCAATGACATGTCAGTATCCCAGGGCTTGCAGGCGTTCGAGGGTGAGGCCGCTTTCCGCGCGCCCTTCCAGCAGGCGCTCGAGATAGCGGGCGATGAGGTCGGCTTCGAGGTTGACGGCGTCGCCTTCGCGAATCGTGCCGAGGGTGGTGCGCTCCAAGGTGTGCGGCACGATGTTGACGGCGAAGGTGTCGCCCTCGACGTCATTCACGGTGAGTGAAATGCCGTTCACGGTGATCGAGCCTTTTTTCGCGATATAGCGTGCGATGTCGGCAGGGGCGCGAAACACCATGCGCGTGCTGCGCGCGTCCGGTTGCAGGGAAAGAAGCTCGCCGATGCCGTCCACATGCCCGCTCACCAGATGGCCGCCCAAGGGCGTGGCTGGCGTGAGCGCGCGCTCGAGGTTGACGCTGTCCCCGCTTTGCAGAGTGCCCAGCGTGGTGAGCGAGAGCGTTTCCACCGACACGTCCGCCGCGAAATAATCGCTGCCGAGTTCGATGGCGGTCAGGCACACGCCGTTTACGGCGATGCTGTCACCGAGCTGGCAGGTGGAGAAATCGAAGGTGGCGGAGCGGATATGCAGGGTGAGGTCGTCGCCGTGCGGCACGAGTTGCGCGATCGTGCCCGTGGTTTCAATGATGCCGGTAAACATGATGATGCGGGAAAAGGAAAGGCGCGCATTTTAGCAGATTGGCGGAAGGAAAGGCTGTATTTGCAAGGATGGGATTGAAATTGAAGCGATAGATGAAATTACAGAAATATTATCTTTGAACCTTTGTCTTTGCAGTGAGTTGATAAACGGGATAGAATAAAAAACCTTTTTTACCATTGAGATTTAAGAGAACGGTATGAAGTACACTCAAATTGCTCTTGCGACATTGACAGCGATTTTCGTTGCGGCCTGCGGTGGCGGCAGCAACAACGATATGGCAAAAGATAGTCAAAATTCATCGCGTAATCAACAGCCCTCTCCACCTGCGAGCAATAATCAGCCCTCTCCGCCCGCGAGCAATAACCAGCCTTCTCCACCTGCGAGCAATAATCAATCCTCTCCTTCTAACGCCAATCTCGTGAGAATTACGGGTAACTATATCAAGATCGATACGGGCAATGGTTATAGTACATTGCGTTATGGTGTGAATACGCCCCAAAGCAATCTTGATTGGCTGTTCATAAACGGGCGGCCACACTACTTGCGCCCTGCCGTAAAATCAACGGAAGCATTCGTGAAGATTGAGAACAAGGTTGATGGCAGAAATGAAGATATTATTGCCAGCAATCATTTGAGTTACACTAGCTATGGCATTGTAAAAGATAATATTAGTAAGCAAAACTATGTGTTTGCTCAGGGCATTCCCACTATGGGAGACAGAGTGCCCAATACCAAGGGGGTGTTCTATAGAGGACATGCTCTGCATGGTGAAATTAATGGTCACATGACTGCTGCTAATTCTATCTTTGCAATTGATTTCAGTAAGCAGAAAGTTACCGGAAGAATCCAATTGTCAAATACTGAAATTCCTTTGGAAGCAAATTTAAGAAAAGATGCTTCGTTTAGCGGGACCAACCGTTTGGGAACAGCGGTGCAAGGTCATCTGTTTGGGCCCGGATATGAAGAAATTGGCGGTACCTATCTGAATGTGAAAGAAAACTTCCATGGTTCGTTTGGTGCTGCGCAGACTCCGTCATTAAAGTAATATCTTTATGATGTAACTGAAAAATCAAAAAGCCCCGCTATATCAGCGGGGCTTTTTGATTTTATGGCTCTTGTTATTTCATTTTGGCGTAAGGGTAAAGCGCCAGTCGTCGCCGATGGCACGGCTGTCGGTGATGATGAAGCGCTTTTTGTCGGCGAGTTGTGCGAGCGGCTGTATGGCAACGAGCGGGCGGGCGTCTGCACCAAGAAAAGTCGGGGCGAGGTAGAGGAGGATTTCGTCGGCGAGATTGGCATCGAGAAATGCGCCGGCGAGTCCCGCGCCGGCTTCGACGAAGGCATGATTGATCTGTGCCTCGCCGAGGGCATCGAGGAGCGCGCCGAGATCGACTTTGCCGGCTTTGGCGGGCAGCGTGACCACGCGGGCGTGGGCAGGATAGGGTTGGTCTGTTGCGCTTTGCGTGCTGGCGAGCCAGACGGGGGACAAATCGGCAAAGAGGGCGGCATCCGCGGGGGTGCGCAGGGCGCTGTCGATCACGACGCGCAGCGGTGGGTTGTGCGCCAGATCGGTGGCGTGCCGTGCGGTCAGGCGGGCGTTGTCGTGGATGACGCTGCCGGTGCCGGCGATGATGGCGTCGGCGGCCAGGCGGTGGAAGTGGACGTCTTCACGCGCGGCCTCGCCGGTAATCCATTGGCTTTCGCCGCTGGCGAGCGCGGTGCGGCCGTCCATGCTGGCGGCGAGTTTCAGGGTGACGAAGGGGCGGCCGCTGCGCATACGGTGAAAAAAGGCGCGATTGAGATGCAGCGCTTCGGCTTCGCAGAGGCCGGTGTGCACGCGAATGCCTGCCGCTTCGAGACGGGCGATGCCCTGGCCTGCCACTTGCGGATTGGGATCGACACAGGCGATGAAGACTTCAGCAATGCCGGCGGCGATCAGCGCATCGGCGCAGGGCGGCGTGCGCCCGAAATGGGCGCAGGGTTCGAGGGTGACGTAGGCAGTTGCGCCGCGCGCGGCGTCACCGGCCTGGCGCAGGGCGTGCACTTCGGCATGCGGCTCGCCGGCGCGCTCGTGAAAGCCTTCGCCGATGATGTGCCCGTTGCTGGTGATGACGCAGCCGACGCGCGGATTGGGCGAGGCGGAAAAGATGCCGCGCCGCGCCAGTTCGAGGGCACGCTGCATGGCATGGTGATGGCGATCGTTCATGGGTGGTTCCTTGCAACTGGCGCTGTCATGAAGGTAATAATTCGTGAAAAATGAGAAAATTTCTCACCATAAGCGCTTCATGGTGGTAGAAAAATACTGTTTCAGATGATTTTATGGATGATAAGTCCGATGGAAAAGAGCAGGGCGACGGCGAGGTTCAGGAGGACGATGTGTTTCAGTTCGCCGCCGATTTGCGCGCTCGTTGTGGCAGCCAGGAGGCGCTGGCCGTGGGCAATGAAGCGGGGCAGGGCGGCAAGCCAGAGGAGGCTTGCCCACGCGGTTTTCAGGTGGATGAGGGCGAAGGCGAGATAGCAGGCGAGCGCGATGCCGATGAGGAGGAGATGGAAGCGCTTGCCGCGTTGCTGGCCGAGATGGATGGCAATGGTTTTGCGGCCGGCCTCGCGGTCGCTTTCAAGGTCGCGCAGGTTGTTGATGTGCAGGACGGCGGCGGCAAGCAGTCCGGCGCCGCTTGCCGGCAGGAAGAGGCTTGCCGGCAGGGGCAGGCTTTGCAGGGCGTAGCTGCCGGCAACGCCCAACAGGCCGAAGAAGAGAAAGACGGCGACTTCGCCGAGCGCGTGGTAGCCGTAGGCGTGGCGGCCGACGGTGTAGCCGATGGCGGCGAGGATGGCCAGTATGCCGAAGGCGAAGATGGTAAGCCCTTCGCCCAGGCTGCGTTCGGAGAGGACGATGACGAGGATGCCGCTGGCGAGGCTGAACAGGGCGAAAAAGAGGATGAGGGCGCGCAGGGTGCGCACGCCGATGAGGCCGCTGGCGAGCATGCGGCGCGGGCCTTCGCGGTGGGTGTCGGTGCCGCGCAGGCCGTCGCCGTAGTCGTTGGCGATGTTGGAGAGGATTTGCAGGGAAAGGGCGGTCAGGATTTCGAGGAGGAAGATGGCGGGGCGTGCGCTGTCGTGCCACCAGGCAAGGGCGTTGCCGGTCAGGATAACAGCGATGGCAAGCGGCAGGGTTTTCGGGCGGATGAGTTCGAGATAGGCGTTCATGGCGTCAGAGGCTGGGGTTTGCTGGATCGGACAGGTGCTGGCGGATGGTTTCGTACAGGGTGATGGCCACGGTGTTCGCGAGGTTCAGGCTGCGCGAATCGGCGCACATGGGCAGGCGCAGGCGATGATCGCCCAGCGTTTGGTGGATGGTATCGGGCAGGCCTTTGCTTTCGTTGCCGAAAAGGAGGACGTCGTCTTCGCGGAAGGTGGTGGCGTAAAAGCCCTGGCTCGCGCGCGTGGTGAGCGCGAAGATGCGGCGGCCCTGCATGGCGCTGATGAAGGCGTGCCAGTCGTCATGATGCCGGACGCGCGCGAATTCGTGGTAATCCAGCCCCGAGCGCTTCAAACGGCGGTCGTCCCAGGCAAAACCGAGCGGATGGATGAGATGGAGCCCCGCGCCGGTATTGGCGCAGAGCCTGATGATGTTGCCGGTGTTTTGCGGGATGAGCGGGCAGTAGAGGGCGATGTCGGTCATGGGAAGCGTTTGGTGAAGGGCCAGAGCGGGATGCTGCGGCGGCGGTCGCGTTCGCGCACGCGGGTGAGCACCAGTTCGCCGCGCTGGTAGCGGCCAATGAGGCGCTGCATGACGAGCCAGGAAAGCGGCGCGACCCAGATGCTTTCCGCCATGTAGCCGAGAATGACGCCGCGCGCGCCGAAGAAATGCTGCCCCAGCCAGATGAGGGGAACGGCGCCCAAAAAGACACGGGCGACGTTGTTCAGGGTGGAATAGAGGGGGCGGCCCAAGTTGTTGAAAGCGGCGTTGGTGCAGAAGATCATGCCGTCGAAGCCGAAAAGGAGCGCCGCGCCGCTGCAAAAGAAGACGAGCAGCTCCGCCGCCTCGCCATGCAGGGAAAACCAGTAGGGCAGGGCGCCGGACAGGAAATAGAGCACGATGCCGACGAGGCAGACGGTGAGCCAGTTGAACTTGAGCGCGGCGTGCATGGCTTCGCGCACGCGGTCGAACAGCCCGGCGCCGGCGTTTTGCCCGACAATGGGCGCGACTGCGCCGGAGAGCGCGAAGATGACGCCCAATGACACCGGCACAAGACGCAGGGTGACAGCAAAGGCGGCCACGGCTTCGTCGCCGAATTGCGCCATTTGCCGCGCGGCAAAGGCGGCGCTGAAGGGCGCGGTGAGGTTGGTGAGCATGGTAGGGATGGCGATGGAAAGCACCATGGGCACGTCCGCCAAGAAGCGCTTGCCGTGGAAGGCGCGCACCAGTCTGAAGCGGAAGACGATGCAATACCAGTTCATCAGCAGCATGGCGAGTTGCGAGGTGACCGTCGCCCATGCCGCCCCTTGCAGCCCCATGTCGAAGCCGAAAATGAGGATGGGATCGAGGATGAGGTTGATCATGGCGGCGGTGATGCTGATCCACATGGAAAGGCGCGCCTCGCCATAGGCGCGGATGATTTGCCCGCCGCACACGCCAAGCACGAGGCAGAGCGTGCCGGGGATGAGAATGGCGAGAAAATCGGCGGCGTATTGTTGCGTGATGCCGCTCGCGCCCACCCAGCCGAGCAGGGTGGCGCGCGACAGAAAGGCAAAGAAGGCAATCACGGCCACCACCGCGAGCGACAGCAGCGACGCATTGACCACATGGCGCCGCACCTTGCCCAGTTCGTTGCGCCCGAGATGGCGCGAAACCAGAACGCTGGTGGCGATGCCGAGCGCTATCGCGATGGCGCGCACGAAAAAAAGCACCGTGCCGGCAAAGCCGATGCCGGCGGCGAGCTCCGTGATACCCAGGCGCGAAATGAAGAAAATATTGATGAAATCGGCGAGGAACACCATGACGAGGCCGACCGAATTGGTCAGCGACATCGCCGTCAAATGCCGCCAGATATTGCCGTGCACAAAGCGGCCGACATGACCGCTCACGCGCCCCGGCTCCGGCTGCGGGCAAACTGGCTTGCCACCCGCGCGCTGCGCGAACCGGCGGCAAGCGCGAATTGCAGGGCGGCGCGGCGCGTCGCCTCGTCGAGTTCGGGCATCCCGAGCCAGTGCGAGACCGCCCCGAGATACTCATCCTGGCGCAAGGGGTGGAAAGACAGGCGCAGGCCGAAGCGCTCGGCAAGCGAAATATGCTCCTCCACATCCTCCTCGGGGTGAATGGCGGTGGCATCGGCATGGCTTTCCGGCAGGAAATGGCGGCGGTTGGACGTGACCACCAGCATCACATTCGCGGCAATGCCGGTCAGCGAACCGTCGAGCACCGCCTTCAGCGCGCGGTAGCCGTCGTCATGCGCCGAGAACGACAAATCATCGATGAACACCATGAAATGGCGCGGCACCTGCCCCATCACCCACAGCAAACAGGCCAAATCCTGCAAATCGTCGCTCGCGAGCTGGACAATGGCAAGGCCTTCTCCGCGATAGGCATGAAACAGCGCGCGCACCAGCGAGGATTTCCCTGTGCCGCGCGCCCCCCAGAACTGCATGTGGTTGTACGGCGCGCCAGCCAGAAATGCCTCGAGATTGGCAGAAGCCGCGCCAATCTGGCGATCGAGCGCGAGCAAATCGGCAAGCAGCACATCCTCGCGCACCGCGACCGGCACCAGCAGCGCCTCGCCACCATAGCGCATGCGCGACAGCGCGTCATGCTCGCGCAACAAACCGGTGAGGCGGGAAAAATCGTGATGGGCGTTCATGCGCGGCTCCGCAACAGAAAGCGGCGATTTTCTCACAACCCTGCCGTGTGCTGTAGCACTGCGGCGGCATGGCATGGCGATGATTGGCGAAGGTATTGAGATTGAATGCAAAAAATCATGATAAATAGTGATTTTTTACCGCACTAAGCGCTTCCTGATGGTAAAAAATAACGATTTTCGAATGGTTTTTGATTGCGAAAAGCGCACGCTGCCGGCAAGTGCGGTCAGATGCGCAGCACACCGTCACCGTACAGAAAGATTCTTGCGCATGTACAGTGACGCGGCTTGGTGCTAGAACATTTTTGATTCATCTAATAGCAGGATTTGCTGAGGAAAGGATGTGGAAAGCTCTGTTTCTGCCCTCACCCCAACCCCTCTCCCACGGGAGAGGGGCTTTAAATTCTGTTCACATTTGAACCAAAATGCTCTAACCAGGAACTGTTGACAATTCATGCTTTAACACAATGAACTTCAAATAAAGCAAGGAACCAAAGCCCCTCCCCCTCGAGGGGGAGGGGTTGAGGAGAGGGGGTAGAGAAATCGCGCATCGACAAAACCTTCAATATTTCAACCTAGTTTTCGAAGCTTCTCAAAACTCGCTCGCGAATTGTCAACAACCCCTAGCGCCACTCGATGCGGTTGGGCAGTTCGTCGCCGTGCGGATCGTCGGGCGCGCCATAGTGGGCGCGCATTTCCGCGCCGATGTTTTTGAGCAGTTCGCCAAGGGCGTGCACATACTGGCCGTCGCGCATGGCGGGCAGGGTGTCGTTGCAGAGCGCCTGCCAGCGTGCTTCGGGCACCACGGCGCTGATGCCGCGATCGGCCACGATTTCCAGGCGGCGTTCCGCGAGGTTGACGTACACGAGCACGCCGCTGCGCGCCACGGTATCCCACACGCGCAAATGGGCGAAGAAATCTTCGGCACGCGCGCGCACGTCCTGCTGCCAGGCGAGGCTCAGCGGCAGGCTGCGCTCGATGAGGAGACGGATTTCGCCGCCGTGGCCGCGTTCGGCTTCGGTGAGCGCGTTTTCCAGCGCGTGCATGGCATCGTCGTTGAGCCAGCGGTGCTGCCACGGCGCGGTGGTGAGGCTGCGCAGGGTGCGCGAAAGTGATTGTGAAATTGCCATCGTTCCTCCTACCAGGATCCGCCAGCGCCGCCGCCGGAAAAACTGCCACCGCCGCCGCTGTATCCGCCGCCTCCGCCGAAGCCGCCACCACCGCTGCCAAAGCCGCCGCCGAACCCGCCACCAAATCTGCCGCTGAACCAGTCGTCATCGTCATCATCGCGTCTGTGGCGGCGGCGCGTGGCACGTGCGCCGCTGTCGCGGGCAAAACTCAGGCCAAAATAAATGGCCACGATCAGGGCGAGAATGAGGGAATGGGTGATTGTCCAGACGACAATGCCGGCAAAGCCGCCAGCCGCGAGGCCGGAAAAGCCGCGTGCCGCGCCGCTTCTGCGCCGCATGAAGCTCATGGCGACGATGATGATGAAGAAAATCGGCAGCAGCCCGAAGAGCCGGATATCCGCACCGGCAAATCCCGGCAGGGCATTGCCACCAGAGGGCGCTGCGCCGCGATCGGCCGCGACCATTTCCGCCTGCACGGCCGGATCGGCGGCAAGGCGCGTGGCAACGGCTTCCAGCCCGGCGCGTACGCCGCCTGCGTAGTCGCCATTGCGGAAAAAGGGCGTGATCTGCTCGCGGATGATTTTTTTCGCGGAAATATCGGGCAGCGCGCCTTCGATGCCGCTGCCGGTCACGAAGCGCAGGTTGCGGTCATTGACGGCCACAAGCAGGAGCAGGCCGTCGTCGCGCACTTTGTCGCCGAGCTGCCAGCGCTTGGCGACTTGCATGGCGTAATCGAAGTCGCTCATGCCGTCGGTGGAATCGACGAGCACTACCGCGCCCTGCATCAGCCCTTGCGCGCGCCATTGCCGCAATTGCGCATTGAGCGCGATTTCCGCCTCATCGGCAATAACGCCGGCCTGATCGACGACGGGATTATCCAGCCTGAGACTGTCGGCAGGCACGGCAAATACCGGCACCGCCAGCCATGCCAACAGCAGCGCGAAGGCGCGAAGGGCGCGTTTCATCAGTTGAACTGCACTTGCGGCGCGGTGGAAATCGCCGCCTCGTTATCCACGCTGAAATGCGCGCGGCGCGACAGACCGGCGATACGGGCAATCAGGCTGTTGGGGAAAGTGCGCACTGCGGTATTGAAGGTTTGCACGCTTTCGATGTAGTTGCGGCGCGCGGTGACGATGCGGTTTTCCGTGCCTTCCAGCTGGGTCATCAGGTTTTCGAAATTGGTGTTGGCCTTGAGATCGGGATAATTTTCCGCCACCACCAGCAAGCGCGACAGCGCCGAGGACAACTCGCCCTGCGCCTGCTGGAAGCGCTGCATTGCCGCTTCGTCGCCGAGCATTTCCGGGGTAAGCGTCATGCTGCCCACTTTGGCGCGCGCCTCGGTCACTTGCGTGAACACCGCTTCCTCGTGGCGCGCATAGCCCTTGACGGTCTCGACCAGATTCGGCACCAGATCGGCGCGGCGCTGGTACTGGTTCACCACTTCCGACCAGTGAGCGGTGACATTTTCATCCAGGCCTTGCAGGCGGTTGTAGCCGGGAACGGCGAGTGCCGCCAGTCCGGCAATCACGGCAATGATGATGATAATGACCGATTATTTCATATTTTTCTCCAAAATAGGGATTTTTTACCGAAATAAACGCTTATTAATGAGAAAATTTATCATGATAAGTGCTTGATGGTGAGAAATTTTACCAATCTATTCTGAACAAAGGGTTAAAAAACCATCAGAAACGGAGCGCGGGTTCTGGTTTTTCGTCATTGCGACGGCGCAAGGCTGTTCACGACAGCAAGGGCATGGCGCAGCGTGGAGCAGGTTACGGATTTTGCCGTGCAATCCAGTAATGTTTGACCGGGCGGCCGTCGAACACGATGGTTTTTTCGTAGATGCCGCCATTTTTTTCGATGACCCGCGCCGAAGCCACGTTGTCGGGATGGCAGGTGATCAGCACGTCACGGATGCCGAGTGCGTCGCAGGTTTCAAGCGCGAGGGCGAGCATGTGCGTGGCATAGCCCTTGCCCCAATCGTCGGGAGGCACGGAATAGCCGATATGGCCGCCATATTGGCGCAGGAAATCATTGAGTTGGTGACGAATCTGGATGATGCCGCGTATGCGCTGCGCCGCTTCGTCCCAGGCGACAAAAGTCGAGGCTGCCACTTTGTTGTAGCCATCAGGATGCGCGCTGCCCGCAGGCGCCTGATCGAAAGCCAGCCAGCTCTCGTAATCGGGAAAACGGCCGATGCTTGCTCCCGCCAGCGTGATGCCACGGGCGTCAAATGCCTGCTGCAAGGCAAGGAGCGGCGCTTTGTGTGCCAGGGTGGGTGGCGTCAGGATGATGTTTTTCATAAAAATAGATTTTATAGTTATTTTTTATCGCAACAAGCACTTATTGGTGGTAAATAATGATTATATTAAGCGCTTTTTATGGTGATTTTTTACCATTCCTGCTGGATCAGCGCAACCCACAGGCTGGCGCCGAGGGCGAGGATGTCGTCATTGAAATCATAGCTCGGGCTGTGCAGCACGGCGCCGGGGTGCGGTTTGCCGTTGCCGAGCCAGATGTAGGCGCCGGGGCGGCGTTCCAGCATCACGGCAAAGTCTTCCGCGGCCATGCTGGGCGGTGGATTGCGCTGCACGTTCTCCTCGCCGAGCAGGGCGCAGGCAGCGCGATGGATGGCAGCGGCTTCGGCGGGGTGGTTGATGGTCGGCGGATAGCGGCGCTGGTAATCGACGGTTGCGCTGCCGCCAAGCGCGCTGGCCAGGCCGGTGGCAGTTTCGCGGATGCGCGTTTCCAGCAGGTCTCGCACGGCGGGATCGAGCGCGCGCGTGCCACCGGAAAGGCGTACGGAGGCGGGCAGGATGTTGTACATGTCGCCGCCGTGGATTTGCGTGACGCTGACCACGGCGCGCTCGGCGCTATCAACGTTGCGGCTTACGATGAGTTGCAGGGCGCTGACCACTTGCGCGGCAATGGCGACGGCATCCACGCCGAGATGCGGCATGGCGCCGTGGCAGCCCTTGCCGTGGATGTCGATATCGAAGACGTCGAAAGAGGCCATCACTTCGCGATCATGCACGGCAGCAGCGCCCGGCGGCAGTTCCGGCCAGTTGTGCAGGCCATAGACGGCATCCACCGAAAAGCGCTCGAACAATCCTTCGTCGCACATGCGCCGCCCGCCCACTTCGTTTTCCTCGGCAGGCTGGAAGATGAAGATGACGGTGCCGGGGAAATCGCGGTGCTCGCTCAAATATTTGGCTGCGCCGAGGAGCATGCTGGTGTGGCCGTCGTGGCCGCAGGCGTGCATCTTGCCGGGCACGGTCGAGCAATGCGCGAAGGTGTTGATTTCATGAATGTCGAGGGCATCCATATCCGCGCGCAGACCGATACGCGGCCCCGGTCTGCTGCCGCGCAACACGGCGACGACGCCAGTTACCGCAAGCCCGCTATGCACTTCGTCCATGCCGAAAGACTGCAACAGTTCCGCGACTTTGGCGGCGGTGCGTGTTTCTTCGTAAGCGGTTTCGGGATGCTGGTGAAAATCGTGGCGCCATGCGCGCATCAGCGTATCGATGGGGTCATGGGCGGTAATCGCCGGTTTCATGTTGTTCTCCAATTTTTGGAAAAAAATAGCAATTTTTACCATAAATAAGCGCTTATTACGATAAAAAACCACTATAAAAGCGCTTGTTGGTGAGAAATTTTACCAATATCTCAGGCGCCAACCGCGTGCAGTTTTTTGCAAGGCGATCACATCTTCTTCACCGCTTGTCTCGTTGATCACGACAATGACGGCTTCCGCACCGCGGATTTTCGGCGTGCCGTCAGCAAGGCGCAGTTTGCGGCTGGCATTGAGTGCATAAAAAGCGGCAAATTCCTGACGCTGTTCCGCGAGAAAGTCTGGAGTGAGGTCAGTGAAAGACGGTTTGTCGATATGGATGAGCGCAAAGGCGGCGTCGACATCGCTACGTTGCCAGGCATCAAGATAGCGCTGCAATACGGCACGCGGGTCGCCAACATCGAGATCGGGGCAGGCGGTGCGCAGGATGTCGCCCACAAAAGCGATCTGCCAGCGGTTTCCGTTTTTCACGGCGTCCATGGGCGGCATCTCGGATGTGCCGCCATTTTTTTCGTGCATGGTGACAAAAAGGCGGGCGTGATTGCCGTCGGCGGCGGTTTCTGGGCGGACGTGGGCAAAGGTCTGGCCACTGTCGCGCGCCATGTGATGCACGGTGTTGGCATAGCATTGCGCGAGTTGCGCCTTGAAGGCGGCTTCGTCCACGCCTTCGGCGAGGAGCTCGGGGGCGATATGGGTAAGAGCAGCGGCTTTTTCGCCGTTGCCGTCGAGCATGTGCTGTATCAGCTGTTCGATGGCGGCTTCCGGGGTGGCGGCGGCGTGGGCAAGGCTGGCAATCAACGTCGGGACAAGCAAAGTTTTTTTCATGGCTCTCTCCTTACAGGGGATTTAGTTGACCAGTCTGCGCAATCCGTCACGCAATTTCGCAAAGCTGGGTGATTGGTTCTGTTCGGGATCCATAAAGGGCGTAATTTTCTCCGCCCATTCATATTTTGTGGCACCTACTGCGCGGTTTTCTTTCATGGCAAAACTGCCTTTGGGGTAGATAATGTCGGCGAGCGTTTCCCAAGTGCCGCAAATGCTGTCTTGCTGATAGCGTTTCAACTTGTCTTGCTTGCGCCTGCCGTGCGGATAGGCGGCAAAAAGCGCTTCTTTGTCCCCCAGATACCAGGCTTCGATTTCTTCTATGGCAAGGCGGAACATGATCTTGAGCGGCTGGGGTGTCGCCTTGGCAATATGTTGCAGTTCCTGCAAGAATTTTTTGCAATCGCGATGGTCTGTATCGACGACCACGACCACGGCATCTATATGCGGCGTATGGCTGTAACCGGCCAACAGCCTGGGCAGCCGGTCAAGCAGTACGCGCTTGCTGGCATCTGTTTTGCCTTGCAATCCCTTGGGAATATGGCCAATGCCTTTGTAGCCTATGATGTTCCATGTATGCGGGTTGCCATATTCGCCAATCAGTTTGGGCACAAGGATTTCCAGCATTTTCTTGCCCGAATCGTCTTCGACCAGAATTTCGATGTGCATGGTTCAACCGTCCAGATAGTCGCTATACCACAAGCCACCCAGCGGCAAATCCTGCTTGTACAATTCGTTCACCAGATTCAGCTCGGAAGCGCGACGAATAGTGGAATAGCCGTCTTTGCCTTTTGCCAGTATCCACACTTCTTCCGGCGCAAGCGCATCGACAAAATAGGGTTGATGCGTGGTAACGAAGATTTGCGGTGCATTTTTCTTGCCCGTGGCATGGGTACGAAACTCATGGGCAAGCGTTTCCAAGAGTTTGTGATAAAGGCCGTTTTCCGGCTCTTCAATACAGATAAAAGGCGGAGGATCGGGATCTTCCAGCAACAGCAGATAGGCAAATATTTTCAGCGTGCCATCCGACATTTGCTGGGCAAAAAAAGGATCGGCAAATGCGCCGTCATTGAAGCGCAGCAGCACGCGTTTGTCAGATGTCACTTCAGTTTCGATATGGCTGATGCCCGGAATTTTTTCGGCAATGCGCGCCAGAATTTTTTGGAAACGATCTTTATGCTCACGTTCCATGTATTGCACGACGTTGCCGATATTGTCGCCGTGGCGATTGAGATGGCGTTGCGGACCGGCGCTTGGCAGGCTGCGCGCGGCATCGGGATAAAAATAGGAGAGATACCAGCCTTTCAGAAAATCGCGAAAACGCTGGATGCGGGGATGCTCGCGCAGCGTGCCCAACGTGGCAATGCCCAGTTGGCGCGGATCGGTGAGTTCCACGTCCATTTTGATATTGGTCTCTTCTTCGCCCTCTACCGATTCATCACCTGCCCAGACCGTCCCTTTGCCGTGGTTTAAACGTAAAAAGGGAAAGGGTTGCCCACTTTTCACCCCTTTGCGGCGTTGTTTCAGTATTTCTGATTCCACATAAGGTCTGCCGTCCTCATCCAGATTGATGGCCAGTTCATAAGTGATAGGGCGTTCACCGTGCGCTTCGCGATAATAAATTTCAAAACGGATGGGGTCTTGCTCCACTCCTTTGCTGCGCAGGCGTTCAAATCCGCCGCGCCCTTTCATGTCACACGCTTCTTCCACGCCTCTGTCCAGACAGTCCGCGACAAAACCAAAAGCATCCAGCAGCGAACTTTTGCCCGCGCCATTTCTGCCGATCACGACGGTAAAAGGCGATAGTGGCTTGGTTTTTTGCAAATAGGACAATTTGCCCAACGTAATGTCGTGCAAGGCGCGAAAATTTTGTACGCGGAAGCCTTCGATAACAGCCATATGTTGCTCCTGAATCAGGCCAAATGATCACGCGTGGCGGCAAAGCGGATGTCGGGGTGGCGCTCTTGCGTGAGTTGCAGGTTCACGCGGCTGGGGGCGACATAGACGAGCTGGCCGTAGTGGTCGTGCGCGAGGTTTTGCTGGTTCTTGTCAACAAAGGCCTTGAGCGTCTTGTCGTCCGGCGCTTCCACCCAGCGCGCGGTGGCGACGTTCACGCCTTCAAAGACGCAATGCACGTTGTATTCGGTTTCCAGCCGCTGCTGGACGACATCGAATTGCAACACGCCGACTGCGCCCAGGATCAAATCGTTGCCAATCATGGGCTTGAAGAATTGGGTGGCGCCTTCTTCGCAGAGCTGTTCGAGACCTTTCAACAGCGCTTTCATTTTCAGCGGATCTTTCAGGCGCACGCGGCGGAAAAGTTCCGGGGCGAAGTCGGGGATGCCGGTGAATTGCAGGTCTTCGCCTTCGGTGAAGGTGTCGCCGATGCGGATGGTGCCGTGGTTGTGGATGCCGATGATGTCGCCGGCCACGGCGGTCTCGATGTGTTCGCGTTCGGCGGCGAGGAAGGTGAGCGCGTCGGGGATTTTTACGTCGCGCGCGATGCGCACCTGGCGCAGTTTCATGCCCGGCGTGAAGGTGCCGGAGTTGATGCGCATGAAGGCGATGCGGTCGCGGTGCTTCGGATCCATGTTGGCCTGGATTTTGAAGACGAAGCCGGTGAGTTTGCTTTCTTCCGGCTCGACTTCGCGGGCGGTGGTTTGCCGGGCGCGCGGCGCGGGCGCAAATTCGGCGAAGTCGTTCAACATTTCACGCACGCCGAAGTTGCCAATCGCCGAGCCGAAATAGACGGGGGTGAGTTCGCCTCTTGAATAGGCTTCGTGATCAAAGCCATGACCGGCTTCGCGGATGAGTTCGACTTCGGCGCGGAAGTCGTCGATGGTGTCGGGCAGGAGTTCGTCGAGGCGCGGATTATCAAGCCCTACCACTTCTTCGCCGACGTTTACCAGCGATCCTTTGCCGGGTTCGTAGAAATAGACGGTGTCTTTCAGCAGGTGATAGACGCCTTTCAGGCTGCGCCCCATGCCGATCGGCCAGGTAACGGGAGCGCAGCGGATTTTCAGGACGTCTTCCACTTCATCAAGCAGGCTCATGGGATCGCGGCCTTCGCGGTCGAGTTTGTTGATGAAGGTGAAAATCGGGGTGTCGCGCAGGCGGCAGACTTCCATGAGCTTGATGGTGCGTTCTTCGACGCCCTTGGCGCAGTCAATGACCATGAGCGCGGAATCGACGGCGGTCAGCGTGCGGTAGGTGTCTTCGGAGAAGTCTTCGTGCCCAGGAGTATCCAGGAGGTTGATGACTTTGCCGTTATAGGGAAACTGCATGACGGATGAAGTCACGGAAATGCCGCGTTCCTGCTCCATTTTCATCCAGTCGGATGTGGCATGGCGCGCGGCCTTGCGTCCTTTCACGGTGCCGGCCAAAGCGATGGCGCCGCCAAAAAGGAGGAGTTTTTCGGTGAGCGTGGTTTTGCCCGCATCGGGGTGGGAGATGATGGCGAAGGTGCGGCGGTCGCGCCAGTCGTTGGAGAGAATGTCGGTCATGTGTGTGGATCAGGTCTTGGTGTACGCAGGGGTACACGGTTGAAAAGGCGGCTGCAACAGCCAAAACGTGGGCGCGGATTTTAGCATAGCGGGGGTTGTGAGTAGCGACTTGCGCTCAAGAGGGAAAGCGGAGAAAAATTATCTGAAAATATATTAAATATACCTTACATACATTATTTTATATGATAAAATTCATTTGGTTGAGAAAGGAGGTGAATATGGCGGAAGTGCTTTGGTGGATTGTTAAATGGGCGGCTATTGTTATGCTGATCAGCATTGTTGTGGCGATCGTTCATGAGTTGGTGACGGGAATTATCCGGTTTGTTCAGGCAATATGGGATGCGCTGTGTGGCAAGGAATCACGGAATTCTGGTTATGACACGGGGTATAGCCTGAAAACATATGAAGATTACGAGGATAGTGACTGGGATGATGGGCAGGAGACACGCGTAGTAAACGTGACATACAACAACAATACTTACCACATCCATCTTTACCAGAGCGCTTACGAAGATCAGCGCAAGTATGACAATCTTGATGAAGAAGGACGTGATGTCGTGTATATCAACGGCAGGCGTTATGTTGAAGACAAAAGGTATTGATATTTCCATTGAAGCAAGCTGATAGACGAGAAAACGAAAGGCGCTTTGCTTCGCTGAATGAGAGCACAAAACAATCTCACGATAGCTTTGTTGTGATAAAAGAGTTAAAAATATTATAACTAAAGCGCTTATCGCGAGAAATTTTCTCGCGATAAGCGCTTATGAGTGGTAAAAAATCACTATTTTTGATGATTTTATGAATTATCCCAGTTTGCCAAGATCGCGCACGGCGCCCTTGTCGGCGCTGGTGGCAAGCAGGGCGTAGGCTTTCAGCGCAGCCGAGACTTTGCGCGGGCGCGGCTCTGCCGGTTGCCAGCCTTTGGCGTCTTGTTCGGCGCGGCGGCGTGCCATTTCTTCGTCGCTGATGTCCAGGTGAATGCGGCGCTCGGGGATGTTGATGTTGATGGTGTCGCCGTCGCGCACGAGGCCGATGGCGCCGCCGGCAGCAGCTTCCGGCGAGGCGTGGCCGATGGAAAGGCCGGAAGTGCCGCCGGAAAAGCGGCCGTCGGTGAGGAGCGCGCAGGCTTTGCCGAGTCCCATGGATTTCAGGTAGCTGGTGGGATAGAGCATTTCCTGCATGCCGGGGCCGCCGCGCGGGCCTTCGTAGCGGATGATGACGATGTCGCCGGCCTGCACTTTTTTCTTGAGGATGCCATCGACGGCGGCATCCTGGCTTTCAAAGACGATGGCGCGGCCGGTGAAGATGTGGATGGATTCGTCAACCCCTGCGGTTTTCACGACGCAGCCGTCTTCGGCGATGTTGCCGTAGAGGACGGCGAGGCCGCCGTCTTGCGAGTAGGCGTGTTCGAGGTTGCGGATGCAGCCGTTTGCGCGGTCGTCATCGACGGTGTCGTAGCGCTTGTCCTGCGAGAAGGCGGTTTGCGTGGGGACGTTGCCGGGGGCGGCGCGGTAGAATTCGCGCGCGGCGTGGTTGTCGGGGTTGGCGAGGTCGTAGCGGGCAAGCGCTTCCTTGAGGGTGGCGCTGTGCACAGTGGGCAGGCTGGCGTCGATGAGGCCGGCGCGGTCGAGTTCGGCCATGATGTTCATGATGCCGCCGGCGCGGTGCACGTCTTCCATGTGGTATTTTTCGGTGTTGGGCGCGACTTTGCAGAGCTGCGGCACGCGGCGCGACAGGGCGTCGATGTCGGCAAGGTTGAAATCGACTTGCGCTTCCTGGGCGGCGGCAAGGAGATGGAGAATGGTGTTGGTGGAGCCGCCCATGGCGATGTCGAGGGTCATGGCATTTTTGAAGGCGGCCTTGCTGGCGATGGCGCGCGGCAGGACGCGCTCGTCGCCGTCTTCATAATAGCGGCGCGTGTTGGCGACGATTTGCCGTGCGGCGGCGAGGAAGAGTTTGCCGCGTTCGGCGTGGGTGGCCAGCAGCGAGCCGTTGCCGGGCAGCGCCAGGCCAATGGCTTCATTGAGGCAGTTCATGGAGTTGGCGGTGAACATGCCGGAGCAGGAGCCGCAGGTGGGGCAGGCGGCGCGCTCCATGGCGTTGACCATTTTGTCGCTCAGATTCGGGTCGGCAGCGCTGACCATGGCGTCCACCAGATCGAGCTTGCGCGCCACCTCCGGCGATTTGCCCGCTTCCATCGGGCCGCCGGAGACGAACACGGCGGGGATGTTCAGGCGCAGGGCGGCCATGAGCATGCCGGGGGTGATTTTGTCGCAGTTGGAGATGCAGATCATGGCGTCGGCGCAGTGGGCGTTGACCATGTATTCGACGCTGTCGGCAATGAGGTCGCGGCTCGGCAGCGAGTAGAGCATGCCGTCGTGGCCCATGGCGATGCCGTCATCGACGGCGATGGTGTTGAATTCCTTGGCAACCGCCCCTGCCGCTTCAATTTCGCGCGCAACCATTTGCCCGAGGTCTTTGAGATGCACATGGCCGGGGACGAACTGGGTAAAGCTGTTGACCACGGCGATGATGGGTTTGCCGAAGTCGTCGTCTTTCATGCCGGTGGCGCGCCAGAGGGCGCGCGCGCCTGCCATGTTGCGCCCGGCGGTGGAGGTGCGCGAACGGTAGGGGATTTTCATGTTTGCCTCGGATGATGATGGTTTTTTTAGCGGATCTGGAAAAGGGTGACGATTTTCTGCACGCCGGAAACGCGGCTGGCGATGTCGGCAACAGCCTGTGCTTCCTGCTGGCTGACGATGCCCATGAGGTAGGTGACGCCGTGTTCGGTGACGACTTTCACGCGCGAAGGATCAAAGCCGGGCACGCGCACGTCGAACAGCGCGGCTTTCACCTTGGCGGTCTGCTTGGCATCGTAGCCGCGCTCGGAGAGGGTGGACGGGCGGCCAACGAGGATGTAGTTGTGCACTTTGGTGACGCCCGCCTGCGCACGCGCCAGCGTTTCGATCTGGCTGCGCACGGTGTCGTTGAAGGCTTCGCCGGTAAGCAGGATTTCGGTGGCATAGCCGGTGACGCTGACATGGCTGTTGTCGCGCAACGGCGGTGTGCTGTTGATTCTTGCGGAAATGGCGAGTTCGGCGGTGTTGTCGTCAATCACGGTGCCGGCGCTGCGGCGATCGTGAATGACGCCGGCACCAGTCGCCGCGCCGCCGATGATGATGGGCGCGCAGCCTTGCAGCGCCAGTGTGCCGAGCAGTGTCACGAAAAGGATTTTTTTCATGGTTGTGAGTCCTTGCAGAGAAGCGGAATGCCCGGAGCGGGCAGCAAAAACCCTTCCGGCACCATACAGGGCAGCGAGTATAGCAAAGGCGCAGGATATGCAAACATTTTCGCTCAGAAAAAGCTGGTATCAGCACGGTTTTTTGCTATACTGCCGCGCCGCAAAAATGGTTTCAGGAGAAAATAATGAAAGTTGTGTCTTCATTGAAGAGCGCGAAAAACCGCAGCCGCGACTGCCAAATCGTCAAGCGTCGTGGCAAATTGTTCGTGATCTGCAAGTCTGACAAGCGTTTGAAAGCACGTCAGCGTTGATTCGCCGCTTCTTGTAAAACGCCGCAAATACTGCGGCGTTTTTTATGCCTGGAGAGCGCGCTGGAGATTTTTCAAAATCTTTTAAAAAACGGTAAAAACATTCTATTAAATTTCATAAAATAGCGTATTTTTACCGTGATAAGCGCTTATGGGCGAGAAAATTTACCATTTCTAATATCAGACACCAGGCGGTTCGGCGTTTTTTGTTGGGCAGGGAACGTGTCATGACGAGAAAGGGTTCGCGAAGCGGTTTTTTTCATTGAGCCTGCAACGGCGGCGCAGTATCATATCGAGAATTTAATCTGTGAGTTTCATCAAGGGAGAAACCATGTCATCGCAATACAAGAATCAAATTGATTCTTCTGGTTTGTACGGCGGGAACGCGGCCTATATCGAAGCGCTTTATGAAGATTATCTCGCGGATCCGCAAAGCGTTAGCCCCGAATGGCAAAAGCATTTCGCCGCCATCAAGGGCAATGCCGACAATGAGCGCTCGCGGCTTGACGTGCAGGAAAAGTTCGAGGCGCTGGCGCAGATGCCGTTTGTTGCGGCGGCAGGTGGCGATGCTGATGCAGCCAAGCAGATTGCGGTGCGCTCGCTGATTCGCGATTTCCGTCATCGTGCACACTGGGGCGCGGACGTGGATCCGGCAAAAATCCGCGAGCGTCGCGTGCTGCCGGAGTGCCAGATTGAATATCACGGCCTCGACAAGAATGATTTGGGCGAAACCTTCTTTGTGGACGGCGCTTTCGGCCAAGAAAACATGAAGCTCGCCGATCTTCTCAAGAAACTGGAAAACGCCTATGCCAACCATATTGGCCTTGAAGTGGCGCATGTCAATGAAGTGGCCGAGCGCAAATTCTTCTTCGATGCGCTGGAAAGCGCCGAAAAGCATTTCGGCTTCGGCAGCGAGCAGCGCAAGGCGCTGCTGGAGAAGCTGGTGGCAGCCGATGGCATGGAAAAATACCTGCACAAGCGCTATGTCGGCCAGAAGCGCTTCTCGCTGGAAGGCGGCGACGGCCTGATTCCGCTCACTTACGAAATCATCCGCTATCTCGGCGGCGAGGGCACGGAAGAAATCGGCATCGCCATGGCGCACCGCGGCCGTTTGAACATGCTCATCAACATCCTCGGCAAGAGCCCGCAATCGCTCTTTGACGAGTTCGACGGCAAGCTGGTGCCTGCCGCCAACCGCAGCGGCGACGTGAAATACCACATGGGCTATTCTTCGCGCGTCACCTACGGCGACAATACCGTTGACCTCACCCTGGCCTACAACCCGTCGCACCTGGAATTCGTCAACGCCGTGCAAATGGGTTCAACCCGTGCGCGCCTCGAGCGCCTGCGGCAGGAAAAATTCCGCGACAAATCCATCCGCGATATTGCCAACAAGGCCGTGCCCATCCTCATTCATGGCGACGCGGCGCTGGCCGGCCAGGGCGTGAACCAGGAAGTGTTGCAGCTTTCGCAGTTGCGCGGTTATCAGGTGGGCGGCGCGATTCATATCGTGGTCAACAACCAGATCGGCTTTACCACGTCCAACCTGCTCGATGCGCGTTCGTCCATGTACTGCACCGATATCGCCAAATCCATTCAGGCACCGATTTTGCACGTCAATGGCGATGATCCGGAAGCGCTGGCCTTTGCCGGTATTCTTGCCGCCAAGTACATGCTCGAATTCAAGAAAGACATCTTCATCGATCTCGTCTGCTACCGCCGCCTCGGCCACAACGAAGCGGACGAGCCGTCAGCCACCCAGCCGATGATGTACCAGAAGATCCGCAAGCATCCGGTGCCGGCAGAAGTCTATGCGAAAAAACTCGAAGCCGATGGCGTGATTGCCGCCGGGGATTACGAAAAAATGCAGGAAGACTACCGCGCCCGCCTCGAAGCCGGCAATCCGGTGGCCGAGCCGATCAAGATCGACCGCAACGATGCCCTTGCGCGCGAATGGTACGCCCTGCGTGAAGAAAACTGGGATGCGCCGGTTGATACCACTTTCGACATCAAGCGCCTTTCCGAGCTGGGCGCAAAAATCTTCTCCGTGCCGGAAGGCTTTGTGCCGCACAAAATCGTCGAAAAAATGCTGGAAACCCGCCGCGACATGAGCGCCGGCAACCAGGATCTCGACTGGGGCACCGCGGAAAACCTTGCCTATGCCACCCTGCTCGACCAAGGCTATCAGGTGCGCGTATCCGGCGAAGACTGCGGCCGCGGCACCTTCTCGCACCGCCATGCCGTGATCCACGACCAGACCACCGGCGACAGCTACATGGCGCTTGCCCATATTGCCGACAACCAGCCCACCGTACGCGTGATCGATTCTCTGCTCTCCGAATGCGGCGTGCTCGGATTTGAATATGGCTATTCCACTGCCGAGCCCAAGGGGCTGATTATCTGGGAAGCGCAATTCGGCGATTTTGCCAACGGCGCGCAAGTCATCATCGACCAGTTCATTGCCTCCGGCGAAACCAAGTGGGATCGCTTCAGCGGACTCGTCATGCTCCTGCCGCACGGCTATGAAGGCCAGGGCCCGGAACACTCCTCGGCGCGCCTTGAGCGCTATCTGCAACTGTGCGCGAAAGACAACATGCAGGTATGCGTACCCTCGACGCCCGCGCAGGTTTACCACATGCTGCGCCGCCAGGTATTGCGCACCTTCAGGAAGCCGCTGGTCGTGATGTCGCCCAAGTCGCTGCTGCGCCACAAACTTGCCGTCAGCAGCCTCGACGAGCTGGCCAACGGCCGCTTCCAGGAAGTCATCGGCGAAATCGACAATCTCGACAAGAGCAAGGTCAAGCGCATCATCCTCTGCTCCGGCAAGGTGTATTACGACCTGCTGCAAAAGCGCCGCGACGAAGGCAGGAACGATGTTGCCCTCATCCGTGTCGAGCAGCTGTATCCCTTCCCGGTCAAGGCCCTGCGTGCGGAAATCGAAAAATATCCGCAAGACGCGCAGATCGTCTGGTGCCAGGAAGAGCCGCGCAACCAGGGCGCATGGCACCAGATTTACGAATCGCTGATGGACGCCGTGCCGGAAGGCCGCCGTGTCAACTACATTGGCCGTGAAGAATCTGCTTCCACCGCAGCCGGTTATGCCAAAGTTCATGCCGTTGAGCAAGCGGCGCTGGTCGGGCAGGCGCTCGATCTCTCCTGATCAATCATTATTCATGTTTTAGAGGTTCATCATTATGAGTACAGAAGTCAAAGTTCCTGAATTGCCGGAATCCGTTGCCGACGCCACCCTGGTGGACTGGCATTTCAAAATTGGCGATTTCGTCAATGAAGGCGACAACCTCGTTGATCTGGAAACCGACAAGGTCGTGCTGGAAATGCCGGCGCCGGTATCCGGCGTCCTGAAAGCCATTCTCCATGAAGACGGCGCCACCGTGACCAGCGGCACCATCGTTGCCCATATTGAAGCGGGCGCCGCACCGGCTGCCGCGCCAGCCGCCGAAGAAACCAAGGCGCAAGCGCCTGCCGCTGCGGCACCGGCTGCTGCCGCTGCCAGCGTTGCCGTTGACAAGAACGCTTCGCCTGCCGCGCGCAAGATGGCTGCCGAGAACGACGTGAAAACCGCCGATGTTGCCGGCAGCGGCCGTGGCGGACGCGTCACCAAGAACGACGTCAAGGTGCACATCGCGGGCGGCGGCAGCCGTCATGAAGAGCGCGTGCCGATGACGCGCATGCGCAAGCGCATCGCCGAGCGCCTGATCGAAGCGCAGCAGGGCGCGGCCATGCTCACCACGTTCAACGAAGTGAACATGAAGCCCATCATGGACCTGCGCAAGAAATATCAGGACCAGTTCGTGAAGAAATACGACATCAAGCTCGGCTTCATGTCCTTCTTCGTGAAAGCCTCCATTGAAGCGCTGCGCCAGTTCCCGGCCGTGAACGCTTCCATCGATGGCGACGATATCATCTACCACAACTACTACGACATCGGTATTGCCGTTTCCGGCCCGCGCGGTCTCGTGGTGCCCATCCTGCGCAACGCCGAACACATGAGCCTTGCCGACATCGAACTGGGCATCAAGGACTTCGCCGACAAAACCAAGGCGGGCACGCTCTCGCTGGAAGAAATGACCGGCGGCACCTTCTCCATCACCAATGGCGGCACCTTCGGCTCCATGCTCTCCACGCCCATCCTGAACCCGCCGCAAAGCGCGATTCTCGGCATGCACAACATCGTTGAGCGTCCGGTGGTGGAAAACGGCGAAATCGTCATCCGTCCGGTGATGTACCTGGCCGTGACCTACGATCATCGCATCATCGATGGCCGCGAAGCCGTGAGCTTCCTCGTTGCCATCAAGAATGCGCTGGAGGATCCGGCACGCATGTTGCTCGGCGTCTAATTTCGGCACCACAGGCGCGGCATCCCCGCGCCTTTTTTATGTACAAAAACCGTAGGGTGCCACGTAGAGTGGGTGTCAACCCACCATCGCGCAGCGATTGCAGGTCTGCTATTCGTGGCCAACGTTAAGGCAACGCTGAACGCAAAGTGCCCGCACCATAACAAAATGGGAAATTTTCTCACCATTAAGCGCTTTACATGAAAAATTTTCTCACAATAAGCGCTTTATAGTGGTAAAAAATCAATATTTTTTGCCATTTAATGAATTAAAACAGAATCAAGGAGTCCATCATGAACCAACAATTTGACGTCATCGTGATTGGCGGCGGGCCGGGCGGTTACGTCGCCGCCATTCGCGCCGCGCAGCTCGGCTTCAAGACCGCCTGCGTGGAAATGTGGAAAGATAATGCCGGCAAGGAGCGCCTCGGCGGCACTTGCCTGAACGTCGGCTGCATTCCCTCCAAGGCGCTGCTCGAATCCAGCGCGCTCTATCACAAATTGCAGCACGATCTCGCGCCGCACGGCATCAGTGCAAGCGGCGTCAACATCGATGTGGCGCAAATGATTGCGCGCAAAAACGGCATCGTCAATCAGCTCACCGACGGCATTGCCCAGCTGTTCCAGGCCAACAAAATCGAGTGGCTGAAAGGGCGCGGCAAGCTGCTCGCGAACAAAGTGGTGGAAGTGAGCGCCCATGATGGCAGCGTGGCGCAATATCAAGCGCAAAAAGGCGTGATTTTGGCGTTTGGCTCGGTGCCGGTCGATATTCCGGTCGCGAAAATGGACGGCAAGCACATCGTGAGCTCCACCGGCGCACTCGATTTTACCGACGTGCCCAAACGTCTCGGCGTGATCGGCGCGGGCGTGATCGGTTTGGAAATGGGCAGCGTCTGGAAAGCGCTTGGCGCGGATGTGGTGATTCTCGAAGCCACCGATGCCTTCCTGCCGATGGCAGACGAGCAGCTCGCCAAAGAGGCCGCGCGCACCTTCAAGAAACAGGGGCTCGATATCCGCCTTGGCGCGAAAGTGACCGGCGCGCAAGTGCAGGGTGATGCAGTTGTCGTGCAATATGAAGACAAAAGCGGCGCGCAGGAAATCACCGTGGACAAACTGCTGGTCGCGGTCGGCCGCAAGCCGAACACGCAGGGCGTGGTCGCCGAAGACAGCGGCGTGAAGCTCGATGCGCGCGGCTTTATCGAAGTGAACGACCATTGCGAAACGGCAGTCGCGGGCGTGTATGCCATCGGCGATTGCGTGCGCGGCCCGATGCTCGCGCACAAGGCGAGCGAAGAAGGCGTGATGGCCGCGGAAATGCTTGCCGGACAGGCCGGGCATGTGCGTTATGACGTGATTCCGTCCGTCATCTACACCCACCCGGAAATGGCGTGGGTCGGCAAAACCGAGCAGCAACTGAAAGCCGAAGGCGTCAACTACGCCAAGGGCGATTTCCCCTTTGCCGCCAACGGCCGCGCCAAAGCCATGGAAGATGCGGCGGGCTTCGTGAAGATTCTCTGCGATGCAGAGACCGATGAAATCGTCGGCGCGCACATCATCGGTCCGTGCGCCTCGGAAATGATTCACGAGCTGATCGTGGCCATGGAATTCTATGCCGCGAGCGAAGACATCGCGCGCATCGTCCATGCGCACCCGACGCTCTCTGAATCGGTGCATGAAGCGGCGCTCGCGGTTTCCGGCAATGCCCTGCACAAGGTCAACGTCAAGCGCAAATAATCGTTTTTTATCATGACAGAGCGCTTATCGTGAGAAAATTTCTCATGATAAGTGCTTTTGTTTGGTAAAAAATAGCTATCCTATTTTACGAGACTATGGGGAAGTAATATGTTTTTGCACGAAGAAACCATATATAAAGTCAGGGGATTAAATGAACGGGAAATTTTGCTGGCCAAGGCTTTTATTAAAGGTGCTGTGTATTGCTGGCTGAAAAATAGAGAAAATGAACCCTTTTCTTTGAGGGACTTATTCGGTGGAACAAATGCGGTCTGGACGGGAACTCCTTTAGAAGATCTGTGGTGGAAACACAGTAATGAGGGGAAAAGCGATGAAGAAGCATTCGATCAAGCTGCACAAGATGCAGGGTGGTTGCTGAAAGCAGTATTGGCTGAAGACACTAAGCGTATTTTTGACAAAAAGAAAAACGGTCAGGTAAATTCCTATTCTTGGGTACGAAATAATACTGATTAAATTATTTAATAAATCCCGTTTTAACCATGAAAATACTCCACGATCCGCAATCCCATGCCTTCGCTTCCGATAACTACTCCGGCGTGCATCCCGAGATTCTCGCCGCGATGGCCGGGGCCAATGGCGGCCATGTCGGCGCCTATGGCAATGATCCCTATACGGAAAACATGCAGGCCGTGTTCCGCGCCCATTTCGGCGAGGCGGCAGAGGCCTTTGCCGTCTTCAACGGCACCGGCGCCAACGTGCTGGCCTTGCAGGCGGTTTTGCCGCGCTGGGGCGCGGTGATTTGCGCGGATACCGCGCATGTGCATCATGATGAAAGCACCGCGCCGCAGGCTGTTGGCGGTTTCAAGTTGTGGACGATACCCACGCCCGACGGCAAGCTCACGCCCGAACGTGTCCGCCGCGAAGCGCATGGCTACGGCTTCGAGCACCGCGCCCAGCCGCTTGCGGTGAGCCTTACGCAATGCACGGAAGTGGGCACGGTCTATACGCCGGACGAAATCCGCGCCATTGCCGACTGCTGCCATGAATACGGCATGGCGCTGCACATGGATGGCGCGCGGCTTGCCAATGCCGCCGTTGCGCTCGATGTGCCGCTGCGCGCGCTCACCACGGACGCCGGCGTCGATATCCTTTCTTTCGGTGGAACCAAGAATGGTCTGTTGCTGGGCGAATGCGTGGTGGTACTGAATCCTGAAAGGGTTTCCGACGGTATGAAATACCTGCGCAAACTCAATATGCAGCTCGCCTCGAAAATGCGCTTTATTGCCGCGCAGTTCATCGCGCTGCTCGAAGGCGATTTGTGGCGGCGCTCAGCCGCGCACGCCAATGCGATGGCAGCGCGCCTTGCGCAAGGGCTTGCGAAAATGGAAGGCGTTGAATTTGTCTATCCGCATCAGGCCAATGGCGTATTCGTGCGCCTGCCGGCGGGCGTCGCCGACAAAGTGCGGCAAACCACGTTTTTCTACGACTGGGATCAGGACGGCACGGTACGCCTCATGTGCAGCTTCGATACGCAGGAAGCGCATGTCGATGCGCTGCTCGCGGCGACAGCACGGGCGCTGGCCTAAGGGTACAATTTTTGCGCCAACAAGCTCCACGGCGATTTTCTGCATGATTCTCTCTTTTCGAGATTGCGCTTTGCGGCCGCGCGGCCGGTTACTTTCTTTGCGTCGCCAAAGAAAGTAACCAAAGAAAGGCGACCCCGGGGCGCAGTTTTCCCTTGCCGCGGGGCTTTTGGCGGCGGGCTTGTAAACTCGCTGCGCTCAAACACCCAAGCCCGTATTTCCGCCAAAAAAGCCCCGCGTCTGCGGCTGCGCCCAGGGGTTTTGAGGCGCTTCGTCGCAACTACATGTGCAAACAGATGAATCCAATTTGCTCTAGGGGCTGTTGACAATTGATACCTTGATGCAATCAACTCCAAATAAAGCAGTGAATCTCAAAGGGTGCATTCCCCGCCGCTTGCGGCGAAAAACACGCTGTAAACTCAATTCGACTGAAGAGGCGTAGGTTGGCGCGGATTCCCATGAAAATGCATCCGCATTTTCATGGGTGCCCGGAGGTGAGCCGTAGGCGAACCCCAACATCGACTAAATCATTGCGTTGGGGTTCGTGCTGCGCACGGTTATCGAGCTTGCCGAGATGCACCACCAACCTACTCGCGACTGTTTTTTGAAAGAGTGACCGAAGCGTTCTGACTTTCAATAGCGATAGATACCCCGCAGCCTGCTGCGGGGTAGTTCATTTCAGGACAAAACGGGAATCTTTCGCCAGTTGACGGAAAAAGACCGCAGTATGGCCGATTTTCTGCACCAGTTCAGCGCTGTGGCGCGCGGCAATGTCTGCCATCATCGCCGATTGCGTATCGTCATCGAGATTGCCGAGCTTGATTTTGATCAGCTCGTGCGAGTTGAGCGCAAGGTCGATTTCCTTGTGCACGCCTTCTGTCAATCCTTGCGCACCGATCATCACCACAGGATGAAGATGGTGTGCCTCGCTGCGCAGATGGCGGATTTGTGATTTGCTAAGCATGAGTTTTCCTAATAGTCTATTGTCGTTTGTATAGAATAGCAGATTAATAAATCATGGCACGCAGTAAAAGTTCGGCCAAATGGCTGAAAGAACATCATGACGACCCCTATGTGCAAAGGGCGCGCGAGGAGGGATGGCGCTCGCGGGCGGTGTACAAGTTGCAGGAAATCCAGGAAAAGGATCGCATCATCCGTCCGGGCATGACCGTAGTGGAGCTGGGCGCGGCGCCCGGCGGCTGGTCGCAATATGTCAGCTATTGCCTGAAAGGGCGCGGGCGCATGATTGCGCTCGATATTTTGCCGATGGATGCACTGGCTGACGTGACGTTCATCCAGGGCGATTTCCGTGAGGATGATGTTTTGCAGGCCCTGAATGCGGCGGTTGGAGAAGGGCGGGGCGTGGACTTGGTAATTTCCGATATGGCCCCAAATACCAGCGGCGTGAAATCCGTGGATCAGGCGAAAAGCCTGTATCTGGTGGAACTCGCAGTGGATTTTGCGAAAGACAAGCTGGTGAAGAACGGGGATTTCCTGACAAAAATTTTTCATGGCCCCGGATTTGATACACTATTCAAGAATTTGAAATCGGATTTTTCCCAGGTGGTAACCCGCAAACCTGCCGCTTCGCGAGCCAGAAGCCAGGAAACGTATTTGTTGGCGCGTGGATTCCGGGGTTAATCATTAAGTTATGAGGAAAGACAATTGAACGATATGAGAAAGTCATTGCTGGTCTGGGGCGGGTTGATTCTGCTTTTCCTGCTGCTGGTCAATGAAGTTGATGGATTCGGCGCTGCGGCAAACAAGCGCGAAGTGGCGTATTCGCAATTCCTCGATCGCGTGTACAACGGCGAGGTACGCACGGCTGACATCGATCTTCAGGACATGACGGTCACTTTCACCGACAACAGCGGCAACCGCTTCGTGACCAACACGCCGGAAATCAATACCAGCGCGCTGATTGGCGATTTGCGCAACAACAATGTGGAAATCACCAGCAAGCCGATCGAGAAGGAAAGCCTGCTGAGCAAGCTGCTGATGAATTTGCTGCCTTTCATCCTGCTTGTGGCGCTGTTCATGTTCGTGACCCGGCAGATGCAGGGCGGTGGCGGACGCGGTGGGGCGTTTTCCTTCGGCAAGAGCCGCGCGAAGCTCATTCCCGAAGACAAGATCAAGGTGACTTTCGCCGATGTGGCCGGTGCGGATGAAGCCAAGCAGGATGTGGTCGAAATGGTGGAATTCCTGCGCGATCCCACCAAGTTCAGCCGCCTGGGCGGACAGATTCCGCGCGGCGTGCTCATGGTAGGGCCGCCGGGAACGGGCAAGACGCTGTTGGCGCGCGCCATTGCCGGCGAGGCGAAAGTTCCGTTTTTCACCATTTCCGGCTCTGATTTTGTCGAGATGTTTGTCGGCGTGGGCGCTTCGCGCGTGCGTGACATGTTCGAGGAAGCAAAAAAGCATGCGCCGTGCATCATCTTCATCGACGAGATCGATGCCGTCGGTCGCCAGCGCGGTGCTGGCCTCGGCGGCGGGCATGACGAGCGCGAGCAGACGCTGAACCAGTTGCTGGTGGAAATGGACGGCTTTGAGGGCAATGAAGGTGTGATCGTCATTGCCGCCACCAACCGTCCCGACGTGCTCGATCCCGCGCTGCTGCGCCCGGGCCGTTTCGACCGCCAGGTCACGGTAGGGCTTCCCGACATCAAGGGGCGCGAGCAGATTCTCAAGGTGCACATGCGCAAGAAGCCGATTGACGACAGAGTGAGTGCCCGCGACATTGCCCGCGGCACGCCCGGTTTTTCCGGCGCGGATCTCGCCAACCTCGTCAACGAAGCGGCGCTCTTTGCCGCGCGTCGCAACCGCAAGGCCATCACCATGCAGGACATGGAAGATGCCAAGGACAAGATCATGATGGGGGCGGAGCGCCGTTCCATGGTCATGAGCGATGCGGAAAAGGAAATGACCGCCTATCACGAGGCCGGGCACGCCATTGTCGGCCGTCTCGTGCCCTCGCATGATCCGGTTTACAAAGTCACCATCATCCCGCGCGGTCGCGCGCTGGGCGTGACCATGTTCCTGCCTGACCAGGATCGCTACAGCTATTCCAAGGAGCGCCTGGAAAGCCAGATTTCCACGCTCTATGGCGGACGTCTTGCCGAAGAAATCATCTATGGCAAGGATCAGGTCTCGACCGGCGCTTCGAACGACATCGAGCGCGCCACCGCCATTGCGCGCAACATGGTGACGCAATGGGGGTTGTCCGAAAAACTCGGGCCCTTGATGTATGGCGAGGAAGAAGGCGAAGTGTTCCTCGGCCGCTCCGTCACGCGCCACAAGAACGTTTCTGATGAAACCGCGCGCGTCATCGATCTCGAAATCCGCGACATCATCGACCGCAACTACGAGCGGGCGCGCAAGATTCTCGAAGACAACATGGACATCCTCCATGAAATGACCAAGGCGCTGGTCAAATACGAAACGATCGACGAAGGCCAGATCGACGATTTGATGAACCGTCGGCCGGTGCGCGAACCGCAGGGCTGGAATGACGATGGCAGCCGTCCCGACAACCCGCAGCCGCCAACAGCGGAAGCGAAAAAGGAAGACGGCACCTTCGACAAACCCGCCGAGCAAAGCTGATGACGCCACGCTGGCAGTGCGGACGCTTCGTCCTCGAGCTCGACCAACCGAAAATCATGGGCGTACTGAACTGTACGCCCGATTCATTTTCCGACGGCGGACAGTTTCTTGCGCCCGCCGCAGCGATTGCCCGCGCGCGGCAAATGGTCGCCGAAGGCGCGGACATCATCGACATCGGGGCGGAATCGACGCGCCCCGGTTCGCAAGCCATCTCCAGTGAAGAAGAAATCCGCCGCCTGACGCCAGTGGTCGAAGCGCTGGTGGCCGAACTTGGCGTGCCCGTTTCCATTGATACGAAAAAGGCGGCAACCATGCGCGCCATGCTGGCGCTCGGTGCCGACATCATCAACGATGTGCATGGCCTTGAAGACGTGGGCGCGCTCGATGCCGTGAAAGACAGCAACTGCGGCCTCTGCCTCATGCACATGCGCGGCATGCCGGACACCATGCAGCACAACACCGATTACGCCGACGTGCTCGCCGAAGTGGATGCTTACCTGCAACAGAGAACCGCCGTCTGCCTTGCTGCCGGCATTGCGCCCGAGCGCATCGCGCTCGATCCCGGCTTCGGCTTCGGCAAAAACGTGGAACAAAACCTTTTGCTCGTCAAACATATCCACCGCTTTGGCCACGAACGCCATCCGCTTCTCCTCGGCGTGTCGCGAAAATCGACTATCGGCCAGTTGCTCGGTGGCGTGCCGCCCGGGGAGCGCCTTGTCGGCAGCGTGATGCTTGCCATGCTCGGCGTCGAGGCAGGCGCGCACATTCTCCGCGTGCATGATGTGCGCGCCACCAAAGATGCCTTGCGCATCCGCGAAGCATATGAAAAGGTGTAAGTGAGAAATTTTCTCATATATAAGCGCTTGCTGCGAGAATATTTCTCACGATAAGCGCTTCATGGTGGTAAAAAAAGACTATTTTTTGCTTTTTATAATGCGCAAATCTGCACGCCGAAGCAAATATCGTCCCGGCTCTGTTCAGCCCGGCATTCCGGCCCGTCCTGATGATGGAAACGCACGGCGAAGCGGTGTTTGTCGCCGCTGACGCGGGGGAATACGGTGTCGGTGGCGTTCATGTGGATGCGGATCATCTGGTTGCGCATCTGGCTGTTCAGGGCGCGCAGGAACATGCCTTTTTCGGCGCGCACCACGCTGATTTCATCGCTTTGCCGCACCAGCCGCAGGATGAGGATGATGGCGCGAATGATGGGCTGGAACATTTCATAGCACTGGATGAGAAAGGGATTTTCCCGGTTTCCCTGGCGGATGAGCCAAAACTGGTAGGCGGGCACTTCAAAAAGGCAGTTGCCGCTCTGGTTGAAATTGCGCTGGCGCATGCTGTTGAAAAGCTCGTTTTCCCGCAACGAGCTGATGATATTGAAATTGATGGCGTGCGCTTCGCCAAGCGAATGGTCGATTTGCGCCAGCAGCTCGGCGGGCGATTCCGTGTGCTGGGCAAAGGCGAGATTGCCGCGTTCGATGGCGCTGCGATAGCGCTGCAATTCCTTGATGATTTCCGAGCGGATTTCATAGCGGTGCAGGAAATCGAGCACGTCGAACAGGGCATTGAGAAAAAGCTGGATGGAATAATATTCGTCGGCGCGGTGGAAATTCTTCATTTGCGTGAACATGGTTTCCAGCCGCATGAACAGGCGCATTCTTTCATTCAGAGGCTGTTCATAGACCGTGAGCGGGGGGAGCGAAGGCAGCGATGAAGAAGCGTGGATCATGATCATTACTTTTCTGAAATTGTGCCGATAGTGGCACAAATCGCCCTCGCGGGGCAAGCGCGCCGTTGCGGAAATATGGGCAAATTGTTATGATTCGAGCCTCATTTCAGCCACGGTTTGGCGAGTTTTTTTGTGACCCATCCGCGATTCTTCATCCGAATTTTGACACTGTTCCCTGCGCTGTTTTTCAGGTTGCCGGGGAGCATGTTGATGTTTGTAATTTTTATGGCAATACCTCCCGGAAAACGTGCGTTCAGCCGCATGCCCTGCCGGGAAAAACGGAGATTTACGTCTTATGAAAAGAATGCTTATCAACGCGACCCAGCAAGAAGAGCTACGCGTAGCGCTTGTGGACGGTCAGCAGCTCTACGATCTCGATATCGAGACTTTGCACTCGGCGCAAAAGAAATCCAATATCTACAAAGGGAAAATCACCCGTATCGAGCCTTCCCTCGAAGCGGTTTTTGTTGACTACGGCAGCGCCCGGCACGGTTTTCTCCCCTTCAAGGAAATCGCCAAGGAATATCTGGTTGGTTCCACCTATACCGGCGATGGTCAGCCCTCTTTCAAGGACATGATTCATGTTGGCCAGGACGTGCTGGTGCAGATCGACAAGGAAGAGCGCGGCAACAAGGGTGCGGCGCTTACTACCTATATCTCGCTCGCCGGCCGTTTTCTGGTGCTGATGCCCAACAATCCGCGCGCCGGTGGCGTCTCGCGCCGCATTCAGGGCGATGACCGCCGCGAGCTGCGCGATACGCTGGACAGCCTCGACGCGCCGGACAACATGGGCGTGATCGTGCGCACGGCCGGCGTTGGCCGTGCCCAGGAAGAATTGCAGTGGGACCTCGATTTCCTGCTCCAGCTTTGGGACGCGATCAGTGAGGAATACCAGAAAGCGCCGCCGCAGCGCCTGATTTACCAGGAAAGCAATATCATCGTGCGTGCGCTGCGCGATTATCTGCGCCCGGATATCGGCCAGATTCTCATCGATGACGAGCGCGTGTTCCAGCAGGCGACCGATTTCATGAAGCTGGTGATGCCGAACAACATCAGCAAGCTGAAGCTTTATAACGACAATATTCCGCTGTTTACCCGCTACCAGATCGAAGGCCAGATTGAGACTGCCTACCAGCGCAACGTGCAACTGCCTTCCGGTGGCGAACTGGTGATTGATTACACCGAAGCGCTGGTCTCCATCGACATCAACTCCTCGCGCGCCACCAAGGGCGGCGACATCGAGGAAACCGCCTACCAGACCAACCTCGAAGCGGCCGACGAGATTGCCCGCCAGTTGCGCCTGCGCGACTTGGGCGGTTTGATTGTCATTGATTTCATTGACATGGGCGTATCGCGCAACCGCAAGGATGTGGAGCAGCGTCTGATGGACGCCACCAATATTGACCGCGCCCGCATCCAGATCGGCCGCATTTCCCGTTTCGGCCTTCTGGAAATGTCACGCCAGCGCTTGCGTCCGTCGCTCGATGAGGCAAGCCATCAGGTCTGCCCGCGTTGCAAGGGGCAGGGCAGCATCCGTGGCATCCAGTCCATGGCGCTTTCCCTGCTGCGCCTGATCGAGGAAGAGGCGATGAAGGAGCGCACCGTACGCATCACGGGCGAATTGCCGGTCTCCATCGCCACTTTCCTGCTCAACGAAAAACGCCATGCCATCCGCCAGATCGAGCTGCGCAACAGCGTGGAAGTCATTCTCGTGCCCAATCCGAATCTGCATACGCCGGATTATCACATCGAGCGCCTGCGTGATGACGAAGTGAGCGAGGAAATGGCGCGCACGCCAAGCTATCGTGTGCCGGTGCGCCGCGAAAGCGAAGAGGATACCGCGCAGAAATCCGGCGCGCGCACTTTACCCGAGCAGGCTGCCGTGCAGGGCGTGGTGCCGCAGTCGCCGGTGCCGCAGGCCAAGGGACTGAGCGCTTTCTTCTCGAAAGTGGTGGCGCTTTTCAAGGAAGACCGCAATGCCAGCAAGCCGGGGCAAAAAGCCAAGGCAAACGGCGACAAGAGCGAAAGCCGCGACAATGGCGAACGCGCCCGTCGCAATGGCCGCGAGCAGGAAAACCAGCGCAATGGCCGTCGCAGCAATGCAGACCGTCGCCGTCGCCATGAGCGGGATGAAGAAGATCTGCGCGACAACGCTGTTGTCGATGATTTCGACAATGCCCGTCAGGAGGTGCCTGCGATTACGGAAAGAGCGGCGGAGAAAGAAAAATCCGCGCAGCGCGAGGAGCGTGGCGAGCGTCAGGAACGCCAGGAACGCAGCCGTCGCGATCGTGGCGCGCCAGTAAAAGATGAAGTCAATCCCAGCATCGAAGCGCTGACCAATCCGCCGGCAGAAATCAATGGCCGCGAAGTGCGCAAGGGGCGTCCGCGCGATGTCAATGCCGTGCGTGGCCAGGGCAAGGCGGAAGAAACCCGCCTGCACACGGCCGCAGAAGACAAGGTGACCAGCACGCATGAACTGGCGGATGAGCAATACGTCGAGACGGACAACGGGCAGCTTGAAGCGGCGGACGACGCAGTCGTGATGACCGATCTTCAGGATGGCGCGCAGGATTTCGTGCCGACTGCGGCTGAGCTGCAAGGTTCGGCGCCGGGCATGGTGGCCATGCTGCGTGAGGAGCCGGTTGCGAAGGCAGAATCTGTGGAAGGGGACAATGACATGAAAAACGACGAAAACGTGGCAGCAGAAGACGCGCAGGCAGTCGAAGCGGTAGCGGCGGCTGCGCAGGCAACGGAAGCGGAGCCTGCCGCCAAGGAAGAAAAAGCGGGCAAACCGCGCCGCGAGCGCAAGGAACGCAAGGAAAAGGCGGGCAAGGCATCTGCCAATCCGCTGCGCCAGTTGCCGGAGGTGTACGGCCAGAGCATCTGGTACGACAACATCCACCGCGGCATGCTGGAAGCCGGCGAACTCACGAAGATGATCGCCGAAGACGATTTGCGCGGCGTGACGTCCAACCCGGCCATCTTCCAGAAAGCCTTTGCCGGCAGCGATGCCTATGATGCCGGTTTGCGCGCCTGGCTTGCCGCCAATCCCGAAGGCAACGTGCGCGATGCGTTCTTCGCGCTGGCCATTGAAGACATTCAGGCCGCGTGCGACCAGATGATGCCGGTCTTTGAAAAAACTGGCGGTACGGATGGCATGGTATCGCTGGAAGTGTCGCCCGATATTGCCCATGACGCGGAAAAAACCGTGGCGGAAGCGCTTGACCTGCACCGTCGTGTGGCGCGGGAAAACGTGATGATCAAGGTGCCGGCCACCCAGGCTGGTGTAGAGGCCATCGCCCGTCTGATTGCCGAAGGCATTCATGTGAACGTGACCCTGCTGTTCTCCGTGGAGCGCTATGCCGCCGTGCTCGAAGCCTATATGGATGGCTTGAAGCAGCGCGTGGAAAAAGGCGAGTCCATCGATTTCATCCGCAGCGTGGCGAGCTTCTTCGTGAGCCGCGTGGACAGCAAAATCGATGACCTGCTCGGCGAAGAACATGCGGAACTGCGTGGCCGCGCGGCGATTGCCAATGCGCAGATGGCCTATGCCTACTATCTGGAGCGCATCAGCCATGATGACTGGATTGCGCTGGCGCAGAAAGGCGCGGCAGTGCAGCGTCTGCTCTGGGCGAGTACCGGCACCAAGAATCCGGCCTATTCCGACGTGCGCTATGTTGACCAGCTGATTGGCGTCGATACCGTCAACACCGTGCCGCCCGCCACTTACGATGCTTTCCGTGATCATGGCCAGCCGGCTGCCACCCTGTTGCGCGATATCGACCAGGCGCCGGCGCTCATTCGTAACATCGAAGATGCCGGCATCAATCTCGGCGCGATTACCGATACGCTGGAGCAGGAAGGCGTTGCCCAGTTTGAGGGGGCGTTTGCCGATTTGCTCAATGCCCTGGAAGCCAAGATGAATGCCATCCGTGCCGACATCCAGGAAGGCGGAAAAGCGCTTCCGGCGGCAGAAACCGCTGAAGACAGCGCACCGGCAGCAGAATCCCCGGCAACGGACGCACCAGCTGAGGACGATGATCTGGCGGAGGAAGACGATGACAATCGCGGCAATCATTGATCTCCTGCGCTGCCCGCTGGACGGGCAGTCGCTCGTTACCAGCGAGGACGGGCAATGGCTCGTCACTGCCGACGGGCAGCGGCGCTATCCCTTGCTGGACGGCATTGCCCGCCTGCTGCCGGAAGCCGCGCAGCAGAAAAACGCGGATGACGAGTGGCAGGCGCAGACATGAAACCGGTCATCGTCATTCCCGCGCGTTACGCATCCACTCGCCTGCCTGGCAAAATGCTGCGCGAGATAGGCGGTATGCCGCTCATCGTGCGCACCGTGCGCCAGGCGAAACAGGCAGGCTTGCCACTGTTGGTGGCCTGCGATGACGGGCGCATTGCCGCAGTGCTGGACAGGGAAGATGTGCCGTGGATCATGACGCGGCCCGATCATGCCAACGGCACGGCGCGCTTGCAGGAAGTTGCCGCCTTTCTCGGCTGGGAGGACGACATGATCGTCGTCAACGTGCAGGGCGACGAACCGCTGTTGCCGCCGTCGCTGATCACGGCCGTGGCCGATGCGCTGGTGCGCCATCCCGAAGCGAGCGTGGCCACGCTGGCCGCGCGTTTTGCTGCTGATGAAGAGGTGGCCGCGGCCACCGCCGTCAAAGTGGTTTGCGACCAGTCCGGCCATGCCCTGTATTTTTCGCGCGCCGCCATCCCTTTCGTGCGTGACGCGGGTGGCGTGGATGCGAACTTTCCCTATCTGCGCCATATCGGCATCTATGCCTACCGTGTTGCGGCGCTCAACGCCTATCCGCATATGGCGGCAACACCTTTGGAGCAGGCGGAAAATCTCGAACAATTGCGCTTTCTCGAACATGGCCACCGCATTGCCGTGCAGGTTGTGGATGAAGCGCCGCCTGCCGGCGTGGATTGCGAAGCGGATGTTGTGCGCATCGAGGAATTTTTGCGGAACAGCAAAGGATAGTCATTTTTTACCAATGTGAAGCGCTTTCGATGAGAAATTTTTGCATGATAAGCGCTTTGTGATGGTAAAAAACAACTATTTTTGATTGATTTTTGATAATGAGTGAATCCCGCAGTTTCGATGCCAAGGTTTTCTTGAGCCATGTGACGACGTTGCCCGGCGTCTATCAGATGCGCGACAGGAACGGCACGGTGCTCTATGTCGGCAAGGCGAAAAATCTCAAAAAGCGCCTGGCGAGCTATTTCCGCGAAACCGGTCTGAGCGTGAAAACGCAGGCGCTGATGGCGCTGGTGGTGGATATTGAAACCACGGCGACGGAAAGCGAAAGCGCGGCGCTGATTCTCGAGAACAATCTGATCAAGGCGCATCGCCCGCGTTTCAACATCCTGATGCGCGACGACAAATCCTATCCCTACATCAAGCTCTCCAGCCACGCTTTCCCGCGTCTTGCCTTTCATCGTGGCGCGCGCAGGAACGGCGAGTTTTTCGGGCCGTATCCCAACAGCGGCGCAGTGCGTCAGGCGCTTGATACCTTGCAGAAAGTGTTCCGCGTGCGCCAGTGCGAGGACAGCTTTTTCGCCAATCGCAGCCGCCCCTGTCTGCAATACCAGATCGAGCGCTGCCATGCGCCGTGCGTGGGCTATATCAGCGCTGAGGACTATGCGAAAACCGTAGCGCAGACGCGCGCGTTTTTGAGCGGACGCAGCGACGAGCTGTTCGCGCAGATGACTGCCGAGATGAATGCGGCGGCGGAAAAGCTCGATTTCGAGCGCGCGGCGCAGTTGCGCGACCAGATTGCCCAGTTGCGCAAAGTGGGCGGGCCGCAGCATCAAAGCCACGGCGCGCAGGATGCGGATGTGCTGGCCGTGGTGACGGGCTACGGCGAGGCGTGCGTGCAGGTGATGTTTTACCGCGACGGCGACCAGGTGGCCTCGCAGGCGTACTATCCGAAAATCCCCGATGAGACGGCAGACGGGGAAATCATGTCCGCCTTTATCGCCCAGTTTTATGCCGAGCGCCATCCGCCGCCGCAGCTCATTGTGAACGCCATGCCGCACGAGCAGGACATGCTGCTGCCATGGCTGGCCGAACGCGCCGGGCGCAAGGTGATGCTCAACGCCAATCCGCGCGAAAACAGGCGGCAATGGCTGACGCTTGCCGAGGAGAATGCCCGCCTCAATCTCAACATGACCCTGTCGGCCAAGCTTTCCATGCAGACGCGTTTTCAGGCGCTCGCCGAGGCGTTTGCCTGGGAGAAAGTGCCGGAGCGCATCGAATGCGTGGATATTTCCCATACCCAGGGCGACAGCACGGTGGCGTCGTGCGTGGTGTTCGACCGGCGTGGCGCGCTGAAAAGCGATTATCGCCGCTTCAATATCAAAGACGTGGCCGCTGGCGACGATTATGCGGCGATCCGGCAGGTGGTGGCGCGGCGCTTTGCGCGCCTGAAGGAAAGCGCGGACGCGAAATGGCCGGACGTGATGTTTATCGACGGCGGCAAAGGGCAGTTGCGGCAGGCGGTGGAAGCGCTTGCCGAACTGGGCGTGAGCGGCGTGCGGCTGGTCGGCGTTTCGAAAGGGCAGGGGCGCAAGGCCGGGTTGGAGCAATTCTGGTTGCCCGGCGATAACCAGCCGTTTTTCCTGCCTGCCGACAGCCAGGCGATGCAACTCGTCGTGCAGATCCGCGACGAGGCGCACCGCTTTGCCATCAGCGCGCATCGCAAAAGCCGCGGCAAGAAAAGCCAGGGATCGGTGCTGGAACAAATTCCGGGCGTCGGTGCCAAACGCCGCCAAGCCCTGCTAAAATATTTCGGCGGTCTGGGCATGGTCGAAGCGGCTTCCGTGCAGGAACTGGCGCGGGTGCCCGGCATTTCGCTGCAACTGGCCGAAGACATTTACGCAAGCTTACACGACAGGGGATGATGACGATGAAAGGTATGGCCATGAAACTGACGATATTGCGGGTCATCCTGATACCGCTCTTTATCATTGCCTTTTATTGGCATCCGGCCGCGTGGGGGCAGTGGCTTGCGCTGATCATCTACACCGTGGCCTGCATCAGCGATTATCTCGATGGCTGGATTGCCCGCAAATACGGGGAAGAAAGTCCGTTTGGCGCGTTTCTCGATCCAGTGGCGGACAAGCTCATGGTCTGCACCGTGCTGGCTGTCGTGCTGCAAAGCCGCCCGGAAATCTGGCTGATGCTGTGCACCATCATCATCGTTGGCCGCGAAATCTGGATTTCCGCCTTGCGCGAATGGATGGCCGGGCTGGGCAAGCGCAGCGTAGTGGCCGTCTCCAATATCGGCAAATGGAAAACCACCGCGCAAATGTTCTCGCTCGGTTTTCTCATCTACCAGGAGCGCTTCATCGGCCTGCCCATCTGGCAAATCGGGCAAGTGCTGCTCATCATCGCGGCCGCACTCACGCTTTATTCCATGATTCTCTATACCCAGGCGGCCTGGCGCGGCGTGCAGGTTCCCTAATTTTTTGAAGGACAATAATGACAACTTCCCTGATCAGCCAGCGCTTCCGCGGTTTTTTGCCCGTGGTCGTCGATGTGGAAACCGGCGGTTTCGACGCCAAGAAAGATGCCTTGCTCGAAGTGGCCGCCGTGCTGGTGAATTTCGATGAAAAACAGCGTCTGGTGCCGGTGGAAACCATTCATTACCACGTCCAGCCCTTCAAAAATGCCAATATCGATCCTGAATCGCTGAAAATCACCGGCATCGACCCCTATCATCCGCTGCGTCCGGCGTTGGAAGAAGCGAAAGTGGCCGATCGCTTTTTCGCGCCCATCCGCGAATACCAGAAAAAGCAGGGCTGCAACCGCAGCATTTTGGTGGGGCACAATGCCCAGTTCGACCTCGGCTTTGTGAACGCGCTTGCCGAGCGCACCAAATATGACCGCAATCCTTTCCATCCCTTCAGCGCGCTCGATACCGTGTCGCTTGGCGCACTTGCCTACGGGCAAACCGTGCTGGCGCGCATTGCCCGCGAAGCGGGGCTGGAATACGACAGCAGCAAAGCGCATTCCGCCAAATACGACACTGAACTCACCGCGGAAATTTTCTGTAAAATCGTCAACACCTGGGCAGACAACATAGGATTCAATTTTTCCCCATGATGCAGAGCAAACTGATTGTTCCTGCCGACTGGCAGGTATTGAATGACAGCGAGCGTCGCCAGTTTTTCGCCGAGGAATACGGCGAACCTGACAGCGGCAGCAACATCATCGCCGTGGCCAGACCCAAAGCGGCGCAGGAAGGCGTATTCGCCCTGCTGACCAGCTTGCCGGTGGGCTATGTGGATGCCGCAGGCGGGCATATTGACGTGGCGGCCGTCAAGGCGAAAGCGGAAGAAGACCTCCTGATTTTGAACCAGGAAAACGGGCTGGAAGGCGCGGAAGAAGTGCGTTTCAAAAAGTTTGCGCCACCGCCGACTTACGACAGCGCGCACCATGCCGTGACTTACGGCATCGAACTGGGTTTTGGCCGCGAACCCGCTCTCAACCTGTATCGTATCCAGCTGGTGCGCGATGGTGCGCTGGTGCTGACCATCGTCGGCAAACCTGCAGATCGTCTTTCCATTCAGGGCTTTGCCATAGAAGCCAGTGAAGACAAGCGCTACGAAGCCTTCAATCCCAATACTGATCGCCGCTCGGAAAGCAGCCTGACCAATCTCTTGATGATGAACCGCTTTGTGTGAAACTGCGGCCTAAAGTCAAGCGTAGGGTGGGCTTTAGAGCGCTTTTGGTTTAAATAGTGACGAAACGCAAATGCCAATTGTCCGATTGGCATGGCATTGGGACGACGATAGGGAAACAAAGATTTCCACAATATTTGTGTCAACAAGTTCCACGGCGATTTTCCGCATGATTCTTTCTTTTCGAGATTGCGCTTTGCTGCCGCGCGGCCGGTTCCAAAACAGGAACCAAAGAAAGGCGACCCAGGGGCGCAGTTTTTCCTTGCCGCGGGGCTTTTGGCGGCGGGCTTGTAAACTCACTGTCGCTAAAACACCCAAGCCCGTATTTCCGCCAAAAAAGCCCGTGTCTGCGGCTGCGCCCAGGGGTTTTGAGGCACTTCGTAGCAACTACATGTGCAAACGGATAAATCCAATTTGCTCTAGGGGCTGTTGACAATTCACGCTTTAACACAATGAACTCCAAATAAAGCAATGAACTAAAGCCCCTCCCACCTGTGGGGCGACTCTCGCTGACGCGAGCTGTTCCAGTGGCTTTGCCAGCTCGTCCGATGGACGAGAAAGGTTGGGGGAGAAGGTTTATAAAAAGCCGCGCAGCGATAAAACTTTCAATATTTCAAGCTGGTTTTCGAACTTCCCCAAATCTCGCTCGTTAATTGTCAACAGCCCCTAGCCCCAAGATATGTCGGCCACAAAGTGGCCGACCTACAAACCTCTGATGATGAAACGCTTTGTGTGAAATCGCAGCACAGAATCAAGTGTGAACGGGCTTCAATCCACCGTCTTGACCGCAATGGTGCCCAATTGTTCTTCATGCTTACTCTGCGGGTAAAGGATGAATGGATATCGTTCTGCAAAAAAACAAAAATTCATCAGAAATCGTTGTTTTTACCATAATAAAGCGATTATTCTGATAAAATTTATCAAAAATTCATACTGGTAAAAAATACTATTTTTAAGATATTTTTATATGGTTTTTTAGGACACTTTTGATTCATCTAATGACAAGATTTGCTGAGGCAAAAGATGTGGAAGGCTTTGTTTCTGCCTTCATTCCAACCCCAATCTCTTGCTGCGTGAGCTCTGACGAATCCCACGGGAAAGGGGCTTTTAATCCTATGCAAAGGTGAGCCAAAAACGCTATAGCGCGCAATGCGCCGTAACCGTATATTTTCCATGGACTTATTTTACGGTTACGCCCAGCGGGCTATCCGTACTTACTGATGAATTCAGATGGTATGAGAAATTTTCTCATCAATAAGCGCTTGTTGTGGGATAATTTATCATTATAAGCGCCTTATAATGGTAAAAAATCTATTTTTTTCAGAATTTTGTAAATTTTTATGCGTCTTGCAGAGCACCAACCGGCATTTGGCCTCTGCGGGCATCGGTTGAGGTGAGAATTTGCCGAACCCAAACTTTTTAATCCCCTGCGCTGGGTTCGTCTTCGACTCACCCCCAGCCTACTGTCGTTCGCCTGTTTTATGGAGAGTCATAGCAGATTTTTTGGGCTGAATGGCTATAGTCAATAAGGCGATCCAACTGCACGGTTTCCAATTAAAAAAGCGCAGCCGACGCTGTACTTTGCCAGAGAGAGATAGGATCAGAACTTGCCTGCGGCATAGGCTTTATGAAAAGCATTGTGCCGGCAAGCTAGGAAAAGATAATAAAATTTGTTTGTAAAACATAATGATAAAGATTTTATCCCTATTGATGCAATAAATCTGCAAATAGTTTGTTTGCCGTGTAAAAAAGATGTGCGGTGTGGGCTGTTCGGCATGCAGTTTCTCAACAGGCTATCTGATTTTTCGGGACCCCTGCCATAGTAAAAAACAACCATTCCGGTATAAATAAAGGACGTTTTGCAACGTCCCTTGGTTCAATTCCCGAAACTCCGTTATTTCTTCGCGCGCTTGCGCTCGTTTTCGGTGAGCAGTTTCTTGCGGATGCGGATGGATTGCGGGGTGACTTCCACCAGCTCATCTTCATCAATAAATTCCAGTGCCTGTTCCAGCGTGTTGCGGATCGGCGGCGTCAGGATGAGGTTTTCATCCGATCCGGCGGCGCGGATGTTGGTGAGCTGCTTGGCTTTCAAAGGGTTGACGGTCAGGTCGTTATCGCGGCTGTGGATGCCGATCACCATGCCTTCATAGACTTCATCGCCGTGGCCGATGAAAAGGCGGCCGCGGTCTTGCAGGTTGAACAACGCATAGGCGAGCGCCTTGCCCGGCGCCATGGAAATCAGCACGCCGTTGTGCCGCGTTTTGCCGAGGCCTTCTTTTTTCGGGCCGTAGTGATCGAAGGTCTGGAATTTCAGACCACTACCGGAAGTCAGCGTCATGAATTCGGTCTGGAAGCCGATAAGGCCGCGCGTCGGGATCAGGTATTCGAGGCGCATGCGGCCCTTGCCGTCGGGAATCATGTTGCGCAGCTCGCCCTTGCGCTCGCCCATGCGCTCCATGACGCCGCCCTGATGCTGCTCATCAAGATCGAGCACCACGAATTCGTAAGGCTCGTGAATCTCGCCATCCACTTCCTTGAAGATGACTTCCGGGCGCGAGACGCCGAGTTCGTAGCCTTCGCGGCGCATGGTTTCAATCAAGACCGACAAATGCAGTTCGCCACGGCCGCTCACCTTGAACTTGTCCGGGTCGTCCATTTCTTCAACGCGCAGGGCGACGTTGTGAATCAGCTCGCGTTCGAGGCGCTCCTTGATCTGGCGCGAGGTCACGAATTTGCCTTCGCGGCCGGCAAAGGGTGAATTATTGACTTGAAAAGTCATGCTCATGGTCGGCTCGTCCACCGAGAGGCTCGGCAGCGCTTCCACATGGTTGGGATCGCATAAAGTATCTGAAATATAAAGCGGATCGATGCCGGTGAAGGAAATGATGTCGCCAGCGGCGGCGCTATCAACTTCCACTTTTTCAAGGCCCAGGAATTTGAAAATCTGCAAGACGCGGCCGTTACGCACTTCGCCCTCGCGACCAATGATTTTCACCTGGGTGTTGCCCTTGATGCTGCCGCGCTCGATGCGGCCGACGCCGATCACGCCGGTGTAGCTGGAATAATCGAGCGAGGAAACCTGCATGCGGAACGGCCCGTCGCGATCGACTTGCGGCGGATTCACGTAATTGACAATCGCCTCAAAGAGATAACTCATGTCTCCTTCGCGAATATCGGGATTGTCGCCAGCATAGCCGTTGAGGCCGGAGGCGTAAACGATAGGAAAATCGAGCTGTTCATCCGTTGCGCCCAGGCGGTCAAACAAATCAAAGGTTTCATTCAACACCCAATCGGCGCGCGCGCCGGGGCGGTCGATCTTGTTGATGACCACAATGGGGCGCAGGCCCATGTCGAAAGCTTTTTGCGTGACGAAGCGGGTTTGCGGCATGGGGCCATCCATCGCGTCCACCAAAAGCAGCACGCAATCGACCATGCTCAAAACGCGCTCGACTTCGCCGCCGAAATCGGCGTGCCCCGGCGTATCGACGATATTGATCTGGTAATCCTTCCAGCGGATCGCGGTATTCTTCGCCATGATGGTAATCCCGCGCTCGCGTTCCAAATCCATGGAATCCATCATCCGTTCATAGACTTCGGCGCGCTCGGCCAGAGTATCGGACTGACGGAAAAGCTGGTCTACCAGCGTCGTCTTGCCATGGTCAACGTGCGCGACAATGGCGATATTGCGGATTTTGGAAACGTCTTTGATATCACTCACGGGGAATTCCGGTACGAAAAAAAGGGGCGGCATTATAGCCGCTCCCTTTTTATATTCCTATGCTACAACGGACTTTTTTCAGCGCAGCTGGCCGAAACGCCCGCTGTTGAAATCGAGCACGGCCTGGCGGATTTCGTCCATGCTGTTCATCACGAACGGGCCATAGCCCGCAACCGGCTCGTTGATCGGCACGCCCGACAGCAGCAGGATTTTCACTTCTGCATCATTGGCGGCAATGCGCACCTCGCCCGCGCCATCGGCAAAGCGCACCAGTTGCCCGGCGGCAGCGGCGTCCTTGCCATTGAACAGCGCATCGCCACGCAGCACCACCATGGAAAGACTGTGCGTTTCCGGCACGCTGATCACTGCCTCTTTGCCGGCATGAATGACCACATCCCACACATTCAGCTCGGTAAACGTGCGCGCCGCGCCCTTGATGCCCTGATATTCGCCAGCGATCAGGCGCACATGCCCGGCATCATCGGCGAGCGGTAACACCGGAATATCCGCTTTGGCGAGATGCTGATAGCCGGGCGCGGCATTTTTGTCCTTGGCGGGCAGATTGACCCAAAGCTGCACCATTTCGAATAACCCGCCCGATTGGCTGAACGCCTCGGAATGGAACTCCTCGTGAATGATGCCAGCGCCCGCCGTCATCCATTGCACATCGCCAGCCCGGATCACGCCACCGCCGCCGGAAGAATCGCTGTGCGCCACTTCGCCGTGATAGGCGATGGTCACGGTTTCAAACCCCTTGTGCGGATGCTGACCGACGCCGCGCGGGCTTTTTGCCTCGTTCGGCGCGAATTCATAAGGCGCGGCATAATCCAGCATCAGGAAAGGATCGGTGCCCTTGTCATCGCCCATGTGCGAAAAGAGCGGCTGCACGAGAAATCCGTCTCCCACCCAGTGCTGACTGTTGGCGCGATATACTTTTTCCACATTGCGCATAAAAACTCCCTGAAAAACCTCAAATCACTTGCAACATGCCGCGCGCCTGCGCCTGGCGCAGCCTTGCGGGCGTTACATCGCTGCCGTTTGCATCGATGACCGTCATCACCGCCATCATATTGTTCACCTGTCCGGCAATCTTGCTCACATAGGCGCGGCGCAACGCATCGCGCTCGATGATTTCCTCCGGGGCAAGGCCAACGCTTTTCGCCTTGGCCGCCAAAGCGTTGATACGATCCAGTTCCGCGATACGCATCGCAAACTCCTTTTTTAAACCCATTCAAAACAATCGCTTTTGCAAAATCCGGCTTGCGTTTTTCGCAAGCGCCGTTGCCATGCCCGCATTATAATTGGTACATTCAATCATACAAGTACGTACATTTTTTATACTGTAAAGCAGCCCCGGAAAACCATGCGCAACAACACCCCCGACCATCCCTGCTGCCCGGTCAGCATCACCCTGAACATCATCGGCGGCAAATGGAAAGCCCTGATTCTCTATCATTTGCACGGAGAAACGCGCCGCTTCAACGAATTGCAGCGTCTTTTGCCCGATATCACCCAGCGCATGCTCACCCTGCAATTGCGCGAACTGGAAAACGACGGCATCGTCCATCGCGAGGTTTATCCGCAAGTGCCGCCCAAAGTGGAATATTCCATGACCGCCTTCGGGCAAACACTGATGCCCGTCATCACCACCATGTACGACTGGGGGCTGGCCTATGCCGGCGAATGCGCAAGGCACAAAAAACCCTCCGCAGCGGAGGGTTGAACGAGGAAATGGTAAAAAATTACCATATTAAGCGCTTATCATCGTTTATTTTTACCACAAAAAGTGATTTTTATAGTAAAAAATAACTATTTTTGATTATCTTTTGAAATTCTACCACAATATTGTTGCAGCACTGCAAGAACGTCGCCTGTTGCGTCCCGCATCACAGCAATACCCTATTTTTGCAACAATTCCTGCAAGCGCTTTTCCGATACCTTGCCTTTTACGCCGACTTCCTGGGCAAAGACTTGCAGGCGGTATTCTTCGAGTAGCCAGAAGTAGGCGAGCATTGCCGTCTGGCCGTGGGCGTCGCGGCTGTCTTCGAGTGGCGCGCGGATGCCGAGCGCTTGCAGCCATTGCCCGAGTTTTTCCTGCCACGGCGCGATTTGCTGCTGGCGTTGCAGGTCTTTCATCGGTTCGCGCGCGAGTTTGTCGAGGCGCAGGAGCATGCCTTTCAAGTAGCGTGCGGTATCGCTCAGGCGCTCTGCCGGGGTTTGGCGGATAAAGCCGGGGAAGACGAGGCGGGCAAGCTGCGCCGCGATGTCGGCCTTCACGCCCGGATGCTTCAGGGCGCGCAGGCGTTCGTTGATGGCGCTGTAGTCGGCGAGCAATCCGGCAAGCTGTTTGGCGAGATCGTTGCCGCTCGCGACCAGTTCCTTTTCCCCTTTGGCCAGCGCTTTGTCAAACTGCGCTTTCGTGCGCGGCACGCCGCCCGCCAGGCACACGCGCTCGATCAACGCGGCGATGATGTCGTCGCCCAGCTGGGCGTCGGGGGCGAGTTTGCGGTAGTGCAGGCTCATGGTGGTCATGTGCGGCAGGTTTTTTTTAAGGTATTTCACCTGGCTTGCCAGTTTGTGGGTAAGCAGGGCGCGCACGCCGTCGCGGTGGCTGCGTTCGGCGCGGTCGGGATCATCATGCAGGCGCAGATAGACTTGCCCTTTGTCCAGCGTCAGCGCCGGATAGCCGACGATGCCGCCTTTCATTTGCTCGCGCTCGGGGAGCTTTTCCCACAGCCATTCCGTGACCGCTTCGTCGCTGGCGAGCTGGCTTTTGCTGCGCTTCTGGAATTGCTCGGCGGCATCCGCGCCGTACTCGGCTTGCAGGGCGGCGAGATCGCGGCTTTCCGCCACGCTGCGCTTTTTCGCATCGATGAGGCGGAAATTCATGCGGTAATGATCGTCGATTTTTTCGGCATCGAAATCGGCTTCGGGGATGCGGATGCCTTTCATCTTTTCAATCTCTTGCGCAAGCGCCGCAACAAGCGGACGCTCATCGCCGGCCAGGCGCTCGTGCAGCGCGCGGGCAAATTCGGGAATCGGCACCAGTTGCCGTCGCCACACTTTCGGCAGCCTGCGCAGCAGCGCCTCGATTTTTTCGCCAAAAAGCGCGGGCACGAGGCGCTCGAAATCCTCTGCGGCAAAAGCGTTCAGGGCAGTCATCGGCATGAGCACAGTCACGCCATCGGCATGCCCGCCCGGATCGAAGGCATATTCCAGCGCCAAACGATGGCCGCGCACGGTGAGGCTTTCAGGATAATCGGCCTGGTTGACTGCCGCCTCGTTCATGAGCATGTCGGCTTCCCTCATGCGCAACGCGCTTTCGCCGTGCTGTTTTGCCCATTGCTCGAGGCTCACCACCGAATGCACGCTTTCCGGCAATACTTTGAAATAAAACGCGGCAATGGCTTGTTCGTCAACGAGTACGCTGCGCGTTTTATCCTCCAGCGCTTCGAGTTTTTCGCGCAAGATGTGGTTCTCGGCAATGGCTTTGAGGCGGGTGTTGAGTTCGCCGGTGACCAGCGCTTCCTGCACGAAGATTTCATGGGCAAGCTGGGCATCAAAAGGCGCAAACGGCTTTTTGCGCCCGGCGACGATGGGCAGACCATAGAGCAGCACGCTTTCATCAGCCATGACGTTGCCCGCTTTTTTGCTCCAGTGCGGCGCGCTCATGGTGATTTTGACGAGATGTCTGGTGAGCGCTTCGAGTTCGTGCAGCTCGATCGGCGCGCAGGTGCGCGCAAAGGTGCGCGAGACTTCGACGATACTCGCCGCCATGATCGCCTGCGGGCGCTTTTTGCCGAGCGCCGAGCCGGGCATGATGAGGAAACGCCGCCCGCGCGGGCCGAGATAATCCTGGTTTTGCTCGTCCCAGAGGCCAACCTGATCGAGGAATCCGGCGAGCATGGCGCGATGGATGGCGTCGGGCGTCGCCGCTTCCTGATTGAAGCGCAGTTGTTGCGCACGGCATTCGCGCGCGAGTTGCTCGGCGAGTTCGCGCCATTCGCGCAGGCGCTGGGCGTTCAAAAAATGCGCTTTCGCCCAGGCGCGGCGCTCGCGGTTGCTCATCGTTTCGCGCGTTTGCTGCCAGGCGGCGTAAAGGTTCAAGAGGCTTATAAAATCGGAATCTTTGTCGGCAAAGAGACGATGCTGCTGGTCGGCATGCTGCTCCTTGCCGAAGGGGCGCTCGCGCGGGTCGGCAATGGAGAGCGCTGCCAGCAAAATCAGCGCTTCCTGCAAACAGCCGCCCTTTTCGGCGGCATAGACGATGCGGGCAAAGCGCGGATCGATGGGCAGCGCCGCCATGCGCTTGCCGAGCGGCGTCAAGCGATTGCCGTCGTCCACGGCAGTGAGTTCGTATAAAAGACGGTAGCCGTCATTGATTTGCCGCTGGTCGGGCGCATCGACAAAAGGGAATTCCTCGACCGCGCCAAGATTGAGCACCAGCATTTGCAAAATGACCGCGGCCAAACTGGTGCGCAGGATTTCCGGTTCGGTAAATTCGGGGCGCAGCTTGAAATCGTCTTCGCCGTAGAGACGAATGCACACGCCGGACGAGAGTCGTCCGCAGCGTCCGGCACGCTGATTGGCGCTGGCCTGCGAAATCGGCTCGATCGGCAGGCGCTGGGTCTTGCTGCGCAGCGAATAGCGGCTGATGCGCGCCGTGCCGGTGTCGATCACGTATTTGATGCGCGGCACGGTGAGCGAGGTTTCCGCGACGTTGGTGGCGAGCACGATGCGGCGGCGTTTGCCGGGATGGAAAACGGCCTGCTGATCCGCAAGCGACAAGCGCCCGAAAAGCGGCAATACATCGGTTTCGCGCAGCTTTTCGCGCTCCAAAACGGCCGCGGCTTCGCGGATGTCGCGCTCAGTGGGGAGAAAGACGAGAATATCGCCGCGCGCCAAGTGATCGAGCTCGGCAACGGCAGCGACGATGGCGTCGTTCACGTCTTCGTCCTCATCCGGCGGGCGATAGCGGATTTCCACCGGATAGGTGCGGCCGGAAACGTTGATCTGCGGGGCGTTGCCGAAATGGGCGGCGAATTTGTCGGCATCGATGGTGGCGGAGGTAATGATCAGCTTCAAGTCCGGGCGCCTGGCGAGCAGCCGGTGCAGATACCCGAGCAAAAAATCGATGTTCAAACTGCGCTCGTGCGCCTCATCAACGATGATCACCTCATAGCGCGACAAATACGGATCGGAGAGGGTTTCCGCGAGTAACATGCCGTCAGTCATGAGCTTGATCACGGTGTTGTCCGAGGTTTTTTCATCAAAACGCACCTGATAACCCACATCCGCACCGAGTGGCACGGCAAGCTCTTCGGCAATGCGCTCGGCGACGCTGCGTGCGGCAATGCGGCGCGGCTGGGTATGGGCAATCATGCCGCGCGCACCCAAACCGAGTTCCAGGCAAAGCTGCGGCAATTGCGTGGTTTTGCCCGAGCCGGTTTCGCCGGAAACGATCACCACCTGATGCTTGCCTATCAGCTCCAGCAGCCTGTCTTTCGCGGCCAGCACCGGCAAATCGGCGTCGAGTTTGGGCTTGGGCAAGGCAGTAAGGCGCGCTTCATAACGCGCATTGGATTCGCGGAAAAGACGCTCGCGTTTGTCGCGCATGCGGTCAACCGGCAGGCCGCGCTTTTCGCGCTGGCGGATTTGTTTGTCGAGGGCAATCAGCAGGCCGCGATCGGCGCTGCATACGGGAAGAGAGGCAATATCGGTTTTCATGCGCGGCATTATAGTGAATCGCGGGGCGCGGAATGGGGTATTCGAGATGGCGCTACAAGCCCGTCGAACGGCTCTGGCGCAAAAGCCGGGCAAACCCGCCATGCAAAGGCAAAATCATGATGAGAAATTTTCTCACAAATAAGCGCTTGTTGTGATAAATTTTCTCGCAACAAGCGCTTCATAATGGTAAAAAACGACTATTTTGAAGCATTTTGTAAAACCTCATATTTTTCAAACGGCAAGCGTGTAAAATCCGCGCCTTCTTTCCTCGTTCTGCCCTGCCATGACCGCGATCCTGCTGTATATCTTCATTTATCTGGCCTTTGCCGTTGCCGCTGTAATGATCTCGCAAAAACTCAAGCTGGGATCGGTGCTCGGCTATCTGCTCGCGGGCATTCTCATCGGCCCGATGCTGGGGCTGGTCGGCAAGGAAACGCAATCCATCCAGCACGTTGACGAGTTTGGCGTGGTGATGATGCTCTTTCTCGTCGGCCTCGAACTCGCGCCGCAAACCTTGTGGCGCTTGCGCCACCGTTTGCTCGGTCTCGGCGGTTTGCAGGTGGCGCTCACCACGCTGGCCATCATGGCGATTGCCATGGCGCTCGGGCAAAGCTGGCAGGTGGCGCTCGCGCTCGGCTGCGTGCTGGCGCTTTCCTCTACTGCTATCGTGCTGCAAACCTATGGCGAGAAAAATCTTTTTGATACGCCGGGCGGCCAGGCCGGCTTTGTCGTCCTTCTCTTTCAGGACGTCGCCGCCATTCCCATGCTGGCGCTCTTGCCCTTGCTGGCCGCGTCGCCAGTGGCCGACAGCAACGGCGACAATCTTCTCGCCAACCAGCCGGGCTGGATGATTGCGCTCACCGCTTTGGGCGTGATCGCCGTCATCGTTGCCACCATCCGCTATCTCGTGCCTTTTGCCCTGCGCTTTTTGAGCCATCACCGCCTGCACGAGATGTTCACCGTGTTCACGCTGGCGCTGGTGATCGGCATTGCCGCGGGCATGTCCATGCTCGGGCTGTCTCCCGCGCTTGGCGCTTTCATGGCTGGCGTGGCGCTTGCCAACAGCACCTGGCGGCACGAGCTGGAAAGCCATTTGCAGCCCTTCAAGGGGCTGCTGCTCGGCCTCTTTTTCATCACCGTCGGCGCGGGCATGAATTTCGAGCTGCTGCGCGAGGACTGGGCACTGCTCCTGCAACTCACCTTTGGCATGATGGCAGTGAAAATGCTCATTCTCTGGCTGCTCGCCCACGTTTTCCGCATGGATACGCCAGCGCGCCGCCTGTTCGTGCCGAGCATTGCCCAGGCCGGCGAATTCGGCTTCGTGCTGCTCGCCATCGCTGCGCAAAGCCGCGTGCTGCCGCAAGCGCTTTCCGAGCGCATCGCGCTCGTCGTCGCCCTCAGCATGCTGCTCACGCCGCTGCTTTTCCTGGCCTACGACTGGCTTGCCGCCCGCGCGCAACCGCATCTTTCTGCCAACCGCCCGCATGATCCTGTGGCCGAGCGCAATCCCGTCATCCTCCTTGGGCACGGCCGCTTTGGCCAGCAAATCAACCAGATGCTGCTGGCCTGCGGAATCCGCGCCACCGTTATCGACCACCACGCGGAAACCGTGGAAAGCCTTGCCAAATACGGCATCAAAATCTATTACGGCGACGCCACCCGCCCGGAACTCTTGCACGGCCTCGGCCTGAAACGCGCGCGCCTGCTCATCGTCGGCATTGGCGATCCTGCGCAAGCCACGGAAATCGTGCAATTCATCCGCCGCCACTATCCCAGGCTGCCGGTCATCGCCCGCGCCCACAACCATCGCCATGCCTACGAGCTGCTGCAGGCCGGCGCCTGCGACATCATCCGCGAAACTACCGACGCTGCCATCCACAGCGGACGCATTGCCCTGGAAAAACTGGGCTTTTCCAACGAGCGCGCGCTGCGCCTCGCCGAGTTTTACGCAATGCGCGAGCGCTACCAGCTGCATGCCCTGTCCGACCTGCACGACCACGACGTGCCCACCTTTGCCAATGAGGAACTCATGGCGCGGGCGCAGGCCATCGACCGCGAAACGCGCGACATGATGCAGGCCATGATCCGCGGCGAGGCGGTGAACTGGCCGGAAAAAGCGCAGGGCGGATAAATCCGCCCGCCTGGCCTTGTTTTTGCATTAAAAAAGCGCCTGAAATGCAAAAATTTTGCACCACAAGCGCTTATCCATGATAAAAAATCGCTATTTTTCGCCTGCCAATACTCTTCGATGCACGCCCAGTGCATAAAGGCGCTTGCCGATGTCGTGTTCGATGGCAAGCCCCGCAGTCATGGAAACGATGACGGCCAGCGTAAACCAGTAAATGCCGCCGTGAATATCCACATCCGCCAGCACGCCGAGCTTCACCACCATCAGCATCACCGCCACCACGAACACATCCAGCATGGAAAATTTCGCCACCTTGCCCAGCGCATACTGGAACTGCACCAGACCGCGCGGCAACGGCGGATAGATCAGCACATAAGCCAACATACCGAGGAACTTCACTGCCGGAAAAATCACGCTGAACGTCATCAGCAGCATGCCAAGCGCAAAGGTTTCATCGGCGAGCAGCGCGCCAATGCCGGAAAGCACGGTAAACGTGTTATCGAACCAGACCAGCTTGGTCAGCGTCATCATCGGCAGCGTGATGCCCGCCACAAACGCGGCAAAGCCCAGCAGCAGCCAGGCAACAAGCAGCATGCGGAAATGCTGGGTTTTCATCGCGTCTCCTCCGCCATTTCCACCGCTCCCGCCATGCGATAGCCATAGCGCCGGCAATAATCCAGCCACTCGCCCAGCGCGCGGTTTACCGCATATTTGCGCTCGCGCTGTTTGCGCACGGGGATGGCGGGATCCGTCATCGCCTCGGCAAGGCGCGCATCATGATAGACGCGAATCGTGTAATCCGGCGCAAACAGGCGTTGCCGCCCGGGATAGCGGTGCGCCAGCAGCCACTCGCTGGTATAGGGATGCGCGGAAAGCCGACGCAGGAAAACATCCGGCCGTCCCGCCGCCTTGAGCACATGCCAGCCATCACCGGCAGGCGCTTCCGGCACCACCAGGCGAAACAGCATGTAATTCTGTTCGTAAAACGTCAGCAACGGCGGCTTGTCCCGCCAGAAATGCGCACGGCGCATCCGTCCTCTCCGCAAAAAGCGGGCATTGTCGCGGCAGGGCGGGCAAGATGCAAGCGCACTACCCCAACATTCCGATAGCTTTCTCGCCCCCTCCCCGCTACCATACGCCGGTCATAAAAACACCCGAGAGACCCTATGGACTGGAGAAACCTGGTCATCAGCATCCCCGACTATCCCAAACCCGGCATCAGCTTCAAGGACATCACCCCGCTGCTTGCCAACGGCGAAGGCTTCCGCGCCGCCATCGAAGAAATGGCGCAATTCTGCGAACGCGCCGATCTGCGCCCGCAGGCGCTGGCCTGCCCGGAAGCGCGCGGCTTCATCTTCGCGAGCGCTCTGGCGCAGCGCCTCGGCATCGGGTTCATTCCCCTGCGCAAGCCCGGCAAGCTGCCACGCGAAGTCGCCCGCCTCACCTATGATCTCGAATACGGCCAGGATACGCTGGAAGTGCACAAAAGCGACGTCAAACCCGGCATGCGCATCATGATGGTGGACGACGTACTCGCCACCGGCGGCACCATGAGCGCCTGCATTGCGCTTTTGCAAAGCCTCGGCGCGGAAGTGATCGGCGCGGCGTTTTTGCTGGAAATCCCCGCCCTCAAGGGGCGCGAACGCCTGGGTGACTTGGCGGTATGCAGCCTGATCGAAGACTGATCGCGACTCTTCCTACGATTTGCAAAAACAGCGGGGCGGGAAACCGTCCCGCTTTTTTGTGCGCGTTTTTTTCACCATGAAGCGTTTTTAATAATGAATTTTTTATAAGAGATTGTTTGTGATAAAAAATATTATTTAGAAAGGTTTTGTGGAGGTGTGCTTTGCGGTGAGCTGCTGGCGCAGGCGACGGGCGGCAGGGGCGATGTCGCCAGCCAGCAGTCCGGCGAGCGGTACGCCGTTTGCCATGAAGCTGTCTGCTGCCGCGCCATGCAGCCAGACGCCACCGCGCACCGCTTCTGCCACGGGTATGCGCTGGGCGAGGAAGGCGGCAATCATGCCGGCGAGTACGTCGCCGCTGCCTGCGGTGGCAAGCGCTGCGTTGCCGCTTGCATTGGTGAAGAGCGCACCATCCGGTGCGGCGATGAGGCTCTGGTGGCCTTTCAAGACGACCCAGGCGCGGTAGCGGCTGGCAAGGGTGCGGGCGCTGTCTTCGCGGTTCTGCTGGATGGTGGCGATGTCGGTTGCGAGCAGACGCGCGGCTTCGCCAGGGTGCGGCGTGAGCACTTTCAGGGTTTGCGCACTGGCAAGGCTGTCCGCCAGCGTTGCATCGGCAGCGAGCAGGTTGAGCGCGTCGGCATCGGCGAGCAGGGGATGCTGGCGCGCATGGCAGTGCTGGATAAGGCGGGTGAAGGCGTCATGTGCGGCGGCGTCCGTGCCGAGGCCGCAGCCGATGGCCCAGGTATCGATGGCGTCGCGCGCGAAGATGTCGCTCGCGGTAGCGAGCATGATTTCCGGGTAGCCTGCGATCCACGGTGCTGGCAGGGCGGGTTGGCAAAAAGCGGCAAAGACACGACCGCAGCCGCTCATCAGCGCTGCGCTCGCGGCCAGCACGACGGCGCCGCTCATGCCGGCAGCGCCACCGATGATGGCGAGTGTGCCGTAGCTGCCCTTGTGGCTGTCGGCCTCGCGTGGCGTGAAGAGGGCAGGGAAGTGGTGAGTGGGATCAAACATGGTGGTTTTTTCTCATGAATAAGCGCTTATGGTGAGAAAAAATCTCTACATTTCCGTAATTGATATGGGAAATCGCGGTTCGCGGATTGGTAATCTGCGGCCATCAACTGCCGGCCATGCCTGCTTCGCGGTAGGCTTCCTGCAAGGTAAAGGCGTTGTCGTACAGGGCGCGGCCGACGATGACGCCGTAGATGTTGCCGGCGTCGCGGAGCGCGCGGATGTCGGCAAGGCTGGCCACGCCGCCCGAGGCAATGACGGGGATGCGGGTGGCGCGGGCGAGTTCGGCGGTTTGCGCGAGGTTGACGCCGCCCATCATGCCGTCTTTGGCGATGTCGGTGTAGATGATGGCGGCGATGTGTGCGGCAGGCAGGCGTGCGGCCAGTTCGGTGGCGCGGGTTTGCGAGACGCTGGCCCAGCCGTCAGTGGCAACGAGGCCGTCTTTGGCGTCGATGCCGACGATGATGCGGCCGGGGTATTTTTCTGCGAGTGCGATGACGAAATCCGGGTCGGAGACGGCTTTGCTGCCGAGGATGCAGTAGCGCACGCCGAGGTCGAAGTAGTGCTTCGCGGTGGCTTCATCGCGGATGCCGCCGCCGATTTGCAGTTCGAGTCCGGGATGGGCAGCGAGGATGTCGCGCACGGCTTGCGCGTTTTGCGGGCTGCCGGCAAAGGCGCCGTTCAAATCCACGAGGTGCAGGCGCTTGCAGCCTTGCGCGACCCAGCGCGTGGCGGTAGCGACGGGATCGGCAGAGAATACGGTGGCATCTTCCATGCGGCCCTGTTTGAGGCGCACGCACTGGCCGTCTTTCAAGTCAATGGCGGGGATGGGGAGCACGGGATTTCCTTGGCTGTGGCGGGAGGGCTATTGTATAGCTTCCTTCGGAAAATACGGGGTGATGGTATTTTTTATCATTTGTAAGCGATTTTATAGTTATTTTTTATCAAGATAAGCGCTTCATGGTGGTAAAAAGTTACTATTTTCTGGGTATTTTGTGATGATTTGCAAGGGGAGATTGCCGCCGAGGGGGTGTATGCTGGTGGCAGGAAAGTCGTAGAGCTGCAATTGGCAGCAGGATTCGCCGCAATCGGGCCACAGGGCGCTGGCAATCCAGCATTCGTCGATGAGGAGAGTGAGCCAGCGATAGTCGGCGTGGCGGGCGGAGCGCAATGCCTGTTTTGCGGGATCGAGGCCGATATGGCGCAGGTCGGTGGGAAAGCGCAGGTCTTCGGCTTTGATGAGCGCTTCCTTGAGGGTCCAGAGCTGGTAGAAAGTGTGCGCGGGGGTGGCGCTTTGCGCGAGATGGGCGATTTCGTCGGCAGAGCAGGTTTGCTGGGCGAGCGCGGCAAAGTCGCGCGGGCGCAGTTGTTCGAGGTCGGCGCCGGGCTTGCCGTGCTGCGGGTGAATGGCGACGAGGGCGTGGTGGTTTTTGTGGCTCAGGCAGAGGTTCGCGGCAGGGTAGTCATTGCGCAGGCGATGCAGCAGGGCGCGCGAGGTTTGCCATTGCACGCGTGCGGCAAGGGCGGGCGAGGCTTGCAGGCGGGCGTGGTCAGCGGTGGTGAGGGTGCGTGCGTCATATTGGCGGGCGAAGCCGGGGCCGGCAAGGGCAAGCAGGTATTGGGGCATGTTTTTGCTAGAATGTGCGCGTTTCAGGTATGACGGCATTTTATCAGGGAGAGTGTATGCAGCAGTATTCGGGGATTTTTCTGGGTTCGGAGATAGAGCAGGGCGATGCGGATCGCTCGCTTTTTCATGTGATTCCCGTCCCTTATGAGCATTCGGTGAGCTATGGCGGCGGCACGGCAGCCGGCCCGCAGGCGATCATCAATGCTTCCGACCAGCTGGAAACGTATGACGGCGAAAGCGAGCCGTGCGAGATGGGGATTCATACCCATGCAGCAGTGGATTGCCGCGGCGAGCCGGCGGACGTGCTGGAGCGCATTCGTCTGGCGACGCGTTCGGTGGCGGCAAAGGGGCGCATTCCCTTTGTGCTCGGTGGCGAGCATACCGTGAGTTATGGCGCGGTGATGGGCGTGGTGGATGCCTATCATGGCGAGAAGATCGGGATTGTGCAGTTCGATGCACATGCCGATTTGCGCGAGAGCTACGAGGGCAGCATCTGGAGCCATGCCAGTGTGATGAAGCGCTTGGTGGACGAGGATTTGCCCTTGTTCCAGCTTGGCGTGCGCGCGATGAGTATGGAGGAGAAGGCGGTGCGCGACGGTCTGCCCGCGCAAATCCATTATCTCGATGCCAAGGTGATTTGCCGCGAAACCTTGCGCCATTTCTCCCTGCCGCAGAATTTTCCGAAAAAGATTTATCTGAGCGTGGATATCGACGGTCTTGATGGCGCGATCATGCCAGCCACCGGTACGCCGGTGCCGGGCGGGATGACGTACTGGCAGTTGCTGGATCTTTTTGCCTGCGCGCTGCGCGGCCGCGAAGTGGTGGGCATGGATCTGGTGGAGTTCGCGCCGATCAAGGGGCTGCATGTGTATGATTACACAGCGGCGGAGCTGGCCTACAAGATGATGGGGTTGGTGGCGCGGCATCAGGGGAAGTGATGTATTGTCCGCTGACAGGCGACAGGCAGGGTTATGCGCTTTCGCTGTCAGCGTGTTTGTCATTCATTTTCTTATATCTCACTGTTGAAAAGAATATTTTCAATTTTCGAGATTGCGCTTCACGGCCGCGCGGCCGCTGACTTTCTTTGCGTCGCCAAAGAAAGTCAGCAAAGAAAGGCGACCCCGGGGCGCAGTTTTCCCTTGTCACGAGGCTTTTGGCGGCGGGCTTGGGAACTCGCTGCGCTCAAACACCCAAGCCCGTGACCCCGCCAAAAAAGCCCCGCGCCTGCGGCTGCGCCCAGGGGGCTGGGGCTTCGTAGATAGCTCGGGGATATTTCCGGCGCAAAAGTCATCATGATGCGTTTATCACAATAGGGACAGTTCCCTTGCGGAGCTGTTCTGTTTTTTTGTTACCATAGCGCGCTTTCTTGGACAAACAGGTTTACAGAATGTATCAAACGGATGATTTGCGGATTAAAAATATCCGCCAGTTGTTGCCGCCGATCGCGCTTTTGGAAAAGTTTCCGGTGACGGAAAAAGCGGCGGCGGTCACGCAGCGTTGCCGCGACGCGATTCACCAGATGCTGACCGGGCAGGATCGCCGTTTGCTGGTGGTCATTGGCCCTTGCTCGATTCACGATGTGGCAGCGGCGCACGATTATGCGCGGCGCTTGCTGCCGCTACGCGAGAAATACCGCGAGCAGCTGGAAATCGTGATGCGCGTCTATTTTGAAAAGCCGCGCACCACAGTGGGCTGGAAGGGATTGCTCAACGATCCCTATCTCGACGGCAGCTTTGCCATCAACGACGGCCTGCGCGTGGCGCGCAAGCTGCTGCTCGATCTTACCGACAGCGGCATGCCGGTGGCCGTGGAATATCTCGACATGATCACGCCGCAATACATCGCCGATCTGGTGTCGTGGGGCGCGATCGGCGCACGTACCACGGAAAGCCAGGTGCACCGCCAGCTCGCGTCCGGCCTGTCCTGCCCGGTCGGCTTCAAGAACGGCACCAACGGCAATATCCAGATCGCGGTGGATGCGATCGGCTCGGCCTGTGCACCACATGCGTTTCTCTCCGTGACCAAATACGGGCATTCCGCCATCGTGGAGACCACGGGCAATCCCGATACCCACATCATTCTCCGTGGCGGCCGCGAACCCAATTACGACGCGCAAAGCGTCGCCGAATGCGAGGCGCTGCTGGAAAAGGCGAAATTGCCAAAAAACATCATGATCGATTGCAGCCATGCCAATGCCAACAAGGAGCATGAGCGCCAGAAAATCGTGGCTGCCGATATTTGTGCGCAAATCCGCGCGGGTAACCGCTCGATTTTCGGCGTGATGATCGAAAGTCATCTTGTTGGCGGCGCGCAGAAGCTGGTGGATGGCCAGGCGCCCGTCTATGGGCAAAGCATCACCGATGCCTGCCTGGGCTGGGAGGATTCGGTCGCCTTGCTGGAAGAGCTGGCAGCCGCTGCGGCCACGCGGAGTTGAATCCATGTTCAGAACCCTGCTTGGCGGCAAGATTCATCGCGCCACGGTCACCGAGGCCAATCTCAACTATGTGGGCAGCATCACTATCGACGAAGATCTGCTTGATGCCGCCGGTATCTGCGTGCATGAAAAAGTGCAGATCGTGAACAATAACAACGGCGAGCGCTTTGAAACCTACACCATCGCCGGCGAACGGGGCAGCGGCGTGATTTGCCTGAACGGCGCGGCGGCGCGACGAGTGCAGGCCGGGGACGTGGTCATCATCATGTCTTACGTGCTGCTGTCGGAGCCGGAAATTGCCGCGCATGCGCCGAAAGTGGTACTGGTGGACGGGCAGAACCGCCTGCGTGACATCATCCGCTACGAACCGGCGCATACCGTGCTGTAAAAACGGCATTCCAGCGCTTGGGGCGGGGTTTTGCTAGAATGCGCGCTTTGCGATTTTTCAGGACTCATCATGACGGACATACGGCGAATCCTCGTCACCAGCGCCTTGCCCTATGCCAACGGCGACATCCATCTCGGGCATTTGGTCGAATACATTCAAACGGATATCTGGGTGCGCTTCCAGCGCATGCGCGGTCACGAATGCCATTACATCTGCGCCGACGATGCCCACGGCACGCCCATCATGCTGCGCGCCGAGAAAGAAGGCATCACGCCGCAAACGCTCATTGACCGCATGCGTGAAGCGCACATGCGCGATTTTCAGGGCTTTCTCGTCGATCATCACCAGTATCACAGCACCCACAGCGAAGAAAACCGCCACTACACCGGCGAAATCTTCCAGGCGCTCGACGGCAAGCGCCACATCCTGCGCAAAACCATCTCGCAGCTTTTCGATCCCGAAAAGAACATCTTCCTGCCTGACCGCTTTGTGAAGGGCACTTGCCCGAAATGCCAGGCCAAAGACCAGTATGGCGACAACTGCGAAGTGTGCGGCACCACCTATGCGCCTACTGATCTGTTGCAACCCTATTCCGCGCTCTCCGGCGCCACGCCCGTGCTGCGCGAATCCGAGCATTTCTTCTTCGATCTGCCCGCTTTTGCCGGTTTCCTGCAAGGCTGGCTTGCCACTGCCGACATCCAGGAATCCATGCGCAACAAGCTCGGCGAATGGTTCGAAGCGGGTTTGCAGCCGTGGGATATTTCCCGCGATGCCCCCTATTGGGGCTTTGAAATCCCGGGTGCGGCAGACAAGTATTTCTACGTGTGGGTGGATGCGCCAGTCGGCTACATGGCTGCCTTCCAGGCGCTCTGCGACCGCAAGGGGCTGGCATTCAACGACTTCTGGGGCGAAGGCAGCCCAACCGAGCTTTATCACTTCATCGGCAAGGACATCGCCTATTTCCACATGCTGTTCTGGCCGGCCATGCTCGAAGGCGCGGGTTACCGCAAGCCGACCGGCGTGTTCTGCCACGGCTTTTTGACCGTCAATGGCGAAAAAATGAGCAAATCGCGCGGCACTTTCATCAAGGCTGCCACCTACCTCAAACATCTGCGCCCGGAATACCTGCGCTATTACTTCGCGAGCAAACTCTCCGCGCGCGTGGAAGACATCGATCTCAATCTCGAAGACTTCCGCCAGAAAGTGAACAGCGATCTCGTCGGCAAACTCGTCAACCTCGCGAGCCGCTGTGCGCCTTTCCTTGCCAAACACTTTGGCGGCAAACTCGCTGCCGACATGGATCGCACGCTGTTCAACGCCTTTGCCGAAAAATCCGAAGACATTGCCGGTTATTACGAAAAACGCGAATACGGCCATGCCCTGCGCGACATCATGAAACTCGCCGACATGGCCAACGAATACATCGATGCGGAAAAGCCGTGGGTGAAAGTGAAAGACGAAGCGACGCGCGCCGCAGTGCAGGGCATCGCCACCGTTGGCTTGAATGCCTTCCGCCAGCTCATCGTGTATTTGAAGCCCGTGTTGCCGCAAGTGGCGCTGGATGCGGAGCAGTTTCTCGATATCGCGCCGCTCGCCTGGGCGGATGCACAAGCTCCTTTGCTTGGCCACACCATTGCCGCCTTCAAGCCGATGATGCAGCGCGTTGAAGAAGGGCAGATTGCCGCCGTGCTGGCCGACAGCAAGGAAGATCTGCAGGAAGAAGCCCAACTGGGCAAAAAGGAGAAAAACCCCGTGGAAACCGATAACTGGATCGGCATTGACGACTTCGCCAAACTCGACTTGCGCATCGCCAAAGTGCTGGCATGCAGCCACATCGACGGCTCGGACAAACTCCTCGCCTTCAGGCTCGATGTCGGCGAACTGGGCGAGCGTGAAGTTTTCTCGGGCATCAAGGCCTGGTATCAGCCGGAAGATCTGGTTGGCCGCATGGTGGTCTATGTCGCCAACCTCGCGCCGCGCAAAATGCGCTTCGGCACCTCTACCGGCATGATTCTGTCGGCGAGCGGCGAAGACGGTTTGCAGCTCCTTGCGCCGGGCGATGCCGTCAAACCGGGCATGAAAATCAGCTGACAAGAGCAGGGCTGTTGATAATTGATGCCATGAACGCCAAATAAAGCAATGAACTAAAGCCCCTCCCCATTGAGGGGCGACTGGCTTGCCAGCTCGTCCGAAGGACGAGAAAGGTTGGGGAGAGGGGGATAGAGAAAATCGCGTAGCGACGAAACTATCGATATTTCAAATATTTTTCTGAGACTCCGTAAACCTAGTCGCGAATTGTCATCAGCCCCTAGGGTGGAATTCAGCCCACCATTCGGTTTGTCGGCCATCTCGCAGAGGGATTTTAAAAAATAACCAAAAATAATCATTTTTTACCATCAATAAGCGCTTATCTTGATAAATTTTCTCACCATAAGCGCTTATATATGAGAAAATTTCTCATATCGCTGCATTTCATCGCAAGGAAGACATCATGGACCATCACATCGAACTTCTGGAAGCCCACGTCAGCTACAAGGGCGAACAGCGCTTTTATCGCGACATGGCCGAGCCGTTGGGGCGCGACGTGGAACTCGCCATTTATGTGCCCGTGGCGTCGTTGCTGAAAGGGCGGCACTGCCCGGTGCTCTTCTATTTGCCGGAACTGGGCTGCACGGCGCGCGATATGGCCAACCAGAGCGATTACCAGTGCTATGCCAACCGTTACGACATCATCCTCGTCGTGCCCGACATCTTTTCCCACCTGCAAGGCAGCGTCGGCGAAAAACTCCAGCAATACCAGTCGGAAAGGGACAGCATTCTTCACTACCTCACGGAAAGCCTGCCGCACGTGCTCGAGCACCGCTTCCGCATCTTCGATGCCTGGGGGCTGATGGGCTACGGCTTCGGCGGCACCGTGGCGCTCGATCTGGCGTTGCGCTATCCCAATCTTTACCGCGGCGTGTCGCTCTTTGCGCCGTGGCTCGGCTTTTACGGCTCCGTGTGGTTTCGCGAGCATTGCGAGGCGCTGGGCATTTCCGCTGACATCGATCCCCTGGTGGCGCTGGAATCCGGCGAAAAAACCCTGGGCATTCCGTTGTGGCTGGACCAGGGCGATGCCGATCCGCTGCTCGGCCAGCAAATCCAGTATGAAGCGGTGCAGCGCGTGCTCGGTACGCAACCCGTCTCCTGCACGCTGAACACCCGCAAGCGCTATGACCACAGCTTCTTCTTCGTGCATTCACATGCCCGCGAGCAGGTCGTTTTCCATGATGATTGTTATGATGGCGTAGCAGGCTGAGCACAAAAAGCAGGATAGGCGTAACCCCGGGCACCCGCGCAAATTGTTTTGACGCGGGAACCCGGGTTCATGCGGCAAAGCGTCATGGCAAGCGCTTTGGAAGATTCTATCGGAGCAGAAGGGAAGGGCCTTGCTTTCGATGATCATTGCCGGGAGTGTGAATTGCCAATGTATTTCTGCAATTACCGATTACCTGGGGCAGTAGCGTGTATGCATTGTTAGATTATGTTAATGTATGCCCCGTCGTATGCTCGCGGTTTTACCGATACCGATTGTTTTTCAGGCGGTTGCCCCGCTCCTCTCAGGAGCCGATATTATGAGGAGGCCTCGCTTCACAAACTCGCCGCTCTTTCTCTGTTGACCGTTCATCGCGTATCGCCAGTTGCTGGTATGCACCGGTTAATCCGAAGGTTTGATTGTTCTAAAAACAAGACTGGAGAAAATGATGCAAGCTCATGCCAAACAGTATGTTATGCCGGTTTTCCGTTTCAGCCTGATCGCCGCAGGGTTGGCTTTCGCCGGCGCGGCAATGGCGGACGATACCTGTCCGCACCGTGGCGATCTCGATGCGATTTATTGCGATGCCGATAAAGACATGGTTGCCGACCCGCCGACGGACCCGAAAAAATTCCGCGATCCGAAAACGCTGATCTTTGCCTTCACGCCAGTAGAAGATCCGACAATCTATGAAAAACTCTTCCAGCCGTTCATGGGGCACTTGTCGCAATGCGTGGGGCGCAAGACGGTATTCTTCGCCGTGCAGTCGAACTCGGCGGAAATCGAAGCGATGCGTTCCGGGCGCCTGCACATCGCCGCGTTCTCGACCGGGCCGACCAACTTTGCGGTCAATATCGCCGGTGCCGTGCCTTTCGCCATTCGCGGTACGGAAAACGGGCCGGAAGGTGTCGCCATCAAGATGATCGTGCGCAAAGACAGCCCCTACCAGCAACTTTCCGATCTGAAAGGCAAAAATATCGCGCACACCTCACCTTCTTCGAACAGCGGCAACCTGGCGCCCCGCGCGCTTTTCCCCGAGCAGGGACTGATTCCCGACACGGATTACAAGGTAGTGTTTTCCGGCAAACATGATCAATCGATTCTGGGCGTCAAGTCAGGCGACTACGATGCTGCTCCCGTCGCCAGCGACGTATTGCAGCATATGACGGAACGCGGCGTGGTTGATGCCGATGATTTCAGGGTTCTCTATACCAGCGACATGTTCCCGACCGACTCCTATGCGCATGCGCACGATTTGGATCCGAAGCTGGTGGAAAAAATCAAACAGTGTTTCTTCGAGTACCGCATTCCGCCGGAAATGGCGAAAGGCCTGGGCGGCGACCGCTTCCTGCCTGCCAATTATGAGAAAGACTGGGAACTGGTGCGCAAAGTCGCCATTGCTGCCGGGCAAAGCCTGAACCGCAGCGGCTATGAGGCGGAAAGCGCCAAGAAGAAATAAGCTTGACGACAGATACTGAAAAAGCAGGTAGAGGCATGAATGCTGTTCTGCAAATTAGCGGCCTGACCAAGGCATACAAGGCCGGGAAGCCGGTGCTCAAAGGCATTGATTTGTGTTTTGAAGGCAGCGGATTGACGGCGATTATCGGCCCCTCCGGGACAGGTAAATCCACGCTCATCCGCATCATCAACCGCCTGATTGACCCTAGCGATGGCTCCATCCTGTTCAAGGGAGAAGAGCTTTCCCATATCAAAGGGCGCGCACTGCGCGAAGCGCGACGGCGCATCGGCATGGTGTTCCAGGAATACAACCTCGTCGAACGCCTGACCGTCATGGAAAACCTGCTGACCGGGCGTTTGGGCTATGTGTCGCCGATGAACGCCTGGTTGCGCCGCTTTCCTGCCGAGGACATCGCTTATGCCTACCACCTGCTTGAGATTGTCGGTCTCGCCGATTTTGCCAACCAGCGTGCCGACAGCCTCTCCGGCGGGCAGCGGCAGCGCGTTGGTATTGCCCGTGCGCTGATGCAGCGGCCGGAGATTCTGCTCGCTGATGAACCGACTTCCTCACTTGACCCGAAGACTTCTGTGGAAATCATGGAGCTGCTCAAATCGCAGGGTATTGATCAGCAGATTCCCGTACTGGTCAACATTCACGATGTTGGTCTCGCGCGTCGCTACGCCGACCGTATTGTCGGCATGAATGGCGGCAAGGTTGTGTTTGATGACGTGCCCGCTGCGTTGAGCGATGAGGTTCTGAACATGATTTATGGCGGCAAGGACTGGCTGCAATGAACGCTCCATCCCATCCGGCGATTGTTCCGTCATCTGCTGCTGTCCGCCCCTTCCGTGCCTCCTGGGGGGCACGGCTGCTGGCGCTGGCACTTGTCGCTTATGCCGTTTACGCACTCGGGCAGCTCGATTTTTCTGCCGAACGCTTCATCAAGGGGCTTGATAATGGCGCGCGCTTTCTCGGGCGCATGTTCCCGCCCAATTTCAAGGACTGGTCGCAGTTGCTCACCGGCCTGATCGAAAGCCTGCAAATCGCGGTATTGGCGACTTTTTTCGGTGTGCTGCTTTCCCTGCCTATCGCCATTCTCGGTGCGCGCAACCTGATGCCCGCCTGGGCAACCTGGCCGGCACGTTTCGTTGTGACTTTCTGCCGTGCCTTCAACCCGGTCATCGTTGCCATCATCTTCATCAAGGCGGTCGGTTTCGGTCCGCTGGCTGGTATTCTTGCGCTGGTCGTTGCTTCGATTGGCTTTGTCGGCAAGCTGTTCATGGAAACCATCGAAGAAATTTCGATGAAACAAATCGAAGCCGTGCGCGCCACTGGCGCACCTTTCGCTTCTGTCGTCATCTACGGCGTGCTGCCGCAGGTGATGGCGCGTCTCGTCGGCTTTTGCACCTACCAGCTCGATGCGAACCTGCGCAATTCCACCATGGTTGGCATCGTCGGCGCCGGCGGTATCGGTGGCACGCTGTTCGCTGCCTTCCAGCGCTTTGAATACGATTTCGTCCTCGCCATTCTGATCACCATCATTGCCGTCGTCCTCCTCGGTGAACTGGCTGCCAACGCGGTCAAACGGATCTTCAATGTCTGACGCCAACAACACCGCGCTTTCCGAGCGCCTCTGGCAGCGCCATACGCTGGCCGAAAAACTTGCGCGCACTGCATTCTGGCTGGGCATCGGCATTGCCGTGCTGCTGTCGCTGCAAAACATCAACGTCATCTGGGAATTCCTCTGGGATGCACCACAGCAGATGCTCGACATGGTGCAGCGCATGTTCCCGCCCGATTACGCCTACTATCCTGCTGCGGTGCACGAAGCGCTGATGGAAACCTTCCACATCGCTACATTGGGAACCCTCTTTGCCCTGATTGCCGCCTTGCCGCTGTCCATACTGGCCGCGCACAACCTGACGCCCAACCGCGCGCTCAATTTCTTCGCGAAGACGCTGCTTGTCGCCAGCCGTTCCGTCAACTCGCTCGTCTGGGCGCTGCTCTTCATTGCCGTTTTCGGCCCCGGCGCACTGGCCGGCACCATCGCCATTGCCTGCCGCTCGGTCGGCTTCATCGGCAAATTGCTCGGCGAAGCGCTGGAAGAAGTGCCACGCGGCCCTATCGAAGCCCTGAAAGCGGCGGGCGCAACCCAGAGCAGCCAAATCCTTTACGGCTACTGGCCTGCCGTAAAACCCGCCTTCTGGTCGATCATGCTGCTGCGCTGGGACATCAACGTGCGCGAATCCTCGGTGCTCGGGCTGGTCGGCGCCGGCGGTATCGGCATGATCATGAATTCGGCGATCGACCTTTTCGAGTGGGATCGCGTTGCCGTTATCCTGCTGACCATATTCGTTGTCGTCATCATCGCCGAAATCGTCATTACCTACTTCCGCCGCCGTCTGCTCTGAAAGCAGGCAGCAAAACGGGAAAACGCGACGATCATGGTCTTTTCACAGAATGTGTTTGGTAATCCAGATTGCTGACAGAACAAACGTCAGGCAGGCCATGGACGAAATCTCTTTTCCTTGAGCGTTTTCCGCAAATTGGGGAAAAGGATGTTCCTGCCGAAATTTGATGCCATGGCGGGATTAGATTTATATTTTGTCAATTTATAGTATGTTTTTACCATCATGAAGCGCTTGTTGCGGTAAAAAATGATGATAATACGTTCTTTTTTGAAAGAAAATCTTGATGCTGTGCAGGCGCTTGCGCATGCTTCGCGGGTCTATGTGCCCAATGGCAGTGAAGACTTGCTGCTCACCGCCTGGCAGGGCGATGCCTTGCAGGGCTTTGCTGCCTGGCAAAGCGTGCTCGATGAAGCGACCTTGCTTGGCATTGCTGTCAGTCCCAACGCCCGCCGCAAAGGCATCGCCGCTTCGCTTGTCGCCGCGGGCGAAGCGCAATTGCCGCAAGCCAAAACCTTTTTTCTGGAAGTGCGCGCTGGCAATGAGGCAGCACAAGCGCTTTATCGCGCCTGCGGCTACGCGCCCATCGCCACGCGCAAAGCCTATTACGGCGATGAAGATGCCCTGATTTTTCGCAAGGAAATGCCATGAACCCTTTCTCTTTTGCAGACGCCATCCCGCACTGGCAAGTGCTTGTTGCGCGCACGCCGCTTATTCACGTGCTCACCAATCCGCTCGCCATCCATTTCAGCGCCAATGCCCTGCTGGCTGCCGGCGCCTCGCCCGCGATGGTCGAGGCCGAGCAGGAAGTGCCGCGCTTTACCGCGCTTGCCGCCAATTTGCTGATCAATGTCGGCACCTTGCATGATGGTCGTCTCGCTGCGATGCGCAAGGCGGCGCAGACGGCGCAAGCGCATGGCAAGCCGTGGGTTCTCGATCCGGTCGCGGTGGGCAATGTGCTTGCCTATCGCACGGATTTTGCGCGTGAACTGATGACGTATCGCCCCGCGGTCATTCGCGGCAACGCGGCGGAAATCCTCTTTTTGGCCGGGGAAAAAAGCGCGCAGCGCGGTGCGGACAGTTTAAGCGGCAGCGAGGAAGCGCTCCCTGCCGCGCAGGCGCTCGCCAAGGCGCAGGATGGCGTGGTCGTGGTAACCGGCGAACGCGATTTCATTACCAATGGCACGGACACGTTCTACACCACCGGCGGCGATGTGCGGCAAACGCGGCTCACTGCCTGCGGCTGTACGCTGTCTGCCCTCGTTGCCGCCTTTGTTGCGCCTGCTGTTGCCGATGGCGACGTGCTCGCGGCCAGCGCCGCCGCCTGTGCGGTGATGAAAAAAGCGGGCGATCAGGCATCTTGCGCGCGGGGCATGGGCGAATTTGCGGCGCGGCTGATGGATGGGCTGAGCTGGGAAAACGGGCTGTAGATACGGTTAGGCGAAGCCGTAACCGTACGCTGATATGTTCCTCCGCCCATGTACGGTTACGCGCCATTGGCGCTAACCGTACCTACGATCCGCTGGATAAAAGGAAATACCATGAAAACACTGGATTTGTCTCTGTATCTCGTTCTTGACGCCGCCATTTGCGGCGACAAACTGCTGGCCACTGCCGAGGAAGCGCTGGCCAATGGCGTCACCATCCTGCAATTGCGCGGCCACAAGACGGCATGGGGCAAGCGCGACTGGTACGAAGCGGCGCTGGCTCTGAAACCCTTGTGCGCGCAGGCAGGCGTGCCCTTCATCATCAATGACCAGGTCGATATTGCGCTCGCGGTCGATGCCGATGGCGTGCATGTGGGGCAGGGCGATTTGCCGGTCGCGGTGGTACGGCGCTTGATCGGCGAGGACAAAATTCTTGGCCTTTCCACGCACAGCGTCGCGCAAGTGCAGGCCGTGGATACTGCTATCGTCGATTACATCGGCATGGGGCCGGTGTTCGCCACGCAATCGAAAAAAGATCCCGATCCCGTGATTGGCCTTGACGGCCTGCGCGCCATGGTGGCGGCAAAAACGCTGCCTGGTGTCGCCATTGGCGGCATCAAGGCGGAGCATGTCGCCACCATCCGCGCCATCAACCCGGACGGCTTGGCGGTGATTTCCGCCATTTGCGGGCAGGAAGATGTTTCTTCCGCAACGAAAGCACTAAAATAGTCATTTTTTATCATCATGAAGCGCTTGTTACGAGAAAAAATCTTACTACAAGCGCTTGTTGGTGAGAAATTTTCTCATATGCTTTCCCTGCGTTCTTTTTTGACAGCTATCCGGCGAAGGCGTTTGCCATTTTTCCCGCAGGCTTTTTGTCAAGATTGATTCGCATCAAAACACACTATATAGTGCCGAAAAATTTTTTTGACCATATATGTTGTGTTTGGGGGAGAGATGACGGGAGCGGAAAACATGCGCGTCACCAAGCGTGACGGGCGCAAGGAGGCAATAGACCTCGACAAGATTCATCGTGTGGTGACCTGGGCGGCGGAGGGTTTGTCCAATGTGTCGGTCTCGCAGGTGGAGTTGCGCTCGCATATCCAGTTTTACGACGGCATCCGCACCCGTGACATCCATGAAACGCTGATCAAGTCGGCCGCCGATCTCATCAGCGAGGAGGCGCCGGATTACCAGTATCTCGCTGCGCGCCTGGCCATTTTCCATTTGCGCAAGATTGCCTACGGCAGGTTCGAACCACCCGCGTTTTACGTGCATGTGAAAAAGCTGGTCGAAGCCGGCAAATACGATCCTGCCCTGCTTGCCGATTACAGCGAGGCAGAGTTTGCCGAGCTTGACCGCCATATTGACCATGGCCGCGACATGAATTTCGCCTATGCCGCCGTGAAACAGCTCGAGGGCAAATATCTGGTGCAAAATCGCGTGACGCGAGAAGTGTATGAAAGTCCGCAATTTTTGTACATGCTGGTGGGCATGTGCCTTTTTTCCCGCTATCCGCAAGCCACGCGCCTCGATTATGTGAAGCGCTTCTATGATGCGGCGTCCACTTTCAGGCTTTCCCTGCCCACGCCGATCATGTCCGGCGTGCGCACGCCGTCGCGCCAGTTCAGCTCCTGCGTGCTCATCGAATGCGGTGACAGCCTCGATTCCATCAATGCGACCACCAGCGCCATTGTTCGCTATGTGTCGCAACGCGCCGGCATTGGCATCAACGGCGGACGCATCCGTGCCGAAGGCAGCGAGATTCGCGGCGGCGAGGCGCGCCATACCGGCTGTATTCCCTTCTACAAACTTTTCCAGGCTGCGGTGAAATGCTGTTCGCAGGGCGGGGTGCGCGGCGGGGCAGCCACGCTTTTCTATCCGCTCTGGCATCTGGAGGCGGAAGCGCTTCTGGTGCTCAAAAACAATCGCGGCGTGGAGGAAAACCGCATCCGCCATATGGATTACGGCGTGCAGATCAACCGTACGCTGTATAACCGTCTTCTGAAAAAACAGGATATTACCCTGTTTTCTCCCTCGGATGTGCCCGGGCTTTACGAAGCATTTTTTGCCGACCAGGCCGAATTCGAGCGCCTTTACGTGCAATATGAAAATGATGCTTCCATTCGCAAGCGCCGCGTGCCTGCTGTCGATCTTTTCTCGCAGATGTTGCAGGAACGTGCCGGTACCGGGCGCATCTACATCCAGAATGTCGATCACTGCAATACGCACAGTCCCTTCGATCCGGCAGTTGCGCCGGTGCGCCAGTCCAATCTGTGCATGGAAATTGCCCTGCCGACCAAACCCTTGCAGGATCTGAACGATCCGGATGGCGAAATCGCGCTGTGTACATTGTCTGCCATCAATCTTGGCGCTTTCGACCGCGTTGAGGAGATGGAGCCGGTGGCCGACCTCATCGTGCGCGCGCTGGATGCGCTTCTCGATTATCAGGATTATCCGGTGCTTGCCGCGAAAAATGCCACCATGGCGCGGCGCACGCTCGGTATCGGCGTGATCAACTATGCCTATTTTCTCGCCAGGAACGGCGCGAAATATTCCGACGGCAGCGGTTTGGCGCTGACCCACCGCACCTTCGAGGCGCTGCAATACTATCTGCTGAAAGCCTCGAACCGGCTGGCGCGCGAACTGGGCGCCTGTCCGGCCTTTCACGAAACCACCTATGCCAAGGGGTTGTTGCCCGTCGATACCTACAAAAGAGAACTTGACGACGTTTGCGCCGAACCCCTGCATTTCGACTGGGAAGGCCTGCGCGCGGACATTCTTGCCCATGGCCTGCGCAATTCCACGCTCTCCGCGCTCATGCCCTCGGAGACCAGTTCACAGATTGCCAATGCCACCAACGGCATTGAGCCACCGCGTGGCCATGTCTCGGTGAAAGCGTCGAAAGACGGCATTTTGAAGCAGGTGGTGCCGGAATTCGGGCGTCTGAAAGATGCCTACGAGCTTTTGTGGCACATGCCGGAAAACAGGGGCTATCTGGAGCTGGTCGGTGTGATGCAGAAATTTGTCGATCAATCCATTTCCGCCAACACCAGCTACGATCCTGCGCGTTTCCCGGGCGGCAAGGTGCCGATGAACCAGCTCATCAAGGATTTGCTGCTGGCCTACAAACTGGGCATCAAGACCCTGTATTACCACAACACGCGAGATGGGGCAGCCGACAAACAGGATGACCTTGCCGGGGACTGCCTCGGTGGCGCGTGCAAAATCTAAGGAGTTTCCCCATGGCGATGAAAAACTATTCCACTTTCGTGCAGAAAAAAAATGATCCGTTGCTCGAGCCTATGTTTCTCGGCCAGCCGGTCAACGTGGCACGTTATGACCAGCAAAAATTTGAAGTTTTCGAAAAACTGATTGAAAAGCAGCTGTCGTTTTTCTGGCGGCCGGAGGAAATCGACGTCTCCCAGGACAGGATCGACTACCAGAATTTGCCCGAGCACGAAAAACACATTTTTATCAGCAACCTGAAATACCAGACTTTGCTTGATTCCATCCAGGGCCGAAGCCCCAATGTGGCACTGCTGCCGCTGGTGTCCATCCCCGAGCTTGAAACCTGGATCGAGACCTGGGCCTTTTCCGAGACCATCCACTCGCGCTCCTATACCCATATCATCAGGAATATCGTCAACGATCCCGGCATCGTCTTCGACGACATCGTCGATAACGAATACATCCGGCGCCGTGCCGCCGACATCGCCGTCTATTACGACGACGTCATCGAATTTTCCCAGCATTATTTGCTCTATGGCGAAGGAACCTACCTCTGCCACGGGCGCGAAATCGTTGTCACCAGGCGCGAGCTCAAGAAGAAAATCTACCTTTGCCTCATGTGCGTGAACGTGCTGGAAGCCATCCGTTTCTATGTTTCCTTTGCCTGTTCCTTCGCCTTTGCCGAACGTGAACTCATGGAAGGCAATGCCAAAATCATCAGGCTCATCGCCCGCGACGAAGCACTGCATCTCACCGGCACCCAGCAAATGATCAACCTCATGCGCGAAGGCCATGATGACCCGGAAATGGTCGATATCGCCCGCGAATGCGTCGAAGAAAGCGCGCGCATCTTCACGCTTGCCGCCGAGCAGGAAAAGGAATGGGCGGAATATCTCTTCAAGGACGGCTCGATGATAGGGCTCAACAAAGACATCCTCTGCCAGTACATCGAATACATCACCAATCTGCGCATGCAGGCCGTCGGCCTCGCGCCGGCCTTCCCGCAAAGCCGCCAGAATCCGATTCCCTGGATCAACGCCTGGCTGTCTTCGGACAACGTGCAGGTTGCCCCGCAGGAAGTGGAAATCAGCTCCTACCTCATCGGCCAGATCGACTCCGAAGTCAATCTCGACGATCTGGACGACTTCGAGTTGTGAGCATGAAGGCTGTTGTCACGCTGGGGCTGGAGCGCATCGTCCTGAAAGAAGGCGAAACCCTGCTGGAGGGACTGGAACGCGCCGGGCACGATATTGAATACCAGTGCCGCCAGGGCTATTGCGGCTCCTGCCGGATGCGCGTCATCAGCGGCGACATCCATTATCCGGCGGGCAAACCGCTGGCCTATCTCAGCCGCGGGGAAGTGCTGGCCTGCTGCGCCGTGCCGGCAGGCGATATTCTGCTGGAAGAACCGATGCTTCCCGAAGAAGATGAAGAAGAAAATTGAAAATATAAATCATCAAGAAATAGTAGTTTTTTCTCATTAAGAAGCGCTTGTTATGATAAATTTTCTCACGATAAGCGCTTGTTGGTGAGAAAATTTACCATTTTTCCAGTAGCCAGGTATAGCCTTTGCTTTGCAGGGGCTGCGCGGCTATAGTATGCACCTCATTTTCAGCAGGCGAAGCTTGTTCATCATGCGAATTTTCTTCTCTTTTTGTCTTGCCGCCGCGCTTGCCGGATGTTCTTCCGGCAATGCCAACATTTCCGCCGGCACCCACAATCTCTCCAAGGGCGATTGCCGCAACATCGAAGTATGCGAGGGCGGGCAGTGCCGCACCTATCATGAATCGCTGACGCAGGCGCAGTGCGCCATGCTTGGCGGCGAATATACGCCACGCAACAGCAAAAGCGGCTGGTTGTTCTGATGAGCATCCGCCAGATCAAGAAATACGCCAACCGTCGGCTCTACGACACTGGCGCGAGCCGCTACGTTTCCCTGGAAGACGTGAAGGCGCTGTTTGCCGAGAGCGAGCAGGTGTGCGTGATCGATGCCACCAACGGCGCCGATATTACCCGTGCCGTGCTGTTCCAGATCCTTGCCGAAGACGAGCTGCATGGCAAGACGCCGGTGCTGCCGCAACGCATGCTCGCCGAGCTGGTCGGCTATGAAGACAGCCTGCTCGCCGGCATTCTCGGCAACTATCTCGAGCAATGCCTGACGCTTTTCATCCGTCATCAGGATGTTTTCCGCGGGCAGATGCTGGATTTTGATGGCGAAAGCCCGGTGGAAACCCTGCGCCAGATGATGGACCGGCAGGAAGCGCTGCTGGCGGGCAAATCCGTATCGGTGGCACAACCTGCTTGACTTGGCAGGCGAAAATGCCAATGATGCGCCGCTTTTTCAACCTATGAGCATGAGGACACGCAATTGACCCAACACGACTGGACCATCGACGATGCCGAAGCCCAATACAACGTCTCCGGCTGGGGCGCGGGCTATTTCGTCATCAACGAGGATGGCAATCTCGCCGTTACCGCCAATGGCGCACGCAAAGTGCCTCTCCTGGAGCTGATCGAAGGCATGAAGGCGCGCGGCAAGCAAATGCCGGTATTGCTGCGCATCCAGAATTTGCTGGAAAACCAGATTCGCGAGCTGAATGAAACCTTTGCCAAGGCGATTCGTGAGGCCAACTATCAGGGCGAGTATCGCGGCGTGTTCCCGATCAAGGTCAACCAGCAGGCGCAAGTCATTGAAGATATTGTGCGTTTCGGTGCGCCTTACCAGCATGGTCTGGAGGCAGGCTCGAAAGCCGAACTCATGATTGCGCTCTCCATGCTGCAAGAGCCGGGCGCGCTTATCGTCTGCAACGGCTACAAGGACCGCGAATTTGTTGAACTCGGCCTCGGCATGACCAAGCTCGGTTTCAACGTGATCTTCGTGATCGAAACGCCGGCGGAACTGCCGATCATCGTCGATTGCTCGCGGCGCATGGGCATCCGCCCCATGGTTGGCGTGCGTACCAAACTTTTTTCGCACGTCTCCGGGCACTGGAATTCCACCAGCGGCGACCGCTCCATGTTCGGCCTGAACGCGAGCCAGCTGGTCGGCGTGATTGACGGTCTCAAAGAAGCGGGTATGCTCGATTGCCTGCAATTCCTGCACTACCACCTCGGCTCGCAAATCCCCAATATCCGCGACATCCGTACCGGCGTGCGCGAAGCTTGCCGCTATTATGCCGAGCTGGTGGAAGAGGGCGCGCCGATGCGTTTCCTCGATCTCGGCGGCGGTTTGGCCGTCGATTACGACGGCAGCCGTTCCAGCGCCATTCACAGCCGCAACTACGGTCTCGAGGAATATTGCGCTGACGTGGTGGAAACGATCCAGACCGTACTCGACGAAGAAGGCATTCCTCACCCGACGATCGTCACCGAATCCGGCCGCGCCGTGACCGCCTATTCCAGCGTGCTGCTTTTCGACATCCTCGACGTCACCGGCTTTTCCGACGCGAAAATGCCGGCGCTGCGCGAAGACGAAGAAAGCGCCATGCTGCGCAATCTGCACTACACATATCATGCACTGACCGCCAAAACCGCGCAGGAATGCTTCAACGACGCCATCTATTACCGCGACGAAGCGCGCGATGCCTTCATGCGCGGCAACCTGCCGTTGCGCGTCAGAAGCGAAGTCGAGCAAATCTTCATGTGCATCATGAAAGAAGTCGCGAAAATCACCGACGACGAACCCGATGCCATCTCCGAGCCGGATATCCTCAAAAAAATGCTCGCCGACATTTACTACGGCAACTTCAGCGTCTTCCAATCCCTGCCGGACGCCTGGGCGATCGACCAGATTTTCCCGGTGGTGCCCCTGCACCGCCTGAACGAACGCCCGACGCGCAATGTGATCATCGCCGACATGACCTGCGATTCCGACGGCAAAATCGATCATTTCGTAAACGACGGCGACATCACCAACGTTCTGCCGCTGCACGATATCCGCGATGGCGAAGACTACTATCTCGGCGCTTTCCTGGTCGGGGCGTATCAGGAAACGCTGGGCGACCTGCACAACCTGCTCGGCGATACGCACGTCGTCTCCGTCTATATCCACGAAGACGGCAGCATCGATTTCGTTGATGAAGTGGAAGGCGATACCGTGGCCGACGTCTTGAGCTACGTCGAATACCAGCCCGCCAACCTGCTCGCGCAATTCCGCCAGACCGCGGAACGCGCCGTGCGCAACGGCACGATTACCGCCGCCGAACGCCAGCACCTCGTCGATGCCTTCGCCACCGGCCTGCGCGGCTATACCTATTACGAACCTTGATGGGAAATTTTCTCATGGTAAAGCGCTTGTTTTGAGAAATTTTCTCACGATAAGCGCTTTTTGATGGTGTAAAAATGCCATAAAAGAAGATTTTATTTTTCTTGCGACACAAAACTCCATAGTGTCATGACAATATCCGCCCGAACACTCTATTTCACCTTGAGCCGCCTGTTGCGCCTGCTCTTGGTCATTTTTGCGATCTTGCTCGTGCCGGGTATTGGCATCTTCGGTGTGGGTGGTGGTTTGATGATGGCGCTGCTTGTTTTCATGTTTTTGGGATGTGCCGCAATAGTCATTTGGGCAATCTTGGAAATCCTTATGCCCAGACTTTCTGTCACCGTATTTTATCGTTTCGCCGCCGTCGTCGGTGCTATGGCAATGTTGATTTATTGGCTGCTATGGGTAAGGGGAGCGGCGGATATTCTGTTTCTGCCGGTTCTCATGATTGTTAGCGCTGCAATTGCCGCGTTATTCTCCTGGTTCATGTACACCCATTGGCAAAAGCATCTGTCGCTTCCCGTCGTCGCGCCGCAAGCGAAGCACAAAAAGGCTTTTCTTGTCGCCGTCCTGTGCTGCCTGGCTGTAACTGTCAGCGGTTATATGGTCAGCAATTACAGCAATACCGCAATGATCCGTGTGCAAAAAGGCGAAACCGCCCGTCTGCACTATTTCCGTCCAACTTCGCATTATCTACCGAGAGTGGAAATAGATTTGGACATCTTAAAGTTCGACAACTTTGCTGAAAATAGCAGCTGGGATTTTTTTGATAAAAACCCCGTGACCCTGCGCCTCCGCAGCGATAGCGGATGCGAACAAATTTTGCGCAGCGAAGGGGGGCGGCACTTTGAACCAATCACGCCTTCCGCCATCTGCCAGCCCAATGCCGGATTCCATTATCTTGATGTGGAAATCATCGATGCTGCGCCCGCCGCGATGGACAAGCCCCTGCATATCCGCCCGAGATCTGCCATCAGCTTGCAGGGCGTGTCCTACCACCCCTACTACTTTTTCGCGCAACTCTATTTTAGTGTCGCAGGGTTGTGGATATGGCTTGCCTTGTGGGGTGTGCAACTTATTGCGCAAAGCCGAGCCGCCTGCAGCCCCAAAATGCCTTCGGCAACGGTATAATCCGCCGCCATCACCCATTTCCATCCATATAGGAGCCAACCATGTCCCACGTTCTCATCATCGGCGCTGGCGGCGTATCCAACGTCGTCGTGCACAAATGCGCGCAAGCCAAGGATACCTTCACGCAAATCACGCTGGCGAGCCGCACCCTGAAAAAATGCAATGACATCGCGCTCGCCGTCAAAAACAAATACGGCGTGGAAGTGAAAACCCGCGAAATCGATGCCGACAACGTCGGCGACATGATCCAGCTCATCGAGGAAATCAAGCCCGATCTGGTCATGAACATCGCGCTGCCCTACCAGGATTTGCCGATCATGGATGCGTGCCTTGCCACCGGCGTTGATTATCTCGATACCGCCAACTACGAGCCGCCGGAAGAAGCCAAATTCGAATACAAATGGCAATGGGCCTACCACGAGCGCTACAAGCAGAAAGGCATCATGGCGCTCCTCGGCAGCGGCTTCGATCCGGGCGTGACCAACGTCTTCACTGCCTACATCAAAAAGCATCTGCTCGACGAAATCCACGAACTCGACATCATCGACGCCAACGCCGGCGACCACGGCCTGCCCTTTGCCACCAACTTCAACCCGGAAATCAACATCCGCGAAGTGACCGCCGATGCCAAGCACTGGGAAAACGGCGACTGGCAAATCACGCCCGCGCTCTCCCACAAGCGCGTCTTCGATTTCCCCGCTGGTATCGGTGAGAAAAACATCTATATGATGTATCACGAAGAACTGGAATCCATCGTCAAGCACTTCCCGGAAATCAAAACCGCGCGCTTCTGGATGACCTTCTCCGACAACTACCTCAATCACCTGAAAGTGCTGGAAAACGTCGGCATGACCTCCATCGAGCCTGTCATGTTCGAAGGCAAGGAAATCATCCCCATCCAGTTCCTGAAGGCAGTCTTGCCTGATCCGGCATCGCTCGGCCCGCGTACCAAGGGCAAAACCTGCATTGGTTGCGTCGCCAAGGGCGTGAAAGACGGCAAGGAAAAAACCGTTTATATCTACAATATTTGCGACCATGAAGAGGCTTATGCCGAAGTCGGCTCGCAGGCCATTTCCTACACCACCGGCGTTCCCGCGATGGTTGGCGGCAAAATGATGCTCGATGGCAAATGGCGCGGTGAAGGCGTCTTCAACATGGAGCAATTCGACCCCGATCCTTTCCTCGACGTGCTCGCCCAGTACGGATTGCCGTGGCAAGTGGTTGAGCTGTAATTTTAAATCGTAGGTCGGGCACTTTGTGCCCGACGTTGAAATGTCGGCCATAAATGACCGACCTACGGGATGAAGCATGATGTATTTCGTAGGTCGGGCACTTTGTGCCCGACATCAAATCTCGCGTCGGCCATAAATGGCCGACCTACGGGATGGATCGCAATGTCGTTCGTAGGTCGGGCACCTGGTGTCTGACATGAAAATATTCGGCCATAAAGTGATCGACTTGCGAGCCGGTTAGAGAGTATAATGAAAAATTTTCTCATTATAAAGCGCTTATTGCGAGAAATTTTCCCACAATAAGCGCTTATTGATGGTAAAAATCGATTATTTTGAATTATTTTTTGGAGGGTGTATGCGAGGTCTGGCTTTTCGCCGTTTCCAGCAAGGCAAGCACAAGCGCCGTGCCTGGCGGCATTTGCGCAACAATTGCTTCTCACCGGAAGAGCGCACGCCGCGGCGCGTGGGGATTCATGCGGCGACGCCCAAAGTGTGTTCCTGTTTTATGTGCGGTAATCCCCGTCGCTATGAAGGCGAGAAAACCGTTCAGGAGCGCAGGCATGCGGGAACTGCGATAAGGGAATCCTGGGGGATTTGCACTTTGTAACGGGCGGCGGCGCACAAAGCGCCGGGGTTTGGCGATGCTTTGGCGTGCTGATGATGATAAATAGAAATTTTTATGCATTTTATAGTGATTTTTTATTGAGATAAGCGCTCGATGGTAGTAAAAAACAGCTATTTTTGATAGGGATTTATAGAGGGAAGATTGTGGCCAAAAAGCGCGGAGTCCGTCCGCGATTATGCTAAGATACGCGCTGTTTTTTTCCATTCAATTAACTGTAGGAGTCTCTGTAAATGGCTGTAGAACGTACACTTTCCATTGTTAAACCTGATGCTGTTGCCAAGAATGTAATTGGCGAGATTTACAGCCGTTTCGAGAAAGCGGGTCTGCGCATTGTTGCCGCAAAAATGAAACAGCTTTCCCGCGCGGATGCCGAAGGTTTCTATGCTGTGCACAAAGAGCGTCCTTTCTTTAATGATCTGGTGGAATTCATGATTTCCGGCCCGGTGATGATTCAGGTGCTGGAAGGCGAGGGCGCCATTGCCAAGAACCGTGAAGTGATGGGCGCCACCAACCCGAAAGAAGCCGCGCCGGGCACGATCCGCGCCGATTTCGCCGAAAGCATCGATGCCAATGCCGTGCACGGCTCTGATGCACCGGAAACGGCCAAGGCAGAAATCGCCTTCTTCTTTACTGATGCTGAACTTTGCCAGCGTAAATAAGGCATGAACGCAGATCGCATCAATCTTTTTGATCTTACGCCGCGCGCCCTGAGTGACTGGTTTGTTGCTCAGGGCGAAAAGCCTTTTCGTGCCAAACAGCTGATGAAATGGCTGTACCACGAGCGGATTACGGATTTCGATGCGATGACGGATCTTGGCAAGGCAACGCGCGCCATGCTGAAAGAGCGGGCGACGTTGGTATTTCCGACGATTATCGCCGATCAGCTGGCGAGCGACGGCACGCGCAAATGGGTGTTCCGCTACGATTGCGGCAACAGCATTGAAACGGTCTTTATCCCCGAGGATGATCGTGGCACCTTGTGCATTTCCTCGCAGGCTGGTTGCGCGCTCGCCTGCCCTTTTTGCTCCACTGCGCACGAAGGCTTCAACCGCAACCTCACCACCGGCGAAATTGTCGTGCAGGTGTGGCTTGCGAAGGATTTGCTCGGCTGCGGCCAGAGCGACAAGCGCGTGGTTACCAATGTGGTGCTGATGGGCATGGGCGAACCGCTGGTCAACTTCAACAATGTCCTGCCGGCCACGGAAATTTTCATGGACGACCTTGCCTTCGGCCTGTCCAAACGGCGGGTGACGCTCAGCACGTCTGGCGTGGTGCCTGCCATTCACAAGTTGCGCGAAGTGACGGATCTGAGTCTGGCGGTCTCCCTGCACGCGCCCAACGATGCCCTGCGCAACGAAATCGTGCCCATCAATGCCCGTTACGGGCTGGATGCGCTGCTGGAAGCGTGCAAGATGTATGTGGAGCACAACAACCAGCATGGCGGCGTGACCTGGGAATACGTCATGCTGAAAGATGTGAACGACAGCCTTGAGCATGCGCGCGAGCTTGCCGCCCTGTTGCGCGATGTGCCCGGCAAAATCAACCTGATTCCCTTCAATCCCTTCCCGGGCAGCCGCTTTGAATGCTCGTCGCGCAACCGCATCATGGCCTTCCAGCGCCATTTGCAGGAAGCGGGTTATGTGGCGACCATTCGCAAGACACGGGGCGAGGATATCGATGCGGCATGCGGCCAGCTGGTCGGCCAGGTCAATGATCGAAGCCGGCGCGAACGCCGGCTCAAGCGAGTGGAAATGGAGAGCGTATGATGGAGAGGAAGAAAGCAAAAAGGCTGCAAGCGGCACTTTTGATGGCCGCTCTGGCCATGGGAGCCTGCTCTACAAGCCCTGATAATGATCGAAGCAGTCGCGGACCGAATTACGACAAGGCGTATGACGATTATCTTGCTCTGGGTGCGCGTTATTTGCAGATGGGGCGTTTCGATCTCGCCGAACCCAAGCTCAAGCGGGCGATTGAAATCAATTCGCAGAATCCGGAAGCATGGAACGTGCTGGCCGTGCTTTACGAAGAAAAACGCGATATTGCCAATGGTTATCAGGTTTATGAAAAGCTGGTGTCCTCGCATCCTGATTACACGCTGGGCTTCATGAATTTTGCCACCTTCCTGTGCAAATTTGATCGCGAACCGGAGCGTCAGAACCTGTATGGCCGCATGCGCGCAAAAGGCGGGGAATTTGTCACGCTTTCTTATATCGCCGAAGGCAACTGCGAGCGGGAAAAAAGGCGGATCAATGCGGCAGAAAGCGCTTACCGGCAAGCGCTTGCCACCAATTCCCAGGCGGCAGGTGCTCTGCTGCCGCTGGCGCAAATTGCGATTGACAAACAGGACTATGCCAGCGCCCTGCGTTACCTGAAAGTGGTGCACACTTATGTGGGCTATAGCGCGGACAGCGCCTATCTCGGCATTCTTGCTGCCCGCGCGACAGGCGACAGTCGCCTCGAAGAAGAGCTGATCCGGGTGATGCGCGGCAATTACAATGACTCGCCCTTGGCCAAACAATTGGGACTCTGAATGCTATGACGGAAAAGGACTGGAATGACGAGCAACCTATCGACGATATCGGTGCGTTGCTTTGCAAGACCCGGGAAGAAAAGGGGCTTTCTCTCGCCTCTGCCTCCATGCAGACCAAACTCAGCGTGGAAATCATCGAGAAGCTGGAAAGCAACCGTTTTCAGGAAATCGGTGCGCCGGTATTTTCCCGTGGTTATCTCAGCATCTACGCCCGTTTTCTCGGCCTGAACCAGGCCGCCTTTACCCGCGCTTTCAATGCACTCAGCATGGATACGCCCACAGAGTTGCGCTTGACCTCCGCCAATGTGGCGAGCCAGAAAAAATCCTACAAGCGCACGCCGTGGAAAGCCTGGCTGGCGCTGGTACCGCTTTTTGCGCTGGCCGGCGTTATTGTGCTGCAGGTGGCGGACAATGAATCCTGGCTGATGCAGCAAATCCGCGGCGCGTTTGCGTCTGCGCCGCAGGAGACGCCAGCGCCGGAAACCGCTCCGCAGCCGGGTACGAATGACATCATCCTGCAGATTGGCCCGGATGCACCGCTGACGGCAGAACAAACGCCGCAGCCTGACCAGGCAACAGGCGACAATCATCAGGGCATGCAGCTCATCGCCCTGGAAAGCACGGCCGAACAAAACAGTAGCGACGCACAGGTCACCACAGAGCCTGAAACCGCAGCGCCCGTACCGGCGCCTGTGCCGCAAGCGGCAGAACTCAGGGTGCAGGGCGAAACCTGGCTGGAAGTGAAAAGCGCTACCGGACGGGTGGTGGCATCCGCCATTCTCAAGAAAGGCGATACGGTGGCCTTGCCGTTGCCGGAAGGTCCCTTTTCCATGAATATTGGCCGTCCTTCGGACGTGGTGGTGATGCTGGGCGACAAGCCCGTGGATCTGATGCCTTTCCGGCAGAAAGGTTCGGAGCGCCGCTTCAATGTGAATTTTGCGGAGGTGCAGTGATGAGTCGGGAAACCATCCAGTCCGTGCGCGGCATGCGCGATATTTTCCCGCCGTATTCCCTGCAACTGGAGCGCTTGCATACTATTACCCACGCGCTGTTGCAGCGTTACGGCTATCTTCCTGCGCAAACGCCGCTTCTCGAAAAGACCGGCCTTTTTGCGCGCAGCATTGGTGAGGAAACCGATATTGTCAGCAAGGAAATGTATACCTTTGCCGACCGCAATGATGAAAGCCTGACATTGCGCCCGGAAGCCACTGCTGGCCTGGTGCGCGCATTGATTGAGAACGGGCTGCTGCAACAGGTGCAGCGCCTTTATGTGGAAGGGCCGATGTTCCGCTACGAGCGTCCGCAAAAAGGTCGCTATCGCCAGTTCACGCAAATCAGTGTGGAAGCCTTTGGCATGGCCGATGCGGCGCTGGATGTCGAGCTGATGGCCGTCAGTGCGGCGCTTTTCAGCGAACTGGGTGTCTATGACAAGGTTACGCTGGAAATCAACAGCATAGGCTTGCCTGAGGAACGCCGTGCCTACCAGCAGGCGCTGGTGGCGTATTTGCAGAATCATGTGGATGCGCTTGATGACGACAGCCGCCGCCGTTTGACGACCAACCCCTTGCGCATTCTCGACAGCAAGGATGCTGGTGTGCAGCGGGTGCTTGATGGTGCGCCAGTGCTTGCCGATTATCTCGGCGAAACCTCGACGACTCACTTTGCCACCGTCAAAACCCTGCTGGAAGCGCTTGGCATTGTCTATCGCGAAAATCCGCGACTGGTGCGCGGACTGGATTATTACTGCCACAGCGTTTTCGAGTGGACGACGACAGCACTGGGTGCGCAGGGCACAGTTTGCGCCGGTGGCCGCTATGACGGTCTGGTCGAGCAACTGGGCGGCAAAGCGACGCCTGCTGCGGGTTTTGCCTTCGGCGTGGATCGCATTGCGCTGCTCTGCGAAGAAAGCCTTGCCGTATCCACAGCGCCGCAGGTGTATGCCATAGCCGCCGCGCCGGCGCAGATGCCCGGATTGCTCAAGGCCTGTGAAATCCTGCGTGCGCAGGGCGTGCGCGTCATCGTGCAGACCGAGGCGCAAAGCCTCAAGAACCAGCTGAAAAAAGCGGACAAATCCGGCGCGGCCCATGCCCTGATCCTTGGCGAAAGCGAGGCCGAGCAAAATCTCTTTACCCTGAAAACGCTGGCAAGTGGCGAGCAGCAAACCTTGCCGCTGGCGCAAATCGTTGCCCAGTTGGCCACACCGGCACATTCGTGATACAGGAATGCAAGCATGACAGACAGAACTGATGAAGAAACCGTTGACCTGATCCGTGACTGGTTGCGCCAATACGGCCTGACCGTGGCAGGCGGTCTGGGGCTGGGTATTGCCGGCATTTTTGCCTATGAATGGTGGCAGGGATCACAAGCCAGGGCGGCACAGGAGCAGGCCGTGCAAATGCAGGCCGTGCAGCAGGCGGTACAGGCTGGCAAGCATGAAGAAGCGCAGGCGCTGTTTGCCAAAATGGGCGATGCCAAGGGAGAAATGGCGGAAATGACGGCCATGCTGGTCGCCAAGGCGCAGATGCAGGCTGGCGACAAGTCCGCTGCGAAAGCGCATCTTGAAAAGGCTGCGGCGGCGAAGGATGCGTTTGTGGCGCAAACGGCACGTTGGCATCTCGCCCAACTTGCTGCGGCAGATGGGCAATGGGATGACGTGCTCGGGCAGGTGCAGGCCTTGCAGACATCCATCTATGCCGTGCCTGCGCTGGAATTGAAAGCTCTGGCGCACAGGGCCAAAAACGAGCCGGAGCAGGCGCTGGCAGCATTGGAAGATGCGCAAAGCCGCATGCCCAGTCCTTTCCTGGAAGTACAAATCCAGGCCCTGAAACAGCAATTGTTGACCCGGGATGCTTCATCATGAACGGCACTTTTCGGCATATCATCCTCGCATCCGCGCTATTGGCGCTGACGGCCTGCAGCGCGACGGATTTTTTCCTCGGTGAAGACAATCGCCCGCAGGCCAGCCCGCTGCCGGAGACGGCAGGCAGCGTGCAGACCGGCGTGTTGTGGTCGCACCGTCTGGGCAAAGGCAATGCGGCTGGCGGCTTGGCCTTGCAGCCGGATAGCGACGGACGCCGCATTTTCGCCGTCAGTGCGGACGGGCGCCTGTCGGCATTCGATGCTGACAGCGGCGAGTCCCTGTATCGCGTTCGCCTCGGCAACCGCATAACGGCGGGCGTTGCCGCAGCGCCGGGTTATCTGTATGTGGGTACGCACAACGGCGACCTGCTGGCGCTCAATGCCGAAGACGGCAGTCCGGCATGGCGGCAGTCGCTTGGCGGGCAAATGATCAGCCGCCCGGCATCGGATGGCAGAATCGTGGTGGCCCGTACCCAGGATGGCCGGATCAGCGCTTTCCGCGCCGACAGCGGCCAGCTGCTCTGGCGCTATCACATCACTGAGCCTGCCTTTACCATGCGCGGCAACGCCAGCCCGATTATCGGCGGCGGCGTGGTCATCGTCACCAGCGACAGCGGCTATTTCGTGGTCTTGCAGCAGGAAAACGGCCTGCCGGTCGTGGAGCAGCGCCTGGCCATTGGTCGCGGCAGCGGGCGGGTATCGCGCATCGTCGATATGGATGCCACGCCGGTTGTCAACCAGGGCCGCCTGTTTGGCGCCGCCTATCAGTCGATGATGTTTGCCATTGATTTGGAAAAAGGCGTTCCGGCCTGGCAGCAGGACGAAGTTTCCACGCCGCGCGATTTCGCGCTCTCGCAGGATGGCCTGTTCCTGTCTACCGATGTGGACCACGTCATTGCGCTCAACCAGCAGGACGGCAGCATTCGCTGGCAGAACAGCGCGCTGGAAGGGCGCGGCCTCTCGCCGGTATTTGCCATTCCCGGGCGGATTGGCGTGCTGGACGGGGAAGGATATCTGCACTGGCTCTCCGACCGCGACGGCAAACTGCTGGGGCAGGACAGAATCGGCCGCGGTGGCGCCAGCGCTTCGGCACTGGTGCTGAATGACAAAATCGTCTGGCAACTGGATGACGGCCAGCTCGTCGCCTTCCGTCCACAATAAGCCGAACATGGAAAACAACGTGCAAGAAAATGATGTTCCCGTGCTGCGCCAGCCAGTCGTTGCGCTGGTAGGGCGTCCCAATGTCGGCAAATCCACCCTGTTCAACGTGCTGACGCGCAGCCGCGATTCCATCGTCTCCGACATGCCCGGCCTCACGCGCGATCGCAACTATGGCCGCGCGCAGCTGGGCGGCATCGATTGCCGCGTGATCGATACCGGCGGCCTGTTGCGCGAAGAAGAAAGCGAAATTGACTATCGTGTGGACAGCCAGGCGCGCGAAGCGATCCAGGAAGCGGATGTCGTCGTATTCGTGGTGGACGGCAGGGAAGGGCTTACCGCAGTCGATGAAAAAATCGCCCATGAACTGCGCCGCATCGACAAGCCAGTGATTCTTGCCGTCAACAAAACCGATTTCGGCGATCCCGACATCATCCTGGCCGACTTTTACGCCCTCGGCATGACGCCGCTGATTGCCATTGCCGCCGAACACCGGCGCGGCACCGCCAAACTCGGGCAGATGATTGCCGAATTGATCCGCGCCATGCCGGAAACACAATTCCTGCTCGCTGAAGACGAGGAACTGCCGCCGCAGGAACAGGGCATCATGCTCGCCATCGTCGGCCGCCCCAATGCCGGCAAATCCACCCTCATCAACCGCTTGATCGGCGAAGAGCGCCTGGTGGCAAGCCCGGTCGCCGGCACCACGCGCGATGCCATCGATGTGCCCTATGTCGATGGCGACGGTGAAGTGTTTACCCTCATCGATACCGCGGGCATCCGCCGCAAGTCACGGGTTTCCGACAAAGTGGAAAAATTCTCCATCGTCAAAACCTTGGATGCCATCGAACGCGCCAACGTCGTCGTGCTCATGCTTGATGCCCATGAAGGCGTCACCGACCAGGACGCGCATCTCCTCGGCGAAATCGTGCGCCGCGGCCGCGCCCTCATCATCGCCGTCAACAAATGGGACCATCTCGACGAGGAAAAACGCGAAGCGGTGCGCGAACAGTTTGCGCGCAAGCTGCGCTTCGTCGATTACGCCGAAGTGTTCTACATCTCCGCGCTGCACGGCAGCAACATCCGCCAGCTCATCCCTGCGGTCAAGCGCGTCTATGCCGCGGCCATGGCAGAGCTCTCCACCAACAAGCTCACCGAAGCGCTGCAAATCGCCTATCGCCGCCATCAGCCGCCGCTGGTGAGCGGCTATGCCATCAAGCTGCAATATGCGCACCAGGGCGGGCGCAATCCGCCGCACATCATCATTCATGGCTCGCGCACCAGCAATGTACCGGCGAGCTACGAACAATATCTCGCCAAATTTTTCCGCAAGCACTTCAAGCTCGACGGCACGCCAGTGCGCATTAGCTTCCGTGACAAGCACAATCCCTATCAGAATAACGAATGAGAAATTTTCTCATTGATAAGCGCTTGTTGTGAGAATTTTTATCATAACAAGCGCTTCTCCTTGGTAAAAAACGATCATTTTTAGCCAGATTGTAAAGATCGCAGATCGTGATGCGATTCTTTGCCCGCGCTGTCGATCAGGCTGTTGGCAGAACTATCGCCGCTTCCCCAAAAAAATGACACAGGATTTTTCTCTTGGGCCTTTGAACAAAAGGCCTTGTTCAAAGAGGTGTCCATGCCATTTTTCGGGAGCACCGCTATATAGCAGGGTCACCGAAAAGCCAGATAGATAGCCTGTTAAATAAAGCCATTTTTTCAACAGCTTACTATCAGCAGATTTTTGAGGGATGGGTTGGCATCCTGATCTCCGGCAGCGAGACTGGATCGTTTTGCCGCCAGATGAAGGGCTTGCCATGATGCGAGTCGTGGCAATTCATGGACCGCGAGTGAACCAGCTTGAGCAATCGCTGTGCTGTAACCATTCGTTATCGCGAGGCAATTCCACTCGCGTGCAGCGATTGAAGCGGGCGAAGGCATTGAGCGCCTGCCATAGCGGCGCGGCGATAGTCTCCCGGTTCGGAGCGCCTTTTTCCCAATGCAGTTGCAGGATGTGCAGGCGCTGTTCGCGGCGCTGCGCCTTGCAATCCACGCGGGCGATGAATTCCCGGCCGTACAGCACGGGCAGGGCGAAGTAGCCGTATTGCCGTTTTGCCGCGGGCAGATAGCATTCGAGGCGGTATAGCCAACGCCGCATATACTGGCACAATATACCTGCTCAACTTCAAGAGGATC
>JAUMXB010000021.1 GCA_030529365.1 Cardiobacteriaceae bacterium | reverse complement strand
GATGGATAGGCGGATTTGGCGCGGATTGCAGGGATGTTGCCTGCAACGTCCGTTTTGAAAATGCCGGGGATTTGGTTTGGGACGTAGCAGGCTACGTCCCTACGGGATGCGGCGGGGATTGATGGATAGGCGGATTTGGCGCGGATTGCAGGGATGTTGCCTGCAACGTCCGTTTTGAAAATGCCGGGGATTTGGTTTGGGACGTAGCAGGCTACGTCCCTACGGGATGCGGCGGGGATTGATGGATAGGCGGATTTGGCGCGGATTGCAGGGATGTTGCCTGCAACGTCCGTTTGGGAAATATTGCCGATATGGTTTGGGACGTAGCAGGCTACGTCCCTGCGGGATGCGGCGGGGATTGATGGATAGGCGGATTTGGCGCGGATTGCAGGGATGTTGCCCGCAACGTCCGTTTGGGAAATATTGCCGATATGGTTTGAGACGTAGCAGGCTACGTCCCTGCGGTGTGCGTTCAGGTACATTAAAACAGTCCGTGGATATTGCCATTTTCGTCGAGGTCGATGCGTTCGGCGGCTGGGGATTTGGGCAGGCCGGGCATTCTTAAGATGTCGCCGGTGAGCGCGACGACGAATCCGGCGCCGGCGGAGACGACGACGTCGCGCACAGTGATGCGGAAGCCTTGCGGGCGGCCGAGGAGGGCAGGGTTGTCGGAGAGCGAGTATTGGGTTTTCGCCATGCACACGGGCAGGGTGCCGTAGCCGAGTTTTTCCAGGAGATCGATTTGTCGCGCGGCATCGGCGCTGAAATCGACGCCGTCCGCGCCATAGATGCGGGTGGCGATGGCGCGGATTTTGTCGCGCAGCGGTTCGCGGCTTTCGTAGGTGGGCTGCCATTCGGCGGGTTTTTCGCTGATGGCGGTGAGCACTTTGTCGGCAAGCGCTTCGCCGCCTGCGCCGCCTTTTGCCCACACTTCGCAGAGCGCGACGCGCGCTTTCGCCTGTTCGCAATGGCTGCGCACGGTATCGAGTTCGGCGTCGCTGTCGCTTACGAAGCGGTTGATGGCAACGACGACGGGCACGCCGAATTTGCGCATGTTTTCAATGTGCTTGATGAGGTTGACGAGGCCGCGCTTGACGGCGGCGACGTTGGGCGCGGCAAGGTCGGCCTTGGCGACGCCGCCGTTGTATTTGAGGGCGCGGACGGTGGCGACGATGACGGCGCAGTCGGGGCGCAGGCCGCTTTGCCGGCATTTGATGTTGAAGAATTTTTCCGCGCCGAGGTCGGCGCCGAAGCCGGCTTCGGTGATGGTGTAGTCGGCGAGATGGGTGGCAAGGCGGGTGGCGATGACGCTGTTGCAGCCGTGCGCGATGTTGGCGAAGGGGCCGCCGTGGATGAGGGCGGGGGTGCCTTCGAGGGTTTGCGCGAGGTTGGGCTGGATGGCGTCCTTGAGGAGGGCGGCCATCGCGCCTTGCGCGTTGAGGTCGCGCGCGCGGACGGGTTCGCCGGTTTTGCTGTAGGCGACGATCATGTCGCCGAGGCGTTTCTTGAGGTCGGCGAGATCATTGGCAAGGCAGAAGACGGCCATGACTTCGCTGGCGACGGTGATGTCGAAGCCGTCGGGGCGCAGGGTGCCGTCGGCGGGTTTGCCGTTGCCGGAGAGGATGTGGCGGAGCTGGCGGTCGTTCATGTCGAGCGAGCGCCGCCAGGTGATGCGTTTCGGGTCGATATTGAGGGCGTTGCCGTGATGGATGTGGTTGTCGATCAGGGCGGCGAGGAGGTTGCTGGCAGCGCCGATGGCGTGCATGTCGCCGGTGAAGTGGAGATTGATGTCTTCCATGGGGATGACTTGCGCGTAGCCGCCGCCGGCGGCTCCCCCTTTGATGCCGAAGACGGGGCCGAGCGAGGGTTCGCGCATGGCGACGATGGCGCTTTTGCCGAGACGATTCAGCGCGTCGGCAAGGCCGATGGTAACGGTGGTTTTGCCTTCGCCGGCGGGCGTGGGGTTGATGGCGGTGACGAGAATGAGTTTGCCCGCTTTTTTCGGCAGGGCGAAGGCGGGCGCGGCGAGGATTTTTGCCTTGGTGTGGCCGTAGGGGATGAGCATGTCCGCGCCGAGGCCGATTTTCGCGGCAATGTCGGCAATGGGCTGGATGGGGGCGGCGCGGGCGATGTCGGCGTCGGACGGGATGGTCATGGCATGTCCTTAGTAGAGGATGGGATGGCGGAATTATAACGGTGAAGCGTGATAAAAGATGAGTATGTTCGGGTTGCTGTGTGTCGGCATAGGGCGATTTTGTCGGATGGACACTTTTCGAGATTGCGCTTCGCGGCCGCGCGGCCGCCTACTTTCTTTGCGTCGCCAAAGAAAGTAGGCAAAGAAAGGCGACCCCACGGGCGCAGTTTTTCCGCATCCGAACGCGCTTTTGGCGGCGGGCTTGGAACTCGCTGCGCTCAAACAGCCAAGCCCGTGTTTCCGTCAAAAGCACTTCGTTTGCGGCTGCGCCCGAAGGGGCTTGGGGCGCTGCGTAGCGGTGATTGGGATAGAGAGGCGGCGAAGTGGGAATAATAAAAAAATAGCGCTATAGCTGTTATCATTCTCCGCTTGTTTTTAAGACAAACGACAAGGATAAGCAATGAAAAAACATGTGGTGATTTTTGAGGTGCAGGGCGGTTCGGACAAGGGGGCGGACGGCTACCGCAAGGACAGCATGCCGATGATCGCAGCGCTCAAGCGCCTGGGCTGGACGGGCGAGGTCGTTTTTTATGATGACGCAGAACGCGAGTCGATTTTTGCCAAAGTGCGCGATGGCGCGGATGCCTATGTGAGCCGCATCAATCCCGGCAATCTCAAGGACGAAAGCGCCTATTTCCAGATGCTGCGCGATTTGGTGGCGGCGGGCGTTGTCGGCCTGCCCTATCCCGATGCGATGACGTCCTACGGCGCGAAAGATGCGGTGGCGAAACTGGTGGGCACGGGGCTGGTGCCGGAGGATGTGTACGTCTATTACTCGCCGGAGGAATTGCGCGAGCGCTTCCCGCAGGTGCTGGCGACTGGCGTGCGCGTGTTGAAGCAAAATCGCGGCTCGACCGGCGAGGGCATTTGGCGCGTGGAAGTGCTTGCCGGCGCGGTGCAGGACGGGGCAGTGCCGATGGATGCGCGCCTGAAGCTCACCGAGGCGCGCGACAATCATGTGGAAGAAAAAACGCTCGGCGAATTTCTCGATTTCTGCCGCCAGTATGTGGAAGGCGAGGGCGGGCAACTGCTCGACATGCCTTTCCTGCCGCGCATCAAGGAAGGCGAGATTCGCGTGCTGATGCTGCATGACAAGGCGGTTTCCGTGGTGCACAAAAAGCCGGCGGAAGGGGCGGATGCGTTTTCGGCGACGTTGTTCTCCGGCGCGCAATACCGCTACGACCAGCCGCAGGACTGGCCGCAACTGGTGCAGCTGGTGGAAAGCAGCCTGCCGCTGCTCCAGGAAAAACTCGGCGGCTATGATTTGCCTTTGCTGTGGACGGCGGATTTCATTCTCGATACCGACGCAAGCGGCGCGGATCAGTACGTGCTCGGCGAGATTAATGCGTCCTGCGTGGGCTTTACCACCCATTTGGAACTTGCCGACAATATCGCGGCAGAAATTATCAAAAAGATAGAAAAAAGCAAAAAATAGTCATTTTTTACCATCATAAAGCGCTTATCGTGAGAAAATTTATCATAATAAGCGCTTATTAGTGAGAAATTTTCTCATTCCTGAAAACAGAATGACAGCGGCGGAAATCCGGCCAATGCTTGCCGCCAAACCCACGCGAATACCTTTTTGAAAGGCGGATTTGTTACCATAGCCGCCTTTCTGTTTGCGTCGTGAAGACAAGGAATCCCATGTCCCGTTATCTCTTTACTTCCGAGTCCGTCTCTGAAGGCCATCCCGACAAAATTGCCGACCAGATTTCCGATGCGGTGCTCGATGCCATCATCGCCCAGGATCCCGATGCACGCGTGGCCTGCGAAACCCTGATCAAGACCGGCATGGCCGTGATTGCCGGGGAAGTGACCACCAGCGCGTGGGTGGATCTGGAGCAACTGGTGCGCAAGACCATCAACGACATCGGTTACAACAGCTCGAAAGTGGGCTTCGACGGCTCAACCTGCGCCGTGATCAACGCCATCGGCAAGCAGTCCGCCGATATTGCGCAAGGCGTTGACCGCGAAGAAAAACGCGCGCAGGGCGCGGGCGACCAGGGCCTCATGTTCGGCTTTGCCTGCGACGAAACGGAAACGCTGATGCCGGCGCCGATCACCTACGCGCACCGCCTGGTGGAACGCCAGGCGCAGGTGCGCAAGGAAGGCGTGTTGCCGTGGCTGCGCCCGGATGCGAAAAGCCAGCTCACTTTCCTCTATGAAGACGGCAAGATTGCCGGCATCGATACCGTGGTGCTTTCCACCCAGCATGATGAAGAGATTCGCCTTGCCGATCTCGAAGAAGCGGTGCGCGAACTCATTATTTACAAAGTGCTGCCGAAAGAATGGCTGTCTGACAAAACGCGCTATCACATCAACCCGACCGGCAAGTTCGTGATCGGCGGGCCGGTGGGCGATTGCGGGCTGACCGGACGCAAGATCATCGTCGATACCTACGGCGGCTCCGCGCATCACGGCGGCGGCGCGTTTTCCGGCAAAGACCCTTCCAAGGTGGACAGAAGCGCCGCCTATGCCGCGCGTTATGTGGCGAAAAATATCGTCGCCGCCGGTTTGGCGCGCAAATGCGAAGTGCAGGTCTCGTATGCGATTGGCGTGGCCGAGCCGACTTCGATCATGGTCAATACCTTCGGCACGGGCAGGATCGCGGATGAGGAAATCGTCGCGCGCGTGCGTCGCGTTTTTGATCTCACGCCCTACGGCATCATCGAAATGCTCAACCTCATCCGCCCGATTTACCAGCAAACCGCCGCCTATGGCCATTTCGGCCGCGAATTGCCGGATTTCACCTGGGAGAAAACCGACAAGGTGGACGCGCTGCGCGGTTGAGTGCGGCATTTCATTTTTGGAACGGCAGGGTGTGTGACGTGTAGCGGCACGCACGCGAACAAGGAACATGGCAAACCGCGTGCGTGTCGGCGGTTGCCGCCACACACCCTACGCATTGCATGGCCATTTCCCCCACAAAAAACGCCGGGCAACCGGCGTTTTTTATGGGATTCACGAAGCGCTTATTCGGTGATGCAGCGAGTGAACGATGGTTGTAGGGACGTTGCCTGCAACGTCCGTGGCAGGCGCGGACTTCGGGACGTAGCAGGCTACGTCCCTGTGCGTTGGGCAGAAATAACCGGTCTCAATCGTGCCCCGTCCAACGGCAAAAGAAAGTTGCGCGGCTAGAGCGTTTTTGGTTCAGATGTGAACAGAATTCAAAGCCCCTCTCCCGTGGGAGAGGGGCTTTAGTTCGTTGCTTTATTTGAAATTCATCGCATAACAATCTGAATTGTCAACAGCCTCTAGGGCAGGAGATTGTCGTCCGAGCCTTCGTTGATGCTTTCAAATAGGAAAGTGGACATATAGCGCTCGCTGGTATCGGGCAGCATGGCGAGGAATACGCTGCCTTCTTCGGCATCCTGCGCGTATTGCAGGGCGGCGTTGAAAGTGGCGCCGCCGGAAATGCCGGTGAGGATGCCTTCCTGCGAAGCAAGCGCCAGTGCGGTATCGCGCGATTCTTCATCGCCAACGGGCACGATGTGGTCGTAAATATTCTGATCCATGGTGTCGGCGATGAAATCCGGTACCCAGCCCTGGATTTTGTGCGGCGACCATTCCTTGCCGGAAAGCAGCTGGGCGTTGACCGGCTCGGTGGCGATGATTTGCAGGCCGGGGCGCGCCGCCTTGAGAATGGCGCCAGTGCCGGAAATGGTGCCGCCGGTGCCGTAGCCGCTCACGAAATAGTCGAGACGTTCGCCGGCGAAGTCGCGCAGGATTTCCGCGGCGGTGGTTTCCTTGTGGTATTGCGGGTTGGCAGGATTGGAGAACTGGTTGGCGAGGAACCAGCCGTGCTTTTTCGCAAGTTCGTGGGCGACGCGCACCATGCCCTGGCCGCGTTCGGCTGCGGGCGTCAGGATCACTTTGCCGCCGAGCGAGCGAATGAGCTTGCGCCGCTCCACGGAGAAGGTTTCCGTCATCACGGCGACGAAGGGATAACCCTTGGCGGCGCAGATCATGGCAAGGGCAATGCCGGTGTTGCCGGAAGTGGCTTCGACCACGGTTTGCCCGGGTTTCAGCAGGCCGCGCTTTTCCGCGTCGAGAATGACGGCATGGGCGAGGCGGTCTTTCACCGAACCGCCGGGATTGCGCGATTCGACTTTCACATACATTTCAACGTGAGAGGGTGCGAGGCGGTTGATGCGCACGATGGGCGTGTTGCCAATGGTGTCGAGGATGGAGGCGTATTTCATGATGATGTGTCCGTACATTTGCAGAATGTGCGTGCAGTGTACGGCAATTGCCGTCCGGCGGTGATAACCTTTGGTTATGGGGAAAGTGGTTTCTCTTATGTTGATACCTTGTATCACGACGGAAGGCATGATTGAATATGCGCGGTTTCCCGGGTGATGCGGGAAAAGGACAGAAAGGATGCCGGATTTATGAATCTCAAGCAATTGCAATGTGTTGATGTTGTGGTAAAAAGCAATTTCAATGTAACTGCGGCTGCCGAGAGGCTCCATCTTTCCCAGCCGGGGGTCAGCAAGCATATCAAGCTGCTGGAAGAGGCGATGGGTGCGCCGATTTTTCGCCGCAACAACCGCAACTTCGAAGGGCTGACCGATCTGGGCGAGGCGGTTATGCTGGAAATCGAGCATATTCTCTCCGCGGTGGACAATATCCGCGCGCTCGCCCAGCGCGATTTCAGCGACACGGTGCAGCTTTCCATCGCTACCACGCCGACGCTGGCGCGCTACCGCCTGGTGCAGATCATGCCGGGCATGCAGTCGCTCTATCCGCAATTGCCCCTGCATATCCAGGAAGGCACGAACGCGCAAATCCTGCAAATGGTGCAGGAGCATGAAGCGGATTTCGGCTGGTTTTCCGCAAGCGATCTCACGCCCTACCACCATTTGCTGCGCCGTTTGGTGATATTGCCGGCGGAAGACTGGGCATCCATTGTGGTCGTCCCCAAAAGCCATGCGCTGGCGCAGCGCGGCAAGATCACGCCCGAAGACCTGGACGGGCAGCCGCTGATCACTTACGTCACTTCACACAAGGGGCAGTCGGCGCTGGTGAAAGCCTTTGCCAGCCGCGGGCTCACCGCACGCGTGGTGATGACGGCGCGCGATTCCGACATGATCAAGAATTACGTGCGCCACGGCATGGGCATCGGCGTGATTGCCGACATGGCCCATGACGAGGCACGCGATGATGATCTGGTGAAGTTCTCTCTCGAAGGCTTTTTGCCGCCTTTCACCACCTATCTCGTGTGGGTGGCGGACAAGCGCTTGCGCAATTTCCATTATTCCCTGATTGAAGACATCATTCCCGGCGCCAATCAGGAAGCGGTATCGGCCTATGTGCGGCGCATGCACCTGAACGAAGAGCCGGGATGGGTGATTTGAGCGCCTTGCGCCGCGAAGTGCGCGCGCGCCGCCGTGCCATTGTTGGCGATGAACGCGTGCAGAAAAGCGCGGCGGCTGCCGCCAATCTGGTTGCGCATTTGCCGGCAACGGCCGGAAAGATTGGCGTTTTTCTGTCGCTCGCGGAAGAAATCGACACCAGGCCGCTCTTGCCAGCGCTGTGGCAGGGCGGCTGGCAAGTGTATTTGCCGTTTACGCCGGGCAAGGGGCAGGCGCTGTATTTTCTGCCGTATCAGGAAGATGAAGCGCTTGCGCCGGATGCGCTCGGTATTTTGGCGCCCGAAGATCGCGCCGAGGCGCGACTGCCCGGCCATGCGCTGGATCTCGTGATCGTGCCGCTGGTGGCATGGGATGATGCGGGGCACCGACTCGGCATGGGCGGTGGCTTTTATGACCGCACTTTTGCGCAAAGCCCGCGTCCGCCGCTGTGGGGATTTGCCTACGATTGCCAGCAGGTAGCGGCATTGCCGCGCGCGCCGTGGGATGTGGGTCTTGAGGCGATCGCAACGGAGCGCGGATTTGTCGCGTTTGTGAACAAGCGCAACTGACGGCCACGGCGCTTTGCTGTCGCTCTGTGCGTTTGTGCCACGGCTCCGGTCAAATCGCTGCACGACGGTGAGCTGAAGCCAACCTTGCGGTTGGTGTGAAAAATGGTAAATTTTCTCATCAACAAGCGCTTGTTATGCAAAAATTTCTCATCATAAGCGCTTATGAATGGTAAAAAACTACTATTTCGGATGATTTTTTGAATTTCTTGTAGGGTGGGCGTCAGCCCACCATGAAGGGTTTTTTCGACGCATCAACAGAAAGCTTCAGCCTGCCCTGCGGAGTGGGAAATGCTGGTTGATAAGGCATCAAGGCTCGATGGCATATTCCGCAACTGGCGGCAGCGCCTTGTCGATGACGCCTTTTTCCAGCAGGAAATCGGCAAGGCGCTGGTAGCGTTGTCCGTCCAGTGCGGCGGGGCGCAGGGCCAGGCGGGGAATGATGTCGTTCCAGGCTTTGCGGTTGAGTTCGTCATCCAGCCCTTCCTTGTAGCTGGTGAAAAGCTGCCAGGCGTCTTCGGGATGGTTGACGATGTAGAGGCTGGCTTTTTCCAGCGCGTGGTTGAGGCGGCGGAACACGGGATCATCGCGGCGGCTGTTGTTGACGACGAGGATCAGCTCGTCATGCGTGGGCACGCCGTGTTCTTCGGGGAAAAAGAGGCGCGCGGGCGTATTTTCCATCGCCATCTGGTAGAACTCGAAATTTCGGTAGGCGCCGATCACGGCATCGACCTGGCGGGTGAGGAGCGCCGTGGTAATCGCCCAGTTGATGTTCACGACTTCCACGTCAGCGAGCGTCAGCCCGGCGCTGCCCAGCATCGCGGCAAGCTGCGCATCTTCAAAACCGGAGACGGAATAGCCCACTTTCTTGCCCTTGAGATCGGCGAGCGTTTTGATGCCGCTGTCTTCGCGCACCATCAGGCTGTTGAGCGGCGCGGCGATCAGGGTGGAAACGCGGGTGAGCGGCAGGCCGGCCGCGACGTCGATTTGCAGGGCGGGCTGGTAGGTAACGGCCACGTCGGACTTGCCGGCGGCGACCAGCTTGGGCGGCAGGGAAGGATCGGACGGCTCGATGAGGGTGACGTCCAGATTTTCCTCGGCAAAATAACCTTTCTTCAGGGCGATGACGAGCTGGGCATCGACGGGATTGGTAAACCAGCTTTGCAGGATCTCGATCTTGTCGGCGGCGCGGGCAAAAGACGAGAGCAAAAGCAGGGCAAGAAAGAGGTGTTTCATGAAAACTCCAAATTCAGGAAAATTTATCATAGCAAGCGCTTGTTGGTGGGAAATTTTATCACGACAAGCGCTTGATGATGAGAAAAAATGATGATGCACGGTTTTGCCATGCTTTTCTGCTAAGCTTGCCTTTTCTTCGCATGTCTGGCGCTATGGATTATTCGGCGTTTGAAAAGCACTACAAGGCGTTTATCAGCTACAGCCACGGCGATAACCGCGAGCAGGGCCGCAAGTGGGCGGACTGGCTGCATCACAGTCTGGAAACCTACGTCGTGCCCGCCGAGCTGGTGGGGCAGACGAACCAGTACGGCAAGCCGATTCCGGCGCAGATTTTTCCGGTATTCCAGGATGAAAAGGAGCTGTCGGCGCGCGCCAATCTCGGCGCGGCCTTGCAGGAAGCGCTGGATCATGCCGAGTTTCTGGTGTTTCTCGCTTCTCCGCGTTCGGCGCGTTCGCGCTATGTGCAGGAAGAAATCCGCCATTTCAAGCGCACCGGCAAGGGCGACCGGATTATCGCCCTGATTTTGCGGGGAGAACCCGAATATGGCGAAATGCAGAGCGAGGCGCAGTGTTTCCCCGAAGTATTGCGTTTTGCCGTGGATCGCGACGGACGCATCCGCCACGACCAGCCCGAGGAAGCGCTGGCGGCCGATGTGCGTCTGCCGCATTCCCGTGACGAAGGTTATACGGCGCTGGAAGCTTATCGTCGCCATTTGCAGCGCGAGCGTTTGCCGCCCGCGCAGATTCGCGAAAAGACCACCGCATACCAGGCACGGCTGGAACTCGCCAAGCTGAAAATCATTGCCACCATTCTCGGCGTGCCGCTCGCGGAGCTGACCAGGCGCGACCAGGCCTACCAGCTGGAAAGAATCCGGCGCAAGAACCGCAATACCCAGCGCGTGGCCGCTGCCATTGCCTTGCTGGCCGTCGCGGCCAGCGCGAGCGGCGTCTATGCCTGGCAGCAGAAAAACGAGGCGCAGACGCATTTGGCGCAATCGCTTTATATGACGGGCATCAACAAGCTGTCGCAACAGGATTTTGGCGAACCGGCAGCTTATATTGCCGCAGCGGTGCGTGGCGGCAGCGGCAATGCGGCGCAGTTTGCCGAATCCATGCTGGCGCTGCGCGACGACCGTGTGCTGCTGCCGGGGATTTCAGCCACGTTGGCGGCGTTTTCCCCGGACGGACGCTATCTTGCAGGCTTTGCCGACCAGGGCGACGGGAAGTTCGTGCTGCAATGGTGGGATGCACCGGCGCGGCGGCTGCTCGCGGAAATGGATGATTCGCACACGGCGCATGCCGGCAAACCGCTGTTTGATGCTGACAACCGCGTGTATGTACAGCGCGCCGCGGGGGAAATCGTGCGCCATGATCCTGTGCGGGGAAGCAGCGAAGTTCGTTTTCATGAGACGTTTGCCGGTAAGGTTCATCTCGATGCCGTGAGCCCCGATAGCCGCTGGCTCTTGCTTTACGATTACGCGGCAGGCGAATGGGTGCTTGCGGATATGGAGCGCCGGATGCCGCCGCAGCGCTTTGCACAGGGCACGAACACTTTGCGCCATGCGGCCTTCAGTACGGACAGCGGCATGTTGTTGTTGTGGCACAAGAGTGAGACGGGCAGTGGCGGAGAGATCGTTCATCTTGCCGACGGGCGCGCCGTGCCCTTTGCTGGCGGGCGTGATGCGGAGCAGGTGCGCTTTGCCGCCGATGGCCGGCAGATTCTCCTCGGCAGTGGCCATGATTTGACGCTGGTGGATGCTGTCACCGGCGATGTCCTGCCGTTGGCAAGCGATGGGGAAAGTTATGCCTGGGCCGATTTCAACGATGATGGTGAAACTGTCATGGCGCTTGGCAACGACGGCTATACCGTGTTCCGCCGTCACGATGGCACGCGCAAGGCCAAACACCTCCTGCCGCTCTCCGCTTTGTACCGCCTGCTGCCGGAAAATGCGGAACATTCGCCCGATGAGACACGCACCATTGGTTTTTTCAACCGGCGCAGCTATTTGCAGACTCTGGGCAATCCGCCATTACTCGTCGATGAATTTGTCTTTGCTCTTGATGTGCCGCAGATTGTTGCGGATGACAGCGGCGAGTACCTGTTTGTACTCAGCCCGAACCGGCAGGGTATCGCCCGCCTCGACAGCACGACGCGCCAGCGCCAAGAAAATTTTGTGCACCTGCCCGAAGAAGCGGCCTATATCCAGATAGTTGGCGGCAAATGGCTGATGGCAGTCACGGCGGAGAAAACCCTGTATTTTTATGATGCGGGAAGCGGCAAGGCCGTGGGAGAAGCGATGCCGACACAGGCGCGCGCCATCCGCATCAACCGCAGTGGCGACCGCATCTTCGTGCGCACGGCAGAAAATCGCGTCGCCATCCGCAACATCGAAGGTGGAAGCGAAGTGTGGCATCACCAGAGCAGCGAGGAATCCGCAGGCTTCGCCATGGACCATGATTTCCGCTATCTCCTTGTGGGCGCCGCGCAGGGCTGGCAGTTGCAGGATGTGGACAGTGGCACCATGTTGCTGTCCGGCGAAGAGGCGCTCACCCATATTGCGTTCAGCCCGGATGGACGCTGGCTCGCGCTGGCACAGGCAGAGGGACGCACGGATGTCTATCACCTGCCGGAATGCCGCCTGCATTTCAGCCTGCCCACCGTGGCCAATCCGTTGTTGCAGTTCTCGCCCGACGGCAAGGTGCTGCTTGCAGCACAGGACACCAAGCGCCTGCGCCTGTGGGACACGGTCAGTGGCAAAGCCTACGGGCAAAGCATTGCCGTGATGCCCGACAGCAAACTGCTCGCCTTCTCCGCCGACAGCCGGCGCCTGTTTGTGCAGGATTACAGCGAAGGCAAGCTTGTTCCCACCGTCAAAATTATCGACAGCGCCAGCGGCAATCCTGTGGCTTTGCCCTTTGCCACCGGCATTTATGGCAGCGCGCAGCTGGTGGCGGATGATACGCGCCTTGTCACCGTAGATACCAGCGGTGAAGGCAGGACCGTGCAGATCTGGCAGGTGCCGGGCGGGCAGGAAATGCCGCCGGCACAGCTTGCCGACGAACTCGAGAGTTTCTACGGACGCCGCTACGACGCCGCGACGGGTACCGTGGATATTCACAGCGCACAGGGCAACGGCAGCAGCTGGTATGTGCAGGATGTTCTGACCCGTCCGGTAGCGCCGAGGGCGCAGACGACCGTGGTGCAGGCCATCGAGCGCCTCGTTCCCGTGCGCGATACGGAAAGCCTGCGCCTGCTTTCTTCCGCGCATTACTACCATCCGCTCGCGCGTGCGGCGCTCGGCGAATACTTTTCCCGTGCGCCCGATGCCAGCGCGCTTGCCCGCCATTTCGCGCGCATTGCCCGTCTGCAACTGGCGCAGCTTGACCACCCCGAACTCCAGCGCAAAACCGAAGCCATCCTCGAGCGCTATTCCCCTATCTCCACTCTCTCGCAAAAGCTATGAAAATCTCTCCCAAGCACAAAAGCCTGTTCTGGATCGTTCTTGTCCTTGCCATTCTCGTTCTTTCCTGGATTGGCCTTGCCAGCTATTTCCCGGAAACCAGCCAGTGGCGCTATTTGCCGGACCGCATTTTCCGCATGATCAAAATTCTGATGGGCAACGATCCCACTCTGCCGCGGGTAGAGCCGCCGGACGTGCCCTGGGCGCTGATCGTGGTGAAAATTCTCGTGATCTTGCTGCTGCTGCGCGCCATGCTGAAAGTGGTGGAAAACGTCTTTCACGAGCAATACACGCAATGGCGCATCGCGTTCAAAAAAGATCATGCCATCGTGGTCGGCATTGGCGGCAAGGGCAGTCACATTCTTGGCGACTATCTGGAAAAGACCGGGCGTGGCGCAGTGGCCATCGAACGCCGCAGTGAACATGAAAACCTGCCTGCCCTGCGTCGTGACGGCCATGCCGTGCTCATTGGCGACGCTGCCAGTGAAGACATGCTGGAAAATGCCGGTGCCCTGCGCGCGCGCCATCTCATCTGCCTGGCCCGCGATGAACAGACGGGCATCGAAGTAGCGGGCAAGCTCGTGGCGCTTTACCGCCGGAAAGCGTCTGGCCACACCCTGCATTGCCATATCCATCTCAACCAGCCGCGCCTTGCGGAAACCCTGCAACGCTACGGACAGGCAGAGCAGGAAAGCGGCGTCAACATCCGTTTCTTCAACCTGCACAACATGGTCGCACGCCGTTTTTTCCACCAGTTGCCGCACACGCTGGCTGCCCATCTGCAACAGCCGCAGGCACAGGTGCATTTTCTGCTCTTCGGCTTTGGGCATGCGGCGCAGGCTTTGCTGGTGCAGGGATTGCGCGTCTTCCATCTGTTGCCCGGGCAGCAACGGCACTGGCATATCATCAGCACGGGCATGGCGGCGAAAGCAGCCATCTTTCATGACCGCTATCCGCAAGCCGAACGCATTCTTCCCTTGAACTGGCATGAAGATGACGGCTGCTATGCCGGTATGCTGGCCGCCTTCATGCGCGACTTGCCGCCAGAGGCCAGCGTGGTGGCCATTTGCGCCGACGATGATGACGAACGCAACCTGCACATTGCCGCAGAACTCCTGCAAGCCTCGCCCCATGCCGATTTTGCCATTCACGTGCGCAATGGCGGCGGCAAGGAAATGGGTGGATTGCTGCATGGTCCGGCGCGCGAACGCCTGCACTTTTTCGGTGATGACAGCGATTTCTGCCGTTACGAACTGATCACCGGCGATCGCCAGGATCGCCTCGCGCGCGCTATCCATGAGGACTATCTCGGGCAAACCGACAGCAGCGCCTCGGAAAGCGCCGCCTATCGGCACGCCTGGCAAACGCTGAACGAAGATGCCAAAGACGCCAACCGCGCCCAGGCCGACCACATTCCTTACAAACTCCTGCTGGCTGGTCAGCTTTCTGCGCTGGCGCAAGGGCAAGCCCCCGTTTTTGCGGCGGACAGGCTCGAAGCGCTTGCTGCCACCGAACATGAACGCTGGGCGGCGCATCGTTATCTGAATGGCTGGCAATACGGAGAAACCCGTGATGACAGGGCGCGCAGGCATCCTTCGCTTATCCCCTGGGAAGCGCTTTCCGAAGCGGAGAAACAGAAAGACCGCAATACCATCCTGCGCCTGCCCCATATCCTGCGCGGGCTGGACGACATCAGCCTGTAATGCCATTCCCAAAAAACAGCCTGACGGCGTTGCTTGCCTTGCCGGCCTCGGAGCATGAATGTGCGAAGCCTTTTGCGGGCAAGCGCATGATGGCTGTTATTGGAATGAGAAAATTTCTCACAATAAAGCGCTTGTTGCGATAAATTTTCTCATAACAAGCGCTTTGGTTTGATAAAAAACAACTATTTTCAGGTATTTTTTGAAAATACAAAATCATGGTGGCTTGCTGTCGGCGTAGGCTGCTTCAGCGCGTGAGATGGCGTGAAGTGCTTGTGCCAATTTCAAAAATATCGGGATTCGGCAAGCCACCGTGGCTTGCGATGCTTTTGGGTTGAATCTCTAAGGGTACATTCCCCGCTGCTTGCTGCGGGGTAGTTCATTTTTGATGAAAAGTTTTCTTATAAAAATCGCTTCATGTGATAAAAACTCTCACATGAAGCGCTTTCTGATGAGAAAAATTATCCTTTTCCCGCTTTTCTTGAGGGAGTTATCCCGACGAACAGCCGCTATCCTCGATAGCCTGTCCGCCAAGCAGTATCAAGTCTATATTTTCAAAATGCTCTTACCATGTTTCCGGGCTGCTGGGGCAGATATCGTCCGTGAGCCACGCCATGGCTTCGATCTTGTGGCCATCGAGATCGCGCACGAAGCAGCCGTAATATTCCTTGCCGTAATGCGGGCGTTCGCCGGGCGCGCCATCATCCTGGCCACCGGCAGCGAGGGCGGCCTCATAAAAGGCATGCACCTGTTCGCGGCTTTCCGCCATGAAGGCAATATGCACGCCGTTCGCGGTTTGCGCGGGCTCGCCGTTATGCGGCTGTTGCACCCAGAATTCGGGATAGGCGCGACCATAGGCGACGGCGGGAAAATGCGCGCTCAGGTCTTCGACGCGGCAGATGCCAAGCGTGGCCAGCACCTGATCGTAAAAGGCAATGGCGTCGGCAAAGCGGTTGGTACCGAGGGAGACGTGGGAGAGGATGCTGGGGTTTTCCATGGGATTTCCTTTTTTTAAAGAAAATAGTGCTTTTTTACCGCGATAAGCGCTTATTTATGGTAAAAAATGATGATTTTTGGATAAAAATGCAGTTTATAAAAGCTATTCTTCCGCGAGCGGGATATAGATATCGGTGAGCAGATCTTGCGGCGCGGTGGTTTGCACGTCGTTCAGATATTCTTCGATCGGCGGCGCGTCGGCGATTTCGTGGGGGCTTTGCAGGAGCCAGTCGCCGTAGAACCAGTCATAGGCGCGATCGAGTTCGGCATAGGAGCCCTGATGGCGCATCACGGCATAACGGCCGCCGCGTATCGTGCCGTTTTGCAGGGGCGGTTCGACGGCATCGCTCGCGGCAATGGCAGCCTGGGAAAAGAGTTCATCCGCAGGCGTGGCGTGCGGGCAGTGGTGATAGATGCCGAAGCTGCGTGCGGCATAGGAAATGCCGCGCAGTTGCAGGAGACTGTAAAGACGATGAAAGGTGTCGCCGATTTGCATGTAGTCGCCGTGATGATCAAGAGTGATGACGGCGATCGGCGCGATGGTGCGGATTTCCACCGGATATGCCGCGAGCTTCCCCGCCTGGCGTTCGTGATAGGGGACGCGGCTTTGCGTACGGTAGTCTTCCGGGCTGGCGCCATGGCTTTCGCGAAAGATGCGGGTAAAAGATTGGGCGTTGCCGCCATAGCCAACTTCGCGGGCGATGGCGGCAACGCTCTTGTCGCTGTTGGCGAGCAGCCATGCCGCCTGATGCAGGCGGATGCGCTTCAGCGTGGCGTGGATGGTTTCGCCGAGCACGCCGCGATAGATGCGATGCCAGTGATAGGGCGAGAGGCAGGCTTCTTCGGCGATGCGGTTGAGATCGAGCTTTTCCGCATAATGTTCATGCAGATAGGCGATGATGCGGGCGAAGCGCTGTTCGTTGTAAAGGCGGTGCGGCGTCATGGCGATTCCTCTTTTCGGCGCATGGTAAGGATAGCAGCCGGACGAATCTTGCGCTTTTTGCGCGCGCTGACGGAATGGCAGGCAATACCCGCGCGCCAGTCATGATGTCTATTCAAAAACACAGGAAAATAGTGATTTTTTACCGCAATAAGCGCTTATGAGTGATAAAAAATAACTATTTACGGATAAATATTGGGAAATATAGCGTAGGGTGTGGCGCAGTCCACGCACGTGGTTTGCGATGCGGCTTTTCCGCGTGCGTGTCGGCATGGCCGCCACACACCCTACCGCAAAAATGCCATAGCCAATCGCTTTAATTTTGTAATCGTGTTGAAGATGCGAGTCACCAACGGTTTCTAATATCCAATGGAGATAAATAGCGTTTTTTATCATCCTAAGCGCTTGTGAATGATAAAAAATCACTGTTTACGGCAAAAATTCGGCAAGTACATCATTGAGCAAGGCGAAGCCGCGTGGCGTGGTGCACAGGCGCTCGCGATAATCCGCGTCGAGCAGTCCGCGCGCGGCAAGGCGCTGCAAAACGTCTTGCACATCGGCGAGCGTCAGTGCCGTGCGCGCGTCGAGATAGCGGGCGGGCACGCCATCCGCCAGCCGCAGGGCATTCATCATGAATTCAAAGGGCTGCTCTTCGGGCGCGACGCTGTGCATCTGGTCGGCATAGGGATTGGCGAGCGCGCCGCGCGCCTGTTGGTAGGCCGTGGGCGCGCGGAACTTGCTGATGCGGCGAATGCCGTCTGCGCTGGTGAGTTTGCCGTGCGCACCGGCGCCGATGCCGAGATAGTCGCCGAATTGCCAGTAGTTGAGATTGTGCGCACTCGGCATTCCGCGCGTCCATGCCGAGGTTTCGTATTGGCGATAACCGGCGCGACGCAACAGCGCGCTGCCCGCTTCGTAAATTTCGGTTTGCGTGTCGTCATCGGGCAAGGTGGGCGGGTTGGCGTAAAAAGCGGTATTGGGTTCGAGGGTGAGCTGATACCAGCTGATGTGCTCGGGTTCGAGGGCGATGGCGCGCTCGAGATCGACCAGCGCGTCGGCAACGGACTGCCCGGGCAGGGCAAACATGAGATCGGTGTTGATGCGGGCAAACCCCGCCTGCCGCGCGGCTTTCACCGCACGCTCGGCTTCGTCGGCGCTGTGAATGCGGCCGAGTTTGCGCAGTTGCGCGGGCGAAAAGCTCTGGATGCCGATGGAAAGACGGTTCACGCCCGCTTCGCGATAGGCGCGGAATTTCTCCTGCTCGAAGGTGCCCGGATTGGCTTCCAACGTGATTTCAATATTATCGGCAAACGCCATGCGCGCACGGATGCCATCGAGCAAGGCGGCAATGGACGCACCGGCAAAAACGCTGGGCGTGCCGCCGCCAATAAAGATGCTGGTCAGCGGTCGCGTTTCCGCGCGGATATCGTGCTCCAGATCGTGGAGCAGATGGGCGATATAGGCCGCCTCATCGGGCGGCTGTTTCAGCGCGTGCGAATTGAAGTCGCAATAGGGGCACTTCTGGATGCACCAGGGGATATGGACGTAAAGCGAAAGCGGGATATTATCGGAAGGCATAAAATAGTGGTTTTTTATCATGATAAAGCGCTTATAATGAGAAATTTTCTCATTATAAGCGCTTAGTGGTGAGAAAAAATGACTATTTTTTACCCGGCATTGAGCGGCAGGTTTTTCAGGTATTGCAGGATTTTGCGCTGGTGCTTGCCGGGTTTGTGCTGCTCTTCTTCAGTGAGCGCGGCTTGCTGTTTCTGCGCTTCGCGGGTAAGGGCGCGGATGTGCTGGATGTCGAGGCCGTCGTAGCGGGCGATGAGTTCGCCGAGGATGTCGGGGTCGTTGGCGATGAGGCGTTCGGCTTCGCGCTGGATGCGTTGGTGTTTGGCGCCGTCGTTGAGATAAGGATGGTTGACGTGTTCGTGGGCGTGGCGCACGGCGTCGAGGTCGTGCTCCTCAAGAAGGCGGGTGAGGTAGTTCATGTGCCGCTTGAGCGCGTTGCCGGTGAGTCTTTTGCCTTCGACGAAGGCGGCGGCGAGGGTGTCGCTGATGGGCAGGAGCGCGTATTGCCGCGCGGGCAGGCCGAGGAGTTCGCTGGCGAAGGTTTTGATTTCTTCGCGCTCGCGCTTGGCCTGGGTGCGGTTTTCGCGGATGACGCGCCCTTCTTCGTCATATTGTTTTTCGTTTTCAGACATATTTCGTTCTTTTCTCTCGCGGGGTGGCGCGTATAATAGCAGCCTTTTTGGCGGAAGGAAGTCAGGGTGTTTGTGCGTTTTTTCGCGTGGTTGGCCGGGTTGGCGCTTGCTGTTGCCGTGCAGGCGCAGACGGTGCCGGCGGCGGTGGCCGAGATGATGAAGAAGCAGGGCGTGAAGCAGGAGGATGTGTCGATTCTCGTGCAGGCGGTGGATGCGGAGCATCCGCTGGTGGCGCTCAATGAAGGGATTTTCCGCCATCCGGCGTCGGTGGCGAAGCTGCTCACCACGGCGGCGGGGCTGCTGCGCATGGGCGCGGATTATCGCTGGGAAACGCAGTTTTATGTGGACGAGATGCCGGATGCCAATGGCGTGGTGAACGGCAATCTGTATGTGGTGGGCGGCGGCGATCCCTTTCTGGTGCAGGAACGCTTCGAGGAGATGATCCAGGGCTTGCGCGCGGAGGGGGTGCGCCATGTCACGGGCAATATCGTGATGGACAATTCCCTCTACCGCCTTTCCGCGGCCGAGCGCGATCGCGAGTCGTTCGACGGCGCGAAATGGTCGGCTTATAACGCGGTGCCCGATCCGCTGATGGTGAATTTCCGCACGGTGAAGATCACGATTGTGCCCAATGGCAAGGGCAAGGCGCGGCTGGAGATGTATCCGCAGATCATGAACTGGTCTTTGAAAAACGCGCTCAAGGTGAATGCGGCGGCATGCGGCAAGAAGACGTATGCGCCGGATGTGAAGATTGCCCGCGATGATCGCGGCTATGCCACGGTGGAGATTTTCGGGCTTTACAGCACGGCGTGCGGCCCGCAGGAGTTGCAGGTGGTGATGGGCGAGGCGAGCGAGCAGTTTTATTATCTGTTCCGCGATTTGTGGTATGCGGCGGGCGGCAGCTTCGATGGCGGCGGGCAGATGGCGATTCGCCCGTCCACGGCCAAGCTGATTCATACCGCGTATTCCTTGCCGCTGGCCGAGCAGATCGCCAAGATGAACCAGCTTTCCAACAATGTGATGACGCGGCAGCTGATGCTGACGCTCGGCACGTATACCCACGGCGTGCCGGGTTCGCTGGAAAGCGGACGCCGCGCCCTGCTTGATACGCTGGAGGCTTTCGGCATTCCCACCGGGGGCATGGTGGTGGATAACGGCTCGGGGCTGTCGCGCCATACACGGGTGAGCGCCACGCAGCTGATGATGCTCTTGCGCAATCTCTATCACTCGGCGCAGGCGGAGCCGTTTATCCGCTCGCTTGCGGTGGCCGGCGAGAACGGCACGATGGAAAAGCGCTTTCGAGGCGAGGCGCTCGCCGGGCGCGTGTATGGGAAGACGGGCACGGTGAACAACGTGCGCGCCTTTGCCGGTTATGTACAGGCGGAAAGCGGGCGCATCTATGCGCTCGTGATCATGGGCAACGGCAAGTCGGCCGTGGCCAGCCGCTACATGCAGGATGATTTGATCCGATGGATTTACAAACAATGAGATTTACCAACATGATGAAACAACTGGCGGTTCTTGCCTGTCTGGCGCTCGCGGCATGCAGCGCGCCGCCACCCGCTCCGCCGGTCAAGCAGGCGCAAGTCGAGCCGATACTCGATCCGCTCACGCGCAACGTGAAAGAGCGCATTGAAGCGCGCGGCTTCCGCTGGGGCGCGCCGCTTTATGTGCGCATTTTCAAGACGGAAAACGTGCTGGAAGCGTGGATGCAAAAGGAAGGCGGCCATTATGAGCTTTACCAGCGCTACCCGATCTGCGTCTATTCCGGCGAGCTGGGGCCAAAACTGCGCCAGGGCGACAAGCAGTCACCGGAGGGCTTCTATAAGGTCGGCATGAAAGCGCTCAACCCCAACAGCCAGTATCACCTTTCCTTCAATCTCGGCTATCCCAACGCCTATGACCGCGCACACGGCTACACCGGCAACTACCTGATGGTGCACGGCGATTGCGTCTCCGTCGGCTGCTATGCCATGGGCGACCGCCAGATCGAGGAAATCTACACGCTGGTCGGCATCGCCCTGCAATACGGGCAAAAAGAAGTGCCGGTGCATATCTTCCCCTTCCATCTCACCACGGAGAACATGATGCGCCACGGCGGCCACCGCTGGGCATCCTTCTGGCAAATGCTCAAACCCGGTTACGACTATTTCGAGTCCTACCGCTATCCGCCGGTGATCGATGTCGTCAACAAGCGCTATGAAGTCAATTACGAAAAAACCGCGGAACAACAAATGGTCGGCAGCATGCGCAACGTCGCCCAACAATAATCCGCACAACATAGAGGAGAAACATACATGAGGCGAGGCATCTTGTGGCTGGGGCTGGCATTGGGCAGCGCCATGGCTGCGGAAAACGGAACGGCTCCTGCGGCAACGGAGAGCGCTGAAACGCCGGCGCCGCACTGGATCACGCTGGCATCCGGCGAGCGCGACGGCATGTACTACTGGTTTGCCAACGTGCTCGGCGGCGTCGTTTCCCAGCCGCCCGGCGCGCTTCCCTGCGACAAGGGCTGCGGACTGGATGGCGGCGTGCTGGTCAACGTCTCCAGCGAAGGCTCGCTCGACAACCTCGAACGGCTGCGCACCGGCAAGGCGCAAACCGCCTTTGCCCAATCCAGCCTTGCCTATGCCGCCTACAGCGGCCAGCCGCCGTTTGAAGACAAGGGCAACGACGCCCTGCGCGCCATTGCCAGCTTCTATCCCGAAGTGCTGCATATCGTCGTCGCCGAAGAGAGCGGCATCACCGGCATCGAAGCGCTGGCTGGCAAGCGCATCGCCATGGGCTCCATGCAAAGCGGCACGCTCGGCAGCGCGCAAAACCTGCTCACCCTCTACGGCCTGAAAAGCGGCGACTACCACACGGAAAACCTCAAGCTCGACGACGCCATGCGCAGCTTCCTGCAAGGCGACGTCGATGCCCTGTTCTTCTTCTCGGCGGCCGGCAACCCGCTGGTGAAAAACATCGCCGCGCAAAAGCCCGTGCGCCTGCTCGCCATTCGCGGCGATGCCCTGAAACAGCTCGTGCGCGAAAACAGCTACTACCAGCCCTTCACCATCCCTGCCAACACCTACCAGGCGCAAACAGAAGCCGTGGCAGGCGTGGCCGTACAAGCGCTGTGGCTGACCACCGCCGCCATGGAAGAAGAACGAGTTTACGCCCTCACCAAAGCTGCCTGGGAAGGCAAAAGCCACGTCACCTGGCTCATGGACGTGATGCCAAGGGGCGCATGGGAAATGGACAACGCCCTCAAAGGCATCGGCATTCCCCTGCATCCCGGCGCGAAAAAATACTACAACGAGATTGGAAAACGTTTTTAACTCAAAAATAGTGATTTTTTACCATAAATAAGCGCTTTATGTGAGAAAATTTCTCAATATAAGCGCTTGATGGTGAGAAAATTTACCATCAAGACCATGATTGCCATCCGGCAGGCGCTTGCGTCCGTACGCAAAGCAACAACCGCCCTGCGTACACAGGTTTGTTCCATGGCAGGTGCCGTTATACCAGGGTAATCGCATGAATGAACATGTAGGGAAATTCCGAAAAATTTATATTTTTCAGCAAGATAAACTATCTTTAGTGGGGTTCGACAAGCGACAAACGACAAGCATCGCTCGCGCAGCGAGAGGCTGGGGCATGAGGGTAACGAATACAAAATTTCTTTTCCTCAACTTCAATCTGCATCGCAGATCTTCGATAGGAACAGATCACGACAGCAAGAGTCTCGTGAGAAGAGAGGGCATTCATGCGATTGCTCTGCCTTCTGCAATTATTTGCGGCAGTTCGCGCATGTCGGCAAAGGTGCGGTGCGCGCCGGCGGCGAGCAATCTTGCGGCGGGGGCGTGCGCGGCGTAGGCATAGACGGTCATGCCTGCGGCAATGCCGGCGCGGATGCCGCTTACGCTGTCTTCCACGACGAGGCAGTGCTCGGGGGCAACGCCCATGTTTTCCGCGGCAAAGAGGAAAACATCCGGCGCGGGTTTGGGCGCGGCAACCTGGAAGGCGCTGAACATGCGGTTTTCAAAGCGCGGCAGCAGGCCGGTGGCACCCAGTGTGGTGCGCATTTTTTCCGGGCGGCCGCTGGAGGCGACGGCATAGGGCAGGCGTTGCGCTTCGAGGGCATCGAGTGCGTTCCCGATGCCGGGAATGGCAGTCACGGAGGCAGCGAGCACTTCGATGGAGCGCGCGCGGAAACGGTCGGCAAAATTGTCGGGCAGGGTAGTGCCATGCTCGCTTTCCACATGGCGGATGTTGTCGGCAAGGGAGCGGCCAACGCAGTGTTCGAGCAGGAAGGGGAGTTCGAGGTGGATGCCGTGTTCGCGCGCGAGGTCGATGAACACCTGGCTGGTGATGGTTTCGCTGTCAACGAGTACGCCATCGCAATCAAATATGACAAGCTGGAATGACATGGTTTTTCGTGGTTGAGAATGTGAAAAAGCCCGCGCGGGGCGGGCTTGCGGGGTGCTGCGGATCAGGCAGTGGCCTTGCTGTAAAGTTCGGCGACGTAATCCCAGTTGACCACTTTCCACCACGCTTCGAGATAATCCGGGCGCTTGTTCTGGTAGTTGAGGTAGTAGGCGTGCTCCCAGACGTCGCAGCCGAGGATGGGCGTGCCCTGTACGGCGGCAACGTCCATCAGCGGGTTGTCCTGGTTGGGAGTGCTGGTAATCGCCAGTTTGCCGTCTTTGCCGACGATGAGCCAGGCCCAGCCGGAGCCGAATTGCTTGATGCCGGCGTCTTTGAACTGGGCCTTGAAGGCATCGAAGCTGCCGAAGGTGTCGTTGATGGCCTGTGCCAGGGCGCCAGTCGGTTCGCCGCCGCCGTTAGGGCTCATGACTTTCCAGAACAGGTTGTGGTTGTAGAAGCCGCCACCGTTGTTGCGCACGGCCGGGCTTTGCTGGCTGATGTTGGCGAGGATGGCTTCGAGGCTTTCATTGGTCGCCGGAGTATCCTTGATGGCGGCAGTGAAGTTGTCGAAATAGGCCTTGTGGTGGCGGCCATGGTGGATTTCCATGGTCATTTTGTCGATGACCGGCTCCAGCGCGTCGCAAGCATAGGGAAGGGAAGGAAATTCAAAGCTCATGATTTGCTCCTTTGATTTATAGAGGTTGATTAAAGTAGCTTATCGATAGATTTTTTGCAAGATTGGATTTGGCATGGGTGAACAGGCTGTTGGAGATATCGATGTTTTTGTTTCTCATTTTTGTCATATAAATGGTTGTTTTTTACCGCAACAAGCGCTTCATGATGGTAAAAAGATATTGTTTTTGGTGGTTTTGTGTTAAGTGTTTGGCGCGTTATGGTTTTGTGTGCCGGTTTGCCGCCATGCCGCGCGCTTTGCCGGTATGGCAAAGGCGGCGCTTTGGCTATAATGCCCGCTTTCCATGTTCACAGGATAAGGCCATGCCCCGCATTTTTGTTTTGCTTGCCTGTAGCCTCGGCCTTGCGGCCTGCGGCTTTACGCCTTTCATGTACCGCACCGATGTGGTGCAGGGCAATCTCTACGACGACGCCACCATCGCCCTGATCCGCCCCGGCATGTCGCGCGAGGAAGTGCACCGCTTGCTGGGCAGCCCGGTGATGCAGGATCCTTTCCATCCCGAGCAGGATACTTATCTTTATCGTTATGAAAGCGGCAAGAGCCAGCGCACTTTTGCCCGCAATCTTGTCATTCATTACGGCGCGGATGGCCACGTGGTTCGTGTCGATAATCCGTCTCTTGCCGTCCAATAAGGAATTGCCATGCTAGATCCCAAACTTCTGCGAAGCGAAGCCGATACCGTTGCCCGCAAACTTGCCCGTCGCGGTTTTGCCTTTGATGCCAATGCCTACATGGCGCTGGAAGCCGAGCGCAAGCGCGTGCAGGTCGAGAGTGAAAACTTGCAGGCCGAGCGCAAGAATCTGTCTGCCGCGATTGGCATGGCCAAGAAGAATGGCGAGGATGCCAGTGCCCTGATGGCGCAGGTCGCTGCGCTGGACGATCGCCAGCAGGCAGCGGAAGCCACACTGGCGCGCGTGCAGCAAGCGCTTTACGACATCGAAAGCGGCTTGCCCAACCTGCCGGACGACAGCGTGCCCGATGGCAAGGATGAGGACGACAACGTGGAAATCCGCCGCTGGGGCACGCCGCGCGTGTTCGACTTCCCGCCGAAAGAACATGCCGACATGGAAAATATCGGCCTCGGCTTTGCCGAAGGCGCCAAAATCGCCGCCGCCCGCTTTACCGTGCTGAAAGGCAGCCTTGCCCGCCTGCATCGTGCCCTCGCCCAGTTCATGCTCGATACCCACACGCAAAAGCACGGCTACACGGAAATGTACGTGCCCTATCTGGCCAGCGCGCAAAGCCTGTATGGCACCGGGCAATTGCCGAAATTCGGCGAAGACCTTTTCAAAACCGCACTGGGCGAGCGCGAGTTTTATCTCATTCCCACCGCCGAAGTCAGCCTCACCAATCTCGCCGCCGACAGCATCCTGAACGAAGCCGACCTGCCGTTGCGCGTCACGTCGCACACGCCTTGCTTCCGCAGCGAGGCCGGCGCGCATGGCAAGGACGTGCGCGGCATGATCCGCCAGCACCAGTTCGACAAGGTGGAAATGGTGCAGCTCACCACGCCGGAACAATCCGATGACGCGCTGGAAATGCTCACCGGCCATGCCGAAGCCATTTTGCAGGCGCTGGAACTGCCGTATCGCGTCATCGTGCTCTGCACCGGCGACATGGGCTTCGGTGCGCGCAAAACCTACGACATCGAAGTCTGGCTGCCAGGGCAGGGCAAATACCGCGAAATCAGCTCATGCAGCAACTGCGGTGATTTCCAGGCGCGGCGCATGCAGGCGCGCTACCGCCCCGGTGCCGGCGGCAAGCCGCAACTCATTCATACCCTGAACGGCTCCGGCCTTGCCGTGGGCAGAACGCTGGTCGCCGTGCTGGAAAACTACCAGCAGGCCGATGGCAGCATTACCGTTCCCGCCGTGCTGCGCCCTTACATGGGCGGGCAGGAAACCATTCAGCCGGAGTAAAATGGTAAAAACCCATCATATTAAGCGCTTATTATAGTAATTTTTTATCATAACAAGCGCTTATTGGTGGTAAAAAACAACTATATTTCACTAAAAAACAAAAATGAACGCCATCCGTCGCCTGATCCAGCGCCTGTTGCGCAAACCCGTGATTGCCCACCTGCCCATCCGTGGCCTCAAGCATTATCGCGCCGCAGACCTTTCCGACATCATGCAGCGCGGCGATCCGCTCACCTTGCAGCGCGAGCCGGATAACCCGCATGACAGGAATGCCGTCATGGTGCTGTGGCACCAGAACAAAATCGGCTACATTCCGGCCAGCAAGGCGGAATTGGTGCAGCATCTCATCAGCCGCTACGGCGGCAGGATCCACGGCGAAATCACCGAGATCGAGCCGGAAAGCGACGACAGCCAGTGGATCAGCCTCGCCATTTACCCCGATCGCCAGGGCAAGGGATGAGGGAATTTGGCGGAATATATAGCCAAATCAATAAAAAGCAGAACAGAAACGCAGGTTGGTGCGCTTTTGGTTTAAATATCGACGAAACTCAAAGCAAAAGCCAATTGCTCGATTGGGATGCATTGGAATTGGGACGAGGGGAAACAAAGTTTTCCACAATATTTGCGTCAACAAGTTTCACGGCGATTTTCTGCATTGTTTTCTCTTTTCGAGATTGCGCTTCATGGCCGCGCGGCCGGCTCCAAAAACAGGAACACGTTCTTTGCGTCGCCAAAGAAAGTAGGCAAAGAAAAGCGACCCCGGGGCGCAGTTTTCCCTTGCCGCGGGGCTTTTGGCGGCGGGCTTGTAAACTCGCTGTCGCTCAAACACCCAAGCCCGTATTTCCGCCAAAAAAGCCCCGCGTCTGCGGCTGCGCCCAGGGGCTTTGAGGCGCTTCGTCGCAACTACATGCGTAAACGGATAAATCCAATTCGCTCTAGTAGTTCGCGACAAGCGGCCCCGGCATGATGAAGCTCAACATGTTGGGGTTCGTACTGCGCACTCACCAGCAACCTGCACCCGCCATCGCTGTGCAATGGCAGAACGTTTGGCGGTAGGGACGTTGCCTGCAACGTCCGTGGTGCAGGTATTGGGTCATTCCGGGACGTAGCAGGCTACGTCCCTACATCTGCGCCGTCCATTGATCGGAGAACATGTGCGGGTTTTCAGGTCGAATGGCCATGTTTCAAACCCATTCCGAAATCGGAAAAACGGTTTGATTTCTGCCATCTCCCCAATTCTTCCATCACGAGGCATCATATCTTTAACCAGATAGAGATATTTTGTCGCGTATCGGGCAACGCATAAAAAAAGCGCCAAATGGCGCTTTTTTGGTGGGCGGGGCATGGCTCAGTAATAGGCCCTCAATAATAAGCAATTTCCACCGGCAGGCCGCTTGCTTCGCGCACCACCGCGTCGATGAGTTCGTCGGCGACCTGATAGCCGCGCGCGCCGACTGCCTTGTAAACCACGTCGCGCGCCTGTTGCAGGGCGACTTCATCGGGGATGCCGTCTTCGGCAAGCGGACTGTGGTATTCGAGATAGAGGCTGTCGCCGTACCAGCCCACTTTCATGTGCTGCTTGATGATATTGACCTTGGTGCCGTTCGAGACCATGTCGAACAGCTCTTCCACGCTTTCCGGATGCAGGCGAATGCAGCCGGAGGAGACGCGCATGCCGACGCCATCGGGGCGGTGCGTGCCATGGATGAGATAGCTCGGGTTGGAAAGGCGCATGGCGCGCGTGCCAAGCGGGTTTTCCGGCCCGGGTGGCACCACGGCAGGCAGGGGATGGCCTTCGGCCGCATGTTCGGCGCGGATGGAAGCGGGCGGCGTCCAGCTCGGATCCTTGCGCTTTTCGATGATGGTTTGCACGCCAAGCGGGGTATCACGCCCCTCACGGCCGATGCCGATGGCGTAGGCATGCACTTCGCGGTGATCCGGGGTGTAGTAATAGAGGCGCATTTCCGGCAGGTTGATGACGATGCCTTCGCGCGGTGCATTGGGCAGGATGAAGCGCGTCGGCAAAAAGACCTGGTTGCCTTCCTTGAGATAGAGCGGATCGAGGCTGCGGTTGGCCTTTTCCAGCGCTTCGAAGCCGAGCGCGTATTCGCGGCCGATATCGGCGAAGGTTTCGCCTTCGTGCGCGCTGATGATCTGGATTTTGCCGACGACGCCGATATCCTGCGGCGGCAGGTCATAACGCTCGGCGTGGGCGGCAGCGCTCATGGCAAGGGCTGCGGCGAGGAGAGCTTTGGCAAATGTTTTCATGGGGTTCTCGTCGGTAGGAGTGGGATGGGCGTTGTGCGGTTCGACAAGCGCAATGCACTTGTCGAAGGGGTGTTACCGCATGGGCTGACGCCCATCCTACGAGGTTGAAGTGTTATTCCGCCCGCATATGGGGGAACAATAATACCTCACGGATGGAAGCGCTGTCGGTGAGCAACATGACCAAACGGTCAATGCCGATGCCCTGTCCGGCGGTGGGCGGCAGGCCGTATTCGAGCGCGCGGATATAGTCGGCGTCATAGTGCATGGCTTCGTCGTCGCCCGCGTCTTTCGCCGCCACCTGCGCGCGGAAGCGCTCGGCCTGGTCTTCGGCATCGTTCAATTCCGAGAAGCCGTTGGCCATTTCGCGGCCGGCAATGAACAGCTCGAAGCGGTCGGTAATCTCGGGATTTTCGTCGTTTCTGCGCGACAGCGGCGAGACTTCCGCGGGATAGGCGGTGATGAAGGTGGGCTGGACGAGCTTGTCTTCCACTGCTTCTTCAAAGAGCAGGGTTTGCAGCTTGGCGAGCGACAGGCCGTCGGTTTTCTGCTTGTATTGCGTTTTGAGAATCTCGGCAAGCGCTTGCGCGTCATTGAGCTTGTCCGCATATTGCGGCGCGTGCCGGGCAATGGCTTCGAGCATGGTGAGGCGCGCGAAGGGTTTGCCGAAGTCGATTTCCTGCCCCTGATAGGTGAAGCGCGTGGTGCCGAGCACGCTTTGCGCGAGCCCCTTCAGCAGCACTTCGGAAAGATCCATCAGATCGCGGTAATCGGCATAGGCCCAGTAGAATTCCAGCATGGTGAATTCCGGGTTGTGCCGCGTGGAGACGCCTTCGTTCCTGAAGGAGCGGTTGATTTCAAAGACACGATCAAAGCCGCCGACCACCAGGCGCTTCAGATACAGCTCGGGCGCGATGCGCAGAAAGAGCGGCATGTCGAGGGCGTTGTGGTGGGTGGCGAAGGGTTTTGCCGCCGCGCCGCCCGGAATCGGGTGCATCATCGGCGTTTCCACTTCGAGGAAGCCGCGCTCCGCAAAGAAGCGGCGGATGTAGGCGATGATGGCGGTGCGTTTCACGAAGATGTCGCGGCTGTCCGCGTTCATGATGAGGTCCACGTAACGCTGGCGATAGCGCGTTTCCTGGTCGGTCAGTCCGTGGAATTTTTCCGGCAGCGGGCGCAGCGATTTGGTGAGCAGTTCGGCAGACGCGGCATGCACGGTCAGTTCGCCGGTCTTGGTGCGGAACAGATGGCCCTTGATGGCGATGATGTCGCCCACGTCCCAGGTTTTGAAATCGGCATAGACGCCTTCCGGCAGGTCATCGCGCGCCACATAGGCCTGAATGCGCGCGCCGCTGCCGTCCTGGATGGCGCAGAAGCTCGCCTTGCCCATGATGCGCTTGCCCATCATGCGCCCGGCAACGGTGATATCGCCCGCGGCTTTCAGCGCCTCTTCGTCTTCCACGCCGTCAAATTCGGCATGGAGATCGGCGGCGCGGTGCGTGGGGCGCACATGGTTGGGGAAAGCGATGCCTTTTTCGCGGATTTTGTTCAGTTTTTCGCGGCGTTCGGCGATCAGTTTGTTGTCGTCCTGGGCGATGTCACTCATGCCTCTATCCCCTGTTTCAGGCTTTCTTTGATAAACGGATCCAGATCGCCATCGAGGACGCCCTGGGTGTTGCTGGTTTCATGGCCGGTGCGCAAGTCCTTGATGCGCTGCTGGTCGAGCACATAGGAACGGATCTGGTTGCCCCAGCCGATGTCGGACTTGCTGTCTTCCATGGCCTGCGCGCTCGCCGAGCGCTTTTGCAGCTCGAGCTCGTAGAGCTTGGCGCGCAGCTGCTTCATACAGGTATCCTTGTTCTGGTGCTGGCTGCGGCTGTTTTGCGATTGCACCACGATATTGGTGGGCAAGTGGGTGATGCGCACCGCCGATTCGGTACGGTTGACGTGCTGGCCGCCCGCGCCGGACGCGCGATAGACGTCGATGCGCAAGTCCGACGGATCGATCTCGATTTCGATGTTGTCGTCAATTTCCGGCGACACGAACACGGCGGCAAACGAGGTATGGCGGCGGTTGCCGGAATCGAACGGTGATTTGCGCACGAGGCGGTGCACGCCGATTTCCGTGCGCAGCCAGCCGTAGGCATATTCGCCTTCAAACTGGATGGTGGCCGATTTGATGCCCGCCACTTCGCCCGGCGATTCTTCGATAAGTTCGGTCTTGAAGCCCTTGGCTTCGCCCCAGCGCAGATACATGCGCAGCAGCATGGAGGCCCAGTCCTGCGCCTCGGTGCCGCCAGAGCCGGCCTGGATGTCCAAAAACGCATTGTTGGCATCGAGTTCGCCGGCGAACATGCGGCGGAATTCGAGGTCTTCGATTTTCGCGGCGTGGCCGTCGATATCGGCAATCAGCGCGTTGACCGTGGCTTCATCGTCTTCCATTTCGGCGAGTTCGATGAGCTCGCGCGTATCACCAAGGCCGCTTTTCAGTTCGTCCAAGGTATTGACCACGCCCATCAATGATGCGCGTTCGCGGGTGAGATTGGCGGCGTTTTCGGGATCGTCCCACACCGTGGGCGATTCCAGTTCGCGGTTTACTTCGTCGAGACGCTCGGATTTGCCTTCGTAGTCAAAGATACCCCCTAAGCGCCTGTTCCCGCGACAGCAGGTCGTCGATGCGCTGGTAGGTCATGTTCAGTTCCATAACGGATTACCCATAAAAGAAAAGCGCGGGATTATATAAGAAAAATCCGCTGTTTGGCTTGATTGGTATTTTTTATCAAACACAAGGCAATTTATGATTATTATTTCTCACCAATAAGCGCTTATGGTGAGAAATTTTCTTGAAATAAGTGCTTTATGATGAGAAAATTTACCATTTGACTCTATCTTGCGGTGTGGAGCGTTGCGGCAAGGATGCGTCTGTTTTTTCAATAAATGCGCGGCTTTTGATAAAAAGCGCTGGTTCTGTCTTTTATGGTGCATGATTTGCGCTATACTGGCGCGCTTCATGAATCGGGAGTCTCCCATGCGCCAGCAGCTTTGCGATCGTTTTTTCCGTTATGTGGCGGTTTCCAGCCAGAGTGATGCCGCGAACGGCATCGTGCCGAGCAGCGAGGGGCAGCGCACGTTGTCGCTGTTGCTGGCGGACGAATTGCGCGCCTTGGGTCTGGTTGACGTGAAAACCAATGCGCAAGCGATTACCACGGCGCGCCTGCCCGCCACGTCCGGCCATGAAGCGGCGCCCACCATCGGCTTTATCGCGCATCTGGATACCGTGGATGTGAACCTGTCGCCGGAGATTCATCCGCACATTGTGCGCGGCTACGCTGGCGGTGATATTTGCCTCAATGCCGAACGGGATATTTGGCTGCGCGTCGCCGAGCATCCCGAAATCGAGCGCTATATCGGTGACGACATCATTGTGACCGACGGCACCAGCGTGCTCGGCGCCGACGACAAATCCGCCATTGCCAGCATCATGACCGCGCTTGATAGCATGCAGCGCGAGGGTATCGCGCATGGCGAAGTGCGCATTGCCTTTGTGCCGGATGAGGAAATCGGTCTGCGCGGTGCGAAAGTGCTGGATTTGGCCGATTTCCCGGTGGATTACGCCTATACCCTCGATTGCTGCGGCATCGGCGAGCTGTGCTATGAAACGTTCAACGCCGCGCACGCGCATTTGCATATTGATGGCGTGCCCGCGCATCCGATGTCGGCCAAGGGCGTGCTGGTCAATCCCAATCTGGTTGCCGTGGACGTCGCCAACCTGCTTGATCGTCTGCAAACCCCGGAAAACACGGCAGATCGCGAAGGCTATATCTGGCTGAACGGCATGAGCGGCAACCAGTCCTACGCTACGCTCGATTTCAGCATCCGCGATCACGACCGCGGCGGTTTTGCCGCCAAGAAAGCCTATTTGCAGCAGGTGGTGGACGTGGTGCAGGCGCGCTATCCGCGCGCGAAACTGGCGCTCACCATCAGCGATACCTACGCCAATATCCGCGATGCGGTGACGGACGCGAACCGTCACGCCATCGATCATATCTTCACTGCCATGAAGAACCTCGGCATCGAACCCCAACCCTTTGCCATGCGCGGCGGCACCGATGGCTCGGAGCTTTCCGCGCGCGGCGTGCTCACCCCCAATATTTTCACCGGCGCGCACAATTTCCATTCGCCGTGCGAGTTCTTGCCGCTGCGTTCGTTTGCGAAAGCGTGCGAAATGGTGATCGAATTGTGCCGTTTGGCGACAAGGCATTAAGTTTTTCTATCCCCCAACAGAGGAGTATTCATGTTCCGCAAAAGCCTGTTAAGCCTGGCCTTCGCTGCTGCCGCGAGCCACGCCGCCGATATCACCATCGCCTACGATGCCGATCCCGTATCGCTCGATCCCATGCAGCAGCTCTCGGCCGATACCATCCAGATGGCCAACCTCATTTTCGATCCGCTGGTGCGCTACAACCACAAAAACGAAATCCAGCCGCGTCTCGCGGAAAAATGGGAACGCGTCGGCGACAACGTTACGCGCTTCCATCTGCGCCGCGACGTCAAATTCCACAGCGGCAACGCGATGACTGCCGATGACGTCGTCTTCAGCTTCAACCGCGCCAAGGGCGCGCCCAACTTCAAAAGCGTGATTGCGCCTTTCGAGGAAATCCGCAAGGTGGATGATTACACCGTCGATATCGTCGAGAAAAAGCCGTATCCGCTCACCCTGCAAATGCTCACCAACCTCTTCATCATGGACAGCAAGTTCTACAGCGGCAGCGATGAACAGGGGCGCGACAAGGCACTGATTGCGCTCGAGGGCGGCAGCTTCGCCGAGCACAACACCTCCGGCACTGGCGCGTTCAAGGTGGAAAGCCGCGAGCAGGGCGTGAAATCCGTGTATGTGAAAAACCCCGATTTTTATGAAAAAACCGGCAACGTGGACAAAATCACCCTCGTGCCCATCAAGGAAAACGCCACGCGCATCACCGCGCTGCTTTCCGGCGACGTGGACTGGATCTTCCCGGTGCCGCCCACCGATATCGAGCGCGTGAAAAAAGCGGACAAGCTCGCCTTCCACACCATTCCGAGCAGCCGCGTGCTCTTCTTCTACATGGATAGCGACATCGAACCGGCCTTCAAGGACTTGCGCGTGCGCCAGGCCGTGAACTACGCCGTCAACAACCAGGGCCTCGTGGACAAGATCATGCGCGACTCGGCGACCGCCGCCGCGCAAAACTCGCCGCCTGGCTATCTCGGCCACGATGAAAGCCTCGTGCCCGTTTTCGATCTTGACAAGGCCAAAGCGCTCATGAAAGAAGCGGGTCATGAAAAAGGATTTGAAATCAGCATGATTGCGCCGAACGACCGCTACATCAACGACGAAAAAATCGCCCAGGCCGTCGCCGCCATGCTCGCGAAAATCAACATCAAGGCCAACCTCACCACCATGCCGCGCGCCCAGTATTTCGTGGAGCGCGACAAATGCCAGACCGGCATGAACATGCTCGGCATCGCGCCGATCACTGCCGATTCCATCGACTACGGCACCTACATCACGCACAGCAAGTCGCCGGACAAGGGCCTTGGCCAATACAACTGCGGCTACGCCAATGCCGAGCTTGATGCGCTGATCGAAGAAGCCATGATCACGGTGGATAACGGCAAACGCGGTGAAATACTGAAAAAAATCAGCAAAATCGAATACGATGATGCCGCGCTCGTGCCCCTTTACTGGCAAAACCTGCACTGGGCCTACGACAAGCGCTTCTCCAATTTCCCCGACATCATCAACAGCGAAAACATCCCGAAATGGGATCAGTTGATCGTCAGCGAATAAGCGGCGGCAGCGGAGCACAAAAAAGGCGCGCAAGCGCCTTTTTTGTGGGGAAAACGATGGTGGTTTGTCGCATATGCTGCGACAAACCAAAAGATACGCAATGTTAAAATGGTAAAATTTCTCACCAATAAGCGCTTGTTGCGGTATATTTTCTCATCATGAAGCGCTTATAGTGATAAATATCTATTATAAATTGCAATTTTATGAAATTTTATATTATTCAGGCTGTTGAGTGCGATAGTGAATGTAGGTTGGGATGAGGCTTTGCCGAACCCCAACACTTTTGCCATCCGCGCTAGGGGCCGTTGACAATTCGCGCTTAGAGTTTACTGGATTTCAGAAAAATATTTGAAATATAGATAGTTTCGTCGCTGCGCGATTTTCTCTATCCCCCTCTCCCCAACCCCTCCCCCTCGAGGGGGAGGGGCTTTAGTTCTTTGCTTTATCTGGAGTTCATTGTATTAAAGCATGGAATTGTTAACACGCCCTAGCCTACTTTCATGCCGCTTGTTTTTGGGAGAGTCGTTGCAGATTTTTCGGGTTAACTGGCGATAGCAAATTTACCGAGCCTGCCGCAGCAAACTTGCCGAACGGTGCAACAGTCATCCGTCTTTCATTTGCGGCTGATGCTGGGAAATGCCGAAAGACACGCAATGTCAGAATGGTAAAATTTCTCACCAATAAGCGCTTTCTGCGGTATATTTTCTCATAATAAAGCGCTTACTGTGATAAATATCTACTATAAATTATAATTTTATGAAATTTTATATCATTCGGGTTATTGAGCGGCGTCAGTCTGTTTGAATACCTGCTCGCGATAGTGGCGCAATTCGGTGATGCTGTCGCGAATGTCGTTCAGCGCCATGTGCGTGCTCTGCTTTTCATACAGTTTCCCCGGATACCAGCGTTTGACCAGCTCCTTCAGGGTGGAAACATCGAGGTTGCGGTAATGGAAGTAGCGCTCGAGTTCGGGCATGAGGCGAGCCATGAAGCGGCGATCCTGGCAGATGCTGTTGCCGCACATCGGCGATTTGCGCAGGCTGACGTGCTGTTTGATGAAGTCGAGCGTGGCGAGTTCGGCATCGCGCAAGGTGTAGGCGCTGTTTTTCACGCGGTCGATCAGGCCGGATTTGCCGTGGTAATGGCGGTTCCAGTCATCGAGATTGTCCATGACGTGATCGGGCTGGCGGATGGCGATTACCGGGCCTTCGGCCAGGATATTGAGTTCGCTGTCGGTAATAATGGTTGCGATTTCAATGATTTCATCTTTCTGGCTGTCGAGTCCGGTCATTTCCAGATCGATCCAGATGAGGTTGGTATCAGGGTGGGACATGTGGGGCGCAGTATTGAAAAACGGCAAGTGTAAGAGCGGGAAAATGGATTGGCAAGCGCACGGGAAGCTGCGCCCAAGGCAGCCCAGAGTTTGGAAGGGGCATGGCAGACGACGCCCGTTTATTGAAAATATTTACGTTTTTTAGAACCCATCTCAAAGTGTAAATTTTTTGTTAACTTCTCGCCGGAGAAGCGTATGATGAGTGCCGCTTGTTTCTCATGTTCAGGAGGCATATATGCTGATTTTCGAATTCTGTTTGCTGCTGCTGTTTTTGTATGCCGGCAGCCGTTTCGGCGGTATCGGGCTGGGTGTGGTATCCGGTATCGGGTTGCTGTTCGAGGTGCTGGTGCTGCGCATGCCACCAAGCAAGCCGCCGATTGACGTGATGCTGATCATTTTGGCGGTAGTGACTTGCGCGTCCATTCTGGAAGCGGCCGGTGGCCTGAAATACATGCTGCAAATCGCGGAAAAGATTCTGCGCCGCAATCCGAAGCGCGTCACGATTCTTGGCCCGATTGTGACCTATACCATGACGCTGATGCTGGGTACCGGGCATGCCGTCTATTCCATCATGCCGATCATTGGCGATATTGCCCTGAAAAACAATATTCGCCCGGAACGCCCGATGGCGGCTTCTTCCGTAGCCTCGCAGCTGGCGATTACCGGCAGCCCGATTTCAGCGGCCGTCGTCTATTATCTGGACGAGATCACCAAGCTGAATTTCTTCCATGGCGTGCAGCTGCTCGATATTCTCATGGTGACCATTCCCGCGACTTTCATCGGCACGATTGCGCTGTCGCTCTACAGCCTGCGTCGTGGCAAGGAATTGCAGGATGATCCCGTCTATCAGCAGCGCATGCAGGATCCGGTCTGGCGCGAGCGCATCCTCAATACCACCAGCACGTCACTGAACGAGCAGCTGCCGAGTTCGGCGCGCAATGCCGTGCTGCTGTTCCTGCTGGCGCTGGTTTCCATCGTGATTGTCGCCATGGTGCCGGAAATCCGCACGATTGACATGGGCGAAGGCGAAAAACCACTGAAGATTTCCATGACGCTGATGATTCAGATGCTGATGCTGGCCTTTGGCGGCATTATTCTGCTGGCTACCCGCACCGATGTGCAGAAAGTGCCCAACGGTGTGGTGTTCAAGTCGGGAATGGTGGCGACTGTTGCCATTTTCGGGATTGCCTGGATGAGCGATACCTATTTCAGCTATGCCATGCCGCAATTCAAGGGTGCTGTCATGGAAATGGTGCAGCAGGCACCGTGGACGTTCGCATTCGCGCTCTTTGCCGTATCGGTGGTGATCAACAGCCAGGCGGCAACCGCCAAGATGCTTCTGCCCGTGGGGATCGGCCTTGGTCTGCCCGCGCCGTTGCTGGTGGGGCTCATGCCGGCAACCTATGGTTACTTCTTCATCCCCAACTATCCCTCCGATATCGCGACGATCAGCTTTGATGTGACCGGAACGACAAAAATCGGCAAATACTATTTCAATCACAGTTTTATGGCGCCAGGACTGGTGGGCGTAGTAGTCGCCTGTACGGTTGGCATCGCCCTGGGCAAGATTCTGATCGTTCCCGCCATGTGAGATTGAATAATCGTTCTGCCGAAAAAAAACGCAAGGGGCATGGCAAGTTAGCCATGCCCTTTTGCTTTGTTCACGCAAGATGTGGCAGGAGGCGAGAAAATAAATTTTTTTGGTAATTATAAAATGTTAATATCTCGAATCATGTGATGTATCAGGAGGTGTTTGATGAAACCCATACCAACCTTGGTTGCGCTCGCTGTGGGGCTGCTGATCTGGTTCGTGATCCCGGTGCCGGAAGGGGTGACGCCCAATGCCTGGCATTTGCTGGCCATTTTTGTCGGCACTATCGTTGCCATTATCGGCAAGGCCTTGCCGCTCGGCGCGCTCTCCGTCATTGCCGTTGCCCTGGTGGCGATTACAGGCGTGACGGTGCCGGAAGACGCCAAGAACCCGTCCCGTCAGGCCATCAATGATGCATTGTCCAGCTTCTCCAACGCGCTGATTTGGCTGATTGTCATTGCCGTGATGATCGCGCGGGGAGTCATCAAGACCGGGCTCGGTGAGCGTATCGGTTATTACTTTATCTCCCTGTTCGGAAAGAAAACGCTTGGCATTGCCTATGCGCTGGCGATTTCCGAAACGGTGCTGGCTCCTATTACGCCATCGAACACGGCGCGCGGCGGCGGAATCATTCATCCAATCATGAAAGCCATTGCCAGCGCTTTCGATTCCTCACCCGAAAAGGGCACGCAAGGGCGAATTGGCCGGTATCTCGCGCTGGTGAACTTTAACTCGAATCCGATTACGTCCGGCATGTTTATCACGGCCACAGCGCCCAACCCGTTGGTAGTCGATTTCGTCAACAAAATGAGCGGATCGAATATCCAGCTTGATTGGACAACCTGGGCGTTGGCCATGTTCCTGCCAGGTATGGTCTGTATTTTGCTGATGCCGCTGGTGCTTTACATCTTTTTCCCGCCGGAGATCAAGGAAACTCCCGACGCCGCGCATTTTGCACGGGAAAAACTGGCGGGGCTTGGCAAAGTCAAACGCAATGAATGGTGGATGATTGCGGTTTTCGTGATATTGCTGCTGTTCTGGGCTGATATTCCGGCGCGGATTTTCGGCGACGCCTTCAAGCTGAACCCCACTACAACGGCTTTCCTGGGGTTGTCCATTCTGCTGGCAAGCGGTGTGCTCACATGGGATGACGTTATTGCGGAAAAAAGTTCGTGGGATACGCTGATCTGGTTCGGTGCACTGGTCATGATGGCGACTTTCCTCAACAAACTGGGATTGATCGGTTACTTCGCGACGCATATTGAAGAGGGCGTGAAATCATTGGGGCTCAACTGGTTTGTCGCCATGATAGTGCTCGCCGCCATTTATCTTTATGCGCATTACTTCTTTGCCAGTACGACCGCACATATTACTGCCATGTTTGCCGCTTTTTATGGCGCGGGCTTGGCGCTTGGCGCTCCGCCGATGCTGTACGCCCTGGTGCTGGCTGCCGCGGGTAATATCATGATGAGCCTTACCCACTATGCGACTGGCACGGCTCCGGTCATATTCAGTTCCAACTACGCCACGCTTGGCGAATGGTGGAAAGCTGGTTTTATCACCAGTGTCGTCAACTTTGCGGTATGGGTGGCCGTCGGCATGGTGTGGTGGAAAGTGCTCGGCTACTATTGAAAACCATCTTTGCTTGAATCCAAGAATCCCGCTTATTGGCGGGATTTTTGGTTTTTTGGATGGTGGTTGTGGAGGTTTTTGGGGAGCTATTGGGTGCTGGATGGGGCTTGTTGGTGGT
>JAUMXB010000020.1 GCA_030529365.1 Cardiobacteriaceae bacterium | reverse complement strand
GCCATAAAGCGTTTTTGAATGAACGCTCGACAAACCCGCTGACACACCAATCCCGCTTAAGGAGCACTTGCCACAGCCTGAAACGCAACCTGCCACACCTCTATACCTTCGAGCGTTATCCCGACTTGGGCATTCACAATACCACCAATTTGCTGGAAGGGAGGTTTGCGGATTTGAAGGCAAAATTAAGGTGCCATCAAGGGATGAAAAAGGAAAACAAGGTTCGGTTTATCAAGGACTATTTCTCGAAAAAAATGCCTGCCAGAGCATCCATTTTGTCCCTTACGCCTAAAAAAAGCTACTCCAGCGACATCTGTCGAGAGCAGTTCGAACGGATACGCCCTTTGCTAGGCGTGTCGTCACGATCAAAATCAGCCGTAATGATCGCTTCATTAAGCAACCCCACCGCAACATGACCCCAAAGCCACCTGCCCATCGCCGCCATGACCTCAACGACCAACAATGATCACTGATCGAAGCACACCTGCCCGGCCGCAAAGGCAGCAGAGGCGGACAAGCCGTCGATAACCGTTTATTCATCAATGCCATCTTGTGGATCTTGCGCACCCGCGCCCCACGTGGCGGGATCTGCTATCCGATTATGGCGACCGGAAAAACACCCACCGCAGCTTTACCCGCTGGCGTGACAAAGGCATCCGGACACAACTGCCGCACACCCTGACTGACGGGAAGGACATAGAATGGCTGATGATGGATGCCCCCATATCAAAGCTCATCCCCACGCTGCCGGAGCGGCGGGTGGTAACCAGGGCATGAGCCGCACAAAAGGGGGCTGAACACCAAACTGCATCTGGAGGTGGACAACCACGGCATGCCACTGCATTTTGTCTTGAGCGACGGCAGCGCGGCAGATTGCCACCATGCGCCGGCGTTGATAGCAGGCATGCCCGCAGAATATCTGCTGGCCGACAAGGCTTGTGACACCAACGATATCCGGGCACTGGCCGCCGGGGCCGGCATGGTGGCGGTGATCCCGCCCAAAGCCAACCGTCGGGAGCCGTTGGCTTTTGACGGTTACCTGTATCGTTTCCGGCATTTGATCGAAAACCGATCTTGGGATTTCAAATGCTGACGGGGCATTGCCGCGCGTTATACCAAAAGGCTGGGTACTTGTGCTGCCGCAGTAAAAATCAGCTTCCTGACCATGTGGTTAAAGGTATTGTGACGACACACCCTAACAAAAAAACCCGGCAATGCCGGGTTTTTTTGAATGATTGAAGCGATGATTATTCCGCTTCTACCACGCGTACGGTTACCTGAGCTTCGACACCGCCATACAGGTGCAGGTCGATGGGGAACTCACCCAGTTCACGGATAGTGCCGTGCGGCATCAGGATTTCCTGACGCTCCAGTTTCAGGCCTTGCTGGGCAGCGGCATCAGCAATGTTCTGCGTGCCAACCGAACCAAACAGTTTGCCTTCATCACCGGATTTGGCGAATACGGTCAATACCTTGCCATTCAGGGCAGCCGCGCGCTGCTCGGAAGCGGCCAGACGCTCGGCCTGCAGTTTCTCCAGCTCGGCGCGACGCGCTTCAAACTCGGCAATTTTCGCCGGTGTGGCTTCCGTTGCTTTGCCTTTGGGGATCAGATAATTGCGTGCGTAACCGGATTTGACCTTGACTTTGTCGCCCAGGACACCCAAACCGTCAACGCGATCCAAAAGAATGATTTCCATGAGTGCTCCTTAGTGTTGGTCGGAGTAGGGCAACAGGGCCAGGAAGCGCGCACGCTTGATGGCTGTGGCCAGCTGACGCTGATAGTAAGCGCTGGTGCCAGTGATGCGGGCAGGAACAATTTTGCCGACTTCAGTGATGTAGGATTTCAGGGTATCCAGATCCTTGTAGTCGATTTCATTGACGTTTTCAGCAGTAAAGCGACAATTTCTGCGACGTGCCATGCTCTTTCTCCTTATTTCTTGTTGCTTTCTTGCAGCATCGGCGAAGCTTCGCTGATGGCTTCGTCACGACGGATGGTCAGATGACGCAGCACCGCGTCATTGAAGCGGAAGTTGCTTTCCAGCTCTTCGAGCGTTTCCTGGTCGCACTCGATGTTCATCAGAATGTAGTGCGCTTTCACCAGCTTCTGGATGGGGTAGGCAAGCACGCGGCGGCCCCAGTCCTCAAAGCGGTGAACTTTGCCACCACGGGTTTCGATGCTGGAACGGTAGCGCTCAACCATCGCGCCGACCTGTTCGCTTTGATCCGGGTGGACCAGAAAAACGATTTCATAATGTCTCATTACAGACTCCTTATGGATAAAAAATAGCCGCCCGCATGACGAGCAGCAAGGAGATGCCGACCTCGGCCGACAAGGCGGCGCACTATAACAAAAAAGGGATAGCCGGGCAATGTTTCCGGGGCCGCCATTTTCCGTTTTGCAACGGAGAAAAATCATGGTAGCTTTGTGCCGGTTTTTTCGTACCTTTCAGGAGTATTGTTATGGGCGTTCATGATGTGCCTGCCGGCAGCAAACTGCCGGATGTGTTCAACGTTATTATCGAAATTCCGGCCAATGCCGCACCGGTCAAATACGAGATCGACAAGGACAGCGGCATGCTCGCGGTGGATCGCTTCATGCCCACTGCCATGTTTTATCCGGCCAATTACGGCTATATCCCGCAAACCCTGTGCGACGACGGCGATCCTCTCGACGTTCTCGTGCTGACGCCGCATCCGGTACAGGCTGGTTGCCTGCTGGAAGCCCGTGCGCTCGGCGTGCTGGAAATGACGGATGAAAAAGGCGGCGACGCCAAACTGCTTGCCGTTCCCACGGAAAAATCCTGCCCGATGTTTGCCCATTACCAGTCGATGGCCGATCTTCCGCCGCTGACGCTGGAGCAGATCCAGCATTTCTTCGAGCAATACAAAGCGCTTGAGAAAGGCAAGTGGGTCAAGGTGACCGGCTGGAAAGACAAAGAAGCGGCACTGGCGGAAATTCGCCACAGCGTCGAGCTCTATCAGGGCAAATAATTGACTCGTACGCTATGGTCCTGGGGGCGGAGTGATGATTGCTTCGACCCCAGACGCGTTCTCGCTTATGACAGCGAATTTGTGCGCGAACGCCATTATTATCCCAAGCTGTCGCTGGTACAGATTGCGGATGGCAGCGGACAGGCGCGCCTCTATGATGCCACGCAGCCTGGCCATGAACGCGCTCCACCTTGGGATGCCCTGCTGCATCACTCTGCCCCGCTGATCATGCACGCCGGCAGTCAAGATCTGGAAATGATTCGTCTATATGGGCATCAGCTCCCGCGCAGCATACGGGACACCCAACTCGGTTTTGCCTTTCTTTCTCCTGAGCGGACGATCAGCCTTTCCGCCCTCATCCAGCACTATCTGGATTTCACGCCCAACAAATCGCAAACGCGTAGCGATTGGCTGCAACGCCCGTTAGATGAAGCGCAGCTGGATTATGCGGCGAATGACGTTGGCTTGTTGCTACGCATTTATCCCTTGCTCGTTGCTGATTTGCAGCAAGCCGGACGCTTGGCCTGGTGGGCTGAAGAATGCGCGCGTCTCCTGCAACAGGATGAATCCGACGAGACGCCCTTTGCGTGGTATCACCTGCGCTTTGCGCCACAGCTGAAAGGGCAAGCCATCATTATTGCCGATATTCTCACCCGCGCTCGCGAAGCCGTGGCGCAAGCCTGCGACAAGCCACGACGCACCATCCTGCCCGACAAGGTTCTGCTGGATTTGGCGCTGGCCGACATCGACAGCATAGAAGCGCTTGCAGAATGGCTGCCGACAGAACATCCACTCTGGCATGCACTGCCCCAACTGGATCATGCTTTCAGCAACCTCTCTTCCTATAGCCCTGAACCCATTCCCAGGGCGCAGCGGCTCAACATGCTGCAGCAAAAGTTTTGCCAGCGCTTGCAGAAAGCGATTTGCAAACTCGCCAGCGAGCTGAACGTCCATCCCAACCTGATCATCAGTCCGCGCAAACTCCGCCAATGGTGCAGCGAGAACCGCTATGACAGAGGCCTGTTACGTGAAGGTTGGCGGGGAGAATGCCTGAACAGGGTTATTGATACGCTAGCGCCGTAAGATACTGGTGCAAAAAATGTGCTTGCTGCACTGTCTGCTCGCGTGATCCGCCATTGTCGATAATGGCATGGGCAACAGCTAGGCGTCGGGATCGTTGCCACTGCGCTTTCATAATGCTCGCAATGGCTTCAACCGTCGCGCCATCGCGAGCCGCTGCCCGCGCCAATTGGATGTTTTCCTCCACATCCACCACAACCACCATATCCACGAGCGCATCCAGGCCGTTTTCCAGAAGCAGCGGTGCAACCAGCAAGCGATACGCAGCTTCCCCAGAACTTTTTGGCTGTTGAATCGCGGCCAGCAAAGCCGTTCGGATCGCGGGATGCATGATGGCATTGAGCGCCTGCCTACCCTCTTCGCTGGAAAATGCCAGCCGCCGCAGCTCGCTGCGATGCAACGATCCATCGTGCTGCAAAATCTGTGTGCCAAATACACGAACCAGTTGCTGCAATGTTTCCTGCCCTACGGCTACAACATCACGCGCCACTTCGTCTGCATCAACCACGCGAACGCCCTGTGCTGACAAGCAGCCACTGACCAGGCTCTTGCCACTGCCAATTCCACCCGTCAGCCCGACCAGCATCAATACATCCCAAACAGCCCGCTCATGGCGCCCAGCTCATTGCCATACATGAAACTGATCCAGCCGGCCAGCGCCAAAAAAGGGCCAAAAGCAAAAGGCTTTCCTTTCCCAATGCGAACAATTGCCGCATATATCAAACCGCAGACAGCAGCAAACAATAAGATCATGGGAATCGCCTGCGCTCCCTGAAAAGCGCACAACGCCGCCAATAGCTTGAAATCGCCATACCCCATGCCTTCACGGCCAGTAATCAACTTGAATAGCCAATATACCGACCACAAGGATAAATAACCTGCCATGGCGCCGATAACCGCGATATCCAAAGGCACGAAAATGCCCAACACGCCGGCAAGTATTCCCAGCCACATCAAGGGCAGCGTGATGACATCCGGCAACAACTGATGCTCGGCATCAATAAAAACCAATGCCACCAAAGCCCAGGTAAAAAGCAAGGCAAATATTATTTGCCACAGTTCATGAAAATGAATGGCCACCAGGAAACTGAGTGCTGCCGTCAATATTTCTACCAGCAGATATCGTATGCTAACGCTTGTTTTACAATTGACACATTTGCCACGCTGCAAGAGATAGCTGATGACCGGAATATTTTGCCAGAACCGGATCCTGTGCCCACAGCGCGGGCAGGCAGAAGGTGGATAACACAAATTAAAACGCGTATCTTCGCCATCTGCCACATCAGATTTTTCCAATAAAGCCTTGGCATAAGCTTTTTCGGCATTTTCCATCATGATGGGCAGACGATAAATCACCACATTCAGGAAGCTGCCTACCATAAGCCCCAGAAGAGTTACCAAGGTAGCAATAGATAAATTTTCTATCATAACTTATATATTAGTTATTATTAAAACATCTGTGCAAGACTGAAAATTGGCAAATACATAGCAATAAGCAAACCACCAACAACTATTGCCAAAAATGCCATAATTGCAGGTTCTATCATGGTAGTTAAATTATCTATACGCCAATCCAATTCATCTTCATAAAATTTTGCCACTCTAGCTAGCATTTCCCCCAGATTACCAGACTCTTCACCAATAGCCGTCATTTGCACGGCAATGGTCGGGAACAAACCAGTATTTTTCATGGCGAAGCTCATCTGCTGGCCATTTTGCACATCATCACGAACGTTATATACCGCCTCTTCGTACATTGGGCTTCCTGTTGCAGGTGCTGTAGCATTTAGGGCCCGCATCATCGGAACCCCAGCATCAAACAAAGTAGACATAGTCCGGGCAAAACGTGCATTTGCTCCACATTTTAATATTCCACCAATGATAGGAAGACGAAAAGATACTTTATTGGTTAATTCACGGAGCTTCCTATTTCTTCTCTTAAAGTAAAAAAACGCTGATATTATCGCGACTATAATTGCGAACAAGTACAGCCCTTTTTGAACCATAAAATTAGACAGATGCACAACCATTTGAGTAATACCCGGCAACTCCCCACCGTTAGACTCAAAAAACTCCGCAAACACAGGTACTACTTTAATCATCAAAATAGCAGTAACTACAACAGCAAACAACATCACAATAGAAGGATATGTTAGCGCTTTTTTAACTTTCTTCTTGGTTTCTTCCGTTTTTTCCAAGTTCAGCGCTATATTGTCCATAGTTGAATCAAGCATACCCGCATCTTCACCGGCTGCAACCAAACTGGTGTATAAATCGTCAAAATATAGAGGGTGTTTTTTCAGCGCTTCCGCAAATGACGCACCATTTTGAATATGGTCATGGAGATCAAACACCATCTCACGCATTCGCAGCGGTTTTTCAATACTTTGCCCTACCAAGTCTAAAGCACGCAATACAGGCATGCCCGCCCGCAGCATGGTCGCCATTTGGCGGGTAAAGAAGAGAATGTCCTTGCTTTTTATTTTACCTTTGGATTCAAAAAGCGGCTTGGGCTTTTCCTTGACCACAACATTCATCAGCCCTTGCTTGGCCAAAAATGCTTTCAATATTGCATCATTGGCCACATCCGTTTCACCCGTAATTTCACGCCCCTGCTTGTTCTTTCCTTTCCAGGTATACGTTTTCAATTCCTTTTTCTGCTCTGCCATAGCTAACTCCTTTTAATTAATCGCTGGTTACCCGCAGTACTTCTTCAATACTGGTAATACCCTGTTTTACCTTGTTCAGCGCAGACTGGCGCAAATCCCAATATCCTTCCCTTCTGCACTGCTCTTCGATTTCCGAAGCGCTGGCATTTTTCAGAATCAGTTCAGACAATGTTTCCGAGATGGGTACCACCTGATAAATACCAGCCCTTCCCCGATATCCCTGATAGCTGCAACGCTCACATCCCTTGGGACCATAGATACGCAAGTCATCCAGGTCTTCCTCTTTAAATCCCAAGGCCAACAGCTCTTCATGGCGGTGCTTGCGATCCCTGACTTTGCAATGGTTGCACAATCTTCTCGCCAAGCGCTGCGCCATGATCAAGTTGACGCTGGCCGCGATATTGTATGACGGGATGCCAATATTGACCAAACGGGCTATCGTTTGCGGCACATCGTTGGTGTGCAAAGTGGAAAGCACCAAGTGCCCGGTTTGTGCGGCTTTGACTGCAATTTCACCGGTCACAATATCCCTTATCTCGCCCACCATGATAATGTCGGGATCCTGACGGAGAAATGCTTTGAGGGCTGCCGCAAAGTCCAAGCCTGTCTTGGGATTGACGTTTACCTGATTGATTCCAGGCAAGTTGATTTCTACCGGATCTTCCGCCGTTGAAATATTTACGGTTGGCTTATTCAATAAATTCAAACCTGTATAGAGCGATACGGTTTTCCCCGATCCGGTCGGTCCTGTCACCAGCACCATGCCCTGCGGCTTTTTGATGGCATTCAGATAATGCTGTTTCTGGTCCGGCTCAAACCCAAGCACATCAATATTCAGTTTGGCAGCGGAGCTATCCAAAATCCGCAACACTATTTTTTCTCCCCACAAAGTGGGCAGGGAGTTAACCCGGAAATCTATCGCTTTTGTGTCAGATATCTGCAATTTTATCCGTCCGTCTTGAGGAACGCGTTTCTCCGCAATATCCAGATCGGCCATAACCTTCAAGCGTGCGGTAATCCGGTTTGCGATACTGGGCGGAGGCGTTGCCACTTCCTGCAATACGCCGTCACGGCGAAATCGCACACGATACGTGTTTTCATAAGGCTCGAAATGCAAATCTGATGCTCCGGTACGAATGGCATCCAGCAACATCCCTGTAACAAATCGCACGACAGGCGCTTCTTCTTCACCTGCGCCCAAACCGCCCAAAGCATCGCTGATTGCACTGATATCCTGTTCGCTGGTTTCTTCGTCAAACAGCGACTCCATTCCGCCAACGCCGGCGTAATGCTCCTCTATCAGCGCTTCAATAGCATCCGCATTGGCGATAACGGGCTCTACGGAAGTGAATTTTCCCTGATATTTAAACTCATCCAACATCAGGCGATTACCGGGATCAAACGTTGCAATATAAAGCCGTCCACCATTGGCATATACAGGCAATGCTAGATGCTTGCGCACAACAGATTCTTTGAACTGCGCGGTCAACTCACGTCGAACATCCATTTCCCGCAGCATCACTTGCGGCAGGTTGTACACTTCGCGATTGATCTGAGACAGACGCGAGGCATCAATAAGACCATCGCTCAACAATTGCTGGAGAAAATTACTCCGCTTCTTCTGCGCACTGATTTGCACCTCGCGCAATTGCTCTGGCGTGCAGACCTTGTGCTGCACCATATAACTGATCAACTGATCGTATTGACTCATTTTTTAAACCCTTGCAACATCCTGTTGAAACAAAAAATTGCGCAGCATCTCATGCCCATGCTCCGTCAAAAAAGATTCCGGGTGAAACTGAACACCATGCACGGACTCTGCCTGATGCCGAATTCCCATAATCACACGTCTATCTTCTTCCATTGCCCAGGCATTCACTGTCAATGCTTCGGGCAAATCTTCCTCTGCAACTTGCAGGGAATGATACCTTGCCACTGTTATTGGCGATGGCAATCCTGCAAACAATCCGCTGCCATCATGATGAACCAATGATGTCTTGCCATGTCTAACAGCGTGAGATCTGGTCACCTGCCCTCCAAAAACATCCGCAATACACTGATGTCCCAGACAAACACCCAAGATAGGAATCTTGCCTGCAAACTCGGCGATAATCGCCCGAGAAATACCCGCTTCTTTCGGAGAACATGGCCCCGGCGAAATCACGATATAATCCGGCGCAATATTTTCAACCTCTTCCAGCGTCACTTCATCATTACGCACAACCTGCACGGGAACACCCAGCTCAATAAAATACTGAACCAGATTAAAAGTAAATGAATCGTAATTGTCAATCATCAACAACACGACAAATTCCCGTTGCAAATATGTTCGCAAGCATAGCATAGCGGCTTTCCACGCACCATCACCATGCCCACGCAACACTTTGAGCAAACCGAAGCCTATATCCTGAAACGTCACCCATATCGTGAAAATCACTACCTTCTCGACGTCTTCACGGCAGAACATGGCCGCTTCCGTGCGGTTGCCCGCTTGCAGACCCGAAAAAACTATCGCATGACTGACGCCTGGTCTCCCTTTCATTGCCTGAAAATCAGCGGGCAGCGCAAAAAAGAACTGGCAACCATCTGGGATTCATCTGTTTTTATCCCCAGCCAGCTGCCTCCCTCATTGCTGATGAGCGCCAGCTATGCCAACGAGCTCATCCTCACGCATATGCCCGCAGATTTTCCCGATAGCCATCTTTACTGCGCGTACCGGCAAACCATAGCCGATCCCAACCCATCTTCACTGAGGCGTCTGGAAAACACTCTGCTCACACAGCTTTACCAAATGCCAGATATTGTTTCAGAGGCCGCATATTATCGAATTCATCACAGCGAATACGGCTTGGCATTCATGGCCTCCACCAGCAGCGGATATCCCGCGGAGCTTGTGCATCCCTTCATTGCAGGAGAAGACACCAGCCAGCATCCGCTATGCAAATCGCTCCAGCAAACCTTGCTTCGTCTCTACCAGCACGATGCTGCACATACGCGCGACACGCTGTCTGCACTGCACAAACTGCTGCAAAAATAAGTCGCTCATGGCGAAAAAGAAGAGCCGCACCCGCAAGTTGTCTGCGCATTCGGATTGCGGATGACGAACTGTGCACCCTGCAAATCCTCTTTATAGTCAATCTCCGCCCCTACCAGATAAGCGTAACTGATCGAATCAATCAACAAGCTGATGCCGTTTTTCTCGGCAACCGCGTCGCCTTCCTGGATTTCTTCGTCGAAAGTAAATCCATACTGGAATCCTGAACAACCGCCTCCCGTCACAAACACGCGCAACTTCAGATCAGGGTTGCCTTCTTCTTCAATCAGTGACGCCACCTTGTCCGCTGCCGAATCCGTAAACCGCACGTCGGCTTCAAAAACTTCAATCTCTGGCATAATCCGCTCCACAAAATCAGGCAGCCATTCTAGCAAACATAACGCATTATCAGCCCGTACATCTTTTGCCGCAAAGCAAAGCCGCCTTGAAAAGGCACGGCAAAAACCATGAAAGACAAGGTAATTTTTCTTGCCATCCGCGGCGGTTTTATGTATAGTCTGCGCCCTTCAATTTTCGTGTTCGGAGAGAACCATGCAAAAAACCTTTACCGCTAAACCCAGCACCATTACGCGTGACTGGTACGTGGTTGACGCTGAAGGCAAAACCCTCGGTCGTCTCGCCAGTGAAGTCGCCCGTCGCCTGCGCGGCAAACACAAGCCGGAATTCACCCCCAATATTGATACCGGTGACTACATCATCGTCATCAATGCCGACAAAGTCGCAGTGACCGGCAAAAAGCGCCTGGATAAAGTTTACTATCGCTACACTGGCTATATCGGCAACCTCAAAAGCGCCACCTTCGATGAAATGCAAGCCAAAAACCCGGGCAAAGTCATTGAACTCGCTGTCAAAGGCATGCTTCCCCGTGGTCCGCTTGGCCGTGCCCAGCTGAAAAAACTGAAAATCTATGCAGGCAGCGAGCACCAGCACAGTGCCCAACAGCCTATCGCACTGGAAATCTAAGGATAAGACATCATGGAACAATACTACGCAACCGGCCGTCGCAAAACTTCATCTGCACGCGTTTTCCTGCGTCGCGGCAGTGGCAACATCATCGTCAACCAGAAACCCCTGGATGAATATTTCGGTCGCGAAACTGCCCGCATGGTAGTTCGTCAGCCTTTGGAAGTTGTGGACATGGCCAACAACTTCGACTTCTACATCACTGTCCAAGGCGGTGGTTCTTCTGGTCAGGCCGGCGCTATCCGCCATGGCATCGCCCGTGCCCTGCGCGCCTACAACGAAGAACTGCGCGATCCGCTGCGCAAAGCCGGCTTCCTGACTCGTGATGCGCGTGAAGTCGAGCGTAAGAAAGTGGGTCTGCACAAAGCACGTCGTGCCACCCAGTTCTCAAAACGCTAAACCAGCGATATTCTGCGAACACGAAAAGCCGGCTTTGCCGGCTTTTTTGCTTTCCGCCATTTTCTCCAGCTTTTTTGGAGCAAATTGGGGGGCATGCGAAGCACAAATCCAACAGCCCCACATTAATGTTTTTCAACGAGATACAGCAAATCGTAGGTCGGCCATTGATGGCCGACATTTTTGTGATATCGGGCAACAGTGCCCGACTTACGGATTACGCTTTATAGCCGCTTTTGGGTGATTTCACCATATGGCAGCACGCGCTTCGACAAACTCATTTTCATGATAACGCGAGACAAAAAAAGCGCTGCCCTCCACAGAAGGCAGCGCTTGAAGCAGGAAACGAACGATCAGTTCTTTTCCTGATCGACCAGGCGATTGGCCTTGATCCACGGCATCATGTCGCGCAGTTTGCTGCCGACGATTTCGATTTGATGCTCGGCGTTCAGGCGACGGCGGGCAGTCATGCTCGGCGCGCCGGTTTTGTATTCATTGATGAAGGATTTGGCGTATTCGCCGTTCTGGATGTTTTCCAGGCATTCCTGCATCGCCCAGCGGCTTTCGTCGTTGATGACTTTGGGGCCGGTGACGTATTCGCCGTATTCCGCGTTGTTGGAAATGGAGTAGTTCATGTTGGCGATGCCGCCCTCGTAGATGAGGTCAACGATGAGCTTCAGCTCGTGCAGGCACTCGAAGTAGGCCATTTCCGGGGCGTAACCGGCATCGACCAAGGTTTCGAAACCGGCCTTGATCAGCTCGACGGCGCCGCCGCAAAGCACGGCTTGTTCGCCGAAGAGGTCGGTTTCGGTTTCTTCCTTGAAAGTGGTTTCGATGATGCCGGCCTTGCCGCCGCCATTGGCAACCGCGTAGGCCATGGCGATGTCGCGTGCCTTGCCGCTTTCATCCTGATGGATGGCGATCAAATGCGGCACGCCGCCACCGCCCTGATAGGTGCTGCGCACAGTGTGCCCGGGCGCTTTCGGCGCAACCATGATGACGTCAAGGTCTTTGCGCGGATTGACCTGGCCGTAATGCACGTTGAAGCCGTGGGCAAAGGCAAGCGCCGCGCCGGATTTGATGTCGCCTTCGATGTGCTTGTACACCTCGGCGATGTTTTCATCGGGCAGGAGAATCATGACGACATCGGCATTCTTCACCGCTTCTTTGACGGGTTTGACAGTAAGGCCCGCTTTTTCCGCCTTCGGCCAGCTCACGCCGCCTTCGCGCAAGCCGACAACGACGTTCACGCCGCTGTCGTTCAAATTATTGGCATGGGCATGGCCTTGCGAGCCGTAGCCGATGATGGCGACGGTTTTGCCCTGCAATACGCTCATGTCGGCGTCTTTGTCATAGAAAACTTTCATCGATTTTTCCTTTTTTCGTTAAAAATAGTGATTTTTTACCATCCTAAAGCGCTTATAGTGAGAAATTTTTGCACCACAAGCGCTTGCTGATGAGAAAATTTACCATTACGCATAATGGTGGGCTGAAGCCCACCCTACGATTCGCTGTACGCAATGATGGGCTTACAGCTCCAGACACTTGCCCGAGCCGGTCACCGCCACGCCAGTCACGCCGGTACGTGCCATTTCGCGGATTTTCCGGTGATCAATCATGGCAAGGAAGGCATCGAGCTTGCGCGGGCTGCCGCTGATTTCGATGACGATGCTTTGCGGGTGCATGTCCACCACGCGGGCGCGGAACACTTCGGCAAGTTGCAGGATTTGCCCGCGCTCTTTTTCATCGGCAATGACTTTCACCATCATCATGTCGCGGTCGATGAGTTCGTGCTCTTCGATGTGCACGAGTTTGATGACGTCCACCAGCTTGTTCAATTGTTTGTTGATCTGCTCGATCAGCGCCTGGTCGCCCAGCGTGGTGAGGGTGAGGCGCGAGACGGTCGGATCCTGCGTGGGCGCGACGTTCAGGGAATCGATGTTGAAGCCGCGTGCGGAAAAAAGGCCGACCACGCGCGAGAGCGCGCCCGCTTCGTTAGCGAGCAGGAGCGATACCACATGTCTTTTCGCGCTATTCATACCAGCACCATTCCTTCGTTTGCGTCTGTGCCTTCATTGTTGTCTTTCGCTTTTTTGCCGCGTTTGTTCAAGATCATTTCCGCCTGGCCGCCGCCTGCCGGAATCATGGGGAAGACGTTTTCCGTGGGGTCGGTGACGATATCGACGAACACGGTCTTGTCTTTCATGGCAATGACTTCCTTGAGCTTCTTGCGCAGGTCTTTGGCATGTTCGATGCGCACGCCAACGTGGCCGTAGGCCTCGGCGAGTTTCACGAAATCGGGCAGCGATTCCATGTAGCTCATCGAATAGCGCTTGTCGTAGAAGAATTCCTGCCACTGGCGCACCATGCCGAGGTAGCCGTTGTTCAGGCACAGGATTTTCACCGGCACGTGGTATTGCAGGGCGGTCGTCATTTCCTGGATCATCATCTGGATGGAGCCGTCGCCGGTAATGCAGAAGACGTCTTCCTCCGGGCGGCCGAGTTTCGCGCCAATCGCGGCCGGATAGCCAAAGCCCATGGTGCCGAGGCCGCCGGAGTTGATCCAGCGGCGCGGCTCGTGGAAGCCGAAATATTGCGCCGCCCACATCTGGTGCTGACCGACGTCGGAAGACACGATAGCCTTGCCGCCAGTGAGTTCGTAGAGCATTTTGATGACTTGCTGCGGCTTGATGAGGCCGTTGTCGTTTTCCTCGAACGCGAGGCTGTCCACCTTGCGCCACTCGTCGATTTGCGCCCACCAGTCGCGCAGATGCGCCGGATCAGCCTTGTCCTCGCCGAGCAATTCGCACATGGCGGTGAGCACGCTTTTCACCGAACCCACGATGGGAATATCGACTTTCACGTTCTTGGCAATGGACGAGGGATCAATGTCGATATGAATGATTTCCGCGTGCGGGCAGAATTTTTCCAGATCACCGGTCACGCGGTCATCAAAACGCGCGCCGACGGCAAAGAGCACGTCGCACTGGTGCATGGCCATATTGGCTTCATAGGTGCCGTGCATGCCGAGCATACCGAGGAACTGCTTGTCGTTCGCGGGATAGGCGCCAAGCCCCATCAGCGTGTTGGTTACCGGCAGGTTGAGCTGGCGCGCAAGGCGGGTGAGTTCGTCGCTGGCGTTATCAATCACCACGCCGCCGCCGGTATAAACCATCGGCTTTTTCGCTTTTTTCAATAGCTTGAGCGCTTTCTTGATTTGCCCGATATGGCCGTCAACCGTCGGCTTGTAGGAAGGGATCTCGATGGTATCGGGATAGAAGAATGGCGCGGAGGCGGCGGTCACGTCTTTCGGCACGTCGATCAACACCGGGCCGGGGCGTCCGCTGCGCGCAATATAGAAGGCTTTCTTGATAGTGGTGGCAAGCTGGGCGATGTCCTTCACCAGATAGGAATGCTTGACCACCGGACGGGTGATGCCCACGGCATCCACTTCCTGAAAGGCATCGTTGCCGATCAGCGAGGAAGGCACCTGCCCGGAGAGCACCACCATGGGAATGGAATCGGCATAGGCCGTGGCAATGCCGGTGACGGCGTTGGTCAATCCCGGGCCGGATGTGACAAGCGCCACGCCCACGTCACCCGTGGCCCGCGCATAGCCATCGGCGGCATGCACCGCGCCCTGCTCGTGGCGCGCGAGTACGTGAACGATATCGTTCTGCTTGTAAAGCGCATCGTAAATATGGAGCACGGCGCCGCCCGGATAACCGAACAGATATTTCGTGCCTTCGGCTTTCAATGCCTCAACTATGATTTCCGCCCCGGTCAGGCGGTGTTTTCGCGTTGCCATGAACGTCCTGCCTCTCCTCGTCAAAGAGAAGAAACATTACTGCGCGGCAAGGAGCCGGTCAAGCAAAAAAACGACGGAACTGCAAACTTTTCCGGCGTTATCCGCTGCCTTGACGCAACATCCGGAATAAAAACAATTTTTAATGAAAAATAGTAATTTTTTACCATTTATAAGCGCTTAATGCGAGAAAATTTCTCATACCAAGCGCTTAATAATGAGAAATTTTACCATTTACATACAAAAAAGCGCCTGTCCGCAGACAGGCGCCGATGCGTGCCGCACATCAGTCGGCCACATCCTTGTCCGGCGCAAAACTGCCGAGATTGTAGGCTTCCAGCTTCGCCGGCCTGTCCGCTTCCATGTGGAAGATGGTCAGTGTGCCCTGAGTGACCGGCAGCAGATGCTTCGGTTCCAGCCCGAGCAAAGAATGGCAGGCCGCGCGCACCACACCGCTATGCACCACACACAGCACGCTGTCGTCGCTTTGCGTTGCCCAGTGGCGCAAGGCCTTGCCGATGCGCGCACTGAATTCGCCGAACATTTCCCCGCCTTCCGGCGCATAGGTGCCGGCACGCCAGGCGTGATACAGATCCGCCGAGTCGCGGATGAGATCGGGCTTGCGCAACCCCGTCCACGCGCCCATGTTGAGCTCGCGCAGATTGGGATCGAGAATGGCATCAGGGTGGCCGATAACTGCCGCCGTCTGCCGCGCGCGCCCCAAATCGGAGGCGACGACTTTCGCGGGCTTCAATTGCGCAATCATCGGCACGATGGCTTTCGCCTGGGCGATACCCCGCTCGGTGAGCGGCGTATCGTCATGCCCTTGCAGGCGTTTTTCCCTGTTCCATTCGGTTTCGCCGTGTCTTAGCAATATCAGGCGCATAAGCTCCCCCTTACAGGGTGTAACCCAGCACCTGGAACCAGGTGAAGACACCGATGGAAAGCACTACGGCACCGATGAAACAGGTAATCAGGCCATATTTCATCTGGTCGGTCACGCTGAAGTAGCCGGTTGAGAAGTACAGCGCGTTCACTTTCGAATGCGGCGGCAGCGTGATGGTGTAGGTCAGGGTGAAGGCAGCAGCGAGTGCCAGCGTCACCGGGTTCATGCCCAGAGATTGCGCAAGGGCAATGATGGCCGGGATGAGAATGGTGGTGCGCACGGTTTTGCTGGTGAATACCAGGTGGCTGTACATGGTGACGAAAATGACCACGACGTACACCATGGTGTGGCTCATGTTCTCGATGCCAAGCCCTTTCACCAGCTTGTCCATCATCCACTCTGCGCCCTTGGTTTTTTCCAGCGTGGTGCCCGCAGCATACGCGCCGGCGGCAAAAATCATCAGATCCCATTTGATTTTCGCTTCCGACCAGTTGAGCAGGCCAATCTTCGGCATGAGGCACAGGGTGGCGGCAATCAGGGCTGTCATATAGACGCTGATCTTGAAGCCGAACATGGCCTTGTGATAATCCTCGGTTGCCCACAAAGTCACGGCGAGCAGGAAGATGAACAGCGCCTTTTTCTCATCAAGACTGAAGCGACCAAGCTTTTGATATTCTTCGCGCATGCGGCCGTGCGCTTCGGTAAAGCGCCCTTCCTTCTTCATGGAAAAGAGCTTGAAGCCAACGAAGAAAGTAAGAATCATGCTGAGGAAAGCGAGCGGGAAAGACGCTACCAGCCAATCCATATAGCCAATGTCGCCACCGGCGAGATCATTGATGAAGCCCACGGCAATCACGTTGGCTGCCGTACCTGTCATCACGCCGGAAGTCGCGAGCGCATCGGCCTGCACGCCTTGCAGCATCATCAGCTTGCCGAAATTGCTCTCACCCGGTGGTGCACGATAAATATCAAGCAGGATCAAACAAATCGGCACCATCAACGTGGCGCGCGCCGTGGTTGACGGCACAAAGAATACCAGCACAAAGTTGATCACAATCAACACGAACAGCGCCTTTTTCGGCGTCTGTCCAAAGTGGGTAATCATCCACAACGCCATGCGCCGTGCAATATCCGACTTGATCATCGCCGATGTCAGCACGAATGCCGACACCATCAGCCAGATCACGTCGTTACCCAGCATCGCGAAAACTTCTTTTTCCTTTTCAACAGCCTTGGTCAGCGGCAGCAGGATAATCACCAGTATGGAAGTGAGATAAATCGGAATTGAGCCGCATACCCAGAGGGTCAGGGCTGCCGCGAAAATGGCAATGGCCTTTTGGCCTTGTTCCGTAAGTCCTTCCGGTGTCGGCATGAACATCAGAACCAGCAATACCGTGAGCGCAATCGGTATGCCAAACCGTTTCAAAAACCCGTCGTTGCCATTGTTCGCCTTGGCTGGCGGTGCGGATGCGGCATCAATCATATTCATCTCCTTTTGATAAAAAAGCCGTAAAGCGGTTAAAAGTGTACTTTACCTTGCCATTATATGGACTCTTTTTCATAAAACTAATTGCATTATGAAATGAGAGTCATAAACATACTTTATAAGAGTGATTTGCCAGCGGCGCTTTCTCCCGGAAAGTCGCGGTGCTAGGATGCGCAAGTCTTGCGCATCCCGGTTTTTCATGAATCTCAACCAACTCAAAACGTTCCTGGTACTTGCCGATTGCCTGAACGTCACAGAAACGGCGGAAAAGCTCTTTTGCTCGCAGCCATCCGTAAGCATCAAGATCAAAAAGCTGGAAACCTCGCTCGCCGCCGTGCTGTTCGAGCGCAGCGGCAACCGCCTGCGCCTGACCGAGCAGGGCAAAATCTTCCGTCAGTACGCCGAGGAAATCCTGCGCCTGAACAGCACGGCGCGTGAACATATCCACCGCTACGGCGATCCCGACTGCGGCAAAATTTGCATTGGCGCCAGCCACTTTTCCGGCGTCTATCTCCTGCCGCAACTCATTGCCGAATACCGGAAGAACTCACCCGGCGTGGAACTTTCCCTGAGCATACAAAATTCCCGGCAACTCATCCGCGCCCTGGAGAACCGCGAAGTAGATATTCTTGTCATGTCCGACCGCATCGACTTCGATCCTCGCCACTACCACTCCCGCACCTTCTTCCCTGACGAATCCGTGCTCGTCGTCTCGCCGAAAAATCCCCTTGCCGCCCGTCCGCAATGCCAGATTCGCGACATCCTGCGCGAAACCTTCCTCATCAAGCCCAGCCATTCCGAAACCCGCAAATTCCTGACCCACAATCTCGGTGAACTCGTCTGCTCGCAGCTTTCCACCATGGAAATCAACACACTGGAAGGCATCAAGCAATGCGTGATGAACAACCTCGGCATCTCCATCATCTCGCGCCTGGCCGTCAAAAACGAACTGGAAAGTGGGCAACTGGTGGAAATCCGGCTGGAAAACTTCACCTTCAAGCGCGGCATCAGCTACATCCATCACAAAGACAAACTGCTGTCACCGGCCACCGAGCGCTTCCTCCGCCTGCTCGACGGCCTGCGTACCGCCGCGTAACTGCCGCAATTCATGCACATAGCGCGCAACCGGTAGATACGCTTCTTCAGCGGAAAGCGCCAGCTCCCGCGCCACCAGCTCCTCCACCACATGCCGCGCGCGATCATGCGGCTTCATGTAATCATAAAAACAGCGCACGGCAGAACGTCGTCCGCGCGCCAAACCCAGACCATCCAGCCATGCGGCCACCTCATCGGGCGTGCGCGGGAAATCCGGCGTCAGCTTCGCCGTCTTGCGATACGCCTGCAAATCCCTGTCCAAATACGCGAAATTGCCGAACACATGCTGGGCGAACACCAGCGCCTGGCGGTTATAAAACATCAGCGACAGCCAGCCATCCTGCCTGACCCGCGCCGCACAGGCCGCCAGCAAACCCTCGCCATCCGCCACCCACTCCAGCACCGCATGGCAGCACACCATATCGAAACGCGCCTCCGCGAGCACATCCTGCAACGCAAACGCATCACCGGCCACGAAACGCACCTTCTCCGCCAACCCCAGCGCATCGGCTGCCCGCCGCCCCTCATCAAGCAGACTTTCCGCGCGGTCAACCACCACCACCTCATGGCCCAGGCTGGCATACCACAGCGCCATCTGCCCCGCGCCGCCGCCCACATCGAGAATCCGCAAAGCCTCGCCATCCAGCAGCGGCGCCAAATCGCGCTGCAACACGGCCAGCCGGATGCGCCCCTTGGCCGTCGCATAAATATTCTTCAAAAAATGGCCGCCAATGCGGTCAAAATAATTGTCAACCATAAAAACACTAAAAATAGTTATTTTTTACCATCAATAAGCGCTTATTATGCGAAAATTTCTCATTTCAAGCGCTTATTGATGAGAAAATTTCTCATATCCCTTTTCCCCAAACGTACCAACCCGCCTTCCGCGCACGCATGGCGCTACAATGCCACTTTTCCCCGGACAACGCCATGCACAGCGACAACCTCTATCCCGCCCTCTACCGCGCCCTCATGGAAACCGACCCCGCGCGCAAAATCCAGCAAACCTACGCCATCTACTACGGCCTGCGCGACGGCCTCTACCATCGCGAACCCACGGAAATCCTCACCGTCCCCGATGCCGGACGCCCGGCCACGCCCGAACTCGTCGCCCCCAAAGACGTCCCCAGCCGCCGCCTCGGCACCACCGAAGGCATCTGCGCCATGCTCCACGCCATCGCCCACATAGAATTCAACGCCATCAACCTCTCCCTCGACGCCGCCTACCGCTTCCAGCACATGCCCGAAGACTTCTATCGCGACTGGATCCGCGTCGCCAAGGAAGAAGCCTACCATTTCACCCTCATCACCGAACGCCTCGAACAGCTCGGCAGCCATTACGGCGCCTTCCCCGCGCACGGCGGCCTGTGGCAAGCCTGCGTCGATACCGAGCACGACGTCATGGTGCGCATGGCGCTCGTCCCGCGCGTCATGGAAGCGCGCGGACTGGACGTCACCCCCTTGATCCAGAAAAAACTCCGCCAGCACGGCGAAGCGCATACCGCGCGCCTCCTCGACATCATCTACCGCGACGAACAGGGGCATGTTGCCATCGGCTCGCACTGGTTCAAGCACTGCTGCGCCGAGCGCGGCCTCCCCTACCGCGAAACCTTCGCCGAACTCCTCTCCAGCTATTTGAAAGCCACCATCAAAGGGCCGTTCAACGTCGAAGCCCGTCTGCAAGCCGGATTCGACGACCTCGAACTCGCGCTTTTGGAAGAACTCGCGGAATGAGCTTCCTATCTTCATAAAGTGCTGCAACCTGGGAGCGCAATGATGACCACCGACCACAGCCAGCGGCTGCGCCCGCTCATCCGCTATCTGGAAACGCACTATGCCAATCCGCCCACGCTTGCCGAAGCCGCACGACGCATAGCGCTCTCGCCCTGGCATTTTCATCGCCTTTTCCGCGAGCACACGGGCGAAACCTATGCCGCACACCTGCGCCGCCTGCGTCTTGAAGCCGTGGCGCGCAAGCTCTTTTACGACGATCACGCAAGCATCACCGCGCTTGCCCTTGAACACGGCTTTGCCTCCTCGCAGGCACTTGCCAAGGCCTTCCGCCGCCATTTCGGCTTTCCGCCCAGCCAGTTGCGCCATTGCGACAGCGTGGAAAGCATCGCCACCACCATGCAACAGAGCAAAATCGGACACCTTCTCCACAAAACGGGACACGCACGAAATCCCCCTACCGCCGACACTAAAAGCTCCCCGCAACGACAGGAGCACACCATGAAAACCGAAAAACTGCCAGCCTGCACCGTCGCCTACATTCGCGTTACCGGCCCTTACGGCGAAGGCTACGAAGAAGCGACCAACATCCTTTATCAATGGGCAAGTGCGCACAATCTTGCCAATGGCGAGTGTCTCTTCATTTATCTCGACAATCCGGAAACCACGCCTGCCGCACAATGCCGCACCGATATTTGCCTCACTGTACCCGAGGACGCACCGGTGCACGGCCGCATCGAAAAACGCGCCCTGCCCGGCGGCAGTTATGCCATTTTGCGCCGCACCGTCACCGATCCCGCGCAATACCGCCTTTATTGGGAAGAAGCGGTTGTTGCTGTTCTCGCCGCCGGTCTTGCCATCGACGACACCCGCCCCTGCTTCGAACACTATCACCATTATGACGCGCAAAGCGGTCACGCCGACGTCAGCTTCTGCACCGCCATCACCGCGGGGTAGATGGTAAAATTTCCCAATTATAAGCGCTTCTTGTGATAATTTTTCTCACAACAAGCGCTTGTTGATGAGAAAAAACCACCATATTTTGCCATTATATAAAATCCCATTTTCTCATCACATTATATTGAAGACAAAGGAGAAAAATCTCCGCTTCTTCGTATCCTCGCCGTCCTGAAAGGCATATACTGTGAGCCAGGAATTCTCAATCTATGGGAGGAAAAGTGCGAACAATCACCGAAACCTTCCGGCGACTCATGGTATTGTCTGCCCTTTATACAGGCGCACTTTGTGCCCAGACTTCCCCCCAGATAGAAACGGCCACCAATACCAGCGAACTGCCGCCCTGGACGCTCGGCGACACCATCATCCTCATCGTCCTTTTGCTTCTCCTCATCTTCTTCAGCCTCGCCGTTTACACCAGCCTGCTCCATCTCAAAAAAGACATCGCCACCACAGACAGCGCGCTGAAAAAAATCCTGCTCACGCCCATCTTCCTTTTTCTATTGGCGCTGGCCCTGTGCATGCTGCCGCTGATTGCGCTGTACTGGTGGTTTCATCCCCTGATCCTGAAAAATCCCGCATCCCGCCGCGACGGGAAAAATCCGCCGTCCCCCTGATTCTCAAAGCATACAAAGGAGTTCCCCATGTTCCCCCGTTTTCGTCATACCGCGCTTTTCCTGCTCCTCGCGGGCACTGCCCAGGCTGCCTCACTCGCCGACTGGGCGAGCACGCCCGTGCCCATCAAGCCGGGCGACAAACCGGATATCGTCACCTTCGCCCTGCCCCTTGCCCAGGCCTTTGACGATCTCGCGCATTGCCTGCCCGGCCTCGAAGGCGGAGAAGGCGAGGAGGCAAACGTCCATATCGACAGCAAGAACGGCTTTGCCATCTGCGAAAGCGGCAGCGGGCACTTGAGCGAATTTGCCTACTGGAAACGCAACAACGGCCACTATCTGGTCGGCATGGCCGTCACCTGGAACGACATCAGCTGGGAAGGCGATGAAATGAAAAACCTCGTCCATTTCTACGATTTCGATCCCAAGGCCGCCGAACCCGTTCTGAAACCCGAAGAAAGCATGAGCCGCACGATCAACGCTTTCCGCAACGAGGATTACTTCATCCATCTCCCGCGCAGCGGCACGCATCTCGTCTTGCAGCAATTCGAGGGCGCGGGCGGCGCCACCCATTATCTCGCCTGGGATGGCGAACGCTTCGCCGATACGCCCGTCACCAGCCTGCCGCAAGCGGAAAAACCCGCTGCCAAAGCGGCAGACAAAGGCAAACCGGACGTGAAAAAAACCGCCCCCGCCAAGGCAGACGACAAAGGCAAGACCAAGGACAAACCGCGCGACAAGCCGGAAGCCGTCTATGCCATCGGTCAGGCCTACCGCGCCGGCAAGCAGCTCGCCGAACAGGATGCCACGCGCATGTTCCTCGATATCCGCAACGTCTGGCACACCAGCCCGGAAACCACGCGCAAAATCGAATATCTCTTTGCCGAAGAAGCGCACTCGCCCTATCTCATCTATGTGCACCACGAAGGCATGGGCACGCTTTCCTACGAAGAATATCTGGCGGACAAGGATGGCGGGTTGCTGTTCTGGTTCCAGAAGCTCGAAGATGACACCGGCAAATGGGAATACCGCCTCTATTTCGACGGCGACAAAGTCGTCTATCACGACATCCGCAAGGATGGCGGCAAACCGCAAACCGGCACCGGCCTCCCGAAAAAACATCGCTTCGGCGCTGGCGAAGGCAAGCTTTCCATGCAGCGCAGCTTCCAGGCACTGATGACGGCCTTTGCAGCACAAATGCCCACGAATTGACCGGATTCCGGCAGGCCAGCCGAACTGGCTTGCCGAACACGTCCTGCAAGTCACTGATATTCATCATCCAGGAAACAACCATGAAACGCCTCTCCGCCCTTATCGCCCTGCTCCTTGCCGGACAAGCGCTTGCCGTCGGCACCGTTCACGAATGGATGGAAGAAGACATCGTCGGCATCGCCTATCTCGGCAACCATGCCGACATCGCCGCCCTGCGCGCCGACCCCGATTATCCGCGCTTTATCCAGTATTATCCTGGCCTTGAAGACGTCACCGCCTTCGATATCGATCGCGGCGAAGAAGTCTATCTCGTCATCCCCGCGAGCGACGACATCGACATCCGCGTCCACCACTACGACTACGACAAAGAAGACGGCATCGGCAAAGAGCTCCATCACGCCAAAGGCGCATCCATGCTGCTGCGCATCAACCAGCCGGAACAGCTCAATACCCTCCTCATCGTCAAAAGGCCGGACGGCGAAACCCTGCACTACGTCCCGCAGGCAAGCGAAGATGGCAGACGCGAAATCGTCATTGACCACATCCAGGAAGGCCTGACCCCCACCGACCTCTCCCTCGCCGACCTCGCCACGCCCGTGCCGCAGGCCGACAGCTTCATCGGCATCACCGCCCGCGTGGACAATGGCGAGGTGATCATCGACATCGACCCCGGCTTTCCCGGCCTCTCCAATTACCTCGATACCAGCCTCATCAAGCAGCGCCAGCACACCGTCCAGGGGCTTGCCGCGCCCGCAAAATTGCTCTACATCAGCGACATCGGCCAGGACAGCAACCCCGTGCTCTGCATCATCAACGCCAACCACGATCTGGAAATTCTCGACCTCTTCAACGCCATCCGCAACAACGACTGGCAAAGCAGCGGCATCCTGCAACACGACATCCACCATTTCGCCCACCGCAGCGCCAGCTACATGAACATCTACGCTGTGGACGGCCAGTTGCAGGAGCGGGAAATCGAGCTTGCCTACATCCTGCTGGGCGGCGAATACCACCACCAGGCGCAAGACGGCAAACGCCACAGCCTCTACCTCTCGCCCGACTGGAAAATCGCCTACCGCGTCTTTGATGAAAGCGGCAAGCTGCTGCAAGAAAAACGCGGCCACTACCGCGAAACCGCCCATGCCGACGACTACCAAAGCGCCACCTACCGCTACGAATTTGCCGACAGCGAAGGCGAGTTTCATGGCGAAGCGGTGGAGAACGGCTGGCTGATACGCGGCGTCAATGGCGAAAACCTCTTTGCCAGCAGCGCTGGCGAAGCGGTACGCTATACGGAAGACGGCGAAACCCCGTAATGAGAAAATTTCTCACAATAAAGCGCTTTTTGTGAGAAAATTTATCATCATAAGCGCTTATCAATGATAAAAAATATCTATTTTGGAGATAAATATGAAAATAACTACACAATGGCTCGATGACATGTGCTTTGTCGGCACAACCGAACACGGCCACAGCGTCGTCATGGACGGCGCCAGCCCGCAAGAAGGCAAACGCGGCGTGAGCCCCATGGCCATGTTGCTCCTCGGCGCTGCGGGATGCTCCAGCATCGACGTGGTATCCATTGCGCGCAAACAGCGCCAGCACATCACCGACTGCTTCTGCGACGTCAGCGCCGAACGCGCCGACACCGCGCCGAAAGTCTTCACCAAAATCCACCTGCACTTCAGGGTATATGGCGAAAACTTGAGCGAAAAAGCCATCGCCCAGGCCGTGCAGCTCTCCGCGGAAAAATACTGCTCCGCCTCCATCATGCTCGGCAAAGCGGCAGACATCTCGCACAGCTTCGAATGCTTTCCCGCGCGCGCCTGAAGCGGCGCATGAAAAAGCCCTCATCTTTGCCCGCCGCGCTTCCGGTAAAGTGAACGGCGATTTGTTCCCAACCTGACAGGAGACACCCATGAAACACATCGCCCTTGCCCTTGCCGTCAGCGCTGCCCTGCTCGCCGGCTGCAAAGAAGAGAAAAAACCGGAAGCACCCAAAACCGAAGCCGCGGCACCTGCTGCCGTCAGCGAAGCGCCCAAGGCCGAAGCGCCAGCCGCACCGGCTGCTGCCGCTCTTGACGGCACCTACAAAGGCGTACTGCCCTGCGCAAGCTGCGAAGGCATCGAAACCACGCTCGTCCTCAAAGACGGCATGGCCTACGAACTCACTACCCTCTTCCTCGGCGAGAAAGATGCCAAGCCGGAAACCCTGAGCGGCAGCTACACCCGTGACGGCGATCTGGTCAAACTCGATGCCACCGGCAACGAAAACGTCTATCTCGTCACCGGCAACCTGCTGGAAATGCGCAACGCCGATGGCAGCGACGGCGGTCGCAGCGAAGAAGAACGCGCCAACTACCGCCTGCAAAAACAATAATCCTCCGTTTTTGCGAAAAAGGATGCTTCGGCATCCTTTTTTTGTGCCATTAAACGCCATCATCCGGGAAAGCAGCTATAATCGCCGATCATTTCCGTCGGGAGGCCCAGTATGCACACGCACCCCTTCACCCACATCGGCATCGTCGGCAAATACGGCGCGAGCCACGTCGGCGACACCATTGCCCGGGTGGTCGCCGTGCTGGACGCGCGCCATATCCAGGTCACCCTCGACCAGAACACCATGCCCGCCCCCTGGCGCGACCACGAACGCGCCCGCCCCATTGCCCAGTGGCCGGACGACATCAACCTCGCCATCGTCATCGGCGGCGACGGCACCTTCCTCTACGCTGGCCGCTCACTGCTGGAAAAAAACATCCCGCTGCTCGGCATCAACACCGGCCGCCTCGGCTTTCTCGCCGACCTGCCGCTGGAAACCCTCGAAGACAGTCTCTCCGCCATCCTTGACGGCCATTACCGGCGCGAATACCGCCATACCCTTTCCGTGCGCGTCACCCATCAGGGGCGCGACACCGCCCAGTTCTTCGCCATCAACGACGCCGTCATCCACAAGCGCAGCATGGCGCGCATGATCGAAGTGGAAGTCTTCACGCGCGGCCACTACCTGAGCCATTACCGCGCTGACGGCCTCATCCTCGCCACCCCCACTGGCTCCACCGCCTACGCGCTCTCCGCTGGCGGCCCCATCATTGAGCCCACGCTCGATGCCATGCTCGTCGTCCCCATCTGCCCGCATACGCTCACCCAGCGCCCGGTGGTCATCGACGGGCAAAGCGACATCGAAGTCTGTGTCAGCGCCAGCAGCATCAAGGACGTGCAACTCACCATCGACGGCCAGGCCGAGCATCTCCTGAACCCCACCGACCGCATCACCATCCGCCGCGCGGAAAAGCTCACCGTCATCCACCCGGCCGATTACCAGTTCCAGAGCCGCCTGCGCCAGAAACTCAACTGGGGCATCGCGCCGGAAGGCCCGCATTAAAAGCATTTTTATACCTCTCAAAGCCCCTCTCTTCACGGGAGAGGGGTTGGGAAGAGGGGTCATACCCCCTCAATGAAAACCGCCAACGACTCTCCACCCATGCTCGAACAACTTCATATCGAAAACTTCGCCATCATCGAAAAAACCGCCATCGATTTCCGCCCCGGCCTCAATATCCTCACCGGCGAAACCGGCGCGGGTAAATCCATCCTCATTGATGCCGTTGGTCTCGTGCTCGGGGCGCGGGCGGACGCTTCCGCCATCCGCCACGGCGCTGACAAGGCCGACATCAGCGCCACCTTCCGCGCCCTGCCCGAAGCGCTCAAGGCGCAGCTTCTCGAAGACGAACTCGAAGGCGACGACAACGACGAAGCCGTCATCCGCCGCGTGCTGCGCGATGCGGGCAGCAAAAGCTTCGTCAACGGCGCGTCGCTGCCCGGCGCACGCCTGAAAACCCTCGCCGCGCACCTCATCAGCATCCACGGGCAAAACGAAAACCACATCCTTCTGAAAAGCGACGAACAGCGCAACCGCCTCGACCGCTATCTTGGCAATCCTGCACTCAAGCAGGCCGTGAGCGACGCCTGGCAGGACTGGCAGGGCAAACTCGCCGCGCTGAAGCGCTTCGAACGCGACCGCGCGCAACATGCCGAACGCCTCGAACTCCTGCGCTACCAGCTCGAAGAACTCGATGCCGTCAATCCCAAAGACAGCGAATTCGACGAAATCACCAGCGAACACGAGCGCCTCTCCGCCGCCGATGAACTGCTCGAAACCGGCGCCCGCCTGCAATACCTCATCGACGACGCCGAGCCTTCGCTGCAAAGCGGCCTCAGGCAAGCCCGCCAGCTGGCAGGGCAACTCGCCCATCTGCACGAAGACTTCGCGCCCGCCGCCGAACTCCTCGAGCAAAGCGCCATCTACCTCGACGAAGCGCTCGATACCTTGAACCGCCAGCTCGCGCGCACCGAGCATGATCCCGAAGCCCTCGCCCGCCTCGACAGCCGCATGAGCGAGCTGCACAGCCTCGCGCGCAAGCACAACATCGCCCCGCAACAACTCGGCAGTCATCACGCGGCGCTGCACGCGCAGCTCCAAGCGCTCGAAAACGCCGAAGAAAATGGCCTCGAACTGGCAAAAGCCGTGCAGCAGGCGGAAAGTGCCTACCGTGCGCACGCTGCCGAACTGCGGCAGTGGCGGCAGCGCCACGCCCCCGAACTCGCCAAAGACGTGGAAAAATGGATACAACGCCTCGGCATGGCGCAAGCGCAGTTCCAGATCGATATCGCGCCCGCCGCCAGCCCCGGCGCGCACGGCGAAGACGACATCACCTTCATGCTCTGCGCCAATCCCGGCAGCAAAATGCAGGCGCTCGCCAAAGTCGCCTCCGGCGGCGAACTCTCGCGCGTGAGCCTCGCCATCGAAGTCGCCTGCCTTGACGAAAACCCCATGCCCACCGTCATCTTCGATGAAATCGACACCGGCATCGGCGGCGAAGTCGCAGACACCGTCGGCCATCTCCTGAAAACCCTGAGCGAAACGCGGCAAGTGCTCTGCATCACCCACCTTCCGCAAGTCGCCGCCTACGCCGACCATCACTACCACATCGAAAAAACCAGCGACGCCAACAGCACCAAAACCCGCGTGCTGCCGCTCGATGACGAAGCGCGCATCATCGAACTCGCGCGTATGCTCGGCTCTGCGAAAAGCGATACCAGCCGCGAACACGCCCGCGCCATGCGCGAACAAGCGCTTGCCAAGGGCTGACGGTTTTTTTGCAAAACAAAAAACCTGCAAAAATAGTAACTTTTTACCACAAATAAGCGCTTATCATGAGAAATTTTCTCACCATAAGCGCTTGCTGGTGGTAAAAAAACACTATCACAAACACCGCGAAAAATCCTGAAAACACCTGTAGTTCCGGTCATTTGCGCCGCCCGCAGCCGTGCTATACTCACGCCCCATTTTTGCAACCGCAGCAACCGCATCATACTGCTATGAAACGACGGAATTTTATGTTGACAGGACTGGTCGGCATGGTGGGTGCCGCCGCCACGTCCGCCCAGGCGCAACCCGCAACCGCTCCCGCACCGGCATCCGATGCCCCCACGGAAACGCACAGCTTTGAGCAAGTCATCGAGCTTGCGAAAACCCGTGCGCAAAGCGCGGACAACGCCGAGCAACTCAAGCTGAGCGGCCCTTTTGCCGATCTTGATTACGACCGCTTCCGCGGCATCCGTTTCCGCCGCGCCGCCGATCCCATCGCCGACAGCGGCTCGCAATTCGGCATCGATCTGTTGCCGCCCGGTGGTTTTTACCAAGACCGGGTCAGCATCTATCTGGTCAAGAACGGTATCGCCCGCGAAATCGCCTTCGATCCCGCCGTATTCGATTTTGATCCGAATCACTTCGATCCCGACAACCTCGAGCTCGGCGATGATGCCCGTCGCGAACTGAGCTGGTCTGGCTTCCGCCTGCGCTTCCCGATCAACAACCCGGACGTGATGGACGAATTCGCCGTCTTCCAGGGCGCGAGCTACTTCCGCGCCGTCGCCCGCGATACGCTCTACGGCCTCTCCGCGCGCGGCCTTGCCCTGAATACCGGCGGCCCGGAAGGCGAAGAATTTCCGCGTTTCACCCGTTTCTGGATTCACCAGCCCGAAGCGGAAGCGCGCAGCATTCGCGTCGAAGCCCTGCTGGAAAGCGCTTCCCTCACCGGCGCTTACGCCATGGAAATCATGCCGGGCGCGGAAACCGTATTCGTCATCAAATCCAGCCTGTTCCCGCGTCGTGACATCGCGCATTTCGGCATCGCCCCGCTGACCTCGATGTACTACTTCAGCCCCAGCCGCCGCGCCAATATTGATGACTACCGCAATGCCGTCCACGACAGCGAAGGCCTTGCCATGCACACCGGCCACGGCAAGCGCCTGTGGCGGCCGCTCAACAACCCGCCCACCTTGCAATTTTCCGCCTTCCAGGATGAAGCGCCGAAAGGCTTCGGCCTTTTTCAGCGCAAGCGCAGCTTCCACGATTACCAGGATGCGGAAGCCCGTTATGACAAGCGCCCCTCCGCGTGGGTCATCCCGCACGGCAACTGGGGACGCGGCCATCTGTCGCTGATCGAAATTCCGGTCAACAACGAATTCAACGACAACATCGTCGCGTTCTGGAGCCCGTCCAATCCCCTGCGCAACGGCGAACGGGCCGATTTCAACTATGATCTCGTCTGGTCCATGCAGGGCAGCTCACAGCCGGCGCGCGCCCGCGTCGTTGCCAGCCGCAGCGGCCAGACCGTGAACAACCCGGCCACGTTCACCGTTACCGTGGATTTTGCCGCCGAAGAAGGCGCCATGCCCGATCCCGCCACCCTGCACCTCGATGTGCAGGCCAGCGCCGGCGAAATTCGCGCCTCGCATCTCGCGCGCCTGCCGGACAGCGGCCATCTGCGCGCTGCTTTCGAATACGCACCGGCGAAAAAGGAAAATGCCGAACTGCAACTGCGCCTGAATGACAGCAGCGGGCAACAAGTTGCCGAAAGCTGGTACTACCGCTGGATACCGCTGTGACCACGCCTCCCACTCTTGCCCCCGTCCCGCCGGACGCTCCGTTGCCCATGCCGCAACAATCGCTGCGCGAGCGGCCGCCGCGCAGCAAGTTGCGGTTTTCCTGGCACACTTTCCTCGCCCGTTGCATTGCCTTTGGCGGCACCGCCCTCATCGGCAGCCTCGGCACCTGGCAAATGTGGCTGGCGCTGGGCACGGAAAAAAGCTCCTTCCTGCAACTTGTGCTTCTCGCCCTTTTTTCCATCACCTTCTTCTGGGTGGCCTTTTCCACCAGCGCCTGCCTGGCCGGACTGCTACCCATGCGCAAGCCGCGCGAAGCCGCCAATCCGCAAGGCGGCAAAGTCGCACTCGTCATGCCCGTCTATGGCGAAGATCCGGCCATGACTGGCGCAAGTCTCCTTGCCATGGCACAGCAACTCGCGGAAACCAATATGGCCGCGCGCTTTGAAATCTTCATCATCTCCGACACGCAAAATGCCGATGCCTGGGTTGGCGAAACGGCCGCTTTTGCCCAATTGCGCGATGCCTCGCCCATCCCCGTATGGTATCGCCGCCGTGCACGCAATATCGGGCGCAAATCCGGCAACGTGGAAAGCTTCGTCAAGCGCTGGGGCGCGCGCTACGACTATATGGTCATGCTCGATGCCGACAGCCTCATGACCGCCAAAACCCTCGTCGCGCTCACCGCGCGCATGGATGCCGAACCCACGCTCGGCCTTCTGCAAACCATGCCGCGCCTCGTTGGCGGCGAAAGCCTTCTGGCCCGCGCCATCCAGTTCGCTGGCGCCCTGTACGGCACCATCGTCGCGCGCGGCGTGGATGCCTGGCAAGGCGAAGACGGCAACTACTGGGGGCACAACGCCATCATCCGCACCCGCGCCTTTGCCGAATGTTGCGGCCTGCCTGTGCTCGATGGCCGCACGCCCATCGGCGGCCATATTCTCTCGCATGATTTCGTCGAAGCGGCATTGCTGCGCCGTGCCGGCTGGGGCGTGCGCATGGATGCCGATCTTGGCGGCAGCTACGAAGGTTTGCCACCCACGCTGGATGACCTTGTGCAACGCGAACGCCGCTGGGCGCAGGGCAATATGCAGCATCTTGGCGTGCTTTTTGCCAAAGGCCTGCGCTGGCCGAACCGCGTACACTTCCTCATCGGCATCGGCAGCTATGTGATGAGCCCCATCTGGCTTGCCATGCTCGTCGTCGGCATGAGCATTACCGCGCAAACTCTGTTCACCAAACCGCAATACTTCCAGAGCAGCTACCAGCTCTTCCCCAACTGGCCCACTTTCGACAGCGTGCGCATGCTGTGGATGTTCTTCGCGGCCATTACCCTGCTGCTCCTGCCCAAATTCATCGGCTGGCTGCGCGCCCTTCTTCACCCTGGTCTGCGCGCCCGCTTTGGTGGCGCCTGGGTGCTGACGCAAGGGTTTGTTACCGAACTGATCGTCTCCACCCTCTACGCGCCCTTGCTCATGCTGATCCAGACCCGTCACGTCATCGACATCTTCCTTGGGCGCGACAGCGGTTGGAGCACGCAAAACCGCGAAAGCAACCTGATTCCCTGGCGCATCGCGCTGAAGAACAACATCCTGTATGTGCTTTTCGGCCTCGTCACTTTGATCGCTCTCGCCTGGCAAGCGCCAAACCAAATCATCTGGCTGGTTCCCATCATTGCGGGGCTTTGCTTCTCCCCCTGGCTCGCAAGACACAGCGGCAACACTACGCTTGGCCAGTGGATGGCAGCGCGCAAACTCCTGCTCATCCCTGAAGAAATCCAAACGCCCGATATTTTGGCCAAAGTGAAAGCCGACTATGCCCTATTCGCCAAGGCGCGCACTCTGACCTTCCGCGAACTTGGCCGCAATCCGGCACAAGCCGCCATTCACATCCGCGCACTTGATCCGCATGGCGAACCACGCGACGACGCGCGCCTGCTGCACATCACCGCCAAAGCCAAACTGGAAGCCGCACACCACTACGAAGAAGCGCTTTCCTTCCTCACCCCCCATGAGGTACTCCATATCAGCAACCAACCGGAACTTCTGAATATCTTGCTGAATATTCCTGAACAAAAGAATCCCGCCTAAAGGCGGGATTCTTTTATTGGATCAAAAAGTAAAAGTTTATCTTGTCCAACATTCACGCGATCGATCATCTCGTCCATTTGTTGGAACTTTATCATTTGGATTGGGTGTTGCCATTTTGATACCACTTTGATTCAAGAAAAACGCTCCACAACGATCAGCCGTTTGTGCGCCGACCGCCGTTGCCTTCAGCAAATAGCCATTTGCATCTGCATTCACTACAGCAATCGTATAGCGGGCAGTGCCGCCCAGCGGTGATTGATTCAGTCCCCAAGCCTTAATTGCCTCTGTATTCAAAGCTGTACTCGCCGGTGTTCCTGTTGCGGTCGCCAGCACATTCCATTGCCGCGTTACTTTATAGTTCTGTTCAATACGCTGCGCGATGGTCTGCAAAGTATTGCGCACCTCGACACGATGGCTACGCAATACATAACGTTGATAAGTAGGAATTGCAATAGCCGCAAGAATTGCTACAATTGCAACAGCAATCATAAGCTCGATCAACGTAAAGCCTTTTTGTTTTTTTACCATCCTCTTTCTCATTTTTTCTCTCCTAGTGCCAATCTGCCGCCGCTGCTGATCTTCATAATAATAGTATTACTTCCTGAAGGAGGAGTCGTTGCCGCATCTTCTTCTTGAGTACCAGAAGGCAAAGAGCCAATACTTACTCTTCCCATAAAAATTCCTTTTGCTATATTCCCCTGATCATCCCTAATCGCAACACTGCCATTTCCTCTAAAAATGAGTCCATTGCTAGCATTATTACCATTGCTCAAATAAATACTAAGTCCTGGATCATTCACTGCATAATCTTGCAACAATATCCCTCCTTTCCCGGAGTCACCATTTCGAGCGATCACTATCCACCCCTGATTGAATTGCCTGCCCGGCTTATCATCGCATTTTGTTCCTGTTTTGCTGGCACATAAAATAACTGGCTCTTTTAAGCGCATGGCTTCCCGCCGTGCAAAAAAGAAAGCACTTTGCCATTCATTCAGTGCCGAACGTATTTTTTGCCTTTCTAGCATACCGCGATAAGCGGGAGCGGCCATGGCAACCAGTATTGCCAGTATGGCAATAGCCACCATCATCTCCAGTAAAGTAAAGCCTTTTCCTTTTAAAAATTCCTTTTTCATCAATATCATCCTCCAAGTATGTATGTGCTTTGCAGCATAACATTGCTTAAATTAAGATTGCCAACTTTTGCATCTTTTTCGGGCTTTTTTCCTTTCCCGAATCCGACTGCTGTTACGCGCAGAATAACAATGCCAGGAGCGCTATCAGCAAAATTAGGCGCCACCGCTCTAAGTTCTTCTGCCGTCAGGCGCTCAATAACAAAACGTGGGCTGACATTATTATTTTCACCTGTCGCACAAATATCGCACTCCATGGGGACAAGTGCCTCGTTTATTCTGTTAGCACCGCCGATTTGTCTAGCCGAATTGCGGACAGCATGTGCATCCACGGGCCAATTGATGCAAGTCCAGAAAGGCTGGCAACTTGCTTGAGCAGCAATAAACTCTCCCGTATATAAACCTTTATTGAGTACTTCACCAACGGTTTTATATCCATCTTTTTTATTTCTAATTTTCGACAACTCTGTTTGCGGCAAAGCGAAAAGTTCTCCCGCGTATCTCGCCCGACTCTCCTTACACTCTGCACTATTTTTACCCAGATTCTTTATGCAATATAATTCTCCCTGTTCGAGAACGTATTGCTCTACATAATCAAGAGCCATTTGCGCGCCTTCCCGTGCAGAAACCATATCAAGATCAATAGCCGCCTTTTGTTCTTCAACGCGCGCACTCGTCAAAGTAAAACGCAACATTGCCAGCAATATCAACATAAAAATCAGTGTGGTCAATAACACCACTCCCTGCTCTTTTTGGGCGATGGCATTTTTATCAATCATCTTGTTCATATCCATTTCCTCAATTTGTCAAATGAAGAGCATTGGGCAAATTTATTGTACGAACATAACGTCTGTGCACCCTTGTATCCCCATCTGTGCGTTTTTTTTCGGTCCAGACACCCTTATCATCTTTAATACATGTCGGAACATTAGGTTGTACCGTTGGAATATCAATCTCCTTGCTGCCATCTGCCGGCTGTGCGGCAACAACCGTACAAATTTCAACCCCTACTACAGCGGCCCACCGCAATGGATTACTTGTCGCATCAACCGTTGCGACTTCACCGGCCGTTTTCAATCCAGTAACACTGCGACCACTGATAGTTTTACTTAGGTCAACTCTTTCGTCTTTCCCCGTATTATCCGGCGGCGTAACCAAATATCGGAAAGTCAGCTGTTCCACTCCGGATACCACAGGTTGTGCGGCATCTTTTCCACCACCGTCCTCATTTTTAAAATTCCTGCTACTGCTATCACAGCGCAGGCTGCTATATTTTTCCCCTGTTGCGATACCTACCTGATATTGGTTAACAATGATCGGGTGCGTATGTTTGGCTTGCACCCCATTACATCCCAGCGCGGCGCCTGATAATGATCCCTCTTCCTGGGCTATGCTAGCCACAGAAGAGAAACTCGCCACTGGCGCCGGAGTAGTACTACTTCCAGCTCCAGAACCTGGAATTGCTTGCTGGAAAGCCACTGCCTGATAAGCAACTTGTATACATTGACGTTCGGCAGTACATGTCATCCCGGCTGGAGCGGGAGCACTCGCTGTACCGTCAAATCCTTGCAAAGGCAATATGCGTCCTTCTGTACGCCGCCCTAACGGAGTAGCGCGTGCGGGATCATTAATGTTTTCGGCTTGACGCGTATATCCGGCCAACGTTTGCACATTATTCAGATTGAATACGGAAAGAATCGTTTGCTCATCCGTGAAGGGATCCAAAAAACCCGCTCGATAAAGATCCGTTTCCAGGAGAGAAAAAACCTGCCTAGCCTGTTCATCCATCGCTTCCGATGTGCTTCTTTGTTGTGCCGATCTATTGGCCGTGATCATCAGTGAGGCCAATGCCAACAACAATATCAAACCTATAGACAAAGAGACCAAAAGCTCCAAAAGAGAGAGACCGCCTTGCTGTTTTTGCTTATTGCGATACATATCAATTTCCTTATAAAGCAAAACGTACTCTGATACCCTGTACATCAGGATTGTCATTACTATCTGTTTCTGGATTGTTTTTCCACATGACAATCACTTCAGAGTTCATTCCATTAATGACAACAGCTCCTCTTCCTCCAGGGAGCAATGCACGAGTATTTTCATCCCACGCCTGCATATCTGTTTGAGCGATTTTTCCTGCCTTGTCGCAATCGCTACTATCAATACCAGGCAAAGTACAAGATATTTTCAATTTCCCAATATCAGCGGCTTTAGCACTCTCATAAATAGCATCATAGCTACCGATCACTTCCGTAGCCGGATATCGATACGTAGGTGCAGCAACGCGATTTGCGCGAATTTTGTCAATAATCGCCTGTGCCTGCTCCAATGCTGAATGGCTGAACTCCGCGCTATTACCAAACCGGTTCGCCGTCTGAATCATCGAAATGCTCATTGCCAGTCCCAAGCCAATAACCAGCATGGACACTACCACCTCCAGCAAGGTCATGCCTTTTTGGTGAATACGGCAGGAAACTGTTCCTGCCACGTTTTTATTGCGCTTAATATTCATATTGCTTCCCCGTATCCATCAAAGCGGGATCTGACGCCAATCAATCCTGATCAAGCCTTCGGCTTCGAAACAGGGTGGACCTACCAATCCCGTCTGTACGTTGTTATGCCCGCTGCCGGTATTTTCTCCACCAGTAGCGACAAGCAACGACAGCCTGGATCTGTTCGGAATACAGTCTTTTTTCAGATCTTGCAGAGGGTTGCGCTCTTTCACCTCCCCATCATCCGAGTCATCCGGATCGCTTCCGAAAGGTCCTACTATCTCGCCATGATAACCAAGCTCTCCTTGTGCACTTGTCTGGAATGTTTCTGAAGATGCACTATTGCTGTCCACCAATGCAGGAGCAGAAGCGAGAGCGCCATAACTGAAGCCAGCAGCCACGACGCGATCCGCTCCTGAGCTATTGCCCGAACCACCACCGGAATCACTTCCCGCACCATCATTCACTTTGATATCGGAAAATTCAAAATACGCACCCTTGGCTGTACTGGGATTGGATCCCGCAAGAGGCCCCCCGCCCGTTAAAACATCAATGGCCATTTGCCAGCTGTTACCGCCTGTCTGCGTTTGCGAAATCTTGCTAAAGCAAGTTTGTTCGGGATTCACCCCTTCCGGAAGCGTACCTTGCGTTTTCTTGAAGTCGTAGATTCTGGTAGTAATAAATGCTGTTCGAGTAAGAACTTGTGGTTTGGTTACCACACGTTCCGATGTTGTGATATTTTCTCCCTCACCTTGTGCTTTAGCAAGCTTGATGCTCCAGGCGCGATGCTTGGCTTCAAAGGGATTCACTTTGGAAAAGACCCGTATTTTCTCCGGAAGATTTTTATTGGTTGCATAAAGCGGATTTATTTGCTCCTTCATCTCCTGATGAACAATCGCGTCGGTATCATCATGCGTGACCAGTTCTGGATCTTTGGTCAAATCATCATGAATGCCCATAATCACTTGCTGCTCACGATCCTTGCGATCCGCATCATAGATATCTGATCCCGTCCCAAATACGACCACGTATTTCTCGCCCTTATTGTCCACCTTGTAAACTGCGGGCGCAGCTGTAATGGGCTGACTCGAGCGGCCATCATAAAGCTTGGCTACCTTCCATTGCCCTGGCGCGCCACGCAAATCAAAACGGTACAGATCACCATGCTGATCACCGGCATAGGCAAAATCAACCAGGCCATCAAGGTTGGCATCTACCAGCGTAGGCGTTGCCAAAGCCCCCTCCGCGCCGCCAACAGGAATTTTTTTGATGAGTTTGCCTGGCGTATTGCCATTGGCAACGGATCTGGAATCTTTATTGATCTTGCGTCCAAATTCCTGCCCCATCATGTCATATACATACAAAGTAGGCGAGTCATCATAAGGCACATCTGCATTGTCTGACTTGTAGCCGTTGGCAACGAAAGCATAAAGGTGCACACCCTCATTCACGTCTGGAGTACCAGGATTGCCAGCCGTTGCGCCGTCCGACTTCCACTGCGTGGCAACCTGTCCGACCACCCCTGTGCTGATGGTATAACCCAGCATGTTGTCTTTGCTCTTATCGGTTTCCCAAAGTGGTATTTCCGCAGGCCAATTCTCATATGACGTATCCAGACCTGCTGCTGTATCCGCCCCGCTTGCGCGTTTCTTACCGGCGATAGCCAAGGCATAGACACCACGGCCACCTTGCCCCATCGTACCCAGCAAAATATCCTGCTGGTTCCTGCCTCCCGTTTTTGGCGTTCGCACCCAAGAAAGACTGCCGTTATTCAAATACACGTGCGGGTTGGTCAAATCATTTTTGCCATAATTGGCCTCGGCTGTCACACGAATAGTCTTGCCAACCGTGACAGAAGCCGGATCATTTGGCGGCAACCAGCTTTCGCGCTGCATGCCTGCTGGCAAATAATTCAAGGTAAGGTCATACCCTCCTTTAGGGTCGTGAGCAAAGATATAGACCATGCCGTCATTGGCCGCTGTGATGACGTATTTTTGTTTTTTATCATCAGCACTGACTCTCCCCATGGCAACAACCGGCGTTCCCACCACGTCAGCCATTTGCCTTGCAGGACCATTCGCTTCCGCGTCCCTGGAGCGATATACGCTTACAGTACGGTTTTCTTTTGCTACGCTGGCTTCTACTTGCTTTTCTATCGCAGTATCATTAACACTCGGATGACGAATCAACCACGGCACGAAGCCACGAGTAAATTCATCATCATTGGCGATGCCAAAATCCGCTTTTCTGCTTGCAGGCGTACCGGGATTCAACCAATAAGGCGCATCCACGCCATTGTTCACCAGAACCTTGCGATTTTTATATTTGGCCGCCTGGGTATCTTTGGTCAGCTTACCCTCGTGGAACTTGGCGAACAGCAACTGACTGCTCCAGATACCGGTATCCAGCGTCAGTGTTGCCGCCAGATCAGCAATCGTAGATCCGGTTACAGCCGGAGTTGAAGCGGAAAAAGTCGCGCCTGTTCCCGGAGTATTCTCTGCTTCAATTGTTCTATTGATAATATCCAGCGCTTCGGCAAGTTCTGATCCTGTCGTAGGCGTAAAGAAGCACTTGTTTTCTTTCGGTTCTTTGCATGTCGCCGCATCCTCCAGATATCCTTTTCCTGTAGAACTCAGACCTTCACCGAAGCCTATCGTAAATGTTTGGATATTTTGTTGTCCATGTCTAGTATTGTGATAACGGCGATCTGAATGTGTACGATCTTCATCCCAATACCCCCCTTCTTTATCGCGCCCTGCTCCATATTTCCCTCCGGGGACACTATCTGCTTTTCCTTTCAAGTCCGTATTTAGCAAAATATGGCTAAACAGGCTTATGCCATTCTCTGCACCAGGCCGATAAGGATAATATCGGATTTTTTCTTCTTTAATGCTCCTAATCCAATTCTCATATTTATTCTCATCTGCTATTTCCTTACCGTCCTTATCTTTTTTATCTCGCCAGCCATCAATATTTATTCTATCCGAGAATACACCATAAAGTTTTTCTTCCCATGGCTCAAAATTTGACTCCCAACTATATTCATTTTCAGCAATTCTTGTAGCAGTACTTGGAATTCCCAACTGATTCGCATCCCCATCCGAAACCACTATGATATAACTATTCTGACAGCGATACTCAATACTGTCTTTCATAATTCTCGCCACTTGAACATAGCGCTCTGTCGTCGGCGTACCACCTGTTGGTGAAAGCGCCTTCACCAGATTTTTCATCTGGTCAGCTTTCATGAATTTATGCCGGGTTGGCCACCATGAATACAAGCTTTGATCATTCCTCCGAGTATTTCCTTTTCTGTCAGCGCGCGTTTCGGAACCCCACAAAGTATAAATATTCCAATTCCATTTATCCTTGTTTTTATTGACCACTTCCGTCAATGCATCAATGGTAACCTTAATACGACTTTCCTGCTGTTTAAAACGGAAAAAACCTGTCAATGGCCAGTTCGTATAATAACAGCCGTTACTGGTTCCCAAATCAGAAGAACTAAAATCACATGGAAACGGATTAGCGTAATTTTGCCCTATTATTTGCCGCATCCAAAATTCGCCTTCCGTAATTAATCTTCCGCCTGCCCGGTGCATTTCTGGATCGTTATAGGGGTTATCTTTATACCTATAACTTACATACCCATAATTCCCTTTTCTATCTATATATCTGGCGCAATCATAAGGTATATTTTTAGGTTTTGTTTCATAAATACACTTTGCCCTCGAAAGGTTAGGGTAATAATCAACAAACTCCTTATCCCAATATGTCTTTTTTCCAACCAATGCCTGCATACTTCCCGAATCATCCACAAAAAACATCACATTGGGATTAACTCCCTGAACTTCGGAGATACTGGTATCGCTTTGCAGATGCAATGGCCGAGTGGCAAAAGGAGTGGCGCTCAGCTCCGAAACGGATTGCGCCATAACATTTTGGCAAGCCATGCCGACTGCCGAGGCTAGCAACAGCGGGCGCAGGCATGTTTTTCTTGCAAGGTTGTCATTCATTTTATTTCTCCTTTTATCAACAGGTTGCCATATCCAGCGCATGCCGGACGGGGGCAGTAGTCAATTCAAAGCAAAAAGCAGGCCAGCAACTTTTCACCTCTGTTACCAGAAATTTAATCCATTATTCACGCTTTTATTATTGTGCTTTTCCCAGGCGACGGTGAAGCTGTCCGTTTCGGCAAACATCATTTGCCCACTTGCCGTCAGGCGAGCGAAAATCCCTTGATCGCTTGCAGATGCGTTTTCTTGTCGGCGAATCCCTGTTGGTCAATGGCCCGGGTGCAGGATTCGATCAATCGCACGCGGAATCCGGCGGCGAGGGCATCCATGATGCTGAAGTAAACGCAGAAATCCGCTGCAAGTCCGGCAACGTCTATATCTGTCACGCCGAAGGCGCGCAGGTAGTCGGCCAGATGGGTGTCATGGCGGCAGCCGTTGTCGTAGAAGGCGCTGTAGCTGTCGGTATGCTTGTCCATGCCTTTGCGAAAGACGGCTGCTATGCGCCGCGTATCCAGTTCGGGATGGAAATCTGCGCCTTCGCTGCCGGCAATGCAATGATCCGGCCAGAGGACTTGTTCCAGCCCATGCAGATCAATGACGTCAAAAGGTTTTTTGCCGGGATGTGCGGAAGCAAAGCTTTCGTGCCCGGCCGGATGCCAATCCTGGGTGGCAACGATGAGCGGGTAGTGTTGCATCAGGGCATTCACGGGGGCGATGATGGCATCGCCATTCTCTACGGGCAGGCGACCGCCTGGCATGAAGTCATTCTGGATATCTACGAGCAGAAGGGCACGCATGGGAATTTGCCGGTTATGGAAAGCAGGTAATGATAGCGCTTTTTCCCGCCCATGGCGCAATCCGAAAGATTCGTGTGCCCAATTTTCGGACATTCACTTGCTTGTGCGATTTGTTCCATGCTTTGCCGCATCCCCATGCCTGCTGCTATGATGCAGGCTTTTCGGGGATGGGGCAGAAGATGCGTTGTTGGTTTACTGCGGATACGCATTTTTTTCATCGCAATATCATCAAGTATTCGCGCCGCCCTTTTGCCACGCCGCACGAGATGAACCGCCATATTGTCAAAACGTGGAACGCGCAGGTTGGCAAGGAAGACAGGGTTTATCATCTTGGCGATGTCTCTTTTGGCGGTCTTTCCGAGACGTTTCGTCTGCTGGCGGAGTTGAATGGCGAGATTTGCCTGGTTCACGGCAATCATGATGACGAGCTGATTGCCGACCCGTATCTGTGCGAGCGCTTTCTTTGGGTGAAACCCTATCATGAGATGACGATTGGCAGCCGCCATCTTGTGCTGTTTCATTATCCGATTCTGGAATGGCGCGGGGCGCAGCGCGGCAGCTGGCATTTGTACGGCCATACGCATGGCACGGTGCGGATACGCGGCCCGGCGATGGATGTGGGGATTGATGCCCACCCCGAGTTCCGCCTGTGGTCGTGGGAAGAAATTCAGGCGAAGCTGTCGCGCATTCCTCCATTGCCTTATCCGCCCAAAGGATGAGAAATTTTCTCATTTTGAAGCGCTTATCGTGGTAATTTTTCTCACCATAAGCGCTTATATAGCCAACGCCGCATATACTGGCACAATATACCTGCTCAACTTCAAGAGGA
>JAUMXB010000029.1 GCA_030529365.1 Cardiobacteriaceae bacterium | reverse complement strand
ATCCTCTTGAAGTTGAGCAGGTATATTGTGCCAGTATATGCGGCGTTGGCTATAATGCCCGGTCAGCGGATAGGCAAAGAGAATATCTTCTTCACGGGTGCCTGCGCCGATGTTGTGGATGATGAGGGGCGTGCCGTTCGCGCTTTTTTGATCGGAAACGATGCCGATATGCGGGCGATTGCCGGGCAGCATCCAGGTCACCAGATCGCCGGGCAGGTAATCGGCGGCATCGTCGCTCGCGGGCAGGGATTGGCCATGGCGGCGGAAAAAGGTTTGCAGATTGGGCACGCGGCGGTGATCGATATGGCTATCGGGTTTCTTTAAGCCCCAGTGCTGGGGATAAACCGCAAAGGCACGACGCATGTCGGCATGGACGAGCGCTTGCAAATCAATGCCCTGGCCGCGATAGGCGCGGATGATCACATCGGTGCACACGCCGGTTGCGAGATCAACATCGCCCATGGGGAAGGCGATTTCGCGATAGGCGGGATCGTAGCCAGTGGTAACGCCGATTTGCGCGCGCGCATCGGCCACGAGCCGCTCGGCATCTCCCGCCCATGCGGACAATGCACACAGGCACAAGGCAAAAAATACGCTTTTCATCGCTTTCCTCAAAAGCCGCGGGGCACGAAGTGTATTACAATGCGCACAGGTTTTACAGGAGTCAATCATGAAAAGTCTGGGCGAATTCATCATTGAGAAACAGGCGGAATACCCTCACGCGAAAGGAGAATTGTCGGGCATTCTCGCCGCCCTGCGCATGGCGGCCAAGGTGCTGCATCGCGATATCAACCGCGCGGGGCTGGTCAATGATATTTTGGGCGATGCCGGTGCGGAGAATGTGCAGGGCGAAACGCAGATGAAACTCGATGTGTTCGCGCACAAGAAAATCAGCGCCGCCTTTTCCGCGCGCGACAACGTCGCCGGCTTTGCCTCGGAAGAGGAAGACACGTTCATCGCCTACGACAGCGAAAAAAACCGCAATGCCAAATACATCGTGCTCACCGATCCGCTCGACGGCTCATCCAACATCGATGTGAACGTCGCCGTCGGCACCATCTTCTCCATTTACCGCCGCGTCACGCCGATCGGCACGCCCGTCACTCTTGAAGACTTTCTCCAGCCGGGCAGTGCGCAGCTTGCTGCCGGCTATGTGGTCTATGGCTCTTCCACCATGCTGGTTTACACCACCGGCAACGGCGTCAACGGCTTTACCTACGATCCTACCCTCGGCATCTTCTGCCTCTCGCACGAAAACATCCGCATCCCCGACGACGGCAAGATCTATTCCATCAACGAAGGGCAATACCTGAAATTCCCGCTCGGCGTGAAGAAATACATCAAGTACTGCCAGGAAGACAAGCCGGAAGAAGGCCGCCCGCTCACCTCGCGCTACATCGGCTCGCTCGTTTCCGATTTCCACCGCAACATGCTGAAAGGCGGCATTTACATGTATCCGCAGGGCAGCAACTACAAAAACGGCAAACTGCGCCTGCTCTACGAATGCAACCCGATGGCCTTCCTCGCCGAACAGGCGGGAGGACTCGCGACCGACGGCCATCGCCGCATTCTCGACATCCAGCCCAGCGAACTGCACCAGCGCACGCCGTTTTTCGTCGGCTCGAAAAATATGGTGGAGAAAGTGCACCAGTTCATCCGCGACAATCCTGATCCGTTATGATGATAAATTTTCTCATCAATAAGCGCTTTTAGTGATAAATTTTCTCGCAATAAGCGCTTATTGATGGTAAAAATATGTTATTTTTTGCCAAAATATGAAATAACCATCAGAAACATCAACCTGCTGCCGCGCGATACCGCATGGGCTGACGCCCATCCTGCGAGCAGCGCCCGATTCGCAGGTCGGCCACTCATGGCCGACATTAAAAAACATGTCGGGCACAAAGTGCCCGACCTACGGTGCTGCCGCGCGATACCGCATGGCTGACGCCCATCTTGCGAGCAGCGCCCGATTCGTTCGCAGGTCGGCCATTCATGGCCGACATCAAAAACATGTCGGGCACAAAGTGCCCGACCTGCGGTGCTGCCGCGCAATACCGCATGGCTGACGCCCATCTTGCGAACAGCGCCCGATCCGTAGGTCGGCCATTGATGGCCGACATTAAAAGCATATCGGGCACAAAGTGCCCGACCTGCGGTACTCGGTCAGGTGCGGATTGTTACGATCATCGGATTTCCGCGCACAAAAAAACGGCATCCTTGTGGATGCCGTTCATGTTTATCGTAAGACCGGAAAGAAGAAATCAGCCCGCCGGTTTTTCAGCGGCCTTGTCGGCTGCCGGTTGCACCACGTTTTTCACTTCTTCTTCCGCAGCTTTCAGGGCGCTGCCGATTTCATCACCCGCCTTTTTGACTTCTTCCGTCGCCGTTTCAATGGCATGAGCCACGTCATGACCGGCTTTTTCAATGCTGTTCGCAGCCGGTTCCGCATCCGCCGGCTTGCTGTCGGCAGCCGGGATGATGTCGAGCAGTTCCACGTCAAAAATCAGGGTCGAATTGGGCGGAACACTCGGGCCAGCGCCAAATTCACCGTAGGCAAGTTTGGCCGGAATGTAGAACGTATATTTCGCGCCTTTCTTCATGAGCTGCAAGCCTTCAATCCAGCCGGGAATGACTTCCTGCACATTGAAGGTGACAGGCTCGCCACGCTCCACGGAGCTGTCGAAAACCACGCCGTTGACCAGGCGGCCGGTGTAATGCACGCTGACGTTGTCGCCGGCCTTGGGCATGTCACCCTCGCCTTCTTTCTCCACCTTGTACTGCAAGCCGGAATCCGTGGTCTTCACGCCTTCCTTGCCCTTGTTTTCCGAGAGGAACTTTTCACCTTCCTCGGCATTTTTCTGTGCGGCCCTGTTCATTTCCTCCTGCATGCTGGCGAGGCGCTGCTCGGCAAAACCTTGCATGACCTTGTCCATCTCTTCTGCGGAAAGTGCCAGTTCCTTGCCTTCGTAGGCGGCTTTCAGGCCGACGACAAGGGCATTGAAATCAACGTATTTGCCGTCCTTGTCAATTTCATTGATGGAACGCCCCATATCGGCGCCAATGGTATAGCCCAGTTTTTGCGCATCGGTTGCAAGTTCAGCGGCATGGACGCTGCCAAGCGCGATCGCGGTCAGCAGGGCAAGGGTTTTCAGTTTCATGGACTCTCCTTTACATGGTTAGCAAAAAAACGCGGGAAGTATGCCACAAGTAGGCAAAGATATTTTAAGGTTGATGAATCGTAAACGGAGCCAACTAAACAATGCGCCGCTCGCCATTTTCCGTAAGCAGGCCGCGGGCAACAAGCCAGTCGCGCGCTTCGAGGCCGTCGCCTGCCAGCCAGGCGCGCACGCTGCCTTCGCGGTAGGAATAGCCCCAGGCCGTCATGTCGTCGAGCATGCGCTCGCGCCCCACGTCGGGAAGCGCTTCGGCAAGCAGGATTTGCAGGTAGTTGACAGCGCATTCTTCCATGACGCTGCCCTTGGCATCGGTATGCACGGATTGCCGGCGTGCGTCATCCATGCAGATCCAGTGCCCGCCTTCGTGCAGCGCGCTGTGCACCGGCGTATCGGGGCGAACGTAGAGGCAGTTGCCGATAAGCCCGGCTTCCGGCGCGCCCCAGTAGCTGCCGGGAATCTCGGCACCGGCAGCCAGCATTTCCAGGCGCAGGCCATAGGCAGCAAGAAGGCCGCGCAATGCGGCCTCGTCAATATCCGCAACGAGCAGAACGTCGCCCATGCTCACACCGGATGGCCGAGCTTGACGACAAGCACGTCGCAGGAAACGGAAGGCAGGATGTCGTCAGCAGTCGCGCCCAGGAGAGACGCCAGCCCGGTGCGGGTATGGCGGCCGATCACGATCAGATCCGGCGCGTGGCTTTCCACATAATCGAGAATGCCGCGACGGGTGGACAGCGCCGTTTCGATGGTGAGGTTGGCAGTGACCACGCCGTGCTTGGCGAGCAGCGCCTGCATTTTCTCGCGCGCCTGCGAGACGAGCTCGTCCTCATTGCCAACCGGCACGATGGGCACGATTTCATAACCGGCGGTCAGCACTGTTTCTTCCACCACATGGAGCACACTCATCTGTGCGCCGCTGTTGTGATCCAAAAGCCATTTGGCGCGATCAATCACCACATCGCAGTCTTCACGCAAATCGGTGACCAGCAAGATATGTTTGTACGATTGCATAGCATTCCTCCGGTTTGACATTGCATCCTGATTTTATCATATTCCGCCATTTCACTTTGGATCCGCCCATGCCTTTCCTGGAATCTTACTGGCGCAAGCTCTGGCAACAACGCTCCAGCTGGTGGCGCAACCTGCTGCTATATCCCTTTGCCCTCATGCGGGCGTGGATGGACGAGGGGCTGCCGGAAAGCGCGCGCGCACTGGTTTACATGACGCTGCTCACCCTCGTGCCGCTGCTTGCCGTGGCTTTTGCTTTGCTGCGCGGCTTCGGCGTGGAAGGCGTCATCGAGCCGTGGCTGGCCAACCTGTTCGCGCCGATGGGCGATGCCGGTGCACAAGTCGTCGATCACCTGATCCGCTTTGTCAACCAAACCCGCGCGGGCAGCCTCGGTATCGTCGGTGTGGTTTTCCTGTTCGTTTCCGTGATGGGACTGGCGCAGAAAATCGAGGCCGCGCTCAACCGCATCTGGGCCGTGGACAGCGAACGCAGCCTGCACGTGCGCATCACCGGCTACCTGAGCGCCGTGCTCCTCGCCCCGCTGATGCTGGGCGCCCTGATGACCACCATGTTCAGCATGCAGGATGCCGCCTGGCTCCAGCCCTATGCCCACATCCCCGGCGTGCGCCAGTTTCTTGGCCTGCTTACCGGACTGCTTCCTATCCTGACCGCTTTTCTGGTGCTCGCCTCCATCTACGTGTGGATACCCAATTGCCGCGTGCAATGGCTGCCGGCGCTGGCGGGCGCCGCCTTCTTCCTCGTGCTGTGGTTCCCTGTTTCCTGGGTATTCGCCACCTTTATCGCCAGCTCTGCCAATTATTCCGTCATCTATTCCGGCCTTGCCAGCATCGTCATCCTGCTCGTCTGGCTCAACTTCCTCTGGCTGCTCTTTCTCCTTGGCGCGAAAGTTGCCATGCTGACGCAGCGCCCGCAGGAGCGCTCGCCCTTTGCCGACGAACAATGGCACGGCGATGAACAGATTGCCACTGCCATGGCCTTGATGACCACCATCCTCGATGCCTTCCGCCGCGGCGACAGCGCCCGCAATCTCGAAGAGCTCGCCGCCGCCATACACGCCACCCCGCGCAAAGTCGCCTGGCTGCTGCAACTTCTGGTGCAAGACGGATTATTGGTCACCACCGGCGACCACCCCCCGCGCTATCTGCCAAGCCGCGCCGTGGCCAGCTATACCCTGCGCGATGTTTACGATGCATTGGCGCCGCTCGACAGCCCCCTCACCATCATCGGCAACAGCCCCTATCTTGCCGCGCACGAACGCTATCTCGCGATGCTGGACGCGCCACTGCTACACTAAATGGTAAATTTTCTCACCAACAAGCGCTTATCGTGAGAAAATTTATCACGATAAGCGCTTGTTGGTGGTAAAAAACATCTATTTTTAAGATTTTTATGGAATTTCATAGTTGTTCGGCTTGGAATCCACACATAATCTTCGAGAAACAGATACTTCGGCGTAGCTGGAATGGGGCTTTGCCGAACCCCAGCACCCGCTCTCGCCGCGCGATTGGTTGTAGGGACGTTGCCTGCAACGTCCCACATCTGCGCCGTCTTTTTGCCGATGATTTATAGGTGGGTTTTCAGGCGGAATAGCGGTACCTGTTTTTTGAAGAGCCGTTGCAAGCTTCTCATTCAGGCAAACAAAAACCCGGCACCAGGCCGGGTTGTCCAAAGAGAGCAAAAGATTTGCTTATTTGCTTACATTCTTCGTGATGAACGCGCCACCACCTTCCGGCACGTAATACGCACCACCGATATATTGCGCCCGATTGCCATAGAAATAACCGCGAATCCCCTGCCCTGCGCCATCTTGCGCAAAATGGTTCTGATGCGGTTCAACCTCTCCGGCATAGGAAATATCATGGAACTGGTAAGTTTTATCAAGACGGGTCGGCAACTTGATGGTTGCATCGAGCTTGCGCTCATGATGGCGCAGTACAATCGTCGCCTCACCGCGCTCCAGAGCCTCATTGATATCGCCGGCATCATGGCTGCGGAAGCTTGTTGGTCCCTGATAAGTCACGTGCCCTGCCGAATCCGTTTTGAGATCATGGATCGCCTTGGGATGCGCGAGCGTTCCGTGGGTATGGACGACGCTGAAAATATCCGTTCCCAGCCTGCCGTAATAATGCAGCACGTTCACCTCCGGGAATTCCTGATAGAAAAGCTTTTCCCCTTTGTAAGCCAACGTTAAACCGTTAATATCCAATTTATTACCAGCAAGTGTCAGTGTATTGTCAGGCACATTGGAAGCATCACCAAACACCCGCTGGAAAAATTTTTGTTTCAGAATAATGGCATCGCCCGTGGTTCCTTCAATCTCAGCTGGCGCTTGCAGAAAATCTGCGACTTTTTTCAGGCTTGTTCTGTCACCCTGTAATGAATGCCGCAAGAACAGGTTCGCACCAGCGGTATCGGTGGTAACTGGTGGCAGAGGAACCTTATCGTCCGGTTGGCTATTGTCCGGCTGGCTGTTGTC
>JAUMXB010000004.1 GCA_030529365.1 Cardiobacteriaceae bacterium | reverse complement strand
GCGTGCTGGCGCTCAGGCTGATGTCGGTGGGCGCGCGGTTGGCGGGCGGCGGCGGTGTAGTGTTGCCGCCGGACGGAGGCGTTGGGATATTGCCGTTATCTGCGGCGGGTGGCGGTTTGGGCAGATCGGCAGGCGGCGGGACAGGCTGGTTGGGGTTGAATGGCGTTTGCGGTTGATTGTCAGGCGGAGATGATTGAGATTTATTGTCATCGTGGCTGCTGGCAATTACGACTCCTGCCACTCCGATACCAGCAATGCCTGCCAATATCGCCAGAGACGGAGTTCCCGCAGCGCCTGCATTGTCGGCAGCAATTTCACCTGCAAGCTGGTGCTCCAGCACGACAGGATTGCCATCAATGGGATAGGCGCTCATTACTCCATTGCTGTCTGCGGCAATCAGCGGATTTTTCAGCCCTGCGTCATCCAGCAAGAAGTAGTCTTCGATGACGAGCACCGGTTCTCCGCCAATCTGCACCAGCAAGTCGTCGCCTGCCCTGCTCGCCTGCACGCCCTGAGGAGCAACTCCACTCTCATCCACCAATTGGTAATAAACATTGTCAACAGACTGAATATGCTTGGATAGTCCTTCTTGCAAGGCATATTGGGCGAGAGATTGTCCCTGGTGATTGAGAAGCGTCAGCAGATACATGGCAAATCCTTTTCGATCATAAAACAGATATTTTTCTCATTAACAAGCGATTATTTTGAGAAAAAATAATCATAAAAACGCTTTTAATGTTAAGTAACTACTGTTTCATTCAATTTCATACTGATAAACGAAACAGGCAGCTGCCCAACAAACGTGACAATTATGACATCTTTTGGAAAGGTTATAAGCAAATAATCGACCAATAATTCCTATGCCCTGCAAATCCCGGCAGCTCCCGTTAGAAAGTGTTCAGTACAAGTTATTCAGGCAACAGGTTTATCCGTGATTTTGAGGTGATGGCGCATCACGCAACGAAGTTGCGGCCGAGCTCGAGATCGTCCCGGCACGTGGTTGGCAAACGCGCGGTCTTTGACGATAAAACAGGGAAAGCCTTGCAAACCGTCGCTTCTGGCCATGTTTTCAGAAGTGACGGCATTATTCCGCTCATCAGAATAGATGTTTTTTATCACAAAAAAGCGCTTGTGATGAGATTTTCTGCATCACAAGCGCTTATTGATGAGAAAAAATACCAATCCGGCTTATCCCACAACTTGCGGCAGCCACCCTGCCTTGATCAGGAAGGGTATGCAGGCCACCGTGACGCCGAGAACCAGCGCAATGATGAGCGCAATGTCGCCGCCTGCCACGCGATACGGCAAATCGGGATAACGGCGTCGCGCTTTCCATACCAGCCCCACCGGCAAGATCACGGCAAAGAAGGCGAACATCTGCCCGGCATAGCTGAGCGCCGCAATGAAGTCGGGATAGAAATAGGCAAAGAGCACCGGTGGCAGGAAAGTGAGCACGCCAAGAAGCATACGCCCAGCCTTGATGTTCATGCCTTTGGCGAGCATGTCTTCGATGCAGTCGAAAAGCCCGAGCGATACGCCAAGGAAAGACGTGACCAGCGCAAGGGCGGAAAAGACCTGCACGGCGGTTGCGATCACGTTGCTGCCGGTGATTTGCCGGCTGGCGTCAATCAGGCCGTTCAGCGTGGGGTTCTTGCTCAAAATCTCGGTGAACTGGCTTTGCGTGAGCACGCCGTGGGTAGAAAGCTGCCAGAAAATGTAGCCGACCAGCGTGATGACGGATCCGGTGATGATGGCAAAGCGCAGGGCGCGCACGTTGCCTTCGAGATACTTGTTGAGCGAGGGGATGGAGCCGTGAAAGCCGAAGGAAGTGAAGAATATGGGGCTCGCGGAAATCAGCAGCGCATTGTCCAGCGGCATGGCCATCAGGTTTTCCATCTTCACCCTGGCAAGCATGATGAGGATGACGGCGGCCAGCGCCAGCAGCATGATGAAAAAGAGCAGACGGTTGAAGCCGTCCAGCACGGAGGTGCTGATGATCACGAATATGCCGAAAAACAGGGTAAAGGCGGCGATGAAGATGCGATGCATCTGTTTCGCTTCGCCTTCTCCCAGATTGCCAGAGAGCAGGCCGATATCTTGCGCGGCCTGCATCAAAATGCCGCCCCCGCCGGTGATATAGGCGGACAGCAGCGCATAAAGGAAAACGAACATCACGCCGGTGGAGATGATGCGCCCGGCATTGCCGTAATAGATGGCGGACAGCGTACCGATGCCGGCATCGCTGTCAGTGGTCTGATAAACTTCGACAAAAAGCAGCGCGCTGTAGGTGAGCAGCAGCCACAGGGCAACCAGCAAGACCACGGTGAAGGCAAAGCCGATGCCGGCAGAGGTCAGCGGCATGGCAAGCATGCCCGCGCCGATCATCGTGCCGGAAACAAGCAGCACGGTTCCAAGTGTTTTATTCACGGTAATTTCCTTTTTTCATAATGTTGCACCATCGTAACTGTTGATGCCGGTTCACTCTGCCCTTTCCGTGCAACGGGAAAGGCTTTCCCCGCCGCATGAGAAGAGCAGTCTATGGATGCGCGTATCGGCTTTTTGCTGCGGCTAGGCGCCCGTTTGCATCTCGTAGTATTCCAGCGGCAAACCATCGGGATCGTGGAAAAAGAAAAAGCGCTTGCCCGTGTAGGGATCCGTGCGCAACGCCTCACAGGAAACGCCCTTTTCCAGCAATTTTGTCCGTTCCCCGTCAACATCAGCCACGGCAAACGCGAGATGGCGCAATCCGCAGGCTTCCGGCCATTTGGCCCGCGGCGGCGGATTCGGAAAGGAAAAAAGCTCCAGTACATATTCGTCATCAAGCGCCAGATCCAGTTTCCAGGAATCGCGCTCGGCGCGGTAATGTTCGGCCAGCACGGTAAACGGCAGCACCTCGCTGTAAAACGCTTTGCTTTTTTCGTAATCGGAGACGATCAGGGCAACATGGTGCAATTTCATGGTTTTCTTCCGCCTTTCATGGCGTTGCTGTGAATCAGGAAAACTGCCGAACGGACTTGCAGTCTGTTGTTCGATGGCAGAAACCGGCTCGCCCCGATTTGCGGGGTTTCATCGCCGTCCATTCCTGTTTTCGCCATCACAAAAAATACAAAAAAATAGCATATTTTTACCACAAATAAGCGCTTATGGTGAGAAAATTTCTCGTTAAAAGCGCTTGTTGATGGTAAAAAATCACTATCTCGTTTGATGCAAAAGATGCAGTCATGCCATCATGGCTTACTTGCCATAATCGAGCTGCACATGGCTTTGCGCATCCAGCCCCGTCCATTCCCAGCATTGCGTCTGGCGCAGCACTTCCAGGCACAGGCGGTTGTTGAGATCATGGCCGGACTTGTAACCCTGATACCAGCCGATAATCGGCGCACCAAGCAGATACAGGTCACCCACGGCATCAAGCAGCTTGTGGCGCACGAATTCGTCATCAAAGCGCAGGCCCTGCTCGTTCATGACGCGGAAACGGTCAACGACGACGGCATTGTCCAGGCTGCCGCCCAGCGCCAGGCCGTGGCTTTGCAAATATTCGATATCGCGCAGGAAACCGAAGGTGCGCGCACGCGAAAAATCGCGGATATAGTTCTGCGTGGTGAAGTCCAGACGGGTATGGCTGTTGCGGTGGCGGAAAACAGGGTGATCGAAATCAATCGAAAAATCCAAACGATAGCCATCAAAAGGCACCAGCTTCGCCCATTTGTCGCCATCGCGTACCTCGATGGGCGCGAGCACGCGCAAAAAGCGCTTGCTGACATCCTGTTCGCGAATACCGGCCTGCTGGATGAGATAGACGAAAGGCGCGGCCGAACCGTCCATGATCGGGATTTCCGGCGCCGTCATTTCCACGACGAGATTGTCAATGCCAAGGCCGGCAAGCGCCGACATCAAATGCTCGACCGTCGCCACGCGCACACCATCCACATTCAGCGCCGTGCAAAGCTGGGTATCGTTGACGAGATCGGCACGCGCCGGAATATCCACCGGCGTTTCCAGATCGGTACGGCGGAAGATGATGCCGCTGTCGGGTTTGGCCGGCAACAGGCGGATATCCACCTGATTGCCGCTGTGAACGCCAATGCCGGAGCCGCTGATCGGCTGGCTGATGGTACGCTGTCTGACCATCAGCGCGAACGGCGGCGCAAAATGGCAGGAATATCGAAATCAATGAAATCATCGCCTTTCCTGCCGGACGGCGCGGCCTGCGCAACCGGCGCCTCTTCGCTCTCGAAAACGGTTTCTTCGTCATCGAGATCGCTGCTGATGCCGGTCGCCACCACGGTCACGCGGATAGCGTCATCCAAATCATCGTCCAGCATCAGGCCGATTTTGACGTTGACGCGATCTTCATCCACCAAATCATTGATCAGCGCACCGATTTCGCCATATTCGCTCTGGCGGAAATTGAGACGGTTGGCGGAAACGTTGACGAGCAGGCCGCGAGCGTTGGAAAGATCGATATTTTCCAAAAGCGGCGACGAAATTGCCTTGTCGATGGCAGCGCGCGCGCGGTTCTCGCCCTCGGCAACGCCAGTGCCCATCATGGCAATGCCGCGTTCGGACATGATGGTTTTCACATCTTCCAAATCGGTATTGATCAGGCCTTCTTTCTGAATCACGTTGGCAATGCTCTGAACCCCGTTTTTCAATACGCTGTCCACCGCCTTGAACGAATCGAACAGCGTTGCATCCTCGTCCATCACGGAAGAAATGCGGTCATTGGGAATCACGATCAAGCAATCGACTTCTTTCTTCAATTGGCGCAGACCTTCTTCGGCCAAGCGCATACGCTTGGCGCCTTCGAAAAAGAAAGGTTTGGTGACGATGGCAACCGTCAAAATGCCCATCTTGCGGGCAATGGAGGCAATCACTGGTGCCGCGCCGGTGCCGGTGCCGCCGCCCATACCGGCCGCAATGAATACCATGTCGGCACCGCGCAGGATTTCCTGGATGCGGTCGCGGTCTTCTTCTGCCGCCTGCCGCCCCACTTCCGGCTTGGATCCCGCACCACGGCCACGCGTGGTTTGCACACCCAACTGCAATTTGTGCGTGATCGGGCTTCTGCTCAAGACCTGCATATCGGTATTGGCACAAATCAGCTCCACGCCTTCAAGATCGAAATCCATCATTTGCTTGACCGCATTGCAGCCGCCACCGCCCACACCAATCACCTTGATGAGGACATGTGCCATATCTTCGCTGTCGTCTATCAGTTCAAAATCACCCATACATCACCTGGCCGTACTCAAAAACGGGAAAAAAAGTCTTTTACGCGGGCAAGTATACCGTTTTTTACCGGTTTTGCCCAAACATGGTCCTCAAGCGGCGCATAATCGAGCTGCACCAATCCCAGCGATACCATCATGCCCGGATCATGCTGGATATGCTCGGGCATGCCGGCAATGACTTCCGGCTTGGCAATGCGCGCCGGCACATGGAAATAATCGGCGGCCATTTCGGCAAGGCCAGGCGTTTGCGAAGCGCCGCCAGTGAGCACGATGCCGCCATCGAAAAGATGACGCAGCCCTGCGCGGTGCAGTTCCTGCTCCAGCATCTCGAAAATTTCCTCGTAGCGGTTGGCCATGATCTCGACGATTTCCCGGCTGGAAACGCTGCGCGCCTGACGGTGCCCCGTACTCGGCAAGGGCACTTCCGATGCCTTTACCATGGCTTGCCGTACCGATCCGTACTGGCACTTGAGCGTTTCCGCAAAAGATCGTGGCGTTTTCAGTACCATGGCGATGTCGCTCGAGACCATTTCCCCGCCGATTTTCAAAACAGCGCTATGCACCGGCTGGAACTGCCGCCACAACATGATTTCCGTGGTGCCCGCACCGATATCCACCAGGCACACGCCCATGTCGCATTCATCATCCGTGAGCGCTGCCTCGCAGCCGGCAATGCCCGAAAAAATCACCTCCTTGACGCCAACGCCCGCGTTTTCCACGCATTTTTTCAGATTTTCCAGCGTAGCCCTCTTCACGGCAATCACATGCACGCGCGCTTCCAGGCGATCGGCGGCCATGCCGATCGGATCCGTTATGCCTTCATGTTCATCCACGATATATTGCTGCGGCAGGATGTGCAGAATTTCGTAATCGTGCTTTTCCACTGCCGCCCGTGCGGCAGCAATGGCCTCATCCATATCTGCCTCGCGGATCACCCCGCTTTTTACCGCAATCACCCCGTCGCTGTTGACGGCAAGCACATCCGGGCCGCCCACGGCCAGCGTCACGCTTTTGATGTTGAAGCTCGCTTCGGCTTCCGCTGCCATCAATGCCTCGTGCACGGCATCCGTCACTTGTTTCAGATCGGCAATCACGCCTTTCTTCAAGGGTGCGGCCATGCTGAAAGTGCTGGCCAGTATTTCCAGCGGCGTTTCATCATCCAGACAGGCCATGGTCACGCGGATTTTGGAACTGCCTACATCCACCACCACGCGAATGGCTTCATCTTTCATCGTTTTTCTCCTTTGCCTTGCCCTTTCGCCTCAGCGGTTTTCGGCGTAACCCCTTCCTTCCAGCGCACGGAAAAGCCGTCCTGGTAACGCAAATCCACCGAATGGATATAGGCGCGATACGGCTCGATGACCCGGCGGTTGACGACGGCGAGTTTGCGCAGGCGTTCCGACAGGTGGTCGCGTCCGAGGATCACGTCAATCTCTCCCAGACCCACATGCCAGACGAGCCGCGGATCCAGAGTGATGGATTCTACGGCGATACCCTGCGAGAGCAACCACGGCAGGAAAAGACGGTAATGCTCGAGCACGAACCCTTCATAGCCTTCCGGCCCGCGCACCGTGAACAATCCCTGCAATGCCGGGCTGTCCGGCAGGCTGAACTGCACCCCATTACCATCAAGAAAGTTTTTGCTGCCCCACCGCACCACAGGCTCGCGCTCGACAAGGCGCACTTCAATGGCATCCGGCCATTTCTTGTCCACCGCCACGTCCTGCACCCAGGAAATCTTGCTGATTTCTTCAACCAGCTCGGAAACATTGACATGCAGCAAATCGCTTTCGCCATAGGCGCGCACCACATCGGTAATATCGTGCGGATCGGCATGTTGCAAAGGTTCGACGAGTACCACCCGTTTCAGGGGGAAAAACGCGCTTTCCGTCATGCGCTTGTAAACCGCGTAGCAGGCCAGCGCGATCAGCGCCAGCAGCCCCACGATCAGCATCATTTCCGTGACGGCGGTCAGAATATGCCAGGCCGGTCGTTCCTCGCGCGGACGGCTGACCGACGCGCGGCGATGCGCGGCCTTGGCACGGCGAATGCCCATGTTTACCCCAGTGTCTCTTGCAAAATGAAAAGCACGAGTTTATCAAAAGACCAGCCCGCCGTTTTGGCTGCCATCGGCACCAGCGAGTGCGACGTCATGCCCGGCGCCATGTTCACTTCGAGAAGCCACGGGCGGTTATCAGTATCAAGCATCATGTCCACCCTGCCCCAGCCGCGCCCGCCGAGCACGGCAAAGGCTTCGCGTGCCAGCTTGCGCAAATCGTCTTCCAGCGTTTCGGCAATCGGCGGCGGACAGAGATAGCGCGTGTCTTCAGCCAAGTATTTCGCGTCATAGTCGTAAAAAAGATGGGCGTCGCTCGCCGCGATTTCGATACCGGGCAAGGAGAGATCGCCGACGATGGCATAGGTGAGTTCGCGCCCCAAAACCCACGGCTCGGCCATGATTTTTTCGCCATAACCGCCTGCTTTGACAATCGCCTGCTGAAATTCCGCCTCGTTTTCCACGGCGCTCACGCCCACGCTCGATCCTTCCAGGGCTGGCTTGATGGCAAGGCGCGCGGCATCGAGCTCGCGCGCAAGACGGGCGTAATCCATCCCGGGTTCGATGACCACATCCTTTTTCACCGGCAACCCACAGGCCTGCCAGAGCTTTTTGGTGAGCACCTTGTCCATGGCGAGCGCGCAGGCGAGCACGCCCGAGCCGGTATAGGGAATGCCCTGCCAGTCGAGAATGGCCTGCATTTGCCCGTCTTCGCCGCCGCGGCCATGCAGCATGACGAAAGCGCGGTCATAGCCTTCGCTTTTGAGGGCAAGCACGCGCTCGCGTTCGCGCGTATCCACCAGATGCGCGTCCACGCCGCTTTGTGCAAGCGCTGCGAAAACCGCCTGCCCGCTCAGGAGCGAGACTTCGCGCTCGGCGGAATCGCCGCCATAGAGCACGGTCACTTTGCCGAATTTTTTCATCATGCTTTCTCCCCGTATTGTTCGCCCATGAGGCGCGCCTGACGGCCGATATCGCCCGCGCCGAAATAAATCACCACATCGCCATCGGCAAGCAGATCTTTGGCAAGCCGCGCGTTCACTTCCTCGCGCTCGGCAACGAGCACCGGCTCGACGCGGCCATGCGCGCGAATGGCGCGCGCGAGCGCCTTGCTGTCCGCGCCGACGATTTCCGCTTCGCCCGCGGAATACACATCCGTCAACACAAGCGCTTCGCAATCAGCGAGCACATCGGCAAATTCATCGAGCAGGTCGCGCGTGCGCGTAAAGCGGTGCGGCTGGAAAACGGCGAAGATTCTGCGCCCGGCAAAGCCTTCTTTGGCGGCATGGAGCACCGCGCGGATTTCGCTCGGGTGATGGCCGTAATCCTCAAAGACATCAGCCATGCCATGGGCGTGACGGATGCTACCATGATAGGTGAAGCGCCGCCCCACTCCCTTGAAATGGAGAAGGCCATGAATGATGGTATCGCGATCCAGCCCCAGTTCTTCGGCGACGATGATGGCCGCGAGCGCATTCAGCACATTGTGGCGACCGGGCATATTGAGCACGGCGGAGAAGGTTTCGTCGCGATCGCGGTCATATACGTCGAAATGCATTTGCAGACCCTGCTGGCGCACGTTCAGCGCGCGCATCTCGGCCTCTTCGGAAAAACCGTAGGTGCGCACGGGCCGCCCCACATCAGCAAGCACGGACCGCACGCCCGGATCATCGACGCACATCACCGCCAGCCCGTAAAACGGCAGATTGTGCAAAAAGCGCACGAAGCCGTCTTTCAGCGTGGCGAAGCTGCCGCCGTAGTTTTCGAGATGGTCGGCATCGATGTTGGTGACGATGGAAATCATCGGCTGCAAATGCCAGAACGAGGCATCGGATTCATCGGCTTCGGCGACGAGATACTGCCCTTCACCGAGGCGCGCGTTGCTGCCCGCCGCGGTCAGCACGCCGCCGATCACGAAAGTGGGATCCAGTCCGGCATCGGAAAGAATGGAAGCGACAAGGCTCGTCGTCGTGGTTTTGCCGTGCGTACCCGCGACTGCAATGCCAAAGCGGAAGCGCATCAGTTCGGCGAGCATTTCCGCGCGGCGAATCACCGGAATGCCCAGTTCGCGCGCGCGCGACACTTCCGGGTTTTTCGGGTCAATGGCCGATGAGGTGACGACTACGGAAGCATTCTCCACGTTGTCGCCATGATGGCCGATATAGACCGTCGCCCCGCGCGCGACGAGGCGCTCGGTATTGGCGGACGCCTTCATGTCGGAACCGCTCACACGATAGCCCATATTGATCAGCACTTCGGCAATCGCACTCATCCCCACGCCGCCGATACCGACGAAAAAGACTTCCTGCACCCGGCGCATCTGCCGTTTCTCGATTCGTCCGAAGTGGATATCCGCTGCATGTATGGCATTCATTGTTCAAATCCGGTGATAAAATTTCTCATTCATAAGCGCTTATTATGAGAAAATTTATCACGATAAGCGCTTAATGGTGGTAAAAAACTGCTATTCTTGGCTATTTTTTGAAAATTACATTTCCAACCGCATCCATGATGCGGGCAAGCGCTTCGTCGTGCGACACTCGCCGCGCCGCTTCGGCCCTGGCGAGCAATGCCGCGCGATCGCCATGCGCGGCGATGATGCCGGCAAGCCTTTCCGCCGTGAGATCCGCCTGTTGCACCACTTGTGCGGCACCGGCATCGACCAGCGTCTGCGCGTTGGCCGTCTGGTGATCGTCCACCGCATGGGGGAACGGCACGAAAAGCGCGGGCAGGCCAACCGTCGCGATTTCCGCCACGGTCAAGGCTCCCGAACGGGCAATCACCCAGTCGGCATCGGCATAGGCGCTCGCCATGTCTTCCATAAAGGGCACGACTTCCGCCGCCACGCCGCATTCGGCATAAGCGCTTTGCGCTTCTTGCAGCCCGCGTTCGCCCGCCTGATGCAGCACCTCCGGCCGCGCATCTTCCGGCAAGCGCGCCAGCGCCTGCGGCACCAGCGCATTCAAAGCCTTCGCACCCTGTGAACCGCCCAGCACCAGCAGACGAATCCTGCCCTGCCGCGCGCCATAACGCACGGCTGGCTCGGGCACATCGGCAAAGGCGGCGCGCACCGGATTGCCGGTCACTTCGCCCTTGCCGCCCAGCCGCGCGGCTGCGCGGCCATCGGCCAACAGCACCACATCGGCCACGCGCGCAAGGAGACGGTTGGTCAGCCCTGCCACTGCATTTTGCTCATGAATGACGAGCGGCACGCCCGCCATCTTCGCTGCAACCCCGCCCGGGCCTGCGGCAAAGCCGCCCATGCCGATCACCACATCGGGACGAATGCTTTTGATCACGCGCCGCGCCGCGCGAATGGCACGCGTGAGCATGAGCGGCGCTTGCAGCCAGCCGGCCAGCCCATTGCCGCGCAGGCCACGCACGGCAATGTCATGAAAGGCAAAGCCGTAGGCCGGCACCTTGCGCCCTTCAAAGCCCTGGGCGTTGCCGAGCCAATGCACTTCCGCCCCCGCCTCGCGCGCCGCCTGTGCGACGGCCAGGGCGGGATAGACGTGCCCGCCGGTGCCGCCTGCCATCATCAGAACCGTTTTGCCCGCGAGATTCACAGCACGCCCTCGCGCTTCGCCTGAAAACGGCTTTCCGCATCGATGCGCAAGAGAATGGCGAGCGCCATGAACAAAATCAGCACGGAACTGCCGCCATAGCTGATAAAGGGCAGGGTCAGCCCCTTGGTCGGCAGCGCTCCGGTGGCAACGCCAATATTGATAAGCGACTGGCAGCCGATCCACAGACCAATGCCGTAGGCAATATAGCTGGCAAAGCGCTTGCGCATCTTGTCGGCGAGCTTGCCGATGGCAAAGGCGCGCCAGACGACGAGCGCGAGCAGCCCCATCACCACCAGCGCGCCGATCAGCCCCAGCTCCTCGCTGATGATGGCAAAAATGAAGTCTGTATGCGCTTCCGGCAGATACTGATGCTTTTGCACGCTCTCGCCCAGGCCCACGCCGGAGACGCCACCGCGCCCCACGGCAATCAGGGAATTGACCAGCTGGTAGCCCTGGTCGAACTGCTTGTCCCAGGGATCGAGGAAAGAAGTGAGGCGCGCGCGCCGGTACGGCGCCATCAGCAGCGCGGCCACCATGAGCAGGCTCACCACGCCCACCAGCAGGCTGTAGCGCTTGATGGAAACGCCCGCCATGAACAACATGCCCATCAGCGTTGCCATCATCACGAACGTGGTGCCGAAATCAGGCTGCTTGAGGAGCGCGAGGGAAAAGATTCCGCCCACGCCGAGCAAACCAAACATGGGCATCCAGCTGTTTTCAATTCGGTAATTGTTGCGCTGCAAATAGGCGGCGGCATAGAGGATCATCACCAGCTTGACGAGCTCGCCCACCTGGAAATTGAAAACACGGAAATTGATCCAGCGGTGCGCGCCGTTTACTGCCGTGCCGATGCCCGGCACGAACACGAGGAACAGCATCAAAAAAGTCACCACCAGCAATTTGCTGCCATGCTCGTAATAGACGTTGGTCGGCAACTGGAAAACCACATAGGCCATCACCAGCCCCAGCACATAGTAGGCCATCTGGCGGTAGCTGAAATATAAAGGCCCGGCATTGTGGCTCACCGCTTCCGACATGGACGCGGACGTCACCATCACCATGCCGATCACCACCAGCGCAAACCAGGCGATCATCAGCCAGATATCGGGAAAGGCAAGGCCGTGCCAGCGCGGTTGCTGGCGGCTCTGGTTGCGGCGAAAATCGGCGACAGGATTTTTCAGGGTTGCGGCGCTTCTTGTCGGCATGATGTAGTCACCTCATAGGCAAAGGCCTCTCCGCGTTCGGCGAAGCCGGAATATTGGTCAAAACTGGCAGTGGCGGGCGACAGCAGCACAACGTCGCCAGAAAGCGCCACGTCACGTGCACGCGCGACCGCCTTCTCCATCGTGCCGCAATCTTCAAAGGCGAGGCCCGCCTTGGCAAAGGCTTGCTGCATATCGCTGTTATCCTTGCCGATCAGGAAGATATGGCGCACGCTGGAAGTAGCAATCACCTTGGCGAAATCGTTGAAATCCTGCCCCTTGCCCACGCCGCCAGCGATGAGATGCAAAGGCGCGCTAAGGCCGGAGAGCGCAGCAGCGGCAGCACCGATATTGGTCGCCTTGGAATCGTTGATATAGCGCACGCCATTTTGCTCGGCAACGAGCTGCATGCGGTGCGGAAGGCCAGCGAAGGTTTCCAGCACGGCGCGCACGGCATCGGGCTTCACACCAATGACATCGAGCATGACGAGCACGGCGAGCACATTGGCGTGATTGGGTGCACCCTGCAAGGTCAGCGCGGCCGTCGGCAGCACGGCTTCACCGTGCAGATAGAATTCGCCCTTCTCTACACGATTCTCCGCCCGGCTGTCGGCCAGCGCAAACCAGCGCACCTGGCGCGCCTCGTTGGCCATGGTGCGGCAAAAGGCATCGTCAGCATTGAGCACGCTCACATCGGACTGGCGCACCAGATTGGCCTTGGCGGCGGCATAGGCGGCGAAGCTGTCGTAGCGGTCGAGATGGTCGGGCGTCACGTTCATCACCGTGCCCACGTCCGGCGACAGCGACGGGCAAAATTCGAGCTGGTAGCTGGAAAGCTCGATCACATAGCAATCGGCATCATCTTCTGCAAAAAGCGCTTCCAGCACCGGACGGCCGATATTGCCGCAGAGCACCGCCTTTTTCCCGGCATGGCGCAGGCATTCGGCCAGCAAAGTCACCACCGTGGATTTGCCGTTGGAACCGGTCACGGCATAAACCGGCAAATCATTCAACAGCGCAAAGAGTTCGATATCGTTGATTTTCCGCGCGCCGCTCGCGGCAATCGCGGCCTTGCGGCTGTCCACGCCCGGGCTCAGGATCATGGTGGCCGCCGCGCGCAGGGCATCGGCATCGTCCAGATCGCATTGCAGCACATGCCGCGCCGCCTTGTGCTCATCCGCGCCAAAAGCGTCGTAGCCCGCTTCGCGCAGCACTTTCAGCGTCATCGTTCCCGATGCGCCCATGCCGACCACGGCAATCGGCTCGGGCAAGCCCAGCGCATACAACTTCGAATGCAAGGTATCCATAATTCCCTCAGCGCAGTTTCAAGGTGGAAAGCCCGACCAACACCAGAACCACGGTCACGATCCAGAAACGAATCGTCACCCGCGATTCCGGCCAGCCGGAAAGCTCGAAATGGTGGTGCAAGGGCGCCATGCGGAAGACGCGCTTCTTGCGGTAGCGGTAGGACGTCACCTGAATCATCACGGAAAGCGCTTCCGCTACGAACAAACCGCCCATCACCGCAAACACGAGTTCCTGACGGATCACCACCGCAACCACCGCCAAAGCCGCGCCAAGCGACAGCGCGCCCACATCGCCCATGAACACCAGCGCGGGATGCGCGTTGTACCAGAGAAAGCCGAGACCCGCGCCGGCAATCGTTGCGCAGAAAATCGCCATCTCGCCCGCGCCGGGCACGGCAGGAATATGCAGATAGTTGGCAAAATAGGTATTGCCCGAGGCATAGGCGAACACGCCCAGACCGGCCGCAACCAGGACGATCGGCATGATCGCGAGGCCATCGAGGCCATCGGTCAGGTTCACGGCATTGCTCGCACCGGTCAGCACCACATAGGTGAAAGGAATGAACAGCCAACCCAGATGCCAGCTCACATCCTTGAAAAACGGCACGATCAGCGTGGTTTCCACCGGCGTGTCGGCCAGCCAGTAGAGCCACACCGCCGTCACCAGGGCAACTGCCGACAGCGCCGTATATTTCTCTTTCGCGCTCAGACCCTTGGAATTTTTCAGCACCAGCTTGCGGTAATCATCGATCCAGCCCACCGCCCCGAAGCCAAGCAGCACGAAAAGCGCCACCCAGCTGTAGGCCACGCGCAAATCCGCCCACAGCAGCATCGCCACGGTAATGCTCACGATAATCAGCGCCCCGCCCATCGTCGGCGTGCCCGCCTTTTGCAAATGGGTCTGCGGGCCGTCATCACGCACGAACTGCCCCATCTGCAAATTCTTCAGAAGCGCAATCATGCGCCCGCCAAAACCGATGGAAAGCAGCAGCGCGGTGAGCGCGCCCAGAATCATGCGCGAGGTTTGATAGGTCAGCGCATTCAGCGGCGAAAAATACGGGCTCAATACTTCGGCCAGCCAGTACAACATGTGAACTCCTTTATCCTTTCTCGCCAATCCGGGCGCTTGCAAAGCCCCTCCCCCGTGAGGGAGGGGCTAATAATCCAGAAATTATTTTTACTATTAAACTCGTTTTTATGGCTATTTTTTACCACCAATAAGCGCTTATCATGAGAAATTTTCTCACAATAAGCGCTTATTGATGAGAAATTTTCCCATTTCATGTTTTCAATCCCGCCGCACGCAAGACGTTTTCCATCGCCGCACTGCGCGAACCTTTCACCAGCACATGGCCGTTGTCGTGTGCATCGAGCCACTGCCGCAGCGCTTCGCCAGCCAAAGCGGTATCGGCAAAGGCGCGCAGGCCGGGAAAGCCCGCAGCGTAATCGTTGGCGGCTGCGCCCACTGCCCAGAATTCGCCCACGCCCTGTTCGCGGGCAAAGGCGGCGACTTCTGCGTGCAACGCCGCGCTGGTCGCGCCCAGTTCCGCCATTTTGCCGGCAATGACCAGCGCCGGTTTGCCAAGCACAGCGATGCCCGCCTTGAAGGAAGCGGGATTGGCGTTGTAGGTGTCGTCGTAAACTGTGTGCGTGCCGACACGCAGCGCAGTGAGGCGGCTGTTGGCCACATTGAAGCCGTCGAGCGCGGCGCAAATGGTCGCAAAATCAATGCCGCCAAGCAAGGCGCTCGCGCAGGCGGCCAGCGCATTCATGACGTTGTGCGCGCCGACCAGCTGCCAGCGGATCTCCGCGCTTTGCCCCTGGGCGGTGAGGCGAAAGCGTCCGTCGGCGAGCATCTGCGCATGGCAGTCGGCGCGCGCGTCCTGCATGGAGAAAGTGAGGCGCTGGCGATCTGCGGTTTGCGCCAGCCAGTCGCGTGAAGCGGGCGTATCGAGGTTGATAGCGAGTGCGGCGCGGCTTGCCGCATACATTTCCGTTTTCGCGGCGATGACGCCGGCAAAATCGCCGAAGCCTTCGAGATGCGCGGGCGCAACGTTAGTAATCACTGCCACGTCCGGCTCGGCAATACTGACAAGATAGGCGATTTCGCCCACATGATTGGCGCCCATTTCGATCACGGCATGGCGATGGGCATCGCGCAGGCGCAGGAGCGTGAGCGGTACGCCGATGTCGTTATTGAGATTGCCCTGGGTGTAGAGCGTTTCACCGGCGCGCGCGAGAATGGCGGCAAGGATTTCCTTGGTGGTGGTTTTGCCGTTGCTGCCGGTGATGGCAAAAACGGTCGCGCGGCTTTGGTGGCGGCGCGCGCGCGCCAGTTGCCCGAGCGCCACGCGCGTGTCGGCAACGACAATCTGCGGCAAGGCGCTGGCGCAGGGCGCACTGACAATAGCGGCGACTGCCCCGGCCTTTTCTGCCTGCGGCAGGAAATCCGCGCCGCGGAAGTTGTCGCCATCCAGCGCCACGAAGATGTCGCCTGCCTGCAAGGTGCGCGAGTCGGTGCTGAGGTTCCAGGCGGAGAAATCCGCGCCCGTGTGCGTACCGCCGGTGGCGGCAACGATGTCTTTCGCCGTGAAAGCGCTTATCCCTGCCATGTGCGCACAACCTCCTGGTCGGCATAGTGATGCTTGACCGTGCCGATGATCTGGTAGTTCTCATGGCCCTTGCCGGCAATGACCACGGCATCGCCCGGACGCAGCTCGCCAAGAACATGGCGAATGGCCGCTTCGCGCGGCTGTACGACGTGCGCGGCATCGGGATTTTCCAGGCCCGCAAGCATGTCGTGAATAATGGAGAGGGGCGCTTCCGTGCGCGGATTATCGTCCGTGAAAACCGCTTCATCGGCAAAGGCAACAGCGGCCTGCGCCATCAGGGGGCGCTTGCCGCGATCGCGATCGCCGCCGCATCCACACACTACCCACAACCGCCCCGGTACATGCGGGCGGATGCCGGAAAGCACGCTTTCCAGCGCTTTCGGGGTGTGCGCGTAATCAATGATCGCCGCGGCGCCGTTGGCGAGCGCGATGCGCTCGACGCGACCAGGCACGCCATGCAGCGACGCGAGTTTGCCGGGGATGTCGGCGAAGGGAACATGCTGGCTCAACAGGCAGGCGGCCACATTCAAGAGATTGTCCACATTGAAGCGCGCCAGCAAGGCGCTCTCAATCAGCGCTTCTTCGCGCGCCCCGCCCTGCTCGAGCACGAGCCTGAGGCGGATGCCGTCCGCAGTCAGACGCCAGTCCTCGGCGAGCAGATGAACATGCGCTTTGCCATGACGCCGCCCTTCGCTGGAAACGGCAATCACCTGCGCCGCGTCATACACGCGGTGTTCATCGAGCAGGCGTCTGCCGTGCGCATCATCGATATTGATGACGGCCACGCGCACCGGGCGCGCAAAAAGGCGGGCTTTGGCGAGGAAATAGTCTTCTTCGTCCTTGTGGTAATCGAGATGGTCGCGGCTCAGATTGGAAAAGACGGCGACATCGAAATCCACGGCATCGACCCGCCCCTGGGCAAGCGCATGCGAGGAGACTTCCATGGCGACGGTTTGCACGCCCTGATCGGCGAATTCGCGCAGATAGCGCTGCACGCGCAGCACATCGGGCGTGGTATGGCTTGCTTCCTGAAGGCGCGCGAGGCGTCCGTAGCCGATGGTGCCGAGCATGGCCGCGTCCAGCGCTTGCGCCAAAAAATGCACGAGCGAGGATTTGCCGTCGGTGCCGGTAACGCCAATCACCGCCACTTCGCGCGACGGATGGCGATAAAAGCGCGCGGCAATCTCGCCCATTCTCTCGGCAAGCGCCTGGCAAGGAATGGCGCGCAACGGCACGGGATCATACGGCGGTTCGTAAACAATGGCGGCGGCGCGCATGTCATCGCGGTAAAAATCGAGCGCATGATGGCTGATGCCGCGCGTCGCGAGCCACAACGTGCCCGCGCGCACCTCGCGCGAATCGCTGGCCAGGGCGGTGATCTCGGTCGTGTCGTGGATGTCCACGATGCCGGCAAGCAAATCATTGAGACGCAAAGGGCACCTCCGAATCGTTGTCTTCAAAGAGCGCGGGATCGACATCGAGTTCGACCTGCTCGGTTTTGGCAATCTTGTCCGGCAGCACGCCGAGCATTTTCAGCGACCATTCGGCAATGCGCCCGAACGGCGGCGCAGCGGTGAGTCCGCCGTAGTAGTTCTTGCCCTGCGGTACCGGATCATCAACCACGATGACCATGGCAATGCGCGGGTCATTTACCGGCGCAAAACCGGCAAAGAGGCTGCGGTAGCGCTTCTCGGCATAGCGGCCGTTGATGATTTTGTGCGAGGTGCCGGTCTTGCCGGCCACGGTATAGCTTTCCGTGTTGGCGCGCGTGCCCGTGCCGCCCTGGCCGGTGGCGGCAGCCAGCATTTCCGTGACCTGCTTCGCCGTGCGCTCTCTCATCACGCGCACGCCATCGCCGGGGCGATCGACTTTCAGCAGCGACAGCGGCAAGCGCACGCCGCCGTTCGCAACCGTGGCATAGGCATGCGCCACTTGCAGGGCAGTAGTGGAAATGCCGTAGCCGAAGGTAGTGGTCGCGTATTCGAAGTCGTTCAGCTTTTTCGGATTGCGCAACACACCCGGCTGTTCGCCGGGGAAACGCACGCCGGAGTAACCGCCGAAACCGAGTTTTTTCAGAAATTCGTAATAATGCTGGCGCGGCATGCGCTGGCTCAGGATGGCCATGCCAACGTTGGAGGATTTGCGGATGACGCCGATGGCGTCCTGCGTGCCGTAATAATGCACGTCGCGCACCATATTCTTGCCCATGCGGTAGGTGAGACTGGTCTTGAACTGAGTTTTCGGCGTGATGATGCCATGATCGAGCGCGGCGGCCATCGCGAGCGGCTTGATGGTGGAGCCGGGTTCGAACACGTCGGTGATGATGTGGTTTTTCATGAGCTCGGGCACGCGCTCGGCGGGATTGTTGGGATTGCCCGCAGGCAGCGACACCATGGCAAGGATTTCGCCGCTTTTCACATCGACCATCACCCCGGAAACGGAAGCGGCGCGGAATTCGGCAAGCGTTTCGGAAAGCACCTGGTGCATGATGTACTGGATGCGCTTGTCGATGGAAAGCTGCAACGGCGAGCCGGGTGAAGCCGGCCTTTCTTCATCGACGACCTGGATGGCATTGCCGCTTTTGTCGCGCATGATGCGCACGCGCCCGGTCTGCCCGGCAAGCCATTGGTCATAGACGAGTTCTATGCCTTCCTGGCCTTTTTCGTCGATACCGGTAAAGCCGACGATCTGCCCGACCACTTCCCCCGCCGGATAAAAGCGCTGGTAGCTGTCCTCGCGCTCAAGGCCGGCGATGTTGAGCGCCATGATTTCATCGACTTCCACCGGCGAGATTTGCCGCTTCAGATAATAAAACTTGCGGTTTTCCCGCGATTTCAATGCCTCGTACAGTTCATCGAGCGGCGTGCCGAGAATTTCCGCGACCGGCGCTAGGCGATCACGCTGAAAGCGCAACAGCGCCGCCGCTTTTTCCGCGTCACTGCCCGCAAGCATCCCGGCGCAGCGTTCGTCAGCCCTGGCATCCTGCTGGCAACGCTCGTGCAGGCGATCGAAATCGCCCTGCAAGGTCGCCCACAGCATTTGCGGATTGGCCCACAGCGCCGAGACCGGCGTGGAAATCGCGAGCGGCTCGCCCTCGCGATCCATGATCATGCCGCGCAGGGCATCTTCGCGCTGCACGCGCAAAAAGCGGTTTTCGCCCTGCTCTTCGAGAAAGGCCGACGTTCCGCCCACTTGCAGGCGCACGAGATTGGCAACAAGCCCAAGCGCACACAGCCCGAGAAACCCGAGCACGATGCGCTGCCGCTGCGCCGCGCCGTAACGTGAAGCCGAACGAGCCATCCGCGGGAAAAATCAGTGCAGATAAACCACTTGCGTGGCCTGGGGCAAATGCATTTCCAGGCCATGCGCCACGGCGCGGTTGATCACGCTGTCATCGGCGAGCATTTTTTGCTCGAGCAGGAGCTGCGTCCACTCGGCATTGATCTTGTCGCGCGATTGCTTGAGCATTTGCACCTCGCTCACGAGATTGGCGTGCTCATGGGCATAAACCACTGTGCGCACTCCTTGAATGCCCAGAAATCCTGTCAACGCCAATACGATCAACATCAGGATTTTCATATTTTCACCGCCTTTCTTAACCGTGCACTCCTGCACCTTGGATTGGCCGCGATCGCTTCGACCGACGGCTTGATCACCGGACGCACCAGGCGCAAGACCTGATTCATCCGTCCTTTTTCCGACGGGATTTCCGCCGGCAATTCTTCGCCCTCGCGGCTTCTGACAAAGCGCTTGACCAGCGCGTCCTCAAGGCCGTGAAAGGTAATCACCGCCAACACGCCGCCGCTTTTGAGGCAGCGCGTGGCCGCGGCAAGTCCGCGCTCGATTTCGCCCACCTCGTCATTGACCACCATGCGGATGGCCTGAAAGGTTTGCGTGGCCGGGTGATAACCCGGTCTATGGAATTTCTTCGGCATGGCTTCGGCAATGACGGCCGCAAGTTCCGTGGTCGTCGTCAGGCGCTCGCGCTTTGCCATTACCGCTTCGGCAATACGTTTTGCCACCGTATGCGGTTCGCCGCCCAAATCGCGAATGGCGCGGGCAAGAGTGGCCACATCGGTTGCGAGCAGCCAGTCGCGCGCGCTCATGCCGCTCTCCGGGTCCATGCGCATGTCGATAGGCCCCTCATGGAGAAAGGAAAAACCGCGCTCGCCCTGATCGAGTTGCGGCGAAGAGACGCCCAAATCGAAGAGCACGCCATCAAGGCTTGCCTCGCCCACTTCGGCAAAAGCGCTGTCGAGTGCGGAAAACGGCGATTTCGCAAAACGGAAACGCGGATCATGAATCGTGGCTGCCGCTTCTGCCGCCTGCGGATCGCGATCGAGCGCATAAAGCCGCCCTTCTGCGCCCAAGGCGGCGAGAATGGCGCGGCTATGGCCGCCGCGACCAAAAGTGCCGTCGAGATAAACGCCATCTTCACGAATATCAAGCGCTGCCACGCTTTCTTCCAGCAACACGCTGACATGCGGCGTACTCATATCGACAGCCCGCCCAGCGCCTCATCGAGGTCCGCGCCATCATCGAGCAAATCGTCGATGTCGGCAGCCAACTGGCTTTCCCAGCGCTCGGCGCTCCACAGCTCGAACTTGTTGCCCATGCCAACCAGCGTCACTTTCTTGTCGAGCCCTGCGTATTCGCGCAGCATGGAAGGAATGAGAACGCGGCCGGTGCCATCGAGCTCCAGCTCGCTCGCATAGCCCATGAAGAGGCGCTTCAATTGCCGCGCTTTTTTGTCGAGGCTTGGCAACTTGGTGAGCTTGGCTTCCACCGCTTCCCATTGCGGCAGGGTATAGATCATCAAATTCTTTTCGATGTCCGCCGTCATCACCAGCTTGTTCTCGGATTCTTCTTCAAAAAATGCACGCAGCTTGGCCGGGATCGACAGGCGACCCTTGGCATCGAGCGTGATTTGATGAATTCCGCGAAACATGGGGTTAATGACATCCAGTTCATTGCACAATTTCCCACATTATAACCCCCGGCGCATTCATTGCAATAAGCGATAGATAAAACATGAAAATAGCGGGGATTTACGCCCGTTTTACCCACAAGGAAATCCACAGAAAAGGCGAGTTATGCACAATCTTATCAACAATGGTGCAATAAAGTGGGAGAAAAGCGGAAGGCGGAGGCATGGCGTGGCGCAGGCACAAAAAAACCGCTGCAAGCAGCGGTTTTCATGAGGATTGTTAGTTGATCGTGCTTACAGCAGCGCTGCCACGGCTTGCCAGGCTTGCGGCAATTCCGTGAAGCCTTCGCGCCCCAAAAAATGCCCACCACCGGCAACACTGACCACCCGACCACGCAGTTTTTCCGCCAGCTGGTGGCTGAGCGCGGACGGCACGACATGATCGTTGTCACTGATCACGCAGGTGATTTCCGGCGTCATTGCCGCAATTTTCGACAGGTTGACATTCGCCCGGGCAATGAAATCGTCCATGTCGAAATCGCCAATCGCGGCAAAACCCGGCAACTTGTCCACAAATCCCGACACCAGCACCAAACCGCCAATTTGTTGAGGAGACATTGCCGTAAGGTAATGGAGCAGGCTGATCACGCCCAAACTGTGGGCGACAAAGATGTCATCCGCTTGCGGCATGCCGATGGCGTCATGCAGGCCTTGCTGCCATGCGGAAAAATCCGGGTTTTCGCTATCCGGCAGTGTCAGCGCTGTTGCTGTTGCGCCATGAGCGCGTGCCTGGTCTTGCAGCCAGCTAAACCAGTGATTGGCGGCTGTCGCGCCATAACCATGAATAATATACACTTTTTTCATTTGCACTCCCTGGTTATTGATTATTTCAAATTTTAACGAAAAATAGTGTATTTTTACCATCAATAAGCGCTTATAGTGAGAAAATTTATCGCAATAAGCGCTTATTGGTGATAAATTTTCTCATTTTCTATTTTCAACTATATACCGGTAGCGCTATCGTGCCCATGGGATTGGCGCAACATGCCGACGCCATCGGCAAAAAAAGAGCGAACCCACGCTCGCTCTTTCGCTTTTCACGGTGTCAGGCCATCTTTCAGGCTTCTTCAAATTGTCCGTAACCGCGCAATTTTTCCATACGCCGCGCCAAGCGCTCGCTGCTGTTGAGCTTGTCCAGCTCGGCCAGGCTGCCAAGCAGCTTTTGGCGCAGGATGGCGCTCATGGCCGCCGCATCGCGATGCGCGCCGCCCAGCGGTTCACGGATGATTTCATCCACCAGACCGAGTTTTTCCAAATGCGCGGATGTCACGCGCATGGCGGCCGCCGCATCGGCAGCATATTCGGCGCTGCGCCAGAGGATGGAAGCGCAGCCTTCCGGGGAAATCACGGAGTACATGCTGTATTCCAGCATGAGGACTTTGTCTGCCACGCCAATGGCCAGCGCGCCGCCGGAGCCGCCTTCGCCGATGACGCAGGCGATGATGGGGGTATCCAGTTTTGCCATTTCATAGAGATTGCGCGCAATGGCTTCCGATTGGCCGCGCTCTTCCGCGCCTACGCCGGGATAGGCGCCGGGCGTGTCGATAAAGGTAATGATGGGCAGCTTGAAGCGCTCAGCCATCTGCATCAGGCGCAGTGCCTTGCGATAGCCTTCGGGGCGCGGCATGCCGAAGTTGCGCATGACTTTGGCCTTGGTGTCACGCCCTTTCTCATGGCCGATCACCATGACGGGGCGGCCATCCAGGCGCGCAAGACCGCCGACAATGGCCTTGTCGTCAGCATAATGGCGGTCGCCGTGCAGTTCATGGAAATCCGTAAAGACCGTCTGCAAATAATTGCTGGTATATGGGCGCTGGGGATGGCGCGAAATTTGCGCGATTTGCCAGTCGGAAAGGTCGGCAAAGATGCTTTCTGTCAGGCTGCGGTTTTTCTTTTCCAGACGCTCGATTTCGTCGCTCAGATCCACGTCAGATTGCTGGCTGAACTGGCGCAATTCGGAAAGCTTGTGCTCCAGCTCGGCGATGGGTTGTTCAAAATCCAGATAATCGGCGTTCATGTTTATCTCATATGCAATTCGGTTTCAAACAGGGGCAGATCGGGAATGATGTAGGTTTCCTGCCCGCCCCGGCTGCGGATTGTAACGGATTGCGCGATATAGCGGTGATTCCTGGGAGAGGGCACGACGTCAACATCTTCTTCGCGCAGGAGATAAAGTTCCGGCTCGCCGTGCGCCAATATGGCATAGCGGCTATAGCGCGATTCCTCGCTGATGGTGGATACCAGAATCAGGCGGAAGCCGGCGCTATCCACTTCGCTTGCTGCACTGTGGCCAAAATTGAAATCCAGCAGCGGCACTTTCTCGTTCTGGATCAGCAGCCCTCCGAGAACAAACTCGCTGGCTTCATCGAAGCTGAGCGTCGGCGCATAGGGAAAGACTTTCCCGACAATGGCCTGCGGCAGCAATAGCCCCGGCCCTGCCGTGGGAATCAGGATAACATCCATTTCATTCATGAGGTTACACCTGTTGTGGTATTCAATAAGCTGTTCAGGGTTTCCATCAGGATATCCTCACGGTACGGCTTGCCGAGGTAGCCCTGCACACCAATCTGGCCGGCGCGCTCGCGGTGCTTGTCGCCGGTACGCGAGGTGACCATGACGATCGGCACGTTGGGCACGTCGGAATTCTGGCGGACGTGCGCGGCAAACTCAAAGCCGTCCATGCGCGGCATTTCGATGTCGAGCATGATGAGATCGGGCTTGAAGTGCTGGAGCACCTCGATGGCATCCAGACCGTCTTTGGCGGTTTCCACGATAAAGTGGTTGCGCTCGAGCAAACGGGTAGAGACTTTGCGCATGGTGACGGAATCATCGACCACCAGAATGCGCTTCTCGGTGCTTTCCTCGAGGATTTCTTCCTCTTTGTGCGGCACGATGCTGCCGATGCGACGGGCAAGATCCATGAGCTCGAGCACCGGCACCACACTGGCATCGCCGAGAATGGTTGCACCGGAAATGCCCGGAATGTTGAGCACCTGGCGGTTGACGTTCTTGACGATGATCTCCAGGCGGTTGAGGATGCGGTCCACGTGGAAGGCCACCGCCTCTTCACCGGAATCAATGAACAGTACCGGCAACTGGTGCGCTTCCGGCGCAAACTCGTAATTGCCCGGCTCGAAATAGCTGCCAAGCACATAGAGGCGGTAATCGCGCTCGTCATAACGGTGGTAAACCACTTCGCCGGAGAGGCTTTCCTGCAGGTCGGTACGGCTGACCTGACTGACGGCCGTAATCGAGCTCATCGGCGCCGCATAGGTGCGTCCGCCGATATCCACCAGCAGCACCTCGGCGATACTCATCGAAAACGGCATGACTACGGTGAATTCCGTACCTTTGCCCGGCAGGGAATCCACACTCAGGCGGCCACGACGCTGTTTGACCATTTCGTTCACGACATCCATGCCCACACCGCGCCCGGAAATCTGGGTCAGCGACTGCGCGGTTGAGAAACCGGAACGCAGGACCAGGCTGTTGAGATAGTGAGTATCGTTGGCCTGCGCTTCGTCGAGTATGCCTTTTTCGCGTGCCTTGCTGCGGATGCGCCCGTAATCGAAACCCTGTCCGTCGTCAATGAGGCGCATGGTGATTTCAGAAGATTGCGCGGCGATGACCAACTTGATCGTGCCGATTTCCGGCTTGCCTGCCTGGCGACGCTGCGCCGGTGCTTCGATACCGTGGGCAATGGCATTGCGGATCATGTGCTCCAAAGCGGGCAGCACGTCTTCGAGCAGGCGGCGCTCCAATTCCACCTGCCCGCCTTCCAGCACGAAATTCACTTCCTTGCCCAGCGTTTTCGCCGTTTGACGTACCAGACGCTTCAAGCGCGGTTCGTTGACATCAAAACGCATCAATTGCGTGGTAAGCAGGCGATCCTGCAAACTGCGCTGGATAATGCCCTGCTGGCTGGCGAGGTTTCGCAATACCGTGTTGTCGTTTGCCAGTGTGCCCTGAACGTTTTTCAAGTCGTCAATGGCTTCGGACAACTGGCGCGACAGCTGCTGGATTTCGGTAAAGCGGTCCATTTCCAGCGGATCGAAATGCTCGTCATCACCGCCGTGTTTCTCGCGACGGAACAACATCTGTGCTTCGGTTTCATTGTCCAATCGCCGCATCTGTTCGGCAATCCGCGTGGAAATGCGGGTCAATTCGCCAATGTTGAACTCGACACCGGCAGAAAGGTTCTCGATACGCGAACGCATGATGGAAGCCTCGCCCACCATGGCAATAATCTCATCCAGCAGCTGCGAATCCACGCGAACAAAACGCGACACATCGGACATACGATCCTGGTCCTGTGCCGATTTCTCTTTTTCTGCGGCCGTGCTTTCCGGCTTGTCCTGCACAGTGTCATCAGGCTGCGATGCGGGAGAACCCATAGTTTCTGCCGCCTTCTCCATACTGGCGGAAGGTGCAGGTGCTGACTGTGCCTCTGTTGCGGTTACAGACTCTTGAACAGCCGCCTCCTGCGCAGTTGCAGCGGATTTGCCTGACTGCACGGCAGGCTCGGCTTTGTCCCCGGCCGCAATGGACGCTTCCGCTTCACCGCCTGGCACAGCAGCAACCACCGGCTCGCCCGCAACGGCTTCATCCGCCGGGCTTTGCTCCGCTACGGATACAGTTTCAGGTGCCAATGCGGTATCTGCCGCAGACGTCGCAGGCGTTTGCACAGGCGTGTCCACTTTCGGCGTTTCAAAGCGACCCTCGCGGACAAACAACTCCAACGCATGGTTCACAGCATCGGCAGGCTTGGGCATTTCCTGGCGCAGCACAGCATCCAGCATTGTACGCAAACTCTCATATCCTGCTTGCAGCAGCGTTTTCGCCTGCCGTATCTTGCCTTCGCCCAATTCCGGCACTTTTTCCATTACCGATTCCATCAGGTGCGATGTATCGCCCATGGCAGTCAAGCCAACCAGACGCGCGCCTCCTTTCAGCGTGTGCATCGTCCGCTTGAATTCTTCAGCTACTCCAGGATTGGCAATGTCGCTCTCCAGATGTGTCTCGGTTGCTTGCAGCAATTCTTCCGCTTCATCACTGAAGATATCTACCAATACAGGATCAATATCACTGTCAAACCCTTCACCAAAGACCCCTTCCACTTCCGGAACTGCTGCTGCCGGAGCTTCTGCCTGCACTGGCCGCGTTGCTTCTTCCAGGGCACGGAATTGCGCATCTTCTGCCTCCTGGCGCTGCAACTCCTTGGCTTCTTTTTCCCGTTCCGCCACTTCAGGATAGGGCAACGGCTGCTTGAGATAGTCACTGATATTGTTAAGAATATAGGGATCAATCTGCGGCAGATATCCATCGCGGATATTGTCGAGCATAATCATGCCCTGCCACATTGCCCCGGAAAGAATGGCTGCTGCCCGCGGACTTGCCTCACTATAACCGTCGAGAATATTGTCGATCAGGCTTTCCACGGCATGGGTCAAATCTCCGATTGCCATGTATCCAGCCATGCGGGCACTGCCCTTCAGGGTGTGCATGTCACGGCGCATGCGATCGAGGATATTGACGCGAGACAGATCCTCATCCCATTGCTCGGCATCCAGTTGCCCCCGGCCAAACAGCGCCATTGCCTCATCCAGGAAGGTTTCGGAAAGCACGCTGTTTGCATTGGGATCCTGTACCAATTCTTCGCTGTAATTGGCGCTGGCAAAACCCGGGGTACTGCCTGCCAATGGCGCATCTTGCTGCGCGGATGATATTTTGCTGCGTTCCTGTCGCGCAGAAATCAGGGAATTGATTGTCTCCAGCGCCTCATCTTCGTTTTCCTGATCCTTGTGATGTTCGATCAGATGCGCACTCTGGCGAAGAATGGAAGCCGCGCTGAGGCTGACAGCCGCGCCCTGATACTTGTACATCAGCAGCAACTGCTCTACGGCATCCAGCATTCGCCAGATCCAATCAGGGGCTGTTTCCGGCTCAATGCTGTCTTCAATATCATAGACAGATTCGATCAGCTCATTGATGGCATCCGGGTCATTGGAATTTTCCACCTGCTGAGACAAAGTCTCAAACCTGTCTACTGCATGCAGAAACACTGCGGGGCCGGAACGCGCATTCGAAGCAGCAACGGATGACGAACGATTCACCGCATCATTGAGCGCAGGATGTTGCGACAATTCTTCCAACTCCCGGCTCAAGCGCTGTGCCGCAGCACTGGGGCGCATGGAAACGGCAGGCTGGGACATGTTCTCCGCCATATCCACCCATTCGCTGCCGCTCTCTTCAGGAATACTGTCAGACACGCTTTCATCATCAGCAGCCGTTTCAGAGAATACAGGATGAAGCATATCTTCCGACAGGCCGGAGACAGGCAAATGTTCCCCTGTCTCTTCGCAGGCGGGCAAAGCGGATGCATCAAACGGCAGATTGATCGTATCTTCCGTGAATGCCGTATCTGCCACCGAAGAAACTCTTACCGGCTCACTGAACAGCTCGGAAGCCGTTTTCTCTTCATCAAACGAAAATTCGGCCTCGCCCGCTTTTTCTGCCGCTTGTGCAACAAACATTTCTTCTGTTTGAAGATCAATATCATCTGGCATGTCCGAGACAAGCGCTTCATGCGTCATTGGTGACGTGAGCGGCACATTATCGGGTTCGACGGAAGAACCGGCCTCCTGCCCTGCTTCAACCACTGCTTCTTCATCCGGTGCTTCAGCCAGTGCAAATGAATCAGACAGCGCATCACTTGCCACATCTTCTGTACCGCCAACATCCAGCGCGAACAATGCTTCGTCCGCCAGGTTTTCTGCGGCCGAAGCCGTATGTTCAATGTCTGTTGTACTATCCCAGAGCAGTGTCTCTCCTCGAGATGCCATCTGATCGTCCGCATCATTGGCCACCACTTCATCCAGCCAATCACCTGCTTGCAATGATGAATCATCTTCTTTTCGCTCAAAGGACACTAACGGCGAATCGTCAATCTTGCCGGCCGGCGTCACACCAAGGCGTTTGGCAAGCGCTTGCAGGACGACTTCAACATCATCGGAATCCTGCCCACAATCGTGACGCAAGCGAGCCGCAATAGCCGCAAATGCCGCATCATCCAAAGGCAAATTGTTCTGCTGCCATTGATGCGCCAATGCCATACCGATTCCTGCGGCTACAGATTCATCTACATGGCCGCTCCCCAAGGCTTTCTGCAAGGTTTTCCTGAGAGTAGAAACAGCAGCATCATCCAGCGCCTGAAGAGCATCCACTGGCGAGAGCGGAAGGCGTGCTGCCGCATCCTGCACCGACAAATCTCCCGCGCCGGCTTCTGTGTCGTGTGCCACTCTGATAAAGGCTCCCTGCAAAACATCCTGTACATCTTCTGAAGACAGAATATCGTTTTGCTCCAGCCGCGCACCAACGGCTTCTTTCAAAGCATCACTGTCTTGCAGAGATGCCGGGGGGTAAGTGAGCTGCTGACGTACAGCAGCAGCCAGCGCTTCCTTGTCATCGGCACTCAGACTGCCCAACGCCAAGCCTTCTTCTATTATTTGGCTGATCTGTTCAACGCTGGCTGCAAAATCGTCTGATGTTTCATAATCATCAGTCGTCACGGACATGCCATTCAAAATGGCGTTGATTTCCGCCAGCAAGGCATCCAGCTTGCTGCTATTGCTCAGCACTTCGTTAGAAAGCTGGTGCTTGAGCAATGCCGCACTCAAACGGGCATCATCCGCCCTTTCCGCCAGCCCCTGTTCCAGCATGCGCACGACTTGCTCTGCTCGCGGGTCTATCGGTGCCAACTCTTGCAGGAAATCCATATCCGTGAAATCAATTTCCACTGATTCATCATTTGCTTTTGCGGATTCAGCTACACGAGAGAGAATATCTTCTGCCTGTCGCGCCAATGTGGCATCTGCCATGGAAATCTCTTCCCGTACAGCTTTTGCCAATTCTGCCAGCCGCGCAGGATCATCAAACTGTTCCTGGGCAAGCTGACGTTTGATGGTTTCCTCCATGGCCGCACTGATTGCAGCATCCGTTCTTTCTGCCTCGGGAATATCTCCCAATCCCCTTTGCAGCGTCTTGACTATTTTCGCCGTCATACGGGCATCCGGCCCGGGAACCGTGTCATTGGAAGACGTGAGTTCCGGCACTATCACTGTAACAGGAGCGCCAGAGTATTCATCTGTTACGCGGGAAGATTGCGGTAAAGATTCTGCCGGGCTCTCCGCGGGCAGAGCCTCATCCAGAAATTCAAGAAAATCTTCCTTGCTGGCACCGGCGACCGCCACACTTTCAACTTTTTCATGGGGTGCAGAGTGTTCGAACAGTTCGTCTTCGCCCACAAGAGAAAACAAACCATCTGCAACAAGCGCCTCTTCCTCACCCATATCCGGAGATTCGACACTGGTCGTGGCACTTTCTGCACCATGCGGAAGCAGTTCAAACGGCAAAACGTTTTCTGCCGCTGGAACAGCCTCAGCCTGCTGAGGGAACTCTTCAGAAATTTCCTCCGTATCATCCGCCAACGAGAAAGGCGGTATCCAGTCATCTTCGTGATCACTTTCTTTCTGTAAAGCGGACTCTACCGTTTCTTCCGCATCTTTTCCTACCAGGTCAAACAGTACCGCATCACTTGTTTCTGGCACAATTTCAACCTCTCCTGGAGATTCCGGGAAAGCTTGACTTACTGTTTCCAAATCCTGCTGTTCATTATCTCGAACATCTACACTTGCAGACTCATCCGGCCAGTTTTCACCTTGCTCATAGGTTTCATCTGATAACGCAAATTCACCCGGAATAGCATCAGTCGCATAAGAAACCATGACAGGTTCGTCCGGAGCAACATGAGAGATAACAGAATCGCCAACTGTTTGTACCACATCTTTTTCAGACAAAAAGGTACTTTTTTCATTCGCCAACATGAACCGACCGGCAAGCTGCTCTTCATGCAACCGCAACTGTCTGGAGATTTGGACAAAAGACCCTTGGCTTTCGCCCATCTCCCTGTCTTGCATCAACGCTTCGCGCACTGCCTCCGCAACGGCAGCCTGCTGCAATAGCGCCCCCTGATGCTCGAAAAATTCATCCTGATTCTTCAGTATATTGAGGAGATCAATGGCATCACCAACCGTGGATTGAACCAATTTATTGGCACGATAATGATTGTCCAGCACACGATTGAGCAATTGCTCATGTTGCCAGGCAAATTCTCCGAGTGACTCATAGCCTACCGTACGTCCCGAACCTTTAAGGGTATGGAAAGCGCGCCGCAGCTCGGTCGTCAGCATTTGCGACTCCGGGCTTTCCAGCCATTGCGGATAAGCTTTATTGACAAGTTCAATCAACTCTGCGAGCTCTTCCACGAAAAACTCACGAATTTCGTCATCCATGACTGCATCGGCATGGGCGTTGACAAAATCTTTCTTGCTATCCGGAATGGGCAAAACATCCAGATCCGTCATGCTTTTGCCACGGAAAAAAGGCACAAATGCTGTTACTGCCTGTTCTTCTCCTGAAACTTGCGCGCCCTGTTCAACAGCGGGTTCTGCTACATCAAACGCAGATAGCTCGCCTGATTGCGGCAATGCAGAGATTCCTCCCTCTGATTCCGTTTGTGCAGTCAGATTCGTGCCAGAAGGTGTCGCATCTTCCTTTTCCTCCATGGTTTCCTGTTCAGATGCACTTGCCAATGAAGGCAGAGCGTCTCGGACAGCTTTTTCCTGCACAATGTTGCCCTGGATCGTGACATCATCCAGACTACTTATGGATTTACCCGGCGTCACCTCACCGACAGAAGCAACATGCACCATGGAAGGAGAAAGCGTCTCTTCGGCCATTTCATCAAAAATGCCGTCTGCCGTAGCTTGCATATCCACAGGGGCACCAAAACGATCCAAAGTATCCAGACTGCCGCTGAGAATATTGCTGAAAGCGCCGCTCAAATCTTCACGCTCTTCATGCTCGCTCTCAATATCAGTATCGATAAATCCTGCAAACAAACGCTCGGCCTCAGGCGTAACGGGAATATATCTACCAATATTTTCAACGGATTCACGCAGGAACACGATATCTTGCTTGGATGGATGTCCACTTTCCGACAGTTCAAAAAAGATATATTCCGCCCCAACCAGACTATCAATCACAGACGCAAAAACATTTGCATCCACGCTGGGTTGCAATGAAATAGCCGCATAGCTTTTGCCCATATTTTTGAGCACTTCCGCAAGCGGCAACAGTTCGACCAGTTCGGCAATCGCACTGTAATGCGCAAGACGCAAAGCAGCATCACGCCACCCCTGAACGGCATGAATTTTTTCATCATGCACTACTTTTTTGCGCATGGCCTCAAAAAAACGGAAAGCCACTTCTCCGGTATCCCTCACCAGATTATTGACTTCCAGCTCTCGCGAGTGACGGGTTTGCTCTGCTACGGCTTCCGCGTAGGTTGAGACAACCGGAGAACGGTTGCTCTGTACCTGATTCAGTGTTTCTTCCACCAGAATCATGGCTTCCGCCACATCAATCCATTGCGATTCGGACAGTTGCTCAACAAGCATCTGGTTGATTTTTTGCAGCAGCAATTGTGGTTCTTTGAGATCCAGAACCGCAAACATGTTAATCAGATTTTTGTTGTGGCTTATCAATGCACTCGCATTGAAAGGTTTCTCCGGATCATGTGCGTATTGCTCGATTTGATTGCGGCTAGTTTCAATAACCTCACTAACCTTTGCTGCCAGAGCCTGATAGGTATCCTTGGTAATCTTTGGAGGCGCACTGAAAGAAGAGCGTGATGTAGTGTCTTCCTTGAGACTTTGCAGAACCCGTATGATTTCCCGGATAATTTCACCATCATCCCGCTGCTTTTCATCAAGCCGGTCAATATAGTCGTCAAGAATGAGAATGGCTGAAGCAACTTCTGCTCCAGCACTATCAAAATCAGCCGGCTTGGTATCCCCAGCATCACTCACCGCTTTCTGCAAGGCAACAATGACAGCCATGATTTCGTTGCTCAATTCCGCCGCTTCCGGACGGTTCAGCATCGAAAGCCCACCACTGATTTCCCCCATGCTGTCACGCAGGAACTCCAAGCCTCCCGCCTGTGGATGATCAAGCCATTCGCTGATTTTTTGTTTGATTGACGAAATATTGCGCGACATTTCATCCTGAAGCCGCGCAAGGATTTGCTTGCTTATCTCAGTGCTCATGCATACCTCTGCATCCTGCGACGAAAACGAAAAATCAATACCCTTCGGGCAAAGTGAAACCGGATACCGAATTTTTCAATTCTCGTGACAGTACACTCAGGTTTTCAATCGCATCAGATGTTTTGATGACGTTCTCAGTAGTTTTGGTTGCCAGCTGGTTGATTCCACCCATATCCTGGGAAACGCCAACCGCCATGGACGACACCTTGCGCGCCGAATCAGACACACGCTCAATCAGGGATGCCAATGATGTGGAAACCTCTTCGATACGTGAAAGCGCGGTTCCTGCCTCTTCTGCAATATTTGCTCCTGATACTACTTCCCGGGTGGATTTTTCCATGGAAGCCACAGCTTCATGCGTATCAGACTGGATAGTTTTCACCAGCGCTTCAATCCGCTTCGTGGCATTGGAAGAGCGTTCTGCCAGGCGCTGCACTTCGTCAGCAACCACTGCAAACCCGCGTCCGGCCTCGCCAGCAGAAGTTGCCTGAATGGCCGCGTTCAATGCGAGAATGTTGGTTTGATCCGCAATGCCCTTGATAATTTCAACGATATTGCCGATTTCCTGTGAACTCTCACCGAGCCGCTTGATCCGTTTGGATGTCTCCTGGATATTCTCGCGAATATTGTTCATGCCCCCAATCGTATCACGTACCCGAGTAGCTCCATCACGGGCAATATTGACCGAATTGCGGGCAATTTCTGCGGAGTCATTGGTACTGACAGCCACCCTCTCCAAAGAGCTCACCATATCATCAATGATCTGGGTAATATTATGGATGCGATCTGCCTGCTCGTTGGAGGATGCCAGCATCTGTTCGGCAATGTGACGGGTATTGACAGAGGCATCACTGACCTGGCTTGAAGTGTGGTTAATCGTACCCACCAGTTCGCGCATGGACTCAATTGCGTAGTTTACGGAGTCGGCAATAGCCCCGGTAAAATCTTCCGTAACCTGCGCTTCCACAGTCAGATCGCCGTTTGAGAATTCGGCCAATTCATCCATCAGTCGCAAAATTGCGTCCTGATCGCGCTTGGCACGAAATTCTGCTTCGGCAGAAATATGCTTGGCCTTGCCGGTCTGTCCTTTGACATACGTCATCCATAAAACAGCAGCGCCAACAATAACGCCCAACATAACCGGGAAAGACCAGTTCAGCGTCTGATAGCTGACAAAGCCATCAACTGTTTCCGGCGCCGCCGTATAGAAAATAATGGCATTCAAAATGGCCAGCAACCCTGCCACCAGGGTGGCGACCAGAGCCAACATATAAAAGCGATCCAATCCTCTTGCTCCACCAGCCCTGTCAGCTCTTGTTTTTTTTATTCCAACCATAAAATCACCCCAAAAACTCACTGTACACTTTGAATAAATTTTGCATCCGTCACCAGATGCGCCAAGTCGATACGCAACCACTCACGCCCATCCATAGTGGCGTGACCATTGACCCATGCTCGCGGTGACTTCAGCTGACTGACGTCACAGTAACGGATACCCTGCACAACATCCACTTTCAGAATATACCCGCGCCCCTCCTCCTGGAGTGCGATATAACTGTAACTGGGCGAAAGGCGTTTGCCGCTGTGGCTGTCAACAAAGCGCTTGAAATCCACCACGGAATAAACGTCTCCGCGCGAACTGGTCAAACCCAGCAGCCAATGCGGTGTAAACGGCAATGGAGTCAGATGGGAAATCTCGGAAGTCACTTCCAGAATCTTGCTCATATCCAGCAAATAATAATGATCACCGGCACTGAATGCGAGATATCCCAAATCCAGCTTGTAACGCTGTGCATTGTCTTGTGACTTGGTTTTGAAGCGCTCAACATAATCCTGAAGAATGGCAAAAACTTGCCGCGCTGCGATATTGCTCCGGGATTCCAGGGAGCTCATCGGAACAACTCGCGAATCTCTGCCAGCAGTTCTTCCCGCGCCGGCGGTTTTACCATATAGCGGGATGCGCCATTGCGCAGCCCCCAGATCTTGTCTGTTTCCTGGTCCTTGGTAGTCAGCATCAAAATGGGAATATCCTTGGTTTGCGGATTACGTGTCAATTTGCGGGTCGCCTGAAACCCGCTCATCCCCGGCATGACAACATCCATCAGGATGACATCAGGCATATGCTCAAGCGCCATGCGTATGCCCTTGTCAGCGGTATTGGCCCATAAAACCTCATACCCTTCGCTGGCAAGCATGTTGCGTACAACTTCCGCTTCCGTCGGCGAGTCATCGATAATCAAAACGGTAGCCATAAATCTATATCCTCAAATCAGGCGGATTTGACATGCGTCTGAATGGCGCCCAGCAATTCGTCACGGGAAAACGGTTTGGTCATAAAATATTCAGACCCCGCAATCCGGCCGCGAGCCTTGTCAAAAATACTGTCTTTGCTGGACAGCATCAACACGGGTGTCTTCTCGAATTTCGGGTTGCTCTTGATCACCGAGCACACCTGATAGCCGTCCAGACGCGGCATCATGATGTCAAGAAAAATAATATCCGGCTCGAAAGACATGACTTTTGACAATGCCTTGAAACCATCATCCGCGCTGGCCACCGTGTAGCCTTCCTTTGCGAGAATGGCTTCGGCTGTTTTGCGGATAGTGCCGCTGTCATCCACGATCAGAACCTTAACCGAGGCATTATTTGACACATTCACTCCTAAACGTTTTGTCAAAATGAACATATGATAATGGATTTACCCGGGGATTGCGAAATTTTGTCCGCCCCCACAACATCCATTACTGCGCAAAAAAATCTTCCACCAATATGCATGCGGCCATATCGTCTATTTTTTTATGTCCGGGCCGGCGCTTTTTTGCTTCATGCGAGCTCAAATATTCGCCGACCTCGTGCACCGGCAATGCCAGTTCTTGCTGGATCATGGCGGCAAAACGGTCAATCGCTGCGTCCAGCGGATGTGGCTTGCCATCCGCGGTACGCGGCCTGCCGATCACTACGCCCTGCACGCGCCATTCTTCAATCCAGGGCCGAATATCCCCGATCTCCAGTTCTCCAGCGGGTTTATGCAAAACCGCCAATGGCGTAGCGCTTCCTGTCAGGGATTGCCCTGCCGCCACACCTGTTTTGCGCTGTCCGATATCCAACCCCAATACCCATGTGGTCAAACCGTGCTCTCCCAATCCCGCATATAGTAGAATCGTACACGACTATGCACATTCCGTGCCTATCCTTATCGCATTCTTTCAGGAAAATTCATGAAAACTGTCGAACTTTTGATTATTGGTTCAGGGCCAGCAGGTTACACTGCCGCCATTTACGCTGCCCGCGCCGGATTGCGCCCCGTAATGATCACCGGAATGGAACAGGGCGGGCAATTGATGACCACAACCGATGTGGACAACTGGCCGGGCGAAGCCCAGGGTATCCAGGGGCCGATGCTGATGCAGAATCTCCTTGCCCACGCCCAGCGCTTTGATACGGAGATTATTTCCGATTATGTCACCCGCGTGGATTTCTCCGCTTATCCTTTTGCCATTCATACGGAAAAGGAAACGTATCAGGCCAAAGCCGTCATCATTGCCACCGGCGCCAGCGCCAAATATATCGGCCTGCCTTCCGAAGAGGCTTTCAAGGGCAGGGGCGTATCCGCCTGTGCGACTTGCGACGGCTTTTTCTACCGCAACAAGCCGGTAGCGGTCATTGGCGGCGGCAACACTGCCGTGGAAGAAGCGCTTTATCTCGCCAACCTGGCGGAAAAAGTCTATCTCGTGCATCGCCGCGACACTTTCCGCGCAGAAAAAATTCTGGTTGACGAACTGATGAAGCGAGTGGAAAGCGGAAAAGTGGTACTCAAACTCAATGCCGAGCTGGACGAAGTGCTGGGAGAAGCCAGCGGCGTCAATGGCGCGCGTCTGCGCTTTGCTGACGGCTCGCAGGAGAACCTGACCGTGGACGGCGTCTTCATCGCCATCGGCCACAGCCCCAACACTGCCATCTTTGCCGGCCAGCTGGAGATGGAAAACGGCTATCTCGTGGTTCAGGGCGGCAGGCACGGCAATGCCACGCAAACGTCCGTGCCTGGCGTCTTTGCCGCAGGCGACGTGATGGACCAGGTCTATCGCCAGGCCATCACATCGGCAGCGAGCGGCTGCATGGCGGCGCTGGATGCGGAGCGCTTTTTGGCACAGAAATAAGTATCCGGTGATACACTTCGCATTTTCGAACAATACCGTTTTTTATTGCAGAGGTTCAAAGTATGGGCAAGCAGGCACTGGTCATTCCTGATATTGGTGATTCCGGCAAAGTGGATGTCATTGAAGTCATGGTAAAAGTGGGAGACAGCATCCGCGAGGGCGACCCCCTGATCACGCTGGAAAGCGACAAGGCTTCCATGGAAGTTCCCAGCGAATTCAGCGGTACGCTGCTGTCGCTGAACGTCAAGGTCGGTGACCAGGTTTCCCAGGGCGACGTGATTGGCGAACTGGAGCTTGCCAATAATGCGGCAGCCAGCCCGGCGCCTGCTGCCGCGCCGGAAAAACCGGCGGAACCCGCCAAGCCGCAACCTGCTGCTGCGCCTGCGCCCGCAGCACCGTCATCCGCCCCGGCAGATGCCGTGGATCTCGTCGTGCTGGGCGCGGGCCCGGGCGGTTACTCCGCTGCTTTCCGCGCCGCCGACCTTGGCCTCAATGTTACCCTGATCGAGCGCTATCCCACTCTCGGCGGCGTCTGCCTCAACGTCGGCTGCATTCCTTCCAAGGCGCTCCTGCACGTTACGGAAATCATCGAAGAAGCGGCCACCCTTTCTGCTTCCGGCGTCACTTTCGCCAAGCCCGAAGTGGATATCGACAAGCTGCGCACGCACAAGGAAAAAGTCATCAACAAACTTACCACTGGCCTTGCCGGTATGGCCAGGCAACGCAAGGTGACTGTCGTGCAGGGCACCGGCACCTTCGTTTCTCCGCATGAAATCCGCGTGGAAACCGCAGAAGGCAGCAAAACCATCGCCTTCAAGCAGGCCATCATCGCTGCCGGTTCGCAGAGCATCAAGTTGCCCTTCATGCCGGAGGATCCGCGCGTCATGGATTCCACCGGCGCACTCGCCCTTGCCGACGTGCCCAAGCGCATGCTCGTCGTCGGCGGCGGTATCATCGGTCTGGAAATGGCCACGGTCTATGCCACGCTCGGCACGGATATCGACATCGTGGAAATGGCGGACAACCTCATGGCCGGCGCTGACAAGGATCTCGTCAAAGTCTGGCAGAAGCGCAACGTCCCCCTCTTCAAGAACGTCATGCTCTCCACCAAGACGGTCGGCGCGGAAGCGAAGGAAGACGGCATTTACGTGCGCTTTGAAGGTGCCAATGCACCGGCCGAGGCGCAGCGCTACGATCGCGTGCTCGTTGCCGTTGGCCGCAGCCCCAACGGCCTCAAAATCGGCGCGGATGCCGCGGGCATCCAGGTCAGCGAGCGCGGCTTCATCACTGTTGACAAGCAAATGCGCACCAACCAGCCGCACATCTTCGCCATTGGCGACATCGTCGGCCAGCCCATGCTGGCGCACAAGGGCGTGCATGAAGGCCACGTTGCCGCCGAAGTCGCCGCTGGCCAGAAATCCTATTTCGACGCGCGCGTCATCCCCAGCGTCGCCTACACCTTCCCGGAAGTGGCGTGGGTGGGCGTGACCGAAGCGCAGGCCAAGGCCGAAGGGCTTAACATCGACAAAGCCGTCTTCCCGTGGGCCGCCTCCGGCCGCGCCATTGCCAACGGCGCTGAAGACGGCTTTACCAAACTCCTCATCGACAAAGACACCCATCTCGTTGTCGGTGGCGCCATCGTCGGTCCCAATGCCGGTGACATGATTGGCGAAATCGCGCTGGCCATCGAAATGCAGGCCAACGTTGCCGACATCGCGCTCACTATCCACCCGCACCCGACTCTGGGCGAATCCATCGGCATGGCTGCGGAAGTGGCGGAAGGCGTCTGTACCGACCTGCCGCCGCAGAAAAAACGTAGCTGATCATAAACAGCTACAGCAGAAAGCGCTTCCTTGTGAAGCGCTTTTTTTATGAAACATCAAAATATAGTGATTTTTTACCAACCATAAGCGCTTATAATGAGAAAACTTCTCACCATAAGCGCTTCATGATGAGAAATTTTCTCATCACACCAGCAGCTTGCCGTTTTCCACCACGCCCAGCAAAGACTGTTTCAGCACCTCGGCACTGGCCTGCATCTCCGCCTGCTCTGCCACGGACAAATGCGGCATCACCGTGCGGCACACGCCACCAGCGCCCACCACCCGCGGCAAACTCAGACACACGCCATACGGGCTTTCCGCCGACACGGTATATACCCCGCGCTTGTCGCCGAGAATGCCGGAAACAATCTTGCTCACTGCCGCACCAATGCCGTAATACGTTGCCTGCTTGCCGGCAATGATCGTGGCCGCGGCATCGCGCACGCCCGCCTCGATGGACTTTTTCTTCTCCTCGTCGAGCGCCGCGCCCATGAATTCGGCGAGCGGCAAACCGGCAAGACGCGCGCCATCCCAGCACAGCACCGCGCTATCGCCATGTTCGCCCAGCACGTTCGCGTGAATATAGCGCGGGCTGATGCCGCATTCGCGACCGAGCAACGTGCGGAAACGCGCGGTATCGAGCAGCGTGCCCGAACCCAGTACCCGTTCGGGATGGGGATGCAGGCATTTCGTCACCTCTGTCATGATGTCCACCGGATTGGTCGTCACCAGCACCACGGCGTCTTCGGCATGGCGCACGATCTCGGGAATAATGCTGCGGAAAATCTGCACATTGCGCGACAGCAAATCCAGCCGCGACTCACCGGGTTTCTGGTTGACCCCGGCAGCAATCACCACCACGGCCGCCCCTTGCAGCGCGGCATAATCGCCAGCCACCACGCGCATCCCGGACGACAGCGACGCAGCATGGCCAATATCCGCGGCTTCTGCCTGCGCGCGCGCAGTGTTCACGTCCACCAGAACCATATCGTTGCCGACACCGGCCAGCGTCATCGCATAGGCCGAACTTGCGCCGACAAACCCCGTTCCCACTACGCCAATCTTTGCCATGAGCCACCTCCTGCAATTGAGAAAACGCATCACGAAGATTAGCGCAATCCCGCGTTCGGCGCTAGAATGGCCTGGCACATGTTTGTCTTTTCAGGAGCAAAGCCATGCTGACCCTCTCCGACCACCTGCTTTCCCTTTACGAAGAAGATCCTGCGCTTATCAGCCTCTTGCATGTCGAAGACATCGAAGCCATCGATTACGACTCGGTTGACGACCATTACCGCGTCACCTTCTCCGCGCGCGCCGCCTGGACGGAATATGGCGAAGCCCAGGGCAGCAGCCACAAAACCGTCCATATCACCCTGCTCTATGACTACGACGGCAGCGATCCCGAGCTTCTGGAAATCTTCTTCCAGTATGAAGACGATGACGACGACTTCGTGCCCCTGCGCTACACCTGCCCGCTCACCATGCGCATCTTCAGCCTGTACGAAACCCTGCTCGTGCAATTCCTCGATGCCATCGGCGTGCGCTGAACCGCCTGCCACAAGGAGGTGGTATGACTTCCGCAACCGGACACGCCCCCATCTTCCGCGCAGAAAATCTCACCAAAACCTACCAAATGGGCGAAGTGCAGGTGCATGCCCTGCGCGGCATTGATCTCGCCCTTCATCGCGGTGAATTCGTCGTCATGCTCGGCCCTTCCGGCAGCGGCAAATCCACCCTGCTCAACATCCTTGGCGGCCTCGATACGCCAAGCGCCGGCGAAGTGTGGTATCACGGTGAAAACCTGAGCCACGCCAGCGATGCCGAGCTCACCCGCTTTCGCCGCGAACACGTCGGCTTCGTCTTCCAGTTCTACAACCTCATCCCCAGCCTCACCGCGCGCGAAAACGTCGCCATCGTCACCGAAATCGCGAAAAACCCGCTCGACCCTGCCGACGCGCTCGCCCTCGTCGGCCTCGAAAAACGCCTCGACCACTTCCCCGCGCAACTCTCCGGCGGCGAACAGCAGCGCGTCGCCATTGCCCGCGCCATCGCCAAGCGCCCCGTCGTCCTGCTCTGCGACGAACCTACCGGCGCACTCGATTCCGCCACCGGCGTGCGCGTCCTCGAAGCGCTGGAAACCGTCAACCGCGACATGGGCACCACCACCGTCATCATCACCCACAATGCCGACATTGCCAAAATGGCCGAACGCATCCTGTGGATGCAGGACGGCCAAATCATCCGTGAAGCGGAAAACGCCAACCGCCTGTCAGCGCAGGAGATTACATGGTAAAAATTACCACAACAAGCGCTTAGTATCGTTATTTTTTTCTCATTATAAGCGCTTATTAATGGTAAAAATCAACTATAAAACATAGAATCATGAAAAGAATAACGGACTTCACCCCATGACTTCCCTCACCCGCAAGGCACTGCGCGATTTGTGGCTGATGCGCGGCCAGGCGCTTGCCATTGCACTCGTCATTGCCTCGGGGATAGCCATGCTGGTGATGTCGCAGGCAACGCTCGAATCGCTGCGCGATACGCGCGCGCGCCTCTATCAGGAAAGCCGCTTCTCGCATGTGTGGGCGCAGGTCAAGCGCGCGCCGCAAAGCGTCCTGACGCGGCTTGCCGATATCCCCGGCGTCGCCGAAGCGGAAGCCCGGCTCGTCACCGGCGCCAAACTGGAAATTCCCGGTTTCGACGAGCCGGTGCAGGCGCTTGTGCAATCGCTGCCCGAAACGGGTGAAACCCGGCAAAACCGCCTATTTCTCCGCAGCGGCCGCCTGCCCGCTCCGGGCGCCACCCATGAAATACTCATTGGCGAAACCTTTGCCAAAGTGCACCGCCTGAAACCTGGCGACACCCTGCGCGCCACCATCAATGGCCGCAGCCAGCGCTTCACTCTGAGCGGCATCGCCATGTCCGCCGAGCATCTTTATCTGGTACAGCCCGGCAGCATGTTCCCCGACGACCGGCGCTATACCATCCTCTGGATTCCGCAGGAAAGCCTGGCCGCAGCCCTCGACATGCGCGGCGCGTTCAATGAAGCCACCCTGCGTCTCGCCCCCGGCGCACACGAGCGCAACGTCATTGCCGCGGCAGACCGCATTCTTTCCCGCCATGGCAGCCATGGCGCGCATGGCCGCCTCGACCAGCTCTCCTACCGCATGCTGCACGAGGAATTCCGCCAGCTTGCCACCATGACCTGGATGTTCCCCACCATCTTTCTCGGCGTGGCCGCCTTTCTCCTCAACATGGTGTTCAAGCGCCTCATCAGCCTGCAACGCGAACAAATCGCCATTCTCAAGGCCTTCGGCTACGGCACGCCCGATATCGTGCGCCACTATGCCCTCATGGTCAGCCTTATCTGCCTTGCCGGCATCGCGCTCGGCACGCTTGCCGGCATCTGGCTTGGCCAGCACCTTGCCGCGCTCTACCAGATCAGCTTCCATTTCCCCTACCTGCATTTCCGCCTGAACCCGCACATCGTCGCCATCGGCACTGCCGTAAGCCTTGCCGCCGCGCTTCTCGGCAGCGGTTTTGCCGTCTATCGCGCCGCCAGCGAACCGGTGGCGCAGGCCATGCGCCCACCCGCGCCGGATCGCTTCCGCCGCACCCTGCTGGAACGCATGGGGCTTTCACGCTTCCTCTCGCAGCCCACGCGCATGATCTGGCGCCAGCTGGAGCGCCGCCCCGGCAAGGCGCTCTTCACCCTGCTCGGCCTCGCGGCAGCCGCCAGCATCGTCGTGGTCGGCAACTTCCAGCGCGGCTCGATCAACTACATGCTCAACGTGGAATACCGCCTCGCCCGCCAGCACGATATCGCCACCACCTTCATCGATGCCGCACCGCCGCGTGCCCTCCATGAACTGGCGCATCTGCCCGGCGTGCGCCGTGTCGAAGGGCAGCGCGGCATCGCCATCCGTCTGCATCACCAAGGCAGGCAAAAACGCCTCGGGCTGGAAGGCATAGCCGCAGGCAGCCAGCTGCGCCATCTCCTCGATCCCGCCCTGCGCAGCGTCGAATTGCAGGAAGGCGGGCTGATATTGGGCGACTATTTTGCCAACATGCTCGGCATCAAAGTCGGCGACCGCGTGTGGGTGGATATCCTTGAAGGCAACAGCCGCAGCGTGCAAATCCCCGTGGTGCAAACCATTTATGACCTGAACGGCAGCAGCGCCTACATGACGCTCTCAAGCATGAACCGCCTCCTCGGCGACGGCGATCTTGTCAACAGCGCCCTGCTTGCCGTCGAACCGGGCATGGAAAATGCCTTGCTGCACCAGCTTGACGCACGCCCAAAAGTCATGGGCGCCGACCTGCGCACAGCTGCCGTACAGGCCTTCCGTGACATGGTGGAGCGTGTCAGCGGCAGCTTCTCCACCATTGCCATCCTGATGGGCGTGATCGTCAACGTCGGCGTGGTTTACAACGCCATGCGCATGGCGCTTTCCGAGCGTGGCCGCGAGCTGGCCAGCCTGCGCGTCCTTGGTTTTACCCACGGCGAAGTCAGCTACATCCTGCTCGGCGAAATGGCCATCCTCGTCATCGTCTCGCTGCCGCTTGGCCTTGCCGCCGGCTACGGCCTCATCGCCCTTCTCGTTGCCGGCCTGCAAACCGACCTCTACCGCATCCCGCTCATCATCGAACCCTCCACTTACGCCATCGCCGCGCTCACCACCATCATCAGCGCCATCCTTTCCGCCCTCGTCATCCTGCGCCGCATCCGCCGCCTTGATCTCATCGAAGTATTGAAAACCCGGGAGTAATCCATGCGCAAAGCCCTCATCATCCTCATCCTTGTCGCGCTGACGGGCGGACTGGCCTACCTCGCCATCCGGGAACGCCCGATATTCGTCACCACCGCCCGGGCCCAAACCACCACCTTGCAGCAAACCTTCAGCGAAGAAGGCAAAACCCGGGTCAAGGCGCGCTACCAGATCGCCGCGCCCGTTGCCGGCACCCTGCGCCGCATCACCCTGCAACCCGGCGATAGCGTCGCCGCCGGGCAAACCGTCGCCGAAATCGAACCGGCCACCGCCGCCCTGCTCGACGCGCGCAGCCGCGAACGCGGCGAAGCCGAACTGCGCGCTGCCGAGGCCGCACAACAGGCAGCAGAAGAACGCATCCATGCCGCGCAAAGCGCGCAAACCCTCGCCCGCAAGGAACAGCACCGCCTGCAATCTCTCGTCAAGGCCAAGGCCGCCAGCCGCCAGCAACTCGATCACGCCCAGGCGCAACTGGAAAATGCCGATGCCCAGCTCGCCGCCGCCCGCGCCGAAGTACAAATGGCCAAGGCGCGCGTGGAAGCCGCACAGGCCCAGCTCAACACCCAACCCGGTCGGCAAAAAACCGTCATCCACGTCAAAGCCCCTGCCGCCGGCCTGCTCCTGCGCCGTCATCTCGAAAGCGAAACCCCGGTCAGCCCTGGGCAACCCCTCATGGAAACCGGCGACCCCGGCGAACTCGAACTCGAAGCCGACATTCTCTCTGACGACGCCGTGCGCCTTGCGCCCGGCACGCCCGCGCGCGTCCTGCACTGGGGCGGCGAAGCGCTTGCCGCCACCGTCAGCCGCATCGAACCCGGCGGTTTCACCAAAGTCTCGGCGCTGGGCGTTGAAGAACAGCGCACCCGCGTGCTGCTCGATCTCGCAAGCCCCCGGGAACAATGGCAAACCCTCGGCGACGCCTACCGCGTGGACATCGAATTCATCACCGCCAGTAAGGAAAATGCCCTCGCCATCCCGGCCAGCGCACTTTTCCGCGATGCAAACGGCTGGGCGGTGTGGCGCATCGAAGAAGGCCGCGCCCGCCGCACGCCGGTAGAAACCGGCCTGCGCGCCGCCACCCAGGTGGAAATCACCAGCGGCCTCGCAGAAGGCGATAGCGTCATCCTCCAGCCCGACGACATGCTCCGCGACGGCAGCCTGATCAGCGAAACACCATAAAAGATGCAAAAATAACCGATTTTTACCACAATAAGCGCTTCATGATGGTAAAAAATAACTATTTTTCCGTTATTTTTGATATAAATTAGGGAGAAAATCTGCACAGCGATTTGCGCTATGGATCATCCGCGACAAGCCACCCAATATAGCCATTCAACTCAAAAACCTGCACCTGTTCTCCAAAAAACAAAAAAATGCTGGGGTTAGGCAAAGCCTAACCCCAGCCTGCGACCGCTATCGCTGCACGACGGCGGCACGATTTTCTGTAGGGACGTTGCCTGCAACGTCCGTGGTGCATCATGTGTTTGGTTATTCAGGGACGTAGCCTGCTACGTCCCTGCGTCTGCCTCGCCTGTTTGTCGGAGAGGTATGTGGAAGTTTTCAGGTTGAATGGCCATGCAAACATTGCCGACGCGCAGGGTGGACGTAAGCCCATGCTGCACCAGAATATTCTTGTCAGCATAGATTTATATAAATCCCAAGATTATGAGAAATTATCTCATTATAAAGCGCTTATCGTGATAAAAAATCACCATAACAAGCGCTTATGATGGATATTTCTTACCATCTTCCTGCAAGAGCTTTTCCAGCACGATGCGGTTCGGCGCAGGGAAGGGATAATCGCCCAGCCCGGCACGCGCCACCCAGCGCCATTGCTGGCCTTCGCGGCCTTCGGGAAAGAGTTCGCGCGAGGCGCGCAGATAGTAGAACGCAAGGGTCAGATGGCCGCTCGCGTTATCGGCAAAGGGTGTGAAAGTATCTTCGCGCAGGTCAAGGCCAAGCTCTTCCTCGAGCTCGCGCGCAAGCGCTTGGTGATCGCTCTCGCCGGCTTCCACCTTGCCACCCGGAAATTCCCACAATCCGGCGGCGGGCTTGCTTTCCGGGCGTTCGGCGATGAGAAATTCGCCGCGCGCGTTTTCAATGATGGCGACGACGACGCGCACCGGGGGTTTGGATTGAGGTATGGCTGTCATGTGCAAGAGAATCAAAATGTTGGTCGGCCACTTTGTGACCGACCTTGTTGAGCATTGGACGCAAAATGCGGTCTTTTAGGTACGGTTACGCGCCTTGCAGCGCTAGGGGCTGTTGACAATTCGCGACCAGAGTTTACAGGGTTTCAGAAAAGTATTTGAAATATCGGTAGTTTCATCGCTGCGCGATTTTATCTATCCCCCTCTCTGCTCCGCAGCTCTTCGAGTCCCCAACCCCTCCCCCTCAAGGGGGAGGGGCTTTAACCCGCTGCTTCATTTGACGGTTCGTTGCTTCAAAGTATCAATTGTCAACAGGCCCTAACCGTATCTACCGTGCTGGCATCAGGCGATTTTGCCGTGGCAATGCTTGTATTTCTTGCCGGAGCCGCATGGGCAGGGATCGTTGCGCGCCACGCCTCTCGCCAATGCCGCCTGCAATTCGCTATCGGCAATGGCGCTTTCCGCCGCTGCTTCGTCGCCGCCACTGTATTGCGCGCTGGCAATTTGCGCTTCGCGCTGTTCGCGAGCGGCATCTTCCAGTTCCTGTGCAGGCGCCGGTTGTTCGGCCTCAAAGCGCAGGTGCGTCATCAGGCGGACGATTTCGAACTGGATTTGCGTCAGGAGGTCAGCAAAGATTTCAAAGGCTTCGCGCTGGTATTCGCGCTTCGGATCCTTTTGCGCACGCGAGCGCAGCCAGATGGCCTGTCGCAGCATGTCCATGGTTTGCAGGTGCTGTTTCCATTGTTGGTCAATGACTTGCAAAGCAACGTATTTTTCCACGCGCTGCATGATTTCCGGGCCGACCAGGTCGATTTTGGACTGGTGAATGGCAGCAAGACCTTCCAGGATGCGCGCCTTGATGTCCTCGGCATTCATGCCGGGTTCGGCGGCGAGCCAGTCGCCGTCGATATCGATCTTGAGGCCGAAATCGCCGAGAAGCGCTGCTTCCAGCCCGCGCACATCCCACGCCTGGCGCACTTGCTCGGGCGGCAGATAGCGGTTGACCAGGGTATCGATCACATGCTCGCGCATACCTTCGATCATCGGCGTGATCTGCTCGGCATCCATGATTTCGCTGCGCTGGCTGTAGATGACTTTGCGCTGTTCATTGGCGACGTTGTCGTATTCGAGGAGGTTTTTGCGCATGTCGAAGTTGTGCGCTTCCACTTTCTTTTGCGCCCCTTCGATCTGCTTGGAAACCATTTTGGATTCAATAGCTTCTTCTTCATCCATACCGAGACGCTGCATCATGGACGCCATGCGTTCGCCCGCGAAGATGCGCACGAGGTTGTCATCAAGCGCCACATAGAAACGGCTGGAGCCAGGGTCGCCCTGACGGCCGGAACGGCCGCGCAACTGGTTGTCGATGCGGCGCGATTCGTGGCGTTCGGCGCCGATCACGTGCAAACCGCCCGCTTCAATGACCTGGCGATGCCGCTCTTCCCAATCCTTGCGCACGGCATCGCGCTCCGCTTCGCTGGCATCCGCGCCCAAAGCGGCCAGTTCGGCGCGCAAATTGCCGCCGAGCACGATGTCGGTTCCGCGGCCGGCCATGTTGGTGGCAATGGTGACTTGCCCGGGGCGACCGGCCTGCGCCACGATTTCCGCTTCGCGCGCATGCTGCTTGGCATTCAGCACTTCATGGGCAATGCCCGCATCCTTGAGAAGCTTCGAGAGCAGCTCGGAGGTTTCAATGGAAGCGGTGCCGAGCAATACCGGCTGGCCACGCGACTGGCAATCGCGCACGTCATCGACAATGGCCTGGTATTTGCCGGGCTGGCGCAGGTAGATGAGATCAGTGTGATCCTTGCGCGCCACCGGCTTGTTGGTGGGGATGACCACGGTTTCCAGTCCGTAGATGTCCTGGAATTCAAAGGCTTCGGTATCGGCCGTGCCGGTCATGCCCGCGAGTTTCGCGTACATGCGGAAGAAATTCTGGTAAGTGATGGAAGCGAGCGTTTGTGTTTCCTGTTTGACGCTCACCCCTTCCTTGATTTCGATGGCCTGGTGCAATCCGTCCGACCAGCGTCGCCCTTCCATGGTGCGCCCGGTGAATTCGTCCACGATGATCACTTCATCATTGCGCACGATGTAATCGACGTTGTTGTGATAGAGATGATGTGCACGCAGGCAGGCGTTCAGGGCATGAAAAAGGCCAAGGTTTTTCGGGTGGTAAAGCCCTTCCCCTTCGCCAAGCAGACCGCGCTCGCGCAGGATGGTTTCCACATGGTCGTGCCCCTCTTCGGTAAGCCCCACTTGCCGCGTTTTTTCGTCCACGGAGAAATCGCCGGGGCCGTCTTCCTCGGTTTGCCGCGTCAGCGAGGGCACGATGGCGTCGAGCTTGCGGTAGAGATCGCTGTCGGTATCGGCGGCGCCGGAAATGATGAGCGGCGTGCGCGCTTCGTCAATCAGGATGGAATCCACTTCATCGACGATGGCGAAATTGAGTTCGCGTTGCAGGCGGTCCTCGGGGCTGAGCGCCATGTTGGAGCGCAGATAGTCGAAGCCGAATTCGTTGTTGGTGCCGTAGGTGATGTCGGCGCGGTAGGCGGCTTTTTTCGCTTCCGGGTCCATGCCGGAAACGATGATGCCCGTCGTCATGCCAAGGAAGGCATAAAGCTTGCCGAGCTCCACGCCGTCGCGGCGCGCGAGATAATCGTTGACCGTGACCACATGCACGCCACGGCCGGTGAGCGCGTTGAGATAGACGGCAAGCGTGGCGACCAGCGTTTTGCCCTCGCCAGTGCGCATCTCGGCAATATCGCCCTGGTGCAACACCATGCCGCCGATCAGCTGCACATCATAATGGCGCATGTCAAGCACGCGCTTGGCGGCCTCGCGCACCACTGCAAAGGCTTCGGGCAACAAATCGTCCAGCGTTTCTTTTTCGAGCCGCGCGCGGAATTCGGCGGTCTTGCCTTGCAGTTCCTCGTTGGAAAGCGCTTCCATTTGCGCTTCCAGCGCATTGATGGCCTGCACGGTTTTGTTCATCTTCCTGATTAGACGTTCATTGCGCGAACCAAACAGCTTCGCGCCCAAATTGCTGAGCATGACTTTTTCCTAAAATTTGCATCCAAGATCAAAACGACGGGCATGATACCGTAAAATAGCCCCCGGTTTGGCACCGCCGCAAAACTTGCAACAACATTGGGTCAGATGAAAGAAAAAACAAGTCCGCAACCTTCCCTTGTCCTGCGCAAAAAGCGCTACGACAGCGCCATGCCGCTGGAAAACATTCTGCATGACCTGCTCGGCAAAGGCCTGCTGCCCAGGCACAATCCAAATTACCTGCGCTATCACGCGCTGCTCATGCGCGCCATTCCCGAGCAGTGGCACGCGCAGGTGCGCCTTGGCAAGCTGCAATATCGCGGCTGGGAAATCTTCGCTCTCGACAGCGCCACGGCCTGCCGCCTGAAATTCTTCATCCCGGAAATCCAGCGCCAGCTGGCAGAAAGCCTGCCGCATGTGCCGCCCATCGTGGTAAAAGTCGATCCTGCCATGAAAACGCCCTACAGTCTGCACAGGCCGAAAAGCCTGCCCGCGCCGTGCGAGCGTCTTTCCGATGACGAAACCAACCGCATCCTTGCCGCTTTCCTTGCCCGCCACCGCAAAAAATAGCCGGATATTGGCAATAATTTTTTCTCACAAGAAAGCATATTATTGGTAAAAATAGCGTATATTAAGCGCTTATAATAATGATTTTTTACCATGTTTTTAGCTATTACTCGTGTAAACAAAAAAGACAAATCCTTGTCTTGCTGAAACATACTGGCTATCATAACCACTGCTTAATATATGGGTAAACTCACGGCAAGGCTGCGCAAGCACCGTCTTGCATGAGGCAGATCACATGCTTTTTCATATATCACCGGAGAACCAAATGTCCGACAGAAAAATTGCCTTGGTCACGGGCGCCCTGGGCGGCATCGGCAGCGAAATCTGCCGCAGCCTGATCGCAGCCGGCTACAAAGTCATCGCCACCGTCGTGCCGCGCGATACCTCGCGTGAAGCCGACTGGCTCGCGAAAGAAGGCATCCGCGCCGAAGATGTGCGTTTCGTGCACTGCAACCTTGCCGATCACGACGCCGCCCACGCCGCCATTGCCGAAGCGATTGCCGCTGAAGGACGCATCGACGTGCTGGTCAACAACGCCGGCATCACCCGCGACGCCGTTTTCAAGAAAATGACTTTCGAGCAGTGGTCACAAGTTCTTGATGTCAACCTGAAAACTCTTTATACCGTCACCCAGCCCGTCTTCCTGAAAATGCTCGAACAGGGCAGCGGCCGCATCATCAGCATCAGCTCGGTGAACGGCCTCAAAGGCCAGTTTGGCCAGGCCAACTATTCCGCCGCCAAGGCAGGCATGATCGGCTTTTCCAAGGCGCTCGCCCAGGAAGGCGCGCGTTCCGGCATCACCGTCAACGTCATCGCGCCCGGCTACACCGCCACGCCGATGGTCACCGCCATGCGCGAAGACGTTGTGAAAAGCATCGAAGATCAAATCCCCCTGAAACGCCTGGCTGCTCCGGCAGAAATCGCCGCTGCCGTCATGTATCTGGTGAGCGATGCCGCCGCCTACATCACCGGCGAAACCCTGTCCGTCAACGGCGGACTGTACATGCAGTAACGCATTATTCCGTTTATTCCATCTTTTTCATCTGCCAAAGGAGTCCATTATGTACGGCAACATCTTCTCGAGCCTCAACACCCAGTATCAAAGCGCTTTCGAGCCCTACATCAAATACAACCAGCTGGTGGCGAAAAACTTCACCGACCTTACCAATCTCCAGCTCGAATCCGCGCGCCAGTACGCGGAAATCGGTCTTGAGCAACTGACGCTCAACAGCCAGATCCGCGATCCGCAAACCCTGATGGCGAGCGGCACCAAGCAGCTGGAAACCATGACCAGACTGAGCCAGCAGATGATCGAGGACGGCAAGAAACTCGCCAATCTCGCCAACCAGTTCAAGGCTGATCTGGAAAAACTCATCGCCGAATCCGCTCCCTCCAAATAAGGGCAAAGCGCACGCGCACCGGCTCAGGCCGGTGCGTCCGTTTTTGCCATCACCACCTGGAGGAACCCGATGATCACACCCTTTCCCGATACCGAAAAAAACATCCGCGACTTTTTCGCCATGAGTGACGACATGCTGAAAAAAGTGCAGGAATTCTATTTCGGCGACAACCCTGTCAACGACGCGCTCGCCAAAATCAACCACGACGATCTGCAAACCTTTTTCGACGCGCTCGCCAAAAATCCCGCCCGCCTCATGGAACTGCAATTCCGCTGGTGGCAGGGGCAGATGGAAATCTACCGCAACGTCATGATGCGCATGCTGGAAAAAGACAAGGACATTGCTCCCGCCGTCACGGCCGAAGCCGGCGATCGCCGCTTTGCCAGCGAACTGTGGGGCGAGCAGCCCAATTTCGATCTCCTGTCGCAATCCTATCTGCACTTCAGCAAAATCGTCATGGACATGCTCGACAGCGTGGAAGGCCTGCCAAAAGACGTGCGCGACCGCCTGCATTTCTTCACCCGCCAGTTCATCAACGCCCTCTCCCCCGGCAACTTCCTGTGGACCAACCCGGAAGTGCTGAAGCAAACCATGGAAGAAAACGGCGCCAACCTCCTGCGCGGCATGGAAATCTTCAAGGACGACGTCCTGAACAGCGGCAAATACCTGTGCGTGCGCATGACCGACAGCGACGCCTTCCAGGTCGGCCGCGATCTCGCCTACACACCGGGCAAGGTCATCTTTGAAAACGACATCTTCCAGCTCATCCAGTACGAAGCGGCCACGGAAGAAGTCTTCCAGACCCCGCTCCTTTTCGTCCCGCCCTTCATCAACAAATTCTATATCCTCGATTTGCGCGCCCAGAACTCCATGGTCAACTGGATGCGCGAACAGGGGCACACCGTCTTCCTCATTTCCTGGCGCAACCCCACACCCGAGCAGGCCCATCTCACCTACGGCGACCTCATCACTGACGGCGTGGCCAAGGCCGTGCAAATCATCGAAGAAGTCACCGGCGAACGCGAGGTGAACGCCATCGGCTACTGCATCGGCGGCACCCTGCTTGCTGCCGCGCAAGCCTGGTACGTGGGCAAGAAAGCGAAAAACCGCATCAAAAGCGCCACCTACATGACCACCATCCTCGACTTCTCCGATCCGGGCAGCCTGGGCGTGTTCATCAACGAACCCGTCATTGCCGCGATGGAAGCCATGAACGAGGCGCGCGGCATCTGCGACGGCCGTCAGCTGGCCGTTACCTTCAGCCTGCTGCGCGAAAACACGCTCTACTGGAACTACTACATCGAAAACTACCTGAAAGGCAAGGAACCCTCGCAATTCGACATCCTCTACTGGAACAGCGACGGCACCAACATCCCGGGCAAGGTGCACAGTTTCCTCCTGCGCAAACTCTATCTCGACAACGAACTCATCCAGCCCAACAAAGTGCGCGTGGACGGTGTGGGGCTCAACCTCTCGCGCGTGAAAACGCCGAACTTCTTCATCTCCACCCTTGAAGACCACATCGCCCTGTGGGCAGGCACCTTCCAGGGCGCCAACGCCCTTGGCGGCGACAGCACGCTGGTGCTCGGCGAATCGGGGCACGTCGCCGGCATCATCAATCCGCCCGCGAAAAACAAATACGGCTACTACACCAACCCCGCGCCCTACACAGACGCAAAAAGCTGGCTCGAAGGCGCAACCTTCACCCCGCGCTCGTGGTGGCTCGCCTGGCAGGAATGGGTCGCCCCCTACGCCGGGGAAAAAGTCGCGGCGCGCGCTATCGGCAACGAGCAGCACCAGGCCATCGAAGACGCCCCGGGGCGCTACGTCAAGGTTAACCTCATCTAAATGGTAAATTTTCTCACTCATAAGCGCTTATAGTGCAAAAATTTCCCGCCATAAGCGCTTCATGATGAGAAAAAATTACTATATTTAACCAAAAAATGAAAAACAGGAAGGAAATCGCATGCAAGACATCGTCATCGTCGCCGCCAAGCGCACCCCCATCGGCAGCTTCCTGGGCAGCCTCGCCCCCCTTGCCGCCCCGCAACTCGGCGCCGCCGTCATCAAAAACCTGCTGGAAACCACCGGTATCGCCCCTGCTGACGTCAGCGAAGTCATCATGGGCAACGTGCTCACCACCGGCGTCGGCCAGAACCCCGCGCGCCAGGCCGCCATGGGCGCAGGCATCCCTATTGAAAAACCCGCCACCACCGTCAACGTCGTCTGCGGCTCCGGCCTGAAAGCCGTGCACATGGCAGCGCAGGCCATCAAAAGCGGCGATGCAACCATCGTCATCGCCGGCGGCCAGGAATCCATGTCGCAAAGCCCGCACTACATCCGCATGCGCGACGGCCTGAAAATGGGCGACGGCAAACTCGTGGACAGCATGGTCGCCGACGGCCTCACCGACGCCTACAACCAATACCACATGGGCATCACCGCCGAAAACATTGCCGAGCGCTGCACCCTCTCGCGCGAAGAGCAGGACAAACTCGCCCTCGAATCGCAGCAAAAAGCCGCCGCCGCGCGCGCCGCCGGCAAGTTCAAGGATGAAATCGTCTCCGTCGCCATCCCGCAGCGCAAAGGCGATCCCGTGCAATTTGCCGAAGACGAATACATCAAGGCCGACGCCAGCGCGCAAGGGCTTGAAAAACTGCGCCCCGCCTTCCGCAAGGACGGCAGCGTCACCGCGGGCAACGCCTCCGGCATCAACGACGGTGCCGCCGCTGTCGTCGTCATGAGCGCCGATGAAGCGAAAAAACGCGGCCTGAAGCCCCTTGCCACCATCAAGGCCTATGCCGCGACCGGCGTCGAGCCAGAAGTCATGGGCCTCGGGCCGGTCGGTGCGGTAAAAGCCACCCTGGAAAAAGCGGGCTGGAGCCTCGATGAAGTGGACCTCATCGAAGCCAACGAAGCCTTTGCCGCCCAGGCGCTCGGCGTGGCCAAGGAACTCGGCTTCGACATAGCGAAAGTCAACGTCAACGGCGGCGCCATCGCCCTCGGTCACCCGATCGGCGCATCCGGCTGCCGCATCCTCGTCACCCTGCTCCATGAAATGCAGCGCCGCGACGCGAAAAAAGGCATCGCCACCCTGTGCGTGGGCGGCGGCATGGGCCTTGCCATCGCCGTCGAACGCTGATTCTCCCCAGGGCATCGCCGTCAACACAAGCGCTTCTTCGGAAGCGCTTCTTTTTTGCCACCAGAGCGTTTTTGATTCATCAAAAAATCATGAAAAATATACGGTTACAACGATATGCGCCTAGCCGTACCAATGCCTATTCCTTTGCGCAGCGCACAAAAAAAGACGCCTGGCGGCGTCTTTGCGTTGGAAAAATATTCCTTGTCGGTCAATTAAATAGCGCCTGAACGGCTTCCTTGAGCACGGCATCCGTTTCGGCATTGGCCTTGCCGTCCGTAAAGCGTGCGGCAAAGCCGCCCAGGCTGTGCTGACCGACGACTGTCGCGCCTTGCCACGGCAGCAATCCTGCCAGATGGGCGAGATTGGTCGCGCCGCCATTGGGGCCGGGCGAGGTGGAAAAGAGCAGCACCGCTTTTTCCGCAAACATTTTCGCGCTTTGCGTATTGGCGTAGCGCGAAGTCCAGTCAAAGAGGTTTTTGAAAGCAGCGGGGATAGAGCCGTTGTGCTCGGGGCAGGCGAGGACTACGGCATCATGCGCGGCAATCAGCTCATAAAACGCTTCCACTTCCTCGGGATAGCCTTCTTCGCGCTCGAGATCGGTGCTGAAGAGGGGCAGGTCGAAATCGGCAGTGCTGCTGTAAGTGACGTCATGGCCGGCGAGATGCGGGCGCACGGCATCGAGCAGCACACGATGGATGGAGGATTCGCTGTTGCTGGCGTTGAAAAGCAGGATATTCATGAAAAGGCTCCGAATGGAATGGAAAAAAGCGTTGCAAACGGGCGACGCTTGCCGCGCAGGCCCGCTTGCGTTGGGGCGGCGCGCATTATAGCCGCGATGTCGGCTGGCGGCACGAGGAGAAGGGCGGGGCGGATGACAAGACGGAAAACCGGAGCATTTCTCCGGCCGCGCGTCATGCGCGACGTTTTTTTGCGCCATATCCCGTAGAATGCGCGATTATTTTTACGGCTTTTTTCATGCGCAATTCCCCTTCCCATCCGTTGCAGACGCTGGTGTTCTCCCTGTTGCTGGTTCTCATGAGCGGCTGGCTGCTGCACATTGGCCGCGATGTGCTGCTGCCGGTTTTTGTGGCGCTGATTGCCGTGTATGTGCTGGTGGCTGCTGCCGACTGGCTGTCGCGCGTGCCGCTGGTTGGCCGTTGGCCAGTGTGGGCGCGGCGTCTGCTGGTGCTGCTCGGTTTCTTTGCCGCCGCTTTTTTCCTGGTGCTCATCATGATGGCCACGGCCGAGCAGGTGCTGGCCGCCTTGCCCAGGTATCAGGAAAATCTTGGCAAACTGTTTGCCCGCCTCACCCATCTTCTCCATCTCGACACGCAGGAAAGCCTGCAAAAACTGCGCGCCGCCACGCTCGACCGCATCCGCCTGCAAACCTTGCTGGGCAGCGTGCTGGGCTCGGTGAGTTCGCTGTTCGGTACGGTATCGCTGATTGCCATTTACATGGCTTTCCTGCTCGGTGAGCGCGCGAGCTTCGCGCACAAGCTCGCCGTTGCCCTGCCCGGCAGCCGCGCGGAACACACGCAGCAGATCATCCGCGATATCAACCGCCGCATCGGCCATTATCTGGCCACCAAGACGCTGGTCAACGTCATCCTCGGCGTGATTTCCTGGGCGGTGATGTGGGCATTCGGCGTGGATTTTGCCGTGTTTTGGGCGCTGATCATCGCGCTTTTGAACTATATTCCCTATATCGGCTCGTTTTTGGGCGTCATTTTTCCAGTATTGCTGACGCTGGCGCAATTCGGTTCGGTGCAGACCACGCTGCTGGTGGCCGCCGTGCTGACCGCCGCGCAGTTTTACGTAGGCAACGTGCTCGAGCCGAAAATGATCGGCAGGCAAGTCAATCTGTCGCCCTTCGTCGTGCTCGTTGCCCTGTCGGTTTGGGGCAGTCTTTGGGGCGTGGCCGGGGCTATTCTCGCCATCCCGCTCACCTCGATGATTGCCATTATTTGTGCCGCCTTTCCCGGCACGCGTCCCGTCGCCGTCATGCTTGCCGAAGATGTGGACAGCTTTACCCCCGTCCATGACTGAATGGAGATTTTCATGCTGAAAAAACTGGCGCTTTTCATGGTTTTTCTGGTCATCGTGCTGGTGATCACGGCGTTTATCTCGCGTCGGGAATTGCCTGCCAACCACAACCGCACCGTCTCGCAATGGCTGCCGCCCAATCCTGACGGCGTGCTGGCGCGCGCCATCCTGTCTGCCAACGCGGCGCATCCGGGATTGAGCGGCGTGCATGCCTTTGCCGACGGCATGGAAGCCTTTATCGCGCGGCTGGCGTTGGCGGAAACGGCACAATATTCCCTGGATGTTCAATATTATATCTGGCATAACGACACCTCCGGCCATCTGCTGTTGCAAGCCCTGCAACGCGCTGCCGGGCGCGGCGTGCGCGTGCGTCTCCTGCTGGATGACAACAACACGCAGGGCATGGATGGCGTGCTCCTCGCCCTCGATGCCCACGAAAATGCCGAGGTGCGCCTGTTCAACCCCTTCATGCAGCGCGGCTTCCGCCCGATCGGCTACCTGAGCGATTTTTTCCGCCTGAACCGCCGCATGCACAACAAATCGTTTACTGCCGACGGCCTCGTCAGCATCGTTGGCGGCCGCAACGTGGGCGATGAATATTTCGGCGCGGGCGACGGCGTGATGTTCGCCGATCTGGACGTATCGGTAACCGGCAGCGTCGTCCCGGCCATTGAAGACGATTTCGACCGCTACTGGGCGAGCGAATCCAGCTATCCCATCACCACCATCCTGCCCGACGGCCTGCCCACGCCATTTGCTGACACGCCGCGCGATGACGCGCAAACCCGCGAATACCTTGGCAAACTTGCCGCCTCCGATTACGTCGAGCGCTTGCGCGATGGTGGCCTGCGCCCTGTTTGGGCGCCAGCGACGCTCTTTTCCGATGATCCGGCGAAAGGGCTCGGCAAAGCGCGCTATCAGGATACCGTCGTGGCGAAACTCGCGCCGTTCTTTGCCAGCGCCAAAAGCGACATCATCATCGTCTCCCCCTATTTCGTGCCCACGAAAAACGGCGCCGCCATATTTGCGCAGGCCGCCGCGAAAGGCATCGAAACCACGGTCTTGACCAATTCGCTGGTGGCGACCGACGTCGCGCCCGTCCATGCCGGCTATGCCAAATACCGCAAAGACCTCCTGAAAGCCGGCGTCAAACTCTACGAACTCAAGCCGGAAGCGAGCTTTGCCGTGCACGAGGAATCCGATACCGGCCTGCATTTTGCCGGCAGCAGCGGCGCCAGCCTCCATGCGAAAACCTTTGCGGTGGACGGCGAAAAGCTCTTTGTCGGCTCTTTCAACATGGATCCGCGCTCCGCAGCCATCAACACGGAAATGGGCATCGTCTTTGAACATCCGGCGCTGGCCGGCGCCCTGAAAGACGGCATCGGCGAACATATGGCCAGCCATGCCTACCATGTGACGCTGACGGCCGATGGCGAACTGCAATGGCGGGATGGCGACGAAACCTACGGCAAGGAACCGCAAAGCAGCGCATTCAAGCGCTTCTCCGTGTGGTTCCTGTCATGGCTGCCGATTGAGCACTTGCTGTAGGCTGCCGGGAGAACAGGCGATGGCGGGTACAAAACGTTTGCCGTTCGTAGGGTGGGTGTCAACCCACCGTCGCGCAGCGATTGCATCGGCAGTGATTGGCAAGCAACGGCAATGTAGGTACGGTTAGCCCGTAGGGCGTAACCGTACATTTTTTGCCTGTTTATATCGTACGGTTACGGCTTCGCCTAACCGTACCTACAGGCGTGTGCTTGTAGGTCGGCCATTGATGGCCGACGTTTTCGATGGCGGGTGCAAAACGTTTGCCGTTCGTAGGGTGGGTGTCAACCCACCGTCGCGCAGCGATTGCATCGGCGGTGATTGGCAAGCAATCGCAGGCAGGCCATTCATGGCCGACGTTTTTGATGCCGGGTATAAAACGTTTGCCGTTCGTAGGGTGGGTGTCAACCCCCCGTCGCGCAGCGATTGATTGGCGGTGATTGGCAAGGTTGCCGAGCTTGCCGAAGCGCCTTGCGCAATGACTCCCAACATGTAATGCGGTTTTTTATGTTGGGGTTCGGCTGACGCCTCACCGCCAACCTACGGTTTCGTTCCGCGAGCATTTACCCGTTCGTAGGGTGGGTGTCAACCCACCGTCGCGCAGCGATAGCATTGGTGGTGATTGGCAAGCAACGGCAATGTAGGTACGGTTAGCTCGCAGGGCGTAACCGTACATTTTTTGCCTGTTTATATCGTACGGTTACGGCTTCGCCTAACCGTACCTACGGGCGTGCGTTTGTAGGTCGGCCATTGATGGCCGACATCAAACAAATGTCGGGCTGAAGCCCACCCTACGTGATGAGTAATGATTGAGAAATTTTCTCATCGATAAGCGCTTATTACGATAAAATTTCTCACAATAAGCGCTTGTGCATGGTAAAAAATAACTATTTTGGATGATTTTATGAAATCATCAATCTTCATCCGCCATCTGCACGGAGGAGAAGATGTTGTAGCCGCCATCGACGTAGGTGATTTCGCCGGTGATGCCGCTCGCGAGATCGGAGCAGAGGAAGGCGGCGGTGTTGCCCACTTCTTCGATGGTGACGCAGCGCTTGAGCGGCGCGGTTTTCTCAAAGCCCTTGAGCATTTTGCGGAAATCCTTGATGCCGGAGGCGGCGAGGGTGCGGATCGGGCCGGCGCTGATGCCGTTGACGCGGATGCCGTCCTGCCCCAGATCGGCGGCAAGGTAGCGGATGGCGGCTTCGAGGCTGGCTTTGGCAAGGCCCATGGTGTTGTAGTTGGGGATGGCTTGCACGGCGCCGAGGTAGGTGAGCGCGAGTGCTGCTGCGTTGCGGCCCTGCATCATGGGATAGGCTTCGCGCATGAGTGCGGCAAAGCTGTAGGCGCTGATGTCGTGGGCGATCTGGAAGTTCTCGCGGGTGCAGCCTTCCAGAAAGCGGCCTTCGATGGCTTCGCGCGGCGCGTAGGCGATGGCGTGGATGAGGCCGTCGAGGCCGTCCCAATGCTGGCCAAGGCCGGTGAAGACGGCTTTGATTTCGTCGTCGTTGCCGACGTCGCAGGGGAAATAGAGGGTGGAGCCGAATTCCGCGCCCATTTTTTCCACGCGCGGTTTCAGTTTGTCGTTTTGATAGGTGAAGGCGAGTTCCGCGCCTTCGCGGTGCATGGCCTGGGCGATGCCGTAGGCGATGGAGAGGTTGCTGGCAAGCCCGGTGATGAGAATTTTTTTGCCTTGTAAAAAGCCCATGATCGTTCCTGATTTGTGGTAAAAGACGCGCCATTGTAACGCAAAGCGGAGGCTGTGATGGGGTTGCGCATGGCGCGGGCGGATGATGCGGCGGCGGTGGCCGCCCTGATGTGGCAGGCGATGCCGGAGGTGGTGGCATTTTGGACGGGGAGCGCGGATGCGCAAACCGGCAAGGATTTTCTCCGCCATTGGATCGCAGCTCGTGAAAATCTATATTCTTTTGAAAATACGCTGGTTTTTGAGGAAGGCAGCGAGGTTTGCGCGTCGATTACCGGCTACGATGGCGCGCGTTTACATGCTCTGCGTGCGCCGATTGTGGCGGCGCAATCGGCAGCCCTCGGGCGCGCCTTGCAACTGGCCGATGAAACCGGGGCGGGCGAGTGGTATGTGGATACGGTGAGCGTCGCGCCTGCTTTGCAGGGGCGCGGCATGGGCAAGCGCATGATAGGGGCGTTTGCCGATCATGTGCGCGAACAGGGCGGCTCGCGCGTGGGGCTTTTGGTGGCGTTCGAGAAGGCGGATGCGCGCAGGCTTTATGAGCGTATCGGCTTTGTGGCGGTAGGGGAGAAGCGTTTGGCTGACGCGGCCTATCATCATATGGTGTGGGAGTTGCGGTAGGGGATCGGGAAGAGGTATGAGAAATTTTCTCATGATGAAGCGCTTATTATGAGAATTTTTTGCATGACAAGCGCTTGTTGATGAGAAAATTTATCATTTCTCGGGATGTTTTGTGCCGCTGATATGGAGCTTGTATGATGCGGCTTTGTTTTTGAGGGGAGTACAAAGATGAAGATGAATTGGAAGGCGCTTGCCCTGGGTTTGGCGGCGATGTCGGCGACGGCGGCGGCCGAGTTTCCCGAGCGCAATCTCGAGGGCATTATTCAGTGGGCGGCGGGCGGCACGACGGACAACGTGGCGCGCAGCCTGACGCCGCATGTGGAAAAGGCGTTGGGCAAGTCGGTGGTGCTCAATAACCGCCCGGGCGGCACCGGCGTGATCGGCATGACGGCAGTGATGAAGCGCAAGGCTGACGGCTATACGCTGCTCTATGGCGCGGAAAACCCCCAGCTTTATCAGGTGCTCGATCTTGCGAAGATGAGTTATGCCGACATGGATCTCATCAATGTGGTCGGGCAGGGGCTGGTGGTGATCGTGGTGCCGGCGGAAAGCCCGTACCAGTCGATGGCCGATTTGCTGAAAGCAATCCAGGATACGCCGGACAGCGTGAAGATGGGCACCAATGGCGCGGGCAGTTTGCCGGCAACTCTGGAAGCGCTGGTGTCGTCGGTCGCGGATTTCAAGGTGCGCAATGTGACGTTCCAGGGCGACGGCCCGGGGATTACCGCGCTGCTCGGCGGCCATATCGATTTCATGCCGCTCACGCTCACCGGCGTGAACGCGCAGCTGGAAGCCGGGCGTTTGCGCGCACTCGCCGTGGTGGCCACGGAAAAAGTGGAACATCTGCCGAACGTGCCACCGATTACCGAGACCTTGCCGGAGATGGCGCGCTATCTGCCGTGGGGGCCGTTCTGGGTAGTGGCAGCGCCCAAGGGATTGGATGCGGATGTGAAAAAGCGCTTGTCCGATGTTTATGAGGAAGCGGTCAATACGGAAGAATTCCAGACGTTTCTCACCAAGAATGGCGGCCTTCCTCTCAATTTGCGCGATGAGGCGGCGGTGCAGTTTGTGACGCGCTGGCAATCGGTCACCGCCTGGGCGATGCAGGCGACGGGTACGGCGAAGGTGTCGCCGGAAACACTCGGCATCGCCAAGCCGTGATGCGGTGGCGCAGCGCATGAATGAAGACAGCAGAATGCCGGGGCGACAGGCGCAGATGGTTTTTGCGCTGCTGTTGCTGTGCTTCAGTGCGCTGGTGGCATGGGAAGCCTGGCGCATCGAGGGCTGGCCGCAATGGTCGTCGCCGGGGGCGTTTCCGCTGGCGCTGGCCGGGGTGATGATCGTGAGTGCGCTGGTGATTGCCCGGAATGCGTGGCGCAGCAGCGCACGCCGCGCTTTCCGGCCCTATGTGTCGGCGCGCTGGTGCGCGATGCTGGGGTTGGTGCTGGGATTCGTCCTGCTGCTGGATGTGGCGGGGTTCTGGCTCGCGGGCACGCTTTTTCTCACGCTGGCCATTGTTTTCCTGCAACGGGGACGCCCGGCCTTTGCCGCGGCGGTTGCGCTCGCGACAACGGCTTTGGTGTACGGGGTGTTCAACGTGCTGTTTAGAGTGCAATTGCCTTGAATATGCAGGAATTGTCGTATTTTTTCATGTCGTGGACGGATTGGCGTCTGCTTGCCTTGACCGCTGGCGGCGTGTTCGCCGGCATCTATATCGGCGCGCTGCCCGGCCTTTCCGTGACCATGGCGGTCTCCATCCTGATTTCCTTTACGTTTTCCTGGGATGTCAACCATGCTCTGGCGCTGATGGTCGGCGTTTTCTGCGGCGGGGTGTACGGCGGTTCGCGCACCGCCATTCTCCTCAATATTCCGGGCACGCCGGCCGCGGTGGCCACAGCGTTTGACGGTTATCCACTCGCCAGACTCGGCGAAGCCGGGCAGGCCATCGGGCTTTCCACGGTGATGTCGGTGGCAAGCGGGCTTTTCGGCACGCTGGTGCTGGCCTTGCTCGCGCCCGCCATTTCCGATGCGGCGCTCAATTTCGCGCCGCGCGACTATCTGCTGCTGGCGCTGATGGGCTTGCTGCTGGTGGGCAGCCTTTCCGGCGCGTCGCTTGCCAAGGGAATCTTTTCCGCCGCCTTGGGCGCGATGATCGGCCTCGTCGGGCTGGATCAGTTCACCGCGCAACCGCGCCTCACTTTCGGCGCGGAAGCGCTGCTCGGCGGCGTGCATTATGTGGTGGTGATGATTGGTCTTTTCGGGATGAGCGAAGCACTCTATCAGGTGCATGCGGTGCATGTGCGGCCAATGCGGCAAATGCCCGGCAAGGGAATGGTGAGCTGGTCGCTGTTGCGCCGCTTTTTGCCGCTCTCCCTGAAAAGCTCGGGGATAGGCGTGGTGGTGGGGGCGTTGCCCGGTACCGGCGGCGATATTGCCGCGCTCTTTGCCTATGACCATGCGCGGCGCACGGTGAAACATCCGTCGCGGCCGTTCGGGCAGGGCGCCTATGAGGGGCTGGTGGCGCCGGAATGCGCCAATTCGGCGGCGGTGGCCGGCGCGTTCATTCCCATGCTGACGCTCGGCATGCCCGGCGACGCGGTAACGGCAGTGATGATTGGCGCGCTGGTGATTCACGGGCTGGAACCCGGCCCGATGCTGATGCTCTCCTCGCCGCACATGTTCTGGTTCATGGTGGGCGCGCTGGTGCTGGCCAATATGTTCCTGCTCATTTTCGGGCTGCTCGGCATCCGTTTCTTCACGCGTCTGGTGGAGCTGCCGCGCGCGCTGCTGGTGCCGCTGATTGTGGTGCTGTGCGTGGTGGGCACCTATGCCATCAACCATTCTCTGGCCGACGTGTACTGGATGGTGGGGTTCGGCGTGTTTGGCTATTTCCTGAAAATATTCGGGTTTGAACTGGGGCCGGTGATTTTGGGCGTGATTCTCGGGCCGCTGATGGATCGCAGCTATCGTCAGGCGATGGAATCGGTGGGCAATGATCCGCAGGCGTTCGTGCTCGATGTGCTCAGCAATCCGTTGTCGCTGCTGCTGTGCGCCATGATGGCGCTGCTGTTTGCGGCCAACACGCCGTGGTGGAAAAAGAGAAAAGGATGATGCAATTGATCTGGCAGGAACATCCGCAAGAAGTGACGCGCGCGTGGCGCACGCTGATGCAGACGCAATCGCTCACTGCGGCGCTGAAAGCGACCGGGGCGGATTTTGCCGTGCGCGTGCGTCATCAGGGGGCGCTGGAAACGGCATGGGAAGCGGATGCGGGCGGACGGCTCTATGCGCGCGAAGTGCATTTGCTGCTGGATGGGGCGCCGGTGGTGTGGGCAAGAAGCGTGTGTGCGGTTGATGCCACGGGCTGGCGCAAAGTGCTGGATTGCGGCGAACAGCCGCTCGGCGCGCGTCTTTTCGGCGGCGACGTGCAGGCGGCGCGCAGCCCTTTCCGTTATGCGCTGACCCGTGCCGGGCAGGTGCCGGAGACGGATGCACCGGTATGGATGCGGCAGTCGCATTTCGACGGCCACGGCGAGCTGCTTATCCTGAGCGAGGCTTTTCTGCCGGGCTTGTCACGATATTTCTGATTTTTAGAAAAAATAGAAAAATAGATAGTTTTTCTCAATGTTAAGCGCTTTCTGTGAGAAAATTTCTCATAATAAGCGCTTGTCGATAGTAAAAAAGCAAAATTGATAAAATTCTGTCTGAACGGACAATTTTTTATCTTTTCAGAACTTGTGGCAGCAACATCGATACGCATATCTATGAATCCACTGCATCAACCGATTGCGCGGACTGCGTCCATACGCCTGTCGCAACGCCCGGCATCAAAAGAATCGGCCACAATGTGGCCGATTTTTTTTCACTGGCGAATTTGCCGCGCATCAACTGCGCTTACCCTTTTGCTTCTTTCGCGCCTTGCAGCAGGTTGGCCATCAGGCGGAACGCGCCGGGGGTGAGTTTGTCGAGCTGGTGATGGAGCACGAGCGCGGTGTGCGTATGGCGGCCCTGGCCGATTTCCGCACTGAGCAATGATCCTTCCAGCGCTTTCTCGCCAGGGTCGTTCATGGCGAGCAGCGGCACATAGGCGCTATCCCATTCGCTCGCGAAATAGAGGCCGCGTTCCTTGTCCCAGCCCACCCAGTCGGCTTCGCTGATTGTATTGGGATAGTTCAGCAGCGGATGCTCGGGCGCGAGGTGGGTGACGGGCGCGTTTTCATCGGTGACGCGGTAGCGGATGGAGGGCGAGCCGATTTTCAGATGGGCAGGCGGCACGCTTTCCGGTTTCCAGCCATCGGACGGGCGATGATAAAGCGTGAGCAAATGGCCGCCGTTTTTCACCCATTCATGGATGGCGGGCAGCGCTTCCTGCACGTCGCGGCGCTTGCCAAAGGTGAAGACGCCGATGACGAGGGTATCAACATCCTGGTACGCCCCGCTTTGCACCGCGCGTTCGTCGAGTTCGGCCACTTCCACGCCCATGCGCTTGAGCCAGATGGCGACGTTGTCGTTATTCGAGCCGATGTAGGCGACGCGCGCTTTGGGCAGCCTGGCATCCACCACCTGCACGGGCAGCGCCGCAGGCCGCGGCACGATGACTTTGCCGGTGTGCGGATAGGAAAATTCCTCGATTTTCCAGGCGTCTTTGCCGGCGAGCTGCGGCACAAGGGAGAAGCGCTCGTTCTTCAATGATTTCGGCGCAATCAGGCTGAATTCGCCCTGTTTGTCGCTGATTTTGTTATCCATTCGGATTTGCCACGCTTCCGGCAGCGCAAACTGCAAATCATCGAGGCTGGCCGCGCGCAGCATGGCTTGCAGGTGCAGCGGCAGGCGTTTGGCCTGGTTGATGACAAGCGCTTCCGGCGCGAGGGTGATGCTCGCCTGCGGCACGATGCGCAGGGCATCTTCGAGATCGAGAGCAAGCGCAACCTCGCGGCCGCCGATGGCGAGCACGACTTGCGTCCAGGCATCGCCATTGCCGCCCATGGGGTCGAACACGGCGGGCATGGGATTGGTGAAGATGGCGTCCGCGGGAATGACGATGCGCTCGCCGTCCACTTGCAAATCGCCGCGCGCCATGATGTTGACGGCCTTGATGCTGACGCTTGCCGGCGCGTCCACCAGGGTGGTGACCTTGGCTTCGCCGCTGTGCGCGTGCTGCTTGCCATCAATAAAGCTGCGCGCCTGCACACCGGCGGCGAGCGCAATCACGGCATCGATTTCGCGCGCCTTGCGCGTGAGGCGCTGCTCGTGGCCGGACGGCAGCCGGACTTTTTCCAGCAACGCCGCGAGCTGCAAGGCGCCATTCAGCACCTCATCGGGGCGGGTGTAGGCATCGGCAATGCGCTCGACGATGGCCTGCATGTCGCGCAAGTGCTGTGCACTCTCCGCATCCACGCCGGGCAGATCGGCCAGCGCCCCCAAAGTGGCGGGCAGATGCTCGCGGATATCGCTTTCGGCAGGCGCTTCGCCAGCGGCAAAGCGGCGCAGGTGCAACGGCCAGTCGGTTTTCGGCTCGGGAATCCAGCGCCCCATTTTTTGCGTGAGGTGGCAGGCGCGCGACCATTCGCCCATTTGCGGCCAGGTCGCGCCGGAAATGGCATCGCGCTCGGGCGCGCCGACGATGAGGGTCGCCTTGGGCGGCGGGTTTTCGTCATCATAGGTGCTGCCGCCGCCGCCCCAGGCCGGGTCATAGAGCTTGCTGACGTTCCACGGCGCAAGACCGTCCGCGAAATGTTCAGGATAGGCATCGTCGCGCGCGGCGAGATCGACTGCCTTGTCAGTCGCCAAAACGGCGGCGCGATGGTGGCCGTGCTGGCCGGGCACATCATTGAAGCAATTGAAGATGATGTCGGGGCGGTATTTGCGGATGGCGCGCACCATGCGCTCGACCACGATGTCTTCGTTCCAGCGGTGCAGGGTATCGTGCGGATCCTTGGAAAAGCCGAAATCGGTGACAGTGTCGTGCATGTCCTCGCCGCCGAAGACGAGGCGGGCATCGAGGGCGCGGCAGGCTTCCTGCATTTCGCGGGTGCGCAAGACGCCCAAGACCACGCCGCGCTCCGGGCCGATATTGTTCTGCCCGCCCTCGCCGCGCGTGATGCAGTAAATGACGGGGCTGACGCCATAGTGATAGCGCAGGGCGGCGAGCATGGCGGAAGGCTCGTCATCGGGGTGCGCGCCGGTGGTCATGAAGGTGAGCGTCGAAGTGAGACGCTTCAGTGCGCGCGCCAGCTGCACCATCAGCGGCGCGCCCTGCTGGCGGGCAATGAGATCGAGATCACTGCGCGGCACTGCCCAGGCGGGAATGGCAGTGGCAACCGCGCTCGTGCCCAAGGTGGCGAGAAAGGTTCTGCGGGTCATAGTGGCCATGGCTCCTCCGATAGCTCGGGTTTGAAAATCGTGTTGCAGGCGTCGTAGATGATAGTGGGATTTGATTTATTCACAAACAGTCTAAAAATCGCTATTTTTTACCGAAATAAGCGCTTTATCATGATAAAAAACTACTATCCAAAGCGCTTATCATGATTGTTTTTTACCATGCAGCATCCCCGCTCTTGCTGCACCGATCGCCCCGGCATGGCCGCCGAGACGGGCAGCGGTGATGGCAGGCGGATGGTCGCTGTAGCGGGCAAGCGCTTCGCGCGTCGCTTCTTGCAGCGCGGGCTGCAAACCGATCGAGCCGCCGAGGCAGACGGTTTCGGGATCGATCACGGCGGCAATGGCGAGGATGGCGAGCGCAAGGCGTTCGCTTTTGTCGGCAAGCATGTCGGCAAAAATATTGTCTGGCGCGGCAAAACATGCAGCGAGGGTGGCTTGTGTGCCACCGCGTGCATGATAGTCATCGATCCACGCCTTGCCGCCAAGCTGGCTTTCCAGCATGGCGGCGCGGTATTGGGCGGGGGTTGGCCGCGAATCAGCGATCGGCAACCAGGCAATTTCTCCTGCCGCGCCATGATGGCCGCAGCAGAGCGCGCCGTTGATCACCAACCCCATGCCGATGCCGGTGCCCAGCGCCATGAACACGAAGGGATTGCCCGCCTGCGTGCGCCAGGCTTCGCCGAGCGCGGCGGCGTTGACGTCGTTTTCGAGCACGACGGGCACGGCAAAGGCGGCGCGCAGTTTTTCAATGAGGCCCGTTCCGGCAATGCCCGCCACGTTCGGCATCAGGGAGAGCGACTGGCTGCGCGGGCAGACTGCACCAGGCATGCCGATGCCAACCGCCTGCACGGCCACACCGGCCTCGCGCGCGAGCGCCTGCCCCATGCCGGCGATTTGCGCGGCCAGCGCCGCTTCGCCCTGCTGGCTGGTGGACGCAAGGCTTTCCGCGAGGATGTCGCCCTGTTCGTTGACGAGGACGGCGAGGATTTTCGTGCCGCCGACGTCGATGCCGAGGTAGTGTGTCATGTCTGTTCCGCTTTATTCATTTTTTTGTTTTTTTATGATGCTTTTTTACCATATTTAAGCGCTTATTGTGGTAAAAAATGATGATTTTTGGGCTTGTGATGAATAAGATGAACTACAGTATCATCGTCATGCCATGTTGAGGTTCGCTGCGCTCACCGCCAACCTGCATTCCGGTGCTATGCGCAATTCCGTTTCGGGATCAAAGCGGTGCAGGCGATCCAACGGCAGGGTGGCAACGATGCGGCTGTCCACCTCCGGGATATGGTGGCCGGGGGCGGAAGCGATCACGGTTTCGCCGTCCACGTCCATATGCACATAGGTTTCCGGGCCGAGCGGTTCCACGGCGCGCACCACGCCAGCAAGCTGCAGGCCCTCCCCTTCACCGACGCGCAAATCCTGCGGGCGCAGGCCGAGCAGCACGTCGCCTTCGCGGTCAAAGCGGTAGCTGACGCCCTCGGCGCGGCCGCGCACGATATTCATCGACGGGCTGCCGATAAAGCGTGCGGTGAAGACATCGGCGGGCGCGTCGTACAGCGCCATCGGCGCACCGGCTTGCAGGATTTCGCCCGCTTTCATGACGACGATGCGGTCGGCCATGGTCATGGCTTCGGTCTGGTCGTGGGTGACGTAGATGATGGTGGTGCCGAGGCGCTGGTGCAGTTTCTTGATTTCGATGCGCATCTGCGCGCGCAGCTGGGCATCGAGGTTGGAGAGCGGCTCGTCGAAAAGAAAGACGGCGGGATCGCGCACCATGGCGCGGCCAATGGCGACGCGCTGGCGCTGGCCGCCGGAAAGCGCCGCCGGTTTGCGGTCGAGATAAGGGGTAAGCCCCAGCAGTTCCGCCGTTTCCTCGACGCGCGCGTTTTTCGTTTGCTTATCGGCTTTCGCGGTGTAAAGGCCGATGGCGATGTTCTGCCGCACGCTCATGTGCGGATAGATGGCGTAATTCTGGAAAACCATGGCGATATTGCGCGATTTCGGATCGAGATCGTTGACGCGCGTCGCGCCGATGTGAATGTCGCCATCGCTCACTTCCTCAAGCCCGGCAATCATGCGCAAAACGGTCGATTTGCCGCAGCCGGAGGGGCCGACGAAGACGACGAATTCGCCATCGGCAATCTCCAGATCCATGCCGCGGATGACGTGGGTAGCGCCGAAGCGCTTGTGCAGTTTTTTCAAGCTTATGGCGGCCATCAGCACATCTCCGTGAGTTGGGCAAAGGCGCGGTCGAGCGCCTCTTTGGCGGTTTTTTCCTGTTTTTCTATGGCTTGCGCACGCGCGCGGGCGTCATCGAGCGCCGCGCGATAGCGGGCGAGCGCTTGTTGCAACGCTTGTTTGCCGGGGCCGCCGAAGCGCTCGCGCACGGCAACGAAATGTTCGGGCGAGACGACTTGCGCGAAGGTTTCCGCGTCCATGCCCGGCTCGCAGCCAGCCACTTCGCGGAAGGCCGCAACAAACGGCGCATAGCCGCCCTGCGGCAGGCTTTCTTCGCGCGCGACCACGGCTTTCGCCACTTTGGCGGCGATTTCATGCGCGGCGCGGAAGGAAAGATCATCGCGGCGCACCAGTTCGTCGGCAAGTTCGGTGATGGTGACGCAGGCCTTGTCCATATGCTCGCGCACGCGCTTTTCGTTCACTTGCAGGGCGGGGACGAGGCTTGCCAGCAGGCTCAGCACGCGATGGCCGCTGGTGAAAGTCTGGTAGCCGGTTTCCTGGGTTTCGCCCTCGCTGTCGTTCATGTCGGTAAAGGGCGTGTTGTGCACGATGTCGCGCATCATGCGCGCGCGCGACACGGTCTGCGAGGCGAGATGGCGCAAGTGCTCGATGGGCACGGGGTTGCGCTTTTGCGGCATGATGGAGGAAATCTGCACGAAAGCGTTCGGCACATACAGCTGGCCGACTTCAAAGGCGGTCTGGAATTGCAGATCCTGAATGAAGCGCCCGAGATGCAGGAAGACGAGTTCGATGGCGCTGTAGGTCGCGGTTACATAATCCACGGCGGCAATGCAGCCGTAGCTGTTTTCCTGCGGCGCGGCAAAGCCCAGCAGCGCGGCGACGCGCGCGCGGTCAATGGCAAAGCCGGAAGTGGTGATCGCCGCCGCTCCCATCGAACAGAGGTTCACGGTTTCGCGCGCCGCCTCGAGCCGCGCCATGTCGCGCAGCAGCACTTCAAGAAGCGCGGCGAGATAGTGGCCGAAGGTGGTGGGCTGCGCCGGCTGGCCGTGGGTATAGGCCATGACCAGCGTTTCCTGTTCCGCTTCCGCTTTGGCAATGAGCGCTGCAACAAGGGCGCGCAGGTCATCGAGGAGATAGTCGATGCGCGGCTTGAGCGCGAGCTTGAAGACGGTGTGGTCGATATCGTTGCGCGAGCGCGCGGTATGCAGGCGGCCGCCCATGTCGGCGCCGAGACGCGCTTTCAGCGCCTGCTCGCGGGCAAAGAAATAGTCTTCCACTTCGCCGGTGTATTCCAGCGTTTCGGGATCGATGTCGCGCTCGATGGCGTCGAGCGCCTGGGCGATGGCGCGCGCGGTTTCCGGCGGCAGGATGCCGGTTTCAAAGAGCATCACGAGATGGGCGCGGTCGATGGCGCAAAAGGCATCAACATGATGGGCTTTCACGCCGTCGAAAAGCGGCTTCAGCACGGTATCGCGGTAAACGGGATCGGGGAATGTTGAATAATCCATGAGTCATCCTTTGAGGCCGGCGAGCATCACGCCGCGCACGATGTAGCGTTGCAGGGCGAGAAAGAGCACCAGGGTGGGCAAAGTGGCAAGCGCCGCGCCGGTCATGATCATCTCCCATTGCACCGATTGCTCGACGGCAAAGGAAGTGAGGCCAACCGGCAGGGTATAAAGCTCGGGGCTGGTGGTGACAATGAGCGGCCAGAAGAATGCCGTCCAGTTGCCGAGGAAAGTGAAGATGGCGAGCGCGGAGAGCGCGGGCATGACCAGGGGCATGGCGATCTTCCACCAGATGGTGAATTCGTTCATGCCATCAATGCGCGCGGCTTCCAGAAAATCATCAGGAATACCTTCGAAGAACTGCTTCATCAAAAAGGTGCCGAAGGCCGTCATCATGCCGGGGAACATGATGCCCCAGTAGGTATCGAGCCAGCCGAAATGCGCGCTCATCACATACCAGGGAATGACGAGCATTTCCGTGGGAATCATCAGGGTGGAAAGGATAGCGATAAAGATGAGGCCGCGCCCGCGAAAGCGGAATTTGGCGAGCGTGTAGCCGACGAGGCTGTCGAAAAAGAGATTGGAGACTGTCACCACGCAGGCGATGAAAAGCGAATTCTTGAACCAGTCCATGAAATGGCCGTTTTCCAAAACTTTCAGATAGTTCTGCAAGGTGGGTGCAGAGGGAATCAAGCGCATGTCGTAGATTTGCCCGGCGCTTTTCAGCGAGGTGGAGAACATGTAGAGCAGCGGAGTGACCATCACCACGCCGCCGAGAAAGAGCAGCGTCCAGAGGAGAATGCGGCCAGGGCGGATGTTTTTGCCAGTCATCTTATTTCTCCCGCATGAGCCAGAGTTGCAACAGGGAAATGACGAGCAGCACGAGGAAAAGAATCGTGGTTTGCGCGGCGGCTTCGCCCATTTGGTAGGACTTGAAAGCGGTCTGGTAAATCATCAGCACCAGCGGCTTGGTGGAGCCGAGCGGTCCGCCGGGGTCGATGGTGGTCATGTTGTAAACCTGGTCGAAAATGCGCAGAAAGCCGATGGAAGCGAGCACGACGAGGAAGATGGTGGTCGGCTTCAGGAGCGGCAGCGTAATCTTGCGCAGCACCTGCCATTCATTGAGGCCATCGATGCGCGCCGCTTCGTAATAGGTCTGCGGAATGGCGCGCAGGCCGGCCATGAAGATGATCACCTGAAAACCCAGCCCCGCCCAGATGGCCACCACAGTAATGGAGGGCAGCGCATAGGCAGTCGATTGCAGAAAGGGAATTTGCTCGAAGCCGAGCTGGCCGAGGAAGTTGTTGATGACGCCGGTCGGCGCGGGCTGGTAAAACCAGCGCCACACCCAGGCCATGGCCGAGGCCGTGGTGATATAGGGCAGAAAATAGAGCACGCGCAGGAAAGTGTGGCCGAAGCGGATGCGGTCGAGAAAATAGGCAATCGTGAAGGCAAGGAGCAGCGACACCGGCATGCCGATCGCGAGATACTGGAAGGTGTTCTTGAAGACTTTCCAGAATTCCGGGTCATTGAAAAGATTTCGGTAATTTTCCAAACCGATGAATTCGGGGTCGGAGAGGAAATCCCAGTCGGTCAAGGACAGCCAGAAAGCCTCCAGCGTGGGATAAAAGCGGATCACGCTGTAAAACACCACGGGCACGGCGAGAAAGCTCCAGACCCAGAGCAGTTTGCGGGTGTTGTGGCTGAGCGTGGTCATGGCAGTCCTCGGGTTTGTGGATTGGCAGGTGGTTTTGGTATTTTTTCTCATCAACAAGCGCTTATTGCGATAAATTTTCTCACCATAAGCGCTTCATGATGGTAAAAAACATCTATTTTCAATCAATTCATGAATTTCATGTAAGGTGAGCTTCAGCCCATCATTGGGTGTGGTGGATGTCAACTCACCGTTGCCCGCAGGGCAATATGAGAAATTTTCTCATTCATAAGCGCTTATGGCGAGAAAATTTCTCACGATAAGCGCTTTATAATGGTAAAAAACTGCTATTTTTAACCATTTTATAAAACCATCGTAGGATGGGTGTAAACCCATGCGGTTATAAATAAAGCGTAGCTTGGCGGGTTTCCCATGAAAATGCAGTCGCATTTTCATGGGTGCCCGGTGGACATCTCGACAAGCGGTTATTGCATTTCGGCAAGCTCAATAACCGCCTGCCGAAATGCGATAACCGCCCGCCAAAATGCGATAACCACGGAGTGAACCCCAACAAACGATGCCAATTGATGTTGAGGTTCGGCTTCGCCTCACCACCAACCTACAATCGCTTCGCAATGGCGGGTTAACACCCACCCTACGCATCATGAGAAACTCCCATCAAAAAGCGCTTATATCGATAAATTTTCTCATTGAAAGTGCTTCATTATGGTAAAAAATCACTATTTTTAATCAATTTGTGAATTTATACATTTCCCCGTAAATCGAACGGTGGGCCAAAGCCCACCCCCTACGGTTTTTTATTTGTAAAACTTGTCGAGCAGCTTCTGTTCGGCTTCCGCGCCCTGTTTCAACGAGGCATCCACGGCTTCATTTTGCAGGAGCACGCGGTTGGCCATGTCGATGGCGACCTGACGCTGCGCCGATTCATCCACGAAGATGGTGGTGTGCGCGTATTCCAGCCCTTTGAGGAAGGGCGCGTAGATCGGGTTGGCAAGGTTGGCGTCGGTCAATGCCACGTCGCGCCGCGCGGGCAGTTCGCCCACTTCGGCAAGCCAGATGTCCATCGCTTCCGGCGAGGAGATGTATTGCAGGAATTTCTGCGCGGCTTCGAGTTTTTCGCCCTTGCTGCCGCTGCCGATGCCGTTTGCGAAATAGGAGGCATAGTTGGAGCGCACGCCGTCGGCATTGGCCGGGAGTTCTGCGACTTTCCAGGTAAAGCCTTCTATGGATTTGAAGGCGCCGAGGCGGAAGGTGCCGTCAATGGTCATGCCCGCCCGTCCGGCACGGAAAGCGGCCTGGCCTTCGTCCATGAAACCGGCCATGCCGATTTTCTCGTTGGTTTGCAGGCCGGTATAGAAGGCAAGCGCTTTTTGCCCGGCTTCGTTGTTGTAGGCGACTTTTTTATTGTCATCACTGTAGGGCGCGCCGCCAAACTGGCGCACCAGCACTTCGCGCCACCAGTGGTGATCCTGGCCGGCCATGTCGAGCGTCATGCCGGCGGTGGTGAGGTTGCCGCCCGCGTCATGCTGGGCAATTTTCTTGGCAACGGCCACGAGTTCATCGAGCGTTTGCGGCGGCGCTTCCACGCCAGCAGCCTTGAAAAGATCTTCATTGTAGAAAAGCGCGAGCGAACGCACTGCGGTCGGCAGGCCGTAATACTCCCCGTCGCGCTTCATGGCGGTCACGATGGGGAAAAAGTCCTTCTCGATGGCGTCATGGGCAAAGACTTTGCCATCCAGCGGCTGCACCACCTTGCCTTTCACGAACTGGTCCGTCCAGCCGTAGAAAAGCTGCAATACGTCCGGGCCTTTCTTCGCCATGGTGGCCGCTACCACGCGCGTCTGGTAATCGGCGTAGGGGAAAGTCACCTGCTTGACCTTGATATCCGGGTTTTTCGCCTCGAAATTGGCAATGAGCTTGTCCATCGCCTTCACGCGCGTTTCAAACACGTATTGCCAGTATTCGATTTCCACGGCGCTTGCCGCATTCATCGCGAACAAGCCGCCCAACACACCGGCCAGTACCTTCATTTTCATCGCTACCCTCTCCATCGTTGTTGTGAATTGGCAAGCGCTTCGCGCGATTCCCGGCGAAACACTGCGGCCCGGGCGTCAAGCCCGGACAACGGTTATGTTACGCTTGTGCAATATTTGCTGTCAATAAATAAACTAACTTTATTTATTTTTTATGTTACCTTTCCAACCAATACGTTAACAAAAGCATCTGCCATGAATGATCCGCAGGCCACGCCGGAAGAAATCGGCAAGAATCCCATCCGCATCCGCGATCACAACCGCAAGATCATCCTCGATCTCCTGCGCCAGCACGGCCAGCTCGGGCGCAAGGAACTCGCGGAAATGACGCGCCTGTCCGGCCCGGCCATTGCCAACATTCTCGATACCCTGCTCGCCCAGGAACTCATCCTCGACATGGGCCGCCTGCGCAGCGGCCGCGGCCAGCCTGCCCTGCAATTCGCCCTGAACCCCAAAGGCGCCTACACCATCGGGTTTGAAATCGGCGTCAACGGCATCGTCAGCCTGGCGCTGGATCTCGGCGGCAATCCCATTTATCGCAACCGCATCTTCAATCACGACCCCTCCCGGGAAAACTGCCTGAACATCCTGCGCGAGGAGCAGGCGCGCATCGCCACGAAAGCGCCGGGCAGCCTGCTTGGCGTCGGCGTGGTCATGCCCGGCCCGTTTGCCATCGAAGGCATCTCCGGCATCGGCCCCACCACCCTGCCGCCCTGGGAAAACATGAACAGCGCTTTCCTGAGCGATGCCCTTGCCACCCCGGTATGGATAGAAAACGATGCCAACGCCGCCGCCCTTGCCGAGTCGCTCTTTGGCAAGGCCGCGCGCCTGCGCGATTTCGCCATGCTTTATTTCGGCGCGGGCATTGGCCTTGGCATCATCAGCGGCAGCCGTCTTTTTCGCGGTGGTTACGGCAACGCCGGGGAAATCGGCCATATTCCCGTCATCCCGCAAGGCCTTGCCTGCCCTTGCGGCCAGCAGGGCTGCCTCGAGCGCTACGTCTCGCGTCACGCCCTGTCGGAGAAACTCGGCAGCCCGCTCTCGCCCGGCACCGTGCAGCAATACTGGGATGCGCAAAATCCCCTGCTGCTGGAATGGATTGCCGAATCCGGCAATGTGCTGGATCCTGTCATCCGCATGATCGAAAATCTGCTCGACCCGCAAACCATCATCATCGGCGGCCAGCTTCCCGCTGCCGTCATCGACGCCCTGATAGCCGCCATTCCGCTGAAAACCTCCATTGCCACCCGCGAAGACCGCACCCAGCCCCGCCTTATCCGCGGCGATACCGGCGCATTCACGGCCGCGCTGGGCGCTGCCGCCCTGCCCTTTTACGATGCGATCACGCCTTTTGCGCCATAAATACACGCGCCTTCATGAGAAATTTTCTCACGACAAGCGCTTGTTGATGATAAAAACCAATCATAAAAAAGAAAAACATGCAAAAACAATCACCATGTTTCGGAATACCCGCTTCAACCAAGCAACAACGCCCGATTTTTGCTATGATTTGCGCTTTTCTCTTACATCCCATTCATTGAGGAACATATGGCCCGAGTTACCGTAGAAGACTGTCTGAAAGAAGAAAACAACCGATTCCGCCTGGTCATGGCCGCATCGAAGCGCGCGCGCCAGATCGCCTTTGGCCACCAGCCGCTTGTCATTCCCGAGCACGACAAGCCTACCGTTCTTGCCCTGCGCGAAATTGAAGAAGGCAAAACCAGCATCAAAGGCCTGCTCGATCACGCCGCGCCCGCCAGCGACATCGACGGCTAGCGCCATGGACGGGGCTGCCACAACCATCCACCGCCCCTTTGCCCAGGTTGAGGGCGAAGATTTCCTGCAACCGGCCTATGCCGAGCTGGAAGCGGAAATGGCGAACTATCTCGACGCACAAGACATGGCAGCCGTGGAAAAAGCCGCCATCTTTGGCGCCATTGCCCACGACGGACAAAAACGCCAGTCCGGCGGTCCCTACTTCACCCACCCCATCGCCGTCTGCCGTCTGCTCGCCTCGCAGCGCTTCGATCTGCCCGTCCTCCAGGCCGCGCTCCTGCACGACGTACTGGAAGACACGCCCGTCACTGCCGATGAAATGCGCGCGGAATTCGGCGATGAAGTTACTGCCATCGTCGATGGCGTCAGCAAGCTTGACCGCTTGCAACATCAAGGTCCGCAGGAAGTGCAGGCGGAAAGCTTCAAGAAAATGTTCATGGCGATGACGGATGACCCGCGCGTCATCATCATCAAGCTCGCCGACCGCCTGCACAACATGCAAACGCTCGGCGCCTTGCGGCCGGACAAACGCAAACGCAAGGCGCGCGAAACGCTGGAAGTCTATGCCTCCATCGCCGGTCGCCTTGGCCTTTTCTACTCGCGCATGCAGCTGGAAGACCTCGCCTTTTCCCACCTGCACCCCTGGCGTTACGCCGTTATCAAAAAGCATTACAACAACAGCTTCCGTCGCACCGAAGTTCTCGACCGCGTGCGTCACGATCTCAAACCCGCCCTCACCGCACTCGGCATCAAAGCCTCCATCAGCCAGCGCCAGCGCCATCTCTGGGGCCTCTACCTGCGCATGAAACGCAAGGCCAGCTTCAAGGCCGCCTCGCGCACCGTCCCCTTGCGCATCATCACCGAAAACGAAGACGACTGCTATCGCGTGCTCGGCCGCCTGCACGCCCTGTACCGCCCGGTCAGCGGCAAATTTGAAGACTACATCGCCGCCCCGAAAAGCAACGGCTACCGCTCGCTGCACACCAGCGTCATCACCCCCAACGGCGACGTCCTCAACATCCAGATCCGCACCCGCGAAATGCACACCCTCGCGGAAACCGGCATCATCGCCGTCTGGCACCAGCACATCAAGGAACGCGGCGTCAAACTCGAAGAACGCACCATTTCAGCGGAAAAATACATGCGCGACTGGCTCTCGCGCCTGAAAGAAGTGCAAAACGTCACGCACGACCCGCTCGAATTCTACGACGCCATCAAAAAGGAACTCTCCTCCGGCGACATCCACGTCTATACCCCGCGCGGCCAGGTCATCGATCTTCCGCGCGGCGCCACCCCGCTTGATTTCGCCTATGCCATCCACACCGAAGTCGGCAACCACTGCGTCGCCGCCAAAGTCAACGGCGAACCCTACCCCCTCTTCAAGCCGCTGGAAAACGCGCAAACCGTGCAAATCCGCACCGACGACAACGCCCACCCCAACGCCAACTGGCTGCAATTCGTCGTCACCGCCAAAGCCCGCGCCGCCATCAACCACTACCTGCGCCATCTCGCCACCCGCCAGGCCATTGCCAACGGCAAGCGCCTGCTCGACGGCGCCCTGCACCACTTCGGCAGCAGCATCGCCACCCTGCCGCACGGCACCCTGGAAAGCTATCTCCAGGCGCACCAGCTGAGCGAAAAAGCCCTCTATGGCGAAATCGGCCGTGGCGACCTCCAGCCCATGCTGGTCGCCGACTCCCTCCTTGGCGGCAAATGCTCGGCCATCCACAATGAAAAACACGTGCTGCACATCCATTCCGCCCTCGATGCCGGCATCGAACTCGCGGAATGCTGCCATCCGCTGCCGCGCGAAGACATCGTCGGCGTCATGTCGCCGCAAACCGGCATCGCCGTTCACCGCCGCAACTGCCGCGAACTCGACGCCCTCGACCGCAGCCAATGGGTGCGCGTGGACTGGGGCGAAGACAGCCACGGCCGCTTCGCCGCCAACCTCGAACTGCAATTTACCGAACGCCTGCGCATGATCGCCGACATCAGCACCGCCATCGGCGAAACCGACGGCAGCATCATCAACCTGCAAATCGCCCGCATCCCTTACGACGACACCAGCCGCCTCCTCAAACTCTGGCTGGAAGTCCGCGACCGCGACCATCTCGCGCAAATCATCCGCATGCTGCGCGGCATCGACGGCGTCACCTCAATCAAACGCATGTAAAAACAAGGAGAAACCATGAAACAAGTCCTCAATACCGACAAAGCGCCCAAAGCCATCGGCACCTACTCGCAAGCCGTGCGCGTCGGCAACCTCGTCTTCATCTCCGGGCAAATCCCCCTGAACCCGGAAAACATGGAGCTCGAACAAGGCTTTACCGAGCAAACCCACCGCGTCTTCAAAAACCTGCAAGCCATCTGCCAGGAAGCGGGCGGTGACCTTGCCAACATCGTCAAGCTCAACATCTACGTCACCGACCTCGGCAACTTCGCCGAACTCAACGACATCATGGGCAAATATTTCAGCGCCCCGTATCCGGCCCGCGCCGCCGTGCAAATCAGCGCCCTGCCCAAAGGCGCCATGGTGGAAATGGAAGCGGTCTTTGCTGACTGATATTTCAAAAAACAGTCAAGAATAGCTATTTTTTACCACCCATAAGCGCTTATTGTGAGAAATTTTCTCATAATAAGCGCTTTTTGTATAACAGAAACTGCTCGCGCAGCGAGAGAAAATGTACCATCTTACAGGGCGTCTTTTCTGCCACATTCGCCAAAACACTGATTTTCTGTAATCCTGGCTATACAATGGCCAACGATTGGAGACGAAAGCTGTTGTGGCGGCCTTCACATTCCGCCCAGGTTCGCAGCGCGTTCTTCGCGTGTCATTCACACAGAAAGGCAAGGAGAGAACGATGAAAATATTGGCGGTATGCGGTTTTGGCGTCGGCAGTTCCATGGTGCTGAAATTTACGATAGAAAAGGCCGCCGCCGAACTGGGCATGGCGGCAGACGTGGAAAATACCGATCTCACTTCTGCGCAAAGCATGGATGCCGATGCGATTTTCACCAGCTACCAGCTGGCTGACCAGCTGAAAGCTGCTGTCCAGGTGCCTGTCTTTCCAGTGCGCAACTACATGGATCTAAACGAGGTGAAAGCGCAGCTGGCCACGCTTCCCGGAGGTGCATCATGAGTACGTTTCTGAACGACGTCGCGCGCTTCGTGCTCGACAACATATTGAACAACGCCCCGGTGCTGATGGGGCTGATTGCCATGCTCGGCCTGCTGCTACAGCGCAAACCCTTGCCCGATGTGGTCAAGGGTGCGCTGATGACGGCGTTCGGCATGGTCATCTTACAGGCAGGCGTCGGCATTCTCGTCGGCATCATTGCTCCCATCAACCAGGCCGTACAGGCGCAAATGGGCGTAAGCACCGGCGAAGGCCTGTCGGATGTGGCCTTCACTGCCGAATATGGCGGCATCGTCGGCATGAGCATGTTCATCGGCTTGATTTTGCACGTGCTGATTGCCCGCTTCACCCCGATCAAAACGATTTTCCTCACCGGACACATGCTGTGGTGGTTTCCCTTCGTCATCGTGGCGGGCGGTGTGGAGGCAAAACTCGACGGCGCCATGCTGATTGCGGTCAGCGCCGTGCTCTCCGCGCTCTACTGGTCGCTGATGCCGTGGATCATGCGCCGTTTCGTCTGGGATGCCACGGGTGACGAAAGCTTTTTGATCGGCCACCCGACCGGCATTCTCGCCCTGCTTTCCGGCTATGTGGCCAAAGCCGCAGGCAACAAGGCGCGCTCCACCGAAGATTTGCAGATTCCGCAAAGCTTGTCGTTTTTCAAAGAAATCTCTGTCGCCGGGGCGATGGTGATGTTTCTGATTTATCTGGTGGCCGGCGTGTTTTTGCCGACGTTGGCGCCGGAAGGCAAGAGCCTCTTTTTCGTCGCTATCGATGCCGGGCTGAAATTCGCTGCCGGTTTGCTGGTCATGCTCTATGGCGTGCGCATGCTGATCAGCCAGATCATTCCCGCCTTCAAGGGCATTGCCGAGAAAATTGTCCCCGGCGCCAAGCCGGCCTTTGATGTGCCGATACTGTTCGGTTATCGCCCCAACGCTGTGATCATCGGCTTTGTCGTGGCCATGGTGGCTTCTACCGTCATGATTCTGATCACCAACTATTTCAACGTATTCGGCGTCTTGCTGTTGCCCCTGGTGGTTACCAGCTTTTTCGAATGCGGCGGCGCAGCTGTCATCGGCGAAGGACAGGGCGGCCTGCGTGGCGCCATTGTCGGCAGCATCAGCGCCGCGATTCTGATGGTGGTACTGGTTGGCCTGTCAGCCGCAATCTACAGCCACACCATCCAGAACTGGATTCTGATTTTCGGCGGCAACGATCTCTCGCTCAGCGGCCTGGTCAGCTATTACATCAGCCTGATTTTCGGAGGATAAATGTACGCTTACCAAAAAGCGGTGCTGGAAATGCTGGAGCAGGCTTTCAGGGAAGAGCAGGCTGCCATCGACGCCACCATTGCAGCGCTTGCCGATGCCATACTCGACAAGCGCGCCATCTACATCTTCGGCGCCAGCCATGCCGGCATTCTTGCCGAAGAAATGTATTACCGCGCCGGTGGTCTCATGGTCATCAACCCCATTTTCGGCGAAGAAATCATGCTCAACCGCACCCCAATCAGCGCCACCAGCCGCATGGAACAGCTCGAAGGCTACGGCACAATACTGGCAGGCACCGTGGATTTCCGCGCGGGCGACGTATTGATCGCCCATTCCGTATCCGGTCGCAACGCCGTCGCCATCGATCTGGTGCTGGCGGCAAAAGCCAGGGGCGCACAAATCATCGCCATCACCAATCTCGCCTACTCGCAAAGCGTGACCAGCCGCCATTCCAGCGGCAAGCGCCTGTTTGAACTCGCCGATATCGTCATCGATAACCACGGCGTTATCGGCGATGCAGTATGCGAGCTGCCCGGCATCTCGCAAAAAGTGGGGCCGACGTCAACCGTGGTCGGCGCCGCCATCATGAACACTATCGTCGTCGAAGTTTGCAAACGCCTGATTGCCTCAGGCATGGAATATCCGCCCATTTACTATTCCGCCAACATGGATGGCGGACAGGCACGCAACCAGGCATTGATCGAGCAATACCAGGATGTGATCCGTTACCGTTTCTAATAAAAATCCTTAGAATGACTGTTTTTTACCATCACGAAGCGCTTCATGCGAGAAATTTTTTCACATGAAGCGCTTAATGGTGTTATTGTTACCACCATGACCGATTTCTCCCTGCACCATCCGCTCGATGCCATTCCCGGCATCCCCCGCAAGACTGCCGAACGCTTTGCCAAGGCGGGCGTCGCCACGGTGCAGGAAGCGCTGTTGCATTTGCCGATCCGTTACGAGGACAGGAGCCGCCTGACCGCCATTGCCGATTTCCGCGCTGGCGACAGTGTGCAGCTTCTCGCTGAAGTGGCGGATGCGCGCGTCACTTACGGGCGGCGCAAGATGCTTTCCGTCACTGTCATCGACCGGGCGGGCAACGCCTGCGGCCTGCGCTATTTCCATTTCTATCCCAGCCAGTTGAAGCAGTTCGTGCCCGGGCGGCGCGGCCTTTTCTATGCCAAGGCGCAATGGGGCATGCACGGTTTTGAATTGCACCACCCCGAAATCCGCTGGCTCGGCGATAGCGAAGTGCCGGACTTGTCGGCAGGCATTTGCCCGGTCTATCCCACGGTGAAAAGCATTCCGCAGGACGCGTGGCGCGCCTTGCTCACGCGCATCCTCGCCCATTTCGCCCAGGAACATGACGACGATCCGCTCACCCGGCAGGGTTTCATGGGATTCTGGGCGGCGCTGCGCCTCTTGCACCAGCCCGATGGCGAACATTCGCTCACTGCCCTTCTCGATGCCGGACATCCGGCGCGGCGGCGTCTCGCCTTTGAGGAATTGTGCGCGCACCAGATCGGCATTCAGCGCATGCGCGCGCAATTGCGCAGCCAGCAGGCGCAGGCCTTGCCCGCGCGGCACGACTTGCACGCGCGTTTTCTCGAACGCCTGCCCTTTGCCCTCACGCCCGCGCAGGCGCGGGTTTGCGACGAAATCGCCGCCGATGTCGCGCAGGACGTCCCCATGATGCGCCTGGTGCAGGGCGATGTCGGCTCGGGGAAAACCGTGGTGGCGATGATGGCGGCGCTCCATGCCGTGGCCGGCGGTTGCCAGGCAGCGGTGATGGCGCCCACGGAATTGCTCGCCGAACAGCATATGCGCCGCTTTGCCGACTATCTCGAGCCGCTCGGCATCCGCTGCGTACTGCTCACCGGCAAGCTCGGCGCCAAGGCGCGGCGCGAAGCGCTTGCCGGGCTGGCAAGCGGCGACGCGCAGATTGCCATCGGCACGCACGCCCTGTTTCAGGAACAAGTGCAGTATCAAAACCTGGCCTTGGTGATTATTGATGAGCAGCACCGCTTCGGTGTGCACCAGCGCCTCGCCCTGAACGAAAAGGCCGGGCGCGGCGTGCACCAGCTCGTCATGACGGCGACGCCGATTCCGCGCACGCTCGCCATGAGCAGCTACGGCGAACTGGATGTTTCCGTGATCGACAGCCTGCCGCAGGGGCGGCAACCTGTGCAGACAGCGGTGGTGGCCAACAGCCGCCGCGAAGCCGTGATTGCCCGCGTCGGCGAAGTCTGCAAGGGCGGGCAGCAAGCCTACTGGGTGTGCCCGCTCATTGAAGAATCGGACGTCATCGAATGCGAAAACGCCGAAGCCATCGCCGTGCAACTGGCTGCCAGCCTGCCGCACGTGCGCGTGGCGCTCCTGCACGGTCGCATGCCTGCCGACGCGCGCCAATCGGTAATGGCCGCCTTTGCCGCGCATGAATACGACCTGCTGGTCGCGACCACGGTGATCGAAGTGGGCGTGGATGTGGCCAATGCCACGCTGATGATCATCGAAAACGCCGAGCGCTTCGGCCTCTCGCAGCTGCACCAGTTGCGCGGCCGCGTCGGGCGCGGTGCAAAGGCCTCCTATTGCCTGCTCATGTACCAGCCGCCACTTGGCGAGACGGCCAAGCGCCGCCTTGCCGTGATGCGCGAAACCACCGACGGCTTCGTCATCGCCGATGAAGACCTGCGCCTGCGCGGCGCAGGCGAACTGCTCGGCACGCGGCAAACCGGCGAAGCCATGTTCCGCGTCGCCGATCTCGTGCGCGACAGCGAACAGCTCCCGCACATCAACCGCCTTTGCAGCGAATGGCTCGCCACCGGCCATCCCTTTGCCGACACCCTGCTCGCGCGCTGGGGCGGCGGCCGCGAGCGTTATCTTGCAGTCTGAACAAAAAAACAGTAAAAATAGCGTTTTCTTATCACCATGAAGCGCTTTCCATGAGAAACTTTCTCATAAAAAGCGCTTCACCATGAGAAAATATTTCATAACAGGAGATTATCATGCAGATTTGGCTCGGCCACCTCGCCACCATGACCGGCAACGACTACGGCACGATAGAAAACGGCGCCATCGCCGTGGAAGATGGCAAAATCGTCTGGCTCGGCAAGCGCGAAGACGCCGCCGGGCAAATCGCCCGCGCCGACGCCGTGCACGACATGGGCGCACGCTGGATCACCCCCGCGCTCATCGACTGCCACACCCATCTCGTTTACGGCGGCAACCGCAGCAACGAATTCGAAGCGCGCCTGAACGGCGTGAGCTATACCGACATCGCCAAACAGGGCGGCGGCATCCTCGCCAGCGTCCGCGCCACCCGCGCCGCCAGCGAAGCGGAACTCCTCGCCAGCGCCCTGCCGCGCCTGCGCACCCTGCAACAGGAAGGCACCGGCACCGTCGAAATCAAATCCGGCTACGGCCTTGATCTGGAAACGGAGAGAAAAATGCTGCGCGTCGCCCGCGCGCTCGGCAAAGAAACCGGCCTCACCATCCGCACCACCTACCTCGCCGCGCACGCCCTGCCGCCGGAATACGCCGGTCGCGCTGACGACTACATCGAAGCCGTCTGCGCCTGGCTACCCGAACTGCACGCTGAAGGCCTCGTTGACGCCGTGGACGGCTTCTGCGAAACCATCGCCTTCTCGCCCGCGCAAATGGCGCGCGTCTTCGATGCCGCCAAAGCGCTGGATCTCCCCGTCAAACTGCATGCCGAGCAACTCTCCAACCTCGAAGGCGCAGCGCTCGTTGCCCGCTACGGTGGCCTCTCCGCCGACCATCTCGAATACCTCTCGCCCGCAGGCATCGCCGCCATGAAAGCCGCAGGCACCGTTGCCGTGCTGCTGCCCGGCGCGTTCTACACCCTGCGCGAAACGCAACTGCCGCCCGTGGAAGGCCTGCGTGCCGCCGCCGTGCCGATGGCGCTCTCCACCGACAGCAACCCCGGCACCTCGCCGCTCACCTCGCTGCTCCTCACCCTCAACATGGGCTGCACCCTGTTCAAACTCACTCCGCAGGAAGCGCTTGCCGGCGTCACGCGCCATGCCGCGCGCGCCCTCGGCCTGCAAGAGCGCAAAGGCCAGCTCGCCACCGGCATGGATGCCGACCTCGCCATCTGGGACATCGAACGCCCCGCCGACCTCGCCTACCGCATCGGCTTCAATCCGCTGCATGCCCTGATATTAAAGGGAAATTCATAAATAACCAAAAAATAGCATTTATTTACCATAACCAAGCGCTTATCTCGATAAATTTTCTCACGATAAGCGCTTAATGATGAGAAAATTTATCACGACCTCCCGCGCGCTTGTTGCGGGATTTTCGCAAATACCGTCTTCCCGCTTTTGTTACACTGTCGCCCTTTGCTGCCGCCCGCCGGGATTCATGACGATGAAAAAATTTGCGATGTTGACTTTGCTGTTCGCCATCACGCTGGCAACCGCTGATGAGGCAACCACGCCTGCCGCGCCGGAAAAGCCGGTGCTGACCGTGGCGGTGGTGCAGCCACAACCGCTCACGCATGACATGACGCTTGTGGCCGAAGGCGAAGTGGCGGCGCGCGAGATGGCGGCAGTCAATGCCCAGGTGGCCGGTGTGGCGCTGGTTGCGCTGCATGCGGATGTGGGCGATCGCGTCAAGGCCGGAGAGGTGCTGGCGGAATTTGATACGGCGATGATTCGCCATGACCTTGCCCAGGCCAAGGCGGCGGTGGCGCGCGCGGAATCGGCGCTGTCGCTTGCGAAAAACAATGCAGCACGCGCACGCAAACTCCTGAAAGACAAAGCTATGAGCCAGCTCGATGCCGACCAGATGATTTCCGGCGAGCAGGAAGCGCGCGCGGCATTGGATGGCGCGCTTGCGGCGCGCGATGCGGCGCAGCTGCGTCTGGATTATGCGCAGGTGCGCGCGCCCGTTGATGGCATCGTGATTACCCGCCCTGCCGAAGTGGGGATGACGGCCAATATCGGCCTGCCGCTTTTTACCCTGATGAGCGGGGGCGCGCTGGAATGGCGGGCACAGGTGGCGGCGCTGGATGTGGCGCAGCTTGGCGTGGGCACGCGGGTGCGTCTTCCGCTCGGCAATGGCGAGGCCGTTTCCGGGCGGATTGCGAAATTCGCGCCGGTGGCCGATGCGCGTTCGCGGCGGGTGACGGTATTCGTGGCAATGGAGTCACATGCGTTGCTGCGCGCGGGAATGTTCCTGCGCGGCGAATTTCTCCTCGGCAAGGTAGAAGTGCTGACTGTACCGGCAGCGGCGCTGGTGCGCGAGGATGGCCATGATTACGTGATGCGGGTGGATGCCAACGGTCGCATCGTGCGCGAAAAGCCGCTGTTCGGCACGCGGCTGGATGATCGCGTGGTGGTGGAAAGCGGGCTTGCTGCGGATGCGCGCATTGTCGCGCGCGGCGGCGCTTTCTTGCAGGACGGCGATCTGGTGAGGGTGGAAGAATGAATTTTTCCGCCTGGTCGATCCGCAATCCGCTCGCGCCCATTCTGCTTTTCATTCTGCTGACGCTGGGCGGCTGGTATGGCTTTCATGCCATGAAAATCCAGCAGTTTCCCGACATGGATTTCCCGGTGGTGGTAGTGATGGTGACGCTGCCCGGCGCCGCGCCGCCGCAGCTGGAAAGCGATGTCGCCAAAAAGGTGGAAAGCCGCGTGGCCTCGATCGACGGGGTGAAAAAGATGCGCAGCGTGGTGCAGACCGGCATTTCCACGACTGTCGTCGAATTCCGTCTGGAAAAGGATATCCAGGAAGCGCTGGATGAAGTGCGTTCGGCAATGGGCGAAATTCGCAGCGATTTGCCGGCGGCGGCCAACGATCCGGTGATTTCCAAGGTGGGTACCAGCGGCTTTCCGGCGCTGACCTTTTCCGTGGCTGGCGATATGGACGTGCTGGCGCTGTCGTGGTTTGTGGATGACAAGCTGTCGCGCCGCCTCACCGCCCTGCCAGGCGTGGGCAGCGTCAAGCGTATCGGCGGCCTTGCCCGCGAAGTGGAAGTGCTGGCCGATCCCCTTGCCCTCAATGCGCTGGGCTTGCCGGTCACGGATGTCTCGGCGCAAGTGGCCGCCATCCAGCAGGACGCGCCGGGCGGAGAAGCCAAGGTGGGCGGACGCAGCCAGACCATCCGCACGCTGGGCGCACTGGATCACGCCGCCGCGCTCGCCGATATGCAAATTGCCACGGCGGGCGGTGCGCAGCCGCTCGGCGCTATTGCCGAGATTCGCGACGGCGCGGCGGAAGCCTCCAGCGTGGCGCTTTTTGACGGCAAAACAGTGGTCGCCTTCAGCGTGGTACGCAGCCGTGGCGCCAGCGAAGTGGCGATGATGCGCGCGGTGGAAGCGGAACTTGCCCAAATCCAGGCCGAATACCCGCAATTGCGCATTGAAAAGGTTTACGACCTTGCCACGCCGGTTTATGAAGACTATCGCGCCTCGCTCACCATGCTGATGGAAGGCGGCGTGCTCGCCGTGATCGTGGTGTTCCTCTTTCTGCGCAATCTGCGCGCCACGTTTATCGCCGCCACCGCCCTGCCGCTTTCGGTCATCCCCACTTTTCTCTTCATGTGGCTCGGCGACTTCAGCCTGAACATCATTTCCCTGCTGGCGCTGTCGCTGGTGGTGGGCGTCTTGGTTGATGATGCCATTGTGGAAATCGAAAACATCATCCGCCACTTGCGCACCGGCAAAACGCCATATCAGGCAGCGATGGAAGCGGCGGACGAAATCGGCCTCGCCGTGATTGCCACCACTTTTACGCTCATCGCCGTGTTCCTGCCCACCGCCTTCATGGATGGCATCATCGGGCAATTTTTCCGCCAGTTCGGCTGGACGGCGGCCATGGCCGTTTTCTTCTCGCTCGTCGTCGCGCGCCTGATCACGCCGATGATGGCCGCCTATCTCCTGCGCCCGGAGAAGCTGCAAACCGAGTGCCGGGACGGCTGGCTGATGCGCCATTATCTGCGCTTCGTTGCCTTCGTCGTCCGCTGGCGCTGGCTCACCATGCTCGTCACCCTGCTTCTCTTTGCCGGATCACTCACGCTGGTGCGCCATTTGTCCACCGGCTTTCTGCCCAATGACGACATCAACCAGAGCCGCATCTCCATCGAACTCACGCCGGACGCCACGCTGGAAGACACCCTCGCCGTCAGCGAAGCTGCGCGTCATGCCATCGCCGATGTGCCCGGCATTGCCCACGTCTTCACCGCCGTGGGGCAAACCGCGCGCGACATGGGCGAAAACTCCGCATTTGGCGGCAAGAATCTCAACAAGGCCAGCCTCGATCTCGTGCTCGAACCGCGCGGCACCCGCATCAGCAAAACAGAGATCGAACGCGAGATCAGCCAGCGCCTGGAACACGTGCCCGGCGCGCGTTTCCAGGTGGGACTGAGCAACGGCGGCGATCCCGGCTACGCCATCTCGCTCACCAGCGACAACCCGCAGCTTCTCGAAGACACCGCGCAGGCACTGATGCGCGATATCCGCGCCCTGCCCAATGCCGGCATGATTTCCAGCAGCCGCAACCTGACCCGCGAAGAACTGCAAATCCTGCCCGATCCCCTGAAAATGGCGGATCACGGCGTCACCACCCTGCAAATTGCCAATGCCCTGCGCATCGCCACCCAAGGCGATTACGAACAGCGCCTCGCCAAGCTCAATCTCGACAGCCGCCAGCTGCCCATCGTCGTGCGCCTGCCCGAAGCGGCGCGCCACGATCTTGCCACCCTGGAAAACCTGCTGGTCAGCTCGCCGCGCGGCCCCGTGCGTATCGGCGATGTCGCCCGCCTGCAATTTGCCGGTGGCGCCGCGCTGATCAGCCGCTTCGACCGCGCCCGCGAAATCCGCATTACCGTACAAGTCGGCAGCGGCGAACTGGGCGAACTGGTCAGCGCCGTGAAAGCCACGCCCACCATGCAAAACCTCCCCGCGGCCGTCAAAACCAGCGACGGCGGCCAGGCGGAAATCATGGCAGAGCTTTTCACCGGCTTCATGCTCGCCATGGGCGTCGGCGTTTTTTGCATTTTCGCCATTCTTGTTCTCCTCTTTCACCGCGTCCTGCAACCCTTCACCATCCTCATGGCCCTGCCGCTCTCCATCGGCGGCGCCTTTGCCGGCTTGCTCATCACCGGCGCAAGCCTCTCCATGCCCTCGCTCATCGGCCTCATCATGCTCATGGGCATCGCCACGAAAAACTCCATCCTGCTCGTCGATTACGCCATCATCGCGCAGCGCCGCGACGGCCTGCCGCGCACGGAAGCGCTGCTTGACGCCTGCCACAAACGCGCCCGCCCCATCATCATGACCACCGTCGCCATGGGCGCAGGTATGATGCCCATCCTCATCGGCTGGGGCGACGCCGACCCCACCTTCCGCCAGCCCATGGCCGCGGCCGTCGTCGGCGGACTGGTCACATCCACGCTGCTGAGCCTCGTCGTCATCCCCGTGGTCTATACCTTCATGGACGACATCTCCCGTCTTTTTTCCCGCCTCTTCGGCAGCAACCACTCCCAGGAAACCCCGCAACATGAACCCCGGCACCAATCGACGTAAACTCGGCCATCTTCTTGCCTTCACCGCCCTGCTCGCGCTGATTGCCGCCTTTGCCTGGATGAGCGCCACCATGCAGGGCAGCCCTTTGCAACGGATAACCGGCGCCGCCATCACCCTGCTTCCGCTCCTCCTTTTCGTGCGTGGCGCCTGGCACAGGCATCCGCGCAGCTTCCAGGCGCTGGCCCTGCTCGCGCCGGTCTATCTCTTTATTGGCGGCGTGGTATGGCTGTGGGCGGACTGGCGCTTCGGCCTGTGGATCTGCGTCTGGTCGGTCGCCCTGGAAACCGGCGCCATCCTGCACAACTTCCAGAAACGGAAACCGCGCAACCCAAAAACAGAAAATCAGCAAAAATAGTTATTTTTTACCATCAATAAGCGCTTAATGTGAGAAAATTTATCGCAATAAGCGCTTGTTTGTGAGAAAATTTCTCACAAATAACGCAGGATGGGCTTCAGCCCACCATCGCGCAACGCTGTCTAGAGCAAATTGGATTTATCTGTTTACACATGCGGTTGCAACGAAGCGCCTCAAAGCCCCTGGGCGCAGCCGCAGACGCGGGGCTTTTTTGGCGGGAATACGGGCTTGGGTGTTTGAGCGACAGCGAGTTTACAAGCCCGCCGCCAAAAGCCCCGCGGCAAGGAAAAACTGCGCCCCGGGGTCGCCTTTCTTTGCCTCCAAAAACAGGAACATGTCCTTTGGCGACGCAAAGAAAGTAGGTGGCCGCGCGGCCATGAAGCGCAATCTCAAAAAGAGAGAATCATGCAGAAAATCGCCGCGAAACTTGTTGATGCCAATATTGTGGAAAACTTTGTTTCCCTCTCGCCCCAATGCCATGCCAATCGAGCGATTTGCCTTTACCGTGAGAGTTTCGACCAAAAACGCTAAGCGTTGCCTGCAACCCCCGCAAAAAACCCGGCAAGCCGCTACAGCAACCGCGAAGCGCAATCTCAAAAAAGAAAACGCAAGAAATAGCGCTTTTTTATCATCAACCCGCAAACCATCAACACATACAGCAAACCTGCTGGAAAAATCTGCTGGATATTTTGCAAAACGCACTATACCATTCCGTTTTGCCACCACCATCGCGGGAGACCTCATGGCCGATACCCCCTTTCTGCATTTTTTCCGCCAGGCCGCGCCCTATATCCACGCGCACCGCAACAAAACCATGGTCATCGCCTTCAACGGCGACATCAACCTGCCGCAGCAGAAAAATCTCCTGCACGACTGCGCCCTGCTCCATGCCCTGCGCATCCGCCTCATTCTCGTCCACGGCGCGCGCGCGCAAATCGATGCCCACCTCGCCCGCGCGCAAATCCCCTCGCAATTCGTCAACGCCAAGCGCATCACCAGCAAGGCCATGATGCCGCACATCCTCGATGCCGTCGGCAGCCTGCGCCTGCGCATCGAAGCGGCGCTTTCCATCAGCGCGCCCATGCAGGACGCCCCCGTCAAAGTCGCGGGCGGCAATTTCCTCATCGCCCGCCCCGTCGGCGTCATCGACGGCCAGGATTACGGCTTTGCCGGGCAAATCCGCCAGATCGATACCGCCGCCATTGAGCGCCATCTCGATCTCGGCGAAATCGTCCTCCTCTCGCCGCTCGGCTACTCGCCCACCGGCGAAATCTACAACCTCAACAGCGAAGAAGTCGCGAGCGAAGTGGCCAGCGCGCTGAAAGCCGACAAACTCATCTACATCATGGACGGCGTCAACGCCTACAAAAATGCCGCCCTGCCGCGCCAGCTCGCGCCGCGCGAAGCGCTCGCCATCGACAGCGCCAATCCGTGGATCGTGCAAAGCCTGAAAGTCGCGGCCAACGCCTGCGATGCCGGCATCCGCCGCGTGCATCTCATCGAGCGCGACGAAGAAGGCTCGCTTCTCGCCGAACTCTTCACCCGCGACGGCTCCGGCATCATGGTCACCGCCGACCGCTACGACAACCTGCGCCAGGCCAGCGTCAACGACATCGGCGGCCTGCTCGACCTCATCCGCCCGCTCGAAGCGCAAGGCATCCTCGTCAAGCGCTCGCGCGAGCAGCTGGAAATGGAAATCGCGCGCTTCTTCGTGCTCGAGCGCGACGGCGCCATCATCGGCTGCGCCGCGCTTTACCCCTATGCGGAAGAAAAAGCCGCCGAACTTGCCTGCGTCGTCATCCACCCCGACTACCGCAAAAACCAGCGCGCCGACCAGCTCCTTGCCGCGCTGGAATCCAAAGCGCGCGAACAGGGCGTGGAAAACCTCTTCATCCTCACCACGCAAACCGCGCAATGGTTTGAAGAACGCGGCTTCAAAGCCATCGGCATCGAAGACCTCCCCGTTGCCAAACAGCAGGCCTACAACTACCAGCGCAACTCGCGGCCCTATCTGAAAAAACTGGGAAATGCGCAAGATTGAGCCGCAGGTCGCGGCGCTTCCTGCCCGGCATCAAAAAATGTCGGCCATGAATGGCCGACCTACAAACACACCCCACAACGGCAGTACAATTGGCGGTAGGGACGTTGCCTGCAACGTCCGTGCTCATGCGTCTGGCCATGCAAGGGCGCAAAGCGCCTTGCCACGAGAACCCGACCCCATGCGACCCCCATCTGACCGTACCCCACAACGGCAGCACGATTGGCTGTAGGGACGTTGCCTGCAACGTCCGTGCTCATGCGTTTGGCCATGCAAGGGCGCAAAGAGATTTTTAAAATATTCCTAAAAATAATCGTTTTTTACCAACTATAAGCGCTTATCGCGATAAATTTTCTCACAACAAGCGCTTCTCCGTGAGAAAATTTCCCATTATAATACCGCCATCTTCCGCAGCCGGACGCTCCCATGCGCACGCTCTACACCGTCCATCACGAAACCTCGCGCGCTGCCAGCCGCAAGCTCACCCTGTGGTTCTGGAGCGGCGTGCTGCTGAGCTTTGCCAGCTATTCGCTGGTGTCGTGGGCCTTTCTCGTCGCGCTCTTTTGGCTCGCGGGCGGTGCACTGCCGCATGTGCACGTCTATGCCATGCTGACAGGCCTTGCCACCAGCCTCGTCGTCGTTTACGGCTACTATCTCGCGCAACGCGAGGCGAAAAGCACGCCGGCCGCCGAACGCGCCGCCGCCCTTGGTGCGGAAATGCTCGGCACCCCGCGTTTCCCGGCAGAAACGCAATATCGCAATATCGTGGAAGAAATGGCTGTTGCCGCCGGCATCCGCCCGCCCGACGTCATGCTCGTCCGCCACGACGACAGCATCAACGCCTTCGTCATCGGCGGTGCGCAAGGGAGCACGGCCATTGCCGTGACTGCGGGCGCCCTGCGCTATCTTGACCGCGACGAACTGCAAGCGCTTGTCGCGCATGAATTCGGCCATATCGTCGATGACGACCTCGCCCTCTATGGCCGCCTGACCGCCATGATTCACGGCTACCGCTTTTTCGCCGACCTGCGCTACCGTTTGCTCGGCGACAAAGAAGAAGCGCTCAATATGCGCGAAAAAATGCTCATTGATACCGCCAACCCGCAAAACGAAGCGGAAGCACAGGCCATCCGCCAGCTCGCCTACGCGAGCGCCGCCCATCGCCGCGAGCGCGAGGAAGAGCGCGAACAGCTCCGTCTGCAAAGCATCTTCGGCGGCTACGGCATCATCTTCGGCACACTCGTCTTTCTCCTTTCCCTCTACAGCCTGCTGCTCACCGGCTACGCGCGCCTCATGCAGGCTGCCATTGCCCGCGAACGCGAATGGATGGCCGATGCCAAGGCCGTGCAATTCACGCGCAACGGTGAAGCGCTGGCAAGTGTCTTCAAAAAAGTGCTGGCGCTCGGCAAAAGCCGCGAACTGCCTGCGCCGACGCGCGCGGAAAACCGCCATCTCCTCCTCATCGACTACCGCCAGCGCAGCGACGGCAAGCGCCTGAACACCCACCCCAACACCCTCGTCCGCCTCAAACGCTACGGCGAATACCACGCCGAAGACATCCACCAACTCGCCTACGCCCTGCAAGACATCCCGCCCTACGACCAGATCGACCCCGCGCCGAAACGCAGCGCCACCCACTACGCCGACACCCGCTTTCCGCTCGGCCTGCTCGATCACCACGCCGCGTTGTCGCTGCCGGAATTCGCTCCCGAAGCCATCGTGCAAGTCGCCATGATGCGTCTTGCCAACGCCACGCCCAAAGGGCTGGCGCTTGCCCGCCATCTCGATGCCGACACCTTGCGCCCGCTCATGCCCGCATGGCAGAAAATGCTGCCTGCGCACCAGGCGAGTTTCCTGCCCGTATTCCTCAACCATCTTGCGCGCATCCATCACCCGCAGCGGCTGCAAGCCCCGCTCAAAGCCATTGCCGCCGCCGACGGCCTCACCAGCCTCGCCGAATGGTGCGCGCTTGCAGCGCTCGATTTGCCACAAGCGCCTGAAGCCACGCTCGATCACCAGCAGGCGCAAGGCGCCATTGCCAGCATCCTGCGCCTTTCCGCCCATCTGCTGGCCGCCGACGAAGACAGCCGCGCGCGTCTTTTTGCCGAACTGCCCGCGCACACCCTGCCCATTGCCGCCACGCCCTGGCAAGCGCTTGCCACCCGCAAGGTCACGCCCGTGCCCTGCAAGGCGGCAGACGAAGAAGGCTGGCCAATCGAGCCACTGCTTTTGCCGGATGACGCGGAACTCGGGCGCGCCCGTGATGCCGTGCACACCCTGCGCGCCCTGCGCCCCGTCTATCGCCAAGCGCTGCTGACAGGCCTCGCGCAGCAATACGGACAGCAGCGCAGCATCACCGCCGACGCCTACGCCTGGCTGCGCTTTCTGCAATACGCACTGGGAAAATGATCACCGCACAACAGCCTGTAAATGCAACGAAAAACAAAAATTAGGCATAAATAGTGATTTTTTACCATCATAAAGCGCTTATGGTGAGAAAATTTGTCACCATAAGCGCTTAAACATGAGAAACTTTCTCACTCTACTCTTTCTTGACGCAAAAACGGCCTGCCATTTCCCAACGCCCCGCAACCGCATGGCTGCTCTGCCCATACGATGGCGAGACCTTTCGCGCCAAAGAATCATCAGCTCGCCCATCACCATAAAACCGGCATCTTTGATCCATCTGGCCAACGTTGGCAAAGGCAATTGCCTTCCGCCTTTCAGGGCGAAGCCAAAAACCGCATGAGGCAATCGCGGTTCGCTTCCGCACGGGCAACTTCGAGCGGCGTTCTGCCCGTGGCATCGCGTGCATGGGGATCGGCGCCCGCCTCGAGCAAGGCTTCGATGGTTTCCGCATTGCCGTGGCTTGCCGCCCAGTGCAGCGCGGTGTAGCCGTGCGCCTCGGCAAAATCGTGGCGCGCGCCCATGGCAAGGAGATAACGCACCACTTCCACATTCCCCCAGCTGCACGCGCCAAAAATCGCGCTTTCTCCTGTCGAATCGCGCCAGTTCACGTCCGCGCCGTTTTCCACCAGCTGCTGCACCAAAGGCAGGTTGCCCGCCCAGGCGGCGGCATGCAGGGGAGATTCGGCAGAGCCCTCATTGGCGCCTGGGGTGACATCTTGGTCATTCATGGCAACTCTCTTGAAATATTATTTTCTCATTAAAAATGTATTATTAATGATTTTTTACCACGATAAGCGCTTATTGGTGGTAAAAAATCACTATATCTTCCAGAAATACGTCACTCCAGAGAGACTGCCATGCCCGCCCGGATCGCCTCAAGAACGACGCGGGTCTGAAAGCGCTTGATATTGCTGTCGGCGAAAAAGAGTTCGCGGGTGAGCGCTTCGTATTCGGCCATGTCGCGCACCTGAAAAATCAGGAAAAAATCGTAATCGCCGGTCACGTAATACAGCTGCTGCACTTGCGGGCAGGCGAGAAAGCGCTTTTTCGCCGCCTCGATATGCGTCTGCGTTTCGCTCGCGAGCGCCACTTCGGCGATCACGGTGAGCGGACGCCCCGCTTTGCCGCCGTCAAGCACGGCCACATGCGCGCGGATGACGCCCGCTTTTTCCAAGGCGCTAATGCGGCGGTTCACGGCCGACGGCGACAGATTGACCTGTTCGGCAAGCGCTTGCAGGGACTGGCGATTGTTGCGCTGCAAGAGATCGAGGATTTTGCGGTCGAAGGCATCCAGATTCATGACGGCAAGGGGCTGGAAAGGGAGCGTATTCTGGCACGCCGCCGCCGCAAAGCAAAATCCGCCGTCTTACAGGTTCAGGCCGAGAAAATGGCCAATCAGGCTGGTGCTGCCCATGGCGATCACGCCCCACAGCACCACGCGAATCACCGCAGGCACAGCGGGCGCGCCGCCGAGGCGTGCCGACAAATGCCCCAGCCCGGCAAGGCCTGTGAGCGTCGCCAATGCCAGCCACAGCATCAGCCCTTTGCCCGGCGCAAACCATCCCACCAGCACCGGCAAGATCGCCCCCGCACAGAAGGCCAGTGCCGACGCTCCCGCTGCCTGCAAGGGATTGGCGGTGCTGACTTCGGTGATGCCGATCTCATCGCGGGCGTGCGCATCGAGGGCATTGTGCGCCATCAGCGCTTCCGCCACGGCCAGCGCCAGCTCCGCATCGAGGCCGCGCAGCCGGTAGATATGGGCAAGTTCCTGCAACTCGCGCTCGGGATGGTTGGCAAGCTCGTGCATTTCCTTGCGCAAATCGGCTTTTTCCGTATCCGCCTGGCTGGAAACCGATACATATTCCCCTGCCGCCATCGAGATTGCGCCGGCCACCAACGAGGCCACACCGGCGAGCAGCAAGGTGGCGCGATCGGGCGTGGCCGCAGCCATGCCCATCATCAGGCTCGCCGTGGAAATCAGGCCATCGTTCGCGCCGAGCACGCCGGCGCGCAGCCAATTGTTGCGCTGGCTGAAATGCGCTTCTTCATGCACGCTGTATCCCATGTCGCCCTCCCGCAAAGAGTGTCATGGCGATATTTTTTCACAAAAACAAATTTCATGAATGAAACACAAATCAAAGCGCACTCAAAACAATAAAATTTATCAATCCATCCGGCATGGTTTTGCATTCAAGAGACACAGGCCATCCGCTGGCAGCGCTGCTGGCGACAGGTTTTTGCACAAGCAAGGGCTTTATCACCATTTTTTTGCGCGACGAAGCCTTTATCATGAGACCCAACCTATCGAGAGGACGATAATATGCATCCCTGGCTGATTTTCCTGCAAATTTTCCCCATCATTGCCGTGCTGCTCTTTCTGGTGGTCGGCAGGCGGCCACCGTGGCAGGCGGCGCTCGCTGGCGTCTTGGCCGCGCTGGTGTTGTGGATGACGGGCACGGCACAGCCTTATGCCTTGCCTGTGGCGCAGGCGATGGCAAGCGATGCCGCGCTGCTTTTCGCGAGCGTTGCCGCCGTGATGGCGCCGGGTTTGCTGTTGGTGGTGCTGCTGGCGAAAACCGATGCCAATCAGGCGCTCACCGCTTGGGTGACGGACAATGGTCTCACTGACGCGCGACGCTTGCTGTTCGTGGTGCTGGGGCTTGCGCCAGCGCTGGAAGCGCTCACCGGCTTCGGCGTTTCCCTGATTGCGGTGGTGCCGGTATTGCTCGCCACCTTGCCGCGCCGCGCGGCGCTCGCCATTGTCTTTGCCGGGATGGCGATCATGCCGTGGGGCACCATGGGGCTGGCGACGGTTACGGGAGCCGCGCTTGTGAAACTCCCGCCGGGCGCGCTTGGCGCGCACAGCGCCGTGACCAGCGCGCCGGTTTTCCTGGCGCTGGCGCTGCTGGCCGTGTGGCTTGCCGGTTATCGAAAATGGCGCATCTTGCTGGAAACCGCAGCGCTTGCCCTTTTTTTCGTGGCCGTGCTCCATGCCGCCTCGCGCTGGCTTGGCGCGGAAGTGGCGGGGATGTGCGCGGGCACGGCAGTGATGGCGCTGCTCCTTGTCGGCAAGCGCGTGACCTTGCCGCGCGCCGCCTGGCCATATGGCCTGATATTCGCGGGCGTTTTGCTGCTGAAAGGCTTGTGGCGGCTGACGGGCTGGGCGGATGCGCTCGTCTGGCAAGGGGCGCAGGTAGCGTACAAGCCGCTCAATTCGCCGGGCGTGGTGCTTGTTTTCGTTGCGTTCATCGTGTGGTGGCGTCATCGCGGAGAATATCGCGACAGCGCCCTCGCTGCGGCGTGGCTCGCTCGCGCCTGGCGGCCATTGTTCACTATTTTCTGCTTTCTCGTGCTCTCGCAAATCATGGTCAAGGGCGGTTTTCTCGATGGCGTGCGCGAACTGGGCGCCCGCCTCGATGGCGCATGGCTGATGCCGCTTTTGGCGGGGCTGGGCGCGCTCGGCGGCTATCTCACCGCTTCTGCCGTGGGCGGCAATGTGCTGATGATGCCTAGCCTTGCCGGAGGCGACTTGTGGCAGGCCGCGCTCATAAACAGCGCCGCCGGACATGCGGCGCTCGGCGCGCTGCCGATGGCGGCGTTGATTGCCGGATTGGCCAAAGCCGATCGCGGCGAAGAACAGCATCTCGCGCGCTTTGGCCTCGCGCTGGTGCTGCTCAATACGGCATTGCTTGCCCTGGCAGGAATGTGGATTGCCTGATGGGATAGTCGTTTTTTCTCACCAATAAGCGCTTATCGTGAGAAATTTTCTCAATATAAGCGCTTAATTATGGTAAAAAATCGCTATTTTTTGCGCTCCAATGATACGCCGCTTTCAATATGCTCCGTGCCCGGAAATTGATCGAAAAGCGCGCAGGCAGCGATGCGGTGCGTTTGCGTGAGCGTTGCCAGATTGTCGGCAAGCGTCTGCGGGTTGCAGGAAATATACATGATGCGATCAAAGCGTTGCATCATGGCGAGGGTGGCATCATCGATCCCGGCGCGTGGCGGATCGACGAACACGGTGGAAAAATCATAATCGCCAAGGCTGATGCCATCCTGCTTCAGGCGCTGGAATTCGCGCACGCCGCGCCAAGCCTCGCTGAATTCCTCGGCGGAGAGACGCGCGAGACGGATGTTGTCGATGCCGTTGGTCGCCACGTTTTCGCGCAGCGCGCGCACACCCGATTTGCTGATTTCAGTGGCGAGCACTTTGCGGAAATGGCGCGACAGCGGCAAGGTGAAATTGCCGTTGCCCGCATAGAGTTCGAGCAAATCGCGCCCGTCCTCGCTTGCCTGCGCGCACGCCCAGGCAAGCATCTTTTCGCACATTCTGCCGTTCGGCTGGGTGAACGCGCCTTCGTACTGGCGGTAATGCCAGTCGCGCCCGCCAACTGCCAGCGTTTCCTGCACATAATCCCGGCCAATCACGATTTTCTGCCCGCGCGAACGGCCGATCACGGCAATGCCCAACGCATCAGAAAGCGCTTGTGCTTTTTGCTGCCATGTCTCATCGAGACGGCGGTGATAAATCAGGCTGACCAGCATATCGCCCGAGAGCGTACTTAAAAACTCGCATTGAAACAGCTTGCGATGCAATGCCGCATCTGCCTGCAATGCAGCAAGCAAACGCGGCATCAGCGCGTTGATGGCGGGCGCGGCAATCGGCAATTGCGTGATTTTCTGGATGGTTGCGGCAGAGGCGCGCTGCCCCGGCGCGACCATCACATAATGCAGGCCGCCTTCATCGTGCCAAAGGCGAAATTCGGCGCGCAAACGATAACCTTCGGGATCAGAAGAAAAAACCTGCATGTCCGGCGCGGCAAACGGCGCGAGCAAAGCGGCCAGGCGCGCCACCTTGCCCTCAAGCTGCTGGGGATACGTTGTCATACATCCATACATTTCCTAACATGCCCCCATTATCCCCTACCTGGAGCTGCCATGGCGCTGAAATTCATCCCCGATGCCGTCGCATTCGATTGCGATTCCACCCTTTCCAGCCTCGAAGGCATCGACGAACTCGCCGCCCTTGCCGGCGTGCGCGAAGAAGTCGCAAGCCTCACCGACCAGGCCATGAACGGCGACATTCCCCTCGAAGCCGTCTATGGCAAGCGCCTCGACCTCATCCGCCCCAAACGCGCAGATCTTGCGCACATCGCCCGCGAATATCTCGCGACCATCGTACCCGGCGCGCGCGAAACCATTGCCGCCCTGCAAGCGCGCGGTGTGGCCGTTGCCATCGTCAGCGGCGGCCTCATCGATGCCATCCTGCCGCTTGCCCATGCCTTGGGCATTGCCGAAGAAAACGTCTTCGCCGTCCCTCTCGAATTCGACGGCAACGGCGACTATCTGGGTCTGCCCGCGCATCCGCTCGCCACCGCGCACGGCAAGGCGGAAGTGATCGCCGCCTGGAAAAAGCGGCACGGATTCAAACAAGTCGTCATGGTCGGCGACGGCATGAGCGACATCGCCGCCCGCGCTGAAGGCGCTGCCGATGCCGTAATCGGCTACGGCGGCGTCATCGTGCGCGACGCCGTGCGCAAACAGGCGGATGTCTTTGTGGCAGACAACGACCTGCGCGCGTTGCTGCCCCTGCTGCATGGAGAGAGAACATAAAAAAACCTCAGGCAAACAGCTGAAAACCGCGCACATCCCGCACAAACGCGCGCGCAAACAGCAGGAAAAAATCATCCGCGACGCCTGGCAGGAAAGCGAAGAACCAACAGAATGATGGCAATCTCAACATAAAGCGCTTATGGCGATAAAATTTCTTATCATAAGCGCTTATGTATGGTAAAAAATGACTATTTTTAACAAGGAAATGAGATGAAAAACAGGACAACCACATGAACCACCCCATCGAAATCTACACCACGCAAGACGGCAACATCCGCCTGCAAGTCTCGCTCGACCACGACACCGTCTGGCTCACCCAGGCGCAGATGGCCCTGCTGTTTGATACCAGCGTGGACAACATCAGCCTGCACCTGAAAAACATCTATCGCGAAGCGGAATTGAGCGAAGCGGCAACTGTCGAGGATTACTCGATAGTTCGCACCGAAGGCTCAAGACAAGTCAAACGATTGATAAAACACTACAACCTCGACGCCATCATTTCCGTGGGCTACCGCATCAGCTCCAGGCGCGCCACGCAATTCCGCCAATGGGCCACCCGCACCCTGAAGCAGCATCTCGTTGACGGCTACACCCTGCACGAACAGCGCCTGCGCGAGCGTGGCATCGAATTCTCGCAAGTGCTCGACCTCCTCGGCCGCACCCTGCACAACCAGACCGGCATCACGGCCGATGGCGCCGCTGTGCTTGCCGTCGTCCAGGAATACGCGAAAAGCTGGAGCCTGCTGCAAGCCTATGATGAACAAAGCCTTGCCGCGCAATCCGCACGGCAGCACGACATGCGCGCCCTCGAACCCGCTGCCGTCGCAGCCGCCATTGCCGAACTGAAAGCCGCGCTCATCGCCAAGGGCGAAGCCACCGCTCTCTTCGGCCAATTGCGCGGCGACGGCCTCGCCTCCGCGCTCGCCACCATCGAGCAAGGCTTCGGCGATGAACTTTTCTATCCCAACATCGCTGCGCGCGCCGCGCATCTCCTCTATTTCGTCATCAAAAACCATCCCTTTGCCGACGGCAACAAGCGCAGCGGCGCCTTTCTCTTCTTGTGGTATCTGCGCCTGAATGCCCATCTCCTCGCCAAACCCGTCGAGCAACTCGTCAACGACAACACCCTCGTCGCCCTTGCCCTGCTCGTTGCCGAAAGCGATCCCGCGCAAAAGGAACTCATCATCCGCCTGATCGAGCACTTTATCGTGCTGAAAGAAGCGCTTTAGGCGCTACAATGCCCCCATCCCGCAACCGGAGCCCTGCCATGACCATCACCATCCCCGAAAACATCGGCCAGTTCTACCTCGGCACGGAAATCCTGCCCAACGACGGCGTGCCCGTTTTATACGACGCCGCCGACCTCACCACCCACGCCGTCATCATCGGCATGACCGGCTCCGGCAAAACCGGCCTCGGCATCAGCCTGCTCGAAGAAGCCGCGCTCGACAACATCCCCGTCATCGCCATCGATCCCAAGGGCGATCTGGGCAACCTCGCGCTCAACTTCCCCGCGCGCCGCCCCGAAGATTTCCTCCCTTATGCCGACGAAGCCGCCCTGCGGCAAAGCGGCGACAGCGCGCAAAGCTGGGCGGAAAACACCGCGCAAAAATGGGCACAGGGCATTGATGGCAGCGGGCAAAGCGCCGCGCGCCAGCAAACGCTCAAAAACGCCAACCCCGTGCACCTCTACACCCCGGGTGCCGACTACGGCATCCCCCTCTCGCTCCTTGCCAACCTCACCGCCCCCGATCTCGCCATCCGTGAAGACGCGCAAAGCTATGCCGACTATCTCGATGCCACTGCCGGTGCCCTTTTGGCGCTGATCGGCGAAGACAGCGAAGCGCTTGGCCCTGCGCACATCTTCCTCTCGCATCTTTTGAAACACTACTGGGATCACAACGAAGACCTCGACCTCGCCGCCCTCATCCAGGGCATCAACCAGCCGCCCTTCGAGCGCATCGGCGTGCTCCCCGTCGCGCAAGTCTTCCCGCCCAAATCGCGCGACAAGCTCGCGATGGGCCTGAACGCCCTCCTTGCCTCGCCCTCCTTTGCCGCCTGGCGCCAGGGCGCGCCGCTCGATTGCCAGCAGCTCTTCTATGATGCCGACAACCGCGCGCAAACCAGCGTCCTCAACATCTCGCACCTCTCCGACGCTGAGCGCATGTTCTTCGTCACCCTCCTTCTCGGCAACCTCATCAGCTGGATGCGGCGGCAAAGCGGCAGCAGCACCCTGCGCGCCATCCTCTACATGGACGAACTCTTCGGCTATTTGCCGCCTTCCGCCAACCCGCCGAGCAAAAAACCGCTCCTCACCCTTTTAAAACAGGCGCGCGCCTTCGGCCTCGGCCTCGTCCTCTCCACGCAAAACCCCGTCGATCTCGACTACAAAGCCTTATCGAACGCCGGCACCTGGCTCATCGGCCGCCTGCAAACCGCGCAGGATCGCGCCCGCGTCGCCGACGGCCTCACCAGCGCCAGCGCCCAGGGGCTTGATCGCGCCGAACTCGACACATGGTTCGACCGCATCGACAAACGCCTATTTTTGCTGCACAACATCCACGAAAAAGCGCCCTGCCTCTTCAAAACCCGCTTTGCCATGAGCTACCTCGCAGGCCCCCTGAGCCGCGAACACACCCGCGCCCTCACCGCCAGCAACCCGCGCCGCGCCAGCGCTCCCGTTGCCAGCGCCGACAACGGCCACGACAGCCGCCCGCCCATCCTCCCCAACGGCATCGCGCGCTACTACTTCCCGAGCGCGCAGGCAAGCGCCACCACCCACTACTACCCGCTTGCCATCGCCGCCGCCCGCCTCCACTTCAGCGACAGCAAATCCGGCGCGCGCAGCGAACAAACCCTCCTCCTGCAATGCCCCTTTGACGGCGACGCCCCCGACTGGAGCCAATCCTCCCCGAGCCCCCTCACCCTTGCCCAACTGCAAAACGCGCCGCACCAGCCCTGCCAGCATCATCCCGCGCCGGTGAGCGTACAGGATGCCGCGCAATGGAAAGCCTGGGAAAAAGCGCTCGCCACCTGGCTCCGGCAAAACCAGACCGTCGCCGTCTATCACAGCAAAGCGCTCGACCTCTACAGCGAACCCGGCGAAAGCGAAACCGCCTTCCGCGCGCGTCTCACCACCGCCGCCCATGAAAAACGCGACGCTGCCATGGCCGCGCTGCGCATGAAATACGCGAAAAAGCAAACCGCGCTCGACAAACAGCAACTCGCCGCACAAAGCGCCACCGCACGCGAACAGGCGCAAAGCTCGCAAAGCCTGCTGCAAGCCGGGCTCGCCATCGGCGGCGCCATCCTCGGCGCCTTTGGCGGACGCAAAGTCATGAGCACCAGCAATATCGGCAAAGCGCAAAGCGCCATCAAAAGCGCCGCCAAAGTGCAAAAAGAGCGGCAGGACATCGCCGCTGCCGCCGCCAAGGAACAGCTCATCGCCGAACAAATCGCCCAACTCGAAGCGGAACTCGCCGCCGAACTGCAAACCCTGCGTGAGCAGTTCGACCCGCAAACCCTGGAACTCACGGAAAAGCAAATCGCCGTCAAAGCCAGCGACATCGACATCCGCTTCCTCGCGCTCGGCTACCAGCCGCTGGGATAACAGGCATTCATAAAAACACCAAAAATAGTCATTTTTTACCATCAACAAGCGCTTATCATGAGAAATTTTCTCGTTATAAGCGCTTAATCGTGAGAAAATTTCTCACCAAAAACTGTTCAACAGGCTTCAGCCCATCATCGCACAGCCATTGCAGGAACATTGCCCGCAACCTCCGCTCCCCAAACACGAACGCCGCAGACAACCGCCCTTCTCCCATCGTTCGCCCGCCACATCTGGCAAGCCACCGGCCTCCGCTATACAATAGCGCCCTTTTCCGGGTTACCGTGGAGTAACAAATGACGCTATCCGACATTCAGGCGCTGGTTGCCACACGGATGCAGCGCAGCGAAGCGCTCATGCACGCCGAAATCGCCAGCGAAGTGCCGCTCGCCGAACTCGTCATGGCCTATGCGCTCGGCAGCAAGGGCAAGCGCTTCCGTCCCCTGCTCGTGCTGCTTTCCGCCGGTGCCTGCGCCTACGAAGGCGACAACGACATCACCGCCGCCGCATTCATCGAATTCATCCACAGCGCCACCCTGCTGCACGACGACGTCGTCGATGAATCCGCCATGCGCCGCGGCCAGCCCTCGGCCAACGTCGCCTTTGGCAACGCCGCCAGCGTCCTCGTCGGCGATTTCCTCTATACCCGCGCCTTCCAGCTCATGGTGCGCACCGGCAACCTCGCCGTCCTGCAAGTCATGTCCGACGCCACCAACCAGGTGGCCGCCGGTGAAGTCATGCAGCTCTCCAACATGCACGACCCCGACGTCGATGAAACGCGCTACTACCGCGTCATCGAACTGAAAACCGCCGTCCTCTTCTCCGCCGGCTGCGAGGTTGCCGGCCTGTTTGCCGGCGTCAGCGCGGAAAAAGTGCAAGCCCTTGCCAACTATGGTAAAAAACTCGGCATGGCCTTCCAGATCATGGACGACCTCCTCGACTACATGGGCGACGCGCAAACCATCGGCAAGGCCCTTGGCGACGACCTCGCCGAAGGCAAGCCCACCCTCCCCCTCATCCGCGCGCAAAGCCAGCTTGCCCCGGAAAGAAAAGCGCGCCTGCGGCAAATCATCGAACAGGGCGAGCGCGACGCCATCGACGAAGTGCGCCACATGCTGGAAAGCACCGACGCCCTCGCCTACAGCCGCGAAGCCGCCCTGCGCCTTGCCGCCGAAGCCGTGGACTGCCTCACCGTCTTCCCTGACAGCCCCTACAAACAGGCGCTTGCCACCCTCGCGCACCTGGCCGCTGACCGGAAATCATGAAAATTCTCACATAAAAAGAAAAAATAGCCTGTTTTTCTCATAAATAAGCGCTTCTCGCGAGAAAAACACACCATCATTGCAACCCCCGCAAAACCATGCCCGTTCGCCGCCTGAAACACCTGCCCGCCCTTGCCGCCGCGCTGATGCTTTCCGCCTGCTCCCTCGTGCAATACCAGCCGCTGGAAACCCTCGACCGCATCGACACCCGCCAGGGCTACCGCCTGCACAACAGCCTGCAACAGCAGAGCGGCGACGAAGCCTTCATCGTCCTCATGATATCCGGCGGCGGCAGCCGTGCCGCAGCGCTCGGCTACGGCGTCCTCGAAGCGCTGGCCCGCCAGCCCGTGCACCTCGGCAGCCGCAAACGCAAACTCGCCGACAGCATCGACCTCGTTTACGGCGTATCCGGCGGCGCCGTGCTCGCCGCCTACTACTCCCTGCACGGCGCCGACACCATCCCGCGCTTTGAAAAACACTTCCTCAAGCAGAACTTCCAGCGCCAGGTCGTGCGCCAGGTCTTTTCCGCCGCCAACCTGCCGCGCCTCACCTCCCCCGAATTCGGCCGTGGCGACCTCCTCGAAGAACAATTCGAAACCACCCTCTTTGGCAAAGCCACCTTCGGCGACCTGGAAACATCGCGCAAAGGCCCCTTCGCCGTCATCTCCGCCACCGACATGTCCGCCGGCAACCGCCTGGATTTCACCCAGGAATACTTCGACGCCATGTGCCTCGACCTCTCCCGCCTGCGCCTTGCCCGCGCCGTCGCCGCCTCCAGCGCCGTCCCCATCATCTTCAGCCCGCTCACCCTCAACAACCACGGCGGCAACTGCGGCTACCGTCTGCCGCAGCGCATCCTGCAAACCCTCGACAGCGACAGCGGCAAACTCCAGGAAGAAACGCGCCGCGAATTTGCCCGCAACCTCAGCCTCTATGAAAACAGCCGCGAACGCCCCTACATCCATCTCCTCGACGGCGGCCTGACTGACAACCTCGGCCTGCGCAGCCTGCTCGACCTCACCGAAATCTACCCGGAAAACGTCCTCTACCGCCAATTCCGCCAGAAACACATCCGCCACATCGTCATCATCAACGTCAACGCGCAAAACCAGATGGCCAGCGACATCGACAAAAGCGCCGCCGTTCCCGGCCTGCGCGACGTCGTCAGTGCCCTGATCGACATCCCCATCGACCAGCACTCGCTGGAAACCCTGCGCCGCTTCCGCGCCGTCACCGACAACTGGAACGCCACCCGTCACCAGCAACCGGGCGGCACCCGCGCGCACATGTACTTCGTCAGCCTCAACCTGCGCGACCTGCCGCCCTCGCCGCTGCGCGACAAAGTGCTCAACATCCCCACCCGCTTCTTCCTGCCGCCCGACGACGTCAATCACCTGAAACAGGCCGCGCACCTGCTCCTTGCCCAATCCGGCGAATACCAGCGCCTGCTCCGTGCCCTCTCCGCCCCGCCTGCCACCATCCCCTTTCCGGTTCACGCATCAAAAACACAAAATATCGAAAAATAGATGATTTTTCTCACCATAAAGCGCTTATTGTGCAAAAAATTCTCAGAAAAAGCGCTTATTGATGAGAAAATTTCTCAAACATCCCTCCCACAGCAAGCTACAGGGTATCTATAACATCGTAGGTCGGCCACCCTGTGGCCGACGGATGCTTGATGCAGGCACAAAGTCCCCGATCTACAGCCCGGATTCATCGATACACCTTGGCCGTAAGGTCTGTTGGCAATTGATGCCTTGATGCAATGGACGCCAAATAAAGCGCGGATGAAAGCCCTTCCCCATTGAGGGGCGACTCTCGCTGACGTGAGCTGTTCCAGTGGCTTTGCCAGCTCGCCCGAAAGACGAGAAAGGTTGGGGACTCGAAGAGCTGCGGAGCAGAGAGGGAGATAGAGGAAATCGCGCAGCATCGTAGGTCGGCCACTCTGTGGCCGACGGATATTTGATGTCGGGCACAAAGTGCCCGACCTACAGCTCGGATTCATCGATATTTTTGTCGTAAGTCGGCCACTCTGTGGCCGACAATGTCTAATGCAGACACAAAACGGACGCAGGCTGGGATGAGACTTTGCCGAACTGAACCCCAACATTTTGGCCATCCGCGCTGGGGTTCACGCATCGCGAACCACCGGGCATCCATCAAAATACGGCAGTTGTTCATGAGTACCCGACGGTCTGCCTCCATTCCACTGTTTGCGGAGAAAGTGTGTGGGTTTTCCGGTTGAATGGCTATACCATGAGCAAAACCCGCAACCGGAGCGCCCCATGAACACCCTCAATGCCGACTACCTGCACATCCTCGAACAGGCCGGCCTTGCCCCTTCCGGCCACAATACCCAGCCCTGGCGCTTTGCCGCAACCGACGGACAAATCACCATCCGCCCCGATTTCCGCGCAACCCTGCCCGTCGTCGATCCCGACAACCGCGAGCTTTACATCAGCCTCGGCTGCGCGCTGGAAAACCTCTGCCTTGCCGCCGGCACGCGCGGCTACCGCACCCGCATCACGCAAACGGACGAACACGGCATCATCATCGCCCTCGAGCCGGCAGCCGACATCACGCAACATCCGCTCACCGACGCCATCGCGCACCGCCGCACCAACCGCTCGACCTACGACGGCCGCCGCATCCGCGAAGACACCCTGCGCACCCTCCTCGACAGCACGGCAAACACCCACGGCATCCGCGCGCAAGCCTTTGCGGTTGGCAGCAGCGAAGCGCAAACCCTCGTGCAATACGTCATGGCAGGCAACAACGCCCAGCTCGCTGACCCCGCCTTCAAAGCCGAACTCCTCTCGTGGATACGCTTCAACGCCAAACACGTCCAGGCCACGCACAACGGCATCAGCTATGCCGCCCTCGGCGCGCCCGCCCTGCCCGCCTTCATCTCGCGCCCCATCGTGCGCGCCATGCTCAACCCCGCGAAGCAGAACCGCGCCGACACGCGCAACATCGCCTCCGCCTCGCATCTCATCCTCCTCACCAGCCGCGACAACACCGTCCCCACCTGGATCGCAACCGGCCGCACCCTGCAACACCTGCTCCTGCAACTCACCCGGGCGGGCATCGCCCACGCCTACCTCAACCAGCCCTGCGAAGTCGCGCCGCTGCGCCGCCAATTGCAAGACGAAACCTTCGTCGGCGGCGAACATCCGCAAATCCTCCTGCGCATCGGCTATGGCAAAGCGCTCCCGCCCGCACCGCGCAAACCCGTCGCCGATCTCATCGACAGCATCGCATAAGGCCGTCAAAAAACAGTCTGGAATAGCATCTTTTTCTCATCAACAAGCGCTTGAAACGAGAAAATATCGCTATATAAGCGCTTAAAATTGGCAAGAAATCACTATTTTCTACAGTTTCTTGACACCATTGCCGGATAGAGTGCTGACGCCGCCCGCCTGCGGCGTCACCCGGATTTGCGTGGGGATACGTTCGCGCAGGGAGCCGACGTGCGAGATGATGCCGATCAGTTTGCCCTCTTGCGGCAGGGCGGCGAGCGTATCGAGCGCCTGGTCGAGCGATTGTTCATCGAGCGTGCCGAAGCCTTCGTCGAGAAAGAGGCTGTCGATGCGGATGTTTTCGCCGGCCATTTTCGCAAGCCCCAGGGCCAGCGCGAGGCTCACGATAAACTGCTCTCCGCCCGAGAGATTTTTCGTGGTGCGCACTTCGCCGCCCTGCCAGTCGTCAATCACATCAAGCTCGAGATGCGCGCCCGCTGCGCGCACGAGGAGATAGCGGTCGCTCATTTTTGCAAGCTCCTGATTGGCGTGATGAATCATCACGTCGAACGTAAGCCCCTGCGCAAAATTGCGGAATTTCTTGCCATCCGCCGAGCCGATCAAATCGTACATTTGCCGCCAATCGTCGCATTCGCGCTGCTGGGCGGCGATTTCCCCGCGCCGCGCCTGCCAGAGCGCCGCGCGCCGCGCGTATTCCCTTTCTTCCGCCAGATATTGCCCCTGTTGTTGCAGGGCATCGGCATAGCGCGCCTCGTTCGCCTCATGCTCGGCGGCAAGCGCTTCCTCGTCGGGCAACTCGGCTGGCAAGGCGGCGCGCCATTCGGCAAGCGTTCGTTCATTTTCGAGAAGACGCGCCTGCGCCTGCTCGCGCTGCGCTGATGCCTGCTGCACGCTGGTCTGCCAGCCATCGACTTCCGCCGCGACCTGCTGCGCCGCCTGCCAATCCGCGTGGTCGGCAAATCCGGCTTCGCGCAGGAAAGCGGCAAAAGCGCCTTCTGCGCGCGCCGCCGCCTGTGCATGGGCGGCCTGCAAGGCAAGAAGCGTCTCTTTTTCCGCGTCCAGTTTGCCGAGGCGTTCGCGCTCGGCCTGATGCGCCGCCTCCATCGCCTGTTGCGCGGCGAGGCTGTCATTAACGGCAGCGCGCAGGAGAGCGGCATGGGCATCCGCATCCGGCGCGGCAAGTGCTGCCTTTCGTGCGGCGCGATTGGCGGCGATTTCCTGATGGAGTGCGGCCAGCGCCTGCCAGGCGCTTTGCCAATCACGCGCGCGCAGGATGTTCGCAGCCTGTTCGCGTTCGCGCTGCAAGGCGTGCAGGGCGCGAATGCGTTCGCCGAGCGCCTTGCCTTCGCTTTCGCAGGCTGCAAGCGCTTCTGGCAAACCACCTTCTACCTGCCAATGGCGCAACCCCTGCGCCAGGCTTTGCGCTTCCTGCGCGGCGCGTGCGGCAAGCGCTTCGACGGCCTCTTTGGCATGCGCCACATCACGCCCGGCTTCCACGCGCACACCATGCGCCTGTTGCCACGCTTTTTTCGCCTTTTCCTCAGCCAGTTCCGCCGCACGCAAGGCGGCGCGATCATCATCGGGCAACGGCGCACCACTGGCATACGGATGCTCGCGCGCACCGCAGAGCGGGCAAGGCTCGCCTTCGTGCAGGTGGGCGCGGTGCGTGGCGAAACTTTGCGTTCGCATTGCGTATTCATATATACGGCGTTTATCAACCGTCTTTTCCGTAGCGGCAGCAAGCGATTGTTGCGCTTGCGTTTCTGCATCCACTGCCTGTTGTGCGCGGGTTTGCCGCGCGGCAAGCGTTTCTTGCGCGGTGCGCATCTCGGCGGCAAGCGCCTGCTGCGCTTCCTGCATCTTCACCAGTTCGCGCAGGGCGACGAAGCGCTCGCGCGCGGCATCGAGTGCCTGCTGCCAGTCGTCCGCTGTTTTGCCGCCGAGCGCCTGGTGATAGCGCGCCTCGAGCGCGGCCTTGTCCACAGGCTGCGCAGCAAGCGCCGTCATCGCGTCTGCCGCCGCAAAGGCGAGCGTTTGCAGGCGCGCCTCATCTTCCCTGGCGCGACTTTGCAAATGGCGATGGGCGCTGTCGTATTCGCGCGCTGCGCGCAGCTGCGGCTCGGCCGCGTTTTCCGCTTCACGGGCGGCCTGCGTGCGTGCTGCGGCTTCCTGCACGCGCGCGGCGCTTTCCTGTACGCGCGCCTGCAAGCTCTCTTTTTGCTGCTGGTTCTGCGCGATTTTTTCGCAAAGCGCGGCATGCGCTGCCTGCTCGCGCTGCCCATCGCGATAGAGCGCGACGCCAGGCTCGCTTTGCCGGTAACGCGCGAGTGCCGCGCGGATCTCGGCCAGCGCTTGCCAGTTCGCTTCCGCGGCTTCGCGCTCGGCGGCGAGCTGCGCCACCAGCGTTTGCTGCGCGGCCCATTGCCGTAGTTGCGCGAGCCGTGCCGCGCTTGCCTCGCGTGCGGCTTTGCCGTCGGCAACCGCTTGCGCGGCGGCAGCAAGCGCTTCGCAGAGTTGTGCCAGGGCGGCGTCATCGGGCGGCGCGAGATGGGCGCTGTCGCCCACAAGACGCTGCAAGGCCTGCTGTGCTTCGCTGTGGCGCGCGTGCACGGCGATGGAGATTTGCGAATAAATGGCGGTGCCGGTGATTTGCTCGAGAATGGGTGCGCGTTCGTCGCCGCCCGCATGGAGGAAGGCGGCAAACTGCCCCTGCGCGAGCAGCACGGCGCGCATGAAGCGTTCGAAATCAAGGCCGGTAAGCTCTGCGACTTTGGGCGCGGTGCGGCTCGGCTTTTCTTCGAGAATTTCGCCGCTGTCGGCATCGGCGATTTCGTGGCGCGCGGCCTGCAATTTGCCGTCGGCCTTGCCGCGCGCGCGTTTCTGCCCCCAGAAGACGCGATAGCGCCTGCCGCCGGCGGCAATTTCCACTTCCGCCGAGCATTCGCCAGTGTGGCGGCTCATCAGGGCGTTGTGGCTCGCGGTGATTTTGCCGAGGCGCGGGGTCTGCCCGTAGAGCGCGAGGCAGATGGCATCGAGAATGGTGGATTTGCCCGCGCCGGTCGGGCCGGTGATGGCGAAAATGCCGCTTTCGGCAAGGGCGGTGAAGTCTATGCTCCACTTGCCTTGCAAGGCATTGATGTTATGCAGGGTCAGGCGTTCAATGCGCATGTTGCACCGCGTGGTAAATCTCGGCAAAGCGCGCGCTGAGCGCGGCTCTGGCGTCGTCATCGAGGCTTTCGTCCTGCGCGAGACGCGCGGCGAAGACCTGTTCGGGGGTAAGCGTTGCCAGCGTTTGCCCGCTGTCGCGCAGGGCTTCGGCGCGGCGCGCGGCGTTGTGCAGGCGCAGGAGCTTGACCGGCGTATCGGCGACCACGGCTTGCAGGGCGTCGTGCAAATGGCTGTCGAAAGTATCGGCTTCGAGATGCGCTTCCACCCACACGCTCTCGCCTTTTGCCGCCAATGCCTGCAATTGCGCGATCAGCGCGTCGCGCGTGCCGCGCAGGGTGGCAAGCGTTTGCCAGACGGGCACGGCAATGGGCGCGATTTCTGGCGTGCGCCCGTGGAAGGTGACACGCAGGATTTGGCGCGGAAGCGTGCTTTCGCCAAAACCGAGGGCAAATGGCGCGCCGCTGTAGCGGATATGCGCGCGGCCGCCGACGGTCTGCGCGCGGTGCAAATGGCCAAGCGCCACATAATCGAAGGTATCGGCAAAAATTTCCGCGCCGACCTGCCCCAGTTGCCCGACGTAGAGTTCGCGCATGCCATCATCCGCCACGCTCGCGCCGCCAGCGGCAAAAAGATGGCCGGTGGCAATCGCGGGGATATCCGCGCCGGCACGCAGCGCTTCCGCCTTTTCCGCGGCCTGCGCGTAATGCGCGGCAATGGCGGTCGCCACCGCGCGCGCCTTGTCGTCCACGCTTTCGCCCGCCTGCTGGCTGCGCACATCGCGCTCGCGCAAATAAGGCACGGCGGCGACGACTGCCTGCATCGCGCCGTCGCCATCATGCAGGGCGAAGACTTCCTTTTCGTGCGTGGCGCCCACCACCTGCACGGAGAGCGCGGCAAGCAGGGCGCGCGGCGCATCGAGCAGCGCGGCGCTGTCGTGGTTGCCGCCGATCACGACGATATGGCGGCAATGCGCACCCGCCGCATGGAGAAAGCGGTAATACATTTCCTGCGCGGCGACGGGCGGCGTGGCGCTGTCGAACACATCACCGGCGATCACCAGCGCATCCGGCGCTTCTTCGGCGAGCACGCCAAGCAGCCAGTCGAGAAAGGCGCGCTGCTCGGCCTCGCGCGCTTGCCCGGCCAAGCGTGCGCCCAGATGCCAGTCGGCGCTGTGCAGGAGTTTGAATGATTTCATATTTTATCTAAAAATATTGATTTTTTACCGTCAATAAGCGCTTACGATGAGAAAATTTATCACTCAAAGCGCTTCCTGATGGGAAATTTTCTCATCAGACTGCATCTGCTTTTCAAAGGCTTTCAGGCGCTTGTAGATGGACATCAGCTCGACGATGGTGCCCCAGCTGTTGACGAGAAACTGAAACGCGCCTTCCACTTTGCCAAAGGCGCGCACGATTTGCTGCATCACGCCGAGGGTAATCGTGCCGGCAATCAGCGTGGGGCCGAGCGCCACATAGGGAAACATCACGCTCGCCTGCAAATAGCTCCATTTGACGAGATCGAAATAGAGATAGTTGCGATAGAGCACGAAATAGTTTTTGCGCACGTTTTCATAAAGATGGCCTAAAGTTTCCGGCTGGGCGCGATCGGCGTAATCCTCGCCGAAAACGAGTTCCTTGCGATAGGCAGCCTCGACTTTCTGGTTGTTGAATTCCAGCCCGGGCAGGCGAATGCCGGCGCCGGCGAGCATCACTGTGCCACCGATGGCGGAGACCAGCGCCACCCACACCATGGCATGCGGCACTGGCCCTATCCACGGCAGTTCCGTCACATGTTTGGAAAGCTCCCAGAGCAGCGGCAGGAAGGCGATAAGCGTCATCACCGAGCGCAGGAGATTCACGCCAAGCGCTTCCATGATGCGGGCAAAGCGCATGGTATCTTCCTGCACGCGCTGCGACGCGCCTTCGATATGGCGGAGTTTTTGCCAGTTCGCGGTGTAGTAGTCGTTCATCGCCGTGCGCCAGCGGAAGACGTAGTGCCGCGCGAAGAAATCGATCAACACGGCGACGATGATATACACCCCGGCGATTTTGCCGAAGGTGAGGCATTTCAGGAAAAACTCGCCCAGCGTGATGCTGCCCGGGCTGGCAAGCGCCTGTTGCACGGCGTCGTAAAAATCGCCGAACCATTCGTTGATTTTGACGTCGAGCTGCACCTTGTACCAGGTGACGAGCAGAATCAGGAGAGAGCCTGCAAGCGACCAGCCCTGCCATTTGCGGTTTAAGAAGAAACTGCGGAACATGGATGTCCTTTTAATATAGTTTTTTGGAAAAGTGTTTGACTCCTCGCCGCTCCACAGCTCTGAATGATCTGCGTGACTGTACGGAAGACAAAAATTGGCACGAATAACCCCTCTCCCCACGGGAGAGGGGGAGGGGAGAGGGGTAAAGAAATATTTTTGCAAATAAACGATTCATTTGAGGGATACCAAAAGAATCAAACATTCGACCATGGCTGCATATGGACATGTCGCTGCGCGGCTTTATCCACCCCCTCTCCCCCACCCCTTTCTCGCTTCGCGAGCTCTTTCGAGTCCCGTTGGGGGAGGGGCTTTGATTCAGCACTTTGCCTACAACAGCTGCGCATCATCCATTTCCCCCATCTCGCCCATCCAATTCACGCAGGCGCCGCAGGATGACCTCCAGCATCACTTCCGTCTGCTGCAAAATCTCGTGATTCCAAAAGCGCAAGACTTCAAATCCCAGGCTTTGCAGATATGCGGTGCGCACTTGGTCATAGGCTTGCCGTTCGCCATGTTGACCGCCATCGGCTTCCACAATCAGCTTCGGCGAGAGGCAGAGAAAATCCGCAATGTATTCGCCGAGTGGCTGCTGGCGGCGGAATTTGTAGCCCTGCAAGCGTCCGGCACGCAAATGCTGCCACAGACAATGTTCAGCATCGGTCATCCGGCCACGCAGGCTTTTGGCGTGCGGCAACAGCGTGGCACGGCGCGGCAGGATTTTCTCCGCCATCATTCAATCCTCTCCCAGATAGCCGCCGGTCTGGCGCGACCACAGCTGCGCGTAGATGCCGCCTTTGGCGAGCAGCTCATCATGACTGCCCTGTTCGACGATGCGGCCTTCATCAAGAATGATGAGGCGGTCCATGGCCGCGATGGTGGAGAGGCGGTGGGCGATGGCGATCACGGTCTTGCCTTCCATGAGCTGCATCAGGCTTTCCTGAATCGCCGCTTCCACTTCCGAATCCAGCGCGGAGGTGGCTTCATCGAGAATCAGAATGGGCGCGTCTTTCAGGAGCACGCGGGCAATGGCAATGCGCTGGCGCTGCCCGCCGGAGAGTTTCACGCCGCGCTCGCCCACCTGTGCATCAAGCCCGGTATTGCCGCGCGGATCGGATAACCCGGCAATGAATTCCGCCGCTTCCGCCTGATCGATGGCGCGCTGCAATTCGGCTTCGGTGGCATCGGGGCGACCGTAGAGGATGTTGTCGCGCACCGAGCGGTGCAGGAGCGAAGTGTCTTGCGTGACCATGGCGATATGGCGGCGCAGGCTGTCTTGCGTGACGTCGGCGATGTTTTGCCCGTCGATGCGGATTTCGCCGGCATCGACATCATAAAAACGCAGGAGCGCGTTGACCAAAGTCGATTTGCCCGCGCCCGAGCGCCCGACGAGGCCGATTTTCTCGCCCGGCCTGATATCGAGCGTGAGTTCGCGCAGCACGTGCGGCTTGTTGTCGCCCTCGTAGGCGAAGCTGACGTTGTCGAACGTGATCGCGCCGTTTTGCACCTGCAAATCGCGGGCGTCGGCTTTGTCGGCCACGGCGATGGGTTTGGCGAGCATGTTCATGCCGTCGGCGACCGTGCCGATGTTTTCAAAAAGCCCGCCGATTTCCCACATGATCCAGTGCGACATGCCGTTCAGGCGCATGGCAAGCCCGGCGGCGATGGCAATGCCGCCAACGGTGATCTGCCCGTGCATCCAAAGACCGATACCGAGCGCGCCGACCATGAAAATCAGCACGAAATTGAGCGTGGTGAGATAGATATCGAGGCTCGCGGCCAGACGGAACTGGCGATAGACGGTGGTGAGAAACTCGCCCATCGCGCCGCGCGCGTAATCGGCTTCGCGCCGCGTGTGGGCAAAGAGCTTGACGGTGGCGATATTGGTGTAGGCATCGGTGATGCGGCCGGTCATCATCGAACGCGCATCGGCCTGCTCTTCCGCCACTTTTTTCAGGCGCGGCAAAAACACTTTCAGCAACACGCCGTAAATGACGAACCAGCCCGTCATCACCAGCAGCATCGCCCAGTGCAGGCTCGCCATCATGACGATGATGGAGACAAACACGGTCAAGGCATAGACCATCACGTCCGTCATCGTTGTCGCGACCGAGCGCACCGCAAGCGCCGTCTGCATCACTTTCGCCGACACGCGCCCGGAAAACTCGTCCTGATAAAAGGCCATGCTCTGGCCGAGCAGATAATTGTGCATGCGCCAGCGCGCCGCCATCGGCATATTGCCCATGATCATCTGGTGGCGCGCAAAGGTGCTGGCGGCATTCAGGAGCGGCAACAGCAGCAGCACGACGACGCCCATGCCAACCAAATACCAGCCCTCTTCGGCCAGCAAAGTATCGGGATGGCGCGCGCCCAGCCAGTCAACAATGCTGCCGACAAAGCCGTACACCAGCACTTCGAGCCCGCCGTAGATCATGTTGGTGACCATGATCACGATCAAAGGCAAATAAAAACCCCGGCAGTAATGGCGGATAAAGGCAAAGAGGGTTTGCGGCGGCGCCTGCTCGTATTCAGGCGGGAAAGGATTGGTCTTTTTTTCGAAGTATTTATAAAGATTCAGCATGTTGACCTCTCCGGGAAACAGGGGCGGCATTATACCCGCTTCTGGCGAATGCAGCGGGCTAGGATGATATGAATGGTAAATTTTCTCATTTTTAAGCGCTTATGTTGATAAATTTTCTCACGATAAGCGCTTAACGGTGGTAAAAAATTACCATTTTTGGGGTTTTAAGTTTGCAATACTGTAGATTGGGGTGAACGAAGCGAACCCCAACCTACGAATCTATTTTTAATGATTTTATGAATAATCATTGTAGGATGGGCGTAAGCCATGCGGTTTGCGATGTTTTGTATCTGCACGGCTCGGCTTTCCACACCAAAATGTTTTGCGTCGCGTATTGCGGCCGTAGGTCGGGCATTTATGCCCGACGTCAAACACATGTCGGCCACAAAGTGGCCGACCTACGAATCTGTGCCATTTTGGGGAAGCGGCTATAAAACAGACAACCCGTGTTGGGGTTCGCTTCGCTTCACCCCAACCTACGAATCTATTTTTAATGATTTTATGAATAATCATTGTAGGATGGGCGTAAGCCATGCGGTTTGCGATGTTTTGTATCTGCACGGCTCGGCTTTCCACACCAAAATGTTTTGCGTCGCGTATTGCGGCCGTAGGTCGGGCATTTATGCCCGACGTCAAACACATGTCGGCCACAAAGTGGCCGACCTACGAATCTGTGCCATTTTGGGGAAGCGGCTATAAAACAGACAACCCGTGTTGGGGTTCGCTTCGCTTCACCCCAACCTACGAATCTATTTTTAATGATTTTATGAATAATCATTGTAGGATGGGCGTAAGCCATGCGGTTTGCGATGTTTTGTATCTGCACGGCTCGGCTTTCCACACCAAAATGTTTTGCGTCGCGTATTGCGGCCGTAGGTCGGGCATTTATGCCCGACGTCAAACACATGTCGGCCACAAAGTGGCCGACCTACGAATCTGTGCCATTTTGGGGAAGCGGCTATAAAACAGGCAACCCATGTTGGGGTTCGCTTCGCTTCACCCCAACCTGCGAATCTTACGATCTTGTTCTTGTGGCAAAGGAAACCTCCACCCAATCGCCGAGCTGCAATCCCGCCCGTTGCCGCACCTTTTGCGGCAAGGCGAGGAAATGCGTGCCATCGCCCATCGGTAACAGCGAGGTGCGCCACGCCATCCCACCCACTTCCGCTTGCACGGCAATCAGGCCGCGATCGGCAAGCGGCAACAGGTCTTTCGTCAATTCAGCCGGAACGGCCACATAATGCCAGCCCTTGTCGCGTTCAAAGCGCATCATGCGCACACGAAAGCGCTTCACGACAACGCCGCCTTGGGATAGCTGCCGAGCACGCGGAAAAGGCTTGCCGTTTCGCGGATTTCTGCCAAGAGCGCCTGCATTTCCGGCTCGCTTTGGTGGCCGTCAAGATCGATGAAAAACACGTATTCCCACATGCCCTGCTTGCTCGGGCGCGATTCGATGCGGGTCATGTTGATGCCGTGGCGGCCGATGGGTTCGAGGAGTTTGTAGAGGAGTCCCGGGCGGTTGTGCGAGGAGACGAGAATGGTGGTTTTGTCCTGCCCGCTCGCGCCGATGTTTTGCTTGCCGATGACGAGAAAGCGCGTGGTGTTATTGCCGTCGTCCTCAATATGGGCGTAACGCACCGGCAGACCATACAATTCCGCCGCCATTTTGCCGGCGATGGCAGCCGCTTGCGGATTCTCCGCCGCGAGACGCGCGGCTTCGGCATTGCTCGCCACCACATGCTGCTCGGCATCGGGCAGGTTTTCCGCAATCCAGTTGCGACATTGCGCAAGCGACTGGCTGTGCGAATAAATGGTTTTGATGTCTTTCAGTTCGGCGGCGTGGGTGAGCAGATTCTGCTCGATGCGCAGCTGCACTTCGCCGCAGATGTTGAGATTGGAAGTGACGAAGGTATCGAGCGTATGCGTGACCATGCCTTCGGTGGAATTTTCCACCGGGACAATGCCATAGTTGCACGCACCGGTTTCCACCGCCTTGAAGACGTCGGCAATCGAGCGCTTGGGCTGGGTGCGCACCGAATGGCCGAACTGCTTCAGGGCGGCCGCTTGCGTAAATGTGCCTTCCGGGCCGAGGTAGGCGACATTGAGCGGCAATTCGAGGGCGAGGCAGGCAGACATGATTTCGCGGAAAAGGCGCATCACTTCCTGATCGGGCAAAGGGCCATCATTCAAGGCAGCGACGCGCGCCAGCACCTGGCGCTCGCGTTCGGGGCGGTAAAAGACGATGTTCTCGCCTTCTTCCGCTTTTTTCACTTCGCCCACTTCCTGGGCGCAACGCGCGCGCGCGGAGAGTTTGGCAAGGATGTCGGCATCGAGGGCATCAATGGCTTCGCGCAATTCGGCAAGGGTTCGCATGGGGTCTCCGTAAGAAAATATTTTTTAGAGATGCAACGAGCCACATCCCTATCCGGTTGCCTAAATTTATAACAGAATTTCGTCTCTGCCTGTATCAATGCGATATTCTTCAAGCGCATTGCGTAATTCAACAGAGGGATCACGAGAGTGGTACGCTCCTCTATCTTTCCAAGCAGATGTGTTTAATGCGTTTGTTGTTAAATCGAAAATTTCAACCAATTTTTCGTGTGCAATCAAATACCACCCTGTATTTTTGATCGGAAACGCCATATAAATCTTCCTGCCCGAATACTTTTTTTCTATTCCCACCCTGCTTTTCAGCTGGACTTTGAGCAAGTGCTCACCATTTATATGTACTGCCAGAAAATCTGCACCTTTCCAATCATCAGTAAGGCGTATGCAATGGAATCCATACTCTGCCAAATAACCTGCCACCTTGGCAAAATTGTGGTTTTCTTGTTGCTTGCCGTTCAGATTGCGGTAATCGATGCGTTGAACCCTGAATATCATTGATTCATCCCTTTCCGACATAAAATCTTCGCTCACCCGCTCTGACGAGAAAAGAAACTTTCCTACGACGCGTGCGCATCGCTTTGCCAACCGAAATAGCGCAGGATATCGCGCATCTTTTCCGGGATGTAGGGCATAACGCCTGCCACCAGCGCATCGGGAATTTTGCCGTAAAACGCTTCGGCAATGCTGCCGGTGATGGCGGCAACCGTGTCACAGTCGCCGCCAAGCGACACTGCCAAACGGATGGCGTGTTCAAAATCGGTGCTTTCGAGAAAGGCGATGATGGCGGGTGGTACGGTGTAGGCACAAACGGGGCGATGCTTGAAATGCGGACGGATGTCATCGCAGGTGGCGAGCAAGTCATAACCGAAGCGCGATGCAATATTTTCTTTGATAAAGGTTTTGTCGTGGCCATTGCGCGCCCAGAAGATGGCGGCGGCAACCGCTTGCGCGCCCTTGATACCTTCCGGGTGGTTGTGGGTGATGGCGGCGGACTTTTCCGCGTAACACAAGGTTTCTTCGAGGGTGGCGAATGCCCAGCCAACGGGCGAGACGCGCATCGCCGAGCCGTTGCCTTCGCTGGCATAAGGTTGCGGATTATCGCTGTTCAACCATTTAATGAAGTCGCGCCCGTAACCGACGCCAAAATAACGCCCACGGCACCAGCGGCGCATGATGACCGGCAAGTCATCGCCTGCCCCGGCGCGCAGCCATTCGGCGACGGCGACAGTGCAGACGGTGTCATCGGTGATGCGCGATTCCAGCGCAAACATCTCGAAATCCGTATGGCGATAATTGCGCGCTTCAAAACGCGATCCTGCCACATCGCCAATTACTACCCCCAATAGCATGTTGTCTCCTTGTTTTAATGCCCTCTATTACGACATTTCAAAATGATTCAAAGAAATCTTCGTCCAATTGCACGATTTCCAGCGTTTGTTTGGTTTGAATGCCGACTTTGTAACGAATCATTAAGGAGGCGAGTTCGTTGCCATCGATCAGGATGATTTTGCCCAACAGTCTGGTGGCATATTCTTGGGCAGGGGCAGTGAAGGCTGAGGTGGTGATGAAAACGCCGTGCTCCACGCCATGCCCTTGCAAGGCACCGACAAAGGATTGAATGGCTTCGCTGCCGATGTTGTTACCTTCAGCATAACGCTTTGCCTGAATATAGATTTTTTGGATTCCAAGCGGGTCTTGACGGATGACGCCGTCAATGCCGCCATCGTGTGAACGACCAAGGTGTTCAAAGAGGTTTTCCCTGCCGCCGTAGCCCATGGCGAGCAATACTCTGATAACAGTTTTTTCAAAGAATTCGGGGGATTCTTGACGCAGGCGCGTGAGCAGTTCAAGCGCGGTCGCAGCTTCGATTTGCCGCACGGCTTGCATGGCGATGATGTCGGGCGATTCGTGTTCGTTTGCGGTTGACGCAGTTTCATCGTTAAGCGCCGCGCGTCTTTCTTCCAAGGCTTGTTGATAGGCATCCCACAACGGGAGTCCAGCAAAGTCGCTTTCACGAATGATGTCGCATTGCTGCCATTGTTGTGCCCGTTCGCGCCCCAAGTCGGTGATGACATATTGCCCCCGTGCGGGGCGCTCAAGGATACCGGCATGGAGGAATGCGCTAACGCCCCAACCAATGCGGTTTTCTGCACGGCTTTGTCCGGTATTAAGCCGTTCAGCTTTTTCTGCCGGGCTTAAGTCGGCCATCTGGATCACTTGCGCGGAAATTTCATAGCCATGGCGGCTTTGCCCGTCTGCCATGAGTCGCAAAATGTAGGGGCGAAATTGGTTGATCGTGAGCATAGTTGGTGATTCGGTAAATTTTCTCATAAGCAAGCGCTTGTTATGAGAAAACTTCTCACAACAAGCGCTTTAAAATGGTAAAAAATAACTATTTTTAGTGATTTTATGTTTTATTCTTCCGCATCGGCACGTTCTGCATCGTCGTTTTCTTCCTCGGCGATGATTTTCGCGACGGCTATCAGTTTCTCGCCGTTGGCGGTGCGGATGAGGCGAACGCCCTGGGTATTGCGACCGCTGGTGGAGATTTCCGCCACGCGGGTGCGCACCAGCGTGCCGTTATCGGTAACGAGCATGATGTGCTCGTCTTCCATGACTTGCACGGCGCAGACGGCGCTGCCGTTGCGTTCGCTGCACGCTATGGAGATGACGCCTTTGGTGCCGCGGCCTTTTTGCGGGTAGTCAGCGGCGGGGGTGCGTTTGCCGTAGCCGTTTTCGGTGATTGTGAGAATATCGCCTTCGTCTTCGACGGCGCAAAGGGCGATGACGCGCTGGCCGTCGTCAAGACTCATGCCGCGCACGCCGCCTGCGCCGCGCCCCATGCTGCGCACGTTGCTTTCGTGGAAGCGCACGGCTTTGCCGGCATCGGAGAAGAGCATGATGTCGCGGCTGCCGTTGGTGAGCGCGACGTCCACCAGTTCGTCATCACCGCGCAGATCGATGGCGATGATGCCGCTCGCGCGCGGCCGCGAATATTCGGAGAGCGGCGTTTTCTTGACGGTGCCGCCCCTGGTGGCGAAGAAAAGGTATTGGTCGTCCGGGTATTCGCGCGTGGTGAGCACGGCGTTCAGGCGTTCGCCCGGCTCGAAGGGCAGAAGGTTGACGACGGGCTTGCCCTTGGCGTTGCGCCCGGCCTGCGGCAGTTCGTAAACTTTCAGCCAATAGACTTTGCCCTTGTTGGAGAAGCAGAGCATGGTGTCGTGCGTATTGGCGACGAAAAGCTGCTCGACGAAGTCTTCGTCTTTCACGGCAGTGACCGATTTGCCTTTGCCGCCGCGGCGCTGCGCTTCGTAGTCGGAAAGCGGCTGCGCCTTGATGTAGCCTTCATGCGAAAGCGTAATCACGCGGTCTTCCTCGGCGATGAGGTCTTCGAGCGAGAGATTGAGGTGGGCATCGAGGATTTGCGTGCGGCGCACGTCGTTGAATTGCGCCTTGATGTCGATGAGCTCTTCCTTGATAACTTCGAGCAGACGCTCGGGAATGTGCAGAATATCGAGCAGCCCTTCGATTTCGGTGATGATGGCCTGGAATTCTTCAAAGATTTTGTCCTGCTCGAGGCCGGTCAGACGGTGCAGGCGCAAATCAAGAATGGCTTGCGCCTGTTCGGGGGACAAATAATAGAGGTTGCCGTGCAGGCCATATTGTTTGGCAAGGCCATCGGGGCGCGAGTTTTCCGCACCGGCGCGCGCCAGCATATCGACTACCTGCCCGGGCGCCCAGCCTTTGGCAAGCAGCGCTTCCTTGGCCTCCGCCGGCCCTGCGGACTGCTTGATGAGTTCGATGATTTCATCGATATTGGCCAGCGCAATGGAGAGGCCTTCCAAAATGTGGGCGCGTTCGCGCGCTTTGCGCAGTTCGTAAATAGTGCGGCGCGTCACCACTTCGCGGCGATGGGCGAGGAAGACGTTAAGCGCTTCCTTGAGCGACAGCAGTTTGGGCTGGCTGCCGACGAGCGCCATCATGTTGATGCCAAAGACGGTCTGCATCTGCGTCAGCTGGAACAGCTGGTTCAGGATCACTTCCGCCACTTCGCCGCGGCGCAATTCGATGACCATGCGGATGCCGTCCTTGTCCGACTCATCGCGCAGCGCGGTGATGCCGTCGATTTTCTTGTCCTTGACCAGTTCGCCGATTTTGCCGAGGAGATTGGCTTTGTTGACCTGATAAGGCAGTTCGTCAACGATGATGGACTGTTTGCCGTTGCTGTCGTCGGTTTCGATATGGGTCTTGGCGCGGATGTAGATGCGGCCGCGCCCGGTTTCATAAGCCTCGCGGATGCCTTTCGCGCCATTGATGATGGCGCCGGTCGGAAAATCGGGGCCGGGAATGAAGCGCATCAGGGCGCTGGTGTCTGCTTCCGGGTGATCGAGCAAATGGAGACAGGCATCCAGGGTTTCACCCAAATGGTGCGGCGGGATGTTGGTCGCCATGCCGACGGCAATGCCGGAACTGCCGTTGACCAGCAAATGCGGCAGACGCGTCGGCAATACGGTTGGCTCCAGATGGCTGCCGTCATAGTTGGGCACGAAATTGACGGTTTCCTTTTCGATGTCGGTCAGAAGGCTGTGCGCGATTTTCGCCATGCGCGCTTCGGTATAGCGGTGCGCGGCAGGCGGATCGCCGTCAATCGAGCCGAAGTTGCCCTGCCCGTCCACGAGCGGATAGCGCAGGGAGAAAGGCTGCGCCATGCGCACCAGGGTCTCATAGATGGGGCTGTCGCCATGCGGATGGTATTTCCCCATCACGTCGCCGACGATAGTGGCCGATTTCACGTATTTCTTGTTCCAGGCATTGCCCTGCTTGTGCATGGAAAACAGTACGCGGCGATGCACCGGCTTCAGGCCGTCGCGCGCATCGGGCAACGCCCGCCCGACAATCACGCTCATTGCATAATCGAGATACGAACTGCGCATCTCGTCCACCAGACTGACCGGCAACACCTCTTTGGCAAAATCGCTCATATGCCCTAACCTTATCTCTTGAAAACAGTTTGCGGACAACACATTCGCCGCAAAAATAGCGGCATATATTAACACGACACCAGAAGCCTGTCTTTTGTATCATTTCTACAACAAACAGCCTGCCGATTCGTTGCATTTTTAACACTTTCCCTTTGCGTTTTTGCAACAAAACGCTTATGATGCGCAGTGGATGGGCATTCAGGCCGATGATGCATGCATGGTGCAGGGATGCCGTCAAAGTTGGGCGTATGCCCACCGACTTAACAACAAACTTGCAAGTTTTGTTATTGGGAGATTCAAGACTATGAAATTAAACAAAATGATTGCCTCGGTTGCAATCGCGGCGTGCGCAACCTCTGCCTTTGCAGATTCAACCCGCGTGGAAGATCTCACTTCCGGTTATGGCATCCTTGTCAAAAACAACTACGACCAGTGCGTTACCGTTCTGAAGAACGAAGGCCGCACCGGCTGTGGCGCTGCTCCTGAAGTAGAAGTGAAGCAGGAAAGACAAGTTATCACGCTGTCTGCCGACACCTACTTCGACTTCGACAAGTCCGTTCTCAAGCCGGAAGGCAAGCAAGCCATCCAGCAACTGGCGCAAGACCTGAACAGCCGTGGCGCCAACGTTCAGAAAATCACTGTTGTTGGTAACACCGACTCCAAAGGTTCTGACGCTTACAACCAGAAACTTTCCGAGCGTCGTGCAGCTGCCGTTGGCAACTACATGATCGAAAACGGCGTTCCGGCTTCTTTGATCGAAGCTTACGGTAACGGCGAGCGCAACCCGGTTGCTGACAACGCCACTGCCGAAGGCCGTGCGCAAAACCGTCGTGTAGATATCGCTGTTGACGGCGTTATCGAAGTCCCGGTTACCCCCGCCAAATAATTCCTTTTATCTCTCGCAATGCCTAATCCAAAAACCCCGCCTTGATTCAGCGGGGTTTTTTATTGCCTATTTTGTATGAAAGCCTGCGGTCACTCTGAATTTACGCAACAGCAGTAAACGCATAACACACAAGACTTATGCGACGGTTTTCTTACTATTGTCTTATTACCAAAGCAATTTAACCAAAACAGCCTCCATCATCACATCACATACGACCAGGAAAAGCTGAATCCGAAAACAAAAAAGCGGAAAATCCCATTTTAAAAATCACAAAAAAAAGATACTTTTACCAAAAATACGCACTTATGGTGAGAAAATTTCCCACCATAAGCGCTTTGTCATGAGAAATTTTCTCACGCTTTTTGTTTGAGAATTGCAATCCCCGGCAGTTCCTTGCCTTCCAGATATTCCAGCATGGAGCCGCCGCCGGTGGAGATATAGTCAATCCTGTCGCTCGCGCCAAACTGCTGCACTGCGGCGATAGTATCCCCGCCACCCACGAAAGAATACGCAGGGCTGTCTGCGACGGCTTCCGTCAGGGTTTTGGTGCCGGCCGCGAAAGGCTCCATTTCAAAAACGCCCACCGGGCCGTTCCAGATGATGGTTTTCATGTCGGCGACAAGGCTGGCATAAAGACGCGCGGTTTGCGGACCAATATCGAGGATCATCTCGTTTTCCGCCACATCCTGAATGGCCTTGGTCTGGGTTTTCGTATCGGCAGAAAACTCCTCGCCGACCACGACATCCACTGGCAACGGAATATTGACGCCGCGCGCCTTGGCTTTTTCCAGCAATGCCTTGGCATCATTGATCAAATCCGGCTCATAGAGGGATGAACCGACATGATGGCCTTGCGCGGCAAGGAAAGTGTTGGCAATGCCGCCGCCAGGAATCAGCGCGTCAACCTTTTCAATCAGCGCCTGCAAAATCAGCAACTTGGTTGAAACTTTCGCGCCGCCCACGATGGCCAGCATCGGGCGCTCGGGGCTGTGCAGCACTTTCTCCAGCGCGGCCACTTCCTGCGCCACCAGATAACCGGCGCACACTTCCGCCGCATGTTCCGCCACGCCCACGGTCGAAGCCTGGGCGCGATGCACCACGCCAAATCCGTCGCTCACGAAAACATCGCAAAGCGCGGCATATTTTTTGGCAAGCGCCGGATCGTTTTTCTTTTCGCCCACATTGAAGCGCACGTTCTCGAGCATGACCACTTGCCCCGGCGCAACCTTGGGCGCGTTCTCCAGATAGTCCTTGACCAGCGGCACCTCCTGCCCCAGCAGTCCGCCAAGATAGGCCGCCACCGGCGCGAGCGAGAACTGCTCATCGTATTCGCCTTCTTTCGGGCGGCCCAAATGCGCCATGATCAGTACGGCAGCGTTATCGGCAAGCGCCTTGCGAATGGTCGGCAATGCCGCCTGAATGCGCGCATCGCTGGTAATGCGCCCTTCCTTGATGGGCACGTTCAAATCCAAACGCATCAAAACACGTTTGCCCGACAGACTGAGATCATCCAGCGTTTTCATTTCCCTCTCCCGTATTGCACAATCAAAACGATTGCGCCGGAGCACAGTCCGGCGCAAATATTCCTCATTTAAGTAGCGCTTTGGCTTTTTGCACGACGTTCTCGACCGTGAAGCCGTAATGCGCGAACAACTCCCCGGCCGGCGCGGAAGCGCCGAACGTATCGATACCGATCACATCGCCTTCATGGCCGACCACGCCGCGCCACTGCGCGGAGACGCCCGCTTCGATAGCAAGCACCGGCAGCCCCTTGGGCAATACGCGCTCGCGGTAGCCGACATCCTGGGCCTCGAACACTTCCAGGCAAGGCATGGAAACCACGCGCGCGGCCACGCCTTCCTTGCCCAGAGCTTCCGCAGCCGCCATGGCCAGCTCCACTTCCGATCCCGTGGCAAGCAGCGCGACTTTGGCATTTTCCGCCTCACGCAGCACATAACCGCCTTTTGCCACTTGCGCGAGCGTTTGCGCGTCGCGCGGCTGGCAGGCGAGATTTTGCCGCGACAGCGCCAGCACGCAAGGCGTCCCGTCATTCAGCGCAGCACGCCAGGCCACCAGGGTTTCCACGGTATCGCAAGGGCGCCAGACTTGTACGTTCGGCATCAGGCGCAAAGACGCAACCTGTTCGACAGGCTGGTGCGTCGGGCCGTCTTCGCCAAGGCCGATGGAATCGTGGGTCAGCACATAAGTGACCGGCAGCTTCATGAGCGCGGACAGGCGAATGGCATTGCGCATGTAATCGGAAAAGACGAGGAAAGTGCCGCCATAGGGGCGCAAACCGCCATGCAGATACATGCCGTTCATCATCGCGGCCATGGCAAATTCGCGCACGCCATAGCGCAGGTAATTGCCCGAAAAATCGCTGGGATCAATGAAAGACGAGGCTTTGCTGAAAGTGAGGTTGGAGCCGGTGAGATCCGCCGAGCCGCCCATCATCTCCGGCAAGACTGGCACGAGCACGTTCAGCGCCAATTCGCTCGCCTTGCGCGTCGCAACTTTTTCCGCCTTGTCCTGCGCCGCCTGCAATGCCTGCTGGAAGACGCCATCGAAATCCGCCGGCAATTCGCCGCGCATCACGCGGCGGTATTCGGCGGCAAGCTCGGGATGCGCTTTTTCATAGGCGGCAAAGGTTTCCTGCCAGGCCTTTTCCCAGGCCGCGCCCTTGTCGCGCAAGCTCGCGGCAGCATAGGCCTCTTCGGCCACAGCAAACGCTTCCGGCGCAAGCCCCAGTTTTTCCTTGACCAGGGCAATTTCCGCATTGCCCAGGGGCGCACCATGGCTTTTTTCCGAGCCGGCGAGATTGGGCGAACCGTAGCCAATGACCGTGTTGCAGACAATCAGTGACGGCTTGCCGGTTTCGCCTTGCGCTTCGCGGATGGCCTTGTCGATGGCCTCGGCATCATGGCCGTCAACCGGGCCAATCACTTGCCAGCCGTAGGCGCGGAAGCGCTCGGCCACGTTTTCGCTGAACCACGGCTCCACTTCGCCATCGATGGAAATATTGTTACTGTCGTAAAGGGCGATGAGCTTGCCCAGTTTCAGCGTGCCGGCGAGCGAGCAGGCCTCGTGGGAAATGCCTTCCATGAGGCAGCCGTCGCCGAGGAAGCAGTACGTGTAATGATCAACGATTTTGAGCGCATCGCGGTTGTAGCGCGCGGCAAGATGCGCTTCAGCGACTGCAAAGCCCACGGCATTGGCAATGCCCTGGCCAAGTGGGCCCGTGGTGGTTTCCACGCCCGGCGTTTCATGCACTTCGGGATGCCCCGGTGTTTTGCTGTGCATCTGGCGGAAATTTTTCAGATCATCAAGGCTGACCTCGAAACCGGCCAGATGCAGCAGGGCATATTGCAGCATGGAGGCGTGGCCGTTGGAAAGAATGAAGCGGTCGCGGTTGTCCCAACGCGGATTGGCGGGGTTGACACGCAGATGCCCGCCCCAGAGAACCGCCGCCATATCGGCCATGCCCATCGGCGCGCCGGGGTGCCCGGAATTGGCTTTTTGCACGGCATCCATGCTGAGCGCGCGGATGCTGTTTGCCACCAGTTGATGCTGATTCATGCTCTTTCCTTTTCTTTGCCTTGAAACGAGTCAGGCGGCAGGCTTGACTGCCACCGGGTTAATCAATTCCAGATAATCGCCAACGATATGCAGCGCTTCGTAAAGCTCGACATCCGGCACAAACGATTCCTTGTCGGCATCCTCGTCAACGAAATCATTGAAAGTTTCCACATCCTTGCGCCGCTTTTCATCGCTGTTCAGTTCGGGAATTTCCGCGCGTTGCAGACTTTTGTATTCTTCTTCGTAGGCCTTCCAGTTATCGAATTCCTGGCGTCTTTCCTCGAGATTGAGCGACCATTCCGTATTGTTGCCGCGCGCCACGGCCTTGCCCGCATAGCTGCGATAGCGCGAGAACACCGGATTTTCCTGGGCGCGCAATGCCTGCTTGCCGCTCAGGATTTGCCGCCATTGATCGTTGATTTCCGCATCGGCTTTATATTTTGTAGGCGGGATTTGTTTCCACGGCAAGGCATGCTTTTCCGAGACTTCGCCCACTTCTTCCTGCGCGATCACTTCCGCCAGCTGCACATCGGGCACGACGCCTTTCAGCTGGGTGGAGCTGCCGGTCACGCGGTGGAACATGGCAATGGTGAATTTCACTTCGCCAAGCGGCGGCTGGTTGTCAGGCACGAAACGGTTCAAATCCATCACGGTCTGCACCGTGCCTTTGCCATAGGAGCTGTTGCCAATGATCAGGCCGCGCGCGTAATCCTGAATGGCGCCGGCAAAAATTTCCGAAGCGGACGCCGAGCCGTGGTTGATCAGCACGGCGAGCGGGCCATCATAGATTTTGCCTTTGCTGTCATCCGTTTCATCGCGCACCGAGCCATTGGCATAGGAAACCTGCACTACCGGCCCTTCATCGATGAAAAGCCCCACGGTTTGCACGGCTTCATAGAGCGAACCGCCGCCGTTGTTGCGCAAGTCGAGAATAATGCCGTCCACTTGTTTGGCTTTCAGATCTTCCACCAGCTTTTTCACGTCGCGGCTGGTGCTGCGATAGTCTGCCTTGCCGCTGGTGGCTCCGGTCACATCGAGATAGAAAGAAGGCAGATTGATGACGCCGATACGAAAATCGCGACCGCCTTGCTGCAAAACTTCCACGTGCGCGCTGGCCGCCTGTTCTTCCAGCGCTATCTTGTCGCGCTCGATGACCACTTCGCGCGGCGGCGAAGTGCCATTGGCCGGCTCGACCAGCAGGCGCACCAGCGTGCCTTTTTTGCCGCGAATCTGCTCCACGGCCTTGTCCAGCCGCCAGCCAACGATATCGACCATTTCGCCGTCCTTGCCCTGGGCAACGCCGATGATCTGGTCCTTGATCTTGAGCTGCCCGCTCTTGAAGGCCGGGCCGCCGGGCGTCAGCTCGCGAATGGTGATTTTGTCATCCTTGGAAGAGAGCACCGCGCCAATCCCTTCCAGCTCCAGACGCATGTGAATCTCGAAATTCTCGGAGTTTTTCGGCGAGAGATAGTTGCTGTGCGGATCAAAGCGCTCGGTGAAAACGTTGGTATAAACATCAAACAGGTCGTTCATGGTGAACTGGTTGTTGCGCTTGAGCGCGCTTTCGTAACGCTTGATCAGGGTTTCGCGCGCCTTTTCCTCGCTGCGCCCGGCAAGCATCAGGCGGATCATCTGGTCTTGCAGGCGTTTTTCCTGGATTTCATGCGCATCATCAACGGAATCCGGCCATGGTCTGGGTTTGGCATCCTTGCGGAAGCTATCCAGAATCACCGTATCGCGGCTGTTGAAATTGAAAGGCCGTTTCAGCCGCGCCAGCGTCCAGCGATCCAGCGCCATGCTGCGCTCATAGTAGCGCTGGTACATGGCGATGATGCCGCTCAAATCGCCGCTCTGGATGCTGTTCAACAAATTGCCGCGATAGGTTTCGAATTCGTCGATATCCGTATGCAGGAAATAAATGCGCGCCGGATCCAGCGCATCCAGAAAATCGTTATGGATATCCGCGCTGATTTGGCCAAGCGAGAGCTTGTGATAATGATGGTTCAGCAGCAAATTGACCATCAGGCGATAGGCGCGCTTCTGCTCGGCGCTTACGACCAAAGTCGGCATTTCATCAACAACTTGCGCCTCAAGAGGAGATTCCTCGACAACCGGGGAACTGGCCATGCTACAGGCACTCAGCATCAGGGTCAGGGCGGCGGAGAATCGGAAAGCCATAGAATCGTCTTCGCAAAAAGAAAATTATGCTAGCACAGCTTCGACAAATCGCGGAACTTCGATGGTTGCCTTGCCGTAATAGCCCTCGTCGAAGTAGGCGCCGGTGCGTTCGAGATTGATTTCCACCGTCTTCGCCCCTGCCGCCTTGGCAAGATGCACGAAGCCCGCCGCCGGATACACCTGCCCCGACGTGCCAATCGCAACGAACAACTCCGCCTCGCGCAAGGCGCGGTCGATGCAATCCATGTGATAGGGCATCTCGCCGAACCACACGATATCCGGGCGCAGGCCGCCGCTTTTGCCGCAATGGGGGCAAGGTGTTTCCGGGAAACAGTCGCCTTGCGTTTGCAGGAGCGCATCGCAATGAAGGCAAAAAAGCTTGCCCAGCTCGCCGTGCATGTGGAGCACGTCGCTGCCCGCGCGCTCGTGCAGATCATCGACGTTTTGCGTGACCAGCATCACTTCCCCCGGCAACGCGCGCTGCAAGCGGGCAAGCGCCAGATGCGCGGCATTTTCGTGCACGCTGCCGGAAAAAAGCTGGGCGCGACGCGCGTTGTAAAAGCGGTGCACCAGGGCCGGATTGCGGGCAAAGGCCTCGGGCGTCGCCACATCCTCGATGCGATGATCCTCCCAGAGACCGTCGCTTGCGCGAAACGTGCGAATACCCGACTCCTGGGAAATCCCCGCTCCCGTCAAAATCACCATCCGGCACATCGCAGCACCTCCCCGCGCAAAATACTCAATGAGAAATTTTCTCACCATTAAGCGCTTATCGCGAGAAAATTTCTCACAGAAAGCGCTTCATGATGGTAAAAAATTACTATTTTTATTGATTTTTTGAACAGCGTCTAAAACCCGCAATCGCCAGCCACAGCCAACCGCCCAGGAACGCCACGCCGCCAACCGGCACCACATAGCGCAACGGCAAGCCAAGCAACGCCATCGCATACAGGCTTCCCGAAAAGAGCAGCACGCCAGCAAGCCAAAGCAAAAATGCCCAAGCTTTGCCACGCACCGGCAATGCGAGCACGGCAAGCGCCGCCAGGGTATGGGTGATGTGATAGCGGTGCGCCTTTTCGAAATACACTGCCGCCACTTCCGGCAGCGGCTCATGTCCGGTTGCAGCCCCCAGCGCCACCCACAGCAATCCCGACAGCGCCCACAACAAAATCCAAATACGTTCTTTTTCCAGCATGCTGATACTCCTTAGCTATGCCCCTGCCATTTGCGGGCAGAGGCGGTATAATCCTGCCTTTTATACCACAACCCCTCCGCCGATGCTCCCTCTCCCGCCCGAATTCGCCGCCTTTGCCGAACAGCTTGCCGATGAAGCACGCCGCATCACGCTCGCCCACTTTCGCAAGCCGCTTGCTCACGAATGGAAAGCGGACGCTTCGCCCGTCACCCTTGCCGACCGCGAAACCGAGCGCCACTTGCGCGCCCTCATTCGCGCCCGTTATCCCGAACACGCCATCCTCGGCGAAGAAGAAGGCGCAAGCGGCGATTCGCCGTGGCGCTGGATCATCGACCCCATTGACGGCACGCGCAGCTTCATGGCCGGGCACCCCATCTATGCCGTGCTCATCGCACTTTGTTACGAAGGCATCCCGCTCGTCAACATCATCGACATGCCCGCGCTCGGCGAGCGCTTTGCCGCCACCCACGACACGCAAACCACCTTCAACGGCAACGCCGTGCACACCCGCGACGTGCCGCTTGCCGACGCCCTCCTTTACAGCAGCTCGCCTGACATGTTCAACGCCGCGCAATTTGCGCGCCGCGAAGCGCTTGCCCGGCACTGCGCGCAATCGCGCTACGGCGGCGACGCCTATCTCTATGCCATGCTTGCTGCCGGCTGGATCGATCTCGTCATCGAAGCCGACATGAAAGCGCACGACTTCATGCCGCTCGTCCTCATCGTCGAACAGGCGGGGGGCATCATCAGCGACTGGCAGGGCAATCCTCTGCATCCCGACAGCAGCGGCGAAATTCTTGCCGCCGCCACCCCTTCCCTTCACGCACAGGCACTTGCCTTGCTCAACGCTTAAAGGACTTCTCATGGTATTTGACTGGCTGCGCCGCAAAAAGAAAGACCCGCCTCCTGCCGTCGAGGCCGAACGCGCTGATAATAACCTGCCCATCGTGAATGACGCCCCGCCGCTCGATGCCCCAGATACCTCCGCAAGCGCACCCGAGGAAATGCCGCTTGCTGACAACGTGCTTGCGGAAATTCCGCCTGCCGCCGTTAGCGAAGAAACAACCGCCACTATCGTCAATGACGCCCCGCCGCTCGATACCCCGCAAGCACCCGAAAGCGAGCCAGAAGAAATGCCGCTTGCTGACAACGCGCTCGCGGAAATCCCCCCTGCCGCAGTTAGCGAAGAAACCACTGCTGCCATCGTCAATGACGCCCCGCCGCTCGATGCCCCACAAGCACCCGAAAGCGAGCCAGAAGAAATGCCGCTTGCCGACAACGTGCTCGCGGAAATTCCGCCTGCTGCGGAAGCGCAGCCTGCCGCGCCCGGCTATTTCCAGCGCCTGAAACAGGGGCTTGCGAAAACGCGCAGCGGCTTTGCCGATCTCTTTCTCGGCAAAAAAGCGCTCGACCAGAATCTTATCGACGATCTGGAAATGCAGCTTCTCACCGCCGATGTTGGCATGGAAGTCACCGACAAAATCATCCGCGACGTCACGCAAAAAGTGGCGCGCAAGGAACTCAACGATGTCGAAGCCGTGCAACAGGCAGTGAAAACCCACATGCAAAGCCTGCTCGAACCCTATGCCCGCCCCTTCGACGTACAGGCGCACAAGCCTTTCGTCCTGCTCATGACCGGCATCAACGGCGCGGGCAAAACCACCACCATCGGCAAACTCGCGCGCCATTTCCAAAATCAGGGCCTGAAAGTCATGCTCGCCGCCGGCGACACCTTCCGCGCTGCCGCCGTCGAACAACTGCAAAGCTGGGGCGAGCGCCACCATATCCCGGTCATTGCCCAGAAAACCGGCGCGGACGCCGCCTCCGTCGCCTACGATGCGCTGGAATCCGCCAAGGCGCGGCAAATCGATGTGCTCATCATTGACACCGCAGGCCGTCTCCATACCCAGGACCATCTCATGGAGGAACTCAAGAAAATCAAGCGGGTATTGCAAAAACAGGACGCCAGCGCCCCGCACGAAACCCTGCTCGTCATCGATGCCGGCAACGGCCAGAACGCCCTGCGCCAGGCCGAGCAATTCCATCAGGCCATGCAGCTCGACGGCATCATCCTCACCAAACTCGATGGCACCGCCAAGGGCGGCATCGTCTTTGCCATCACCGAGCGCCTCCACCTACCGGTGCGCTACATCGGCGTCGGCGAAGCGCCCGAGGATTTACGGCCCTTTAACGCGCACGATTTCGTCAGTGCGTTACTATATGGCGAATAATTCACAGCAAGGCTCATCTCAATGACGCAAACCCTCCCTGTCCCCTTCGTTGCGGGCAACCAGCTCGTCCCGAGCGGCGACATCGACCAGTACATCGCCAAAGTCCGGCAAATCCCCATTCTCACTGCCGAAGAAGAACAAAAGCTCGTTGACGCCTTCTACCATCATCAGGATCTCGATGCCGCGCAATCGCTCATCATTCATCACCTGAAATTCGTCGTCCACATCGCGCGCGGCTTTGCTGGCTACGGCTTGCCCTTGGGCGACCTCATCCAGGAAGGCAACATCGGCCTCATGAAAGCCGTCAAGCGCTTCGAGCCGCACCACGGCGTGCGCCTTGTCTCCTTTGCCGTGCACTGGATCAAAAGCGAAATCCACGAATACATCATCCGCAACTGGCGCATGGTGAAAATCGCCACCACCAAGGCACAGCGCAAACTCTTCTTCAACCTGCGCTCGCTGAAAAAAGGCGTCAACTGGCTGTCTGATCACGAAGCGCAAAGCATCGCCGAAGAACTCAACGTCCCCGTGCGCGAAGTCTATGAAATGGAAAAACGCATGCACGGCCAGGACATCGCCTTCGACCTCGATGACAACGACGACGATTCGCCCTTCTCGCCCTCCGCCTGGCTGCACGACGAACACGTCGATCCCGCCGAGCAAACCGAGCAGAACGAAACGCGCGACCGCCTGCAAAACCAGCTGCAAAACGGCCTGGCCCTCTTGGACAACCGCAGCCGCGAAATCGTGCAAGCGCGCTGGCTCAACGAAGACAGCAAGGAAACCCTGCAAAGCCTTGCCGACCGCTACGGCGTGTCTGCCGAACGCATCCGCCAGATCGAACAGCAGGCGATGAGCACCCTGCGCGGCCATATCGATGCCCCCGATCCTGTCTGAAGACGCATGAGAAAATTTCTCACCAACAAGCGCTTATTATGAGAAATTTTCTCACAATAAGCGCTTAATGATGGTAAAAAAATCACTATTTTTAGTAATTTTATAAAAATCACCATCATCAAAAAAACATTCCCAGGCCGCGATAGTCATTTGTTTTGTATAATATCGTGACCCCTCATTATTCTGGAGAACCATCATGAGCCAACAAATCAAGAAAGCCGGCCTGAAAGTCACCGGCCCTCGCATGAAAATCCTTGAAATCATGGAACGCGAAACCTCGGAAAACGACGTCCACCTCTCCGCAGAAGACGTCTATAAAATCCTCCTGAAAGCCGACGAAGAAATCGGCCTCGCCACCGTCTATCGCGTACTCACCCAATTCGAACAGGCCGGCATCTTGAAGCGCCACAACTTCGAAGGCAACCACAGCGTCTTTGAAATCGACAACGGCGATCACCACAACCACCTCATCTGCGTGAAAACCGGAAAAGTCGTGGAGTTCTACGATGAAGTCATCGCCAAACGCCAAAAAGAAATTGCCGAGGAACTTGGGTATGAACTGGAAGACCACTCGCTCGTGCTCTACGGTGTGTACAAAGGTGATCTCAACAAGAAATAAGCATCTCCATAAAAAAACCGCCTGTACAAGGCGGTTTTTTGTGCCGGCATTTCATCCTCAAACCCGGCAAACGCTTTTGCGCCAATGCTTCTTCCGTGTCAACACATAGGCCCTGACGTTATGGCAAAGTGGCATTACATTACCTTCAGCAGACTGCCCCACTCCCTCGCTCCCTGCCTTCAAATAACGATCGTAATACTGCGCCATCACCTTGTTGCAACACGCGCAATCCTTGTCCGCATTACTCAATTGCTCAAACAAAGACATTCTTCCCTCCAAAGCCAATCATAAACCGGATTATTATAGCCATCACAATAGAAAATAAGGGCGTAAGGGACAAAATGGATGCTGAAAATCGCTGCAAGCCTTATCCTGCAAGGCTTTCAGCGGGGTCAAAGACTTTGAGCCTTTTTTGCCACTCAAAACACACCAGGAAAAACGGCACCAGAAACGGCAAACAACACTATCGATACTAAAGTTGTCATAAGCAGTTTGAGGAAGGCAACTGGCTAAATGCCTGACATCCTTGAAAGCTTTACAGCCAAGGCAAACAAACCACTGAACAACTGGCCCAACGTTACGGATACAGCCGCAAAACCATCAGCCGTTATCTGCAAAAAGCACAGACCAAATCCGATTTTGCTGTGGTGCAAACGGCCAATATCCTCATGGATACCGACAATACGGCATCATGGCCTTGTACGACAGTCTCAGCAAACAAGCCTTGTTCGTAGTAGAAGTGCGTTATGAGAGCAATGCCCCTTACTTTGAAGCCATACGCAGTCTGCAAAAAAAGGGACACACATACAGAGCATTAGCTGTGATGGGCGGCGATGATTGACGAAACTCTTTCCTGACATCCCCATGCAGATGTGCCAGTTTCACCAGGTGCAGATCATCCAGCGCCACTTCACCCGTCACCCCAAAAGCCTTGCGGCACGCGAGTTGAAAGCGCTTGCCCTGACCTTGAAAAACAGCACGCAAACCGGCTTTGAGGTTGCTTTGCGGGCATGGCACGAGCGCCATAAAGCGTTTTTGAATGAACGCTCGACAAACCCGCTGACACACCAATCCCGTTACACCCATACCCGCTTAAGAAGCGCTTACCACAGTCTGAAACGCAACCTGCCACACCTCTTTACCTTCGAGCGTTATCCCGACTTGGGCATTCACAATACCACCAATTTGCTGGAAGGGAGGTTTGCGGATTTGAAGGCAAAATTAAGGTGCCATCAAGGGATGAAAAAGGAAAACAAGGTTCGGTTTATCAAGGACTATTTCTCGAAAAAATGACCGCCAGAGCATCCATTTTGTCCCTTACGCCACATTTTAACCTTGTGATCCACACATACTCAGCTCCCTCATGGAAGCCCAATGGACAAAAGTCGAGCCGCTGTAAGCAGACAACTGATTGTTCATCGCAGTCCTCTTCTGAACTGCCGTATTAGTAGCTCATGGACGATTTGTACAGAGAATTATGTAATCAAAACAGC
>JAUMXB010000028.1 GCA_030529365.1 Cardiobacteriaceae bacterium | reverse complement strand
GGTTGAATGCAAAGCACGAAGCGCTTGACCACCAGATGCATTTACCATTCGCCTGACGAAAAATATTCTCATGAATCCCAGGGTGGGCTTTAGCCCACCGTCGCGCAGCGATAGTAGGTCGGCCATTCATGGCCGACACGGGTTGAATGCAAAGCACGAAGCGCTTGACCACCAGATGCATTTACCATTCGCCTGGCGAGAAATATTCTCATGAATCGTAGGGTGGGCTTTAGCCCACCATTTGCTGACAGCGCAAAATCATGATGAATGATGAGCCGAAGGCCTCAACCCCAATACAGATGGCAAAAATTATTGACGTTCGGCAAAGCCGGTTATTGAGTCAGTTGCAATACCCCCCAACCTTCGTCCGCCATCGCTGCGCGAGGGCGGCACGATTGGGTGCAGGAATGTTGCCTGCAACCTCCGTGGTGTATGTACTGGATCATTCAGGGGCGTAGCAGGCTACGTCCCTGCGTCTGCGCCGCCTGTTTATCGGAGATTAAGGTGTGGGTTTTCAGCCTGAAGAGCCACAAAATATAAAAACAATGCAAAAATAGTCGCTTTTTACCACAAATCAGCGCTTATAGTGAGAAAATTTCTCGCCACAAGCGCTCAATAATGAGAAAAAACAACCATCCTAAAAAGCAATCAGCAAAAATCTCTTCAATCAATGGCACAGCGTATAGCCCGCGCCCATCATCACCGCTGCCGGCTTCTCCATCTTGCCCAGCGCAATGCCACGCATTTCTCCGCCATCGCGCACATCGTAAACCAGCAAATCCTGGCTGCCCTTGCCAGTCAACAACGCCGATTTGCTGTCCGCCGTGATGAAAATATCCTGTGCCGCGCCCGGGAAAGGCGCCTGCGCCAGCGTTTCCAGCGTTGCGCTGTCATGCAGGCGCACCTCCGATTCCCCCGCCACCAGCAAATGCTTGTCCAGCCAGCCCAGGGCAAAACGCGACGGCTTGTCCACCGAAGCAAACGACTGCACTTTGCCGGGATTGCGTGCATCCACCCGCAGCCCCTGCCCGCTTTCATCCATGAAGAAAAGCGCTTCGGCATTGTTATCCGTAAACGGCTGCAACAGCGGCGCCGACATCGGATACGTCTCCCAGCCCTGATCCGCGCTGCGCCAGACCACGCCCAAATGACGGCCTTGCGCCGCATCAAACACGCCAAACAGCAAAAATTCCCCGCCGGGACTCAGGGCAGACGCCGTAAAATCCTGCCAGGTCTCCGGCAATGCCGCCGCAACCACTTCCTGCCCCGGCAACTGCACGCGCTTGACAGCACGCGCACCGCCATCCAGCAACACAATCTCGCGGGCAAACGGCTCGAAATGCAGGCTGCGTATCTCCGCAAAGCCATCCAGCGTTTGCAGCGAGCCGCTCTGCACATCCAGCAAGGAGAGCGCTGTCTTGCCATACAGGAAAAGATGCGCGCTATCGCTGTCGAACGCCATCCCCGCCACGTCATGCGGCAACGCAAATACCTGCTCCGCATGCGAAGCCAAATCGCGCACCACCACCTGCCGCGCCTCGCCATCCGCATAAGCCAGCAAACCATGATTCTTGTTCATCGCCATAAGGTGCGGAACCGCCTGCAACGGCAAATCGCCGGCGAGCGCTCCACTTTCCATATCCACACTAACAAGACGGGGAGCGGCCGCATCGCCCACGAATACATATCGCGCCGGCACATTCATATCAAAAAGCTGTGCCGCTGCCTGCTCCGGCGTTGTCTGCTTCGACCAGAAATACAAACCGGAAACCACGCCAAGCGCCAGCACGCCCAACAGCGTGTCGCGAACTTTTTTATTCATCACCACACTCCATAAAAACAGCGTGCAACATACCATTCCCCAAAGTTAATGCAATCTTTTTCATCTTTAAAAAATGCGAAAACATGATGTTAAAAACAAATACGCAAAAACCAGAGAAAAAAACTTGTGCTGTTTCCCGAAATCGCTATAATGCGCCTCTCTCTCACAGAGAGGGTGCTTAGCTCAGTTGGTAGAGCATCGCCCTTACAAGGCGAGGGTCATAGGTTCGAGTCCTATAGCACCCACCACGCGGAGTGGTAGTTCAGTTGGTTAGAATACCTGCCTGTCACGCAGGGGGTCGCGGGTTCGAGTCCCGTCCATTCCGCCATTTTTCTTTTCCTTCTCTTTTTTAGATTCTATCGCTGCGGAGTGGTAGTTCAGTTGGTTAGAATACCTGCCTGTCACGCAGGGGGTCGCGGGTTCGAGTCCCGTCCATTCCGCCATTTTTCTTTCCCTTCTCTTTTACTTGCATTATCTGCCGCTGCTGAACTGGCAGTTCAGTTGGTTAGTCTTGCAAATCATGGCTGCCTGTCACACAGGGGCGCGCGGGTTCGAGTCCCGTCCATTCCGCCATTTTTCTCTTTCTCTCTCTTCTTATTTGCATTATCTATCGCTGCGGAGTGATAGTTCGGTTGGTTAGACTTGAAAATCCATGGCTGCCTGTCACGCAGGGACGCGCGGGTTCGAGTCCCGTCCATTCCGCCATTTTCCCTTCTCTCTTTTTTCTCCGTTATCGTAGTACCGTGCTGCAACGGGATAAGCAATTCACGCCCATTCACAAGGTCAGCAACCGTCGAGAGTTCTGCTTCCGTAAAAGTCGCAACATTGTCTTCCCGGATTTCTTCCAAAAAAATTCTTGCTGCACCGTTCAATTTCTTGGTCAACCAGATCAGAAGATCCCTGCACATGAAACAGACCACTCCGACGACAGCACCTCGGCCTGCTGCAATACCGTCTGCACGGCGGCGTCCTGCAAGTCGGGCGGGTAGCCGTATTTGCGCAGGATGCGCTTGACCAGCACGCGCATGCGGGCGCGGGCGGATTCACGCCGCGCCCAGTCCACGCTGACGTTCTCGCGCAGGCTTTTCAAAAGCTCATGAGCGATGATCTTGAGTTTGTCATCGCCCATGATCTGCACCGCGCTCTGGTTTTCGGCCAGGGCATCGTAGAAGGCGATTTCCTCATCCGACAGGCCTTGCTCCTCGCCACGCTGGCGCGCGGCGCGGATATCCTTGGCCAGTTGAATCAGCTCTTGCAGCACTTCGGCGGTGGTGATGGCGTTGGCGTGGTAGCGCGCCACGGCGTTTTCCAGCCGCTCGGAAAACGCCTTGCTCTCGACCACATTGGCCTTGCTGCGCGAGCGGATGCCGTCACCCAGCAGCTTGCGCAGGGCTTGCAGCGCCAGGTTCTTCTTTTCCATCTGCTGCACTTCGGCGAGGAATTCGTCCGAGAGGATGGAGATATCCGGGCTTTGGATGCCCGCCGCGGCCAGGATATCCACGATCTCGGTCGAGACCACGGCGCGGCTGACGATTTGCTGGATCGCCAGCTCGCGCTCTTGCCCGGTGATGCCGGAGCCGGTGCTGCTTTTGACCAGCGCGGCGCGGATGGCCTGAAAGAAGCCGACTTCCTCGCGGATGGTGCGCGCTTCGTCCGAAGCCGAGGCCAGGGCGAAGGCCTTGGAGAGCGCCAATACCGCGTCCTGATAGCGGCGGTGGGCGTTCTTCTTGCCTTGCTCGCTGGTCTCTTGCGCCGCCCATTGTTGCTGCTTGTCCAGCACCCATTCGATCGCCCCGGCCATCATCGCCAGGCGCTGCTGCGGCGTGCCACCCAGCGCCGTGGCGTAGTCGAAGCCGTGGAACATGTCGCGCACGATCTCGTACTTTTCCTGCATCACCGCAACCGCCTGCGCCTCGTCAATGCCGGTGTTTTCCTGATCGCTGCGGGAATACTGCTGCAAGGCCGATTTCAGGCTTTGCGCAATGCCGATGTAGTCCACGATCAGCCCGGCCGGCTTGTCACGGAACACCCGGTTCACGCGCGCAATCGCCTGCATCAGGCCGTGGCCCTGCATGGGCTTGTCCACGTACATGGTGTGCATGCACGGCGCATCGAAGCCGGTCAGCCACATGTCGCGCACGATCACCAGCTTGAGCGGGTCTTTCGGGTCGCGCGCGCGCCGGGCCAAAAGATCGCGCCGCGCCTGGTTGCCGATGTGCCGCTGCCAGTCTTGCGGGTCGCTTGCCGCGCCGGTCATCACAATCTTGACCGCGCCGGCGTTGTCGTCCTCGCTGTGCCAGTCCGGGCTCAGCTGGATGATTTCGTTGTAGAGCGCCACGCAGATGCGGCGGCTCATGCACACCACCATCGCCTTGCCATCCAGCGCGGCCACGCGATTCTCGAAGTGCGCCACCAAATCACGGGCCACCAGCGCCAGACGCTTGCCGCTGCCCACCAAAGCCTCGACCGTGGCCCACTTTTGCTTGAAGCGCTCCTGATCGGCCTGCGTGTCATCCTCGGTCAAGGCATCGACCTCGGCGTCGATCGTCGGCTTTTCGTCCTCGTCCAGCTCGATGCGCGCCAGCCGTGATTCGTAATAAATCGGCACCGTGGCGCCATCCTCGACCGCGCGGCTGATGTCGTACACATCGATGTAGTTACCGAATACCGCTGGCGTGTTGACATCGTCCGCCTCGATCGGCGTGCCAGTAAAGCCGATGAACGACGCATGGGGCAGTGCATCGCGCATGTACTTGGCAAAGCCGTAGGAAATCTCCCCGGTTTTCGCGTCCACCCTGGCCTTGAAGCCGTACTGGCTGCGGTGCGCCTCATCGGCCATCACCACCACGTTGCTGCGCGTGGTCAGCGGCGCGGCGATCTCGCCGAACTTCTGCAAGGTGGTGAAAATCACCCCGCCCGAGGCGCGGTTCAGCAAGGCCAGCAAATGCTCGCGGCTCTCGGCCTGCACCGGCGTCTGCCGGATCAGGTCGCGGCACATCGAGAAGGTGGCAAACAACTGATCGTCCAGATCGTTGCGGTCGGTCAGCACCACCAGGGTCGGGTTGGCCATGGCCGGGTGTTTGACCAACTGCCCGGCATAAAACGCCATCAACAGGCTTTTGCCCGAGCCCTGGGTGTGCCAGATCACGCCTGCGCGCTTATCGCCCCGGCTTTGCGTTTTGACGCTGGGCAGGCCATAGGCCGCGGGTTCTTCCGCCACGCCCAACACCGGCGCAGCGGCGCGAATCGTCGATGCCACGGCATGGCGCACCGCGTGGAATTGGTGATAACCGGCGATGATTTTGACCAGCCCCGAACCCGTCTCGGCAAACACCGTGAAGTCACGCAGCAAGGACAGCAGGCGCTGCGGCTCGAACACACCCTCGATCAGCGTGGAAAGTTCCGGCTCACCCTTCACGGCCACCTGCTTGCCATCGGTGGTGCGCCAGGGCATGAAGCGCTCCAGATTGGCCGACAGCGAACCCACCCGCGCCACAATGCCATCGGACGTGACCAACAGCGCGTTGCTGTGGAACAGCGCCGGAATCTGCTGCTTGTAGGTCTGCAACTGGTTGAACGCCGCCGCCAGATGCGCCCCTGCGCTGCCCGGCGCCTTCAGCTCGATCACCGCCAGCGGCAGGCCGTTGACGAACACCACCACATCCGGCCGCCGCCGCTGCTGGCCGTGAATCACCATGAACTGGCTCACCGCCAACCAGTCGTTGTTGTGCGGCCGCTCAAAATCCATCAGCCAGACCTTGCCCGCCGTCAGCGTGCCGTCATCGGCGTAATACTCCACGTCCACGCCCTCGGTCATCAACTGGTGCAGGCGGCGGTTTTCTTCCAGCAAATCAGGAAAGCCGGACTGCAACACCCGCCGTACCGCATCCGCCCGCGCCTCCTCCGGCAAGCCCGGATTGAGCCGCGCCACTGCCGCCTGCAAGCGCTTTTGCAGCACCACATCGGCATAGCTGTCCCGCTCCGGCCGCCTGCCGTCCGGGCCAATCTCCTCCTCGCGCGCGATGCCATAGCCCAGCGCCTCAAGCTGCGCCAGCAGGGTGTCTTCGACCTCGGCTTCGGAAAGAAAAGCCATTACTTTGCTCCTTGTTCTATTGATTAAAGTCTTGACTTATGTTAGCCAGCCGCTTAGAATCCCCTTCAGCTCATCTGCCATGCGTAGAAGGAGTATCCGAAGCCCTTGTGCAGCAATGCGCCGGGGCTTCAGTCTTTTTGGGCTGCCCGCCATGCGTCCCGCTCCTTGATAAGCTTGCGCAGCGTGTGACTGTGTGGGCAATAGGCTGTTTTCAGCAGATAAAAGCGTGTTCCCTGCTGTGTATTGCGCTTTGCTAGCACGACGACAAATTCATGCGCCTCTGCCCAGAGCACCACATGCCTTTCCCTCCCACGCTCGTTCTCCCACCATGAGAACCCAGGCATGTTCGCATCGGCATTACGAATGCACCATGCCACCCAACGTACCCGCTCGCATCGGCGCAGATCGGGGATACGTTCATCTTCATTGCGGTTATTCCGGCTGGGCGCTTCCGAAATCAGATGCCAGAAACCATAGCCCTTTTTCTTGGTTTCCGGATTGAAACGCACCTTGAGCGGGCTACCGCAAAACGTCAACCCTGCATGTGCCACGGTTTGCAGATAAACGGCATAAATCGCATCTTCATACGCCTCCCACCCCGAGTAGTCACACATATAAATCAGATCGGGCGGCTGGCTCAAGACTGCGCCCTCCAGACGAACAGATTGAACTTCTTGACGCTCGGCAAAGAACTTTGCTCTAGCCGCAGCCCGGAGCGGTGCCGGATATGCGCCACCAGCGCCTGCTTGGCCGGGCTGCCATGCAAGCCACGGTGAACATAAGACAGCGCCCCAATCAGCAAGTCCGCCAATTGCAGTAATAGCACATCGTGCGACTGCACCTGCTCAATAGTATCAATAATGCTCCGGTCAAAATCATAATGCGCGTTGCACAACACTTGATGCAGCTTTTCCACCTTGCGCTGTCCCTGCGTATCCTTCATATCCAGAAAAATACGATAACGGCTTTCCGGGTCAATCAGGCGACTGAGCAATAGATACCACTGCTTGTAATAAAACTCATCATGACTCTGGGCAAATCGCCCGTGATCGAGCAATTGCTTGTCCGGCACCACTAACCCTCTGAAATTGATCTCCGCCTCGTCAAAGAACAAGTCCAAAAGCGCCTGATAAAACGGTAATTTTCCCGGTGACACTTTCACCCATTTGATCTCAAAACTTGCAGGCAAGCCATACTCGGCTTTCAGTGCCTTAATCTTGCGCGATAGCAACTTGCGCTGGTCCGCCGGACACCACAGCGCACCCAGCACCATGGCTTTCATGCCGTCGTTTTCCAGATGGCAGGATTCATCACAATAAATATGCACGGTATTGCTCATGCCGGGACTCCATGCTCTTTCAGAAACGTTGCAGCATCCGCCACACGCAATTCACCGGAAATCAGTTTGGGCAGCAGGGTGTCGCGCAGTTGGGCGAGGGTGCGGGATTGTTGC
>JAUMXB010000027.1 GCA_030529365.1 Cardiobacteriaceae bacterium | reverse complement strand
ATCGCCACCTTCGGCAACTACGCCGAGTGCGATGCCGATGAGGAGCATGGCGGCGATGTTGATGTGGCCGCCGCGCCGTGCGAAGCGGTAGAGCGCAAGGGTCATGGCATAGCCGCCGATGAAGGCGGCGAAGGGCAGGGCGTAGTTGCCGAAGGTGGCGATGAAGGCAGGGAAGATTTTCGCGCCGAGGACGATAAAGAGCGCGGCGCTGAAGGAGGCGCCGCTCATGACGCCGATGATGCCCGGATCGACGAGCGGGTTGCGGAAAAGCCCCTGCATGACGGCGCCGGTGACGGCGAGGCTGCCGCCGACGAGTGCGGCAGCAAGCGCGCGCGGCAAGCGGATGTTGGCGAAGATGTGCCAGTGCGCCTGGTCGCCAGGCTGCAAGTTGCCGGTGAGGCCGCGCCAGATGAGGCCGCCGTCAATGTCGGCAGCGCCGAAGCGCATGGACAGGAAGGCAAAGAGGAACATGGCCAGCAGGGTGACGGCGAAGATGGTGGGGTAATGGGAACGGTGGGCAGAATTCATGTGGTGGGGCGGGTGTTATCGTGGCGTTGCGGGTGGGATTGTCTCGGCAGTTCGTTGCGGTGACCGGCTTGGTTCTCATCCTGTTTGGCCATGCCGGAAATGCTGTTCACGGCGCTGGCAAATGCAGGCTGGCCATGCGATGGCCAGGTTGGTATTCTTCAAATATTTGCTAAAAATGATAAAATATCACCATGTAAAGCGCTTTTCATGATGATTTTTTATTGCAACAAGCGCTTAATGATGAGAAATTTTACCGTTACGGTTTCAGGCAGGCGGCAATGGCCTCGCTGATGGCAAGGGTGGCGTCCGCGTAGCTGGGGCCAAAGCCGAGGCTTTCCATGACGTTGATGCGAATGAGGCAGCCGTTTTGTGCGGCGGGCGCGACGGCAAGGTCGGGCAGGTCGTCAGCGCTGGCCGGAACGGCGGTCTTTTCAAGGTTTTTGTGCAGCTCGGCGACGAGGATGACGTCGGCTGGCAAGGTGAGCAGGGATTCGGTGCCCAGCGGTTTCATGCCTTCTGCTTCCATGGCGTTGTCGCCGCCGAGCAGGGCAATGAGGGCATCGCCGGCGCTATCTTTGCCCATGCCCTGGCCGCCGCCGTTGTGGCTGGCAAAGTAGAGGAGAATGCGAGGTTTTTTGGCGTAGCTGCCTTGCACGGTGCGCGCTTTTTCCAGGGTGGCGTCGAGCGTGGTGATCAGGGTTTCGCCTTCGGCTTCACGCTGCACGGCTTTGGCGATGGCGCGGATATCGGCGTTGATGCCGTCCTGGGTTTTCAAATCCTGGGTGCGCAGGAGGGGAATGCCGACGCTTTCAAGCTGCTGTACGGCTTCGGGCGGGCCGGCATCGGGCGCGAGGATGATGAGGTCGGGGCTTAACGAGAGGATGCCTTCGCTGGAGAGGGCGCGGCGGTAACCGATTTTGGGCTTGCTCGCCATGATGTCGGCAGGCAGCAGGCTGGTGGTGTCCACGGCGGCGATGCGGTCGGCCGCATTCAGCAGCGCCAGGGTTTCCGAGGCGTTGCCGGCGGTGGAGACGATGCGCTCCTGGGCATGGCTTGCCGCAATGGTGCCGCACAGGGCGAGAGGGAGAAGGATGTTTTTGATTCTCATGATTTTCTCGATTTTTGAGTTAAGATAATGATTTTTTTATCATGGGAAGCGCTTGCTTATGATAAAAAACATTTATTTTTCGCCTTTCTGCGATAAAAGCGCTTGCCGCAATATTATGCGGCAAGCGCTTGTGAGGGTTGAAGAAACGGTGTTGGTCAGAACTGGTAGCGGAAGTTGACGCCTATGTAACGGCCGGCTTCGCTGTGCGGAACGGTGTCGCCCTGGTGCTGGCGGGCGCGGTTCCAGCGCGCGTATTGTTTATCAAGCAGGTTGTAAATGCCACCACTGATGGTCATGTTTTTCACCGGTTTGTAATGTCCGGTGAGATCTACGCTGCCGTAGCCGGGCAGAGGGTTGTAGGGGCTGTCGCCAAGCTCGACTTTTTTCGGCAAATCGCCCGCTTTTTTGGCAGCGGCGAAGGTCAGGCGCGCGGCTGCGCCCCAGGTGTCTTCGGGATGGTCGTAGCGCAGGCCGACGAAGCCGTTGAGCGGATCGATTTTGCCGATGGGTTCGCCTGCGCCGTTTTCGCCTTTGGCCCAGGCCAGCGCACCTTCGGCGGCAAAGCCTTGCGGCAGGCCGAGGACGGCAAGCTCAAGGCGGCCGTCGATTTCGATGCCGTAGATGTCGCTGCTGCCTTTTTCGTTAAGGACTTCGCAGATGTCGTTGGCGTCGAGGTTGGAGCTGCACTGGGTGCTGATCATGTCGTTGTAGCGGTTGTAGAAAAGGGTGGTGCGCTGTTGTCCCAAATCTCCCTGGCTTTGCCAGGAAAGCTCAATGCCGTCAGCAGTTTCCGGCTTGAGGTTGGGGTTGGGGCGACCGAGCCAGTGGCCATAGTTTTGTCCGTTGGTTTCGCCAAAGGCGGGCAGGCGGGTGGCATGGGTGTATGCGGCGCTCAACTGGTGCTGGTCGTTGATGTCCCAGTCCAGACGCAGGCCGCCGCCCAGCGCGGTCTTGCTGTATTTTTTGGTGCCGGGGGCTGCGCGGTTTGCGTCAATCTGCGGATCGACGCTGATGTGCGAGATGTCGAGCGATGGCGTGAGGCTGACGCCGCTTTGCCCGAAACGGATGCGGTCAGCAGCATGCAAGGTGGTTTGCCATTGCTCGCTTTTCGGGAAGAACTGGTTGTTGCGAACGCCTTGTGCACCGATGCGCTGCGATTTGAGGTCGGCATCGCTGTATTGCAGCTTGAATCCGTAATGCAGTTCATGGCTGCCCAGCGTTTTCTCGGCATCGGCTTTCAGGGTGATTGTGTTGACTTTGAAGTCGTTGTTGTCGTGCGAAACGCTTTTTGCGCCCTTGAGCATGCTGTGCGAGGTGTTGCGGCCTTCGCTGACGGTGCGCTGGGCGGAAAGCTGCCAGTCGAGGCGGTCAAAGGCGGCGGTGGCGAGGTTCATTTCGTGGCCGAACGAGACAGCATTGCGCTCGTTGCGCTGGCTGTTGTGCGCGTAGGTCGTGGTGGCACCGCTGCGGCTGGTAATGCCGATGCTGTTGCGCAGGAGCGAGTCATTTTTGACGTCGAAATGTTGCAGGGTGGTGGTGAAGCGGTGCGCTTCGCTCGGGGTGAATGTCCATTTGCCGTTTACGGCGTTGCTGCGGCCATCCAGCGGATTGCGCCTGGTGCGCTTTTTGCCGTCCACATCAAGGCCGCCCTTGTTTTTCAGCTCTTCGAACCGGCGGTGCGTATAGCTGAGAGAGAGGCCGTGATATTCACCCGCGCGTGCAGCGATGGTGCCGCCGGCATGGTAATCGTTGCTGTCGCCACTGTAGCCGGCGCGCACTTCGCCGCCAATATTGCGGTTTTCCTGCAAATAATCTTCCGGATTCTTGGTACGGAAGCGTACGTTGCCGGAAATGCCATTGGCTCCCGGGCCTTTGTGGATTTCCACGGCCTTGAGATCGGCAGGATCAAAGTATTGGCGACCGTTGCGCATGTTGTGGCCAAAACTGAAGCCCTGGGAAATCTCCATGCCATCAACTTCCATGGTGACCCGGTTGCTGCTGCTGCCAAAGAGTGTGCCCATGCCGCCCATGCCGCGGATTTCGATGTCGCCCAGCTGGTTGTAGCCGGTGTCGGCAAAATTGACGCCTGGCGTGTAATTGAAGAGGGCTTTGCTGTTTTTGGCGGGTTCCCGTTCAAGTGTTTTTTGGTCAAGGGTGGCAACTTGCGAGGAAACGGATACCACAATGGGATCCAGTGTGGTTTCTGCAAAGACGGGCAAAGCTGCGGCAACCAGCAGGAAAAGGGGATGGCGGGACATTGAAACTCCTGAGATGGAAAATAAGTATCTATATGGTAATTATTATTATTGCCAGGTCAAATATTTTTTTCTCAAGGGTATGTTGAAGAAATAAAAAGGCTGCCAAAGCAGCCTTTTGCACCGAGAAGAACAGGGGGTCAGCGATCGATTCTGGCACCAAAACTGCCGGAGATCTGCTGGCTGCTGTCGCTGAAAACGCCGCCCAGTTCTGCGGCGTTGGGGCCGTAGAAGTAGCCGCGAGCCGTGGTGCTGCCAGGTGCGGTGGCGAAGCTGTTGCCGGTGATGGTAGCGTTGATGTAGATGGGGTTGAAGATGACGGGGCTTCTGTCTTCCTGGGTGAGGTAGCCTACCAGGGTTTTCTGGCCGAAATCCGCAACAAAATCGGAATCGCCAATGGCCACCATGGATCCTTGGGCGATGGTTGAATCTCCTTCGTATTCAACGCGGCCCATGGCAGGCATTTGGGTTGTCAGCACGCCGTGGCTGAAGATGCGGGTTTCGCCGTCGTTGACGTGGCCAAATTTGCTGTAGGCATATTTGCTGCCACTGACGACAAAGGTTCTGTAGCCCTTGCCATCAACATTGGCGCCACCCGGGAGATAAGTCATACCACGGGAATAAATGCCGGGGATTTGCAGGGTAACCTGTTTGCCGCCCGCGTTGAGTACGGAGAGATAGTTGCTCTTGGTTTCATGAAGCTGGCTGGCAGACGAGGGAATTGTGCTGCCGGCCGGCAAGACGTAGGCGACACCCTGGACAATTCCGGAAGATGCCGGGGGCGGATTTTGCTGGGCATTGTTGCCGGGAGGAAGCTGCGTGGGCGGGGGAGTTGGGGCGTTGTTGTTTCCGCCACTGCCTCCACAGGCGGCAAGCATCAGGGCGCTGGTACCGAGCAGGGCGAGGGTCAATTTGGTCATATGATTCTCCATCGTCGTGATGTTATGTTGAGTATTCCAAGCATTGCCTGAAGTAACGGCTTGGCGCAGCGTAACTTAGCAAAATTGAATTATGTGAAAATTAGCAAAAAATCTCTTCATTTTTTCTTGCTTGCATGATAAAAACAAACCATATAAAGCGCTTATTATGGTGTGTTTTTATCAAATTTCTATAATTTTTTGCAAAATTTCTACTATTTCATCAATTTGTATCTCGCTGATGACGAGGGCGGGCAAAAGGCGGATGACTTTGTCGGCGGTAACGTTGAAGACGATGCCGTGCTCCAGGCCAAGTTGCACCAGATTGTCGATGGGCCGGGCAAGCTCGATGCCGACCATCAGGCCCTGGCCACGAATGGCGACGATATTTTCCAGTGGTTTTAATTTGGATTCAATTTGTTGCCGCAAATGGTCACCCAGCGTACGGGCGCGTTCGCAAAGATTGTCGCGCTGGTAGATGGCGAGTGTTTCTTCCACGATGCGCATGGCGAGCGGGTTGCCGCCAAAGGTGGTGCCGTGCATGCCGGGCTGGAAATAGTGCGCTGCCTGTCCGCGTGCGAGGCAGGCGCCAACGGGCATGCCGTTGCCCAGTCCTTTGGCGAGGGTGACAATATCCGGCAGGATGTCGTGATGCTGGTAGTTGAACCATTTTCCCGTGCGGCAGAGGCCAGCCTGGATTTCATCGAAGATGAGCAGCCAGCCGTGTTTGTCGCAGAGTTCACGCAGCCCGCGCACGAAGTCGCGATCTGCCAGGTGGATGCCGCCTTCGCCCTGGATGCCTTCGAGCATGACGGCGACGATATTGGGATCGGAAGCGATGGCCTTGACGGCATCGAGATCGTTGTAGGGAAGATAGGCAAAGCTGTCCAGCAGGGGTTCGAAGCCATTGCGGATTTTTGCGTTGCCGGTGGCGCTCATCGCGCCGAAGGTGCGGCCATGAAAACTGCCCTGGAAGGTGAGGACGAGCGGATGCTCGATGTTGCGCTGGCGGGCGTGCAGGCGCGTGAGTTTCAGGGCGGCTTCGTTGGCTTCGGTGCCGGAGTTGCAAAAGAAGGCGCGTTCCATGCCGGAAAGTTGGCAGAGGGTGCGGGCGACGCTTTCCTGCCCCGGGATTTCAAAGGCATTGGAGACGTGCCACAGCGTTTGCGCCTGTTTGGCAAGGGCTTGTACCAGTTCGGGATGGGCATGGCCAAGGCCGCAGACGGCAATGCCGGCGAGGCCGTCGAGGTAGCGCTTGCCGCTGTCATCGTAAAGATACACGCCTTCGCCGCGCACGAAGTTTACGGCCTGCCGCTTGTAATTGTTCATCAGTGCGGTCGTCATTGGTGGTTGCCTCGGTAAAAACAGGTTGGGTATAGTAAGGCGCTTTTCACTACAAACCAAGAGGCTTCATGGACACTATAGCGCGCATCAAAGAGCAGATCGAAACCACGCCGGTGCTGCTGTATATGAAGGGTACACCCGATTTTCCGCAATGCGGTTTTTCCGCCAAGGCCGTGGAATGCCTGAAGCGCGAAGGCCAGCCGTTTGCTTATGTCAATATTTTGCAAGATCCTGAAATTCGTGCGGAACTGCCGAAATATGCGAACTGGCCGACTTTCCCCCAGCTGTGGATCAAGGGAGAGTTGATCGGCGGTTGCGACATCATCACGGAAATCCATGCCAATGGAGAGTTGGCCGAATTGCTCAAGGATATTGAGTGGCCGGACAATTGATTCACCAAAGAGGAGAAAAATCATGAAGATGAAAATGACGATTTTGGCGGGCGTATTGCTCGCGGGCGTGGCGCAGGCCGGCACGCTGGACGACATCAAAAAACGCGGCGAGGTGCGCTGCGGTGTCACCCAGGCCTTGCCCGGATTTTCCGTGGCCGACGAAAACGGCGTTTGGAAAGGGTTGGACGTGGATTATTGCCGCGCCATCGCCACGGCCATTTTTGATGATCCGCAAAAAGTTGCCTTCCGTCCGACGTCTTCCAAGGAGCGCTTCACCGTGCTGCAAAGCGGCGAAATCGACGTGCTGGCGCGCGTGACCACCTGGACGCTGTCGCGCGATGTGGATCTCGGCTTCGACTTCATCGGCGTCAACTATTATGACGGCCAGGGCTTCATGGTGCGCAAGGATCTCGGCATCAACAGCATCAAGGAACTTTCCGGCGCTTCTATCTGCACCAATACCGGCACCAGCACCGAAGTGAACATGGCCGATTATTTCAAGTCGCACGGCTTGGAATACAAGCCGGTTATCTTTGAAAAATCGGAAGAAGTGAAAACCGCTTACGACAACGGCCGCTGCGATGCCTATTCTTCCGACGTCTCCGGGCTTTATGTGCAGCGCGGGCAGTTGCAGGATCCGGCCGCCCACGTCATTCTGCCGGAAGTCATTTCCAAAGAACCGCTTGGCCCGCTGGTGCGCCAGGATGATGCCAACTTCAAGGATCTCGCCAGCTGGGTGCACTACTGCATGGTCAACGCCGAAGAAATGGGCGTCACCCAGGCCAATGTCGAGGAAAAAGCGGGCAGCGACAACCCCAACATCCGTCGCCTGCTTGGCGTGGAAGCCAACGGTGGCGAGAAACTCGGCGTAGGCGCTGACTTCTGCAAGAAAATCGTCGCCAAAGTCGGCAACTATGGCGAAGCGTATGACCGCAACGTCGGCAAGGATTCTCCGCTCAACATCGGGCGCGGTCTCAACAAATTGTGGAACGACGGCGGCATTATGTACGCACCGCCCATGCGCTGATCGGTCATCAAATGAAAAAGGACGGCAATGCCGTCCTTTTTTAATGCTCAAAATAGTGATTTTTTACCATATATAGCCAACGCTCTAAAGATAGTCATAAGGAATATTCGCAAAACAGGCTG
>JAUMXB010000019.1 GCA_030529365.1 Cardiobacteriaceae bacterium | reverse complement strand
CCCAACTCATGGCCATGCTCAAAGGCATCGCTCCGCACATCGGCATGGACGACATTATGCTGGCCCGCACCCTGGATTATCTGGAGCAAGCCAGCATTGAACGGCAACAGAGTCTGGCAACCGATCCCCTGTACTGATCGAGTTCTGGGAGAGCATGGAATATCTCGATACCCGCGAAGATTCAGCCATCAATCACAGCCATGACGCCGCCCTGATGGCCATCAACCTGCCCCACGCCGAAACTTGTGCCAAGGCCGCTGGGCTGCAACTGCCACCGCGCACCGAGCTTCAACGTCTGCTGCCGCAAAGCAGGCGTTATGCTTTTCTTGATCGACGCACCGTACACTCACGCCTGCTCAACAAAAAAGTGAAATGCCTGGTATTCAAAAAGCGGGCAAGCAAATGACATGGCTCCCTATTCCTCAGTCATATATCCGTGTCGCTTGCCCAAATGCCGCAACCGTTTGCCTCATGGCTTGCGGCACCTCTTGCCCTTGCCTTCCGGCAAGGCAATCCGACAATCCCTATCCCGGAGGATGACATGCATCACAACCTCACCACCCGCTTACTCGCTGCCGCACAACAAGACACGCATGCGGAAAAAGAGCCGCTTTCGTCGCAGCCGGATCTGGCCAGCCAAATGGTGGCAACGCTCCATGACTTCAGCGAAGATGACCGTTATTGGTCCATTGACGACATTGCAGCCTTTGTCGGCACCAGCAAAAGCACCATCCGGCGCAACTTCATCTGCGATCCGCGCTGGCCCTTGCCCATCCGCACCAGCACCGCAGAAAACTCCAGGCAACGCTGACTGGCCAGCGAAGTCAAAAAAGCGCTCCTGCTTTTCCGGCGACGCTAAACTGACAATGCAGAAGCGCTTTTTGCCCACACTTTCTCCAAAGGAAAAATCATGAGCCACGCGACAAACTCTACCCGCCCGCAAATAACACCCTGACCCTGAAAAAACGCGCCATAACCGCAGGACTGGTCGTGAAATTGGATCCCCAGGAAGCCGAGATCTTGGGAGTTGACGGCATGGATCAACTGGATCCCGAGCAGCTTCGACAAGAGGCTGAATTGATGGCTTCCCGTTTCGATCCCTGCGAATACGATTAGGCGTCCTACTCGCTTGAAGAACCCTCTTGGATGAAAGATTTAAATAAAAAATCAAGAAGATAAATGCTGTCCGATTCTTTGGAATACGTAAGTATAATTACAAGCCAAGTATTTTTATTCCTTTGACTTTTACATGGGTATCTTATGGAAAACGCGCAGACAGGAAGTGAATCGCCTGCATTGCCCCGGGAAGCACCGTCGCTGTCGCTGAACGCATTGCTGGTGATGGCGCATTATCACGGCGTAGCCGCAAACGGTGAGGATTTGCTGCACCGCTTTGCCGGCAATGGTCGCGATCTCGATCAGGAAGAGTGGCTGCTCGCCGCGCGTTATCTGGGGCTGAAGGTGCGCGTGGTGTCGCGTTCGATGAAACGTCTGCATTTGCTGGCCTTGCCTGCGGTGGTATGGCGTGATGACGGCAAGCATTTCATCCTGGCGCGCATTGATGAGGCGCGCTTTCTCATTCAGGATCTGGAATCGGGGCGGCCTGTCGTCCTCTCGCAAGAGGCATTTGCCGAGCGCTTTTCCGGGCGGCTGATTCTTGTGGCGTCGCGCGCATCCGTGCTGGGATCGCTCGCCAAATTCGATTTCACCTGGTTTATTCCGGCGATTATCAAATACCGGCGCATTTTTCTGGAAGTGCTCGCCGTTTCCGTGGTCATCCAGCTTTTCGCGCTGATCACGCCGCTCTTTTTTCAGGTGGTGATGGACAAGGTGCTGGTGCATCGCGGCTTCAGCACGCTGGATGTGATTGCCGTGGCCTTTGTCGTGGTGACAATATTCGAAGTGGTGCTGTCCGGCCTGCGCACTTATGTATTTGCGCATACCACCAGCCGCGTGGATGTGGAACTGGGCGCACGCCTCTATCGCCATCTGCTGCAACTGCCCATCGCCTATTTCGAGCAGCGCCGCGTCGGCGATACGGTGGCGCGCGTGCGCGAACTGGAGCAAATCCGCAATTTCCTCACCGGTCAAGCGCTCACCTCCGTACTCGATCTCGCCTTTTCCTTTATCTTCATCGCCGTGATGTGGTTTTACAGCGGCTGGCTGACCCTCATCGTCATCGCTTCTCTGCCGCTCTATGCCGCATGGTCGGCCATCATCAGCCCCATCCTGCGCGCCCGCCTCAACGACAAATTCGCGCGCTATGCCGACAACCAATCCTTTCTCGTCGAATCCGTCTCCGCCCTCGGCACCATCAAATCCATGGCCGTCGAGCCGCAAATGACGCGACGCTGGGACAAGCAAATGGCCAGCTACGTGCAAACCGCTTTCCGCGTCACCAAGCTCGCCACCATTGGCCAGCAGGGTATCCAGCTCATCCAGAAAGGCGTCACCATCGCCACGCTGTACTTCGGCGCCAAACTCGTCATCGAAGGCAAGCTCACCGTCGGCCAACTGATCGCCTTCAACATGCTCGCCGGGCAAGTCGCCGCGCCGGTCATCCGCCTTGCGCAACTCTGGCAGGATTTCCAGCAGGTTGGCATCTCCGTGGCGCGCCTCGGCGACATCCTCAACACCCCTACGGAAAACCCCGCTTCGCGTCTCAATCTCCCCGATATCCGCGGCCATATCCGCTTCGATGGCGTGCAATTCCGCTATCGTCCCGACGGTCCCCTGATCCTCGCCGACCTCCATCTCGACATCCGCGCCGGTGAAGTGCTGGGCATCGTCGGCCGCTCCGGCTCGGGCAAATCCACCCTCACCAAACTCGTGCAGCGCCTCTATGTCCCCGAACAGGGGCGCGTGCTCATCGACGGCAACGACCTTGCCCTCGCCGATCCCGCCTGGCTCAGGCGGCAAGTGGGCGTTGTCTTGCAGGAAAACGTGCTCATGAACGCCAGCGTGCGCGACAACATCGCCCTCACCGACCCCGGCATGCCGCTCGAACGCGTCATCGAAGCGGCAAAACTCGCCGGCGCGCACGACTTCATCATGGAACTGCGCGAAGGCTACGATACCATCGTCGGCGAACAGGGCGCAGGGCTTTCCGGCGGGCAACGCCAGCGCATCGCCATCGCCCGCGCGCTCGTCACCAACCCGCGCATCCTCATCCTCGACGAAGCCACCAGCGCTCTCGACTACGAATCCGAACGCGCCATCATGCAAAACATGCACGCCATTTGCCACAACCGCACCGTGCTCATCATCGCCCACCGCCTCTCCACCGTGCGCCATACCCACCGCATCATCGCCATGGACAAGGGCCGCATCATCGAGCAAGGCACGCATGAAGCACTGCTCGCCCGCGAAAATGGTTATTACCGCTATCTTTACCAGTTGCAGAACGGGTGAAACATGGGAATCCACAAAGAAGCCTGGAGTGATCTCCTCAAACGCTATGCCACCGTATGGCGCAACGTCTGGTCAGTACGCAAGGAACTGGAGCCGCCCAAACGCGACCGCCACGAGCGCGACTTCCTCCCCGCCCACCTCGAACTCGTGGAAACACCCGTTTCCCCCGCCCCGAAATGGATCGCCCGCCTCATCATGCTCTTTGCCTTCCTGGCAATGGCATGGTCATGGTTCGGGCAGCTGGACATCGTCGTCATGGCGCAGGGCAAAACCGAACCCACCGGCCAGAGCAAAACCATCCAGCCGCTGGAAACCGCCGAAGTCAAAGCCATCCACGTCAGCGACGGCCAACACGTCACCCAGGGCGACATCCTCCTCGAACTGCGCGCCGTCGGCACCGAAGCCGATGTCGCCCAGGCCGAAAAAGCCCTGCACGCCGCCTATTTGAGCAAATGGCGCAGCGAAGCGCTCCTGAAAGCCTTGGACGACAACGCTCAGCCACAAATGGATCGCCAACTCGCTGCCCGCCACGACATCGCCGAAAGCGACTTCCTGCAATCGCAACTCCTCGCCACCAACCAATACCAGGCCTGGTCCGTGCAAGACCAGCAAATCCAGGCGCGTATCCGCCAGCATCAAGCCGAATCCCGCGCCATCCAGGCGGAAATCGACAAACTCGCCAACCTCGGCAAAATCGAAAGCCAGCGCACCGACGACCTTGCCAAACTCGTCCGGCAAAACTTCATCTCCAACCACGCCTACCTCGAACAAAAAAGCAAACTCATCGAAAACCAGAACGACCAGAAAAGCAAACGCAACCAGCGCGAACAAATCAAAGCCGCCATCGACGAAGCCGAGGAAAGCCGCCGCGCCAACACCCAAACCCTGCGCCGCGACACCCTCGACATCCTGCGCCAATCTGAAGAACACATCGCCCAGCTCACAGCCCAGCTCGGCAAAGCCCAGGAACGTCGGCAACTCATGCAACTCAAAGCCCCGGTAAGCGGCACCGTCCAGCAACTCGCCGTGCACACCATCGGCGGCGTCGTCACCGCCGCGCAGCCCGTCATGGTCATCGTCCCCGACGACTACCACATGCACGTCAAAGCCCTCATTCTCAACAAAGACATCGGCTTCATCCACCCCGAGCAGGAAACCGTCATCAAAATCGAAGCCTTCCCCTACACCCGCTACGGCTACCTCACCGGCCGCGTCAAACACATCAGCTACGACGCCATCGAACACCAGCACCTCGGCCTCGTCTATGCCGCCACCATCGCACTCGACAACGACACCCTCATCATAGAAGGCAAACCCGTGCGCCTCTCCGCCGGCATGAACATCACCGCCGAAATCAAGACCGGCAAACGCCGTGTACTCGACTATCTGCTAAGCCCCTTGCAGACCAAAATCGACGAAAGTATGAAGCAACGATAAAATAGCATAAAATAGTTGTTTTTTACCATTATGAAGCGCTTATGGTGAGAAAATTTCTCACTATAAGCGCTTTTGAATGAGAAAATTTACCACCTTTCTTTTTTGACATCCGTCAGCAAAGATACTTGGCAACCTTTTGTCTTGGCTGATACTATGCTTCACAACATTCAGGAAAGTAGACTTGAACTTCAGGATTGGTGATGATCGAAAACACCGAACGCCTTTTGCGTGCAAAGCGCGCACAAAAAAACAAACGACTTCTGTATTCTTTGGGTGGCTTTCTTTTATTTTTTTCCTTTTTTTTGGTTTATATCGTTCCGGGAATTTTGCGACGAACAAACTTAGATAAATATTTTTTGCAAATAAGCGAAAATTATAATATTTCATTTTCATATACGCATGATGATCTCATTTATGCTGTTGTTAAAATGTATTTTATTTTTGTTTACCCCGTTTTTTTTCTATTAGTAATCTTAACTTCATTGTTTTTTATATATAAAGTAAACAATAGGATTCCTAGTATATGTATTTATAAATACAAAGAAGATTTTTATTTGTTTTTGGGAGGAGTGTTGGCTTGTTGTTGTATGGTTCTTATGTTTTTTGCTGAGACAAGTGAGCCAATATTATGGTTGCATCGAAGTTATTTTAGTAACAGATTTTTGTTTTCTTGGTTTTTGTTCATAATGCAGTCGAGTATAGTTGTCTGTTTTTTGTCGACTTTAGTTGCGCTAATTGATACGATTTGCTACAACATGCACAAGGGAGAGAAGCAATGAGTGATATTATCTATTTAAATAAGAAAGATAGTAAAGAGCTAACAGAGCATCTATTTGATTTTTCAGCTGCTATATTAAACTTCGTGGACAAATCAAGTCCAGATTTACTCGGACATGCCACAGGTCGTATTCTGGATGGCTTTAGGAACAGATCTCAATTTATAAATGAATATAACCAGCTAGTTGAAAAAGAAAGAGCATTTCGCAATAAGCTGCAGGAAATTTCACGTAAGACAAATGGAAAAGTTCATTTTTCCAATGCAAAGGGTGTAGCAAATTTCTTTCAGGATACTATTGATAGATACGGTGATAAGAAAAGCGAAGCGTTTAGAAATTATATTGATGCGAAAAATCTTATTGATAAAAGCGATAAAGCAGCATCAGCCTATGCCAGGGCTGCAGCAGTAGCCAGTCATGTAGCAAATGGTGTCAATGCTTATCAATTGGCGGATGCTTGGTATGGAGCTGTAACAGAAGATAACTGGAATAATCTCGGGAAAACTTCCTCTGGAATGTTGGGTGGTATGTTGGGTGCCAGAATAGGAGCAGGTGCTGCGAGTTGGTTGCTGGGAGGCGCTGCTGCTACATTGGGGGGAGCTATTCTTGTAGGAACGGTTGCTGCTGGAGTGGCGTTCGGCATAGCAGAAGGCGCAAAATGGTTATGGGATAAACTCTTCGGTGATGATTACGCCAATCTCCCTCGCGACAACAGCTACTACATTGTTGATCCGTTGGCCTTGGATTTGAACGGCGATGGTATCAAGACCGTAGGCATCAATGGCTTGGACAGCACCCTGTTCGACCACAACAAGGACGGCATCAAAACCGCCACCGGCTGGATCGGCAAAGGCGATGCGTTGCTTGGCGTTGACCTTGATGGCGATGGCGTAGTCACCAACGGCGGCGAACTCTTCGGCGACAACCATCTGCTTGAAAATGGCGAACGCGCCGAGACCGGCTATCAGGCGCTCAGCCAGTATGACGACAACGGCGATGGTCGCATCGATGCGCAAGACGCCGTCTTCGGCAAACTGCGTGCATGGCGTGATGCGAATCAGGACGGCATCAGCCAAAGCGACGAACTGCTCACCATGGAAGCCGCGCAAGTGCAGGCGCTCAACCTTGCCCACTCAAGCCCCAACCGCAACCTCGGCAACGGCAATACCCTTGCCCGCGTCGGCAGCTATGTGCGCACTGACGGCACGGAACGGGAAATGGGCGATCTCCATTTCGCTTCCAATAACATGTTCAGTCGCATCGATTCCTCCGATATTGTGCTCACCGAAGCACAGCAAGCCCTGCCCAACCTCAAGGGCATGGGACGAGTGAGGGATTTGCGCGTGGCGGCGGCAACTTCCGAAGCATTGGCGGAGTCTTTGCGCCTATATGCGGAGGCATCCACCAAACAGTCGCAGGAAGTCATGCTGGATACTCTGTTGACCCGTTGGGCACAAACCGATTATCTGCGATCTTTGGATGGCTTTTCTTCAAGAATGCAAAGGCTGTCTGAAAGCGCGGAACGCAAAGAAGGAAAAGGCATTGCTCTCACGCCTGCGCAATATGCGGAGCTGATCAAAAAACAGGAGTGGATAGTTTGGAGGCGTCTCAGTCAGCTGGAACTGGATTTTCTTGAAGCGCGATACAAAGTGGGGATTCTGGACTCTTTTACTGGGCAGAGAACCCCTGCGCTGTATTACGGCACGGAAGAACAGGCCAAGCACATCATCAAAGTCGTGAACGAAACCTACGACAAGCTTTCTCAAAGCGCTTACAAGGCATTGCTCTTCCAGACCCGCCTGAAGCCCTATGCCGATGCCGTGGGATTTACCCTGGACGAATCCGATAAACTGGCACTGGACTTTACCGAAGTGGCCGCCAAGTTTAACGCCGTGCATGAATACAATCCCGAAAAAGCCTTTGTGGATTTGGGCGAGTTTATCGTTCATGGCAATCGCAAAGGTGCAGAAGAAGCATTTGCCGATTTGTCCGCCTTGCACCTGCAATACCTCCGCGAGGCACGAATAAATAATAAGTCTTTGGAATATGAAAAAATACTTGGCGAAGAGAATTTAAAAGCCCTCGGGAACCAATCAGGCACCAAGCAAGCAGACTCTTTGCGCGGTAATGAACTTTCCAATGAACTATTCGGATTCGAAGGTAATGACACCATTTACGGTGGCCGCGGACATGATCGTATTCTGGGAGGTGAAGGCGCAGATTCTCTCTATGGCGAAGAAGGTAACGATCAAATTTACGGTGGCGAAGGGCACGATACTCTAGATGGAGGCCGTGGCGATGACGCACTGTACGGCCACGAAGGTAATGATCAACTATTCGGCAAAGATGGCGCAGATACTCTTGACGGCTATACTGGCAACGACTACCTGGATGGCGGCCATGGTGCCGACACCTACCTCTTCAGCAAGGGCCACGGACAAGATGCTATTTACGACTATGGCGATGTCAAAGATGCCGACACCGTCCGCTTTGCCAATGTCAATTTTGAAGACGTGCGCTTCCGCCGGGAAAACGACGACCTCACCCTGTTCGGCTATGGCGAACAGGATTCCGTCCGCGTCAAATACTTCTTCAACAACGACAGCTACAAAGTCGAGAACTTCGCCTTTGCCGACAAATCCCTGTCCTTGGCTGACCTGCAAGAACAGGGTCTGACCCTGCAAGGCAGCGATGGCAACGACACCATCAACGCCTGGGCATACAAAAGCGAGCTGCATGGCGGAGAAGGCAATGACACCCTGAACGCCAGCAGTCACGATGACCGCCTGTTCGGCGGCAACGGCAACGACGAACTGAATGCCAAGAGTGGCAATGACGTTCTGGATGGCGGCAGCGGCAACGACTACCTGGACGGCGGCCGTGGCGCCGACACCTACCTCTTCAGCAAGGGCCACGGACAAGATGCTATTTACGACTATGGCGATGTCAAAGATGCCGACACCGTCCGCTTTGCCAATGTCAATTTTGAAGACGTGCGCTTCCGCCGGGAAAACGACGACCTCACCCTGTTCGGCTATGGCGAACAGGATTCCGTTCGCGTCAAATACTTCTTCAACAACGACAGCTACAAAGTCGAGAACTTCGCCTTTGCCGACAAATCCCTGTCCTTGGCTGACCTGCAAGAACAGGGTCTGACCCTGCAAGGCAGCGATGGCAACGACACCATCAACGCCTGGGCATACAAAAGCGAGCTGCATGGCGGAGAAGGCAATGACACCCTGAACGCCAGCAGTCACGATGACCGCCTGTTCGGCGGCAACGGCAACGACGAACTGAATGCCAAGAGTGGCAATGACGTTCTGGATGGCGGCAGCGGCAACGACTACCTGGACGGCGGCTACGGCGCCGACACCTACCTCTTCCGCAAGGGTCACGGACAGGACACCGTTTACGATTATGGCGATGTCAAAGATGCCGACACTATCCGCTTCAGCAATGTGAACTTTGAAGATGTACGCTTCCGCCGAGAAAACGACGACCTCACCCTGTTCGGCTATGGCGAACAGGATTCCGTTCGCGTCAAATACTTCTTCAACAACGACAGCTACAAAGTCGAGAACTTCGCCTTTGCCGACAAATCCCTGTCCTTGGCTGACCTGCAAGAACAGGGTCTGACCCTGCAAGGCAGCGATGGCAACGACACCATCAACGCCTGGGCATACAAAAGCGAGCTGCATGGCGGAGAAGGCAATGACACCCTGAACGCCAGCAGTCACGATGACCGCCTGTTCGGCGGCAACGGCAACGACGAACTGAATGCCAAGAGTGGCAATGACGTTCTGGATGGCGGCAGCGGCAACGACTACCTGGATGGCGGCCATGGTGCCGACACCTACCTCTTCAGCAAGGGTCACGGACAGGACACCGTTTACGATTATGGCGACGCCAAGGATGCCGACACCGTCCGCTTCAGCAATGTGAACTTTGAAGACGTGCGCTTCCGCCGAGAAAACGACGACCTCACCCTGTTCGGCTATGGCGAACAGGATTCCGTTCGCGTCAAATACTTCTTCAACAACGACAGCTACAAAGTCGAGAACTTCGCCTTTGCCGACAAATCCCTGTCCTTGGCTGACCTGCAAGAACAGGGTCTGACCCTGCAAGGCAGCGATGGCAACGACACCATCAACGCCTGGGCATACAAAAGCGAGCTGCATGGCGGAGAAGGCAATGACACCCTGAACGCCAGCAGTCACGATGACCGCCTGTTCGGCGGCAACGGCAACGACGAACTGAATGCCAAGAGTGGCAATGACGTTCTGGATGGCGGCAGCGGCAACGACTACCTGGACGGCGGCCGTGGCGCCGACACCTACCTCTTCAGCAAGGGCCACGGACAAGATGCTATTTACGACTATGGCGATGTCAAAGATGCCGACACCGTCCGCTTTGCCAATGTCAATTTTGAAGACGTGCGCTTCCGCCGGGAAAACGACGACCTCACCCTGTTCGGCTATGGCGAACAGGATTCCGTCCGCATCCAATACTTCTTCAACAACGACAGCTACAAAATCGAGCGCTTCGAGTTCAGCGACCAAACGCTCCCCCTGGAGAACATTCGTGAACGCGCCAAAACGCAAAGTGCTGCCAACCAGACGCAACAAATGGTTGCCGCCATGAACGCCTTTGCTGCGGAAAAGCCCGCAGATGACGAAGCACCTGCCGATGCCAAGCCTTCCACTTCTGCAGCAGCTGGCGAGGTTACTGTCAAAGAAAAAGACGACGAGGCCGGTGGTGGTCAAGCTCAGCCAATTGCGGCGGCGGATAAACCTGCGGAGGACAAAGCACTTGCCGATACCAAGCCATCCACTTCGGCAGCAAACGGCAATACCCCCGTGCAAACAGACAAAGTCACTGTCGGCGCCAGCCAGGCGCAGCAAATGGTGGAAGCCATGGCCGCGTTTGCGCCGTCGGCGAATGTGAACAACACAGCCTTGCCCGATCCGGTACAGCCGCCACAGCTGGTTGCAGCCAATCCGTAAACGCCCCAATCCCCGCCCTGCCTCTGGCATGGCGGGGATTTTTCTTGCGCATTGACAGCCGTTTTGCTGCCCGCCATCATGCGCCTGCAAACGCTGTCAACCCCCAAAGCCAATCTCATGAACCACGCCAAATCTCTGCCGCTTCTCCTCGCTCTCACTCTCATCTCTGCCAGCCACGCCTTCGATCTCAACGAAGCCTGGCAGGCCGCGCGAGCGCATTCACCTGATTACACCGCCCAGGAACAGCTCGCCGAAGCCAAATACCGCTATCTCGCCGCCTACCTGCAACTACTGCACCTCGCCGGCAAACTCGGCAAGGAAGAGGGAAAACGGCTTGCACAATCATTATTCATGAACTAAACAACCACCGTCTAAAGACGGTGGGTTTAACTCACGGACTGAAAGTCCGGATACGCGTCGCCACAAACGACGCGTCACTACCCCTCAATCCAATATCCTTGTCCAAATTCGGCTCAAAATGATGCTCCAGATACGCTTTGATCATCTCCTCTGTCATCTGATCCACCGTTGCACAAAAATAGCCTCGCGCCCAAAAATGTCTGCCCCAATACCGCTTCTTCAAATGCGGATATTCCTCAAAAAGATGACTTGCCGTCCTGCCTTTTAAACGCCGCATGATCTCGCCCGGCGCCAGCGTCGGCGGCGCGCTCACCAATATATGCACGTGATCACTACTCACCACTCCCTTGATGATCCTGATCTCAAACGCATCGCATGTCTGACGGATCAACTCCCTGACTCTCAGCCCTATTTCCCCCGACAGTATTTTGTACCTGTACTTCGTCACCCACACAAAGTGATATTCAATCTGGAAAACCGTATGGCTACCGTATCTATATTCCATCGCTTTTCCCTCAACAAACAGAGAGATCTCATTGTAAGTGCTAAAGTTCACCGGCTAAAGCCGGTAGTTTTAACCTTATGTATGGAAAATAAAAAGTGAGCCAGTATCATAGGAATAAATTCTATGAACTCTCTGTTTTTTTATCATAATACGGTGTTTTGTTTTTGCGGTCATGTTATTTCACCTTGGTTACAATGACTTCGATACCTTTTGCACGGCCATATTCAATCGATTTTTGAATGGCCTGCATTTGTTTTTTGCTGGTTTGCGCAGAAATCGCCAAGTGCAGCTTTTTTGCTATTAAATGATGCTCCGGAAATTTGTGAGGCTGTCATTTTTCGATCAAGACATTACCTCTTTCTTTGCGAGTAATGCAGAGAAGCTTTTTGAGCGTTTTGCGGATAAATTTGCGTATATCTGTCGTCCAAAGCTACGGCCTAAGAGGAGAGTACGATCTCAACCGCCAACTCAAGCCGTTATTGTTCCGCTACTTCGTATTTGCGCCGCATCCGTCTTGCCACGAGCGCTATTTCGGCTTTGTTAGCCTCAAGCAATTCGATGATGTCCTGCATCACTCCAAGTTGTGGCTTGCGTTCGCCCGCCAGCCATTGGCGGACACGACGGGGATCTACCCCCAGCGATCTGGCAAGATTGCTTTGCCATTGATCCCCATACAAAGCCTTGCCTGCCGCTTCCATATCGGCAGGGTCAAAATCAAAATCGGCAGTCATCTCATCTCCTTTACGCTCACTGGCGGCGTTATAGTGAAATCATCATAAAAACGTCTAGACCGTAGGTTGGTGGTGCATCTCGGCAAGCTCGATAACCGTGCGCAGCACGAACCCCAACATTTTAGAATTCATTATGTTGGGGTTCGCCTGACGGCTCACCACCAACCTACAGTTTCGTTCTGTTTTTTGTTGATTTGGCTATATCCACTCATTCTTTGTTTTAAGAAAAATAACCAAATGAATTTCATAACGTTATGACCATGTAGATGCGTATGCTTTTTAAGCCGCTTTCTTTTAGCTGCCCAGAACGGAAACAATCTGACGGACACCGGCACGCAATGCCTGTCCCAGGGTTTTCACATGCAGGAGATCGACGCGGCGATGCGTGATCATGATGTTGATGTTGTTGCGGTTGAAGGCGTAGTGGATGCTCATGCCCTGCGGATGGCGCGGGGCGAATGCCATGCCGGCAATGCCGTTGTAGGCGCCCAGGGTGGCGGTGTGCAGGAAATCCTCGTTGAGCAGGCGCAGGCCTTCGTCGCGAAAGAGCGCGCTCGGGTTTTCCAGGCGGCGGCTGGCTTCCTGCAAGGCAAGAAGATGGTAATGAATCCCCTGCCCTTCGCGGCACAGGGCAAGACGCGCCTGATGCTCCTCAACGCATTGCCCGATCTGGTAACGGGTCAGGCTGCCATCGTGCATGGCTTCGGCCGCAGCCAATGACGCCTGGGTGACTGGTCGCATGATGTCGAGCCGGCCATGCCGGAAATGGCGCATATCCACCGCTTCGCGAATGGAGCGGATGATGCCGTAGACCTCGCGCTGCGCGTATTGCAGGAGAAGCTGGATAAAGGCATCGCCCGGCATGTCGCGCAGGATTTTGCGGTCTTCGTCGGTGAGAAAGATATCCACGGCGGAAAGCGCCATTTTTTCCGCCTGCTGCTGGTATTGCGCGAGGCCGTCGCGGATGAGTTCTTCCGTGTTCTGCTCGATCGTCCACACCAGCGGCACCAGGTCGAGATTGGCAGGCAGCCCGTTCTTGCACTGGTACTGGTGGTTATCGTGATGATGCTGGGCGCGGTGGACGATGGCCTGCAAGGTGGCAGTGTTGGTGCGCGAGCATTCGGCATGGAGGTAGATGCGGTCGTCGCGGTAATGGCAGCAATAGTTGAGCGGTTTGTATGCCCACAGTTCGGCAGCCCCGCCGAACAGGGCATCGTAGAGGCCGTCGGTACTGTCATTGTAGCGGCGCGCATCCAGTGAAACGACAAAAAGCGCATCTTCCACCAGCTCCCAGATACGGCGGTTGTCGTCGCGGCAAACGAGTTGCGCGCGCACTTCCAGGGCATTTTGCGCGGCCAGGATGGAAGGCGCGCCAAAGGGAATTTCCGCGCTTTCTTCTTCGTTTTCAATGATGGCATAAAGCGCTTTTTCGATTTGCGCCGGATTGGCAATGCGCAGGCGCTCGTCCAGCACGCGAATCTTCCAGCCATAGCCGCCATGAATGACGACGATATGGCGCGCCGCCTCGGGAGCGGCCGTGCGGTACTGATCGACAGGAATGTGCGGCCGCCGCGACATGCCGCGCAGAATTTCCCATTGCGCCATGCAGAGCGGCTGCCCGTCAGGATTTTTCTCCGGCGGCAACTTGCCGGCAAGATATTCCGCATGCACATGCAGCACGGCGTTGATGAAGTGGGCAACGCGCTTCAGGCCGCGCTGCGGCGCATGCCAGTCAACGGCGAGCGCGATGTTGCCGGACAGCGGCAGGCTGCGGTGATCGCGCAGGCGCTGCTCGGCAATGACATCGAAATCCCAGTACGGCAAGCCGGTTTCCGGGTCGGTGCGCTGCAATTCCGCCTGAAGTTGGCTGCCTTCTTCTGCCATGAACTGCTCAAGGGCGGCGCGGGAAATATCCCAGGTTTTGTCGTCCGTGACCGGCTCCAGCCATTCCAGCGTGCGGCTGAGCGTTTCCGGCAGATCCGGCAGGGGCAGCGACGGCAAATCATTCGCCATGGTTCACCTCCACGCGCTCGACGCGGCGATAGCCTTTCGGCAGCCAGTGCCCCTTGTGGCCGCGCGCCTGGCGATACTCATCGAAATCCCTGGGATGGATGAGCATTTTCTGTTTGCCGGCATAAAGCGTGGCCACGCTGTCGGCGCGCAGCAGCGCGATATGCTGCAAGCGCTGCCCGGCCTCGAAATCCTTGCGCGCAATGCCGATCAACTGGTTGCCCTTGCCCTTGTCGAGCTCCGGCAGTTCGTCGGCGGCAAAAAGAACGACGCGCCCTTCATTGCTGATGGCAAGCACAAGGCTTGCCTCGCCGAGCGGCGCGAGGAAAAAGGCTTTGGCATCGCCGGTGGCAACCAGCGTTTTGCCGGTGCGCGTTTTCGAGAGCAGCGCTTCGCCGCGCGCGAGGAAGCCGTAGCCGTTGTCGGCGGCGACGAGATAGCGCGCTTCCGCTTCCACTGCCGCAATGGCCACGGCATGGCTTTTCGCATCGAGGGCGAGGCTGCCGGAAAGCGGCTCGCCATAGCTGCGCGCAGACGGCAGGCTGTGGATGGGCAAGGTAAAGCAGCGGCCATCGTCGGCGAGAATGGCGAGCGCCTGGTTGCTGCGCGCGCCCGTTTGCGTGAGGAAAGTGTCGCCGGTTTTGTAGGACAGCGTGGCGCCATCGATCTGCTGGCCCTTGGCGGCGCGTATCCAGCCCATTTGCGAGAGGACGACGGTCACCGCTTCCGAAGGCGACAGCTCGCTGTCATCGAGCGCCTGCGCCGCTTCGCGTTCCACGAGCAACGTGCGGCGCGCGTCGCCGTATTGTTCGGCGTCCGCTTCCAGCTCGCGGGCAATGAGTTTCAGGAGTGACGTGCGGTTGCCCAGCAATTCTTCCAGCTCGGCTTTTTCAGCCAGCAGGGCGGCCTGCTCGTCGCGGATTTTCATTTCTTCAAGGCGCGCGAGATAGCGCAGGCGCGTGTTCAGAATTGCTTCCGCCTGCACTTCCGAGAGCGCAAAGGCGGCCATCAGTTCCGCCTTCGGTTCATCGGATTCGCGCACAATGCGGATCACTTCATCGAGATTCAGAAACGCGGCCAACAGACCATCCAAAATATGCAGGCGCGCATCGACAGCGGCAAGACGATGGTTCAGGCGACGGATCACCGTGTCCTCGCGGAAAGCGAGCCACTCGCCGAGCACGATTTTCAACGATTTCACCTGCGGCCGGCCGTCAAGGCCGATCATATTGAGCTGCACGCGGTAGTTCTTTTCGAGATCCGTGGTGGCAAAAAGATGCTGCATGAGGCGCTGCGTATCGACGCGGTTGGAACGCGGCACCAGCACCAGACGAATCGGATTTTCATGATCGGATTCGTCGCGCAAATCCTCGAGCCAGGCGAGCTTTTTCGCCTGCATCTGTTTGGCAATCTGCTCCTGCACGCGGCTGCCCGATACCTGATAGGGCAATTGCTCGATGACGATATTGCCGTCTTCCAAACGATAGCGCGCGCGCACTTTCACGCTGCCCTGCCCGCGCCGGTACATGGCCTGCAATTCGTGGCGCGGGGTGATGAGTTCGCCGCCGGTGGGAAAATCGGGCGCGGGCACGTATTGCGCAAGCGCATCGTCATCAAGGGCGGGATTGGCGAGCAAAGCCAGACAGGCGTTGACCACTTCGCGGATATTGTGCGGCGGAATATCGGTACTCATGCCGACGGCAATGCCGCTCGCGCCATTGATGAGAATATTGGGCAGGCGCGCGGGCAGATGCGCCGGTTCGCGCAAAGTGCCGTCGAAATTCGCCACCCATTGCACCGTGCCCTGCTCCAGCTCTTCCAAAAGCGATTTGGCATAGGGCGTGAGCCTGGATTCGGTGTAGCGCATCGCCGCAAACGATTTGGGATCATCGGGGCTGCCCCAGTTGCCCTGCCCGTCCACCAGCGGATAGCGGTAGGAAAACGGCTGCGCCATCAATACCATCGCTTCATAGCAGGCGCTATCGCCATGCGGATGGTATTTACCGATCACATCGCCCACCGTGCGCGCCGATTTCTTGTATTTGGCGGCCGCCGACAGCCCCAGCTCGCTCATCGCATAGACGAGACGGCGCTGCACCGGCTTCAGGCCATCGCCGATATGGGGCAGCGCGCGGTCGAGAATGACGTACATCGCATAATCGAGATAGGCCTTCTCGGCAAAGCGGGAGAGCGGCTGCTGTTCGTCGGAAAGATTGACTGATTCTTGCATATTTTGATCAAAAATAGTTATTTTTTACCATCAATAAGCGCTTAACATGAGAAATTTTCTCGAAACAAGCGCTTAATAATGGGAAATTTTCTCATCTTGCGTTTGCTGCCATGTCAGGCCAGTTTCTGGCGCACCGCTTCAAACAGCATCACCGCGCAAGCCACGGAAACGTTGAGACTTTCCATGTCGCCAGGCATGGGAATAGCGGCCAGATAATCGCAGGCTTCGCGCAGGCCGTGGCGGATGCCTTCTCCTTCGTTGCCGACGATGAGCGCCAGCGGCAAATTGAGATCAAGGCTGTAGAGCGACTGCGCGCCCTCGCCCGCGCCGCCGACAATCCAGATGCCCTGTTTTTTCATCGCTTCCACTTCGCGCTTCAGATTGGGCACGCGGAAGATGGGCAATTGCTCGGCAGCGCCGCAGGCAACTTTGCGCGCGGCGGGCGTCAAATCGGCGGCGCGGCTGTTGGGCAAAAGCACGGCATCCACGCCGGCTGCCTGCGCGCTGCGCAAACAGGCGCCGAGATTGTGCGGATCCTGGATGCCGTCGAGGATGAGGATGAAGGGCTTGCCCTTGCCGGCCACGGCATCCTGCCAGCTTGCTGCCTGTTCATGGCTCACGCAGAGCGCGGCAACGCCCTGGTGACGCACGCCGGGCAGGCGCATGTCGATGCCGTAGGCGGCCACACTTTCCACTTCCACGCCGGCATCGCGCGCGGCTTCCGCCAGCGCGAGCACGTTTTTCGAGCGCTTGTTGTCCGCCACTTCCAGACGCAGCACCCTGCCCTGTTTCAGCGCTTCTTCAACGGCATGCACGCCGCCCGTCCAGTACTGGCTCATGCCTTGCTCCTTTTGCGCGATGCGCTTTTGCCCGCGGGCTTTTTCGCGGGCGCTTTGGCCTTGGCGGCCGGCTTTCTGGCCGGTGCGGCCTTTGTCGTGGTGCGCTTGCTGCGGCTTTTGGCTTGCGGCATGCCGCTGTGGCGGATGAGTTCGAAGTCGATTTTCTTGTCGTCAATATCCACTTTCGCCACACGCACTTCCACGGCGTCGAGCATGGCGAAGCGCTGCCCGCCGCGTTCGCCGGTGAGCGTCAGGTGATCGGCGTCGAAGTGGTAGTAATCGTTGGTCAATGTAGAGATATGCACCAGTCCGTCGATGAAGAAATCATCGAGGGTGACGAAAAAACCGAAGCTGGTGACGCCGGAAATACGTCCGCTGAACACTTCGCCCAAGCGGTGACTCATGAACTCGCACTTGAGGAAATCCATGGCATCGCGCGTGGCATCATCGGCACGGCGCTCGGCCATGGAGCAATGCTTGCCCTTTTCCACCATGCTTTCCGGCGAATAGACATAGTTCTTTCTGCTGCCGCCTTGCAGGTGATGGGTGACGGCGCGGTGCAACAGCAAATCGGGATAGCGGCGGATGGGCGAGGTGAAGTGCGCGTAGCTCTCCAGCGCCAGACCGAAATGGCCGCGGTTCTCCGGGCTGTACACGGCTTGCGCCATGCTGCGCAGCATCATTTTTTCGATGAGATGGTGCTCGTTGCGCTCGCGCGCGGCATCGAGCAGTTCCTTGAAATGGCGCGGCTCGACGCTGCCTGCCTGGCCTCGCCACACCAGCCCGAGTTTTCCCGCAAAATCAATGAATTTTTCCAGACGCTCTTCGGAAGGTTCGTCATGCACGCGGTAGAGGCCGGGAAGTTTCTGTTTGTGCAGGAATTTGGCGGCGCAGACGTTCGCGGCAATCATGCATTCTTCGATGAGCTTGTGCGAATTGAGGCGCTTGCGTTCTTCGATGCTTTCGATCTTGCCTTCGCTGTCGTAAAAGAATTCGGCTTCGCTCATGTCGAATTCGATGGTGTGGCGCGCGTGCCGCGCGGCAAGCAGGATGTCGTACACCGCTTTCAGCGCTTCCAGCGGGCCGAGCAGGGATTTGAAGCCTTCACGCACGGCTTCGTCGCGGTCAAAAAGGATTTCTTCCACCGTGTCATAGGTGAAACGGCAGTGCGAATGGATGACGGCCTGATGGAACTTGCTTCGGCGGATGCTGCCGTCCACCGCGATCGTCATTTCGCAGACCAGCGCGAGGCGATCCACCTGCGGATTCAGCGAGCAGAGGCCGGTCGAGAGCTTTTCCGGCAGCATGGGGATGACGCGATCCGGGAAATAGACGGAGGTGCCGCGCTCGTAGGCATCGTGGTCGAGCGGCGAATCGGCAGGCACGTAGTGCGATACGTCAGCGATGGCCACGTAGAGGCGGTAATTCTCGCCGCGCTTTTCGGCAAAGACGGCATCGTCGAAATCGCGCGAGTTGATGCCGTCGATGGTGACGAACGGCAAATGGCGCAAATCAATACGCCCTTCGTAATCTTCGGGGCGCAGCGCATCGGGCAGTTTGGCCACCTGTTTTTCCGTTTCTGCGGAAAATTCGTGCGGAATGTTATGGTTGGCAATGGCGACAGTCACTTCCATGCCCGCGGCCATGGCTTCGCCGAGGACGCTGATCACGCGCCCGATCGCCTGCTGGTGCCGCCCCGGATATTCGGTGATTTCCAGCAGCACGATCTGCCCGCTTTTCGCGCCGCCACGCTGGTCGCCGGGAATGATGACGGGCTGGGTAAGACGCCGGTTTTCCGGCACGACCGACCAGATGCCGTGGCGCTGGCTGATCTTGCCCACCACGCGCTTCTGGCCGCGCTCGAGGATTTCGACAGGCGCGTATTCCTTGCGCCCGTCCGCGCCGACGAATTTCACTCGCGCAAGGATGCGGTCGCCGTGCATCAGCTCCTGCATGTATTTGGGCGCGATGAAGCCGTCGGCTTCGTCGCTGTCCGGCGAGAAAAAGCCGTAGCCTTCGGGATGGGCAACAACCTGGCCAGAGAGCAAATCCATTTTGCGGGCAATGCCGAAGCGCCCCTGACGGTTGCGCAGGATTTGCCCCGCGCCGAGCATGGCTTTCAGGCGATGTTCGAGGAAATCGGCACGGTCGCCTTCCAGGGCAAAGGCTTTGACCATTTGCCGGAAAGTCATCAGCTCGCCCTGCTCGGCCAGCCAGGCGAGAATATATTCGCGGCTGGGCAAGGGATTGTCGCCGTATTTGCGCTTTTCGCGCTCAAAGTGCGGATCGAGGGTTTGCCAGTTCGCGGCAAAGGCGCCGGATTTGGCGGTCTTGGCGGTGGTTTTGTTGGTGGCTTTTTTGTTTGCCATATGGGGCTCCTTGCGGCTTCATGCCGCTTTTGTCACAAACCTCTTTGTTTGTGGGAAAGAATGGTGATGCCAGGCGTTTGCTATCGTATTGTTATCGTGATGCCTAGCATATACAGTGGTTCAAATATTGGCAGAAAACGGAAATGACGGTGAAGAAGTTGCCCGACAGCGGGAGAATGACTGTTGCCGCCATGCGGCACAACGAAAGATTTTTATATTTTATGCGAATATAGCGTATTTTTACCACTGTCAAGCGCTTATTGTGAGAAAATTTATCACAACAAGCGCTTATTGGTGAGAAATTTTACCATTTACTCCAAAACCGGCGTGCGGATCATGGTGTGCTGGCGATCCGGGCCGGTGGAAATGATGGCGACCGGCACTTCGAGCCACGCGGCAATCTGCTCGAGATAGGCGCGCGCCTGCGCGGGCAGTTCATCGTAGGCTGTCAGCCCCAGCGTCGATTGCGTCCAGCCGGCGAGTGTTTCATAGACGGGCACGCAGCGCGCCAGCGCTTCCGCGCCGAGCGGCGCCACAGGCAGGCGTTCGTCGTCCAGCTCGTAAGCGGTGCAGACTTTCACTTCGGCAAGGCCGTCAAGCACATCGAGCTTGGTGATGCACATGCCATCAATGCTCGAATTGATGATGGCACGGCGCAGCGCGGGCAAGTCCAGCCAGCCGCAACGGCGGGCACGGCCAGTGGTCGCGCCCACTTCGCGCCCGACCTTGGAAAGATGCGCGCCCACGTCATCATGCAGCTCGGTGGGGAACGGGCCGCCGCCTACGCGGGTGGTATAGGCCTTGACGATGCCGAGCACATAGTCCACCGCTTTCGGGCCGATGCCGCTGCCGCTGCACGCGCCGCCCGCCGAGGTGTTCGATGAGGTCACGAAAGGATAGGTGCCGTGATCGATATCGAGCATCGCGCCCTGTGCGCCTTCAAAGATGATGTTGTCGCCCTGGCGGCGGTGCGTTTCGATGGCAAGGGTTACGTCAGCAAGCATGGGACGGACGCGCGCGGCATAGCCGAGCCATTCCTCGATGGCGGCGTCGATGTCCACCGCTTCCGCGCCGTAATACTGGGTGAGCATGAAGTTGTGGTAGGTCATCAGCTCGCGTGCCTTGCTGCGGAAGGCGTCGGCATCGAGGATGTCGCCAAGGCGCAGGCCGCGTCGCGCCACCTTGTCTTCATAGGCCGGGCCGATGCCGCGGCCGGTGGTGCCGATCTTGTTGTCGCCGCGCGCCGCTTCGCGCGCCTGATCCAGCGCAATATGGCTGGGCAGGATGAGGGCACAGGCCGGCGACAGGCGCAGGCGCGCTTCCACGGGCACGCCGGCGGCCACGAGTTTGTCCATCTCGCGGAAAAACGCGCGCAGGCACAGCACCACGCCGTTGCCGATATAGCTCATCACACCGTCGTGCAGAATGCCGGAAGGGATGAGGTGCAGAATGGTCTGCTCGCCATCGATCACCAAGGTGTGCCCGGCATTGTGGCCGCCCTGGAAACGCACAACTGCGCCGGCTTTCGCCGTGAGCAGATCCACCACCTTGCCCTTGCCCTCATCGCCCCACTGGGCGCCAATCACCAGCAAATTCCTGTTCATAACCTTAATCCTGCTCCCCTTGTGCATAATGCCGAAAACGGATGATGTCGCCGCGGCGGCGTTTTTCCTGCGCGGCCTGAAAACTTGCGCCATCCTGCGCCATCTCCTGCACGAATGCGACGGGCGCGTCGCCGTTGCCGGCGCTGATGGCAGCAAGATCGAGAAGATCGAGACTGAATCCGGTGGCCGGGCGCGAACGGCCGTAGGCCTCGCCGATGCCGTCATAACGCCCGCCGCGGGCAATGGCGCTGTACAGCCCCGGAACATAGCAAGCAAACATCAGGCCACTGTGATAGCCATACTGGCCGACGCTCGCAAAATCCACCATGACGCGCTGCCCCGGGAAAAACGCGCGCAGGCGCTGCGCCGCCATGGTCATGTCGGCAATGGCGCGGTCTAACTGGGCATGTCGCCCGGCAAAGCGCGCGGCGAAAGCGTCGAGCGCGCCTGCCTGCCCGCGCGGCTCGGTGAGAAAGCGCACATCGGCGAGAAAATCGTCGTCCAGCGCACTCTGTGCCTGCCATTGCTGCAAATCGGGGCGGCGGTTGCCGCGCAGGATATCGTGCAGCACCGCGCGATCCGCCGCGGAAAGCGCATAACTGCCCACCAAACCAGCGTAAATGCCGGCATGGCCGATATCGAGTACCGCATCCTTCACACCGGCATCTTCCAGCGTGGCAAGCAACAGCGCCATGATTTCAATATCACCGCCCACCTCGGCCACGCCGTAAAGCTCCGCGCCGGCCACCCAGGTATTGCGACGAGGCTCGGTACTTTCGCTGCGCGCGCGCAGCACTTCGCCGATATAGGCATAGCGGCTTTCGCCACGGGTGGGCAGACGGTGCGCATCGATACGCGCAATCTGCGGCGTCATGTCCGCGCGCACGCCCATCAGGCGACCGCTGGCCTGGTCGGTAATTTTGTACGTCTGGCCGTCAAGCCCGCTGCCGCTGCCCGCGAGCAGCGAATCAAGAAACTCCACCAGCGGCGGCTGCACGAAGGCGTATCCCCAGGCGGCAATGCTGTCGTGCACCACGCGGCGCAAGCGCTCAAACTGGCGGTTTTCCTGCGGCAGCAATTCCGTGACATCGTCCGGCAGCATCCAGTAGCGCGTCATACCCTGCCCATCCACATCAGCAAAAACAGCAACACGATGGCCGCGCCCGACATGCCGAGGCCGATGCGGCGCAAATTCTCCGGCGGCAGTTCGGCAAGCTGGCGCATGGCCTGCTGCCAGGCGCGCGGGGCAACACCGAGCACCGCTCCTTCAAAAAACAGCACGATAATCAGGGCAAGCAGCCAGTTCATCGGATTCAGTTGCCTGACGCCGTTGCCGGAGCCGCTGCCGCTTCAGGCAGCAATGGCGTTACGGCAGGCGCATGCGGCTGCGCAACCGGCGCGGGCAGCGCAGGGGCGGAAAGCGCTTCGCCCGCTTCTCTGGCCTTGGCCTGACTGGACGGCAGATAGCGGAAGAATTCGCTGTCCGGCGAGACGATCATCAAATTGCCTTCCTGGGCAATGCTTTGGCGATACGCCTGCATGGATTGCCAGAACTGGTAAAACTCCAGATCCTTGCCATAGGAATCGGCATAAATCTTGGCGGCCTCGGCATCGGCCTCACCGCGCAGAATGGCGGCTTTTTCACGCGCCTGGGCCACGATGATAGACGCCTCGCGTTCCGCCGTGGCGCGAATGACGGAAGACTTCTCGCGCCCCTGGGCACGCAGGCTGCGCGACACGCGCTCGCGCTCGGCGCGCATACGGTCGAAAACGCGGTCGCGGATGTCGTCGGAGAAATCGACACGCTTCAGGCGCACCCCGATAATTTCCACGCCGTAGCGCTCGGCATCACGTTGCAGGGTTTTGGTGACGTTGTTCATGATCGATCCGCGATCCTCGGAAATGACTTCCTTGACCGAGCGCTGCACGAATTCGCCGCGCAGTCCGTCTTTCACCAGCTGGTCCAGCAAATTGCTGGCGCGGTCGAAATTGCCCTGCACGCTGGTGTAGAACTCGCGGATGTCGCCGATGCGCCACTGCACGAAATAATCGACAATCAGATATTTCTTTTCATTGGTGAGGAACAGCTCCGGCTCCACGTCGAGACGCTGAATACGGGAATCAAAGTATTCGACCTGATGCAGGAAAGGCACCTTGAATTTGAGGCCGGCTTTTTCTTCCGTGTTGATCAGGCGCTCAAACTGGGTAATCACCGCCATCTGGCGCTCGTTGACCACATAAATACTGCCCGACAGCACGACAAGCGCCAACAGCAGCACAACCACGATTGCATTGAATTTTTTCGACATGTTCATTTTCCCGTTCAGTTGCGGCTGCGTTCACGCAGGCGGTTTCCGCCCTGATTTGACGTGGCATTTTCTCTGGCCGCTGGCGGCGTGGCGCTTGCTGTGCCGTTTTTCGCCGGCTGGCTGGCGACAGATTCGGCATTGTCGCTGATCACCACCGGCGCCCCGGCATATCCACCGCCCAGATTGACGATCGGGCGCGTGCCTTCCGCATCCACCATCACCTTGCGGCTCCTGGCATACACGTCGGTCATGGTTTCCAGATAGAGGCGCTCGCGCATTACCGACTTGTCCTGCGCATAGGCGGCAAGCAGATTGTCAAAACGCGATACGTTGGCGTTGGCTTCGGCAAGCACATCGACCTTGTAGGCCATGGCTTTCTGCATCATCTGCTCGGCCTGGCCGCGGGCGATGGGCAGCTGCTCGTTGGCATAGGCTTCCGCTTCCAGACGCAGGCGCTCCTCGTCTTCACGGGCACGCACGGCATCTTCAAAAGCATCCTGCACTTCCGCAGGCGCACGCGCGTCCTGCAATTCGAAAGCGACGATTTCCACGCCGATGCCGAATTCCTTCACGGTTTCCGTGATGATCTGGCGCGCCTGTTGCGGCCATTCGTTGCGGCGGTCACGCAGCACTTCGTCCACATCGTTGGCGCCCACCACTTCGCGAATGGCGCTCACCACGATGTCCTGCAACACGTCCACCGGCGAATTGGCATTGAAGAGGAAGGCGCGCGGATCGCTGATGCGGTATTGCACGGCCGCGCCGATTTCCACGATGTTTTCATCGCGGGTCAGCATTTGTCCGGTGCGCTGGCTGCTGGTGCTGACGGTTCCCTTCTGGGTTTTGAACTCGCCGACGCGCATGGTGGAAATGGACGCGACGTCAACTTTTTCCACCTGCCCCAGGGGATACGGCCAGTTCCAGTTCAGGCCCGAACGGGTAGTGGCGTTGTAGCGGCCAAGCACGATTTCCACGCCGTTTTCGCGCTCCTGCACGGTATAAATGCCGGTCGCGAGCCATACGACGAGGGCAGCGCCCACGCCAAGCGCCAGCAGTTTCGGCGAGAAAGGCGGCAGCGCCGGCAATTGCGGACGCTTGCCTCCCGGCGGACCGGAAGGTTCCTGACCATTGCCGCGATTGCCCTTGCGTCCGATCAGTTTGGCAAAGAGTTCATCCAGATCCGGCGGCTGATCGCTGTTTTTGCGGGGAGATTTCTGCTCGCTGTCATCGGGGCGCTCGCCCCAGGGATCCTGCGATGCCATGGCAAGTTTGCGCGACGAAGCGATTGCCAGCCGCTGGCATAGAAATAACATATTGAACATACTGACCTTTAATCAACGGTTTGCGGGGCGCTCTGTAAATTGAGCGCCCGATTATACTGGGATTGCAATTGATGGAAATGTTTTTCGGGAAGGCGAATATTAAGGTTAATCGAGCCGTCAGGCAAAAATTCTTCGGCCTGCACGGCGCGCATCTCGTAGAGACGGGCGCGGATGGCGCCGTCTTCCGCGGCAAGATGCAGCCAGCCGCTTTTTTCCGCGGTGGCGAAGAAACCGGCAATGGCATCCACCAGCAAGTCCATGCCTGCGCCGGTCAGCGCCGAGCAGTACACGGCATCCACCATGCCCGCCTCGTTGCGGCGCACGCGCGGCGCTTCATCCTCGCCGCGCAGGTCGATTTTGTTGTACACGCGGATTTGCGGGATATCGTCGGCGCCAATGTCGGCCAGCACGGCATCGACCACGCCTTCGCGGTCGATATGGTCCTGGTCGGAAAAATCGATGACGTGCAGCACCAGATCCGCCTGCGCCGTTTCTTCCAGCGTGGATTTGAACGCTTCCACCAGCTCGTGCGGCAGGTCGCTCACGAATCCCACGGTATCGGCAAGCAGGATGGTCTGCGTGCCTTCGTGCACGAGGCGTCGCCAGGTGGGATCGAGAGTGGCGAACAGCTGGTCTTTGGCGAGGACGTTGGCGTCAGTAATCTGGTTGAAAATCGTGGATTTGCCCGAGTTGGTGTAACCGGCGAGCGCCACCATCGGCATCTCGCGCCGCGCACGCGCCTTGCGGTTTTCTTCGCGCTGGCGATGCACTTTCGCCAGACGCCGCTTGAGCTGGCTGATGCGGGCGGCAAGCAGGCGGCGATCGGTTTCCAACTGGGTTTCGCCGGGGCCGCGCAGGCCGATGCCGCCCTTTTGCCGCTCAAGGTGCGTCCAGCCGCGCACGAGGCGCGTCGCCAAATGGTTGAGCTGCGCCAGTTCCACTTGCAGCTTGCCTTCATGGCTGCGCGCGCGCTGGGCGAAGATATCGAGCACCAGCCCGCTTCTGTCGAGCACGCGCGCGCTGAACAGCTTCTCCAGGTTGCGCTCCTGCGAGGGCGACAGCCGGGCATTGAAAATCACCAGTTCAATGCCGTGCGCTTTCACGGCGGCAGCGATTTCCTCCGCCTGCCCCTTGCCGATGAAATATTTGGGCTCGATCTGGCCGCGCACCACATCCTGCGCATAACAGATTTCCGCCCCTGCCGACTGGGCGAGCAAATGAAATTCCGCCCGCACCGAGGGGTCGGTGGGGCGGCCTATGTCAACCTGGATCAGGGCAGCTTTTTCGCCGCTTTTCGGGCGCTCAAACAAATCCTGCGCGCTCCGTCATCAATAGAAGGGATCGGCCTTGGCGGCTGTCTGGCCCTGGCCTTCTCCGTCAGCCTCGCTTCCTTCTTCTTCCAGCCCGGGCAAGCGGATGTTGCGGGCGGGCACGATGGTGGAAATGGCATGCTTGTAAATCATCTGCGAAATATTGTTGCGCAGCAGCAGCACAAAAGCATCGAAAGACTCAATCTGACCCTGTAGCTTGATGCCGTTGACCAGATACACGGATACCGGCACGCGCTCTTTGCGCAGCACATTGAGGTAAGGGTCTTGCAGGGATTGAGATTTGCTCATCGTCATTCTTCTCCAAACGAGTTTACTGTAACCCCGCCAACAGGCAGGGCGCGCTCATGCTATCACGATTCCCCAGGCGCGTCAGCAAGGCGGAGCGCCTATTTTCGCGCCCTTTTTGCCTTGTGGCGCGCGCCGCGATGCCATGGAAAACGCAATCTGCTGTTATCTCTTTTGAATTCAAAAAATCAAAATTTATGATGATTTTTTACCGCGAGAAGCGCTTCTGCATGGTAAAAAATCATTATTTATTCGTATTTTATGAATCAAAATGGAAACACCCACGGAATCACCACCAGACTCACTGCCATCGCCAGCAATTGCAGGGGAATGCCGATGCGCACAAAGTCGCGGAAGCGGTATTCGCCGGGGCCGACGATGAGCATGTTCACCGGCGTGGCAATCGGGGTGGCAAAGGCGGTGGAAGCGGCAATGGCGATGGCCATCATCACCGGCTCCGGCGCCACGCCGAGCGTCTGGCTCATGCTGATGCCCACCGGCGCGATGAGGATGGTGGTCGCCGTGTTGGAGATGAACTGGCTGAGCACGGCAGTCATCACAAAAAGCAGCGCGGTGAGGGCAAGCGGCGTCATTGCCGGCCACTGCGTGATAAGGCTGTTGACCACGAAGCTCACCGTGCCCGTTTTTTCCATGGCGAGCGACAGCGGCAGCAGACCGGCAATCACTACCAGGCTCGCCGCGTGCAGCGAACCATACGCTTCCTTGATGCTGACGCAGCCAAAGGCAATCATCGCCAGCGCGGCAATCAGCGCCGTCGCCACATTGGGCAGCCATCCTGCCCCCATCACCACGATCATCGCCAGCAATACCAAAAGCGCCAGTGGCGCCTTGGTGCGGTTGGGCGCGATTTCCTGCATTTCCACCGGCGTATGCAGCACGATCACCTCGCGCTCGTTGCCCAGCGCACGGATATGCGACCAGGAGCCGGTGAGCAGCAAGGTATCGCCCGCTTCCAGACGCGTTTGCGTATAGCGGGTGGGCAGCGGCTCGCCATCGCGGATCACGCCGACCAGGTTCAGGCCGTAGCGCCTGCGGAATGCCGCCTGGATCAGCGTCGCCCCCACGATCGGCGATCCCGGCGGAATCATCACTTCCACATAGCCGAACGTGCGCTGCACCCTGAGCACCTCGAGCGCGCTGTGCCGCGTTGGCACCAGCGGCTCTTCCGCGCACATTTTCGCCAGCGCCTCCTCATGGCCATAGACCCACAGCACATCGCCATTTTCAATCTTGGTATTGAGCAGCGCCGGAATGAAGGAAGACAGCATCCGCCCCTGGCGGTTGATGGCAAACAGCGTCACATCAAAGCGCTCGCGCAGCTTGAGTTCGGTAATCGTCTGCCCCACCACCGAGCTGCCGTGCGGCACCAGAATCTTGCGCAGCTGCCCGTCAATTTTGTAGCGCGCGGCAAAATCGCGCAGCGACTGCTTTTCGCTCTCACGCTGCACTGGTGTATAACGCGGCAACAACCAGCGTCCCGCCGTCATCACGAAAGCGAAACTCACCAGCAGCACCGCCACGCCCACCGGCGTGAAATCAAAGAACGAAAACCCCTCGCGCCCCATATCGCGCAACGCGCCGGAGACCACGATATTCGGCGGCGTACCGATCAGCGTCGTGGTGCCCGCCACCAGCGTGATCAGCGCCATCGGCATCAACAGCCGCGCCGGATGCAGATTGGCCTTGCGCGCCATGTTCATCACCACCGGCAGCAGCAAGGCCACTGTTCCCGTCGAACTGATGCTCGTGGACAGCAGCGCCACCATCGGCAGCAACACCAGCAGCAGACGCAATTCGCTCGTACCGCCCACCTTGACCAGCCAGTTGCCCATCTCGCCGGCCACGCCAGTACGGAAAATTCCCTCGCCAACCACAAACAGCGCGGCAATCATCACCACCACCGTATTGCCGAAACCGGACACCGCCTCCTGCGGCGTCACCAATCCCGACAGCATCAGGGCAAGCACCACACCCAGCGCCACCATGTCCATGCGGAAACGGTCCCAGATGAACACCGCCACCGTCACCACCAAAATCACCAGCACCAGGCCAATATCAAACGTCACGGCAATCCTCCGCCATTGAAAAAACGCGCCCTTTTACGCAAAAAATCCGCACAATGCAAACCGCAAATACTGCAATGAGAAAATTTCTCATCAACAAGCGCTTATTACGGTAAATTTTCTCACACAAAAGCACCCATCATGATAAAATTTCTCACAGAAACAATAATGACAATATCCATCTCATCCCGAATTTCCCGCAGCGTAAACGCGTCCGGTCTGGCCGCACGAACATACTCCGCATCGCCTGCCACAAATGCCGGCGATACAATACCTCATTCCCGTTCATCAGGAGGCTTACATGACCTACCCCATCACTGCCCCGGGCAACCACGACCCCGCGCCGGAAAGCCGCGGATTCGTGTACAACCACACCATGATCCGCGTCAAGGATCCGGCCAGATCGCTGGATTTCTACACCCGCATCCTCGGCATGAGCCTGGTGCGCAAAAGCGATTACGAAGGCGGCAAATTCAGCCTCTATTTCCTCTGCCACCTCGCCGACGGCGAAACGCCGCCCGCTGACGACCAGGAAAGAAAGCGCTGGATTGCGCGCCGCCCCGGCATCCTCGAACTCACCCACAACTGGGGCAGCGAAAACGATCCCGGTTTTGCCTACCACAACGGCAACCAGGAACCGCGCGGCTTCGGCCATCTTTGCATCAGCGTGCCCGATTTCGATGCCGCCATCGCCTTCTTTGACCGCGAAAACATTGCCTACCAGAAGCGCCCCGAAGACGGCAGCATGAAAGATATCGCCTTCATCAAGGACCCGGACGGCTACTGGATAGAAATCATCCGCTACTGAAGCGCCGCGCATCCGCAGCCAAAAGCCCTTTGAGGAAAGTCTTCAAGGGGCTTTTTATATTGCGCCGGATAGTGTTATCCGGCGTTCGTCGCTTAAATCCACTGGCAGCATTGCCCCAGACATCACGGAAAAACTGTCGAACCCTGGACATCGCGGCAACCTGGTTTGCCTGTCTGATGACTTGCCAGACAACAGAATGCGGAAAAAGACATCCTTTTTCTTGACATCACGCCCTGCCCATGGTTGCCAAAAAACTGCGCAAAAAAAGAGCAATATACTTTTTCCCAGCGTTTTCAGAACCACATTTCGTTTTCGACAGCTTTATCCACAGCAAATGGGCATAAGTAGGGAAAGCAGGTGCCGCCCTCAAGAAAACTCCATATATTCTCTATTGTTTTCATAGTATTAAATACATCTACCGGGGATTAAAAAGAAAATTCCAAGGCATGGAGAAAAATTATTTTTGCGCATATTTTGAGCAAAAATAATTTTGCCAGCGCATTCAGGGCAAGGTCGAACTTATCCAAAAGTTATCCACAGGAAATGGGCACAAAAGCGTGGGCAAACGCCAAGGCTTCGTTGCAGTGCCCGTTGAATATCAAGGAATATTCTCAATGATGAGAAACAACAGCCGTCAAATCGTTACAAATGATAAATTTTACCAATCACAAGCGCTTGTCATGAGAAAAAATATCATCTTCTCACTTGGCCGCATTGTGTAAGATAGCGCCATCACCGCCTAACGGGAGCATATCATGCAAACACAAACCATCACCTTTACCCCTTTTGACGACCAACGCCCCGGCACTTCCGGCCTGCGCAAAACCGTGCGCCACTACCAGCAGCCGCACTACGCGGAAAGTTTCATCCAGGCCATATTCAACACGCTGGGCGTAGCCGGCAAAACCATCGTCATCGGCGGTGACGGCCGTTACCACAACAACACGGTTGTCAACACACTGATCCGCATGGCTGCCGCCCAAGGTGCCGCGCGGCTGATTGTCGGCGAAAACGGCCTTCTCTCCACGCCGGCCACTTCGCACATCATCCGCCACTACCAGGCCGATTACGGCATCATCCTCTCCGCCAGCCACAACCCCGGCGGCATCGACGGCGACTTCGGCATCAAATTCAACCTTGCCGCCGGTCAGCCCGCGCCGGAAAGCGTCACCGAAGCCGTTTATGAAGAAACGCAGCGCCTCGGCAGCTACCAGATTGCCGACCTCGCCCCCCCTGCGCTTGCCATTGGCGAACATCAGCTCGGCAACACCCGCCTGTCCGTCATCAGCAGCACGGCCGATTATGTTGACATGATGCGCGCTCTTTTCGATTTCGACGCCATCAAAACCTATCTGCGCGAGCACAAAATCTACTTCGATGCCATGCATGCCGCCACCGGCCCTTACGCCCAGGCATTGCTTCATGGCACTCTGGGGTTGGAAGAAAAATACCTGCTCAACATCATCCCCATGCCCGATTTCGGTGGCCACCATCCCGATCCCTCTCCGGATACTGCCAAACACTTGCAGCAGCTCATGCAAAATGAACCCGCCGTGGTCATGGGCGCGGCTTCCGATGGCGACGGCGACCGCAACATGATTTGCGGCCGCCAGCATCTCATCAACCCTTGCGACAGCCTCGCCATCATCGCCGATCATCACGCATCCATCCCTGCCCTGCGTGCGCTCAAGGGCGTAGGCCGCACCATGCCCACCAGCCGCGCCATTGACCTCGTCACCGCCAAGCATGGCCTGACCTGCTACGAAACCCCCACCGGCTGGAAATTCTTCGGCAATCTCCTCGAAGCCGGCCACATCCAGCTTTGCGGCGAAGAAAGCTTCGGTACCAGCGGCGACCACATCCGTGAAAAAGACGGACTCTGGGCCGTCATGTGCTGGCTTTCCATTCTTGCCGCCACCGGCAAAACGCCAGACGAACTGCTGGAAAGCCATTGGCAAACCTATGGCCGCCACCATTTCAACCGCTTCGACTTCGAAAACCTCGACAAGGCACAAGCCGAAGCCATGCTTGCCGCCTTTGAAAAAGACCTTGGCAAAATGCTCGGGCAAAGCTGGCACGGCCTGGCCATCACCAACGCCGGGCAGTTCCGCTACACCGATCCCACCAACGGCGAAAAAACCGGCAGCCAGGGCCTGCAAATCCAGTTTGGCCGCCAGGCACGCATCATCACCCGCCTGTCCGGCACCAGCAGCAGCGGCGCAACCCTGCGCATCTACTGCGAATACTGGCAGCAGGACGTCGGCAAACCGCCCGCACTGCCTGGCACCACCGGCACCCTCGCCAGCCTCGCCCAGGGCATGATGAACCTCTCGCAATACTGCAATCGCCAGCAGCCCGACCATATCGTGTAAAACCACACATCAGAACCATCCAGTAGGCTGGGTTAGTTGCGCAGCAGCGTAACCCAGCATAAGAAATCCCTGCCCAGGAATCCCCATGAGCCATATCCACGAAAAACTCCGCGCCCACCGCGACGCCCTGCAACAAACCACCCTCGCGGAAAAATTCGCCGCCGACCCCGCCCGCATGGAAAGCTGGCAATTCAACGTCGCCGGCATCCATGCCGACCTCTCCAAAAACCATGTGGACGCCGGCACGCAGTCGCTCTGGCAACAATGGCTGGCTGACGCCCGCGTCGCAGACGGCATCAAAGCGCTGCTTGCCGGCGAACACGTCAACCAGAGCGAAGACCGCCCCGCCCTGCACTACCGCCTGCGCAGCCCCACCGACCAGCCCTTCGTCATCGACGGCCAGGACATCAGCGCCGACATCGCCGCCATGCGCGCGCACATGAAAACCCTCGCCGACAACATCCACAGCGGGCAGTGGCTCGGCTACAGCGGCAAGCGCTTCACCGACGTCATCCACATCGGCATCGGCGGTTCGGAACTCGGGCCCCGCCTCATCTGCCATGCCCTCAGGCACCAGACCGACAAAGGCCTCACCATCCACTTCCTCGCCACGCCCGATCCCTACCGCCTGCAAGCGCTGGAAAGCCTCAACCCGGAAACCACCCTGCTCATCATCGCCTCGAAAACCTTCACCACCGAAGAAACCCTCGCAAGCGCCGAGCATCTGCGCGCCTGGCTGCGTGCTGCCGGCGGCGAAAAAGCCGATCGGCAAATGATCGCCATCAGCGCGCGCACCGACCGCGCCGCCGCCTTCGGCATCGATGCCGAGCGCGTCCTGCCCATGTGGGACTGGGTTGGCGGCCGTTACTCGCTGTGGTCATCCATCGCCCTGCCCTTCGTCCTGCAAAACGGCTATGCCGCCTACGAAGCGCTGCTCTCCGGCGCGCACGCCATGGACGAACACTTCGCAAACGCCGAAGCCGCGCGCAACCTCCCCATCCAGTTAGCGCTACTGGACACCTGGTACAACCACTACTTCCACATCAACAACCGCGCTGTCATCACCTACAGCGCCGCCCTCGAACCCTTCCCGCAATATTTGCAACAGCTCGCCATGGAAAGCCTCGGCAAGCGCACCTGCCACGACGGCAGCGAACTCGCCAACCCCACCGGCCTCATCATCTGGGGCGGCAGCGGTACCGACGTACAGCACGCCTTCTTCCAGCTCATCCACCAGGGCCAGCGCGACATCCCTGTCGATTTCATCACACTGAAACAAAGCGACAAATATCCGCAAATGCAGCGTCTTTTGCAATCGCACTGCCTTGCGCAAAGCGAAGCGCTCATGCACGGCCGCAGCGCTGCCGACCTGCCGCAAGACCTCGCGCCGGATGAAAGCGCGCAACGCGTCTGCCCCGGCAACCGCCCGAGCACCACCCTCATCCTCGACGCGCTCAACCCGCAGTGCCTCGGCGCGCTACTCGCGCTTTATGAAAACAAGACCAGCGTCGAAGCCCTGCTCTTGGGCGTCAACGCCTACGACCAATGGGGCGTGGAACTCGGCAAACAGCTCGCTGCCAACACGCGCAAAAGCCTCGATGGTGCAACCGGCGCGCACGACGCCTCTACCACCGCGCTCATCAACCACATCAAATCCTGATGTTTTTGCACACTTTTTGACGCGCAACAAAACGCCAAAACATCTATGCCTTCACCTCCTCTCCCCACGGGAGAGGGCAAAGGTGAGGGGTGGAGCACATCAAGCCGTTCAACTTCTCTTGCAACCCTTATCATTTCCGGGGTTGGCAAGTCATCAACAAAAAAATATTTTTATCAAATAACAGAGAAAAGTAGTTATTTTTTACCATCATCAAGCGCTTGTCGTGATAAATTTTCTCTCGCCTCACGATTTATTCCAGTCATCACAAGCAGTTGTCAATGAGAAAAAATGTCATCCCCTTCCCGTTTTCCTAACTGGCGCCATCCCGACGAACTGCTCGCCATCCTTGATGCTCTGCCTGATACCAAACTGAACCGCGCCCTTTACGAACTCCTCTGGCAATACGACGGGGAAAACGCCAATGCCACGCAGCAGCAGACCCTGTTCATCTTGCTTGCTCATCCGCGTTATCGTGGCTGCAAGAATCTCCACAGATGGATAGACGACGCGCTGTTGGGCGGCATGGTCTGGGCAGAACTCCTGCCGCACATCGAAGCGCAACTTGGGTTTCTTCATGCGGAAAGCTGTCGCGCCTTCGGCGACCACGGCGGCATGCACGCCGACACTGATACGCTGGAAGCCATTGTTACCCGCCTTTTTGCTCACGACAGCGATAACGCGCACGACATCATCTGGTCCATCCTCTACTGGCACCAGGCGCTGCGTGAACGCCACCCGGAATGGGGCCAATGGCTGCGCGGACGCATCGCCGCATTGCATTGACTGGTTTAAGAAAATTCATAAAAACAAAGAAAAACATATCCTTATTGTCAAAAAGCGCTTTTAGTAAGAAGATTTATCTAATAAAGCGCTTATTTTCGGGAAAAATATCGCTTTTATTTTTTGACCCGGGTGGCAACGCACGGTATGCAATCGCCAGCCTCGCCGCTATAATTCATGACTTTTCTTTCACCCGCCAAAAGGAAGCTTCATGAGCACCATCATTTATACCCATACCGACGAAGCCCCGGCGCTCGCCACCAAATCCCTGCTCCCCATCGTGCGCGCCTTCGGCAAAAGCGCCGGTATCACCTTCAAAACCGCCGATATTTCACTGGCAGGCCGTATCTTGGCCGCGTTTCCCGATTATCTTGTGGAAGATCAGCGCATTGCCGATGCTTTGGGTGAACTTGGCGAACTGGTGACCAAGCCGGAAGCCAATGTGATCAAGCTGCCCAACATCAGCGCTTCCATTCCGCAGCTTACCACCGCGATCAAGGAATTGCAGGCGCAGGGCTATAAACTCCCGGATTATCCGACCGACCCGCAAACCGCGGAAGAAAAAGACGTGCAAGCGCGTTACGACAAAATCAAGGGCAGCGCCGTGAACCCCGTGCTGCGCGAAGGCAACTCCGACCGTCGCGCGCCGAAAGCGGTGAAAAACTTCGCCAAAAAATTCCCGCACAGCATGGGCGCGTGGCAAAAAGACAGCAAATCGCATGTCGCCACCATGGATGCCGATGATTTCTTCCATACCGAGCAATCGGTGACTGTGGCCGAGCCGACGACCGTTTCCATCGTCTTTACCGACGCCGCCGGCAATCAAAAAGAATTGCGCAAGCCGTTTGCCCTCAAGGCTGGCGAGATTATCGATGCCGCAGTGATGCGCAAAAAGGCGCTGGTTGTGTTTTTGGAAGAACAAGTCGCCGATGCCAAAGCGCAAGACGTGCTCTTTTCGCTGCACATGAAAGCGACGATGATGAAAGTCTCCGACCCCATCATTTTCGGCCATGCGGTGAAAGCCTATTTCGCGCCGGTTTTTGCAAAACATGGCGACGCGCTGGCCAAGGCGGGCGTCAACGTCAACAACGGCTTCGGCAATCTGCTCGCCAACCTCGACAAACTCGATAGCGCCACCCGCGAAGCGGTGGAAAAAAGCATTCATGATGCCTACGCGCAAGCGCCCGCGCTTGCCATGGTGGACAGCGACAAAGGCATCACCAATTTGCATGTGCCGAGCGATGTCATCGTTGACGCTTCCATGCCGGCGATGATTCGCAGCTCCGGGCAAATGTGGAACAAAGACGGCCAGTTGCAGGACACCAAGGCCGTGATTCCCGACAGCAGCTACGCCGGCATTTATCAGGCGGTGATCGATTTCTGCCGCGAACATGGCGCGTTTGATCCCGCGACCATGGGCACCGTGCCCAACGTCGGCCTCATGGCGCAAAAAGCTGAAGAATACGGCTCGCACGACAAAACCTTCGAAATCGAAGGCGCAGGCAAAGTGCAAATCATGGATGACAAAGGCAACGTACTCACCTCGCACGACGTGGACGCCGGCGACATCTGGCGCGCCTGCCAGACCAAAGACGCGCCGATCAAAGACTGGGTGCAGCTTGCCGTGAACCGTGCGCGTCTGTCGCAAACGCCTGCCGTGTTCTGGCTTGATGAAGCGCGCGCGCATGACCGCGAGCTGATCAAGAAAGTGGAAACCTACCTCAAGGATCACGACACCCAGGGCCTCGACATCCGCGTGCTCAATCCGGTTGCCGCCTGCGAACTCAGCCTTGAACGCATCGCGCGCGGCGAAGACACCATTTCCGTGACCGGCAACGTGCTGCGCGACTATCTCACCGACCTTTTCCCCATTCTTGAGCTGGGGACGAGTGCGAAAATGCTCTCCATCGTCCCGCTCATGAACGGCGGCGGCATGTTCGAAACCGGCGCCGGCGGCTCCGCGCCCAAGCACGTGCAGCAATTCCTGGAAGAAAACCACTTGCGCTGGGATTCGCTGGGCGAATTTTTGGCCCTTGCCGTCTCGCTCGAACATTTGTCGCAAACCACCGGCAACGCCAAAGCGCAAGTGCTTGCCGACGCGCTCGATGCCGCGACCGAGCAGCTGCTATTGAACGACAAATCGCCGAAACGCAAGGCCGGGCAACCGGATAACCGCGCCAGCCACTACTGGATCGCGCGTTACTGGGCAGAAGCGCTTGCCAAGCAGGAAAAAGACGCGGACTTGAAAGCCACATTCGCCCCGGTTGCCGAGAAACTCGCCGCGAATGAAGCGCAAATCCTGGCCGAACTGGCCGCTGGCGCAGGCAAAGCCGTGGACATCGAAGGCTACTACGCCGCCGACAGCGCGCTCGCCGAAAAAGCCATGCGCCCGAGCGCAACGCTGAACAGCATCATCGACGCACTGTAAGCCCCGCCATCACGGCAAACGCAAAGCGCCATCCAATGATGGCGCTTTTTTTTGGAAAAATATTGCATATATAAGCGCTTTAATCATATCTTTTTACCACGATAAGCGCTTCAAGATGAGAAAATTTACCATTTTACCGTAAGGGCTGTTGACCATTCGCGACCAGTGTTTACAGGTGCTCAAAAAACTATTTGAAACATCGATGGTTCCGTCGCTGCGCGATTTTCTCTATCCCCCTCTCTGCTCCGCAGCGCTTCGAGTCCCCAACCCCAATCTCGCTTCGCGAGCTCTGACGAGTCCCACGGGATTCGAAGAACTCGCGAAGCGAGATTGGGGCTTTGAATTCTGTTCATATTTGAATCAAAAACGCTCTAGCTCGAAAGGCGTAATCCAGCACGATATACGCAGCATCACATTTTATTTCATATATTTCATGCAATTCGACAAAAAAACGTAAATAAGTTTTGAATCGGGAATTATTGTTATTTAGAATTGCCTCCTCATTTCGTACCCAGGAGGTTCTTTATGCGTGGTTTGATGAAAGCAGCAAGCGTCATGATGGCGTTGGCATTGGCGCAGCAAGGCGTAGCGAAGGAGTTGGTCGATATTGCCGGTCGTACCGTCACGATTCCCGATCAGGTTGAGCGCGTGGCTTTGGGTGAAGGGCGCATGATTTACGGCATTGCCCTGTTGCAGGACAATCCGGTGGCGCGCATTGTTGGTTGGCGCAGCGATTTGGCCAAGAACGATCCTGATACGCTTGAAAAAATTGCCGAAAAATTCCCGGAAGCGTTGCAGATCACCGATCTTGGTGATCCTTATGCCACCGATGTCAATCTCGAGGCGCTGCTCAAGGGCAATCCCCAGGTGTATATCCTGAATGTCGCCGATTTGCTCAAGGCCGAGGAAACTGGCCTGATTGCCAAGCTGGAAAAAGCGGGCGTAGCGCCGGTATTCATCGATTTCCGCCAGTTCCCCCTACAGAACACCGTGCCCAGCATGGAAGTTCTCGGCAAGGTTTTCGGCGCGGAAGCGCGGGCGGCGAAGTTCAATGACTATTACCGCAAACAAATGGCGGTGGTGCAAAACCGCGTGGCCGGTCTCAAGGAAGACGAGAAGCCTTTGGTCTTTGTCGATCGCGCTGCCGGTTATGATCCGAGCAAGTGTTGCAGCACCTTCGGGCCGCAGAATTACGGCGAGCTGGTAGCGCGCGCCGGTGGCATCAACTGGGGAAGCGGCAAGTTCGGCGGATTGGGCGGCTCAGTCAATCCCGAGGTGATTTTCAGCGAGCCTTTCGATGTCGTCATCGCCACCGGTGCCAACTGGAAAAAGGCCAAGCCTGATGTGGAATCGGTGAACCTTGGCTATGCCGCGAACAAGGATACAGCGCACAAGGAGCTTGAAGGGCTGGCTGCGCGCAAGGGCTGGGCGGATATTTCCGCGGTGAAGACGAAGCGTTTCCACGCCATTTATCACCAGTTCTACAACAGTCCCTATCATTTCGCCGCGCTGCAAGAGATTGCCAAGTGGCTGCATCCCGAGCGTTTCGCCGATCTTGATCCCGAACAGACCCTGATCGATTTCCACAAGGAATTCCTGCCCTTCGATTACAGCGGCACCTTCTGGATCAGCCTGTAAACAGGTTGGACGTCCGTCTCGCGCGGGCGTCTTTCTTTTTTCTTGTTGTCGGAATTGCCCATGTCACCCTCTTTGACTCCTGCCGGACAATATCGTTCGCGCATGCGTTTGCGCGCCATCGTGTTGCTGCTGCTGGCCGCGCTGCTCTTGGCAAGTTTTCTTGCCGATCTCGCCATCGGCCCCGGTGATTATCCGTGGCATGTGGTGTGGGATGTGCTGTGGCATGGCGATGCCGCCAATCCGGCGCGCGAGGTGGCCATTCGCGATTACCGCCTGCCCATCGCGGCAATGGCGGTGCTGATCGGAGCAATGCTCGCCACCGCCGGCGCGCAGATGCAAACCCTGCTCGATAATCCGCTTGCCGAACCGTTTACTCTCGGCATTGCCGCAGCGGCGAGCTTTGGCGCGGCGGTCGCCATTGTCGCCAACAATCCGCTCGGGCTGCCGCTCTATGTCACCACCAGCGTGATGGCTTTTCTCTTTGCGCTTTTGACCTGCGTGTGCATTCTCGTGCTGTCGCAGATGCGTGGCCTCGGCCAGCAGTCCATCGTGCTCTTCGGCATTGCTGTTTACTTCATTTTCAATGCCCTGCTCGCGCTCATGCAATACAACGCCGACCAGAACCAGTTGCAGCAAATCGTTTTCTGGATGATGGGCTCGCTCACCCGTGCCGATATGCCGAAAATAGCGATTGCCGCCGTTGCGCTTGTCGTGGCGCTCGTCGTCAGCCTGCGCCTTTCCTGGCAATTGACCGCCCTGCGCCTTGGCGAGGACAGCGCGCGCACCATGGGCATTCCCGTGCGACGCCTGCAGGTGATCATGCTGGTTCTCATCTCGCTCCTCGCCGGGCTTTCCGTGGCTTTCGTCGGCGCAGTGGGCTTTGTCGGTCTGGTCGGGCCGCATATCGCACGGCTCCTCCTCGGCGAAGACCAGCGCTTTTTCATCCCGCTTGCCGCGCTGATTGGCGCGCTGATGATGTCGGTGACTTCCATCGTCAGCAAGACCATCACCCCCGGCATCCTCTACCCCATCGGCATGATTACCGCCCTGATCGGCGTGCCCGTGTTCATCTCCATCATCTTCACGCGCAGGAAATGACATGACCATCCGCATCCGCCACATCAGCGCCCGCTACGGAAAAACCCCCATTCTTCACGACATTTCCATCGCAGACATCGAGCCCGGCGTCTGCCTCGGCCTTATCGGCCCGAACGGCGCGGGCAAGACCACGCTGTTCCGCTGCCTCTCCGGCCTGCTGCCCTGCGAGGGCGACGTGGAAGTTGGCGACAAACGCCTCGGGAACACCTCGCCAGCCGCCTGGAGCCGGCTGGTGGCAATGATGCCGCAGCAATACGATGCTGCCATCGCGCTCAGCGTATTCGACAGCATTCTCCTCGCCCTGAAGAATCAGGCGCGCAGCTGGCGCGTCGGCGATGAAGAGCTTGCCGCCGTGGAGAGCGTCATTGCCGAGCTCAATTTGCACGAACTGGCTGACCGCCCCCTGCACGCCCTGTCCGGCGGGCAGAAACAAATGGTGGCGCTTGGTCGGCTGCTGGTGCGCAAACCGCCGCTCGTTCTCCTCGACGAGCCGACCAGCGCACTCGACCTGCACCGGCAGATCGCCGCCATGCAAACCATGCGCACGGTATTGCGCACCCACGGCATCAGCAGCATCGTCATCATGCACGACCTCAATCTTGCTGCCGAATACTGCGATCGCCTGCTGCTCCTTGACCGGGGGCGACTGCTCATGGAAGACGACCCGGAAAGCGTGCTATCCAGTGCACAGCTATCCACCGCCTACCGCGTGCACAGCGCTCTGGAAAAAACGCGGCGGCAGACGTGCTATGTGGATTGCTGGTTGTGAATTGACTTATATATCCCTATTCAAGCTCTGTTTGCTTTGCGAAATCCCTCAAATCTCGCTACAGGGCAAACAATCCCTTTTCCACCACTTCCCGCACCGGCGCATAGCTTCTGCGATGCAGCGGGCAGGCGCCATGTATGCGCAAGGCTTCGCGATGCGCGGCGCTGCCATAGCCTTTGTGCCGTGCAAAGCCGTATTGCGGATAAAGCGCATCGGCTTCAAGCATTTGCCGATCTCGCACCACTTTGGCAATGATGGAGGCCGCGGCGATGCAGGGCACTTGCGCATCGCCGCCAATAATGGCGCGCCCCGGGCAAGGCAGCTCGGGCAGGAATTTGCCGTCCACCAGCGCTTGCTGCGGCGCTATGGTAAGCCCGCGCACGGCATCGCGCATGGCTTGCAAGGTGGCGCGATGGATGTTGAGGCGGTCGATGGTCGCGGCATCACAGGCAGCCCAGGCAACAGCCAGCGCATGGCCGGTAATCCATTCATACATTTGCTCGCGCTGGCGCGCCGTGAGCTTTTTGCTGTCGGTCAGCAAGGCCGGATATTCGCCCGGCGGCAAAATGACGGCGGCGGCGATCACGTTGCCGGCAAGCGCTCCGCGCCCCGCTTCGTCCACACCGGCAATCATCGTGCATACTCCGCAAGCACGGCGTCGGCCGCGCGCGCCGAGACGTTTTCGGGCAGCAACGCTGCCACTTCCGCCAAGTCCGCCTGCTGCGCCAGACGCGCGCGCTCATCCGTGAGCAAGGGGTAGAGCGCTTCGCCGAGCGTTTGCGCCGTGCAATCCTGCTGGATGCATTCGCGCACAATATCTTTGCGCGCCAACAGATTGGGCAGGGAAAAGCGGTTGATCTTCAAAAGCCTGCGCGCGATGGCGGCCGTCAGCGCGTTGACGCGGTAAGCAACGACCATGGGGCGGGCGAGCAGCGTCGCTTCCAGTGTGATGGTACCGCTGGTCAGCAGCAGTACGTCGCAAGCGCTCATCATGGTGGCGCTGTCTGCCCGCAGCAAATGCATCCCCTCGAGCCGCTGCGTTTCCATCCATTGCAGCAATTCCCCGTCCGCCGCCGATACCAGCGCCTGCAACTGCGGCAAGCGTTCACGCAGGCGGGCAAAAGCTTCGCAATAAACAGGGAAAAGGCGGCGCACTTCTCCCTCGCGCGAGCCGGGAAAGATGCCGAGCAGCGGCGATGGCAAATCGGGCATTGCCAGCGCCTGCCGCGCATCCTGTGGCGCTTGCGGCTGCAAACGGTCACGCAGCGGATGCCCGACGCAAACTGCCGCCACGCCATGGCGTTCATATACATCCGTCTCGAAAGGGAAAAGGCAAAGCACCTGGTCAATCGCTGCCTGAATCGCGTGAATGCGCTTTTCTTTCCATGCCCAGAGCGACGGGCTGACGTATTGCACGGTATGCACGCCGCGTTCATGCAGAATTTTCGCCATGCGCAGGTTGAAGTCCGGCGCATCAATGCCGATGAAAATGTGCGGCGGATCTTGCGCCCAATAATCGAGCAGGCTTTTTTTCGCCGCCAGCAAATCCGGCAGATGACGCAGCACTTCCACCAATCCCATCACGGAAAGCCGGCGCATATCGAGAAGCGGCTCCAGACCTGCCGTCTGCATATGTTCGCCGCCCACGCCGGAAAAGCGCACGCCGGGCAGCCGCTCGCGCAAGGCCCGCATCAGCGGCGCGCCCAGCAGGTCGCCGGACTTTTCTCCGGCAAGCACGGCGATATGCAGATTTTTTTCTCTCATTTCTTTACCAAAAATCGTATTTATTTCTCACCATAAGCGCTTCTTGATGAGAAAAAACCATTATTTTTTCTCTCGATCATGAAACGAGATTTTGCGCAGTTGCCTGCTTTGCCGATATTCCCGCCCTACCCCAACAGCAAGGCATCATCTGCCAGCGCTTCGCCCTGCTCGCGCTCGAACAACGCCAGCAGATCGGCCACGCCCAGCTTCTGCCGTTCGGCGCCGCCAATGTCGAACACCACCTGCCCCTGGTGCAGCATGATGGTGCGGCTGCCGATATCCAGCGCCTGACGCATGCTGTGCGTGACCATCAGGGTCGTGAGTTTCTCGCGCGCGATGATGGTTTCGGTGAGGCTCAGCACGAAAGCGGCAGTTTTCGGGTCGAGCGCGGCAGTATGTTCATCGAGAAGGAGAATTTTCGAGGGTTGCAGGCTTGCCATGAGCAGGCTGACGGCCTGGCGCTGCCCGCCGGACAATAGCCCCATGCGGTCGTGCAGGCGGTTTTCCAGCCCCAGCTTGAGTTCGGCAAGCGCTTCGCGAAAGCGCGCGAGATAGCGCTGCTGCACGGCCGCACGCAGGCCGCGCGGGCTGCCGCGTTTCATGGCAAGCGCCATGTTTTCCTCGATGGTGAGGTTGGCGCAAGTGCCCGCCAGCGGATCCTGGAACACGCGCGCCACGTTTTTCGTGCGCTGGTGCGTGGGCAGGCGGGTGACGTCTTCATCATCGATGCGAATGCTGCCCGTATCCACGAGAACTTCACCGCAAATGGCATTGAGCAAGGTGGATTTGCCCGCGCCGTTGGAACCAATGACCGTCACGAATTCCCCGGCGTGCAAATCCAGCGACAGGCCGCGCAGGACGGGATTTTCCAGCGGCGTGCCCGGGTTGAAGGTTTTGCGGATATTGTCGATGGCAATCATGACGCTCTCCCCTTCAGGCTCTTGCCAATGGCGCTTCGCGCACGCGGCGTTACGATGGCAAGCGTAACCATCACGGCCGTGATCAGGTTGAGATCCTGCGCGCGCAGCCCCAGCCAATCCGCCTCAAGGGCAAAAGCGATGGCAAGGCGGTAAAGCACGGCGCCAATCAGGCAGGCAATCAATGCCCGCAAGACGGTTTTCGGCGTGAGCAGCGCTTCGCCGCCAATCAGGGAGGCCAGCCCGATGACGATCACGCCTATGCCCATGCTGACATCCGCTGCGCCCCGGCTTTGCGCAAAGAGCGCGCCCGCGAGGCCCACCAGCCCGTTGGCCAGGGCAATGCCGAGAATCGTCATGCTGCCGGTGGCAATGCCCTGCGCTCTCGCCATGGCGGGATTGGCGCCGGTTGCGCGCATGGCGAGGCCGGTTTCCGAGCGCATGAACCAGTAAAGCAGCGCCATCACGGCAATAATCACCACGAAGAACAGCACAACGGGAACCACGTAATACGTGATGCCCATATTCTCCAGCGGCGTGAGCACCGTGGTTTCGTTAAGCAGGGCGATATTCGGCTTGCCCATGATGCGCAGATTGATGGAATAGAGCGCCGTCATGGTCAGGATGGAAGCCAGCAAGTGGAGGATTTTCAGCTTGATATTCAAAAATCCGGTCACCATTCCCGCCACCATTCCGGCCACAAAACCGGCAAGCGTTGCCAGCCACGGATGCCAGCCGCTCATGATGAGCACGGCACACACGGCCCCGCCCAAAGGAAAACTGCCGTCCACGGTAAGATCCGGGAAATCCAGCACACGAAAAGAAAGATAGATGGCAAACGCAACCAGGGTATAAACCAGCCCGGTTTCCAGCGCGCCAAAAAAAGCGATACTGTTCAACATGAAAACATCCCAAAAAAGAGCGCGAAAACGCGCTCCGTACCAAAGGCAAAAACAGCATGACAAAGCCGCCTGCCGTAACCGCTGCCCGTGCCCGCATCTTGTGCAATAGGCAGTGGCAAGGCAAACCGGCCTTGTCAGCCATTTTGCAATCAAATCATCATTATTCGCCTACAATCTTGCTGGCCGACTGGCGCACGGCGTCAGGAATGGCAACGCCCATCTTTTCCGCAGCCTTGGGATTGAGATAGAGATCCTCGGCCTTCATGAAGCCCACGGGAATATCGCCCGCTGCCGTTCCGCCAAGAATCTGCGCCACCTGCTTGCCAGTCGCGCGGCCCAGATCGTAATAGCCGAAGCCCACAGCGGCAATCGCCCCCTGCTCTACCGAACTGGTATCCACGGTAAAGACAGGCAGCTTGCCCTTCTCGCCTGCCTGGATCACGGCCGGCAAGGCGCTGGCTACGGTATTGTCCGTCGTAATCAGCAAGGCATCCGCCTTGCCCTGCAAGGAACGCGCGGCATCCAGCACTTCCGCGGACTTGTTGGCGGGCGCCTTGAGCAAAGTCAGCCCCTTGTCCGTCGCCACTTTCTCCAGCGCTTCGATTGCCGCCACGGAATTGGCTTCACCGGGGTTGTAAATCGTGCCGATTTTCTTCGCTTCCGGCAGAATCTTCTGCACCATGGCCACGCTATCTTCCGTCGCCACCGCATCGGAATAGCCGGTAATATTCTTGCCCGGCTTGTCCAAGTTATCCACCAGCTTGGCCGCCACGGGATCCGTTACTGCCGTGAAAACAATGGGAATATCGCGAGCTGCCGCTGCCACGCTCTGCGCCGAAGGCGTGGAAATGGCAACGATCACCGCAGGCTTGTCGCCAGCAAATTTCTTGGCAATCTGGGTCGCAATCGCCTGATCTCCCTGGGCAATTTCATGCACCACGCGGATTTTTCCGCCATCCTGGTAACCTGCCTCGGCCAATTCGTCCAGCACGCCCTTGTAAGCAGCATCCAGTGCCGGATGGGCGACAATCTGCGTAATCGCCACCACTTGCTCGGCACGCGCTGTCAACAACACCGCTCCGGCACAAGCCACTGCCAAAAATGAACGCATCATCGTCATACACTCTCCTCATTTGCTTTTTGAAAAAACCCGTTCCGGCTTCGCGAAGGAAGCCCGAATAGGCATGAAAACATCAAACAGCCAAAAATAGATATTTTTTACCATCGTAAAGCGCTTGTCATGAGAAAATTTATCACAACAAGCGCTTCATAATGAGAAATTTTCTCACACCAAAAACCTTGAATCTTTCCTACCAGCTACTTACGGATAATTCACTATAGCATAGCTTTCCGTTAAAAATGCAAGGAAAATCGAGAAAAAACCATTGCCAAAACCACTTTCATATAACACATTTGAGGTGCATGGCAGAGATGCGTCACTTTTCTTCGATACCCCAGCAATAGCCACCTCCATCCTATTCTGATTGCCTAAAATCAAAAAGCCACTCCGAAGAGTGGCTTTCGTTTCCGGCTATACCAATAGCCATCAAACAATAGTGAAGCCAATATGCATTTCATCATGAATGGTATAGGTCTTACCACCAGATGAATAGCTGTAAGTGCCGTCACCGTTATCGGTAAATCCTGTCCCAGACAGGCGCACAGCATCACTCCTGTCACCCGCAATGATATGCAGGTTCGTCTCGCCATTGGCCACGATTGCTTCGCCCGTAATCGTTATGGTATTGAAATCACCATTACGCATATCCAGGCGATCAACTCCCTGAATGGTCAGAGCCGAGTTGTCAATCAATACATCTTTAAACAATAGCAAAGTATCATTGTCACCGGCTCCCATATTGATATTGCTGGCATTACCAACAGAACCGTAAACCGTGACGACATCGCTACCAGCTCCTGTCTTCACTGCCGTACCAGAAAGATTTTGCAGGAATGCGTAATCCTTGCCAATATCTTCTCCCATATCGATGGTGTAGCCACCAACATTGCCACGGACAAACAGCGCATCATCGCTATTGCCCATGTTGATATTAGCATTGACATTACCTTGCACATGCAACCCATCCTGATCTGCCGTAGCTGTATAATTCGTAGCCACTTCAGCAAGTTTGGTTGTCGTTACATCAACTCCTTCAGAACTGATAATGGCGGAAGGCATTTGACGCTCAGCCGTAGAAAGCGCTGCGCTGCGATCCAAACTGAGAATGTTCAGATGATCAGCCAAACGCGGCTCGTTTCCTTGCGAAGCAATCATGGATTTAACGGCAATATTATCGGGATCAACCGTATATACCCAATCGACACCTGGTCTGCCACCAGTTTTTTCAGCTAAAGACCAACTACCGTATAAACCTCTCAAATCAGTTACTTGAGTGCCAGCAAACTTGTCATCAAAAGTGATCAGCTTCTCTTCTCCGTGATCTACATCAAAAATACTGCGATCACCTCGAGCAGTATGCTCAGCAGCGTCACTGTTAACTGTGATCACAACACGTTGACTTTGGCTGACTCGAGCCACGTCGTTAATACCCGTAATTTTAATAGTTTGAACAGCATTATTACTGTCACTTGCGCCATCATTTACACTAAAGCCAACCTTGATATCAACGTGCTCACCTTTGGGTAAACTGTCAAATACACTTCTGCCTTCAGGGCCTTCACTACCTTCATTCAGTATCAGTTTGCCGGTATTTGGATCCAAACGCAGCGTACCAGTACGGACTTTTCCGGCAATTGTGCTGGTAATAGTCCATTCATTGGTTCCAGCAGGTGTAACCGTAAACTTCGGTGCAGACTTGCTTGAAGTTGCCGTAACGGTACTTACCTTATAAGTCAAGTCTTTACTTTCCGCATCAGTACCTTGCAACTGAATCTGGTGTGACTTACCAACAGCATTCTCTTCCACTACACTGCTGCCACCCGTAGCAACCGGACGAGTATTAATCATGAAATTCAAGGTGTTGTCTGCGTCCGCTCCGTCCCGGTTGGGGTTGCCCGCCAAGTCGGTGAACTTGTCGTTCTCAACCTGAATACGATGCGCCCCTGCTGTTGTTGCAGTGAACTCCACGGTGTAGGTGTTGCCAGGCCCCGGTTGCAGTTTGCTCACGGTGCCACCCTTGACGGTAATGTCACCCAGCACAAAGTCTTTCACCGGCTCGCTGAAGGTGAAGGTGACAACGGTCTTCTCGCCAACGCTCAGGTTGGTCTTGGCCGCCGTGATCGCTACGGTCGGCGCAGTGGTATCCGCCACCGTAAAGTTCACGGTGTTGTCCGCGTCCGCTCCGTCCTGGTTGGGGTTGCCCGCCAAGTCGGTGAACTTGTCGTTCTCAACCTGAATACGATG
>JAUMXB010000018.1 GCA_030529365.1 Cardiobacteriaceae bacterium | reverse complement strand
CGCACGGAGAGCCGGTAGCCGTAAGGATTGTCGGTTTCGGCAAAGGCGGCCTTGCGCAGGCGCAGATTGGGATCACGTTCCCCCAGCAGGCTTTCCATGCCGTCCAGACCGGGCGCAGCAATGCCCTGGCCACCGAGCGCCTTGCCCAGGGCAGCCGCTTGCAGGGCAGAGCGGGTTTGTTCAAGACTTTGTGCGGGATCTTTTTGTTCGTCCTGCCCTTCGCCATAGGCCGGTTTGCCGGCAACGGCAGTGCTTGAGACCAGGGCGTCGTAATAACCCCGTTCCCGAAACTCCCGTACCAGTCCGGCAATCCGTCTGGCCTCTTCGTCTTCCTTGGGTTGCTCTTCGGCGATGACTTCCGTGGGCAGGACTGTTTCGGCTGGAGGCAATTCCGGGGTGGGCTGGGTATTGTCGATGATGATGGTTTCCGAATGGCTGTCGGCAATGCCGTCGCCAACGCCGGCAAGGAGCTTGTCGGCCATGGCGTTGTTGCTGATGCTGCCGGCGGCCGCCTGGCTCGCCTGCAATTCGCGTACCTTGCTGCGCGCGTACAGCGCATAGACGATACCGAAGACCACCACGCACATCACCGCAAAGGCAATGATCATCGGCAGCTTGTTCAGGCGGCGCACAGTGCCGCTGTTGCCCTGGGGAGAGCTGCCGGGATCGAGGACGCCGCTCATGGTGCCACCCGCTGCGTGTGATCGGCGCGAACCAGTGTATTGCCGGCATCGCGGCGATAGCTGGCGTCACTGCGCCAGTCCTTGGTGATCAGACCGAGGCGATAGTGCTGCCCGTCCATGACATCGAGGAGGTAATACAGGGTGACAGGTGCCTGTTCTTCCACTCCAAAACCCTGGGCACGCAGGGCATCGACCAGATACTGGCCAAAGGGACCGGCCGGTTTCAGGGCAAGGGCAGTCTTGCCCGGCGGATAATGGGCGGCGAGCATGTCGCTGCCGTCTTTGGCGACAAACTGCATTTCTTCCCGGCTCAAGCTGCTGTCTTCATAGTTGTCCAGGTGCAGGGTGGCACAGCCGTTCAAGGCAAGCGCGGCCGCAAGCGCCAGCATAAAGGTTTTCATGAGCGTTCTCCTTTCCAGACGATTTTCACGGTTTCCTGCTTGCGGCCGACGCCGCGAATGAGGACCGCTTCGTTGAAGAGGCGGTCCACGATGTACTTGCCGTTTTGCAGGCGGTAATTCACCAGCTGGTCGCCCTGACCACTGCGCACCAGGAGTGCCGGGGCGTCGCTGTGGTTGACGCGGCGCGGCATCTCGATGATGGTTTGCTGTCCGTCGTTATAGACGCGGACCGGCCGGAAATCGCAGCCGTCGCAGCCATCCACGCGGTAGTTGAAATCCAGATCGGCCAGTGCCACGCCTTCCGGCGTGGACTGGTGCGCCTTGCTCTGTTGCGCCTTTTGGTGATATTCCGCCCACTGTGCCGCCATGTCGCCCGGATACTTGAAGGCAATGCCGGGCATGTGGTCACGGCGGCGGCTGATCAGCTTGATGTGGTAGGTGCGTCTGTCCGTCACCGCCACCATGGACGTGGACAAGCCCACGTCCACCGGTTTGACCACCAATTGCGTGCGATCGTCCGCACCGATGGCGGGTGAGACCAGCCAGCGCACGCTGTCGCCGAGATGTACGCCGTTTTCCACCACCCGTTCGCCCGGCTGGAAATAGATCACGCACAATTCCAGCGGCGCGCATACCAGGGTCGGTTGCCCGGAGCCGTAGAGATAGACGACGCGATCACCGTCACGATAGGGATAGCGTTGCCCTTGCAGCCACTGGTTGGCATATTTGAGGGCGGCATGATCGCGTTCCGACAGTGGCGTTTCGTTGTTGAGCAAGGGCAGCGGCGCGGCATCGCCGGCGATGTCCGGTACGGCGTAACCTTCGCCGTTGGCGAGTGCCAGCATGGGCAGGCATACGGCCGCCATCAGTAGATTATTGCGTTTCATGGGAGAGTCCTTTTTCCGGTTGGGTTTTGTCTTTGAAGTCGGCCGAGAGGTGGATTTCATCCACGGCAAGGCCGATCGGATTGCTGAGTATGGTCTGTTCGCTGATGTTGTTGCCGACCGATACCGTGGCGGTGGCGGTGTAATTGCTCTTGCCGAGGATCTTGCCGTCGCGGCCGTATTCCTGTTCCGACCATTCGATCTGCCAGGTATTCTCCGAGAGCGGCAGCAGTTGCAGGATGTCAACGCCCACCGTCTTCTTCTGCGCCTTCTTGAACGGATCGTTTTCCTTGAAATACTGGTTGATGACGGTGCTGGCCTGGCTGCTGCTGTCCAGATGCGTGTAAAGGCGGCGGATGGCATTTTTGGCGACCGTCATGTCGGCGCTCACCCCGCGCAGATCGCGGATGAACTGGGCGAGCTGGGCACGCACGATGCGCGGATCGACCGGCCCCATGCGGCTTGCCGGATAGACCTCTACCGTGGCACCGCGCTCATCGACCTGCACCACATAGGGGATCAGCTTGTTCTGGCCGGCAAAGTAGATGGTGCCGGCACTGGATACCATGCCGATCAGCAGCCCCAGGAGGCCCACCATGCGCCACATTTTCGCGGACTGGATATAGTCGCCGTAGCGTTCGTTCCACTCGCGTCGCGCCGCCAGATACGGGGAATGGATGTCTTTGAGATCAGGTTCTTTCTTGCTCATTGTGCTTACTCATCAAGTTTGTCGATTTTTTGGGACAGGCTTTGTTCGCGGATCTTGGCACCGACATCGAAAGGCGAGGCGTAGCGCCGGCTTTGCGGATTGCGCATGCGATCGCCGGCCACACCGGCCACGCCCTGGGCATAGGCACTGGCAAAGGCTTGCATATAGGCGCGCGCCCTGGCCATGCGTCCCGGTTTGCCGCCGCTTGCCGCCTGGACAGTGGCGTCATCCGCAGCTGCCGCACTGCCGGCCATCTCGGCCATGACTCCCGCCGCTTCCACGGTGGTGGCCGCGCCGGCGCTGGTCTCCGCTCCGGCTTCTTTGTCGGCATCGGGTGTGCCGGTTTTGCCGGCCTGGCCGGCATCACCTTTCTGATCAGCACGCGCTGTCGAGGGGCCCGAAGACGTGGCGGCGCGCGAACCGCCATTTGTCCGGTTGGCGGATGATCCGGCGGCTGTGCCGCCGCCGTCTGATGTTGGATTTGCCGCAGTACTTGCCGCCGGGTTCATCGCCATCATGGCCGGGATGCCGACCGCAGCGGCTGCCGCCAAGGTCGGGTTGCTCTCGCCCGAAGTGCTGTCGCGTGCCGAGCGGTGCGCGGCATGCAGCGCCGCACCTGTGCCCAGGGCGGCAATGATGCCGGCAGCAGCCGCACGCCCGGCCACGGCGGCTGTGCCGCGCACATCGGCCGGACCGCTTGACGATGCCCCGGAAATCAGGGACTGCGCCATCGTCGGCAAACGATTGGTGAGATAGGCGATGAGCGCGATAATCCCCGCGATCGCAAAGATCTGCTTGATCTCGCTTTGCGCGTTCAGTTGTCCGCGCACCAGGGCTTCGCCAAAAAAGATCACCAGCAGGGTCACAAACAGCTTGAGACCGATGGACAGCGCAAAAATCAGGTACTTTTTGGCCACGTCCGACGTCCAGGGACTGCCGCCAAAACCGAGCAGGATGATGCCGGCACCGGAGACGATATAGCTTTCCACCATGACCACGAACAGAACGCCGGCAATGAAGAAATAGGCGATGAGAATGAACAGCGCGAGAATGCCGTAAATCAGCGCATCGAAGAAACCGCCCTGTTCGATCACGGCATTGGCGAGTTCCAGGCCATGGTTGATGATGTCACCGGGTGCCACTCCCGTCGCACCGGCACCCCCGGCGATGCCTGCGGCTTTTGCCAGCGAGTTGATGATGGCGTTGCAGATCTCGACCGAGTTCTCGATGACATAGAGCCAGAAACCGGTGATGAGGATGATCTTGACCAGCTCGCTCATCAGTTCCGGCATGTCCGCACCCTTGAGCGCCAGGGTAATGCCGGTATAGGCCCAGCTGATTGCCGCAAGCGCCCAGAAGACATAGAGCACCGCCGGGCGCAGTTTGTCATGCCAGCCATTGCTGATTTGCTCGAAATTGTTGGTGATGGTGCGGATCACTTCTGCTTCCTGGGCGAAGGAAGAGAGCGGCAACAGCATGAGCAGCACCAGCCCCAGGGCCAGTGCTGCGCGTTTGGAAAACAGGGGCGGACACATCGCGATTACCAGCGCTTGTTGTAGCCGCCGGGATTTTTGTCCCTGGCGTCATGGTCTTTCAGCGCTTCGACCTTCCAGGCGTCCTTCTCCGCCTGGCGATCGATGAGGCTTGCCTGATAGTTGGCCTGCATCTGCATGTCGGAGGCGATCATCTGGCGCAATTTAATCATTTGGTTGGCTTGCAGCGCGGCGATTTCAACCCCCGCTTGCAAGAGCTGATCACGGCCTTCGGCGCTTTGTGCCTTGCGCTCGATTTCCTGGATGGCGGCCGCCTCGCTGTAGAAATATTTGGATTGCAGATTGGCAGCATTGAGGGCGCTGTGCACGCTGTCCAGATTTTGCCGCGACCATTTCTGATAGCGGTCCTTCTCCCAGCTCTCGTCACGCTTGCCCTGGTTTTTGCTGGTCATCTCGGCAAACTGCTCGAAGTCCTGGTAGCGCTCGGCATACATTTGCGAGAGGTTGTTGGCATCGTAGGCAAGCGCCTGACCTACCTGGATGACCTCGCTCAATTTGGTGAGTTCGGCAATGACGGCATCGCCGTTGTTGACAAAATCCTGCAATTTTTTCAGGTTGGTGTACATGGTTTGCAGCTGGTCGATGGTGGTTTTCACCTCGGTGGCGAGCTGCATGTTGCTGAGCAGCAGCTCGATGTTGTTCATGATTTGCGTCGGCTCGGTGGCACCGCCGGTCATCGCGCCCGCGTGGGCGTGGTGGCCGAGAGCGGTGGCAGCGAAGGCGATGGTGAGCAGGGTTTTCTTGACTGTGCGGTTCATATACGCTCCATGGCTTTGCTGTAGTCGATCTGGTGGTTTTCCAACCAGTGAATGGGCCATTCCTCGCCGTATTTGGCGTGACAGGCCCGGACTTCGGCCAGACCTTCCTTGTCACTGACACCCACGAATGCCAGGGCAATCGGTCCGATACCGAAATTGATGCGTCGCCGCCCCTCCGGGGTTTTGACGTAGTATTCGCGCTTGGCGACGAGATGGGCAATCAGGCGGATTTCCGCGTCGTTGCAGCCCATGCCCTTGTAGATGGCGCGGTTGTCTTCGTTTTCCGCTTCGTCGTTGGCCAAAAAGATTTTGGTAGGACAGGATTCGCTCAAAACATCCAGGATGCCGGATTTGACCGCGTCGGAAAGCGACTGGGTGGCAAGAACAACAGCGCAGTTAGCCCGGCGTTTGGTTTTCAACCATTCACGGATACGCTCGCGGAAAACGGGGTGTCTCAGCATCAGCCAGGCTTCATCGAGAATCAGCAAGCACGGCTGGCCTTTCATTTGCCGTTCAATCACCCGGAATAGATAGAGCAGTACCGGTAGCTGGATGCGCTCGTTTTGCGCCATCAGCTGCTCGATCTCGAAGACCGAGAAACGGCCAACTGCCAAGTTATCGTTGAGGTGATCCAGCAACTGGCCATAGGCACCGGTGATGGTGTAATCCTGAAGCGCTTCCTTGAGTTCGATGGACTGGATGTTGACCACCAGGTTGGTGAGGGTCTTTTCCGGGTCGTCACGCAATTTCTCCAGCGCATCCAGGATGAGGTTGCGGTGCTGCGGCGTTACTTTCACACCTTGCAGGGAGATCAGGGTCTCCACCCAGTCACGCGCCCAGGCCAGTTCGTTGGGTTGTTCTATCAACGCCAAAGGAGAGAAGGACAGGACGTTCTCGTTCATGTTGCCGACATCGAAATGCCCGCCGCCGAGCGCACGGGTCAGCGGCTCCATTGATCGCCCGCTGTCGAAAACAAAGACGGTGGCATTGCGGTAGCGGCGGAATTGCGCGGCGATGAGGCCAAGCGCGGTGGATTTGCCGCCGCCGGTCTTGCCGAATATCAGGGTATGACCGAGATCGCCGACATGGAGATTCAACCGGAACGGCGTGTTGCCGTCGGTGGCGGCATGCAACAGCGGCGGCGAGTGTTCATCGTAAAACGGGCACGGTGCGCGATCGTGACCGGGCCAGACACTGGAGAGCGGCAGCATGTCGGCCAGTTGCAGGGTGTTGAGGAGCGGACGGCGAATGTTTTGCACGACATGGCCGGGCAGGCTGCCCAGCCAGGCAGCCACGGTATTGATGGTTTCCACCCGCGCGGAGAAATGCAGGTTGTTGATGATGCGCTTGATGTTGCGCGCGGTGTCTTCCAGACGTTCGCGGTTCTCGTCCATCAGAATGATAGTGGCGGTGTAATAGCCATAGGCCACCAAACCGGAGGTGTTCTCGGCAATGGCCGTATTGGTTTCTTCCACCATGGCCATGGCATCGCGGTTGACATGCCCCTTGCTGGTGTCTTTGGAGAAAAAGATCTGGTTGACGAAGCCGCGTACCTGCTGTTCCCACTTGCGCCGGTAATTGTTGAGGGCGGCGTTGCTGTCCACCGCATCCTGGAAGATGAAGCGGGTATTCCAGCGATAGGTGCAGGGAATGTTGTCCAGGGCGGCGAGAATGCCGGGATGGCACTGCGACGGAAAACCTTCGATGGCCACCACCTGGATGAACTTGTCGTTGATTTTGGGAATGATGCCGGTCTGGAACTCCTGGGCACCGATGACGGCATCGAGATACATCGGACAGGGCGGCAGATCGATGGGGTGCATGTCGCCGCTGATCACATGGTGCAGATAGCTCAGGAAATGATCCTGCACCTGCTCGTTGCCGAACGCGTCTTCATAGACTTCCGTTTTCAGGCGCTGCAAGGTGAGCACATTGGACAGGCGGTCGGTAAAGTCGGCAATGGCGGCGTTGAAGTTGCGCAGCGCCACTTCGGCCGCATTGGTCTTGCGGTTCTTGCGCTCGTCCTCGAACATCATTTCGCTGAACTTGGTGGCGCTCGCCTTCTCGGGGAGATAGGTGAGGGTCAGGACGTAGAGGTTTTCGTAGTGGATGCCTTCGCTCTCGAATTGCAGGCGACGCTCTTCGTCGATCAGGCGGGTGATGAAGTCCGGGAAATGGCTTTCTTCCGGGTGCGGATACTGGCGGCTCTCGATGCGGATGGCATCCTGGTGCAGACACCATTCCGAGCCGAGCCGCACAAAGGCGGCATTGATGTGCGCGGAAATACGGTTGCGCTCGGCATAGGATACCGTGGCCAGATCCTGGCCACGGTAATACCAGGCGGCCATCAGCGAGCCGTCCTTGTTGAGGATGATGCCGTCATCGATCACCGCCGCATAATTGAGCAAATCGGCAAAGGCGGGATCGCGACGGCGATGGGATTTCAGGGATTGCATCATGTCACCTTGGGTTTCTTGCGTTGCCAGAGGGCGGGCGGCGCAAAGGGCGTGGCCCGCGCCGGGTAGCAGGCGCGATACTTGATGTGTTGCAGGTAGATGTCGCGCATCTGCGGATCGGCCTTGCCCATCTTGCGCAAGAGGGCAAAGACCACGAACCACATCGCGATGCCGGCGACGGCGGAGGGAATGGTGGCGGCGACAAAAATCAGCGTCGCCACGATCAGGCCACTCATCAGCAGCAATTCGCGATCGCAGCCCAAAATCAGTTTTGGCCGGTTCAGGGCGCGATAGACCGGAATCTGGCGCAGCTCGATCATGTATGTGCCACGAGCGGCTGATGGATGAGGGCACCGGCAGAGCCGTAGAACGTGGTCAGCAGGTTGTTGGCCGCGACCAGCAGGGCCAGGACCAGCACTACCATGATGATGCGCCGGGCAAACTCGCCCAACTCACCACCAAAGATGAGCATGCCGCCGGCAACGACGATACCGATCAGGGAAACGGCGAGCGCCACCGGGCCGGTAATCGAGTTTTTGAGCTTGTCGAGCGGTCCTTCCCACGGCAAACCGGCAGCCGAACCGGCATTGGCCGGATCGGCAAGAAAGACGATGGCGAGAGCCATCAGGGCAAACAGGAAGAAACGTTGGGTGTTGAGAGTATGGGTCATGGTTGTCTCCAGAAAGAAGGAAGAAAAAGTCGGGGAAATGAAAGGGGGTACGGGTCTTTTGGCGTCAATGTCCTCCTGCTCGGTAATAGGTTTTGATTTCGCGGATACGCCGTCCGCCGTTGCTTTTCTCGATGAAGATCACCACATCGACCGCTTCATCGATCAGCGCTTTCATGTCCGCCTGGATGCCGGATTCGGCAATCAGCTGTTCCAGACGTACCAGACCGCTGTCGGCGCTGTTGGCGTGCAGGGTGGCAATGCCGCCGGGGTGGCCGGTATTCCAGGCCTTGAGCAGGGCAAGCGCTTCTGCGCCGCGTACCTCACCGACGATGATGCGGTCCGGGCGCAGGCGCATGGTGGCGCGCAGCAGTTGCTGCATGCTGATGTCGATGCTGGTGCGCAAGATGACGGCGTTTTCTGCCTGGCACTGGATCTCGGCGGTATCTTCCATGATCACCAGGCGGTCTTCCGGGGTGAGCCTGACCATCTCGGCGATGATGCCGTTGGTGAGCGTGGTCTTGCCGGAGCCGGTGCCGCCCACCACCAGGATGTTGCGGCGCTCGCGGATGGCGTCCTGGATGACGGCCTTTTGTGCTTCCTCAAGAATGCCCTGGTTGACGTAATCGTCCAGGGTAAACACCAACAGCGCCTTCTTGCGGATGGTGAATGTGGGTCTGGCCACCACCGGCGGAATCAGACCTTCAAAACGGCTGCCATCCAGGGGCAGCTCGCCCTCAAGAATGGGCGATGTCTTGGTCACGACCGTACCGAGACCGTCGGCAATGGTGCCGAGAAGGGCCATGGCGTTGGGAGCGGACATGCTGCCGATGCAGCTCATGCCCTCTCCCAGGCGATCGATCCACAGGCGGCCGTCGCTGTTCAGCATGATCTCGATCACCCTGGCATCTTCCAGGGCGGCGACGATCTCGCGACCGAGTTCACGCACGATTTTGCTGTTCAGGCGGCGTTGATATTCTTCGTTATCGGTCATGGTCACCCTCACAGCATGATGTGCACAAGCGCCAGAACAGCCGCGAGCACCACCAACAGCCACAATCCCCACTCGATGCGGGCAAGACGCTGCTGATCCGCACGATGATCAAGCTGCTGGCTTTGCAGGGCGGCAACCAGGCGTTTTTCTGCTTCGGCAATGCTTTCTACGGCACCACCCACCACTTCATTGGCGAGTTGTCTGGATTGCTCGCCATAGCGGTTCTGGATGTCGCCGAGCTGCTCACAGAGCTGCTGGCTCATGCCCTCAAAACTCTGTCCGAGCTGTCGGGCGTAGTGATCGACCAGTACCTGGTGCACGGCAAGCAGCGCCAAGATTGGATCGTCGCGGCTGATCAGGATGCCGTGCTCCCTGGCGACCAGCGCGATGATGTCCTCACGTTTCAGCATGGCTGCCATCCATGGCAATGGCTGCTCTCAAATGCCCCAGCTGGGCAAAGAGGTTGTCGCGAATCATCTTGAGACGATTGCGCGCCATGAGGTTGAAGCTGTCATCTTGCAGGGCCTGCTCAAAGGTCAGATGCCGTTCCAGCAAGGTGCGGAAATCGTCTTCAAAGAGCGGCGACATCTTGTCGATGCGCATCACCGCGACAATCTGCCTTTTCAGCGATTCATAGACTTTCATTTGCTCGAAGCGCTTGCCATCCGCCACCACTTCGCCGAAGTAGCCGTTGATCCAGATGGCAAGCGGCACCTGCATGTTTTTGCCGAGCGCGGCGAGCCCATGCAGGGTATCCATCATCGCCTGTCCGCCAGTCACCACGGTATGAACGATGACCTGGCGGCCCATGCCTTGCAGCATGGCCATCACGTCGTTCTCGACGAGATAGCCGGACAGCGGCAGAAAACTCGATGCGCCGTTGTCGATGACAAATGCCTCGTCCGGGTGGGCGACAATCATTTCCATCAGGGTATCGAACTCGCGCGGTTTCAGGTTTTGGTGTTTGTCCAACAGCTCGATGCGCCGGGTCGGAAAGGCGCTGTAAGCGGCGAGAGAGGCATTGACCGGATCGGTATCCACCGCAATGGTGGGAATACCTTCATGCAACTGGTATTGCGTCATCAGGGCGGCAATCAGGCTTTTGCCGACGCCACCCTTGCCCTGCAAGATGAAATGAATATGAGACATCAGATGATTTCCTCCGAATTGACCTGTGTCGTGAATTCGAATGCATGGGAAATGCTTCTGTCATGTCTTTCCGGTTTCTTTTTCGTGTCTTTCCTGTCGATGTAGTATTGCAGGGGAAGATTTTTGGCAATCTGGTTGGAAACATGATAGACAAATATTCGATAGGATATTTTGTCTTTTGCATTGCTTTGCAATTCTTTCCAGATAGATTTCACGGTTCTGAGCTTTTTCATCTCCTGCTCAATGTAATTCTTGTGCTGCGCCACAAATGATCTTGCAAATCCATATTCAAGGCGTTTCATGTTTTCCTCACACTTTCAAAGGACAGCCTGATCATAGAGGCTTGTCGGCAATTCACGAAGCCATGCTCAAACATGACGACAAATGACCTTGTCAGCCTACAAATTTCAATCTCTGTCACCTCTTTTCATTCTTCTTCATTATTGTCTCTGTTTCTCATTTTCCATTGACATTGCATTGCATTCTTTGGTGTCAATTATCATGGTTTTGCAATAATTTTCATTTTTGTCCATTCAATGCCAATTCGACGTAATGTGCCAGAAGGCAGGATGTGTAGTTGTGACACGCTGCAAGCAGCTCTCCACAACCACCTATCCTGCTCTGCGAGGCAATTTCGACGCTGCCGCGTCGTTTCCATTACGTCAAAAGGATATTCATGGCCAAATTTGTTTCATTGCGTTTGTCTGAAGAAGAGAAAAAGACAATTGAGCAAAAAGCGCATGCCTGTTGCCTAACTCGCAGTGCCTATATTCGTCAAACGGCATTGGGCATTGTTCCCCGCTCCAAAATGGATCAGCAGGCTTTATTGGCGTTGTCGCATTTGCATGGCGATATTGGCCGGGTGGGTGGATTGCTCAAATTGTGGTTGTCACGCGATGAAGATGCGTATTTGCATCAGCATCTCAATGTGCGCGAATTGCTGCATGAATTGAACGACCTCAAATCCGCCATTCATGTCCTGATCGCCCAATTGGGGCAATAAGTGATCGCCAAGGAGATCCCCAAGAAGGCCAGGGGGCAGCAGGCCAGTTTCAAGCGTCTGGTGGACTACATCACCCGCGCCCATCTCGGCGAGCCGCTGCCGGCCACCATCAGCAATTGCAGCTTCGATGACGTGGCGTCGGTGGTCAAGGTGGTGACTGCCACCCAGGAGATGGCGCGTGCGGGGTACGACAAGACCTATCATCTGGTGCTGTCCTTCCACCCGGAAGATGATCTGAGTCCGGCACGTCTCGCCCGCATCGAAGCCACCTGTTGCGAGGCGCTGGGCTTTGCCGGGCATCAGCGTGTCTCCGTGCTGCATACCGATACCGAACATCCCCATCTGCACCTTGCCATCAACCGCGTGCATCCCGTGTCCTTGCGCCAGATCACGCCCTATTACTCGCATCGTCGCCTGGCCAGGGTATGCGCTGCCCTGGAACAGGAACTGGGCCTTGTCGTGGACAACCACATGGATGACCCGCATTCGCTCAGCCAGGCGGCGCGCGACATGGAAGCCTACAGCGGCCAGGTCTCGCTGGAGCGCTATGTGATCGAAGACGTGCGTCCTGCCATCGCCCTGTCATCGCCCGCGTCTTGGGACGAGCTGCATCAGGCGCTCAACCGTTTCGGTCTCACCATCCAGCCTGTGGAGCAGGGCATGGTGCTCGCGGCACGACAGGAAGACGGCAAGGCGGTTTTTGTTCGTGCCGCACTCCTTGGCGCAGACTTCGCCAGCAGCGAGGCCCTGCAAGAGCGTTTCGGAGCATGGATGCCACCCGCGTCAACCTCGCCGCTGGACGTGCAGTCCACCTATCAACCGGCAGCAGCGGATGCGTTGTGGACGGAATATCAGCGCGAGCGTCATGCGGCCATGGCCGCGCGGCGGGAACGCCGTGCCGAGATCAGCACGATGCGCGAGCGCGAAGTGCGCGGCATGCGCAACCAATACGCGGCGCTTCGCGAGGAGATCAGGCGCGATGCGCTGCTCAACAAGCGGCAAAAGGCCGCGCTCTACCAAAAGCTGGCCAAGGCCAGAGCCAGCGACAGGCAAAAACTGCAAAACCGCTATCGGCAGGAACGGCAGCTCCTCACCGTGCAGCAGCCGCTGCCGACCTGGCAAGCGTTTCTGGTGGCGAAGGCCGTTGCCGGCGATGCCGGGGCGCTGGCCAAACTCACCCGCCAAGGGCAGCGGCGCGGTATGGCGGCCGTCATGGCAAGGCTTGGCGACGATCAGCAGCAAGCGCTGCGTCAGGCACTTGCTGCCAACAGCAAACCCTCTCCCGATGCACGTCTTGCTGCATGGATCGCGTCGCGCAATGCCCTGGTCGGCAAGGCGCGCGACGTGATCGAGCATCGCGCACTCGACGGCCGACAGGGCGAGTTCATCTATCGCGGCCACCGCCGCCTTGATGCCGACCTTGCCGTCGCCTTGCTGGAAAGGGACGGCGTGATGTGGGTCATGCCGGTATCCGCCAAACAGCAAGCCTTGCTCGCCCAGCAGGGCAAGAGAGGCGACAGCGTGCAGGTCAGGGCGCACGGTTATTTGCAATTCCCGAAAAAATCCAGGAGTCGATCATGACAAGGAAACCCATGAGCGCGGGCAAAAAAATCACGGCCCTGCTCTTTGTGCTGGTCATCGCCAGCGTCGCCGCCACCCAGGTGATGGCGTGGAAATTCCGCTATCACGCCGCGCTCGGCAAACCGTTGTACGGGCATTGGTATGCGCCCTGGGACTGGCTGGTATGGCTGGTGCGCTTTTATGACAGTCACCAGAAAACCGTCACGGCCGGTCTGGCGGTATTTGCTGCCGTCATTGGCGTGGGCATGATGTGGCTGATCCTGCAAGCCACTCTCAAGAAGCGCGACAGTTCGGCCATCGCCGATTTGCACGGTTCGGCGCATTGGGCAGAACGCCAGGAGATCGAGGAAGCCGGACTGCTCGGCAACCACGGCGTCTATGTCGGGGCCTGGCAGGACGAGCGCGGCAAGGTCCATTATCTGCGCCATGATGGCCCGGAGCATATCATCGCCTTTGCGCCGACCCGTTCCGGCAAGGGGGTGGGGCTGGTATTGCCGACGCTGCTCACCTGGACGGAATCGGCGCTGATCTACGACATCAAGGGCGAGAACTGGGCGTTGACCGCCGGTTGGCGGCAACAGTATGCCGCCAACGTGGTGCTCAATTTCGATCCCGGCAATCCCGAGGTGGACAGCTGCTGCTACAACCCGCTCGATGCGGTGCGGCTCGATGAAGAGCGCGCTGTCGGTGATGTGCAGAACATCGCCACCATGATTGTCGATCCCCAGGGCAAGGGGCTGGAAACGCATTGGGACAAGACCAGCTTTGCCCTGCTGACCGGCACCATCCTGCACACCCTCTACAAGACACGCCAGGAAGAAGGGCGCACGGCAAGTCTTGCCGATGTCGCAACCATGCTGGCCAACCCCGATATGCCCATAACCGATGTCTTGCAGGAAATGCTGGAGTATCCGCATACCCCGCAGGGGCCGCATCCGGTGGTAGCGGCCGAGGCGCGCGCCATGCTCAACAAGGCCGAAGAAGAAATGTCGTCGGTGGTATCCACGGCACTCGCCAACCTGTCGCTTTACCGCGATCCCATTGTGGCCAGACGCACCGCATCGAGCGACTTCAGGATCGAGGACCTGATGCACCACGACAAGCCGCTGTCCCTCTATATCGTGGACCGGCCATCGGATGCCGACCGCATCCGGCCACTGATACGCCTCCTGATCACCCAGATCATCCGTCGGCTCACCGAGAAGATGGAGTTTGTCGGCGGCCGTTCGGTCAAACATTACCAGCATCGCCTGCTCCTGATGCTCGACGAGTTCCCCGCTTTGAAAAAACTCGCCATGGTCGAAGACGGTCTCGCCTTCATGGCCGGTTACGGTCTGAAAGCCTATCTCATCTGCCAGGACATCCAGCAGCTGAACGGCATTTACGGCCGCGACGAGAAAATCATCGCCAACAGCCATATCCGTGTCGGCTATGCGCCCAACAAGATCGAAACGGCAGAGATATTCTCCAAGATGAGCGGCACCGCCACCATCATCAAGGAAGAAGTAAGCGTGTCCGGTTCACGCTTTGGTGGCGCGGCCAGGCATTACAACAAGACCTTCCGCGAGCATCAGCGGCCGCTGATCACCGCCGATGAAGTCATGCGTCTCAAGAAACCGGTGAAGAGCGGCACCGGCGACAACGAGCGCATCGTCGATGCCGGGCAGCTGATGGTGTTCGCCGCCGGCTACGCGCCCATTCTCGGCACCCAGATTCTCTACTTCAACGACAAGACTTTCCTGGCGCGTGCGCAAGTGCCTGCACCTGCGAGGAGCGACCGTCTTGGCGGCCATCGTTCACGGGAGTTTGCGCTATGAAAAGGGTCTTGCGTTATCTGCTGAACAGCCTGATCGCCCTTGGCGTGCTCGGCATTGCCCTGATGACCTGTTTCCCGTTGTTCAACCTGCATCTCAATACCAGCGATTCCCTGCCGCGAGGCATTTACCGCCAGATCCGCGACGGCGCGGACGGCATCCGCCGTGGCGATATTGTCCGCTTTTGCCTGTCTGGAGAGGCGGCAAGCCTCAGCAAAAGCCGGGGCTATGTGGACACCCCCTTTCCCGATACCGGCTGCGAGCTGTATTTGCGGCCGCTGATGAAACCGGTCGTGGCACTGCCGGGCGATGTCGTCGCCATCGATGACGGCGGCGTGAGCGTCAACGGCGAGCGTATTGCCAACAGCCGCCGCATGGCCGAAGACGGCCTTCATCGTGCCATGCCCGAACCGGCCGCCACTGGCGTGGTCGCCGACGGGACGGTGTGGGTGATCTCCGGGCATCACCCCTTTTCCTGGGACAGCCGCTATTACGGCGCGATCCCGCTTGCCAACGTGCGCGGCATCGTCCGCCCGTTCATCCTTTGGAGTGACCTATGAAACTGTACATTGCCGAGAAAAAGGAAGTTGCCGCCGCCATCAGCGAAGCGCTGGGCGGTGCCTTGCAAAACGGTCTCTTCGTGTTGCCGGACGGCGACCGTATCACCTGGCTTTATGGCCATCTGTTGCGTCTTGCCGATCCCGAAGAGCTGGACGATCGTTTCGGGGAATGGCGGCTGGAAGAGCTGCCGATGCGCTGGGCGATCGAACTGCGGCCGGAAGACCGCCATGAAGCGCACCTGCAAAAGGTCATCGCCTGGATGGGCGAGGCCGATGCCCTGGTACATGCCGGCGATCCCGACCCAGAGGGACAGCGGCTCGTCGATGAAGTCATCGAGTATGCCAGTTGCCACAAGCCGGTATGGCGCGTGCTCATCAACGACAACAACGCTCCGGCGGTACGCAGAGCCGTTGCCGCTATGGAAGACAATGCCCGCTATCGTGGTCTCTCCCAGGCGGCGCTGGCGCGCGCAGTCGGTGATCAACGTTACGGCTACAACCTGACCCGCGCCTATACCCTGCTTGCCCGACGACAGGGCCTTGATGGCGTGCTGTCGGTCGGCCGCGTACAAACCCCGATTCTCGGCCTGGTAGTGCGGCGTGATCGCCAGATCGAATCGCACCAGGCCGCCTGCTACCACTTGATCGATGCCGAGCTGCATCTGCCGGAAAATCCGGTCAACCAGCGCGCGGCCATGCAGGTCACGGCACGTTACCTGCCCCAGGACAGCGATCCCGTGGACGACAAGGGACGCCTCAGCGATCGCGGCTTTGCCGAGGGCATTGCCGCCGCAGTTGCCGGGCAGAGCCTGCGGGTGATGACGGTCGAGAACAAGCGCGAGACACAGGCAGCACCGCTGCCCTACAACCTGCTCGCCTTGCAGGCGGATGCCGCAGCGCGTTACGGGTTGTCGCCAAAGGAAGTGCTCGACATCACCCAGCGCCTGCGCGACCAGCACCGCGCCATTACCTACAACCGCTCCGATTGCCGCTATCTCAATGAGGAGCGTCATGCAGAAGCGCCGGCATTGCTGGCAGCGCTCGCCACCCGGTACGAGGCGGCAGGCAGTGCCGACGCCACACGCAAGGGCAAGGCGTTCAACAGCGACAAGGTGACGGCGCATCACGCCATCATTCCGACAGAGAACGTGCCGGAAGCGGATGCGCTCTCCGTGCCGGAGCGCCAGATCTATGATCTGATCTGCATGCTCTATATCGCGCAATTCTTCCCGCCGCGCGAGGTGGACAAATGCCGGGTGATCTTCGAGGCGGCCGGACACCGCTTTGTTGCCCATGCCAGTCAGGAAATCAGCGCCGGTTGGCGTGCCGTGGTCAGGGGTGATGAAGAAGATGACGAGGACGATAGTGACGGGAAAGGCAATGCGGCTGCGCTCGCCACCCTGCTCAGGGACGATGCCGGCACCGTGGCAAAAGCCTGGGTGGAGGACAAACAAACCCAGCCCCCGAAACGCTACACCATGGCCACCCTGCTCAAGGATCTGGCGGCGGTCGCCAAGTATGTCAGTGACCCGCGCATCAAGGCGCTGCTGCTCGACAAGGACGCCGACAAGGCCGACGAGAAGGGCGGTATCGGTACGCCCGCCACCCGCGACAGCCATATCGAAACCCTGTTTGCGCGCGGCTACGTCATCGAACAGAAGAAAAGCCTCATCAGCACCGATTTGGGCCGCCAGCTCATCGATGCCTTGCCCGATTTTGCCACCACCCCGGACATGACCGCGCTCTGGCATGAAAAGCAGAAGGAGATCGAGGCGGGCAACTTGACGCTCGATGTCCTGCTCACCGAAATCGACCAGGCCATTGCCGCAGAAGTGGCGCGCGTAAAAGCAGAAGGTCTGGCACTTGCCCTGGATCTGCCAAAGTGCCCGGTATGCAATACCGGCCATTTGCGCCCGCGCAACGGCAAGAATGGCAAGTTTTGGGGGTGCAGTCACTACCCGGAATGCAAAGCCACCTTCCCGGACAAGAAGGGCAAGCCAGACTTTGCCGCGAAAAAGGCGGAGGTGAGCAGCGAGCATGTTTGTCCGCAATGCGGCAAGGGATTGGTGCGGCGGTCATCCCAAAAGGACAAGAAACGCTTCTGGTGGGGCTGCTCCGGCTATCCGCAATGCACTTTCACTGCTTTTGACAACCATGGCAAGCCCAGGCTCGGCTAAAGCAGCCGCCATCCTTTTGGCGTCGATTGCTCTCGGCAGTCTGTGGGGACACGGGCTTGCCGTCTGGCCATTGGCACCGGTCATCCTGCTGCCGGTTGTGTGGTCGTGGGCAGGGCAACGCTGGCTTGCCGGACTGGTGCCCGCGCTCTATGTGCTCGCGGCTACGCGCGGACTGATCGCCGGCAGCGAGGCGTTCTTTGCCCGTGGCAGCGTCTTTGCCGTTCTCCTGTGGCTGGCAGCCGCACTGCCGCTGTGGCTGGTTGGCATGCTGTGCTGGCATCCCCGCCACCTTCGCCGCGTTGTCGTCGGCATCCCGGTTTTGTGCCTGGCATGGTTGTTGCCGCCCGTGATGCTGGTGGGCTGGGCACATCCCTTGCTCGCCGCCGGTTGGTGGCTGCCGGGCATGGGTATCTGGGCCTTGCCGCTGGCGCTCGTCCTGCTGATGCTGTTTGCCGCCTTTGCGCGTCATCCGGCAACTCCCGTGTTGCTCGTCCTGATCATTGGGCAGGCGCTTTGGCGTCATCCATCCCCGGCGATCAACCGCCATGCCGACATTGCCGCCCATCACACCGCCTTCGCCATCGGCACGGCAGGCAGCCCGTTGCCTGACCGGCAAACGCTGCTCAAACGTCACTGGTACATGCAGGCCATGCTCGACGATGCCCCGAACGCGCGCATCCATGTCTTCCCGGAATCGGTGGCCGGCTTCTGGGACGATTATCTCGCCATGCAGTGGCAGGGTTTTCTCGCCCGCGCCCATCCGGGCAAGACCGTGCTGCTGGGCGCATACCGTCGTGAGGGAGAGCGGCCGGAAGGCGTGGTGGTCGCGGTCAATGCCAGCACAAGCCGCGTCGTCTATGTGCAGCGTCTGCCCATGACCGGCGGCATGGTCAACCCCTTTGGCGACAGGCACGAGCACTTCGTGTCGCACTGGTTCGGCCAAAGCCACGGCGAACTCGTCGGCCGCCACGGTGTGATGCGTGCCGGCTTTGCCCTGTGCTTCGAGCATGTGGTGCTCTGGCCCATGCTGCAAACCACGCTGACACGCCCGGATGTCGTCATCGCCCCCGCCAGTATCTGGTGGGCACCTCTCTCCCTGCAAAACGCACAACGCCAGTCCCTGCGCCTGTGGGCGCTGTGGCTGGATGTGCCTGTCATCGAATCCCTGAACGGAGCCATCCCATGATCCATGAAACCATTCTCGCCCTGATTCCGATATGCGCCCTCGATGTGGCGCCCAACACCATCGCCCAGATCATCCGCGTGGAAAGCGAGGGCAACCTGCTCGCCATCAATGTCAATGGCCTTGGCAAGGCGGTTCGCGCCGGCAGCCAGAAGGAAGCCGCCGAGCTGACCCGTCATTACATCGGCAAGGGCTACAGCGTCGATGTCGGCCTGATGCAGGTCAACAGCAGCAATTTTGCCAGCCTGGGCTACAGCAGCGAGCGCATCGAGGAGCTCTTTGAACCCTGCGCCAACATCACCGCCGGCAGCCAGATCCTCAAACAGTTTTACGCCAAAAGCAAAGCGGCGCATGACGACAGCGCCCAGGCCCTGCGTGGTGCCATCAGTGCCTACAACACCGGCAGTTTCACCCGTGGTGTCAAGAACGGCTATGTCGGCAAGGTCTATAACGGCAAGGCCGTTGCCACGTCCGCCACTAACAGCCAACTGGCCCAGGCACTCCAGGCACCGACCGCCATCAATATCGATGGCGTGATCCCGACCAACATCCCCAACAAGGAGTAATCCATGGAACAGAAAACCCATCACGAGTTGATCGCGGAAACCCTGATCCAGGCGATCAAGGACGGCACCGCACCCTGGCAGCGTCCGTGGCGCACCGGTGAGGCCATGGCGAGTGCCCCCATGAATCCGGTGACAGGCCAGCCTTACCGGGGCACGAACAGCCTGTATCTGCGCATGGCCGGCTACGAGGATCCGCGCTGGCTGACCTACAACCAGGCGCAGGGCATCGGCGCACAGGTGCGCAAGGGCGAAAAAGGCCGTACCGTGCAGTATGTGAAAACTGGCGAGATGCGTGACGCACTCGACGAGGCGGGCAATCCCCGGCTTGACGACAACGGGAACCCCGTGCGTGTCTTTGTTGCCTACACCCGTCCCAGAATATTCTCGGCGCGTGTCTTCAATGCCGAGCAGATGGACGGCATACCGCCACTCGCAGCAGCCCAGGAACGCGAAGCCGCCATCGATCCCGTGGCCATGCACGAACAGATCGAAGCCATCTTGCAGGCAAGCGATGCCGACATCCGCCACAAATATGGTGAGCAGGCATATTACGATCCGGCAGGTGACTACATCATGCTGCCGGCACGCGAGCAGTTTGTGGACAGCGCGGCTTACTACGCCACGGCGCTGCATGAACTCGGGCACTGGACAGGACATGCCTCACGGCTCGATCGCGACCTTTCCCATCCCTTCGGCTCGGTCGGCTATGCGCGCGAGGAACTGCGCGCGGAAATCTCGTCTTTCATGAATGCGCAGCGTTACGGCGTGCCCCATGATCCCGCCCGTCATGCCAGCTATGTCGGCAGCTGGATTGGCGCTCTGGAAGACGATCCCCAGGAAATCATCAGTGCGAGTGCCGAAGCCGCCAAAATCAGCCATTACATTGCAGGCTTCGATCGATCGCAGACACTCGCCCAGGCACAGACGCAGCCAAGCCGGGAGGTACAGATGAATCGTGAGGAACAGACCCATGCGGCCGTGCAACAGGCTGCACCGGAACAAGAACCGCGTGAGGCGCGCGTCTATCTCGACGTGCCCCATGAGGAAAAGAACCAGGCCAGAGCGCTCGGCGCACGCTGGGATGGCAGGGCAAAAAGCTGGTATGCCCCGGCGGGTGCGGATATGGAACGGTTGGCGCAATGGTTGCCGGAAAACCACGAATTGCTGCCGCCGCATGAGATCACTTTCCGCGAATTTGCGCGCTTGGCCAAGGTATCCACTGCAACCTCATTGGATGGAAAACCGATATGGGCAATCACTTATGGCGACACACGCTATTACGAAGAGGGAGCGACGGCCAAAGAGGCCATTTGGGAGGTGCATGACGATTTGGTCGGCGCGGCATTGTATGCGAATACGCCTCAAGGCCGGGAACATCGACGCATCGCCAATCAGCCTGTGCCCAATTTGCCCCCGGAAGCGGTGCTGCGCGAGCATCCCGGCATGGTGCGCCGCTTCCCCGATGCCTTTGGCCATGTCGATCAGCAACAGCCTGTAGCGTCGGAGCAATCTGCGATCGATGCGGAGCAAAAAGCGGTTGAGACCGTTGTCAAAGAGGAAAACACCATGACAAACGTTGCCACAGAGAAGACATTTCTGGCCGTGCCCTTTGCCGACAAGGATGACGCCAAGGCACTCGGCGCACGCTGGGACAAGAATGCGAAAAGCTGGTACGCGCCGGAAGGCACGGATCTTGCTCCGTTGCAGCGCTGGATACCGCGCGGCAATGCCATGATGACGGCAGGCAATCATCACGATCCGATAAGCGAGTTTGCCCAGGCGCTGGCGGCAGCCGGACTGGTGGTTGAAAACATCCGCGCGGACGGCCAGTTGCACCGTGTGCCGGTGGAAGGTCGTCCGCGTGGCAAGGATGGCGCGTACACACTGCACCTGGATGGCCGTCCTTCCGGTTATATCCAGAATTTTGTGACCGGACACACGGAAAACTGGAAAAGCACGGGAACGGAGCTGTCGGATGCCGAGCTGGCCGCGCAGCGCGCGGAAATGGCGGCCATTCGTGCGCAACGCGAGCAGGAAAGGGAAGAGACGCAGCGTGAGAATGCGCGCAAGGCAGCCGACGAGTTCAACCGTCTGCCCAAGGCGACACCGGATCATCCCTATTTGGCGGCAAAAGGGTTGAACCAGGACATCATCGACAAGCTCGATTTGCGTGTGGATGGTCGGGGGCATCTGGTGGTGCCGGTGAAAAACCGAGATCAGGAAATCCAGAGCGTGCAACGCATCGGTGGCAACGGCTTCAAGCAGTTTGAAAGCGGCTGCAAGGCACAGGGCGGTTTTGCCGTCATCGGCGACAGCGCGGAGTTTGCCCAGGATCGCAGCGAACCCATCATCATCAGCACCGGCATGGCCACGGCCGCGAGCATTCATCTTGCCACCGGCGAGCCGATCGTCGTTGCTTTCCAGGACAGCAACCTGCGCGCAGTGGCGGAAGCGTTCAAGGCCATGTATCCCTATCGCAGTTTTTTCATCGCCGGCGACAACGACCAGCACAATGTCACCAAAGGGTTGAAAAACAGCGGACTGGAAAGCGCGAGAGCGGCGGCAAAAGCCGTGGGTGGACGCTATGCCGTGCCAACCTTTGCTACAGGGCAGCAGGGCAAGTCATACAGTGACTATTCGGACCTGCATCGTATTGCCGGCCTGGCGGCAGTCAAGCGGCAAATCCAGGCGGGATTGGCAGTGGCACGCGGCAACGTCGCCGAAGACAACGAGCGTCATCAGGCGCAGGAAAAAAGCCAGGAAAGAGTAGAGAAAGAAGTCCGGCAAAGAAAGCAGGAAGAAGAAAATGCGCAAAAGAAACGGCGTTCGCGCAGTATTTGATCACTACAACTTTTACGCCAATTACGCCATTTTTACGCCAGCACCATTTAAATTCTCAATAAAATCAAATTTAAATGGTGCCCAGAAGAGGACTCGAACCTCCAAGGGATTGCTCCCACTAGGACCTGAACCTAGCGCGTCTACCAGTTCCGCCATCTGGGCGTTTTGTGGAGCCGGAGACAGGAGTTGAACCCGCGACCCACTGATTACAAGTCAGTTGCTCTACCAACTGAGCTACTCCGGCCTTGCCTTGCGACAAGGCGTGCCATTTTATGGAATTGCCGGGGCTTGTCAAGCCTCTTGTGCGGCATTTTTTTGGTGCGCAACGGCGCTGTTGGTATCATGTCCGTTTTTTACGAGCATCATCATGAGCGTCACCCTGAGAAAACTGCAAAAACGCCTGCGCAAGAACGTCGGCAAGGCCATCGAAGACTACCGCATGATCGAGGAGGGCGACCACGTCATGGTGTGCCTGTCCGGCGGCAAGGATTCCTATGCCATGCTCGATCTGCTGCTTTCCCTGCAACGCAGCGCACCGGTCAATTTCCGCCTCACCGCCGTCAATCTCGACCAGAAGCAGCCCGGCTTTCCCGAGCATGTATTGCCGGAATATCTCGCTTCCATCGGCGTGGACTTCCACATCATCGAGAGCGACACCTACAGCATCGTCACCGACAAAATCGCGCCCGGCAACACCATGTGCTCGCTGTGCTCGCGCTTGCGCCGCGGCCATCTCTATACGTTTGCCAAAGAACACGGCATGACGAAAATCGCGCTCGGCCACCACAAATTCGACATCCTCGAAACCTTTTTCCTCAACCTGTTCCACGGCGGGCAGCTGAAAGCCATGCCGCCCAAGCTGCAAAGCGATGACGGCGAGCATATCGTCATCCGTCCGCTCGCCTACTGCGACGAGCGCGACATCGCCAAGTATGCGCAGTGGAAAGCCTTTCCCATCATTCCCTGCAATTTGTGCGGCTCGCAGGATAATTTGCAGCGCCAGGCCGCCAAGGAAATGCTGCTTGCCTGGGAACGCGAACATCCGCAGCGCCTCGACAGCATGTTTGCCGCCCTGACGCGGGTGAAGCCCTCGCATTTGCTCGATCGCGAGCTCTTTGATTTCCAGTCGCTCGGCGCGGGCGAAGGTGAGCAGCGCTCCTGGCTGGTCGGCGGCGATCACGAGGAAGAAAACAGCGGCACTTCCTTGGAAAAACCGCTGCTATTCTTCCCGCAGAACAAGGCGATAAAAAATAGTTCGCAAAGGGTTTGACAACACCCTTGCACATGCGCATAATGCGCGCCTCACAACGACGCGCCCGTAGCTCAGCTGGATAGAGTACCTGGCTACGAACCAGGCGGTCGGAGGTTCGAATCCTTCCGGGCGCGCCACTTATTCTCGAAACCCTGTCGCAAGACAGGGTTTTTTATTGCCCGTTTGCCGCGCCGGCGGCGCATCAGATAGCGGATCTCCGAAAAATCAGACAGACAGCCTGTTAAATAAAGCCTTTTATTCAGCAGCCCATAGGCAGAGCACTGTACTGTATGATTTTTGGGGGAAGCAGGTAAAAAAGCCTGCCCGACGGATTCGGCATTCGCCCATTCCCCGCACGCCGCGCTTTCCGTTTGCCGGCATGAAAATTCTTTATACTGCCGACATTTCATTGCCTGGAGAAAGAAATGTTGCGTATCGCGCTGGTCGCACACGATGCCCGCAAATCCGCCATGAACGATTGGGCGCTCAAGCACCGCAATTTCCTGCAAGACTGCGTAATTGTCGCTACCGGCACCACCGGACGGCAAATCGCCGCACACACCGGGCTGGACGTGACTTGCCTGCTGTCCGGGCCACTCGGCGGCGATCAGCAGATTGGCGCCATGATTGCCGAAGGCCGCATTGACGTGCTGGTATTTTTCTTCGACCCGCTGTCGGCCGTGCCGCATGACGTGGACGTGAAAGCGCTGCTGCGCATCGCCACGCTCTATCACACGGCGCTGGCCATGAATGAGCGCAGCGGCGATTTGCTGGTGCGGGCACTGCTACAGGAAAGAAATGAGAAAATTTCCCATTAAAAAGCGCTTATTGCGTGATTTTTTATCGCAATAAGCGCTTACTCGTGAGAAAAAATGGTGATTTTTCGTTATTTTATGATTTTACACCATATTGTTCGCGATAGGCGGCCATGGCTGCCTGATGCCTGGAAAGCTCCGGGTCTTCGTTGACGAGATTTTGCAGGTCGGTGAAGTTGATGACGGCATCGGTCAGCAGCTTTTCCTGGCGGCGCAGGTGTTGCAGGGCAGACATGCCGCTTTCGCCCACGCTTTCCTGGCGGTCGAGCGCGACGACAACGGCAACAGGATGCCCGCCATGCTCGTGCAGCAGGTTCAGGGATTCGCGGATGGCGGTGCCGGCAGTGAGCACGTCGTCAATAATCAGGACGTTTTTGCCTTTCACCACTGCGCCGACCAGCATGCCGCCCTCGCCGTGATTCTTGGCTTCCTTGCGGTTGAACGTCCAGGGCAGCGAAAGATTGTGGCGCTCGGCAAGCAGCACGGCAACGGCCGCCACCAGCGGAATGCCTTTGTAAGCAGGGCCATAAAGCGTATCGACCGGCACGCCGGCCTGGATCAGGGCATGGATGCGTTCGGCGTAGGCGCTGGCCATGATGTTCAGCGATTCCCCGGTGCAGAAAGCGCCGGCATTGAAAAAATAGGGGCTGATGCGCCCGCTTTTCAGCTCGAACTGGCCGAAGCTGAGCGCGCCGACTTCGCGCGCGGTTTGCAGGAAAGCGTTTTGACATTGCGTCGTCATGGCAACACTCCGTTGTTTTCTTGAATACATCAGGATGGGAACGCTCGATGTCGCACGCATCCGTTGGCGCGGCGCATTGTACCGGAAAATATCCGCCTTCCAAGCTGCCACCTTGTACCTGTTGTTTTACATGAGGTTTTATAAAAACCTCTAAAATAGAGTATTTTTACCATAGGCAAGCGCTTATTACGGTAAAAATACAATATATATCCATTAATTTTGATAAAAATTATCATCGCTTCATCACCACCCTGTCAGCTTTCCCCATGATTTTGCGCACAATGGCGGCAAAATCATGGTGATAAACGGGCAAGGATATGTACAATGCGTAACCTTGTCGCTGCCGTCCGCATCGTCGGGCGGCGGAATGCCACCTGTCAGGAGCGTCTGCATGCATGATTTTTTACAGCAAATGATCAACGGTTTGACCCTGGGCAGCCTGTATGCGCTGATTGCCATCGGTTACACCATGGTCTATGGCATTATCGGGCTGATCAATTTCGCGCACGGCGAGATTTTCATGCTCGGCGCCTATACCGGCATCGTGATGATCGTCGGCCTCGGCGCCGCCGGCATCAGCTGGTTGCCGCTGATGATTGTTCTCACTTTTCTGGTCGCCATGGCGATTACCGGCGGCTACGGCTTCATGGTGGAAAAAACCGCGTACAAGCCGCTGCGTGGCAGCCCGCGCCTGGTGCCGCTGATTTCCGCGATCGGCATGTCCATCTTTTTGCAGAACTACGTCGCCATCGGCCAGAGCAACAAGAACCTCGCGCTGCAAAACGTACTACCGCAAAGCTGGACGCTGATCGACAACCCGGACGGCGTCTCGGTGAGCCTCTCCGCCGTGCAACTGATGATTTTCGTGATCACGCTCGCGGCTATGCTCGCCCTCAATCTCTTTATCCAGAAATCGCGCATGGGCAAGGCCTGCCGCGCCTGCGCCCAGGATCTGGGCATGGCGCGCCTTCTCGGCATCGACGCCAACCGCGTGATTGCGCTCACTTTCGTCATCGGTGCGGCGCTCGCCGCCATCGCCGGGGTGCTTTACGCGCTCTATTACGGCGTGGTGACGCCCTACATGGGCTTCATCGCCGGCATGAAAGCCTTCACTGCCGCCGTGCTCGGCGGCATCGGCTCGATTCCCGGCGCCATGCTCGGTGGGCTGGTGCTGGGGCTGGCCGAGAGTTTCTCCTCCGGTTATCTGCCCACGCAATATAAAGACGTGGTCGCCTTTTCCCTCCTCGTGCTGGTGCTCCTCTTCCGCCCCACCGGCATTCTCGGCAAACCGGAAGTGGAGAAAGTGTGATGACCCGCAATCTGCAAAGCGCCCTGTTCATGGCCCTGCTCACTTTCTTCGTCACCCTGCCCATTCTCGGCGTGCAGCTTGAGCAAAGCGCGAGCGGCCTGCAACTGTCAGGGCAATGGCTGCACAGCGTCTATGCCGCCGTCGCCGTGTTCCTCGCCCATCTCGCCCTGCCCCTGCTGCAAATCGGCAAACGCGTGCATCCGCGCTTCCAGCCCTCGCGCTATCTGGAAACGCATCGCGGCTGGGTGCTCGGCATCCTGATCATGATTGGCTGCCTGATTCCCGTGTTCGGCTCGCGCGCCACCATTGATATCGCCACCCTGGCGCTGATTTACGTGTTGCTCGGGCTGGGGCTGAACGTGGTGGTCGGCTTTGCCGGTCTGCTCGATCTCGGCTACGTCGGCTTCTATGCCGTGGGCGCTTACACCTACGCCATTCTCTCGACGCAATTCGGCTGGGGATTCTGGAGCGCGCTGCCCGTCGCCGCCCTGCTCGCGGGCATTACCGGCGTGCTCCTCGGCTTTCCCGTGCTGCGCCTGCGCGGCGACTACCTCGCCATCGTCACCCTCGGCTTCGGCGAAATCATCCGCATTTTGCTCAACAACCTCGACAGCCTCACCAACGGCCCGGCCGGCATCAACGACATCCCCACGCCCACGCTCTTCGGCCTCTCCTTCCTGCGCAAGCCGCCCGCCGGCGAAACCGCCTTTCACCAATGGATGGATATCGCCTACAAATCGGAATACCGGCTCATTTTCCTGTATCTGCTGATATTCGCGATCTGCCTCGTCTCGCTGTGGGTCATCAACCGCCTGCTGCGCATGCCGGTGGGGCGCGCCTGGGAAGCGCTGCGCGAAGATGAAATCGCCTGCCGCTCGCTTGGGCTGAACCCCACGCTGGTCAAACTCTCCGCCTTTGCCATCGGCGCGCTCTTTGCCGGTATCGCCGGTGCATTCTTCGCCGCCAAGCAGGGCGCAATCGATCCCGAATCCTTCACCTTCATCGAATCCGCCATCATCCTCGCCATTGTCGTCCTCGGCGGCATGGGCTCGCAGATTGGCGTCATCCTCGCCGCCATCGCCTTCACCGTGCTGCCGGAAATCGCGCGGGAATTCTCCGAATACCGCATGCTCGTGTTCGGCGCGGTCATGGTGCTGATGATGGTATGGCGGCCGCAAGGGCTGATCCCCGCACAACGCCCGAAACTGGAGCTGCCCGAATGAAAACGCCCTCTCCCGCAATCCTTCAGATTGAAAACCTGCGCATGGTCTTTGGCGGACTCGTCGCCGTGGACGATGTCAACTTCACCCTGAAACACGGCGAAATCGCCGCCATCATCGGCCCCAACGGCGCCGGCAAAACCACCGTGTTCAACTGCGCCAGCGGCTTCTACCGCCCGAGCGCCGGCAAAATCCTCCTCGACGGCCACGACATCACCGGCAAGCCCAGCCACGTCATCGCCGGCTACGGCCTGACCCGCACCTTCCAGAACATCCGCCTCTTCCGCGACATGACCGTGGTGGAAAACCTGCTCGTCGCGCGGCACAACGCCATGAACCGCAGCTACCTCGGCGGCATCTTCCGCACCAGCGCCTACCAGACCAGCGAACGCGCCGCCAAAAACGAAGCCGTGAAATGGCTCAGCGTCTTCGGCCTGCGCGCCTTTGCCAACCACGAAGCCGGCAGCCTCGCCTACGGCCAGCAACGGCGCCTGGAAATCGCGCGCTGCATGATGACCTCGCCCAAAGTCCTCATCCTCGACGAACCTGCGGCAGGACTCAATCCCAGCGAAACCGCGGAACTCGCCGACCTCATCCGCCTCCTGCGCAACAAATACGCCGTCAGCATCCTCCTGATCGAACACGACATGTCGCTCGTCATGAATCTCTCCGAGCACATCATGGTCATGGAATACGGCCGCCCCATCGCCTACGGCACCCCCGAAGAAATCCGCACCAACCCGGCCGTCATCAAAGCCTACCTCGGAGAAGAATAATGCTGGAAATCAAAAATGTGCATACCTTCTACGGCCAGATCGAAGCGCTCAAGGGCGTCTCCGTGCATATCAACCAGGGCGAAATCGTCACCCTCATCGGCGCCAACGGCGCGGGCAAATCCACCCTGCTCAACACCCTGTGCGGCAGCCCGCAGGCGAGAAGCGGCCAAATCCTCTACGAAGGGCAGGACATCACCCGCCTGCCCACCCACAAAATCATGCAAAGCGGCATCGCCCTCGTCCCGGAAGGACGCCGCATCTTCGCAGGCCTCACCATCGAAGAAAACCTCGAACTCGGCGGCTTTCACCAAAACGCCGCCACCAACGCGCGCAACATCGAGCACGCCTACACCCTCTTTCCCCGCCTGAAAGAACGACGCAAACAGCGCGCGGGCACGCTTTCCGGCGGCGAACAGCAAATGCTCGCCATCGGCCGCGGCCTCATGATGCAACCGCGCCTGCTGCTCCTCGACGAACCCTCGCTCGGCCTTGCCCCCATCATCATTGCCCAGATCTTCGAGATCATCACCAACATCCGCGCCGCCGGCATCACCGTCTTCCTCGTCGAACAAAACGCGCACAAGGCCCTGCAAATCGCCGACCGCGGCTACATCCTCGAAACCGGCCACATCAAGCACGAAGACACCGGCGCCAACCTCCTCAACTCCGACCTCGTCAAAGCCGCCTATCTGGGATCGTAAACAGCACTACATATTGGCAATTCCTCAGTACACGACAAAACTCCTTACTGGATTAGGGCGTGTTGACAATTCATGCTGCAACACAATGAACTTAAAATAAAGCAATGAACTAAAGCCCCCTCGAGGGGCGACTCTCGCTGACGCAAGCTGTTCCAGTGGCTTTGCCAGCTCATCCGAAGGACGAGAAGGGTTGGGAGGAGAGGTTGATTTAGAGCATATTTTCGAGTTTTGTCGTGTACCGAGATGGCAATTCATAAAATAGTATTTTTTATCACTGAAAAGCGCTTAATATGAGAAATTTTCTCACAACAAGCGCTTTATTATGAGAAAATTTCTCATCAAAAACCCAGGAGAAACACCATGAGCCTCTTTCCCACCCCGGACAACACCCTCTGCCTCATCGTTGACATCCAGGAACGCCTCATGCCCGTCCTCCACGGCGGCCCGCACATGATCGCGCAAACCCGCATGCTCCTCAGCGGCCTGCAAGCGCTTGCCGTTCCCGTCCTCATCACCGAACAATACCCCAAGGGGCTCGGGCAAACGCTCGCGGAAATCCGCGAACTCGCGGAACAAGCCCCCGTGTTTGAAAAAACCCGCTTTTCCGCCTGCATTCCCGAAGTCAACGCCGCCCTCGATGCCCGCGGCGTGCGCCACGTCATCGTCGTTGGCGCCGAATCGCACGTCTGCGTCCTGCAAACCGCTCTCGAACTGCAACAAAGCGGCCGCCGCGTCCATCTTCCTGCCGACTGCGTCGCCTCGCGCCACCTCACCCACAAGAAAAACGCCGTACGGCAAATGAGCGAAGCCGGCATCATCATCACCAACACGGAAAGCTTACTGTTCCAGCTTCTTGGCGACGCCAAACACCCAGCTTTCAAAACCATATCCAATCTGGTGCGATAAAAAACGCCGCAGAGCTTGTCATCGGGAAAACGCCTCTATATAATACGCGCCTTCCTTAGACACGTAGCTCAGTTGGTTAGAGCACCACCTTGACATGGTGGGGGTCGTTGGTTCGAGTCCAATCGTGTCTACCAGAATTCACAAGAAAAGCCCCGAATATTCGGGGTTTTTCTGTTTTAAGGCAAGGCATTGCGGGCATACCTCCCGCGATTTCCCCGCCGCTTTCCGGCATTTTCGCGAACGGCCACCGTTCTCTCCTGTCGCAAAAAGCAAAATGGGAAATTTTCTCATCAACAAGCGCTTATTGTGAAACATTTTCCCAATAAAAGCGCTTGTTGCGGTAAAAAATTACTATAAATCCAATCTGAATGATAAATCATACCATTCTGTTGCAAGCAAAATTTGCCGCATTTATGCCTTGATTTTCAAAAGGACGGCCATTATCATATGCCGCCTTTCGGACGGCGGCTACCGCCGCGCATAATTTTTTGGAGAAATACACAATGTTTGCAGTTATCGAAACCGGCGGTAAGCAATATAAAGTCAAGCAGGGTCAGCGTCTGCGCGTGGAAACCCTGAAAGGCGAAGCGGGCGACAAAGTGGCCTTCGACAAGGTATTGCTGGTTGCCAGCAGCGAAGACAGCGTGGAAGTGGGCGCGCCCTACCTCGATGGCAAAGTGGTCAATGCCACCATCGCCGCTCATGGCCGCGGCGAAAAAATCCGCATCATCAAATTCCGCCGCCGCAAGCACCACATGAAACAGATGGGTCACCGCCAGAACTACACCGAAGTGGTCATCGACAGCATCGGCGCATAATATTCAGAATATTCAAGGAGTAAATCATGGCACACAAGAAAGCGGGCGGTTCCAGCCGCAACGGACGCGATTCCCAGTCCAAACGTCTCGGCGTCAAGCGCTTCGGCGGCGAAATGGTCAGCGCGGGCAGCATCCTCGTGCGTCAGCGTGGCACCCCGTTCAATGCCGGTGACAACGTTGGCGTCGGTCGCGACCACACCCTGTTCGCCCTGGCCGACGGCAAAGTGGTGTTCAGCACCCGTGGCCCCAAAGGCCGCAAATTTGTCAGCATCGAAGCCGTAGAAGCCTGATCTTCACGCTGCGCATGCAAAAGCCTCGCCTGGCGGGGCTTTTTTTATGGCCAATCCGCGCCAATCCCGTATCATGACGGGCAAAACGTTTTGAAGGAAAACCCATGAAATTTGTTGATGAAGCCGTGATCTATGTCCGCGCAGGCAAGGGCGGCAACGGCGTGGTCAGCTTCCGCCGCGAAAAATATGTGGAATTCGGCGGCCCGGACGGCGGCGACGGCGGCGACGGCGGCAGCATTTACCTGCGCGCCCGCGATGGCGTGAACACCCTCGCCGACTTCCGTTTCCAGCGCAGCTTCCAGGCACAAAGCGGGCAGGCTGGCGAAGGCCGCAACAAGCGCGGCAAAAGCGGCGAAGACATGATTATCGACGTGCCCATCGGCACCCAGGTATTCGTGGAAGAAACCGATGAACTCATCGGCGATCTCACCGAAGAAGGGCAGACGCTGCTCGTCGCGCAGGGCGGTTTCCATGGCCTCGGCAACACCCGCTACAAAAGCTCGATCAACCGCGCGCCGCGCCAGTGCAAGCCCGGCTCGCCCGGCGAAGAACGCTATTTGCGCCTGGAACTCAAGCTGATTGCCGACGTCGGCCTCCTCGGCATGCCCAATGCCGGCAAATCAACGCTGATCAGCCGCGTTTCTGCCGCGCGCCCGAAAATCGCCGATTATCCCTTTACCACGCTCTATCCCAATCTCGGCGTAGTGCGCGTCGGCACCCTGCAAAGCTTCGTGATGGCCGACATTCCCGGCCTCATCGAAGGCGCCGCCGACGGCGCGGGACTGGGGCACCAGTTTCTGAAACATTTGTCGCGCACGCGCCTGCTCCTGCATATGCTCGATTGCTCGCCGGGCAGCGATTCCGGCGATGCCGTGGCAGATTTCTGGCACATCAGCGAGGAATTGGCGCGCTATGACGAAGCACTCGCGGAAAAACCGCGCTGGCTGGTCTTGAACAAGCTCGATACCCTGCCGGAAGACGAACGCCGCGCCAAGGTGGACGATATCGTGCAGGCGCTTGACTGGCAGGGGCCGGTTTACGGCATTTCCGCAGAAACCGGCGAAGGCACGGCGCAGCTCTGCCACGACATCATGCAAACCCTGGAGCAGATGAAACATGACGAAACCTTCTGACCTGCGCGCCCAGATTGCCAACGCGCGCAGCTGGGTCATCAAAATCGGCAGCGCCATGATCACCCGCGGCGGCGAAGGCCTGGATCATGTGCGCCTCGCCAGCTGGGCAGCACAGCTCGCCGAGCTTCAGCAGGCTGGCAGGCAGGTGGTCGTCGTCTCGTCCGGCGCGATTGCCGTCGGCATGAAAGAGCTGGGCTGGACGAGCCGCCCGCGCGAACTCGCCGCCCTGCAAACGGCCGCCGCCGTCGGGCAAATGCGTCTCTCGCGCGCCTGGCAGGAAGCCTTTGCCGCGCACAACATCCCGGTCGCGCAGGTGCTCCTCACTCACGACGACGCCGCCGACCGCAAGCGCTATCTCAATATCCGCTCCACCCTGCAAACCATGGGCAAGCTCGGCATCGTGCCGGTCATCAACGAGAACGACACTGTCGCCTTCGATGAAATCCGCTTTGGTGACAACGACAACCTGGGTGCGCTGGTCGCCAACGTCACCAATGCCGGCGCTTACCTCATCCTCACCGACCAGCAGGGCATGTACAACAAGAATCCGCGCGATCACGAAGACGCCGTGCTCCTCACCGAAGTGCGCGCCGACGATCCGGCGCTGCCCGCCATGGCAGGCAAGACCGGCGGCGCACTCGGCACTGGCGGCATGTACACCAAAGTGCTCGCCGCACAAAAGGCCGCGCGCTCCGGCACCCACACCCTGCTCGCCTATGGACAGGAGCCGGACGTCATCCGCCGCCTTGCCGCCGGCGAAGCCATCGGCACCCTCTTTACCGCTGCCGGCGACGTGCAGCAGGCGCGCAAGCAATGGCTGGGCGCGCAGTTGCAGGTGCAGGGCAGACTGGTGCTCGATGACGGCGCGGCGCAAGCGCTTGCCCACCATGGCAAAAGCCTGCTGCCCATTGGCGTTACCCGCGTGGAAGGCGAGTTTTACCGCGGCGCCTTGCTGTCGTGCGTGAATGGTCGGGGCGAGGAAATTGCCCGCGGCCTTTGCAATTACGACAGCACCGACTGCCGCAGCTTCATCGGCAAACACAGCGACGAACTCGGCAGCGCCCTCATCCACGGAGATGATCTCATCCATCGCGACAACCTCGTCCTCAGTTGACATGCATCATCGGCGCAGCGCCGCTTGCCTGCTAAGCTGGCGCGCGTCCCGTTACCACAAGGAACCGACGTGAACCGCTTTCCGCCGCTTTTCAATCTGGGCTTCCGCATCTTCTTTTGCAGCGCCACCGTTATCGCCATCGTCAGCATGGCGCAATGGCTGGGCGTCTATGCCTGGGGCGTACTGCCGCCTGCCGCCAACATTCCCCTGCCCTACTGGCACGGCCATGAAATGGTGTTCGGCTACAGCATGGCGGTGGTCGCCGGATTTCTCTTGACCGCTGTCGGCAACTGGACAGGCCAGCCCATGCCCTCCGGCCGCGCGCTCGCTCTCCTCTGGCTGCCGTGGCTCGCCGCGCGCATCGCCTTCATCGCCGGCTTCATGCTCGTCGCCCAGCTTGCCGATATCCTTTTCATGATCTTCCTGGCGGTCGCCATCGCCCGCCCCATCATCGCCGTCAAGCAATGGCGGCAAATGGGCATCCTCTCCAAAGTTGTCCTCATGCTCGTGGCTGCCCTGTGCTTCCTCATCGCCAGCCTCACCACCTGGGCGGACGGCTACCGCATCGGCCTCTATCTCGGCGTCTATCTCGTCATCGGCCTGGTGCTCACTATTGGCCGCCGCGTCACACCGTTTTTCATCTCGCGCGGCGTGGGTTATCCCTTCGAGCCGAAAAACAGTGATCGCATTGACCGCGCCTGCCTCATCTCCTTCCTCGCCTTCTTCCTCTTCGAACTCTTCACGCCATGGCAATGGCCGGCATCCATTGCCGCACTTGTTACCGCCATCCTGCAAGGCTGGCGTCTCGTCGGCTGGCACACGCCGGGCATCTGGAAAAAACCGCTGCTGTGGACCATGGTGATTTCGCTGTGGAGCGTCGTCTTCGGCTTCTTCCTTTTCTTCCTGCAAGCCTTCCTGCCGCAAATCAGCGACTCATTGGCGCTGCACGCCCTCACCCTTGGCGGCATCGGCATCATGACCGTCTCCATGATGGGGCGCGTCAGCCTCGGCCACAGCGGGCGCAACATCCACCAGCCTTCCAGGCTGCTCGTCATCGCGCTCGTCTTTATCATCGCTGCCACGGTTTTCCGCATCCTCTTCCCGATGTTCCTGCCCGCGCAATACACCGTATGGCTCATCCATGCGCAAGTTGCATGGCTCATCTCCTTCATCCTGCTGCTCATCGCCTACTGGCGCATCTGGAACAGCCCGCGCGCCGATGGCAAGCCGGGATGATCTTGCGGACTGTTTCAAAATATTCGAAAGCAATTATTTTTATCAAAAATAATTGCTTATTTTGCAAGACAAACGCATCAGCGCATGAACACAAGCGGATAAGATAGTTATGGGTGACTCACAATACTCATGAGAAACCCATGACTTCCCTGCCCGACTCGTACCAGCAAAGCGCTGCCTTCTCTGCATCACCACAGGCATCCTGCCCAAAGCCGAACAATACCGGGACTTGCCTGCTTTGCCGCTGCGAAAGCGGACGACAACAAAGCGGTAAAATCACCCAGCAAAGCCGCTGCCACATCAGCAGCCGGAACATGAGCACCGAAGCTCTGCTTGTCCTCATGCGCGCCACGGGCATTAAAAACCGACTCTTCTGGCAGCTAGACATGAACTTTGGCTACGCTTGCGCACGGAGAATGCGGGATGAAACCTGCACGCGCTGAAGCAAATGCCTCCGAATCTCTTGCGCACTGCCCCAAGTACGCGCAAAGGCAGCGTAAAAATAAGACGCATGCTGGCGGCAAGCGATAATACCTACCGCGCGTTGCCAATGAAATTATTCGAAAGAAACCATTTTGAATTTTTTTCACATAAACAACATGATCGTTTATGCGAACATCCTTCACGCCAGGCGATTGATGATGAGAAAGTTTACCAACACCAGAGTCACACTCGCCATCTCGCAAGGCAACGACCATCTTGCGTACACAGGTGTATTACTGTCACTTCCACACCCGCGCAATCAGCCCGAGCAGGTTGTCGCGGAAGATGCCGCGAATGGCCGCCTCGCTGTAACCGAGGTTTTCCAGCCCGAGACGGATGTCCGCCAGCGCTTCCGGCGGCAGATATTTGCCCCCCAGCCCTTTCACCGGATCATAGCCCGCTTCCGGCGGCCACCAGTATTGGCGGTTGACGTCGGCAGGGATGTCGGAAATGCCGTCGTCGTAGCAATAGTCGAGGCCGATGCCGGTGCGCTCCGCGCCAATCAGCTGCACCACATGGTCAATAAAGGGAATCAGACTTTGCGGCTTGAGCTCGGGATCGCCAATGAAACGCGCCACGCCGTTCAGGCAGACGATACCACCGGTGGCGGCCACGGCCTTGATGGCACGATCGGTGACGTTGCGGCCATGCGCGAGCACGGCAGCGGGATTGCCGTGGCTGTAGAGCACCGGGCGGTTGCCGCTATGGGCGCAGATATCGAGGGCGGTTTTTTCATCGCTGTGGCTCAAATCCATGAGAATGCCCGCGTCGTGAATCGCATCGACCACGCGCTCGCCCAGTCTGGTCAACCCTTGCGGCACGTCGTGCGCGCCGCCGGCCACGCTGTTGTTGCGGTTATAGGCCAAATGGATCTGGCGCACGCCGAGGCGGTGATAAAGGGCAACCATCTCCGGCAATTCGAGGAGCGGCAGCGCCCCTTCGAGATCGAAGCTGACCGCGAGTTTGTCTTCTCCGGCAATGCGCAGGATATCGGCATGGGTTTCAGCGAGCGCAATCCACGGGCTTTGCGCGATCTGCGCGCGGAATCCGGCAATGGTGCCCATGATTTGCGGCAAGGGATTGAGATCCATGCCGACATTGATCGATACATAGCGCACGCCCGCCTCAAAATGGCGGCGCAATTGGTGAATATCGCTGTCGGCGCGCACCGGCAGGCAACTGTGGGCATCGGCATACCAGAAAGTCATGGCAGTTCTCGCAAAGTGGAAAGGGCGGAATTATATAGCGGAGCTTCGGCAAAAATCCTGCGCCGTTTTGGAGGGAAACGCTATCGCGCGCTTTCCTGCGACAAGCACGGCGGCCACTGCACAAGCTGCCACGCGCCATCGCGGTATTGCAGGATCACGCCGCCCGCTGCCGACCAGTCGCCGAGGACGAAGCGCCTGTCATGTTCGCCCGCGCGGTGTGTATGGCCATGAATCAGCATATCGCACCGGTATTTTTCCAGGATACGCGCGACTTCATTTGCATCGGCGTCCGTGATGCGCCTGTCCTTGCGCGCGCCGCGTCTCTTGCTTTGCGCGCGCAATTTCTGCGCAATGCGCCGTTTGAAAACACCGGGCAGCGCGCGATAGAGCGCTTGCGTGGCGGGATGGCGGAGTATCTTGCGCAGGCGCAAATAGCCGTGATCATGAATGCAGAGCAAATCGCCGTGCTCGATGAGAATGCGCCTGCCTGCCACCTCCATCACATGGCGCTCGGGGAGCAAGGTCATGCCCGCCTCGCGCGCAAAGTCCTCGCCGAGAAGAAAATCGCGGTTGCCATGCTGAAACCAGACCGGGCAGGGCAGCGCGGCAAGGCTTGCAGCAATCTCGCGGGCAAATTTATCGGCGAGATCATCGCCGAGCCAGGCATCAAACAAATCGCCGAGGATATAGACGCCATCAGGCTTGCTCGCCGCGATCTGCGCAAGCGCACGGCGGAACGCAGCAGTGATCTCCGGCGCTTCGGCGCTCAAATGAATATCGGCGAGAAAGTAGAGATGCGGCATAGTTTATAAAATAGAAAAAAATAGTTATTTTTTACCATTCATAAGCGCTTGTTTCGGTAAAAAATCACCATAAAAACCAATTTTATGAATAACAAAAGGACGTTGCAGGCAACGTCCTCACGGCGCGGGCATCCATGATGCGCGATCAGATCACTTCCGCTTTCTCGATGACGATATCTTCGGTGGGCACATCGGCGTGCATGCCAAGGCGGCCGGTTTTGACTTTGGCAATCTCGTCAACCACTTCCATGCCCGCCACCACTTCGCCAAACACAGCATAGCCCCAGCCTTGCGGGGTTTTGCCGCTGTGGTTCAGGAAGCTGTTGTCCACCAGGTTGATGAAGAATTGCGCGCTGGCCGAGTGCGGGTCGGAGGTGCGCGCCATGGCGATGCTGCCGCGCTTGTTGGCAAGGCCGTTGTCGGCTTCGTTCTGGATGGGTGCGCGGGTTTTTTTCTCTTTCAGGCCGGGTTCCATGCCGCCGCCCTGGATCATGAAGCCGGGGATGACGCGGTGGAAGATCACGCCGTCGTAAAAGCCGTCTTTCACGTATTGCTCGAAGTTGGCAGCCGTTTGCGGGGCTTTGTCAAAATCGAGTTCGATGTCGATGATGCCTTTGTTGGTAGTAAAACGGATCATTTTGTTTCCTTTGCAGTTTCAGAAGATTGGGGTTCAACCAGGGTTGCGCTCTTGATGACGACGAGCGGTTCCGGCACGTCCTGGGCAAACGGCCCCTTGCCGCCAGTCGGCAATTTGCCGATTTGCGCGACCACGTCCATGCCGGAGACGACCTTGCCGAACACGGTGTAGCCATGCGCATCCGCGCCGCCGGGATTGAGGAAATCGTTATCGACCAGGTTGATGAAGAATTGCGAAGTGGCCGAATGCGGATCGGCAGTGCGTGCCATGGCAATGGTGCCGCGCGTGTTTTTCAGGCCGTTGTAGCTTTCGTTGGCAATCGGCGCGCGCGTGGGTTTCTTGTTCAGGGCATCGTCGAAGCCGCCGCCCTGGATCATGAAGCCGTCGATCACGCGGTGGAACACGGTGCCGTTGTAAAAGCCATCTTTCACATAAGTGACGAAATTGGCGGTGGACGCGGCGGCGTTGTCTTCATCGAGTTCGAGGGTGATGTTGCCGAGCGTGGTTTCCAGCACCACGGTTTGCACGGCAAACGCCGGAAAAGCCGCAAATACGGCGGCAAGGAGAACTTTTTTCATGTGGTTGCCTCGTCAAAAGGAGGGCTTATACTAGCGGAATTTTATTCCGGGATATACCAATGCCAGCACTCGTTCTTTACAACAGCCTCACCCGAGAGAAAGAAATCTTCACCCCGATCGAGGCGGGGAAAGTGGGCATGTACGTGTGCGGCATGACCGTCTATGACTACTGCCATATCGGCCATGCGCGGGTGATGACCGTGTTCGACGTCATCGCGCGGCACCTGCGCGCCGAGGGCTACGCGCTCAACTATGTGCGCAATATCACCGACATCGACGACAAAATCATCGCCCGCGCCAATGAAAACGGCGAACCCATCGACCATCTCACCGCGCGCTTTATCGACGCCATGCATGAAGACGAAAAAGCGCTTGGCTGCCTCCCGCCCGATCACGAACCGCGCGCCACCGATGCCGTGCCCGGCATGATAGCCATGATCGAGACCCTGATGGCCAAAAATCACGCCTATGCGGCGGACAACGGCGATGTTTACTACGCCGTACGCAGCTTTCCTGGCTACGGCAAACTCGCCAATCGCAGCCTCGATGATTTGCGCGCCGGCGAGCGCATCGCCGTCAATGACGCGAAAAAAGACCCGCTCGATTTCGTCCTCTGGAAAGCCGCCAAACCCGGCGAACCCTATTGGGACAGCCCGTGGGGCAAGGGCCGCCCCGGCTGGCACATCGAATGCTCGGTGATGAGCTCCGACGCGCTCGGCCATCATTTTGACATCCACGGCGGCGGCATGGATCTCAAATTCCCGCACCATGAATGCGAAATCGCGCAAAGCGAAGGCGCCTGCGGTCACCAAACCGTCAACTACTGGCTGCACAACGGCTTCGTGCAAATCGACAACGAAAAAATGAGCAAATCGCTCGGCAACTTCTTCACCGTGCGCGACGTCCTCAAAAAATACGACGGCGAAGTCATCCGCTTCTTCATGCTCGGCAGCCACTACCGCGGCCCTCTGAATTACAGCGATGCCGCCCTCGATGAAGCCAAAAAAGCGCTCAACCGCCTCTATGGCGCGCTCGACGGCGTGGCCTGCGATGAAGGCGCCATCGATGACGCCGCGCAAGCGGAATTCGTCGCCGCCATGAATGATGATTTCAACACCCCGAAAGCGCTGGCCGTGCTCTTCGACCTCGCGCGCCGCGTCAACAGCGGCGAAAGCGCTTTGGCCCATACCCTGAAACAGCTCGGCGCGCGCCTCGGCGTCCTCCAGCAACATCCCGCCGTGTTTTTAAAAGGCAGCCAGCGCAGCGGACAACTGGATGCCACGCAAATCGAAGCGCTGATTGCCGAACGCCAGGCCGCCAAAGCCGCGAAAGACTATGGCAAAGCCGACGCCATCCGCGCCGAACTCGCAGAAAAGGGCGTGGTGCTCAAGGATACGCCGCAAGGCTGCGAATGGCGTTATGAAAACTGATATTTCATAAAATATCCCAAAATAGTGATTATTTACCACTGATAAGCGCTTCTTTCGAGAAATTTTCTCACAAGAAGCGCTTCATGATGAGAAAATTTACCATCAAGCATCAAAAAGGCGGCCGTGAGCCGCCTTTGCTGCTTTATAGTGAAATCATCATAAAAACGTCCAGACCGTAGGTTGGTGGTGCATCTCGGCAAGCTCGATAACCGTGCGCAGCACGAACCCCAACATTTTAGAATTCATTATGTTGGGGTTCGCCTGACGGCTCACCACCAACCTACAGTTTCGTTCTGTTTTTTATTTATTTGGCTATATGTATGCGGATGGTCAATCCGTAAATGCGGCTGCGGCATCCAGCGCGATCGCCATCATGTCGCGGAAGGTGGTCTGCCGTTCTTCCGCGCTGGTGAATTCTTCGCGCAGGATGTGATCGGAGACGGTGCAGATGGTCGCGGCGCGCGCGCCGAATTCGTGGGCGACGCCATAGATGCCCGCCGCTTCCATCTCCACGCCGAGAATGCCGTAGCGGCGCATGACCTGGAAGATGTGCGGATCGGGCGTGTAGAAAAGGTCGGCCGAGAAGATATTGCCGACTTTCACAGGAATCCCGAGAGAGCGCGCGGCTTCGACGAGGGCAGTGGTGAGCGCGAAATCGGCGGTGGCGGCGAAATCGTGGCCGGCAAAGCGGGTGCGGTTCACGCCGGAATCGGTGCAGGCGCCAAGACCGATGATGACATCGCGCACGTGCACGTCATCGAGCACCGCGCCGCAGGAACCGACGCGGATGAGGTTTTTCACGCCGTATTCGGTGATGAGTTCCTTGGCATAAATCGAGCACGAGGGAATGCCCATGCCATGCCCCATCACGGAGAGGCGCTTGCCCTTGTAGGTGCCGGTGAAGCCGAGCATGGCGCGCACGTTGGTCACTTCTTCCGGGTTTTCCAGGTAGGTTTCGGCGATGAATTTGGCACGCAAGGGGTCGCCGGGCATGAGAACGGTGTCGGCAAAGGCGCCGGCCGGGGCGTTGATGTGCGGGGTCATGGCATTCTCCTGATTGCGAAAAGGCCGAGTATATAGCGGGGCAAGGGCGTTGCCAAACCGCAAGGCTTTTATTCATTTTTATGGTATTTATGGTTGTTTTTTACCATCCATAAGCGCTTATTGCGATAAAAAACGATTATTTTATTCGCAAAAATAGAAAAATATCAAAACCATGCCCTGAGCAGCGGCGCTGGCGGCAGGCGGGCGTCGCGCTTTTCTTCACCGCGGGCGAACGGTACACTGTCGCACTGCTTGAAAACCGAGGAATGCGGATGTTTTTGCTGTTGTCCAATGATGACGGGTATCTTTCGCCCGGCCTGCGCGTGATGGCGGATGTGCTGCGCGATCAGGTGGGGCGGCTTGTCGTCATGGCGCCCGACCGCGATTGCAGCGGCGCCAGCCATTCGCTCACCCTGAAACGCCCGCTCGCCGTGCATGCCCATGCCGACGGCTTTTACAGCGTGGACGGCACGCCTTCCGATTGCGTGCATCTGGCCGTCAGCGGCTTTTTCGACGAACGTCCGCAAATGGTGATTTCCGGCATCAACCGCGGCGCCAATCTGGGCGACGATGTCATGTATTCCGGCACGGTGGCCGCCGCGTTCGAAGGCCGCCATCTCGGCCTGCCCGCCATTGCCGTATCCAATGTGGCGCACGATCCCGCGCACTGGGAAAGCAGCGCGCATGTGGTGCTGGATTTGTTCCGCCATGTCCGCCAATATCCGCTCGCGCCCAATACGCTGCTCAATGTGAACATCCCCGACCTGCCCTACAACGAAATCCGCGGATTCCGTACCACGACGCTGGGGCGGCGCATGGAAGCCATGCCGCTGGTGGAAACCGTCAACCCGCGCAACAAGAAGCTCTACTGGATAGGCCGCGCCGGCGAGGCTGCGGAAGGCGATGAAGATACCGATTTCCGGGCAGTGGAACAGGGCTATGTGTCCGTCACGCCGCTGCAATTCAATTTGACCGACTTTGATCAGCTGGGAGATGTTACACAATGGCTGGAAGGTTTATGAACAAGGGCTGGCGTTGCGGCCTGATGGTTTGCCTGTTGGCACTGGCCGCATGCAGCAGCCGTCCGACGGCTTTTGATGTGCACGGCCAGCGTGGCGCCATCCGCCCCGGTGGCAATTACGTCATCCGCCCCGGCGATACGCTGTTCGGCATCGCCTGGCGCTACGGGCTGGACATGAACGAACTGGCAAGCTGGAACGGCATTGCCGATCCCAACCGCATTCTCGCCGGCAGCATCCTGCGCACCACGCCGCCAGTCGGCACCGTGCGCGAAAAAGTGGTGGTACCGCAAGTGACACAAGCCGGCCAGCCCGGCTGGATCTGGCCGACACGCGGCAATGTCTCGCGCCAGTTCAACAAAAACCAGCCCGGCCACCAGGGCATCCAGATTCGCGGCCAGCGCGGCCAACCGATCGTCGCCGCACGTGACGGCGAAGTCGCTTACAACGGCAGCGGCCTTTCCGGCGTCGGGCGCATGGTGATCCTCCGCCACGATGGCAAAGTGCTCTCCGCCTACGGCTACCTCGCCGAAAGCACCGTCCACGAAGGGCAGCGCGTCAGCCGCGGCCAGCAGATCGGCAGCATGGGCATCAGCCCGCAAAATGCGCCCACCCTGCATTTTGAAACGCGCAAGCAGGGGCAACCCGTCAACCCCTTCAGCTTTATCGGCACTACCCCGCGGCACTGACCATGGATTACCGTTTCCGCGTTCTCGACAAACAGCAGGCCTATCGCGGCTTCTTCAAGCTTGACCGCTATCAGGTCGATTTCGAACTCTTTCGCGGCGGCATGAGCGGCGCCGTCATGCGCGAGTGCTCGGCCACCAGCGGCTTTGTCGTGGCTGGTCTGGCCTTCGATCCCGCGCGCGAATGCTTCGTCTTTATCGAGCAGTTCCGCATCGGCGCGATGGTCGCGGGCGACAATCCCTGGCAGCTGGAAATCGTCGCCGGCTTCATGGACATCCCCGGCGAAAGCGCGGACGATTGCATGCAGCGCGAGCTGGAAGAAGAAATCGGCACCCGCGCGCGCGCCTTGCATCATGTGCAAACCTATTTTCCCAGCCCCGGCGGCAGCGCCGGGCAAACGCATCTCTACTTCGCCGAAGTCGATTCTACCCAGGTGGCGCGGCACACCGGCCTGCTCGAAGAAGGCGAAGACATCCTCGTACACTGCATTCCCTATGAAACAGCTTTCCGCTGGCTCATGCAAGGCGAGGTGCGCAATGCCACCATGCTTGTGGCGTTGCAGGCTTTTTACATCCGTCATCTTGCCGGTGACGACCGACTGACCAAGGCAATACAACCATGACCCAACGCCTTCATGCCCTGATTCTGTGCGCCCTCCCCCTGTGGGCATACGCCTACCCGAGCGGCGACAGCTTCGACTGCGACGCGGAAAAGGCCGGCATTTTCCAGGCCGCGCGCGAAAACAAGATCGACATGCTCGAGCGCTACCGCAAGAACCGCTGCAACATCGCCATTGCCGACCAGCGCGGCTTTACCGCCTATGATCACGCCGCCCTTGCCGGCAACTCCAAGCTCGCCGAGTGGCTGGTGCAAAACGGCGTGGCCAAGGCAGGCGAGCACTCCACCGCCCTGCTCAAGCTCGTGCAAACCGGCCTGCGCTTCCTCAACTTCGACGCCGGCGTCATCGACGGCAAAATGAACAGCGCCACCAAAGACGGCATCGTCATGTTCCAGAAAGCGCACAAGCTCAAGGTGGACGGCAAACTCTCGCCGCAATGGCTCGGTGTCTTCAACAAGGCAGTTGCCAAGAAAATGCAGGGCGTGCTCGGCCAGCTCGGCTACTCCGCGGGCAGCGCCGACGGCATCATCGGCCAGAACACGCGCAGCGCCATGCAGGCCTTCCGCCAGGAGCGCTCCATGCCGCAGGCCGACTACGCCAATATCGACGACCAGCTGCTGTATCAACTGATGATGGCGGAAAACGAAGCGAACAAAAAAGCCATCGCCAAGCGCGATGCCGAACGGCAGGCACGCCGCATCGCCCAGGAAGCTGCCGCGCGCCAGGAACTTGCGCGCAAGCAGCGCGAAGCGCAACGCCGCGCCGCCGAACAGCGCGCGCGCGCCGAAGCTGCGGCCGAAGCCGCGCATGAAAAACGTCTCGCCGAAGAACGCCAGCTCGCCGAAGCGCGCCAACGCGAGCAGCAGGCGCAACAAGCCGCGCAGCAGCAGGCCGCCGCCCAGCAGGCACAAGCGGAAGCGCAGCGCCAGGCCGAAGCCGCGCGCCTTGCCGAAGCCATGGCGGCCGCCGAGCGCCGCGCCCAGCAGGAAAAAGACGCCCAGGCCATCCGCGAACTGCAAGCGCAAATGGAAGCCATCGAAGCGCAACGCCGCGCCCAGGAGCAAGCCGCCGTTGAAGCCGCACGCCAGCGCGAAGAAGCGCGGCAGGCCGCCGAAATGCAGCGTCTCGTCGAAAAACAGCGCCGCGAGAAAGAAGCTGCCGAGCGCCGCGCCGCCGAAGAACGGGCGCAACGCGAAGCGGAAGCGGCGAGAAAGGCCGAACTGGCCGCACGCGAGAAAGCCGAAGAAGCCGCCCGCGCCGCCCGCGTCGCCAAGCGCGAAGCCTTCAGCGCCTTCAAGGCCGCGGAAAAAGGCCAGCCCATCGTCGCCTCGCCGGATATCGTGCGCGCCACCCAGGCCAATGCCGGCACGCCGGTCAGCAAAACCTTCAACAAAGTCAGCGGCACCATGCGCTACCAATCCGCCAGCCAATGCACCATCGACGGCCAGCCCATCGAAGCCAGCTGGTGCCAGTCGTACTACCCGCAGGCCGGTGGCCGCCAGTGCGACGCCATCATCAGCAAGACCGGCATTGTCGTCAGTATTCTCTGCCGGTAATTTATAAAATAGTCAAAAATGGTTGATTTTTCCCATCAACAAGCGCTTATCATGAGAAAATTTCTCGCAATAAGCGCTTGTTGATGGGAAAATTTACCACATCTCATCAGCAATCATCCCCTGCCAGACAGACATATTCGGGCAGCAAAACCGTCGGCTCCGAACAAGAGGCAGAAACTCTTCATCCATCTGCTCTGGCGGAAACCGGCGTACCTGCACAACGCCCTGCGTATCGGGACGAAAGCAAAGCACGCAGGCCGTGATGGCGGGCTTGTCATTTGCCATTTATCCTCTATAATTCGCGACTGGTCTGCATTGGTACTCCGCATCAGTGTGCCGCGAACCCCGCCAGGTCCGGAAGGAAGCAACGGTAGTGGTGATATTGAGTGCCGGAGAGCGCTGGTGCAGGCCTTTTTATTTTTCTTGTGTTCCCCCCATGTACCAAGTCCTAGCCCGGCAGTGGCGACCGAAAAACTTTCATGAACTGGTTGGCCAAACGCATGTGGCGCAAGCGCTTTCCTATGCGCTGGATCACGACCGCATCCATCACGCCTATCTCTTTACCGGCACGCGCGGCGTCGGCAAGACCACCATCGCGCGCATCTTTGCCAAATCCCTCAATTGCCTGACGCATGGCGTGAGCAGCCATCCCTGCGGAGAATGCGAGCACTGCCAGGAAATCGATGCCGGACGCTTTCCCGATCTCATCGAAGTCGATGCCGCCTCGCGCACCGGCGTGGACGATACCCGCGAGCTGCTTGACAACGTCCCCTATACCCCGGTCAAAGGGCGCTACAAAGTCTATCTCATTGACGAAGTCCACATGTTTTCCAAAAGCAGCTTCAACGCGCTGTTGAAAACCCTGGAAGAACCGCCGCCGCACGTCAAATTCATCCTCGCCACCACCGACCCGCAGAAGCTGCCGGCCACCGTGCTGTCGCGCTGCCTGCAATTCCACCTGAAAAACCTGACGCCGCGCCAGATTTCCGGACATCTTGCCGCCATCCTCAACAGCGAAAACACGCCGTTTGACGACGAAGCGCTCACGCTGATCGCCCGCGCCGGCAACGGCAGCATGCGCGATTCGCTGAGCCTGCTCGACCAGGCCATTGCCTTTGGCCAGGGCGAAGTGCGCACCCGGCCGGTCGCGGGATTGCTCGGCGCCGTGCCCACACGGCATTTTCTCGCCATGATCGAAGCCATGGCGCGCCAGGATTGCGCCGGATTGCGCCGCATTCTGGCCGACATGGACGAATACGCGCCCGATTATGGCGTGCTGCTCGCCGAACTGATGCAGCAATTCCAGCGCATTACCGTCCTCCAGCTCGCCGCGCAGCAGCCGGACGAATATTTCGAACCGGAACTGGCCCTGCTTGCGGGCAGCCTGCCGGTGGAACTGATGCAGCTGTGGTACCAGATTGCCACCGACACCTGGCAATATTTCCCCTACCAGCCCAACGCGCGTCTTGCCTTTGAAATGATGCTGCTGCGCATGGCCGCCATGCAGCCGCTCTTCCCCGGAGATGCGGCAAAAACCATCCCCGATCTTGCCGGTACCGCCAGCGATGCCACCCTGGCAACCGTGGCGCACCTGAGCCAGATGCACCACGACGCGGAAGCGGCCAAAACACCCGCTCCCGCCCCTTCTCCCGACGCGCCCGCAGAAAAGCACGAAGCGCCTGTTGCATCCGCGCAAAACGAACAACCCGCTGCGCCAGCCATGCCCCCCATGGAAGCGCTTCCCCTGCCGGAAAGTGTGGACGCTTACGCTCCCTTTGCCAACGACGACGTGCCGCCCTGGGACGACGTTCCTCCCCATATCGAGGCCGCCGCCGAAGAGCATCTCGCCCCTGCCATCGCGCCGCCGCCCGCGCAGGAAGCGCCAGCTGCACCGTCCGCCGACGACGAAGCAGAAGCCGAGCCACCGCCCGCCGATCTCCCGCCGCTTGCCGAGACATTGGGCGATGTCGAAGCCTGGAGCCGGTACGTCCGCCATTTGCCCAAAGCGGGCAAAGTCCGCATGTTTGCCGACAACGCCTGCCCGGTTGATTGGCAGCCGCCGCTGCTCACCCTGCAAGTGCCCTTCATGATGACGGGCTTTGATGATGGCAAGCGCCTGGTCGCGCTTGGCGAAGCGCTTGCCGCGCTCGTAGGCGAACCGTGCGAGATTGCGCTGGTCGTCAATGACGACGTGATGACGCCGGGCAAATGGCGCAACCAGGCCAAGGAAGCGGAGCAGGCACGGGCGGAGCAGGCCTTTTACCAGCACGCCCTCACCCTCACCTTGCAGGAAAGGCTGGACGCCAAGGTTCAGCCGCATTCCATTCAATCCCTTACCACAAAAACGGAGTAACTATGCTGAAAGGCGGATTGGGCAACATGATGAAAAAAGCCCAGGAAATGCAGGAAAACATGCAGAAAATGCAGGAAGAACTGGCGCGCAAAAGCGTGGCAGGACAAGCCGGCGCCGGCGCAGTCAAAGTCACGCTCAACGGCCATTATCACTGCATGGGCGTCCAGCTCTCCGAAGAAGCGCTGCGCGAAGACCGCGACATGCTCGAAGCCCTGATTGCCGCCGCCATCAGCGATGCCGCACAGAAAGTGCAGGCCATGACCCAGCAGGAAATGGCAGCCATCACCGGCGGCCTCAATCTCCCGGGCGGCCTGAAACTGCCGTTCTGAGCCGTGTCCTTTTCCCGTCATTTCGACCAGCTCGTCGAAGCGCTCACCTGCCTGCCCGGTGTCGGGCAGAAATCGGCGCAGCGCATGGCACTCAACCTTCTCCTCAAGAAACCGCAAGCCGCGCAAACGCTGGCCATGCGCATCGGCGACGCCCTGCTCAACGTCAAGAACTGCCGGCAATGCCGCAACCTGAGCGACGATGATCTCTGCCTCATCTGCGCGAACGCCACCCGCGATCACGGTGTCGTCTGCGTCGTCGAAGCGCCGGCGGACGTGCTCGCCATCGAGCAATCCACTGATTACCAGGGCGTGTATTTCGTCCTCATGGGGCATATCGCGCCGCTCGACGGCATCGGCCCTGCCGAACTCGGCCTCGATCTCCTCGACGAACGCCTCGCCAGCGGCGACATCCGCGAACTGGTACTCGCCACCAACTCCACGCTGGAAGGCGAAACCACCGCCTATTTTCTTGCCGAACTCGCGGCGAAACACGGCGTGGAAGCCACGCGCCTCGCGCACGGCGTACCGATGGGCGGCGAACTGGCCTATCTGGATGGCAGCACCCTGTCCCTCGCCTTCCGCACCCGCAGCCGTTACAGCAGCGAACGCTGAACCCGTCTCACAAAAACCTGTTTTTCATAAAATCATCAAAAATAGTTATTTTTTACCATACATAAGCGCTTATTGTGATAAATTTTCTCATCATAAGCGCTTATGGATGAGAAAATTTACCATCATCACCAACGGAATATCCATGCCCCAGTCTCCCGATACCTACGTCTTTATCGGCCGCTTCCAGCCGCCGCACCTCGGCCATTTTGCCCTGATGCGCGAAGCCCTGACCCGCGCCGGGCGCCTCATCGTGCTGTGCGGCGCGGCAGGCAGCGCAAGACGCCTGCGCAACCCGTGGCGCGTCGCCGAACGCGAAGCCATGATCCGCGCGGGGCTCACCGCCGAGGAAAACGCGCGCGTGCAAATTGGTTCCGTTGCCGATTATCCAGACGACAACGACTGGGTAGCAGCCGTGCGCGCCGAAGTCGCGCGCCTTGCCGGCGACCATGCCCGCATCGCACTCTTCGGCCATATCAAGGATGAAACCTCCTATTATCTTGCGCTGTTCCCGGACTGGGGCCTCGTCAGCGTGCCGAGCGCCGGCGATTACAACGCCACCGCCATCCGCAAAGCCTATTTCCGCCATGACGCCACAGCGCCCTTCCGCCATCCCTGGCTGCCAGAAGGCGTCGCCACATGGTTGCAGGCATTCCGCGCAAGCGATGATTTTGCCTGGCTGCTCGCCGAACAGGACAGCATCCAGGCCAGCAAGGCATTATGGAAAGACGCGCCCTACCCCGTCATCTTCGTCACTACTGACGCAGCCGTTTTCCATCGCGGCCATGTCCTGCTCGTCCGCCGCAAACACCACCCCGGCAAAGGCTTGTGGGCATTGCCCGGCGGCTTTCTCGATGCGGACGAAACGCTTTTCGCCTCCTGCCTGCGCGAATTGCGTAAAGAAACCGGCTGGGATTTCCAGGAGGCCGCCGATTGCCTGGTCGCCAGCACCGTTTACGACAAGCCGACGCGCAGCGATCGCGGCCGCACGATTACCCATGCCTTCGCCTTCCGTTTGCCGGATGCGCAGGAAAGGCCGCAGATCAGCGGACAGGACGACGCGGAAACCGCGCAATGGTGGCCGCTCGACCAATTGCGGCGCGAAGAATGTTTCGAGGATCACCACGCCATCATCACGGCGGCGTGGGAAAAAATCGCTGGAAAGTAGATTTTTTTGCCTTACTATACCGTCATGGAACGTACCATATGGCCAGATCGTCATAAAATGAAGCCGTTTTTGCACCACAGGAGGAATCGTGTCTGCACAGGAAAAGCCCAATATCATCTTTATTGATGACGACCCGCGCATCTTGCGCAGCCTGAATTCGATTTTCCGCGCAAGCCACAACGTTTACATCACGGAAGACCCTGACGAATTTCGCGAAAAAGTGGCGACCATTCCCATGGACGTCATCGTGTGCGACCAGAAAATGCCCCTCGTCTCCGGTACGGAACTGCTTGCCGAAGTGTGCGAGAGCGCGCCGGACGCCATGCGCATCCTGCTCACCGGCTACGCCGAACGCGACGACGTGCTCGATGCCATCAACGAAGGTGAAATCTACCGCTACATCACCAAACCCTGGGATACCGACGATCTCCTGCGCACCATCAGCGACGCCACCAACATCGCCCGCTCGCTGCGCCACATGCGCGCCTTGCAGGAAAGCGGCGAACAGGCACTGCCTGAAGTGCGTTGCGGCGTGATGGTCATGTTTGAAGACGAAAAAATCTTCGAGAAATTCCGTTACGTTTTCGGCCGCCACTACACCCCGTACTGGGCGAAAGACCTGGACAGCGCCATGGAAGCCCTTCTGGGACGCAACATCGGCATCATCATCAGCGACGTGCATTTCTGCGGGCAGGACATCGTTGCCACCATGAACGTCATGAAATCCTTCTTCCCGCACATCATGACCATCGTCGTCACCCAAACCCAGGACAGCGAAGCACTCATTGACCTGATCAACTACGGGCAAGTGTACCGTTGCCTCGTGCGCCCGGTTTCCACCAAACTGCTCAGCGAAAACCTGCGTGGTGCGGCCATGCGCCATGCCTTCCTGCTCGATCATCCGGAAGAACAGGCACGCCATCAGGTGGAAACCCTGGAAAGCGAAGACGACCGCGACAAGGTCAAAGAGCTTCTGGAAACCATCCGCAAGCGGCATGACGAACGCCTCGAGGATCCCGAAGCCTTTGCGGCAACAGAAGAAGAAGTGGCCGAGTCCGCCGAGCTGGAACTGGATTTCAGCGAATTTGATGACGAAAGCCAAATCTTTGAACTGGAGCTGGAAGAAGACGATTCCCCCACCCTGCCACCAGCCGGTGAGCCGCTGGAAGCCGAAATAGCCGATGCCCACACCATAGAATTTTCCCTGGCAGAAGTGAAAGCCGCAGAAGCCGGGCAGGAGCAGGAAAAAAGACAGCAGGACGACGCATCGCACAACCGCATCGATTTCGATGAAAACGATCTCGCCATCCTCGATGATGACAGCGTGGAAATCGTCGATGCCGGATACGTGGAAAACAAAAACCCTTCCTGACCTATCCGCATGATTGCAAGCCTGCGCCGGCAACGGCACAGGCTTTTTTCTTGCCTGCCCCGCTTGCCCTACTTACAATCAAAATACAAAATCAGGTCGAAAATAGATATTTTTTACCAATAAAATCGTTTATTTTGATAAAAATTTTCATCATAAGCGCTTCATGATGAGAAATATTCTCATGACTCACAGAATGGGCTTCAGCCCACCGTCGCGCAGCGATAGTAGGTCGGCCATTCATGGCCGACACGGGTTGAATGCAAAGCACGAAGCGCTTGACCACCAGATGCATTTACCATTCGCCTGGCGAGAAATATTCTCATGAATCCTAGGGTGGGCTTTAGCCCACCATCGCGCAGTGATGGCAGGTCGGCCATTCATGGCCGACACGGGTTGAATGCAAAGCACGAAGCGCTTGACC
>JAUMXB010000017.1 GCA_030529365.1 Cardiobacteriaceae bacterium | reverse complement strand
CTTGAAGTTGAGCAGGTATATTGTGCCAGTATATGCGGCGTTGGCTATATAGCCACCCAACCTGAAAACCCGCACATTATCTTCAATAAACAGGCGGTGTGGGCGCAGGTTGGGTTCGGCTTTGCCAAACTCCAACATTTTTGCCATTTGCGCCAGCCTACCTTCATTCCACTTGCTGTTTTAGAGAGCAGTTGCAGATTTTTTGGTTAAATGGCTATATTTAATGAATCGATTATTCGTATCATGTTAATTAATTTGCTTTCACTTTATTGTATAAAAAGATAAAGTATCCAGTAAAACAGCATGGCTCAAGCGAGGTAACCATGGGTTTTTCCGGAGAACCAGCAACACAGCACGTAACGAAGTGGCATGGAAACGGCAGCTCCGTTGTTGCGCTGGATCAACGGCTTGTTTCCGATTATCCGGTGCTGCGGCACGGTGTGCGCCCAATCTCCGCGCATCATCATGTCATCAATATCGTGCCTGAAGGCAGGCCGGATTTTCTGCTGGCTCTGGTTGACAGGCATGTTCCCCAAGGGCCGCGGCAATTGCGCTGCCATGCCTTGCCAGTGGCTGATGCGGATCTTGCAGGCTGCTTTCCGGATGTTCTCCCGCCCGCTTTTTCCTGCTCTTTGCGGATCCCGCATGGCGAGCTTGACGGGGAAATCATCAAAACCTGCTGGCATGTACTGGAAAAAGCCGCAGCTCCTGCCCCCGATCTTTTTGCGGAGACTCTGCGCAAGCGCTTGCAGCAAGGCATTGCCGGTTTGTGGCAAGCCTTGCAGGGTGAATGCGAGCTGGATACGGCAGTTTGCGGTTTGCTGGGATTGGGACAGGGTTTGACGCCAAGCGGCGACGATTTTCTGGCAGGCCTTGCCCTGGCCCTGCATTTGCCGCAAAGCCCGCATCACGGGCGTTTCGATGATTTGCGCGCTGCGTTGGAGCGTCATCTGCATCGCACTCATGCCATTTCCGCCGCTTTTGTCCGTGATGCCCTGCATGGCGAAGTCAGCGTGCCTGTGCAGGATTTTGTTTGTCTGCTGTACGGCAATCATGCTGGCAAAGGAGAGAGAGACCGCACTATCCATGCATTGACAGCCCTGGGTCATTCTTCCGGTTATGACCTGTTAAGCGGCATTTTGGCCGGATTGTCTTTTCATCCCAACAGGAGAACGACATTATGTCCCTGCATAGCAAATTGAAACGCAATACTTATGTGGATTCCGTCACATTGATGGCCATCTCGACCGCCGCCAACAAATTGCGCGGCGTGCACCAGGCGCAAGTGGCGATGGGCACCAGCATGAACAAGGCGGTGCTGCAAGAGCTGGGTTTGCTTGACGAGACGCTGCAAGGCGCGGGCAATCCGGATTTGATGATGGTTTGCGAACTTGAAAAGGGTGTTGATGTTGCTGAAATATTCTCGGCCATCGAAGAATTGCTGACGCGCAAACCCGGAGCAGAAAGCGATCGCCAGGATGACGTATTTCATACGCTTGCGGCCGCTGCGCAAAACATGCCGGACAGCAATTTGGTGGTGATTTCCGTGAACGGCGCCTATGCTGCGCGCGAAGCGGAAAAAGCGCTTCATCTCGGCAAACATGTGATGCTTTTTTCCGACAATGTCTCGATTGAAGACGAAAAACGCCTGAAAGCGCTCGCGCATGACAAAGGCCTGCTGATGATGGGCCCTGATTGTGGCACCGCGATCATCAATGGCGTAGCGCTCGGTTTTGCCAACAAAGTACGGCGCGGCAATATCGGCATCGTTGCCGCATCCGGCACAGGTGCGCAGGAAATGTCGGTACGCATTCATGATTTTGGTGGTGGCATCTCGCAGCTGATCGGCACCGGCGGACGCGATCTTTCTACCGAGATTGGTGGCGTGATGATGCTCGATGGCTTGCATGCGCTGGCCAATGATCCGCATACGGACGTGATTGTAATCGTATCCAAGCCGCCGGCGAAAGCGGTCGCCGAGAAAGTGCTGGCAGCGGCGGCAACAGTAAAAAAACCGGTTGTCATCCAGTTTCTTGGCCTGAAAGACCAATTGCAGCATGCCGATAACGTGCAGCTTTTCGCGCACAGCAAACCGGCAGCGATGGCGGCCGTCATCAAAAGCGGCGTTCCCGAGGCAAGCATCGACAAGCACGCGTTCAACTGGCCGCTCATCGAAGAAGTGCGCGGCAAACTGAAGCCGGAACAGCGCTACGTGCGTGGCCTTTTCTGCGGCGGCACACTTTGCGACGAGGCAATGTTCGCCGCCTCCGAAATCCACGGCGAGATTTACAGCAATATCCATCCCGATCCTGCGCATCGCCTCGCGCCGCAGGACAAATCCAAAGCGCATACCTTCATCGACCTTGGCGACGACGCTTTCACGCAAGGGCGCGCCCATCCGATGATCGATCCCGCTTACCGCATCGCGCGCATTCTCGAAGAAGGACGCGATCCCGAAACCGGTGTGCTGCTCCTCGATTTCGTTCTCGGCTATGGCGCCAATCCCGATCCCGTCGGCACCACCCTGGACGCACTCATCACCGTGAAAAAAGAAGCGGAAGCGGCCGGCCGCCATCTGGAAATACTCGCCTATGTGCTCGGCACCGATCTCGATAACCCGGATGTGGCCAGCCAGATTGCCCTGCTGAAAAACGCCGGCATCACCATCGCCCCGAGCTCCACCGATGCAGGCCTGCTCGCACGTGAATTTGTCGTCAAAGGAGAATAATCATGCAACTGTTCCAACAAACACTGAACGTGATCAACCTCGGTATTCCCCGTTTTGCCGACGACTTGCGCGCGCAGGGCGTACCTGTCACCCAGCTTGAATGGCAACCGCCCGCGCAGGGCAATGCGGAAATGATGGCGGCGCTGGCCAAACTGGAGCGCCCCGATATTGCCGACAAAATCCATGCGGCCAACATGGAAGCGCTGAAACGCATCACCACTGCGCAACCGGTGCTGACCGGCTACGCGCGCGCCCGCGACGTCATCCCCGGCATGACCGACAAAATGCTCCTGCATGCCGGCCCGCCGATTGCCTGGGAAAACATGAACGGCCCGATGCGCGGCGCGATTACCGGCGCGATTGTTTTTGAGCGCTGGGCGAAAGATCTCGATGAAGCCACGGAAATGGCGGCCAGCGGCGAAATCACCTTTTCGCCCTGCCACGAGCACCAGTGCGTCGGCTCGATGACTGGCGTGACCAGCCCGTCGATGTATATGCACGTGGTGGAAAACAAAACCCACGGCAACATGGCGTTCACCAACCTTTCCGAGCAGCTCGCGAAAATCCTGCGCATGGGCGCGAATGATCAAAGCGTGATTGATCGTCTTGACTGGATGCGCGATGTGTTCGGCCCCTTGCTCGCAGAGGCCATGACCTATTGCGAAGAAGGCATCGACCTGCGCCTCATGCTCTCGCAAGCGCTGCACATGGGTGACGAGTGCCACAACCGCAACGTGGCCGGCACTACGCTCCTCATCCAGAAGCTCGCGCCTTACATTCTCGAAACCAGCTTCAGCATCAAGGACAAGAAAGCGGTTTTCGAATTTGTCGCGTCTTCGGACTACTTCTCCGGGCCGACATGGATGGTGTGCAGCAAGGCCGCTCTGGATTCTGCCGAAGGCATTGCGCATTCCACCGTGCTCACCGCCATGTCGCGCAACGGTACGGAATTCGGCATTCGCGTGGCCGGTCTTCCCGGCAAATGGTTCACCGGGCCTGCGCAGCAGGTCATCGGCCCGCTCTTTGCCGGTTACAAGCCGGAAGATTCGGGGCTGGACGTCGGCGACTCGGCGATTACCGAGACCTACGGCATCGGCGGCTTTGCCATGGCAGCTGCACCGGCCATCGTCTCCATCGTGGGCGGTACGGTGGCCGATGCCATCCATTACAGCAAAGTGATGCATGAGATCACCACTGGCGAGAACCCCAACATCACCATTCCCATCCTCAACTTCAAGGGCATCGCCACTGGCGTGGATGTGCGCAAGGTGGTGGAAAGCGGTGTGCTGCCGCTGATCAACACCGCCATTGCCCACAAGGAAGCAGGCATCGGCATGATTGGGGCAGGCATCGTCCATCCGCCGATGGAGGCCTTCCACAAGGCGCTGGCCGCGATTGCCGCGCAATACTGACTTTGCAAACCGCAGGGTGGCCTGGCCGCCACCCCGCATGTATTTCAGACAAGGAGACAGCCATGAACAAGAGTTTGATTGTCCTTGCCCTGGTCACGGGCGTGCTTTGCGGCATCTGGGCAGCTGCCGCGCCTGTTTTCAATCTATCGGTGTGGGCGGGATTTGCCGGATGCACCACCTACTTCGCCTGCGGCAGGCAGGGCTGGGCAGGATTGCGCATGACGCTGCTCACCAACGTGATTGGCGTTTTCGGGGGTTACATCATTGCCAACGGCAGTGATGCTGTCGGGCAGATCATGCCCGCTGCCGTGGCCACAGGTATTGTGGTTGCGGTGATCGTGGTGTTTATGGTGTTCTGTGCGGCCGTTAATCCGGTTTCCTTCGTGCCCGGCATTTTTATCGGCTGCTTCAGCTTTTTCGCCATAGACGGCAACTGGCAATTGCTTTTGCCCTCCATCATCGCCGGTGCTTTCCTTGGCGCGGCCTGCGAACGCGGTGGTGCTTTGCTGGGGCAGAAATATGAGGGAGATGGCAGCAGGCAGCAGCCGGATGCGAAACGGGGATGATTCGCTAAATTTTTATAAAATACATCTTTATAGTAATTTTTTCTCATAACAAAGCGCTTGCTATGAGAAAATTTCTCACAACAAGCGCTTATCGATGGGAAATTTTCCCATTCAGGATTTGCGAATGGCAGCCAGGATGCGTTCGTGGGCATCGCGTTCGGCCGTGCTGGCGCACGCGACCAGCCAGTTGCCGACAAGACTCACGGCTTCTTCGCGGATTTCCTGCACGCTGCCGGTTTCCTCCTGTTCCCACAGGCCGCTCTGGCCGCCGGTGAGTTTCAGATAGACTTCGGCGAGCAGCTCGGCATCGAGCAATGCGCCGTGCAGGTCGCGGTTGCTGTTGTCGATGCCGAAGCGGGAGCAGAGGGCATCGAGGTTGTTGCGGGCGCTGGCAAATTTTTCCCGCGCCAGCAGCAGGCTGTCGGTAAGGATGAAGCGGTCGGCAAGGCGATAGTCGCGTCCGGCGAGCGCGAGTTCCTGGTCGAGAAAGGCGCGGTCGAAGGCGATATTGTGGGCGATGAGTTCATCAGCGCCGGCCAGGTAGGCTTCAAACTGGTCGATGATGTCGGCAAAGACGGGCTTGTCGGCCAGGAAATCATCGCCAATGCCGTGAACGCGAAAGGCGCCGGGATCCACGGCGCGCTCGGGGTTCAGGTAGATATGGAAATGGTTGCCGGTGGGCAGGCGGTCAACCAGCTCGACGCAGCCAATTTCGATGATGCGGTGATCCTGGGCGGGATTGCCGCCCACCTTGGTCATGCCCGTGGTTTCCGTATCGAAGATGATTTGTCGCATGACGTTGCCTTACCGGGAAAGGGCCGTAGCCGCTTTGCGGCGCGAGAAATGCCACAACAGGCCAACCGCGAAGCCGCAGGCGGCAGGAAGCAGCCAGCCCATGCCGATCTCGTAGAAAGGCAGGATGCGGTTCAGCACGCTGCTGAATTCCGGGCTGAAGCCAAAGGCGGTTTTCCAGGCATCAAGCAGCCCAACGATGAGTGTGGCACCAATGGTGCAGGCATAGACGCGGCGGCTGCCGGCAAAGGTGCGATCAAGGAAAGCCAGCAGAATCAGCACGATGGTCAGCGGATAAAGCAGCATCAGGATAGGCACCGAGAAGCTGATGATGCCGGAAAGCCCCTTGTTGGCGAGGAAGCCGGAAACCAGCGTGAAAATCAGGGCAAACTGGCGCAGCGAGATGCGCGGGATGAGGCGGTTGAAATATTCGGCGCAGGCGCTGATGAGACCAATGGCCGTGGTCAGGCAGGCGAGAAGGACGATGACGGCAAGCAGGACTTTGCCGGGGCCGCCGAAATAGTGCTGCGCGCTTTGCGCGAGGATGGCGGCGCCGTTATCGAGCAGGCCGAGGCCGGTGACGCTGCTCGCGCCCATCGACGCGATGAAGATATAGACGAGCGCGAGGCACGCGGCGGCCACCACGCCGGCCTGTGCCGTGATGCGGAACACGCGGCGCGATTCGCTGATGCCCATGCCGCGCACGGCATCGATGACGATGATGGCAAAGACCAGCGACGCCAGTGCATCCATGGTGCCGTAGCCCACGATGATGCTGTTGACGAGGGGGTGCGTGGCGTAATCGCCCTGCGCCGGTTGCAGCGGGCCGATGGGATTGAGGGCGGCGTAGCCGACGAGAATGGCGATGGCGAGCAGCAATACCGGCGTCAGCACCTTGCCAATGCGGTTCACCAGCTTGCCCGGCGAAATGGCAAACCAGAAAGCCACCGCAAAGAAAGCCATGCTGAAGAGCGCCAGCGCCCAGGCACGCGTGGCAGCGTCGGCATTTTCCATGAAAGGCAGCAGGGCGATTTCAAAGGATACCGTGGCGGTGCGCGGTGCGGCGAAAAGCGGCCCGATGGCAAGATAGAGCAGGGTGGAGAAGGCAATGCCATAGGCGGGAGAAACGCGCGAAGCCAGCGCCTGCACGTCGCGCGAGCCGGAATGCACGATGGCGAGCACGCCCAAAAGCGGCAGCCCCGCGCCCGTCAGCAGAAAGCCGATCAGCGCGGAGACGATGTTTTCACCGGCCTGCTGGCCGAGATAGGCAGGGAAGATGAGGTTGCCCGCGCCGAAAAAGAGGGCGAAGAGCATGAGGCCAGTGGCCACGAAGGGAGTACGGGATTGAGTCATGATGTGTATGGGTTGGTTTATGAAAAGGTTAATAATGGTGTTTTTTACCATGATGAAGCGCTTGTCGCGGTAAAAATAACTTATTAAAAAGCATTCATTGAGAATTATTCCTCGTCTTGTAGGGAGAAGAGCTTGCCATCGGCAAAATGCACGGCGGCGACGTACCACGAGCAAGTGTCGCCTGCTTCTCGCAAGCTGAGGAAAGTGGTGTAGTCGCGCAACGCTGTGGCGTCGGGTTCAAGCAGGGTTTCGGCGTAGGCGATGATGTCGGGGGCGACAAGAAAGAAGTCGAAACCGTCGTGGTCGAATTCGTAAACCGCGCCGTTATTGGCCATGAGGATGTAGTTGCCGCTGTGCGGCGTTTCGCCGATGACCAGCGCCTGCAAATCGCAATAGCCATCTTCTGTCTGGCGCAGGAGTTCGGCGGGAGCGATGTCGTGCCATTCGTCGCTGTCGATATCGGCGATCCAGATATCGAATTCCTGGCGACAGGCCGGCCATTCGTGGGGCGCGGCGAGGTAGCGCGCGGCATCGTCATCGCCGCAGTGATAGAAGGCGATGCTGCCGAAAGCGCCATAAAACTCGCGCAGGCGGCCGATATCGGGGACATCGACGTCTGCGCCGGCGGGGTGACGCTGTGGCGGAAGGGTACGGTTTTTTCAATATCCTTGCTGTCCGCAGCAGGCGGAAAATACGACAGACAGTGGAAATGGCCGTGGCGGGCGAGCAGGGTTTCCAGTTTTTGCAGGGACATGGGGTGATATTTTTCTTATGAAATCGGTTTTTGAAATAGTTTTTTATCACGATAAAGCGCTTGTTGTGGTAAAAAATGATGATAAAAAACGAATTTATAAAATATATGCATCAGTTGCAGGTTGGTGGTGAGCGAAGCGAACCTCAACATAATGATGCTGAAAATGTTGGGGTTTGCGCGGTGGGTTGACACCCACCCTACGTTCTACATGAGGGATTTTGGCGTTTGCATGGTGGGCTGAAGCCCGCCCTACGTTCCGCCCTGTATTTGGCCAGTGCGTCAGGTATCGATATTGGCGTTGATGGCGTTGTCTTCGATAAAGGCGCGGCGCGGTTCCACTTCTTCGCCCATCAGGGTGGTGAAGATTTCGTCGGCGGCCATGGCGTCCTGCAATTTCACTTGCAGCATGCGGCGCACGGCAGGGTCAAGCGTGGTTTCCCAGAGCTGGTCGGGGTTCATTTCGCCAAGGCCTTTGTAACGCTGGATTTCGTAGGCCTTTTTGCCTTCGGCGAAAAGGGCGCCGATGACGTCGCCGAAGTATTGCACTTCGATTTTGCTTTTGCTGTTTTCAAAGTAGGCGCCTTCGCCCAAAAGCCCCGCGATTTCCTCGCCAAAGGCGGCGATTTTGCGGTATTCGGGGGAGTCGGCGAAGTTGGCGTCGAAGTAGTTGTGGATGAGGTTGGCGTGCTGCTCGATTTGCACGTGGATGCGCGGGATGGGGGTGTCATTGGCATCCGCTTTCAGGGTAACGCCCGGTTCGGCAAAGCGCTCAAGCTGCGTCTGGTAGGCTTTGATCCAGGCGTTGAGCGTATCGAGGCTCGCGAAGGTGTCGCGCGTGAGTTTCGGCGCTTCGATGAGCGCTTTCAGCACGCGGCCGTCGTAACGGCCGGAGAGGCGCTTGATGATAGTTTCGAGGGCGAGGTAGTTGCGCGCGAGGTGCTCAAAGGCGGCCTTCTGGATGGGCGGGGAGTCGGCGGCAACGTAAAGCTGCGCGTCATCAAGCGCTTGCGTGAGCAGGAGTTCGTTGAGTTCGCTGTCGTCTTTGACGTATTGCTTGTGGCGGCCCTTGGTGACTTTGTAGAGCGGCGGCTGCGCGATGTAGATATGGCCGCGCTCAACCAGTTCCGGCATTTGCCGGTAGAAGAAGGTGAGGAGCAGGGTGCGGATGTGCGCGCCGTCCACGTCGGCATCGGTCATGATGATGATGCGGTGGTAGCGGAGTTTGGCCGGGTCGAAGTCGTCCTTGCCGATGCCGGTGCCAAGCGCGGTGATCAGCGTGCCGATTTCGGCAGAGGACAGCATTTTGTCGAAGCGCGCTTTTTCCACGTTGAGGATTTTGCCCTTGAGCGGCAGGATGGCCTGGAATTTGCGGTTGCGCCCCTGTTTGGCGGAGCCGCCCGCGGAATCGCCTTCCACGATGAAGATTTCGGACAGCGCCGGGTCTTTTTCCTGGCAGTCGGCAAGTTTGCCGGGGAGTCCCGCGATATCGAGCACGTCTTTGCGGCGCGTCATTTCCCGCGCTTTGCGCGCGGCTTCGCGGGCGCGCGCGGCATCGACGATCTTGCCGGCGATGATTTTCGCTTCCTGCGGGTTTTCGAGGAGGAATTCTTTCAGCTTTTCGGAGAGCACGGCTTCGACGATGCCTTTCACTTCGCTGGAGACGAGTTTGTCCTTGGTTTGCGAGGAGAATTTGGGGTCGGGCACTTTCACGGAGACGATGGCGGTCAGGCCTTCGCGCGCGTCATCGCCGCTGGTGGCGATTTTCGCTTTCTTGAGCAGGCCTTCTTCTTCCATGTAGCCGTTGAGCGTGCGGGTCATCGCCGCGCGGAAGCCGGCCAGGTGCGTGCCGCCGTCGCGTTGCGGGATGTTGTTGGTAAAGCAGTAGACGTTTTCCTGGAAGCTGTCGTTCCATTGCAGGGAAATTTCCACGACGACGTCGTCTTTTTCATTGCTGCAATAGAAGATGGAAGGGTGAATGGGCGTCTTGTTGCGGTTGAGATACTCGGTAAAGGCCTTGACGCCACCTTCGTATTCAAAGACCTGGCTTTTGTCGGTGCGTTCGTCGGTGAGCACGATGCGCACGCCGGCGTTCAGGAAGGAGAGTTCCTGCAAGCGCTTGGCAAGGATTTCAAAATCGTAGACAACGGTGCCGAAGGTGTCGGTGCTGGCGAGAAAATTCACTTCGGTGCCGGTGCCTTCCGCTTCGCCAATGACGGCGAGCGGCGCTTCCGGTTCGCCATGGCGATAGACCTGGCGATGCGTTTTGCCGTTGCGCTGGATGGTGAGCGTGAGGCGCTCGGAAAGGGCATTGACCACGGAAACGCCGACGCCGTGCAAACCGCCGGAGACTTTGTAGGAGTTGTCATCGAATTTGCCGCCTGCGTGCAGCACGGTCATGATGACTTCGGCAGCGCTTCTGCCTTCTTCGGGGTGGATATCGACGGGAATGCCGCGGCCGTTGTCGCGCACGGTAATCGATTCATCCTGATGGATGATGACGTTGATTTCGCTGCAATAGCCGGCAAGCGCTTCATCGACGGCGTTATCGACGACTTCGAAGACCATGTGATGCAAGCCGCTGCCGTCATCCGTGTTGCCGATATACATGCCGGGGCGGGTGCGTACCGCTTCCAGGCCCTTCAAAACGCGGATGCTGGAGGAATCGTAGCTCATGGGGTCTCCGAAGGAAAAAACAGCGGCGGATTATAGCAGATTTGTGCCCGGCATTCAGGCCGGGCATGTTTGCGGAGTGGATGAATGTATATGAGAAATTTTCTCACCATAAAGCGCTTGTCGTGATAAAAAATCACTATGCAAGCGCTTATTTATGGTAAAAAATGATTATAAAAACGGATTTTTTGTATCGCGACTGCTTTCCCACCATTCGTACAGGGCGACGATGGCGTTGATTTGGTAAACAATGGTTTGCGCGGCGAAGACGTAGTTGCCGTTGACGAGGTTGACGGTAAGCCAGACGAAGTTGACCAGTATCCACAGCCACCACGAGTAGGCATAGCGCAGGATCATCGCGGTTTGCGCGGTAACGCCGAGCACGAAGGCGGTGACGTTGATGGTGTACCAGGAGATGTCGGTGCCGAAGAGGGTGAGCGCGGCGCTCGGATCGAGGTCGATGAAGCGGTATTGCGTGAGTTTTTCGTTCAGCCACGGGAAGGCGAAAAGGCCGGCGACGATGAAGGCGAGGGTGACGATCCAGACGGCGAGACTGGCGCCGCGCGGGATCATGTTGCCGTCGCCGTCGCGGTTTTTGCCCCAATAGTAAAGGCCGTAAACGTGGGTGGTGAGGTAGAAGATGGGCGAGAGCATGAGGCCGGTGGCGCCGCTTTTGCCCTGCACGAAGATTTCGCCGATGTTGGCGGCAATGCCGAGGCCGTTGCCGGAAAGATTTTTGCGGAAGGCAAGCGCGACGACGCAGAGCAGGCCGATAATCGCGACGCCGAACTTGATGAGCACGAAGCGGTTTTCTTCGGCGAGCAGGGCATTGAAAGCGCCAGGGAAGGGCTGGTTGATTTCAATGGCGACACCGGCATAGAGGGCGATGACGCCGCAGATGAACCAGAGGATGATCCAGGGTTGTTGCCATTCGTGGGTGAGTTTGTGGAGGATGTTCATGGACGTTTCCTGTGTGTGGTTTTTTTGTGAGAGCAAATGGTAAAATTTCTCATAAAAACGCTTGTTATGAGAATTTTTTTGCATGATAAGCGCTTTATGATGGTAAAAAATAACGATTTTTGGTTATTTTTTGAAATTTTTCAGGATGTTGCTGGGGTTTATTCCAGAATCAGGCCAGATCGCCGTCAGCGCCGCTGCCGAGTCCCATGCTGTGGATGACCTGGTCGTTGTCGCGCCAGTTTTCCTTCACTTTCACGAAGTTGCGCAGCATGACTTTCTTTTCCAGCATTTTTTCCAGGTCTTCGCGGGCGCTTTGCCCGATGAGTTTCAGGGTTTTGCCGCCTTTGCCGATGACGATGCCTTTCTGGCTGTCGCGTTCGACGATGATGGTGGCGTCGATTTGCACGAGGCGTTCATCTTCCTGGTAGCGCTCGATGACGACGCCGAGTTCGTAGGGGATTTCCTGGTGCAAATAGCGGAAGAGTTTTTCGCGCACGATTTCCGCGGCCATGAAGCGCAGGCTGGCGGTGGTGATCTGCTCTTCGTCGAAGAGCCAAGGTTGTGCGGGCAGGCGGTTGGTGAGGGCGGCGAGCAGGGCATCGAGGTTCTGGCCGTTTTTCGCCGATACGGGGATGATTTCCGCCCAGTCGCCTTTTTGCTGGATGGCTTGCAGGCTGGCGAGCAGCGCGGTTTTGTCCTTGAAATGGTCGATTTTGTTGAGCACCTGGATGACGGGTTTGCCGCTATCGACAACGCCCTTGGCAACGCGCTCGTCTTCTTCGGTGAAGCGCCCGGCTTCCGTGACCTGCACGATGATGTCCACATAGTCCATGCTTTGCCAGGCGGCGCGGTTCATCTGGCGGTTGATGGCTTTTTTGCTGCCCTGGTGGATGCCGGGGGTATCGACGAAGACGATTTGGTCATTACCTTCCGTCCAGATGCCGAGCAGGGCATGGCGCGTGGTTTGCGGTTTTTTCGAGGTGATGGCGATTTTCTGGCCGATGAGGTGGTTGATCAGGGTGGATTTGCCGACGTTGGGTCGGCCGACGATGGCTACGTAGCCGGATCGGGTGTTCATGTTCGCTCCGTTGGCAGGGGAGCGCGCATTCTATCACTGCGGCGCGCGCAGGCCGAAGGCAAAACGCAGCAGGCGCGAGCGGCGGATGCCTTCGTAGCAGAGATAGGAAACGGCAACGGTGACGCCGGTGACGAGCAGGAAGTAGGCGAGATTGCCGAGGGCGGGCGTATCGAAAGCCCAGCCGAAGATGATGACGAGCGGATGGTGCACCAGATAAATGACAATCGCGGAATCGATCAGATAGCGTACGATCTGGCCGTTGGCGCGGGTGATGCGATGGCACCAGACAAAGAGCAGAAAGGCGATGCCGCCAGCGCTCACGAGATGCACGGCGCGGTAAAGCAGCGGCGAATACCATTCGCGCCCGAACGGGCGGTAGAAATTGAGGCTGTGCAGATAGATGATGACTGCGGCGGCGAAGGTGATGACGGCAAGCGGCAGCAGGGTGCGCCAGTCGAGGCGGTTTAGCCAGTCCTGATGATGATAGAGCAGCGCGCCCGCGAAATAGAGCGGGTAGAACTGCGCGGTGTTGAGCACGAAGAAATTGAAAAGGTTGCCTTTGACCGGATCCCAGAAATGCCAGAGATTGGCGTTCCAGTAATCGAGGGCGATATAGCCCACCCAGGCGATGGCGAGCGCCAGCAGTATGCCGGGCCAGCGCGTTTTCGCGATAGCGTCGCGCGGCAGCATGCAATCGATAAGCGCGCAAAGGAACAGGGTAATAAGAAACCAGCCGTGCATGACCCAGCGCCACATGTCGAAATTTTCCCAGCGGTAGTCCATGTAAACACTGCCGAAAATCTGCAACAGCAGGTTCACGCCGAAGCAGCCGAGCAGCAGGGGAATGAGCACGCGCCTGACGCGCGCGCGCAGGAATTCGCCTTTGCCCTTGCGCATCAGCACCATTTGCGAGAGAAAGCCGGAAACGAGGAAAAAGGCTTCCATGCGGAAAAGATGCTCGGGATAGATGCTGGCGTAGATAGCGAAGCTTTTGTGGATGGGGCTGGAATAGACGAAGGTGGATACCGGCGAGAGGATGCCTGCGGCATGCCAGAGCACGCCGACCAGCATGAGAACGGCGCGGAGAGTGTCGAGGCCGTGATAATAACGGCGCTGGGAAACATCGGTCATGCGGGGTGCCGGTTGGGAAAAGCGGGCATTATCGCAAAGCGGGCAGAGGGGGGAAGCTGTTGCCGGAAGCGTGAACGGGGGAGGAATGTTTTTTTGAAGAAAATCAGCAGACTGTTTCGTCTGATTGTACGGATGGTAACGATGGGGCAGGAGGATGTTGTGATGAGAAATTTTCTCATGAATAAGCGCTTATCGTGATAAATTTTCTCGATATAAGCGCTTGTTGGTGGGAAAATTTACCGTTATTTAGGATTTTGTGGACGAAGATGGGCAATCATGCCGCCGAACATGAGGTCGGGTTCGATGCGGTAGGTAGGGCGGTTGCCAAAGAGGATTTGTGCATCGCCGCCGAAAGCGAAACGCTTGAAATAGTAGCCGTGCGAGGCTTCGAGTTCGTCGATGATGTGGTCGATGCCGGCGGGCAGCGCATGATGGATGCCGGCGCCGATGCAGCTTGCGGTATCGTTGCCGAGCGGGTTGGGCGTCCAGCGCATGGGCGTGAGTTTTTGCGTGTTTTGCAAAAGGGCGTTTTCGGCGAGACGGATGCCGGGCAGAATGAGGCCGCCCAAGTGGTTGCCGTCGCCATCGACGGCATCGAGAGTGATGGCGGTGCCGCAGCCGACGACGCAAAGCGGATCGCGGGTGAGGCTGCGCGCGCCAAGCATGGCGAGATAGCGGTCGGTGCCAAGCTTTTCCGGCTCGGCATAGGCGACGGTGAGCGAGCCGTTGGTGTGCTTCTGTGCGGTGAAGATTTTCACCGGCTTGCCCCACAGTTCATCCACCTGGCGGATGACGTGTTCCTCGATTTCGGGATGGTTGACGCTGGAGAGCGCCACGATTTCCGGCTCGGGCAGCAAGTGCCAGGCGCGGTACAGGCGGGTTTTCCAGTCGCTTTTGTAGGAGGCGGCTTCGACGATGCCAGGAACGGTATTGCCATACAGCCATTTGATGCGGGAATTGCCGGCGTCGATCAAGAGAAAGGTCATGCGGGAGCCTGGATGCGGGTTTGGGTGAGAAATTGCAGTTTGCCGCTCGCGTCCTGCGCGATGAGGCGGCCTTTCTGGTCGATGCCGCGAAGGCGCTGCGGCTCTGCGATGCCTTCGAGAATGCAGGATTTTCCGTGATAGAGGTCGTAGTTCGGCCAGCGGTGATCAATGGGAAGATAGGGCTTTTCCTGCCAGCCTTGCAGGCGCGGCATGAGGGCAGGCAGGATGCGCGCGAGCAGGGTTTCAGCGTCTGCCGCTGCATCGATCTCGCGGATGCCTGCGGCTTCATCACGCGCTTCGACATTGATGCCGATGCCGATGACGGCGCAGAGATCGTCGCCGCGCGGCAGCGTATCGACGAGGATGCCGCCGAGTTTGCGGCCGGCGAGGAAGAGATCGTTCGGCCATTTGAGGCGGAGATGCTTCGCTTCAGGATCAAGCGTTTCGGCAAGGCAAAGGGCAACGGCCTGCGCCAGCCCCTGATGCAGGGCGGCATCGCCGGGGAGGTTGACGGCAAGGCTCATGTAGAGATGGCCGGGCGGCGATTGCCAGACGCGCCCGCGCTGGCCGACGCCCGCGCTTTGTTCGCGCGCCACGCAGAGCAGCGGCAGGGCAGTGCGCGGATGATCAAGGAGATAGCGCTGGGTGGAATCCAGTCGGGCGAAGAAATAGCAGTGGCCGGGGAAAGTTTGCACTCGTGTAAATCCAGTCGGATTGGTAAACTGCGGCAATTTTACTGAAACAGGGGAGTTATACCAATGGATTTCTGGATTGCGCCGTCGATTCTTTCCGCGGATTTTGCCCGGCTTGGCGAGGAAGTGGAAAACGTGCTGGCTGCCGGGGCGGATGTGGTGCATTTCGATGTGATGGACAACCATTATGTGCCGAATCTGACGATTGGCCCGATGGTGTGCGCGGCGCTGAAAAAATATGGCATCAAGGCGCCGATCGATGTGCATCTGATGGTGTCGCCGGTGGATGATCTCATTGCCCAGTTTGCCGATGCCGGTGCGGATTACATCACTTTCCATCCCGAGGCGAGCACGCATATCGACCGCTCCCTCCAGCTCATCAAAAGCCGCGGCGTGAAGGCCGGGCTGGTGTTCAATCCGGCCACCCCGCTGCATTATCTCGATTATGTGATCGACAAGGTGGACATGATTCTGGTGATGTCGGTCAATCCCGGCTTCGGCGGGCAGGCGTTCATTCCGGCGGCGCTCGACAAGCTGCGCGCGGCGCGCGCGATCATCGACAAGAGCGGGCGCGATATTCGCCTGGAAGTGGATGGCGGCGTGAAGGTGGACAATATCCGCGCCATTGCCGAGGCGGGCGCGGATACTTTCGTGGCCGGTTCCGCCATTTTCAACGCGCCGGATTATGAAGAAGTGATCGCGAAGATGCGCGATGAGCTGGGCAAGGTGCGTGGATGATGCCTGTTTTATGTTTTAAGTAAAAACAGTGATTTTTTACCACTAACAAGCGCTTATCGTGAGAAAATTTATCGCTACAAGCGCTTCTTTATGAGAAATTTTCTCATTATGATTCCGGTAGGCACATGAGGCGCGATCAGGGGCGGAATCCGTTTCTCGGCAGCAGCAGGGCAGCGAGGAGCAGGCTGGCCAGTGCGCCGAATGCAGCGAAGAGCAGGCTGTAATGCCAGATGTGTTCGGGCGCGAAGGGCGCGGCCTTGTGAAAGACGCTGCCGACTCCCGTGCCGCCCAGTGCGCCAAAGATGCCGCCCAGCAGTGCTGCATAGGCGAGTCCGCCCGGGTTGCGGCGGCTATCCATGAGCGCGAGCAGCCATGCCGTGAGGGCGCCAGGCGGTATGCCGATGAGAACGATGGCGAAAAAGACGGTGACCATTCTGGTGATGCCGATATTGTCCGGCGGCCTGATGAAATCAAGAAATGCGCTGGTGCTGCCTTCCAGCCAGGCGGCGAGCAGCATGACAAGCAATGCGCAGGTGACGAAAGTGATGCCGCCGGCAAGGCTGAAGCGCAGGATGAAAGTTTGACGGGGAGACATGGCGGCTTCTGAATGGCAGCGGGTGTTGCGGAAACGGGGGATTATGGCGGGGCTTCCGAAAAATGGCATATAGACAATCTTTTGAATAATGACAGTTTTTCAAAAGATTAAGAGAAAAATCCCATGCCATTTTTTGGGGAAGCGGCTATGCCAGGGAGAGTGCAAACCGCGATGGCAATGTTTGCCCGCGATGATGGCGGGCGGGGTCTGTTTTTGCTCTCTCTTTCCTTGATGTAGTTTTATAAATTCTTTAAAAATAGTGATTTCTTATCATCAATAAGCGCTTATCGTGAGAAAATTTATCGCGATAAGCGCTTTATGGTGAGAAAATTTACCACTTTCTCTATAGCTTGATCAGCAGGTAGAGCAGCAGCAGTACACCGCCCATGAGGGCGGCGAAGGTGCCCCAGTGTTGCGGGGCGTTGCGCGATTTTTCCATGAGGGCGGCAAGTCCACCGCTTTTGTGGGCGCGCCAGAAGATAAAGAGGATGAAGGCGGCGACGAGGATAAGGCCGATTTTGTTCCAGTCCATAAGTGTCCTTTGCGTGCTTAGCTGTTGAGGGCATGGTAGAGGGCTTTGCGCAGGGCTTCAAGTTGCGCGGCGGAGAGTTCTCCGTTGAGGTAGAAGACGTCTTGCGCTTTTTCGCCGAGGGTGGTGATTTTGGCGTGGTCAACGTCGATGCCGTGGGCAAGGAGCACGCGGCTGATGAGGGAGAGCAGGCCGTGCCTGTCCTGGCAGGTGATTTCAAGCAGGCTGCGGTTGCCGGTCTGGCGGGTGCGGATGCGGGTGGCGGTGGGGAAATGGCGGAGATGGCTGGGTTGCAGGCGTTTGCGTTGTGGGGGCGGCGGCTGGTCGCTGGCGAGGTAGGCGCCGAGTTCGCCGGTGAGCCGGTCGAGGGCGACGGGGCTGTCAGCGAGGGTGTATTGCTGGAGGGTGAGGGTTTTGTCGTTGTTCTGGTAGAGGCGCGCTTCGACGATGTCGAGGCTGTGGCGTTCGAGGAAATGGGTGGCGCGCGCGAAGACGATGCCGGGTGGATGGCTGGAGCGCAGATAGAGTTGCGGCGGGGTGCCGGGCAGGGCGATGGCGCGGTGCGGGGCAGGGATGGCGAGGAGGTCGCGGGTTTTGGCGGCGATGCTTTCTGCGCTTTCGCCGAGGAAGAAGGCGTCGGGCAGGGTTTGCCAGAGGGCTTCGGGCGCGGGCAGGTCGGCGAGGTGGCGCAGGGCCTGCTGCTTGCGTTCTTCGATATGGTCGGGCAGGGCGGGGCGCGCGGTTTCCAGTTCGGCGGCGGCGAGCTGGTAGAGGGTGGAGAGCAGGGTGGCGCGCCAGCTGTTCCAGAGGGTGGGGTTGGTGGCGCTGATGTCGGCGATGGTGAGGAGGTAGAGGTAGTCGAGGTTGTCGCGGCTTGCGACGGTGCGGGCAAAGGCGGCGATGACGGCAGGGTCGGAGAGGTCCTGCTTTTGCGCGGTTTCCGACATGAGGAGATGGTGCTTGACGAGGAAGACGAGGCGCTGGCAGTCGCGGTTGGGGATGGCGTCGTTTTCGAGGGCGAAGCTTTCGATCATGGCGGCGCCGATGTCGGCATGGTCGCCCTGGTAGCCTTTGCCGATGTCGTGGAAGATGGCAGCGAGATAGAGGATGGCGCGGTCGGGCAGGCGGCGCATGATGCGGGTGGCGTGCGGGTAGGCGGGCGCTTCCTGCTTGAAGCTGTCGAGGATGGCGAGGAGGTGCAGGGTGTGCTGGTCAACGGTGTATTGGTGGAAGAGGTCGTATTGCATGCGGCCGACGATGTGCCAGAAGCCGGGGATGTAGCGGTAGAGGATGCCGTAGCGCAACATACGCCGCACCTGGCGATAGACGTTGCCGGGATGGCCGAGGACGGCCATGAAGCCCTGGCGGTTGCTTTTGTCGATGCGGAAATTGTGGGTGACAAGGGTGTCGCGCGCTTCGAAGAGTTTGCGGGCGAGCAGGGGGTGCAGGCCGTCGAGTTCGGGATGGTTTTGCAGGTGGGTGAAGAGTTGCCAGAGTTGTTCGGGATTTTCGTGAAAGAAGTCGGATGAGGGCGGGTGGATGAAGTCGATGCGCCGCGCGCGGATGCAGTAGTGCGCATCAAGCGGGGTGATGGCGGCGGGCGGCAGGTGCTGCGATTCCACGAGTTTGACGATGAGACGGCTGATACGGCGGATGCGGCGGGTGGCGCGGTAGTAATGGCGCATGAATTGTTCGGTGGCGCTGCTGGTGGCGCTGTCTTGCCAGGCGAAGATGCGGGCGAGGGATTTCTGGCGCTCGAAGAGGAGGCGGTCTTTGTGGTCGGGGGTGGCGGTGAGGTGCAGGGCATAGCGGATGCGCCAGAGGATGTCCCTGTTTTCCAGCAGTTCCGCCTGCTCGGCGGGTGTCAGGCCGTACTCGCCTGCCAGTTGCGGGGTATGACCGTAGCAGTAGGCCAGCACCCAGACGATCATGTGGATATCGCGCAAGCCGCCGGGGGCGATTTTGATATTGGGTTCGAGCAGGCCCATTTGCTCCTGGTGGCTGTCGCGGTTGTGCTGTTCCTGCAATTTGGCGGCGATGAAATCAGGGCGGGGGATGAGTGGTGGCTCGTTGACGCGGATGGCGTCGGCAAGCGCGGCATCTCCGATGATGAAGCGGGCTTCGAGCAGGCTGGTGAGGGTGTCGAGGTCGCTTTTGGCCTGGGCAAGGCAGGTGGCAGGATCGCTGACTTGCTGGGCGATGTCGGGGCCGAGCTGCCAAAGGTCGCGGACAAAGGCGGCAATGCGCCCGTCGAGAACGGCATTGTTTTCCGGCGGACGCAGGATGAGGAGATCGATGTCGGAGCGGGGAAAGAGTTCGCGGCGGCCATAGCCACCGAGGGCGAAAAGGGAAACGGCCTGGTCGGGGAAGTGTTCCTGATAGAGGGCGGTAAGGATGGCGTCCATTTGCCGGGTGCGGTGCGCCACCCATTCGGTCACGGGAAAATCGGGAAAGAGCGCGTTTTTTTCCGCATGCTGCAAGGCTTGCAGGAAAGCGCGGGCATCGGCAGGGCCGGCACTGGCGGGCACAAAGACGGGCAGGGTGTTCATGATGGATACGGCGTTTTCGTACTTTCCGGGCGATTATTGCAGGAAATCGTGTGGGGGCAAGTGGTCGGAAAATGATGAATTATTCTGGAATATCGTTTTTTTCCAAATTATAGATTATTTTTCTCATAGACAAGCGCTTGTTGTGATAAATAATTTTCATTAGAGGGCAAAGAATAATAGTTTTTTACCTTTTGTTTTTCAGTGTGTTGGCTGGAGAATCCGAAAATTGGCCGGAATGCGGGCATTGATATCAGTCAAGTGTTGATCATGGGGGATTTGTTAATCTGCAAGATTCCTTGAGGCATGACGGTATATAACTATGATTCGGCTATGGCGTAACATTTTGTGTGGATTGGGATTGATATTTATCAGCTGGGGAGTTGTGGCTGATGAAATCGATAATGAAAAGATTCGCCAGACACTTTTCTATGGCCAGGGCAATCTCGCGGGGCTTATCTCCGAAGCGGCGGTCACGGAATTTTTCCCGGAGGCTACGGCCTACGGGCAAATCCAGGAGAAGCCGCCGCGCATCGAAGTCTTGAAGGGCGAGGAAGTGATCGGCCACGTGATTCTGAACTCCGATTATGTGAACACCAACGGCTATTCGGGCAAGCCCATTCATATTCTCATCGGCCTCGACAAGGCCTTCAATATCACGGCAGCCAAGCTCGTCAAGCATTCTGAGCCGATTGTTCTGATTGGTATTCCTATTGAGAAGGTCAATGCCTATATCGATGCTTACCAGGGGCGCAATTACTCGGGCGGCGATCTGAACCAGCCGGCACCGGAGGTAATCAGCGGCGCGACGGTGACAGTAATGGTGATCAACGAAACCATTGCCCGCGCTTCGCTTTTGGCTGCGCGCGGCATGAGCGGTGCAACTGAGGAACAGGCGGCTGCGCCGGAATTTTTGTATGAAGTGAATCGCGAAGCGGCGTCACCGGCTGACTGGCAAGGTTTTGTGGATGAAAAAACGCTGGGCCATTTGCGCTTGAGCGTTGGCGAAGTAAATGAGGTGTTCACCAAATCCCCGCATCCGGAAGCGGCAGAAAAAGGTGAATCAGCCGATGCCAATGCGGAATTCATTGATCTTTATTTTGCGCCGGTTTCCGTGCCTGCGATTGGTCGCGCGCTTTTGGGCGAGGCAGGATATGCCCAGCTTGCCAAGCGTCTGCAACCGGGACAGGAGGCGCTGATGGTTGCCGGTAACGGCCTTTATTCCTTCAAGGGATCGGGTTATGTGCGCGGCGGCATGTTCGATCGCCTGAAAATCAAGCAGGGTGGCAGCGGCTTCCATTTCCGCGATTTGAATCATATGCGTTTGGCTGACGTGCGGGTCAAGGGAGCGCCGCGTTTCCGCGAAGTGGCACTTTTCGTGGTGCCGGAAGGTTCGACTCTCGATTTGACTGAAAAATTTGATGCCGAGCTTCTTGTGCATCGCGCGATCGGGGCGACGGAGAAAGCCTTCGTCACTTTCGACGCACCGTATCAATTGCCGGAAAACTATCTCACCAAAACCGCGAACCCCGATTATGTGCCGCCGGTGCCCAAGACGGAAACTGCTGTCGCGGCCACAGACGCCATGCCCGCCACGGACGGCATGGGCAGCATTCAGGAGAAAATCGCGCGCGAAGCCTGGCAGGCGAAAACCGTGCAGATCGTGGTGCTCGGTATTGCACTTGTGGTGCTGACTGGCGTGTTTTTCTTCCAGGACTGGTTTGCCAAGCGCCCCGTGCTTTACAAGCGCTTCCGCATTGCCTATCTCTGTTTTACGCTGTTCTGGCTCGGCGGCTATCTGGGCGCGCAGCTGTCGGTGGTGAATGTGCTCACTTTCACCAATTCGCTTATTTCCGGCTTCAGCTGGACGTATTTCCTGATGGATCCGGTGATTTTCATTCTGTGGTGCGCGACGGCCTTTGGTGCGCTGTTGTGGAATCGTGGCGCGTTCTGCGGCTGGCTTTGCCCTTTCGGTGCGTTGCAGGAACTTACCAGCGCGATTGCCAAAAAGCTTGGCGTGAAGCAGATCAAATTGCCGTTCAAGGTGCATGAACGCATGACGGCGCTCAAGTACATTATTTTCCTGCTTCTTTTCGGCTTTTCTCTCTATGATCTGGGTCTTGCCGAGCATCTGGCGGAAGTCGAGCCCTTCAAGACGTCTATCATTCTCAAATTCCAGCGTGCCTGGCCATATGTGGCTTTTGCCCTCATACTCGTCGCCATCGGTCTTTTTATCGAACGCTTTTATTGCCGTTATCTTTGCCCTCTGGGCGCGGCATTGGCAATTCCGGCGAAATTACGCCTTTTCAACTGGCTCAAGCGCTATCGCGAATGTGGCAACCCTTGCCAGAAATGTGCGCAGGAATGCCCGGTGGAAGCGATTTTCCCGGAAGGCAATATCAACGAAAACGAATGTATTCAGTGCTTGAACTGTCAAGTGTTATATCATGACCAGAAGCGCTGTATGCATCTGTTGCAGGAAATCGCCAAGGCGCAGAAAGCAGCGGAGCGCAAAAAGCGTGTTGAGGCGATCAAGTCCGGCGATATTTCCCTGGAAACCCATTCGTGAATTTACAACAGGAGAGCAACCATGTCTGAAGACAACAAACTGAAAATGAAGCGTCGCGGCTTTTTGGGCGCGGCCATTGCCACAGGCGGCGTTGCCGCAACCGGTGGTGCGGGACTTCTGGGCGCGAGTGCACCCAGCCGTGCCCAGGAAGCGCATGCAGTCGAGGGTCACGTTGCCCCGGGTGACCTGGATGAATACTACGTGTTCAACTCCAGCGGCCAGACCGGCGAATTGCGCGTGATGGGTCTGCCTTCCATGCGTGAGCTGATGCGCATTCCGGTGTTCAACCGTTGCAGCGCGACCGGCTGGGGGCAAACCAACGAGTCCATCCGCATCATGCGCGAGCGCATGACACCGGAAACCAAGAAACTCCTGGAAAAGCGCAACCGTCTGGTATTCGATAACGGCGACTTGCACCACCCGCACATGTCGTTCACCGACGGCACTTACGATGGCCGCTATGTTTTCGTCAACGACAAGGCCAACACCCGCGTGGCGCGCATCCGTTGTGACGTGATGAAATGCGATGCCATGGTGGAAGTGCCGAACGTTTCGGGTATCCACGGCATGCGCCCGCAGCGCTTCCCGAAAACCGGCTATGTTTTCGCAAACGGCGAGCACATCGTGCCTTTCCCCAATGACGGCAAAACCCTGGATACCAATAACGCCAAGGAAGAATACTGGACAGCCTTCACCGGCATCGACGGCGACACCATGGAAGTCAAATGGCAGGTGATGGTTGACGGCAACCTCGACAACCTCGACGCCGACTACCAGGGCAAATACGCCTTCTCTACCTGCTACAACTCGGAAAAAGGTCTGGACGTGGGTGAAATGTCGTCTGCCGAGCAGGATTGGGTGGTCGTCTTCAACATCGCGCGCATCGAAGAAGGCGTGAAAAACGGCGACTTCAAGGAAATGGGCGGCGTGCCTGTGCTCGATGGCCGTCACGGCTCGAAATACACACGCTACATCACCGTCCCCAATTCACCGCACGGCTGTAACGCCTCGCCTGATGGCAACTACATCATGCTGAACGGCAAGCTCTCGCCGACCGTTTCCGTGCTTGACGTGCGTAAGCTTGATGATTTCTTCGATGACAAGATCGAGGAAAAAGAGTTGATCGTTGCCCAGCCCGAACTCGGTCTCGGCCCCTTGCACACCGCTTTCGACGGCCAGGGTAATGCCTACACCACGCTCTTTATCGACAGCCAGATGGTGAAATGGAATATCGACAAGGCCATTGCCGCCTACAAAGGCGAGGCCGTTGATCCCATCATCGAGAAACTCGATGTGCACTACCAGCCCGGTCACAACCACTCTTCCATGGGCGAAACCAAGGAAGCGGATGGCAAATGGCTCGTTTCCCTCAACAAGTTCTCCAAGGACCGCTTCCTGAACGTAGGCCCGCTCAAGCCGGAAAACGACCAGCTCATCAGCATTTCCGGCGAGAAAATGAAACTTGTGCACGATGGCCCGAGCTTTGCCGAGCCGCACGACATGATCATCGTGCGCCGCGACCTCGTCAATCCGGTCAACGTCTGGGATCGCAACGACGATTTCTGGAAAGATGCGCGTGAGCAGGCGAAAGCCGATGGCGTGGATCTGGAAAATGACACCAAGGTCATCCGCGACGGCAACAAGGTGCGCGTGTACATGATGGCGGTGGCGCCGGCCTTCAGTCTGCCGAAATTCGAAGTGGAAGAGGGCGATGAAGTTACCGTTTATGTCACCAACAAGGAACTCATCGAAGACTTGACCCACGGCTTTACCGTTTCCGATTACGGCATCGCCATGGAAATCGGTCCGCAGGCCACCTCGTCCGTAACCTTCACGGCTGACCGCCCGGGCGTCTTCTGGTACTACTGCCAGTGGTTCTGCCATGCTCTGCACATGGAAATGTCCGGCCGCATGCTGGTGAAACCGAAGGCGTAATGCTTTCATGATGTAGGTTGGTGGTGGGCCGTCAGGCGAACCCAAACGCCAATAAAAATGTTGGGGTTCGTGCTACGCACTCACCACCAATCTGCATCATTATTCTGTTTCTTGTTGACCTGACTAAATTTTCAAAAAATACCCAAAAACAATCATTTTTTACCACCATCAAGCGCTTCTTGTGAGAAAATTTCCCATTGTAAGTACGGTTTGGCGTTTGCGCCGTAACCGTACATTTTTTTCCCGCTGGCGTACAGTTACGCGTTTTGCGCCAACTGTACCTGCGCTCTGCGCGGCATTCTCCCTTGCTCATGCCGCAACGCATACCATCCCTGCCGGATCCGATTTGCAGGCCGCGCTCGATAGCGCTTCGCCTGGCGATCATCTCGTGCTCGCACCGGGCGAGTGGCAAGGCAATTTCGTCATCAATGTGCCCATCACGCTCAGCGGCAGTGAAGGGGGTTTGAGCATTCTCGATGGCGGCGGCAAGGGCAAGACGCTGCATATCAAGGCGGAGGACGTCATCGTCGAAGGGCTTACCGTGCAGCATTCCGGCAAAAAGCTCTTTGACATGGATGCCGCCATCTTTGCCGACCGCAGCGCGCATCGCGCCATCGTGCGCGGTAATACCACGCGCGACAGCCTTTTCGGCATCTATATCTGGGGGCCGGAAAACGCGCTCGTGGAAGGCAATAACGTGATCGGCGAAACCACCGGCCGTGCCAATGATCGCGGCAACGGCATCCAGCTCTGGAAAAGTCCGCATACCATCGTGCGCGGCAACACCATCACCGGCGGGCGCGATGGCATTTTCGTCAATAACGGCACATTTAACCAGTTTCAAAACAACATCTTCAAGAACATGCGCTTTGCCGTGCATTACATGTACACCGAAGACAGCGCCGTCTCCGGCAACCATGTCGAAGACGTGGAATCGGCCTATGTCATCATGTTTTCCAACCGCATCAAGGTGCATGACAACTACGGCACGAGAAGCAAGGAACACGGCCTGATGCTGAACGCCGTAAACCAGTCGGAAATTCATCACAATCGCATCGAAGGCGCGGGCAAATGCGTATTCCTCTACAACGCCAACATGAACGCTTTTCATGACAACCACTTTGAAGGCTGCACCCTCGGCGTGCATTCCACCGCCGGCTCCACCGACAATCACATCCACGGCAATGCCTTCATCGGCAACCAGACACAGGTGATGTACGTCGGCACCCGCTACCAGGAGTGGTCGCACGAAGGCAAGGGCAATTACTGGAGCGACAACAGCGCCTTCGATCTCGATGGCGACGGCGTGGCTGATTCTGCCTATCGCCCCAACAACGTGCTCGACCAGATCCTCTGGCGCGCGCCGTCGGCAAAAGCGCTCACCACCAGCCCTGCCGCGCAGCTGCTCAAATACATGCAGCAGCAGTTCCCCGCCATTCATCCTGGCGGCGTTACCGACAGCCATCCGCTGATGACACCGCCCGCACCAGGCGGCAAGTCATGAAAAAGCCGCCCTGTTACGGGCGGTCTTGTTTTTGAAGCGGGTTGTTTAGCGCTGCACGGGCGTCTTCGCGTCGTAATCGGCATCGTGGGCATGTTTTTGCTGGTCGAGCTGTGCCTGCGGCTTGCGTACCTGTGCGTAAGTGCCCGCATTGTTGATGGTGTACCACAGGCCGTCATATTCCTTCATCCATACCCGGCGCGGGCTGTCTGCCCCGGAGCTTTGCAGATGCAGCGCGAGATAGTCCGCCTCCGGAACGCTCTGCACAATCATCAAATCGAAATTGTCGGGCGACATCTGATAGCTGTTTTGCGGCGAAGTGCCGACAGCAAAACTGCGGAAGACATGATTTTCGCGCGGATCTTTCAGGCGGTCGATAAAAGTGGCGTAGCTTGCGGACTGCTCCAGCGGGCGGTCGAGATGCGTGGCATAGCGCAGCATCTTTGAGGCCTCTTCGCGCGTGTTTTCATCGATATAGCAGAACACCGCCTCGAAGTAGAGCTTGAGGGCGCCTTCCGGCGTGCGTCCTTCTTCCTGATAGCGCGCCTTGAATTCCTGATAGTCGCGCGGAAGGGCTGCCTGGCCCTGCAAAGAAAAAAGGGCGGCAGAGAGGGCAGCGGCGAGCAGGGGCAAACGGTTCTTTTTCATGTTTTTCTCCGGTTGTAATAACAAAACGCGTGGCAGGAAAAAGGGCAACGATCGCAAGAGATATTATCGTGAAAGGCGAAATGCCTGAATTGGTTTTTTCATATTTTACTTCAATAAAAGAAAAAATATCAAAGAAGTATAAACCTCATGTTCCGCCATGCCGCATCTGCTGGCAGCATGATTTCGCGCAAGCGCGCCGCGTCTCGTCCTGTGCTAAAGTTGCGCTTTTCCATGATTTTGAAGTGCCATGAACGCCATCGATATTTCCAACCTCAACAAACACTTCGGCAAACTCCATGCCGTGAATGACATGGCGCTTTCAGTGGCGGCCGGCGAATGCGTGGCGCTTGCCGGGCACAACGGTGCGGGCAAGTCCACGCTGATGAAAATGATGCTCGGCCTTTTGCGCCCCGATTCCGGTGAACTGCGCATTTTCGGTCACGCGCCGGAGAGCCGCGAAGCGCGTATGCGCGGCGGTTATCTGCCGGAAACGGTTTCCCTTTATCCGGCGCTTACCGGCCGCGAAACACTGGCGTTCTACGCGCGTCTCAAAAAACAGCCGCTGGCCGGCAACAAGGCGCTGCTGGAAAAAGTCGGCATCGAAAAGGCGGCTGATCGCCGCGTCGGCACCTACTCCAAAGGAATGCGCCAGCGTTTGGCGCTTGCCCAGGCGCTGCTCGGCAATCCGCAAATCCTTTTCCTCGATGAACCGACGACTGGCCTCGATCCCGCCTCGCGCCAGCAGTTCTACGACATTCTGCGCGAGCTGCGCGAACAGGGCACCGGTATTATTCTCTCTTCCCATGCCCTTGCCGAGCTGGTCGGGCAGGTGGATCGCATCGTCATCATGAAAAACGGCGTGAAAACCGCCGATGGCACCTTGCAATCCCTGCGCGAGGATGCGGGCTTGCCGACGCGCATCGTCGCCTGGTTTGACGGCGCGCCGGAATTGCCCGCGCATTGGCGCAAGGAAAGCGACGGCAGCGTCACGACCGCCTGCACGGAAGCGGAAAAGGCCGTGCGCCTTGGCGAGCTTTATCGCGGCCATGCGCCGCGCAATGTCGATATTCTGCCGCCGACGCTCGATGAGCTGTATGCCCACTTCCTGAGCCGGGAAGACCGCTGAGGGTTATTGCCAGCTCCGGTGCGCACAAGGCAGGCAGGAACGGGAATTGGCATATATTTCATTTTATCGCTAAAAATGATAAAAATACGCCATATAAAGCGCTTTGTATGGTGATTTTTTACCGAAATAAGCGCTTATTGATGAGAAAATTTACCATTTTTATGGAATTTGGTAATCAAGCTGGCAGGCGGCATGTTTGTCCTGGGCGAGCAAGGCCTGCAACTCGGGCAGGCGTTCTTCCAGATCGGCAGCGAGCGTCCACGGCGGGTTGAGAATGAAAAGGCCGGAGCCGTGCATGCCGTAGCCGTCAGGTCTGGGGGCGCAGACATCGAGGCGCGCGTGCAGGAAATTGTCGCCGAAATCGAGGGAAAGCTCTTCGGCGAAGGCTTCGCTCCAGGGATTTTGCAGGGCGGGATACCAGACGAGATAGCAGCCGCTGGCAAAGCGCTTTTGCGCGCGAATCAGCGTGTTGAACACTTGCTGGTAGTCGCTTTTGTCTTCATAGGGCGGATCGATCAGCACCACAGCGCGCCGCTCCAGTGGTGGCAGCTCGCCGATCAGCCCCTTGAAGCCGTTTTCCTGGCGGATGCGCAGGCGGCGTCCCAGACTGAAATGGGCGAGATTGGCGCCGAGATGTTCGTAATCGCGGGGATGGAGTTCGTAGGCGTGCAGGCGGTCGTGTTCGCGCAGCAGGCTTGCCGCGAGCCACGGCGATCCGGGATAGAGGCGGCTTTCGGGCAGGCAGCTGTCCACGGCATGCAGAAAGGCGGCAAGCGGCGCGGAAAGCGAAGCGCTTTCGCGCAGGCGGGCAATGCCCTGGCGATATTCGTGGTTTTTCCGTGCCTCTTCGCCGCCGAGGTCGTAAAGGCCGGCGCCCGCGTGCGTGTCTATCACCAGAAAGGGTTTGTTTTTCTGGCGGTAATACTCAAGCACTTGCCAGAAAACATAATGTTTGAGAACGTCGGCGTGGTTGCCGGCATGGAAGGCGTGGCGGTAGGAGAGCATGGGTGTCGGCGTTGGCAAAGCGCGCCATGATATAGCCGTTACTGGCGGAAAACCATATCGAACGCGGCGGCTGGCGTATGGTTTTTTGAAAAATGCCGCTATATGATGCGCGCCTCCTGCCCTTTCTCGAGCGCTTCATGATGCAACCGGAATCCGCCAACAACGTTCTGCTTTTGTATTCTTCTACCGACGGTCAGACCCTGCGCATTGCAGAATTCATGCGCGACGTGCTCGCCGAACACGGCCATGCCACCACCATCATGCCGCTTGCCGACGCGGAAAACGCGAACTGGCAGGCGTTTGCGCACGTCATCATCGGCGCGAGCATCCGCTACGGGAAGCACAAGCCGGAAGTGCTGCATTTCGTCAACCGCCATGCCGATGCGCTCACGCACAAGCGCGTGGCATTTTTCTCGGTGAGCGCGGTGGCGCGCAAGGCGGAAAAGCGCGTGGTTGCCAACAATCTCTATATGCGCAAGTTTCTGGCGAAAAGCCGTTGGCAGCCTGCGCACATCGGCATTTTTGCTGGCCGTATCCATTACGCGCTGTACCGGCCGCTGGATCGCTTCATGATCCGGCTGATCATGCGCATGACCAAGGGGCCGACTGCCGCCGACGCCAATGTGGAATTCACGGACTGGACGGAAGTACGCGGTTTTGCGGAAAAACTGGCCAGAGAATGGTAAATTTTCTCATATATAAGCGCTTATAGCGAGAAATTTTCTCATGATAAGCGCTTATCTCTGGTAAAAAAATGCTATTTTTCTAGTTTTTATGAAATTAAGGGTTCAGAAACCCAAACTCTTTAACCATGTGGCGATGAAATCAATTTCTTCGCGCGAGACTTCATGGGAGATGGGATAGCCCTGCCACTGCGGATGATAGCCGTGCTCGAGCAGGATATCGCGGGAAGATTCGCCCAGGGCATAGGGCACGATGTTGTCGTATTCGCCGTGGATTTGCAGGATGGGCAGATGGGAGCGCTTGCCGGCGGGCGGGCAGTTGTCGGCATCGAGCAGATAGGCCGACAGCGACAGAATGCCGGCGCAGGAGAGGCGCAGACCGAGATGCAGCGCCATGGCGCCGCCTTGCGAGAAGCCGGCAAAGAGAATGTTCTGCGCGGCAATGCCCTGGGCAAGTTCTTCTTCGTAAAGCGCTTTGAGAAGCGAGAAGCTGTCGGCAATGCCGCTTGCGTCTTCATGGCGGCGCTCGAAGGAGATGATGTCGTACCAGCCGCGCATGGGCATGCCGCCGTTGATGGTGATGGCGCGCACCGGCGCGTGCGGAAAGATGACGCGGGTATGCGCGCCAAGACCGAGCATGGGGACGACGGGTTCGAAGTCGTGGCCGTCGGCGCCGAGGCCGTGCAGCCAGATGATGCTGTGCGTGGCCTGGCCAGCGGCGGGAGCGGTGATTCGTGTCAGGGCTTGTGTCATAATTCCTCTTTTTTCGACGATCGTACAATTATGCGCCATACCTTATCATTACTCGTCCTTGCCAGTGTGTTTTTGCTTGGTTGCGGTCACAAGGGGCCGCTGTATTTGCCGGAATCTGCGGAGCAGCAGGAGGGAGCACCATGAGCGGTCCGTGGCAGTCGTTCACGGAAAACACGGAAGGCTGGCAGTTTGACGGCGTGCCGGTGGCCGATCTGGTCGCGGAATTCGGCACGCCGCTTTATGTTTACAGCCTGGCCGCGGTGCAGCGGCATGTGGCGGCATACCACCAGCATGACGGCGCGCAAAAGGTGCTGCTGCACTACGCGGTAAAGGCGAATGGCAATTTGCGTCTGCTTCAGGAAATGGTGCGGCTCGGCATGGGCTTCGATATCGTTTCCGGCGGAGAGATGGCGCGGGTGCTTGCGGCTGGCGGCAAGGCCGGCGATATCGTGTTCTCCGGCGTGGCGAAAACGGATGCGGAAATTGATGCCGCGCTGTCGGCCGGCATTGGCTGCTTCAATGTGGAATCGCAGGAAGAGCTGCACATTCTCTCCGCGCGTGCGCAAGCGCTTGGCCAGGTGGCTCCCATATCCTTGCGGGTCAATCCCGATGTGGACGCGAAAACGCATCCCTATATCTCTACCGGCCTCAGGGACAACAAGTTCGGCGTTGCCATCACGGAAGCGGAAAATCTCTATCAGCAGGCGCTTGCCTTGCCATTTTTGCGGATCCGCGGCATCAGCTGCCATATCGGTTCGCAGATCGTGAGCCTCGATCCTTTTGCAAAAGCGGCAGACAGCGTGCTGGCATTGGCGGACAGGCTGCTTGCCAGCGGCGTTCCGCTCGAGTTTGTGGACATGGGCGGCGGACTCGGCGTTGCCAACAGCGAAGAAATGACCGTCGCCACGCCGGGCGAGCTTGTTGCCATGCTCCATGACAAGCTCGGCGAGCGGCCATTGGCCCTGCATTTGCAGCCGGGGCGTTCCATCGTGGCCAATGCAGGAGCGTTATTGAGTCGCGTCGTGCTGGTAAAAAACCAGAACGGCAAGCGCTTCGTCATGCTCGATGCCGGCATGAACGATTATGTACGCCCGGCTTTGTACCAGGTGTGCCCGGCTATGCGCAATTTGTCGCGTGCGTACAACAATGAACACAGCGACGTGGTCGGCCCGGTATGCGAAACCGGCGATACCTTCGCGCGCGATTATCCGCTCGACGGCATCCGTGGCGACATCATCGCCATTGCCGGCGCAGGCGCCTACGGGATGGCCATGGCAAGCACTTATAATTCACGGCCATTGCCGGCAGAAATCATGATTGATCAAGGGAATGTGGTCCTGGTACGCCGCCGGCAGAGTTTTGGGGAAATGTGGCAGCAGGATATTTTGCCTGTTTGAACGGACGTTTTTTACGATAATTTTCCTTGCAAAAGGGAAATCCGCATCGTCGCCTTGCGATGAAATTGGAAGATTACGGATTGTTTGCATGGCAAAATTGCGCTGCTATAATCCGTTTTGTTGTTTTTTTACGAAGCCCCCTTTGCGACAGCTTCACCCAGGAGATTTTATGAACGGACATCAACCCCCTAACCGGCTGAAATATGCGGTGATACTGGCGCTGGGACTCGGCGCTTCACAAGTTGCCGGTGCTGTCGGACTCGGGCCGATTATCGGTGTGAACTCGCATCTGGGCCAACCACTGAGTGCCTCCATCCGCGTGGACGGGCTTTCCAAAGAGCAGGCGCAGCGCGCAACGATTACACTTGGCAGTGCGGCCGAATACCGCTCGCGTGGTATCCAGCGCCTGCCCAGCCATGATCAGCTGCGCTTCAAAATTGTGCCTGCCGGCAATGGCCATCGCATTCACGTCAGCAGCAAAAACGGCATCCGCGAACCTTTCGTCAACTTCCTCCTGACCATCAGCAGCGACGGTGAAAAAGTAACGCGTGAATATGCGCTTTTCCTCAATCCCGACCCGGCCGGCAATATCGTGCCCAGTGCGCCTGCGATACCGGAGCCGGTGGAAATGCCTGTGGTTGTGACCGAAACTGCACCCGTACCTGTGCCTGTACCGGTCATGTTGCCCCGGAGCACGCCTGCAACGGTTTCGCCGACAGCAGCTCCCAGGAAGGATGACGGCTTCATCGGACAGGCGCGTCCGAGCCAAAGCGATATTATCCCGGCAAGCGAAGAGGCGGAAGGCTGGGGAGTGGTTTCTCCCGGAGCGCAGCGTGTGGTGCTGAGTGCGCAGAATTCCACGGTTGCGCCAAAGGAGAGCACGCCTGCCGCAGCAGGTGGCGGAGGCGGCACTTACGGCCCGGTAAAAGCGGGAGAAACACTGTATTCGATTGCAGCGGCAACCAGGCCTGCGTCCATGAGCGTGAATGAAATGATGCGTGCCATCAAGCGCGCCAATCCCCGCGCATTCAGTTCTTCGAGCATGAACAGCCTGATGGCTGGCGTAACCCTGGTCATTCCTCATGGTGGTGGCAATGTGGCAGCACCGGTATCGGCCGAAACTGCGCCAGTGACAGAAAGCGTGGCAGCAGCGCAGGCAGAGAAACCGCGCAGCCGTCGCAGCAGTCGCCGCAAGCAGCATCATGTGGCTCAAGCACCAGAGCAGCAGGCAACCGTTGAAACTGCTCCGGCGCCTGATGCGGCAACGCCCGAAACGCCTGTCGGCATGGAAGAAGGCAACGTACCCATGGCCATGGCGGCGCAAACGGAAGCAGCTCCTGCTCCGGCAGAAACAGGCCATGCCGCCGACGGGATGCCGGCTGGCGAAGCACCTGCCGAACAGGCTTCGGCAGGCACGGAGAATGCGACGCCTGCGCCAGGCATGGATACATCGCTTAGCCTGGAAGGCGTCGATAGCGTGAAAGATGGCGATATGGCTGGCGAAGCGCAGCCAGAAGTTCCATCAGGTGAAATGCCGCCTGCCGACATGTCCGCAGGCGGGATGACTGGTGGCGAGCCTGTCGCGTCTGAAGCGGTTCCTGCGGAAGGGCAGCCCGAAGCAGCTCCTGTTGAAACTGTTGCGGCAACGCAGTCGGAAACAGCGCCGGCCGAAACTCAACCGGCAGCGGGTGAGCCGGTTCAGACTCCGGTTGAAGTTCCGCCTGCGGCAAATGAAGCTGTTCAGGCGCCGGTTGCACAGCCTGTTCCTGCAAGCCAGAATGATGCATCACCGTTGCCCTTCGGTCTGCAAGTCTGGCACTTGGCAGTTGCCGCTGGCGCTCTCCTGATCGGGTTGCTGCTGGCCATCCTCATGAAAGCACGTGGACGCAAAAAAGATATCGACAGTATCGAAGACATGTCGCCCGCAGAAATTGACAGGATGGTAGCCGAGCTGGAAAACGACGAGTCCTTGCAAAGATCTTTCCACGATGATATCGACAACCTTGATGATTTGAGCTATGAGCAGCTCAGTCGTGAAAAGGCTTCGATGGAAGATGGCGAGCAAGAAATCATGAAAGCCCGTCTGGCCGAGCTCGCCGAGCTGGAAGCGCTCGACAAAGAAGAAAACGACGATTTCGATACGCTGACGCAGCAGGCCGAGCAATTGCCCGCTTTCCATCCGGAAAAGGCCGTGGGGGATGAAAACATCAGCTTTTTCGATGATATCGATGACGCCGACGCCAAGAGTGCCGGGCATGAAGAGCGTGCCACCGGCTTCTTTGAGGATTTCGATGATATTGATGCCAGGGAAGAAGCCGAAGATGTTTCAACTGTTGCGGCGGCAGAAGAAACAGTAGAGAGTTTTGAGTGGGATTTCAGTAATGAAGAACCCATCGTGCAGACTTCGGCGCACGAGGAAAAAGCTGAAGACTTCTTCAATGTGAATGAGCCGTGGCCGGAAATTGCGGAAGAGGCGGAAGCACCGCGCACCGCCGCAGAAGCGGCAGTGCCGGAAGCTGATCTTTTCGATTTTGACGCAACAGGCACGAAGCCTGCTGCCAAATCGGCGCCGATGCAGATTGTGCCGGAGGAAACCGAAGCAGAGGTTTCACCGGAGAAAATTGAAGCCATGGAAATCAACCTCGATTTGGCCACTTCCTTCATTGCCACCGGCAACGCGCAGCGTGCGAAGATCTGGCTGGATGAAGTAATGATGGAAGGCAGCGCCGCGCAAAAAGCGCTTGCCGCACAATTGCTCAAGAAAATCGAAGCCCTGAAATAATTGGATACCGTGCGTTATGCTGCCGGCGTCGAGTATGACGGCAGCGAGTTTTCCGGCTGGCAGCGCCAGCCTTTTTTTGCCCATACCATTCAGCAGGCCGTGGAAGACGCGCTGGGCAAGGTGGCGAACCATCCTGTGGAAGTCACCTGTGCCGGGCGCACCGATGCCGGGGTGCATGCCCTGGGGCAAGTCTTTCATTTCGACAGCGCTGCCCGCCGCGACGATTATGCCTGGCTGGCCGGCGGCAACCGCTATCTGCCGCCAGCCATTCGCCTGCAATGGGTAAAACCTGTATCTGGGGATTTTCATGCCCGCTACAGCGCGGAAAAGCGGAGTTACCGCTATCTCGTGCTGAATGGTGGCCAGCCGTCGGCTTTGTGGCGGCAGCGCCTGCTTTGGCATCCTTATCTGCTCGATGTGGCGCGCATGCAGGAAGCGGCGGCATGCCTGCATGGCGAACAGGATTTCAGCGCGTTTCGCGCCGCCGAATGCCAGTCTTCCACGCCTTTTCGCTTTATTGAAGCCATCGATATTTATCGTGACGGACGGCTGATTTGCGTGGACATTACCGGCAATGCCTTTTTGCACCACATGATCCGTAATATAGTGGGCACGCTGCTGCCCATCGGCGATGGCCGCAAGCCGCCAGAGGAGATGGAAGAAGTCTTGCGAAGCCGCAGCCGTTGCCGCGCCGGCATGACGGCGCCGGCGCACGGGCTGTATTTCATGCGCGCCCATTATCCGCCGGGCTTTGCCTTGCCTGCCGATGCCCCGGTTTTTCTCGCATGAGAAATTTTCTCATCAATAAGCGCTTATTGCGATAAAATTTCTCATGATAAGCGCTTATTGATGGTAAAAATACGCTATATAAATCCTTTTTCGTGGTAAAAATTACCAAAGGAGAGTTTGCATGTCATCCCCTGCCTTGCTGATGGATTTTTATGCCCTGACCATGGCCAATGCCTATTTCCGCCAGGGGCGGCACGAGGAAGTGGCCTATTTTGATTACTTTTTCCGTCGCGTGCCTGATGGCGGCGGTTATGCCGTCTTTGCCGGTCTGGAGCAGGCGGCGGAGTATCTGGAAAATTTGCGTTTTCGCGCGGAAGACATTGATTTCCTGTGCAGGAAAGGCGGATTTGACGAGGGTTTTCTCCGTTATTTGCAGGAGTTTCGCTTCAGTGGCGATGTGCTGTCGGCGCAGGAAGGCGAGGTGGTGTTTCCGGGAGAACCGCTGCTTACCGTGCGGGCGCCGTTGCTGCAATGCCAGCTGCTGGAAACGTTTTTGCTGCTGACCCTGAACCATCAGTCCCTGATTGCGACCAAGGCGGCGCGCATGGTGGATGTGGCGGGCGGACGCAAGGTGTTCGAATTCGGTTCGCGCCGCGCGCATGGCGCCGATGCTGCCTTGCTGGGCGCGCGTGCGGCGTATGTCGGCGGTGTGCATGGCACGGCGAATACCGCGGCGGAACAGCATTTCGGCATTCCTGCCATTGGCACCATGGCGCATGCCTTTGTGCAGAGCTTTGCCAATGAATATGAGGCGTTTCAATCCTATGCGCAATGCTATCCCGAGCATACCGTGCTGCTTGTGGATACTTTCGATACCCTGAAAAGCGGCGTGCCCAATGCCATTCGCGTGCATCATGAATATCTGGTGCCGCGTGGCTATCGCCTGAAAGGGATTCGCCTGGACAGCGGCGACCTTGCCTATCTGTCGCGGCGCGCCCGGGAAATGCTGGATGCGGCGGATATGCAGGATGTGCAGATTATCGTCTCCAATTCCCTGGATGAATACCTGATTCGCGATCTGATTCATCAGGATGCGGCGATCGATGCCTTCGGCGTGGGCGAACGGCTGATTACCGCGCGCAGCGAACCGGTATTCGGCGGGGTGTACAAAATCGTCGCCCTGGAGAAAGACGGCGAACTGGTGCCCAAAATCAAGCTCTCCGAGAATGTGGCGAAAACGACCACGCCGGGGCGCAAGCAGGTCTATCGCCTGTATGACGCCAACGGCATGGCGATGGCCGATGTGGTGACGCTGCATGACGAGCATATCGATGAAAGCGCGCCTTATCTGCTGTTTGACCCGGAACATACCTGGAAGCAGAAATGGGTGGAAGGTTTCCGTGCACGGCCGTTGCTCACGCCGTTGTTTGCCGGTGGTGCGCGCGTGCGCGAGCCTTCCTCGCTGGAGAGCATCCGCGCCTATCGCGAAAAGGCGCTCGCCAGTATCTGGGCGGAAGTGCGCCGGCTGGACAATCCGCATGGCTATTACGTGGATCTCTCGAAACCGTTGTGGCAGCTCAAGCAGGACATGATGGCGCAATATGCCGTAGGTAATAAACCATGAATATTCAATCTTATGCCGATTATCTGGTGGAATGGCTGGAAGCCGAGCGCCGCGATTTTTACCGCATGGACGGCTATGTGCTTGGCGTCAGCGGCGGCGTGGATTCGGCAGTGGTGGCGCATTTGCTGGCGCGCACCGGCGCACCGGTTTACGGCCTGATTCTGCCCTCAGCGCTAAGCGGCAACACGGCCGACGCCCACGCAGTGCTGCAAAGCGCGGGCATCGCCGGAGAAGAAATCTCCATCGCGCCGCTTTATGACGCACTGGCTGCCGGTGTGCACGAAGCGGTGCAGAAAACGCAGGTGGATGTGAACGTGTTGCGCGGCAACATGCAGGCGCGCCTGCGCATGCTCTGTCTCTATACCGTGGCGCAAAGCCGCCGCGCCGTCGTGGTCGGCACCGACAATGCCGCCGAATGGCTGATGGGCTATTTCACCAAGTTCGGCGACGGGGCGGCGGATGTGGTGCCGCTCATCCATTTGCGCAAGGAACAAGTCTATGAACTCGCGGAAGCGCTCGGCGTTCCGCAAGCCATCGTGCGCAAGGCGCCCAGTGCCGAACTGTGGCAAGGGCAGACGGATGAGGATGAAATGGGCGTGCGTTATGCGGACATAGACGCCTATCTGCGCGGCGAGGCAGTTTCGGCGCAGGCACGCGAACGCATTGCATTCTGGCACGGGCGCTCGCACCACAAGCGCGAAATGCCGCGCAAACCGGAGAAAAAACCGGCATGAGCATTCGAGAATTCAAGGGTATCCGTCCGCTGTTGGGCGAGGGTGCCTGGGTGGACGGGCAGGCGGCAGTCATTGGTGACGTGGTGCTGGGCGATGAGGTATCGGTATGGCCATGCGCCGTGATTCGCGGCGATGTGGCGCCCATCCGCATCGGCGCGCGCAGCAATATCCAGGATGGCGCCATCATCCATGCCACGCATGACGGCATCTACACGCCGGGCGGCCGCGGAACGACCGTGGGATGCGACGTGACCGTCGGGCATGGCGCGATATTGCATGCCTGCGAAGTCGGCAATGAAGTGCTGATCGGCATGCACGCGACCGTGCTGGATGGCGCAGTGATTCCCGATCATTGCCTGATTGCCGCGGGCAGCCTGGTGCCACCGGGCAAACGTCTGGAAAGCGGCTATCTGTACATGGGCAATCCGGTGCGCAAAGTCCGCCCGCTCGATGAAAGGGAAATGGCCTTCTTCGCCTATTCGGCAGTGCACTATATCAAGCTGATGCAGGGGCATCAGCCGTAACTCTTACGGGTAGCCAAATGAAAAAGCCCTCCCGGAAAATCCCGGAAGGGCTGGCAACAAGGCAGCGTTCAGGTTCAGCTTGCCGACGTGCCTTCTTCGCTTTTGGCAGGCACTTCTTCCGTCGCAGGCGGTGCCGGTGTTTCCGCGGCAGGAGCGCTTTCAGCAGGTGCTTCGGTTGCGGGAGCGCTTTCGGCAGTGGCTTCTGCGACAGGAGCGCTTTCGGAAGTGGCTTCTGCGGCAGGAGCGCTTTCGGAAGTGGCTTCTGCGGCAGGCGCTTGTTCGGCAGGAGCGGTTTCAGCAGGCGCTTCGGTTGCAGGGGCGCTTTCTGCGGGCGCGGCTTCTGCCGCAGGCGCATCGCTTTCGCCTTCAACGGCGATGCTGGAGTTCTTCAGCATGTATTTGACGACCTTGCCGAACTCTTCATCGCTGACAGTTGCGCCACCTTTCGGGGGCATGGCGTTCAAGCCCTGGATGCCTTGCTTGATAAGCCCATCAATGCCGCCGCGCTCGTCAAGTTTTGCTTGCCATTGTGCGGTGTCGCCCAGCTTGGGCGCATTGAGCACGCCGGTGGCGTGGCAGGCAGCGCAAACATTTTTGTAAGTGGCTTCCGCATCGAAGGCAGCAGCATCGGCTCCGCCTTCTGCGACGGCAGGTTCGCTGCTGACGAGATTGAGGCGGCCTACCGGCGCAAGGCGGCCGGCCTGGATGTCTTGCTCGGCGAGATTGATCTGGTTGTTCTCGTTGCCCCAGAAAAAGAAGGGCAGAATCAGGAAGACGGGCATAAAGACGGCAGCGACAGCCATTAAGGTTTTCGCATACCCCGGGATTTGTGTATTTGCGGCCATGATGACTCCGATAAATCGGTTATTTGAGGTTATTGGGTTGTTAAAATTTGGTAGGTTTTATCAGGGCGGGATTATCACAAATACCTGTCAGGCACGCAAGCGCCGCAGCGTTTTTCCCCGGACTCGGTTACACTAGCGCCTTTTGCCGACAGGGCCTGCCATGACCGATATTGACCCGCAGCGGGTGCATTTTCTCGAAATTTCCCCAGGCGACGCCGGGCAGCGGGTGGACAATTTCATTCGCGCGCGTTATCCCGGCCTGCCCAAAAGCCGCATTTACCAGATGCTGCGCAAGGGCGAGGCGCGGCGCAATGGCAAGCGCTTGCAGGCGTCCGACCGTTTGCAGGCGGGAGATGTGCTGCGTTTGCCGCCGATCATGGCCGCAGCACGCGAGGCGGTGGAGGTGCCCGCTTTCTGGTGCGAACGTATTGCCGCTGCCGCGCTTTATGGAGATGACGATTTTCTTGTGCTCAACAAGCCGGCGGGTATTGCCGTGCATGGCGGCAGCAATCATGCCTATGGCGTGATCGATGCGGTGCGGCAGGTGTGGGGCGACGGATATGCCGAACTGGCGCACCGTCTCGACAGCGAAACTTCGGGTTGTCTGGTGCTGGGCAAGCATCGTGCCGCGCTGGCGGCATTTCGTGAGGCCGAAGGTGTGGAGAAGCGCTATTGGTGTCTGGTCAATGGCGCCTGGGATGAAAACGTAACCCGCCTGCGCCTGCATCTTGCCAAGCGCGGCAGCGAAGGGCAGGAGCGGGTGGTCGTCGATCGCGAGCAGGGCAAGCTGGCGATGACCGATTTCCGGGTATTGCGGCGCTTTGATCATCCTTCCTGCACTTTGCTGGAAGCGCTTTTGCATACGGGACGCACGCACCAGATCCGCGTATCGGCGCAATATGCCGGTCATGGCATTGGCGGTGATGAGAAATATGGCGATTTTGCCTTCAACCGCTTGTTGAAGGCACGCGGATTTCGCGGCATGTTTTTGCATGCGCGCGGCATCCGTTTTCCGGCGGATGGCCGGATGATTTCCGTGGAGGCGCCGTTGCCGGAAGCGGCGGCGCGCCTCTTGCAGCGATTGGGAGAAGAAAGACATGACGCATGACGAAGAACGCGCGCTGGCGCAAGTGGCGAGAGAAGCGATTATCGAGCTGCGGGCGCGCCGCCGCTGGAAGATTTTTTTCCGCTTTCTCTGGATCGGGTTGATTGTGGCTTATGTGCTCTATCTGGCGAGCACGATGGCGCGCAAGGAGGCGAGCCCTGCGGCGACCGCGCATGTGGCTGTGGTGCAGGTGCATGGCGTGATCAGCGCCACCGATTACGCGAATGCCACGGATTTGATCGAATCGCTGGAAGATGCCTTCGGCAATCCGCATTCGCTCGCGGTATTCCTTGATATTGATTCGCCCGGCGGGTCGCCGGTGCAATCCGCACAGGTCTATCGCACGATCGATCGCCTCAAGAAGAAGCACAAGAAGCCGGTGTATGCGGTGATTGGCGATATCGGCGCATCGGGCGCTTATTACATTGCCGCGGCCGCGGACGAGATTCATGCCGATCCGGCGAGTCTGGTGGGATCCATCGGCGTAATTTCCCAGTCATACGGAGTGGGCGAACTGCTCGGCAAGATCGGCGTGGAATCCCGCACTTTCACCAGCGGCAGCAACAAGGATTTCCTCAATATGGCCAAACCGTTGCGCCCGGAAGACGTGGCGCATATGCAGGCGATGCTCGACAACGTGCACCAGCAGTTCATCCGCGCAGTCAAACAGGGGCGCGAGGGCGTTCTGAAATACGAAGAACATCCCGAAGTGTTCAGCGGGCTGTTCTGGTCGGGCGAGCAGGCGCTGGAACTGGGGCTGATCGATGGCCTTGCCGACATGCGCGAACTGGCGCAGGCCAAGGCGGGGACGGATGCGCTGCGTGTTTACGAGCCGCATCTGTCGCCGTGGGAGGAACTGCGGCGCAATCTGGCGAGCGAAAGCGGTGCGGCGTTACGTCAGTTTTTGGGCGTGCATCAGAAGGTTGATGCCATACTCGCGAAATAATTCGCCAAGGGCAATCACCGGCAGGCCGATAAGGGCATTGGGGTCGCGTCCTTGCAGGGCGGCGAAAAGCAGAATGCCGAGCCCTTCCGATTTGAAGGAACCGGCGCAGTCCAGCGGCTGCTCCTGTTCGATGTAATGGAGGATTTCCGCATCCTGCAAGGTGCGGAAACGCACGCGGAACGGTTCGACCAGGCTTTTGTGCTGCTCGCCACGGCGCAGGCAAAGGCCGGTATGGAATACCACCTCACGGCCGCTGCATGCCTTGAGTTGCGCAAAGGCGCGTTCGCGCGTCAGCGGCTTGCCGAGGATTTGCCCGTCAAGCTCGGCCACCTGGTCGCTGCCGATCACAAAGGCATCTTCCGCTGCGGGAATGGCAAAAGCCTTTTCTCTCGCCAGGCGCTCCACCAGCGCGGCAGGGATTTCTCCAGCACGGGGCGATTCGTCGATATCGGGGCGCGCGGTCGTGAAATGCAGGTGCAAATTGTCTAAAATGGCGCGCCGGTATGGCGATGTGGAAGCCAGAATCAGTTTCATGCGAAAAATCCGTGCAAAAGGGGCGCTATCGTAGGGGCGAAGGAAGAAAGTTTGCAAGCGAAAAAATCACTCTGTCATCCGCGTTTTCTCGGGCACTGGCTGCTGCTGGGGCTGCTGTGGCTGGTTGTGCACTTGCCCGGCCGCATGGCGCTTGGCCGCTTTCTGGGGCGGATGCTGGTGCGCTTTGCGCCTTATCGTGGCCGCATCATCGCCCATAATCTCGCGCTGGCCATGCCGGAGCTGGATGACGGCGAACGCGCGCGGCTGCTGCGCGAAGCGTCGGAAAATATCGGCGTCGGCATTATCGAGACGGGCATGGCCTGGTTCTGGTCGGAACGCGCCTTGCGCCGCATCACCCGCTTTTCTGCCGATCCGCAGGCGCTGGCATTGGTGCAGGGCAAAACGCCCGTCGTGCTTTGCGGTTCGCACAATACCCTGCTGGAGCTGGGTATGCGGCTGCTGTCTTTTTATATAGAGGCTGCGGGGATGTACCGCCCGCTGCGTGATCCTTTCTTCGATGCCCTGGTTTACCGCAAGCGGAGCGCCATTGCACGCGGGATGGTGAATTTTCGCGATATGCGCCATACCTTGCGCCTGTTGCAGGAAGGCGAAAACCTCTGGTACGCGCTGGATCAGGACATGGGCGAACGGGTGAGCATATTCGCGCCGTTTTTCGGTATCGACGCCGCCTCGGTGGATATTCTCCCGCAACTGCACCAGCGCACCGGCGCGCAACTGGTGCCGGTATTCATGTGGCGCGAGGCGGACGGGCATTACAGCGTGCGCCTTGCTGCGCCGATTGCCGTGGAAGGTCGCGACAGCGTGGCCATCATGAGCGAATTCAACGCGCTGCTCGAAGCGGAAATCCGCGCCCATCCCGGCCAATACTTCTGGGTGCACCGCCGCTTCAAGACGCTGCCGGAAGGTGGGCGGCGATATTATCCAGAAAAAGAACAAAAATAGTCATTTTTTACCATCATTAAGCGCTTATCGTGAGAAATTTTTGCATGATAAGCGCTTTATAATGAGAAATTTTTTCATTCGGTTAACTCCTTCCTGCGCGGCTGGGCGATCATTGCCCGGGAATGGCGAAAATGTTAAGGTGCACGCAAGTCCATATCCGGGAAAACAGATGGATAGCTTCACCGAAGGAATAAAAGCCAACAGGGCAAAGCACAGCACCGTTTCAGGCGGTACAGCCGCCTGAAACGGTGCTTTTTTGTTGCCTGCTCAAAATGGGGGAGAAACGGATGATGAATGAGAAAGATACGGACGGGCAGTTGCCGGAAACCAGTGCAAATGAAGCGGAGCATCCCGCCAGCGACGCCGGGGTAGCACCTGAAAGCGGGAAACAGGGCTGCTCGCCCTGGCTGAAGCTGGGGTGTTTTGTTATGTCCCTTGCAACCATCTATGTCCTGATTTTCTTTTCTACGGCATTCGTAAAAGTCACCGGAATTGGTCAATCCCATCCAACGGGCGATGACTGGCAGGAAGAAGTGCTGTTGAGCGATGGCACAGTGATTGTCATTCGTCGCACAGTGATTGGTGAGCCCAATATAACAGCAGGTCATGCAGAATTTATGGCGAAGAGCCATTCGGTGGAAATCGTGGATGGCAAGGGACTGGATATTCCACCTCGCTGGGAAGATAAATGGAAACCATTGATTCTGGATATGAACAGCAAGAAACATTGGTTTCTGATTGTCTCTCCCACTTATTGTTATGACTGGGACAGCAAATTCCATTACCGCCAATATGAGGCGATTGATGACAGGTGGGAATTGGTGGATTTTGATGATGGGTTGTTCGGCAGAGATTCCAACTTGACATGGAATCCGCGAATGGGCCACATGCCCAGGTTGCTCAAGCTGGAAGAGAAACCATACGAAGGAAAAGATTCGTTATTGTCTGCTGAAAGGGTTCGCAGAATGGTTCCTGAAGTGTACGATTTTTCCTGCGGCAGGCCTGATTAGATGATTGCGACAATAACTGAACAAAAATAGCCATTTTTTACCATCATGAAGCGCTTGTGATGAGAATTTTTTGCATAACAAGCGCTTGCTGTTGGTAAAAAACTCTCATTTCATGATATTTGATGGGTTATTCCAGGGCGGTCTGGGCTGTGGTTTGCGCTCCTGTTTTGTTGGTTTGCTTATTTGCGCTGCTGCCATCTGGCCTCGCAGAGCAATTGGATGTTGTGGGCAATTTTCGCGGATTTTGTATGGTTATGCACTTTTGGCGCCATTGTGCTTGCAAATTGCTGCGCGATGGCGGGCCTGAAATGACAGATATTTCACCGCATGGCTAATGGCTATCCTGCGGATAGGCGGCGCAAATAAAACGGGACGTTGCAGGCAACGTCCCGCATGATTTTTCGCGCGGAAGCAGTTTATTTGTTGGCGCGGTTGTCGATCAGGTCTTCGACGACTTGCGGGTCGGCGAGGGTCGAGGTGTCGCCCAGGGTGTCGATTTCGTTGCAGGCGATTTTGCGCAGGATGCGGCGCATGATTTTGCCGGAACGGGTTTTCGGCAGCCCTGGTGCCCACTGGATGATGTCGAGGCCGTAGATGGGGCCGAGTTCGTGGCGCACGAATTTGACGAGTTCGTTTTTGAGCGCGGGCGAGGGGTCGATGCCGTTCATGAGGGTGACGTAGGCATAGATGCCCTGGCCCTTGATGTCGTGCGGGTAGCCGACGATTGCCGCTTCGGCGACGGCCTTGTGCAGCACGAGGGCGCTTTCCACTTCGGCGGTGCCGATGCGGTGGCCGGAGACGTTCAAGACATCATCAACGCGGCCGGTGATCCAGTAGTAGCCGTCGGCGTCGCGGCGCGCACCGTCGCCGGTGAAGTAATGGCCGGGATAGGGGGCGAGGTAGGTCTGGATGAAGCGTTCGTGGTCGCCCCAGATGCTGCGCATCATGCCGGGCCACGCGCTTTCGATGACGAGCACGCCTTCGGCCTTGCCGTCGAGCTTTTCGCCTTCACTGGTGAGCAGCGCAGGCTTGATGCCAAAGAAGGGTTTGCAGGCGGAGCCGGGCTTGAGGTTGGTGACGCCGGGGATGGGGGTGATCATGTGGCCGCCGGTTTCCGTCTGCCACCAGGTATCGACGATTTGGCAGCGGCCGTCGCCGACGGTGTTGTAGTACCACTGCCAGGCTTCGGGGTTGATGGGTTCGCCGACGGTACCGAGGATGCGCAGGGAGCTGCGTTTGGTGCGGGTGACGTAGTCGTTGCCTTCGCGCATGAGGGCGCGGATGGCGGTGGGCGCGGTGTAGAAGATGTTGACCTGGTGTTCGTCAACGACTTCCCAGAGGCGGCTCGGGTCGGGGTAGTTGGGCACGCCGCCGAAGATGAGCGAGGTGGCGCCGTTGGCGAGCGGGCCATAGACGCAGTAGCTGTGGCCGGTGATCCAGCCGATGTCGGCGGTGCACCAGAATACTTCGCTGTCGCGGTAGTCGAAGGTGTGGCGGAAGGTGGTGGCGGCATAGAGCAGATAGCCGGCGGTGGTGTGCATCACGCCCTTGGGTTTGCCGGTGGAGCCTGAGGTGTAGAGGATGAAGAGCGGATCTTCGGCGTCCATCGGCTCGCACGGGCAATCGGCGGAGGCGGTGCGCATCACGTCGTGATACCAGAGGTCGCGGCCTTCCTGCCAATAGACGTCTTCCTTGTTGACCTGCACGACGATGACTTTCTGCACGCACGGGGTTTTGCGCAGCGCCTGGTCAACGTTGCGCTTCACGTGGGTGAATTTGTCGCCGCGATAACCGGCGTCGGCAGTGACCACGACTCTGGCTTCGGCATCGTTGATGCGATCGGCGAGGGCGTCGGGCGAGAATCCGCCGTAAACCACGGAATGCACGGCACCGATGCGCGCGCAGGCGAGCATGGCGACGGCGGCTTCCTCGATCATCGGCAGATAGAGGACGACGCGGTCGCCTTTCTGTACGCCCAATGATTTCAAAACGTTGGCGAATTTGCAGACTTGCGTATGCAGCTCGCGATAGGAAACGCGGTAGGCCCTGCCTTTTTCGTTGTGCTCAAAGATAAGGGCGGTCTGGCGGCCGCGTTCTTCGAGATGACGATCGACGCAGTTGTAGCAGACGTTGAGTTCCGCGCCTTCAAACCAGCGGATGCGACCAGTGGTGAAATCGGATTCGTGGACGTTGTCCCATTTTTTGTAGAAGGAAAGGCGTTCTTCCGCCTGCCTGGCCCAGAAGGCTTCGGGATTTTCGATGGATTCCCGGTAGAGTGTTTCGTAGCGTTCGGGAGTGAGCAGGGCGCCTTCACGGTCTTGGTCGCTTACGGCATAGATGGGTGCAGTCATGATGTCTCCTCGTTGTGTGATTTTTCGCTATCTTACGGGAGGCTTTGCCATGAATTCAATCATCTGTCCGCAAGTGTGAAGGGATTTCATTGCATGTGAAGAGTAAAAGTATTTTTTAACAATATGTTAAGTTTTATTGGCAGGATGGTGCGGATGAAAGATGATGCAATAGTATATTTTTACCACATATAAGCGCTTAAGCAATGATTTTTTATCACGATAAGCGCTTATTAATGGTAAAAAATAACTATTTTATGGAATATTATAAAAAATTCTGTTTTTGCCAAGGCGCAAGATGTCCCAGCGTTGCGTGGCCTGTTCGAGAATATGCGCGGGGCTGTCGCTTGCAAGCAGGCCGCTGCTGTCCTGGCCGAGAAAATCCAGCGCGGCGAGAAGGTTGGCGGCAGCATGACCATTATCCAGCGCGGGGGCGTGATTCTGTTTGCTGAACTTGTTGCCGTTAGAATCCAGCACCAGCGGCAGGTGCAGGTAACGCAGCGGCGGATAGCCGAGCAGGGTTTGCAGGTGTTGCTGGATGGGGGTGGCGGCGAGCAAATCGGCGCCGCGCACTACGTCGGTAATGCCTTGCAGGGCGTCATCGACGGTGACGGCCAGCGCGTAAGCATAATCACCGTCGCGGCGTCTCAAAATGGGATCGCCGATATCGTTCTGCAAATCATAAGTCTGGAGGCCGAAATGGCGGTCGGCAAAGCTGAGCGTTTGCGCGGGCAGGCGCAGGCGGATGGCCGTATCCGGCGGCAAGGGGAAGGAAAGGGTTTTGCTGCGGCAGATGCCGGGATATATCTTGCCGAGCAGGCCGTCCCTTGCTTGGGCGTGCCAGTGCTTGCGCGAGCAGTTGCAGGGATAGAGATGGGGGAGCAGCCTGCCAAGCGCGTCTTCATAATCCTTTTCATGGGCGCTTTGGATGCGCACGGGGGTATCGCCCGTCATGCCGTGTGCAGCGAGGGCATCGAGGATGGCCCGGGTGTATTCGGGGCGGGAACGGGCATGATCGACATCTTCGATGCGCAACAGCCATTCTCCGCCATGCGCGCGGGCATCAAGATAGCTGCCGAGCGCGGCAACCAGCGAGCCAAAATGCAGAAAGCCGCTTGGCGTGGGTGCGAAACGGCCGCGACAGGCGGATTTGTTCATCGGGTTTTTGCCGGAAACGGTGATGGAAACCAAGGTATTATGCGGATTTGGGTGATTTTTGTTGTAGATATGATACTTGCGTTCAATCTTTACTTAATGGTAAAACTTTTTCGCTTCGAACCATAGGGCACCGGCCCACGGGACGAATAATCCACGATTGTCGTTTCAATATTGAGGAGAATTTCATGCGAAACCTGATGAAACTGTCTGCCATGGCGGCGGCCATTTCCCTGAGCGCTTCGGCTTTTGCCGCCGAGCAGCAGTTTGTGACTTTCGGTACCGGCGGGCAGACCGGCGTGTATTACGTGGTCGGCCAGTCCATCTGCAAGCTGGTCAACCGTGATACGGAAAAAACCGGCGTGAAATGCAACGCGCCTTCTACCGGCGGCTCGGTGGACAACATCAATGCCATCGCGTCCGGCGAACGCCAGCTTGGCATGGCGCAGTCCGACAGCCAGTTCCGCGCGTATGAAGGCTTGGAAGAATTCAAGGACAAGAAGGTGGACAAGCTGCGCGCGGTGTTCTCCGTGCACCCGGAGCCTTACACCGTCGTGGCGCGTGAAGATGCCAACATCAAGAGCTTTGCTGATCTCAAGGGCAAGCGCTTCAATATCGGCAACCCCGGCTCCGGCACCCGTACCACTTCCGATATGCTCGTTGCCGCTGAAGGCTGGGGCGCAAATCCGTTTGCCGTCGCTTCCGAGCTGAAGCCCGCGGAAATGGCTTCCGCGCTCTGCGACAACAACCTTGACGCGATCAGCTACACCGTCGGCCATCCCTCCGGCGCGATCAAGGAAGCGGCTGCTTCGTGCAAGTCGCACCTGGTGAACGTGGAAGGCGCGGCAGTGGATCAGCTGGTGGAAAAATATCCGTATTTCTCCAAAGTGACCATTCCGGGCGGCATGTACGATGGCACACCTGATGCGATCAATACTTTCGGCGTGTATGCCACGGTCGTGACATCTGCCGACGTGCCCGAGCAGGTGGTTTATGAAATCACCAAGGCGGTATTCGACAACTTCGACCGCTTCAAGAAGCTGCACCCGGCGTTCGAGAACCTGAACGAGCAGGACATGATCAAAAATGGTCTTTCCGCGCCGCTGCATGATGGCGCGCTGCGCTACTACAAGGAAAAAGGCTGGATGTAATTTCCGCCTTGCCAGACGGGCAGATCTTCGGATCTGCCCTTTGATTTTTGAAATTTTGGAAAAAACAGCTCAGGAAACGTTATGACGGGTAACAGCTCACATCTTTCCGCCAGCCACGATGAATTGCAGGATATGGTGGCTTCCACCGATACCGGCGCCCGCAATCCGCATGGCTTCGTCAGGCAGCTGATGATTTGGACGGCTATTGCCTGGTCACTGTTCCAGATTTACTACGCTTCGCCCTTGCCTTTCATGCTGCAAGGCTGGCTGTTCGAGATGGGCTGGACGCAGTTCAACGTGGTGGTTGACGATACCCGCGCCCGTTCCATTCATCTTTCCTTTGCGCTCTTTCTCGCCTTTTTGTCCTATCCGGCGCTGCGCACTTCGCCGCGGCATCATGTGCCGGTGCAGGACTGGGTTTTTGCTATCGTCGGCGCTTTTCTGGCGTCGTATTACATCGTGTTTTATGCCGATCTGGCGGGGCGCATCGGCGCGCCCACCACGCAGGATATCGTCGCCGGTTGTATCGGCATCGTGTTGCTGCTTGAAGCCACGCGCCGCAGTCTGGGGCTGCCTCTGGTGCTGATTGCCATCGTCTTTTTGCTTTACAACTATTTCGGCCAGTTCCTGCCCTTTGACTGGAGCATCCGCCACAACAGCGGCAGCCTGAACCAGATCATCAACCAGCAATGGATTTCCACCGAGGGCGTTTTCGGTGTGGCGCTTGGCGTTTCCACCAAATACGTGTTCCTTTTCGTGCTTTTTGGCGCGCTGCTCGACAAGGCAGGCGCCGGCAACTATTTCATCAAGACCGCCTTTGCCTACCTTGGCCATCTGCGCGGCGGGCCGGCAAAAGCGGCAGTGGTTGCCTCTGGGCTCACCGGCCTTATTTCCGGCTCTTCCATTGCCAACGTGGTTACCACCGGCACTTTCACCATTCCGATGATGAAACGCGTCGGTTTTCCGGCGGAAAAGGCGGGGGCAGTGGAAGTGGCGTCGTCCGTCAACGGGCAAATCATGCCGCCGGTGATGGGCGCTGCCGCCTTCTTGATGATCGAATACGTCAATATGCCGTACAACCAGCTGATTACCCATGCTTTCCTGCCTGCGGTGATTTCCTATATCGCGCTGGTCTATATCGTGCATCTCGAGGCGTGCAAGGCCAACATGCAGGGCTTGCCGCGCACCGATCCGCCAAGCCCGATCATGGTCACGCTGCTGCGCGCGTTATCTGTCTTCATTGTGCTGTGTCTCATTTATTTCGCCCTGTATTACGGCCTCGGCTGGATGAGAGAGGTTATTCCCAATGCCGCCATTCCTGTGTTGTGCGTGGTGCTTTTTGCCGCGTATGTGGGGCTGATTTACCGCGTGTCGCAATTCCCGGATCTGGCTGTGGACGATGCCGAAACGGAGATTACCCATTTGCCGTCGGTCAGGCCTACGGTCAATGCCGGGCTGCATTATCTGCTGCCGGTCGCCGTACTGATCTGGTTCCTGATGGTGGAGCAGAAATCACCAGGGCTTTCCGCTTTCTGGGGCACCATGGCGCTGATGTTCATCCAGCTCACCCAGCGTCCGCTGCTGGCTTTCTTCCGCAGGCAGGGGCAGTATGCGCAGGGCTTCAGGCAAGGCGTGCTCGAGCTGAAAGACGGCCTCGAAACCGGCGCGCGCAACATGATCGGCATCGGTTTGGCTACTGCCACGGCAGGCATTATTGTCGGCGTGGTATCGCTGACCGGCTTCGGCATCCAGCTATCCAGCATTATCGAGAGTCTTTCCGGCGGCAATCTCGTCATCATGCTGCTTTTGGTGGCAGTGTTCAGCCTGGTACTGGGCATGGGCCTGCCAACCACGGCCAACTATATTGTGGTTTCCTCGCTGATGGCCGTGGTCATCGTGGAAGTGGGGCGGCAGAACGGCCTGGTCGTGCCATTGATTGCCGTGCATCTTTTCGTGTTTTATTTCGGCATCATGGCGGACGTCACCCCGCCGGTGGGGCTGGCATCGTTTGCGGCTGCCGCGATTTCCGGCGGCGATCCGATCAAGACCGGCATAGTTGCCTTCTGGTATAGCCTGCGCACGGCGCTTTTGCCCTTCCTCTTTATCTTCAACACGGATTTGCTGCTGCTGAACGTGACTTTCGCGCAAGGCGTGCTGGTGTTCGTGGTGGCGAGCATCGCCATGCTGGCCTTTACGGCGGCTACCATGGGCTGGTTCTTCGATCGCAACCGCCTGTGGGAAACGCTTGCCCTGATCCTGGTGACAGCTGTGCTCTTCCGCCCGGGATTCTTCATGAATTTTGTTTCTCCGGCGAATTTCGATGTGCCTGCCGATGAACTGCTGGAAAGCGTGGGCAAGGCGCGGCCGGGCGACGATTTGATGCTGCATGTCAAAGGCGTCAATCCCTATGGCAAGGAAGTCAGCTTCCATGTGCGTTTGCCGGTGCCTGAAGGCGAGAGCGGCGAAGCACGTTTGCAGGCTTTGGGGCTGCAAATCGGCAGCACCGGAAAAACTTTTGAATACAACGGGGAAACCTATTCAGAATGGCTGATCGAGCAAGTGGAGTTCGACAGCCTCGCCGAGAAGAACAAGCTGGACTGGGATCAGCAGATTCTCGGCGCAACCTTGCCCAACGCCAACGCCTGGCGCAAGGAATGGATGTTCGTTCCGGGAGTCCTGCTGTTGGCGGGCATTGCCTGGATTCAACGCAAACGTCGCCGGCAGTTGCCGGTAGCCGGTCAATCAGGAGGAGTACATGTTTAAGCGCTTATTGGTGCCCGTCGATCTGGAACATCCCGCATCGGCGCAGAAAGTGGTGCGCAACGCCCTTGCACTGGGCGGAGAGGCAGCGGAATACATCATCATGACAGTCATTCCGCCCATTGGCGGCGGCATTGTGGCGTCCTATCTGCCAAAAAATTACGACAAGCGGCTCAAGGAGGAAATGGAAGTGCGCCTCAGGGAATTTATGGCAGAGCACTTTGCCGATGCCACGCATGAGCGCTTCCAGTACTTCGTTGCCCACGGTCCGGTCTATGAGGAAATCAACATGGCCGCGAAACATCATGATGTGGATCTGGTTGTGGTTTCCGCAGTCAAACCGGGCAGCCACGGGCTTGGCCCCAATGCCGCACGGGTAGCACGCTATGGTGAAAATAACGTATTAATTATTCGTTAAGGCAAATGAATTATCGTTTGTGTTTTTTGGGGATTGCGCTAAAGTG
>JAUMXB010000016.1 GCA_030529365.1 Cardiobacteriaceae bacterium | reverse complement strand
ACCACCAACAAGCCCCATCCAGCACCCAATAGCTCCCCAAAAACCTCCACAACCAACAGCCCAAAAAACCAAAAATCCCGCCAATAAGCGGGATCCTTTCTTGCCATCTCCTGCGCCGACTACACCGGCTGCTTCAACAGCCCCTCAAACCTTCGGCTTCGAACGCAAAATCTCCCAAAGATTCTTCTTCGTCCTGATGTCTCCTTCCAGATAACGACGAAGCTCGGGATCATTATGAAATCAAGAAAATTTCTCGTAAGGAAGCGCTTTGCGCGAGATTTTTTCCTTACAAAAGCGCTTGATATTGATAAAATTTCCCATGTTTACTGGATATAGGTCTTAAAAGGAGAATGAGCGCGCACGCTACCGAAAAAGCGATGCTGCAATTTATCCAGCCAACTCTCCTGGATCTCCTCTTCCAACAGGAGAATATGATGCGAGTCGCGATGGGCAAGCAGATAGTCATCGCTGGTGCCCACCGCATCGATGAGGCCGTTTGCCACAGCTTGCGTGCCATACCAGGTTTCGCCAGTCGCGATTTTTTCTACATCCAGCTTCGGGCGCGCAGCACGAATATGCGCCTTGAACAGTTCATGGGTAATGGCCAGTTCATGCCTGAACTGTTCGCGCCCTTCCTCGGTATTTTCCCCGAGCACAGTCAAAGTGCGCTTGTATTTGCCGGCAGTATGCTGCTCATATGAGATGGCGTGCTTTTTCAGGAATTCGTGCAGATTGGGCACAGCGCCGACTACACCTACCGAACCGATGACGGCAAACGGCGCAGCAATCAACTTGTCGGCGAGACAGGCCATCATATAACCGCCACTCGCCGCCACTTTATCCACGGCAATCACCAAGCGTACCTGCCGGTCGCGCAAACGTGCGAGCTGCGAGGCAGCAAGTCCATAGGCATGCACCAGTCCGCCACTGCTTTCGAGGCGCAGCAGCACTTCATCCTCTTCACCTGCCACTTGCAAAATGGCGCTGATTTGCTCACGCAGACTTTCCACAGCACTGGCGGCAATATCGCCGTCGAAATCCATCACGAACAGTCGGGGCAGCTCCTCTTCCCTGCTTGCTTTCGCAGCCTTGCGCCGCGCTTTCAAAAGCATTTTCCGCGCCTTTTTATCCTGCCATTCGTCCAACAGCAGTTCCCGCTGCCGGGCAAATTGCTCGTTGAGCGACGTTACTTTCCAGCGCATATCGCGTTCGCGCCCTTTTTTCGCCATCCCCATAGCGAACACCACGACAACGATGACAAGAACGATGGTAATCGCCTTGGCCAAAAACAAGCCGTATTCATAAAGCAGCGCGGAAAAACTCATCGCTTCCATCCCATAGCTATCCAAGTCAAGAAAAACGCTGCATGCAGCAGGAAAAACAGCGCCGTTTGCGCACTCCACAGGCCATCCAGCAGCAGGGTATTGTGCGAAAAAGGTGAAAACCACTGCAACAACGCCACCAGCCAGGGCGGCTGCGAAGTTAGAACCGGCAGCAACCACAAGACCAGCCACACCATCGCCACCAGCAAGGCCGCCGTGATGATCTGCCCGGGCCAAAGCGCGAGCATGGCCGCAAGCATTGCGGCATAGGCGGCAAATCCCAACTGCAACAGGGCATACGCCACGAGCAGATGCACATCCCAATCAACTGCCAGCGCAAGCAATGCTACCAGCAACCAAAACGGCACAGAAAGCAACAGCAATACCAGCCACGCCACGCACAAATGACTAAGCCACCCCCTGTCGCGACGCGACAGCGAAGTACGACGCAAATGAAAAGCCATCCATTGCCGTTCACCGGCAAAAAGACGTGCCACAAAAAACACGGTCCACACCACCATCAACCATTGCAGGGCACGCATGCCCTGCCCCAGCAACAAGGCTGTCGCGCCCGGTTGATTGTCGAGCCCGGCGAGCATCGGTGCAACGGCCAGATATTCCTGCAAGGCCAGGAGCAGATACAGGGAAAACAGCAACCAGGCGATACCCAGCGCCACCCAGAAAGAAGGCGTTGCCAGCAAACGCCAAGATTTGCCGAGGTTCAGTGACATGCGGCCATCCTAGCCTGCAACGCAGCGACCGGATAGGCGCGTCCTATTTGCAGCAAATCGGGATCCTCGCGCAAAGCATCGGCGAGCGCCGAATATTCCAGACGGGAAAACCCGCGCGCCCGCCCTTGCTGCACGCCAGATGCATAGCGGGCAGCCGCACCTTCATGAACAAATACTGCCCACATATCACATTCCTCATCGCGCGGCAGGTCGAAAAGCCGCCCATTGCGCAAATACCAGACCCGGTCAGCAACTGCGACGACATCCGCAAGATCATGCAGAGTCAGCAAAACCGTCATGCCCTCGCGGGCAAGCTGCACCACCATGGTGCGCAAGGCCGCGCGCTGTTCTTCATCAAGACCGTTCATCGGCTCGTCCATACACAACCATTGCGGACGGTGCAACAAGGCTTGCGCAAGACTTGCGCGTTGACGATAGCCATGCGACAGCTCGCGGCAACGCACTCCCAGCACAGGCGACAAACCGCAACGCATCACGACAGCGTCAACCGCATCTTTCTCCATGCCGCGCTCTGCGGCCAGGCGGAGCAATAATTCAAGCACCGTCCAATCGGGATAAAGCGGTGGCTTGTCCGGCACGAAAGCAATGCTGTTTGGCGTCCGCAGCGCGGCATCGTAGAACACTTCGCCGCGCGTTGCGCGCAAATCGCCAAGGAGAATATGCATCAAAGTAGTCTTGCCGCTGCCGTTAGCTCCTACCAGAGCAACCACTTCGCCCCGCGGCAGCACGGCATTGATACCGGCAAGCACCGGCTTTTTGCCATACTGGAAAGCAAGATCGCGAACAGTAATCAACATGCCATGTCTCCTGTTACAAAAAAACCCGCAACAAGGCGGGTTTTCTTGGCGACAAAATCAGGATTACTTGATTTTGGCTTCTTTGTACATAACGTGCTTGCGGGCAACCGGATCGAATTTTTTGATTTCCATTTTTTCCGGCATGTTGCGCTTGTTTTTGGTTGTGGTGTAGAAATGTCCGGTGCCTTCAGATGAAACCAGGCGGATTTTCTCACGAACGTTTTTCTTGGCCATCGCTCAACTCCTTATACATTCTCGCCACGGGCGCGGATTTCAGCCAAAACTGCATCAATGCCCTTCTTGTCAATGATGCGCATGCCATGGGCAGAAACTTTCAGTTTAACGAAGCGATTTTCGCTGGCTACCCAGAAACGGTGCTCTTGGATATTGGGAATAAAGCGGCGCTTATTTTTGTTGTTCGCGTGTGAGACGGTATTACCGACCATCGGCTTTTTACCGGTCACCTGGCAAATACGAGCCATAGCCGTACCTCTTTTTATAAATTAGAAAATAAGGATGGTGGCCAAGGGCGGAATCGAACCACCGACACGCGGATTTTCAATCCGCTGCTCTACCAACTGAGCTACTTGGCCGTGAAAGGCTGCGCATTAAACAGCATTTGCCCGGCGAGGTCAAACTTTTTTTCAAACTTTTCCCTGCGGACGATATTGCTCTGGTTCAACTTTTTGATTTTCAAAAAGAAAACTTTCCATTTTTTCTTGCAGGAAAGCTCGAGCTTCCGGGTCGAATGAGGTCAGACGATGCTCGTTGATCAGCATGGTTTGTTGATTCAGCCACATGTCCCAGGCTTCCCGGGAAATGTGCTGAAGAATGCGCTCGCCCAGCTCACCCGCCACTGGTTTCCGCGGAAGGCGCGTTCCTTCCCGCTGCAATTTGACGCAAAAAACTTTATCACTCATTTTTCGTTTCCTGTCCGGCAAATGGCGTGCAGGATAACAAAAAGCGGCCATGCCTGTGCTAAAATTCGCTGCTTTCTCATGGAAAACGCCATGTTGTTCATCGGCCTCACCGGCACCACACTCACGCCGCAAGAAATTCCCCGCCTTCGTCACCCTTTCGTGGCAGGCGTCGTCCTTTTTTCCCGCAATTACACCTCGCCCGCGCAACTGTCTGCGCTCACTACTGCCATCCGCGACGCAGCGCCGGATCTTCTGATTTGCGTCGATCACGAAGGCGGACGGGTGCAGCGCTTCCGCGACGGCTTTACCCTCCTCCCGGAAATGGCAGCCTTTGGTCGTGTCTATGATGACGACCCGATGCTCGCCGCCCGCCTCGCCGAATGCGCGGGCAACATCATGGGGCACGAACTGCGCCGCCACGACATCGATTTCTCTCTCGCCCCGGTACTCGATTTGCAGGACGACTGCTCCAGCGTCATCGGCCACCGCGCCTTTCACCATGATCCCTACGTGGTGATCACTCTTGCCAACGCCCTGCGCCGCGGCCTGCGCCATCAGGGCATGGCGGCGGTTGGCAAGCATTATCCGGGGCATGGCCGCGTCACTGGCGACTCGCACCACATGCTGCCCTGCGACCACCGCCCGCTAACCGATCGCGCCGCCGACCGCGCCCCCTTTATCGCCAGCATTGCCGACGGCATCGAAGGCATCATGGCCGCGCACATCATGCTCCCGGAAGATACGCTGCCCGCCGGATTCTCCCGCCCCTGTTTGCAAACCTTGCGCGATCACGGCTTTGCCGGCGCAATCTTGAGCGACGATCTCGACATGCAGGGCGCGCTTGCTATCGCTGCCGATCCGGTATCCCGCGTGCAACTCGCCCTCGACGCCGGCGCCGACGCCGCCATGATCTGCAACAACTTTGCCGACATGGAAGCCGTTCTCGCTGCCGCCCCTCTGCCCGACCCCGCGAGAAAAGCACGTCTTGCCGCCTTGCGCGCCCGCCCCGCGTCTCCCGACGCCGCAGCGTACTACCAACACGCTTGCGCCCAACTCGTCGGGCACCACCCGCAGCTTTATTAAGGACACCCCATGGCCGAAAAACTTGTCGTCATCATGCTGAACAGCAACCCCGACAACCCCACCGAGCTCTTCGAGCCGATTTATCACGCCACCATTGCCGCTTCCATGGAATACCACGCGGAAATTATCCTCTCTGGCCAGGCCGGGCAGCTCGCCATCCGCAAATTCGCGGAAAAAATCCCCTCGCCGCGCAAGGCCGACGAAAGCATTTACGACCTGCTTTGCGAGGCCTACCAAAACGGTGTACGCATCAAGGCAAGCAAGTTCGTGGTGCAGCAGTGGGGCGACAACCTCATTCCCGAAATCGACGAAGTCGTGAGCAGCGGCTACATCGTCGGCGAAATCATGAACAGCAACGTTACCACCCTAACCTACTGAGAACATTTATGACACTGAGCAACCAAGAACTTGAAGACGTCCTGCGCCGTTCCGAATGCCTGATCAACGCCGCGCAGATCAACGCCGCCTATGATCATCTCGCCGCCCAGCTCAACCTGCACTATGCCGGCCTGAACCCGCTGGTTATGGTCGTGATGAACGGTGGTCTGATCCCGGCCGGACAACTTCTGACTCGCCTGACCTTTTTCCACCGCATGGATTACCTCCACGCCACGCGCTATCGCAACAATCAGGGTGCTGGATTGGAATGGAAAATGCGTCCGCGCAGTCCGGTTGCAGGTGAACATGTCTTGCTGATCGATGATATTTTCGATGAAGGCATTACCCTGAAAGCCGTGATTGATGAACTGGCAGCGCAAAATCCTGCATCACTCAAGACCTGCGTACTGATCAACAAATTGCATGATCGCAAGGTCCCCGATTTCCACGCCGATTTCATCGGCACCGACGTGGAAGACCGCTATATCTACGGCTGCGGCATGGATTATCACGGCTATTTCCGCCATCTGCCCGGCATCTATGCCCTGAAAAATCCGTGAAAACGGCCTTACCCGCCCTCGTCATCTGCCTGCTTGCCGCCTGCGTGCAAAGCGAATACCGGGGCGACTACCATCATCACAGCCATGTCCGCTACGGCAGCGGACAAAGCCTGCATCACAGCAACGAGATGCATTGGCAGGAAAGCGGCTACATCCCGCCCGCCGTCGATCTCCATCTTCAGCACGGCGGGCAATCCCTTTCCCTGCATCAGGCGCCGCCCGCGCCACCGCCCGTGATATACGCCTATCCCGCGCCGGTTGCGCCGCCCTCTCCGCCATACATCCGCAGCGAACGGCGTTTCGCTCCCCTCTGCGCGCAGCAAACCCGCGTGCAGCATGACGGACAGATCATCACGTTCCAGCATCCTTGCCAATAGCCGCTCAAAAAACACCGAAAAACAGTCGTTTTTTCTCATAACAAAGCGCTTACATTGAGAAAATTTCTCACCATAAGCGCTTCATCATGAGAAAAAATAACTATCCCTTTTCAGGTAATCGCGCCCACATCATGCAAATAGGCATTCACCACTTCATCGAAGTGCTGGAAAATGTTGCGCGTATGCTCATCGAAATAACGGTCGCTGAATACCGCCTGATGATGCTTGAGCAGGCGATGCTGATCGAGATAGGTCACGCTGTCGATATACACCACCTTGGCCACCGTATGCCGCTCGCCATGATGCAGGTCATAGCGCAATTCCAGCAGCGTCTTCAGGGAATGCTCCTGCCCGTCCACTTTCCAGGGCAGCGCCGTATCCAGCGTCAGGGAACGAAAAAGCCCCTGCGCATTCTTGTCGCGCGAGACCACTGTAAAGGAAAACGTGTTGCAGAGCTTTTCGATATAGGCCTGATCTTTTTCCAGCGCCTGATCGATGTTTTGATGGATAAATTCCATTTTTTCTCCAATCATCTGTGCGGACACGCATTATAGACGGAGAAAAACAAAAATGGCGACCCCGAGAGGAATCGAACCTCCAGCCTTTCCCTTAGGAGGGGAACGCTCTATCCAATTGAGCTACGGGGTCAGGTGAGCCGGCCGATAAGCCGGGTTCTGTCGAGGACAATCATTCATCTGCGATAGCCGTTACCGGCTACCTGTAGCGACCTACCCGGAATCACGACGGGCCGCCGCATCGATTCCCTATTTGGTCTTGCTCCGAGTGGGGTTTACCCTGCCGTTTCTGTTACCAAAAACGCGGTGCGCTCTTACCGCACCATTTCACCCTTACCCCCAAAGGGGCGGTATATTTTCTGTGGCACTTTCCGTCGGCTCGCGCCGCCCGGGCGTTACCCGGCACTTCGCCCTGTGGAGCCCGGACTTTCCTCCCGCAAACGCGAGCGATTGTCTGGCCGGCTCGGCGCGGATTGTACGCGAAAAACCGCCGCAGACAAATTTTGCCATCACAACTGGCCGCTGCTATAGTCCGGCTGTCGCAAACTTTCGCGGAGGCAATCATGTTCGGATGGATCATTCTCGCCCTGGCAGCCATCGCCGTAATCGCCGTTGTCAGTTTTTACAACACGCTGGTACGCCGCAGAAACGACGTGGACAACGCCTTCGCGCAAATCGACGTGCAGCTCACGCGGCGCTATGAACTCATCCCCAATCTCGTGGAAGTGGCGAAAAAATATCTGCAACACGAGCAGGAAACGCTCACCCGCGTCACTGCCGCGCGCAACCAGGCAGCCAGCGCCCTGCACGAGGCCGGACGCAATCCCGAAGCGCTCCCGCAACTCGCCCGCGCCGAACAGGCGCTCAATACCCAGCTCGGCGGCCTCTATGCCACCTTCGAAGCCTATCCCGAATTGAAAGCCGACCAGCAAATGCGCGATTTGCAGGAAGAAATCTCCTCCACCGAGAATCGCGTCGCCTTTGCCCGCCAGCATTTCAACGACAGCGTCACCGAATACAACAACACCGCCCAGCAATTCCCCAACAACATCATCGCTGCCCTGTTCGGCTTCAAGGTTCGCGAATGGCTGGAAATTGACGACATCACCGAAAAACGCCAGCCTGTCAAAGTGAACTTTGGCTGAATGGTATTTTTTCTCATCAACAAGCGCTTGTTGTGATAAAATTTCTCACGATAAGCGCTTTATCATGAGAATATTTATCATTTTTTCAACAATTGTGAAATATACATTTTTACCAAACACCGGGCAGCCAACCCCGACCGCATCACGCTTGCAGCGAACCATCCGGCATGGTTTTTGCCGTGACAAACGCAACCAGCAGATTTCCCTGCTTATCATCATTTAAATTTTTTATTGAATAACGACACCTTATCTCTCCGCATCATTTCCATCGCTTGAGAAAACCGTTAGAATCCCTCCGTCAGCCGCATCTCGTGCCTGATCATCCATATCCCTGACAAAAGGAGGGAAAATGTCCATTGCCGTTGTCATCACCACGCACGGCCATGCCGCCAGGGCGCTTCTCGATACCTGCGAGATGATCGTCGGCGAGCAGGAAAACGTGCGCTGCGTTGATTTTGTGCCCGGCGAGAACGGCGAAGTGCTGGGCGGGAAAATCCGCGCCGCCGCCGCCGAACTCGATACAGCAGCCGGGCTTTTGTTGCTCGTCGATCTCTGGGGCGGCACGCCCTTCAATGCCGCAAGCCTCATTGCCGGCGAACGCGAAGATTGCGAAGTCGTCTGCGGCGTCAACATCCCCATGCTCGTCTCCGTCCTGATGGAACGCGATGATACCGACGACCTCGCCGCGCTCGTGCAAACCGCGCTCAATGAAGGCGCGGATGGCGTGAAAGCGCTCAAAACCAGGGCGCAAAAAACCGCGCCGCCCGCCGCGGCCAGCGCGCCGCAAGCCGAAGCGCCTGCGGCCGATTTCGATGACAACGATCCCGAAATCCAGCGCCTGCGCGCCGAAGCCTCGAAAGCCGTGATCCCCGGCAAGCACATGCAATTCGGTCTCTGGCGTATCGATGACCGCCTGATTCACGGCCAGGTCGCCACGCGCTGGACGAAAGAAACCGGCATCAGCCGCATCATCGTCGTCAATGACCAGGTCGTGAAAGACAAAACCCGCGCCACCATGCTCAAGCAGGCAGTGCCGCCGGGCGTTACCGCGCACGTCGTTGATATCGACAAAATGATCCGCGTCTATAACAACCCCGAATATGCCGGCGAAAAAGTGATGCTGCTTTTCACCAACCCCAGCGACGCCCTCGAACTTGTGCGCCGTGGCGTGCCGATCAAATCCATCAATATCGGCGGCATGGCCTATAAAGAAGGGCGAGTGATGCTCGATACTTCTGTTTCAGTTGATGAAAAAGACATCGCCGCCTTCAAAGAGCTGGATCAGCACGGCATCGAACTCGAAGTGCGCAAAGTCGCCTCCGACAAGAAAGTGCCCGTGCTGCAACTCATTGCCGACAAATACAAACCCGCTAATCCAGGAGCCTGACCATGGAACTCTCCACCCTGCAAATCGTGCTCGTCTTTCTCGTCGGCTGCCTCGCCGGCGCCGGATCGGTACTCGATGAATTCCAGACGCACCGCCCGCTCATTGCCTGTACCCTCACCGGCCTCGTGCTCGGCGACATGACCACCGGCATCATGATCGGCGGCACCCTGGAAATGATGGCACTCGGCTGGATGAACATCGGCGCAGCACTCGCTCCCGATGCGGCACTCGCCTCCATCATCTCCACCATCCTCGTCATAGCCGGCAAGCAGGACATGGGCACCGGCATCGCGCTCGCCATTCCGCTCGCCGCCGCCGGACAGGTGCTCACCATTCTCGTGCGCACCGCCGCCGTTGCCTTCCACCACGCCGCCGACCGCGCCGCGCAGACCGGCAAACTCTCCACCATCACCTTCTTCCACCTGACGGCCCTGCTCATGCAGGCGATGCGCGTGGCCATTCCCGCCGTCATCGTTGCCGCCACCGTGGGCACCGATGCCGTGAAAAACATGCTCGACAGCATCCCGGAAGTGGTCACCGGCGGATTGAACGTCGCGGGCGGCATGATCGTCGTCGTCGGTTATGCGATGGTGATCAACATGATGCGTGCGCCGCATCTCATGATGTTCTTCTTCGTCGGCTTTGTCGTCGCCGCGTTCACCAACTTCAACCTCGTCGCCCTGGGTGTCCTCGGCGTCGCCCTCGCCTACTTCTATATCCAGATGCACCCGAAATACCACAAGGGCATCGCCGGCAGCGCGCAAAGCGCCGCCAACGGCCGCAACAAACTGGATAACCAACTGGATTAAGGGAGCACATCATGGAAACCACAGACAAAAAAATCCACCTCACCAAAGCCGATCTCAACGCCTGCTTCATCCGCTCCAATTTCCTGCAAGGCTCATGGAACTTCGAGCGCATGCAAGGGCTTGGTTACGCCTTCGGCATCGCGCCCGCCATCCGCAGGCTCTATCCCGATGAAAACTCGCAGGAACGCAAGGACGCCATCAAGCGCCACCTCGAGTTCTACAACACCCAGCCCTTCGTCACCGCCCCCATCCTCGGCGTCAACCTCGCCATGGAAGAAGAACGTGCCAACGGCGCGCCGATCGACGATGCCGCCATCAACGGCGTCAAAGTCGGCCTCATGGGCCCTTTGGCCGGCGTGGGCGACCCCATCTTCTGGGGCACGGCGCGACCGGTATTTGCCGCCCTCGGCGCGGGCATCGCGCAAAGCGGCAGCATCCTCGGTCCCTTGTTATTCTTCTTCCTCTTTAACGCCGTGCGCCTCTTCGTGCGCTACTGGGGCATTCATTACGGCTACCGCAAGGGCCTCGAAATCGTCTCCGACATGGGCGGCGGCGTCTTGCAGAAAATCACCGAAGCGGCATCGATTCTCGGTTTGTTCGTCATGGGGGCGCTGGTCAACAAATGGACCAACATCAACATCCCCTTCGTGCTCTCCGAATTTGAAAACCAGATCGGCGAAAAGCAAGTCACCACCGTGCAATCCGTGCTCGACAGCCTCATGCCCGGCCTGCCCGCGCTGGCGCTCACCTTCTTGTGCATGTACCTCCTGCGCAAGGGCGTGAACGCGCTGTGGCTCATCTTCGGCATCTTCGGCATCGGCATCCTCGGCTACTGGCTGAAGATACTCGCATAAACCACAATGTAGGGTGGGCGTAAGCCCACCATTTGTAGGTTGGCGGTAAGTGCGCAGCACGAACCCCAACATTGAAAATCATTTGCGGGATTCACTGCGCTCACCCCAACCTGCAAAAAACATCCAAAAATAATCATTTTTTATCGCTAATAAGCGCTTAACGTGATAAAAAGAACTATCAAAAACGCTTAACATCGTGCATTTTCACCAATTCACTCCCTCATGACCTTCACCACCATCGCCCTCTGGCTTCTCGTCTTCGGCTACGCCGCCTTCCTCGTCTATGACGGCCTCGTGCAAGCCAAACGCTTCGGCAACACCCTGGTCGCCGTGCGTTTGCGCCGCCGTCTTGCTGATGCCGTTTTTTTCAGCGTCATCATCGTCGCCGGTCTCTACTACGAAATCGCGCACGGCAAAAACACGCCAAACATCATCGCGCTCGCGCTATTTCTCGCCCTCGTCCTTGCCCACGGCCTGCGCTATCCCAAATGGCGCCTGAAAAAAGACGGCTTTACCGCCGGCGGCCGCTACTGGCCCTATGAAGCCATCGCCGCCATGCGCCTCTCCGAAGACGGCGTGCTCGTGCTCACCCTGCTCTCCGGGCAAAACCTCATCCTCCCCGTCGCCCATATCGACGACCTCGAAAAAGCCGCCGCCTTTTTCACTGGCGAAGACGCCCTCGCCCATCTTTTCAACCGCCCTGCCCAGGAGCCAGTCATGCCCTACCGCGCCATCTTTACCGACATCGACGGCACCCTGCTCACCAGCGCGCACGTCATCAGCCCGCGCACGCTGGCCGCCGTGCAGCATGTGGCGAGCCTCGGCCTGCCCTTCATCCTCGTCTCGGCGCGACCGCCACTTGCCATCAGCCCCTTTGTCGCGCAAATTGGCGTCAAGCAGCCGCTCATCGCCTTCAACGGCGCGCTCATTCTCGACGGCGACCTGCAAACGCTGCACAGCATCACGCTCGACAACGCCGACTTGCGCCAACTTGAAACCCTGCTCGAAAGCCGCGCCGAACTCTCGCCCAACTACTATCGCGGCACCGAGTGGTACTCGCCCATGCCGGATAACGCCTGGACGGCACAGGAAGGCGCGATTACCGGCCTTGCCGCCACCGCCAAACCGCAAGCGCTAGCAGACGTGCACAAAATCCTCGTCATGGGCGAAGCGCCCGTCATCGCCGCACTCGAAGCCGAGCTGAAAAGCGCCTTCCCGCACCTGCAAATCAGCCGCTCCAAAGACACCTATCTGGAAATCGTCCACAAATCGGTGACCAAAGCCGGCGCCATCCGCTTCCTGCAAGAGCGCCTCGGCGTGCCGCGCGAAGCCCTCATTGCCTTCGGCGACAATTTCAACGACCTCGACATGCTCCGCCATGCCGGTTACGGCGTCGCCATGGGCAACGCGCCGCAAGCCATCCGCGAACAGGCGGCACACGTCACCGCCAGCAACAACGAAGACGGCATGGCCATCGTACTGGAGCGTCTGTTCCCTAAAACCTGAATGGTAAATTTTCTCACTATCAAGCGCTTATTGCGAGAAAATTTCTCACGATAAGCGCTTCTTCATGGTAAAAAATCACTATTTTTATGATTTTTTAGAATCACTGCCTTCCAGAGCACTTTCCTGTCTTTCCACGACATTTTTTATCATTTCCCGACATTTCCACTTTTTTATCTCATTTTTTAGGATATGCTGTCGATGTCCGTCCGCCATACGGACGGGCCATGCAAGTGGATGTTCCCACTTTGTTTTCCTTTACCGGGAGTGCTCTGATGATTCCAGTCATTGTTGCCTGCCATGGACGGTTTGCCGAGGAACTCGTCAACTCCGCTGCCATGGTTTTCGGCGAGGCCGATGCCGTGCATGCGGTGTCGTTCATGCCGGGTGAGGGGCCTGACGATCTGGTGGCGAAATACGAGGCCATTCTGGCCAGCGCCGGCAGTCGTGAGGCATTGTTTTTGGTGGATCTTTTTGGCGGCAGTCCGTACAACGCGGCAAGCCGCGTGGTCGCGACAGCGGAAAGCAGCGATGTATTGGCCGGCGTCAGCCTGCCCATGCTGCTGGAAATTCTCGACAGCCGCGATGACAACAGCACAGTCGCCACTTTGGTGCAGTCCGCTTTTACTGCCGCATCCGAAGGTCTGCGCGCTTTCCGCACGGCGCTTGCCAAGCCCGCCGCCACGGCTGCCGCAGAGACTCAGGCGCCGGCAGTGGATCGCAAGAAAGGCCGCCCTACCAGCGGACACATGAAAATTCCCCTGCTGCGCATCGATAGCCGCCTGATTCATGGTCAGGTGGCCACTTCGTGGGCGAAAGTCGTGAAATGCGATGCGATTTTCGCCATCAGCGACGATGTGGCAAAAGACGAATTGCGCAGCAAGCTCTTGCTGCAAGTCGCCCCCGCGCATTTGCAGTCTTATGTGATTACCGTGGACAAGGCGATCAAGGTCTGGCACAACCCGATGTACGCCGACCGCAGTGTGCTGTGGCTGGTGACCAAGCCCGGCGATATCGTGCGCCTGATCGAGGGCGGCGTGGATATCCGCGAAGTCAACGTTGGCGGGATGACGCACCGCGAAGGCAGCAAGCTGATCAGCCAGGCTGTGGCTGTGGATGCCGACGATGTGGCGGCTTTCAGACGCCTGCACGACATGGGCGTGAAGATGACCATCCAGCAGGTGGCCACCAATGCCCCCGAAGACTTGATGCCCAAGCTGGCAAACGTGAAATTCTAGGAGTCTGTCATGGATATCGTATTGATCTTTATCGTAGGAATGATTGCGGGCATGGGATCCGTGCTCGATGAACGGCAGACGCACCGTCCGCTGGTGGCCTGTACGCTGGTGGGACTCGCGCTCGGCGATTTGACCACCGGCGTGATGGTGGGCGGCACGCTCGAACTCGTCGCCCTGGGCTGGATGAACGTCGGCGCAGCCATGGCGCCGGATGCCGCGCTCGCCAGCATGATTGCCACCATTCTTGTCATCAAAGGCCAGCAAAATCCAGCGGAAAGCATTGCCATTGCCGTGCCGGTAGCAGTTGCAGGGCAAATGCTGACCATTTTCGTGCGCACCATCGCCGTATTTTTCCAGCACCAGGCGGACAAATTTGCGCGCGAGGCCAATTTCCGCGGCATCGAACTTTGCCACTTCACGGCGTTGCTTCTGCAAGGCTTGCGCGTGGCGATTCCGTCCGCGATTGTGGTGGCCGCAGCAAGCGCCGATGGCGTAAAAGCCTTTCTTGACCAGATTCCGGTGGAAGTCTCCGAAGGTCTGCGCATTGCAGGCGGCGTCATCGTCGTGGTCGGTTACGCGATGGTGATCAACATGATGAGCGCCAAGGCGCTGATGCCCTTCTTCTTCCTTGGCTTCGTGATTGCCACATTCTCCGGCTACAACCTGATCGGCCTCGGCATCATCGGCGCGGTGCTTGGCATTCTGTATGTGCAGCTCAGCCCGCGTTTCAACAAAGCCGCCGCCGGCAATGGCCAGCCTGTGCGCCAGACCACGCTTGCCGACGATGAACTGGAAGGACTGTAAGGAAAAAGCCATGAACGAACACAGCAAAAAACTCACGCCCAAAGACCTGCGCAGCATGTATATGCGTTCCACTTTCCTGCTCGGCTCCTTCAACTTCGAGCGGATGCAGTCCATGGGCTTCTGCGTGACCATGATCCCCGTGATCAAGCGCCTCTATACCAGCAAGGAAGACCAGGCCGCAGCGCTCAAGCGTCACCTGGAATTTTTCAACACCCAACCCTGGATAGGCTCGGCCATCATGGGCGTCACCGCTGCCATGGAAGAAGAACGCGCCAACGGCGCCGATATCGATGATGGTGCCATCAGCGGCGTAAAAGTCGGCCTGATGGGGCCATTGGCAGGCGTGGGCGATCCCATTTACTGGGGCACGGCACGCATCATCCTCGCCGCACTCGGCGCATCGCTCGCCGTTACCGGCAATATCGCGGGCCCCCTGCTCTTTTTCATCGGCATCAACCTCGTGCGTGTCGCCACCCGCTGGTACACCATGATGTACGGCTACCGCAAAGGAACGGAAATCGTCTCCGACATGGAAGGCGGGCAACTGCAAAAGCTCACCACCGCCGCCTCGGTACTCGGTCTTTTCGTCATGGGCGGACTGGTCGCGCGCTGGGCCAGCCTCAACATCCCGCTGGAAATCGCGCGCTACAAAAACGCCATGGGCGACGAAGTGGTCACTACCGTGCAATCGGTACTGAACGATCTGCTACCCGGCCTGGTGCCGCTTCTCCTCACTTTCCTGTGCATGAGTCTGCTCAAGAAGAAAGTCAGCCCCATCCTGATCATCTTCGTGATGTTCGCCATCGGCATTGCCGGACGCTACGCCGGCATACTCGGCCTGTAAAATGGCAATGCGCCCCGCTATGCGGGGCGTATGGAATGGTAAAATTTCTCACTCACAAGCGCTTATTGCGATAATATTTCTCACAATAAGCGCTTAATCATGGTAAAAAATCAATATTTTTTGAAGATTATCAAGGAATCCCCATGATCTACCGACTGCACGGCGCCATCCAGCCCTACGCCTGGGGCGGTTACGACTACATCCCCCGCCTGCTCGGGCAAATGCCGGATAACCAGCCCAAAGCCGAACTGTGGTTTGGCGATCATCCGCAAGCCCCTGCCCTGATAGAAGACAACGGCGAACGCCAGCCGCTCGACCAGTGGCTCGCCTGCCACCCCGAAGCGCTCTCCGCGCAAAGCCGCAAACGCTTTGGCGACCGCCTGCCCTTTCTCCTGAAAATCCTCGACGTGCGCCTGCCGCTCTCCATCCAGCTCCATCCCGACAAAGCGCAGGCCGAAGCCGGCTTTGCCCGCGAAGAAGCCGCCAATATTCCCGCCGCCAAACGCAACTATCCCGACGACAACCACAAGCCGGAAATGATGGTCGCCCTCTCCGATTTCTGGCTCCTGCACGGCTTTGCCGATCCGGCTACCATCAGCGCACGCCTTGCCGCGCGCCCGAGCCTCGCCCCCATCGCCCAACTCATTGCCGCGCACGGCCTGCACGAAGCCTACGCCCGCATCATGCGCGCCAGCCAGGTCGAACTCGCCGCCTGGCTCCATCCCCTGCTCGACGCCCCCGCGCCCGCGCAACTCTCCGACAACCCCGACTACTGGCTGCACCACACCGTGCGCAGCATGGCCATCGCCCGCGACGCCCTCGACCCCGGCCTGCTCTCCTTCTACCTTTTCAACATCGTCCATCTCCACCAAGGCGAAGGCATCTTCCAGGGCGCGCGCCTGCCGCACGCCTATCTCCTCGGGCAGAACATCGAACTCATGGCCGCCTCCAACAACGTGCTGCGCGCCGGACTCACCCCCAAGCACATCGACATCGCCGAACTCCTCGCCGTCATCGACAGCCAACCAGTGACCCCGGCCATCCTGCCGCCCGCGCCCGCAGGCAGCCTGCACCATCATCCCGCCCCCGTGGACGACTTCATCCTCCACACCGCGCGCCTGCCTGAAGGCCAGGCGCTTGACTGGCAAAGCGAAGAAGCCGCCATTCTCCTCAACCTTGAAGGCACGCTCGCCGTCAGCGATGATGCGCAAACGCTCACTCTCGCGCGCGGCGAAGCCGCCTTCCTCCTGCCCGGCAGACGCGTGCATCTCGCTGCCGAAAGTGCTGCCTACTTTGCGCTTGCCAGCAACCGTTGCCCTTGAAAGCCCGGACAATATCCCCATACCATGACGCCTGACCATCACAATTATTCAAGGAAACATCATGAAGCCCATTGTCCTTTTGATCTTCACCAACGCCGGCGTCATGGCCGTGCTCGCCATCATCATGCGCCTGTTCGGCCTCGACCAGATCATCGCGCAAAGCGGCAGCAGCCCGCTGTCTTTCCTCGCAATTGCCTGCGTGTACGGCTTTGCCGGCTCCTTCATCTCGCTCTTTATGTCGAAATCGCTCGCCAAGCGGCAGATGGGCGTGCAAGTCATCGAACAGCCGCGCAATGCCACCGAACAATGGCTGTATGACACCGTGCGCCGCCAGGCCGAGCGCGCCGGCGTCGCCATGCCCGAAGTCGGCATCTTCAACCACCCCGCGCCCAACGCCTTCGCCACCGGCGCCAACAAAAACGCCGCCCTCGTCGCCGTCAGCACCGGCCTGCTCAATCACATGAGCAAAGACGAAGTGGAAGCCGTGCTCGGCCACGAAATGGCGCACGTTTACAACGGCGACATGGTCACCTCCACCCTCATCCAGGGCACCATGAACACCTTCGTGTTCGTCTTCGCCAACATCATCAGCGGCATGCTGAGCCGCGACCGCGACGGCCGCAGCAACCAGCAAAGCCAGTTCATGATCTACATGCTGCTGCAAACCGTGCTCGGCGCACTCGCCTCCATCGTCGTCTTCTGGCATTCGCGCCACCGCGAATTCAAGGCCGACCAGGGCGGCGCCCTGCTCGCGGGCAAACAGTCCATGATCAATGCCTTGGCCGCCCTGCAACGCGTGCAACAGCAAGGCGCGCACGGCGCCCTGCACAAAGACTTCCAGGCCTTCGGCATCGTGCCCTTCGCAGGCCTCTTTGCCACCCACCCGCCGCTCGCCAAGCGCATCGCCGCCCTGCAAGCGTGGAATCCGTAAACACATCCATAACCGTAGGTTGGCGGGTTCCCACGATAAAACGCTTTGCGTTTTTCGTGGGTGCCCGGTGGTGAGTGCGCAGCACGAACCCCAACATTTTGCCATTCATCCTGTTGGGGGTTCTTTTTGCCGCTTTGCGCATCTAATCGTAGCTATGAATCGCTGCCTCAGCTCCTGCGATTTTCCAAGGCATCGTTAAAAATCTTCCTGAAACGGTAAGGTGCCCTCACACCATGAAAAACATGGCGATGATACCCATCGGTTGCGATATACAGCGTCCCATAATCCAGAATTCTGCCCATCACGGTTTGCTTGACCTCTAGCGCCGATACTTTTTGCAGCTGCAAGTCCATCGTTTCGATACTGATCAATCCCCTCTTGCCAATCAGACGCCGATTGGTTACTGCAATTTCCGCAGTGAAATAATCAATCACCGCCTTATGCTTTCCCCTCAGAAAACCCACACCGATACAGCACCACAAGGCCGGCACAATGGCGGATAACGGATGCGTTTTTCCCTCGTGAACTATCTCCTCTCCCTGATTCAGTTGTTCTGCGATAAATCTTGTTGCCATACGATAAACCTCCTTACTCAATTACTTGGCATTCCCAAAACGGGCAGCGAAATATTACATAATGGTATGCAGAAAGCAAACTATAGTTTACTTTTTGAATCTTATGGAGTGTTGTTGCTCAAAGTCGCAATGCCAACACTACGCGGATGAAAAATCCGTCATCATCCGAAATCTTTCTTGAAAGCAGGCAACGATTTGCCCGCAATTTGCGTACATTGCGCCGCCTGAAAGACATCTCCCAGGAACAGCTTGCACACGATGCGGGAATCAGCCGTGCCTATCTGGGCGACGTAGAGCGGGCAAACCGTGCCGTCACGATTGACGTCATGGGCAAACTTGCACAAGCATTGCATGTGGATCTCGCCTTGCTGCTACAGGAAAACCCGTTGCTTGATTTGCAAAATCTGGCAACAGCCATAAAAACGGATCCGGAAAGAAAGTAATTTTATCTAATTGATTTAATTCAGAAGTTTTAAATAACTGGCGGCATTCCTTAAAAATCATACAAAATCGTCGCAAAAATCCGCTCATCCAATTATTCAAAATACTCTACTGCCCCTGAAGCCTCATCCATGCTCGAACTCAAAGACATCCGCCTCGCCCGCGGCGCCACCATCCTCATTGACCACGCCAACGCCCGTCTCCATCCTGGCCAGCGCATCGGCCTCACCGGCAGGAACGGCAGCGGCAAATCCTCGCTCTTTGCCACGCTGCGTGGCGATCTCGACGTCGATCGCGGCGAACTGACCTATCCCGACAACTGGCTGATCGCCTCCGTCAAACAGGAAACGCCTTCCTCGCCCGTCTCCGCGCTCGATTATGTGCTCGACGGCCACCGCGCCTACCGCGCCGCGCAAGCCGCGCTCGCAGCCGCCGAAGCGGGCGGCGACGGCATCGCCCTTGGCCAGGCGCACGACCAGTTTGCCGCCGTGCATGGCTACGAACAGCCGGCGCGCGCCGCCGAACTCTTGTCCGGCCTCGGCTTTGCCCCCGAAGAACACGAAAAACCCGTCTCCGCCTTCTCCGGCGGCTGGCGCATGCGCCTCAACCTCGCGCAAGCGCTGATTGCGCCTTCCGACCTGCTGCTCCTCGATGAACCCACCAACCATCTCGATCTCGATGCCATCATCTGGCTGCAAGACTTCCTGAAAAGCCATTCCGCCAGCCAGATCATCATCGCCCACGACCGCGAATTTCTCGACGGCCTCTGCCAGCACATCTGGCACATCGAACGCGGCGAGCTTTCCACCTGGCGCGGCAACTACAGCGCCTTCGAGCGCCTGCGCCACGAAAAGCGCCTGCAACAGGACGCCGAATACGCGAAAAGCGAACGCCAGCGCGCCCATTTGCAAAGCTTCGTCGATCGCTTCCGCGCCAAGGCCAGCAAAGCCAAACAGGCGCAAAGCCGCCTGAAAGCGCTGGCCAAGCTCGATGCCGCGCCGCCGCCCCCGCCCGAGCACAGCTACCGCCTCGCCTTTGCCGAACCCGAGCATCTCCCCGAACCAGCGCTGACCCTCAACCGCGCCGCCACCGGCTACGACGGCAAAGCCGTGGTCAGCCACATCCGCCTCACCCTCTCGCCCGGCACCCGCATCGGCCTTCTGGGGCACAACGGCGCGGGCAAATCCACCGTGATGAAGCTGATGGCAGGCGTCCTGCCGCTCCTGGAAGGCGAGCAAAATCTTCATCCCTACGCGGAAATCGGCTACTTCACCCAGCACCAGCTCGACGCCCTCATCCCCGAAGACTCGCCACTCGATCATCTCGCGCGCCTGTGGCCCACGAAAACCACGCAAGAGATGCGCAACTACCTCGGCGGCTACGGCTTTGGCGGCGAACGCGCCGATAAACCCGTCGCCCCGTTTTCCGGCGGCGAAAAAACGCGCCTCGCGCTCGCCCTCGTCATCGCCAAACACCCCAACATCCTCCTGCTCGACGAACCCACCAACCACCTCGACCTCGCCATGCGCGACGCGCTTACCACGGCGCTTCAGCAATACAGCGGCGCGCTCGTCGTCATCTCGCACGACCGCCATCTCCTCGCCGCCACCTGCAACGAGTATTACCACGTCGCGAACGGCCGCATCACCCCGTTTGACGGCGACCTCGACGACTACCGCCTGCTCCTGCGCGCGGAAAAACCCGCACCGGAGGCGCAAGCGCCCAAAGAAAACAGCGCCGCCGCACGACAAGAACAAAAACGCCTCGACGCCGAACGCCGCCAGAGCCTGCAACCGCTCAAAAAAGAACTGCAAGCGCTGGAAAAGCAAATGGAAAAACTGCAAGACGAGCAAGCCAGCATCGAAACGCAACTGGCCGATCCCGCCCTCTACGACGACAGCCGCAAGGCCGACCTCACCGCCCTCATTGAAAAGCAGGGCAAAAACCGCACCGCGCTGGAAGAGACGGAAAGCCGCTGGATGGAAGTCATGGAAGCCATTGAAAGCGCGGAAAATGGCTAGAGCGTTTTTGATTCAAATGTGAACAGAATTCAAAGCCCCTCTCCCGTGGGAGAGGGGTTGGGGTGAGGGCAGAAACAAAACTTTCCATATTTTTTTCTCAACAAATCATGCCATTAGATGAATCAAAAATGCTCTAGGCAATAGCAGAGACGTTGCCCGCAACGCCTGTATCACATGAACGGATAAAACCATGAAAAAACCGTACCGCAAGGCGCCACCGCACACTGCCCAATTGAAATGAGAAATTTTCTCACAAATAAGCGCTTATGATGCAAAAATTTCTCGCAATAAGCACTAATTTATAGTAAAAATCGCCATTTTTAATCAAAATATGAAATTCCATTGAATCACATCCCCAATACTTCTGAACTGCCTCTGCTTTTGCCAATGCAAACATCGCCTTGCAAACCGCCACAAATTGCTACCGCATTCTGTATAAAATGAGCGGCATTTCGCCGGGATTGCCGGAGAATTTGTCATTTAGGAGACCGCAATGAAAAAACTCGCCGATTATGTTTCCTCCCTGAACCATGGCACGGACTATGAAAAAAAAGCGCTTTTCGAGCAGGTGGGTTCGCAGGTGCTGCGTTCCAATGCCGCGCTGATTACCGTGCTGTCGCTGATCAACCGCTGCCCGCGCAACAACATCCGCGTCTATAGCCCGGAAGTGCTGCGCCCTGCCGAATATTCCGTAATGGTCGAGCACGCCGATACCGCCATCAAGAAAAATTCCCCGATGCAGCAATCCATTCACCGCGAAGTCTATGTGGCCGAGAAAGGCGAGGTGGACTGGCTGATGCTCATCAGGGAAACCGAAGGCGACGAAATCCGCTATCTCGTGTTCTACTGATGCCAGTCTTGTAAATTTCTCAATTTACAAAGAAAATAGTGATTTTTTACCGCAAGAAGCGCTTTGTTATGGTAAAAAATCACTATTTTTGTTGCATTTATAAAAAGGAATACCCGTGCTCGCCTTTCTCGTGCGCCATTCGCCCGTCCTCATGCTGGTTTTCTATGCGCTGGGCTTTTGCCTGCCCGATGCGGCGGCATGGCTGTTGCCCTATCTGCCGTCCATCCTCTTTTTCCTCATGTGCTTTTCGCTGATCGGCATCAACCAGCGCCAGCTCCTGCAAACGCTCACGCAGCGCGGCATCTGGCTGTTTGCCGCCGCCCATGTCGGCGCTTCCTGCCTGCTCATGCTCGGCGTGGCATGGCTTTGCGGCATTCGCGGCGATCTGCTCATCGCCATTGCCGCCGTGGGCGCGACTGCGCCGCTTTTCGCGACCGGCGCGCTGGTGCAATCGGTGGGGCTTGATCCCCTGCCCGCGATGGCGCGCACCATTGCCGCCACGCTCCTCATGCCGCTGGTCTTGTGGATATTGCTGCAATGGTCGGACGGCGCCCGCCTCGATCTCGTCGCCTACGTGCAAAAACTCTTGATCTATATCGCCGGCCCCATCGTGCTCTCCGTCATCCTGCGCGCCACCCTGCCCGAACACTGGCTGCGCCGCATCTATCCGCGCGTGGCGCAATTTGCCGTCATCCTCGTCTTCGCCTTTCCCTTCGGCCTCACCACCGCCTTCCGCCACCTTTACGACCAGCAGGGCGCCAGCGGCGCGCTCTATCTGATGGGCATTTCCTTCCTGCTCTGCTTCGGCGGCTTTGCGCTTGCCTGGTTCCTCTACCGCCAGCGCGGCACCGACGACGCCATCGCCGCCGCCATGGTGGGCGGCAGCCGCAACGTGCTGCTCACCCTCACCATCACCAGCCCCTTCCTCGGCAACACCTTCCTCGCCCTGATCGGCGCGCTGCAACTGCCCGTCTTCGCCATGCCCATCGTGGCCAAAGCGCTGATCAAACGCCTGCGGGAAAAGCATGCGTAAGCGCATCGGCGAACGCGCCGCCTTTCTCGCCGCCATTCGCGCCTTCTTTGCCGCGCGCGACGTGCTCGAAGTGGATACCGCGCATCTGCGTGCCTTTGGCGTCACCGATCCGCATCTTGTCTGCCTGCCTGTGCCGGCGCAGGGCTTTCTGCAAACCTCGCCCGAATATGCGATGAAGCGCCTGCTCGCCGCCGGCTCGGGCGATATTTACCAGCTCGCGCACGTCTTTCGCGGCGAAGAACAGGGGCGCAAGCACCAGCGCGAATTCATGATGCTCGAATGGTACCGCGCAGGCTTCGATCATCGCCGCCTCATGCAGGAAGTTGCCGAACTCGTGCACACCCTGCTGCCGCGCACCCGCGAACTGCCCGTGCGGCACACGCCCTACCGCACCGCCTTCTCCCGCCGTTTCGGGCGCGACATCATGGCGCTTGACGACGATGCCCTGCGCCGCTTCTGCGCGCAGCAGCTGCCGGAAAGCGCGGAGTGGGCACTCGACCGCGACGGCATGCTCGATCTCCTGTTCACCCATTTCATCGAAGCGCAACTGGGCGCAGACAGCCTCGAATTCATCCTCGACTACCCGCCCTCGCAGGCTGCCCTCGCCCGCCTGCACCAAGATGCGCACGGCAACGCCGTCGCCGCGCGCTTCGAGCTCTATTATCGCGGCATGGAGCTTTGCAACGGCTTCTGGGAACTCGCCGACGCCGATCAGCAACGCGAACGTTTCCTCGCCGACAACCGCCAGCGCGAACAGATGGCGCTGCCTGCCATGGCAATCGACGAAGGCTTTCTCGATGCCCTTGCGCAAGGCCTGCCCGATTGCGCCGGTGTTGCACTCGGCGTTGACCGCCTGCTCATGCTCCACCTCGATGCCGCGCACATTGGCGACGTCACCCTGGCAGACTGGTAAACCGCGCACCGCCAACGCGCCAAAAATACTGGACAGCTTTTCATGAAGCCGGTAAGATGCGCGCCTTCAAACCGCGAGGAACACATCCTTGCACACCTTCGGAAGCGTGGCAGAGCGGTTTAATGCAGCGGTCTTGAAAACCGTCGTGGGTTCGTAGCCCACCGTGAGTTCGAATCTCACCGCTTCCGCCAATACCCCAAAAAGCAGCTTTTTCAAGCTGCTTTTTTTATGCCTGGCAGTCGGGAACTGACAAAACCTTCGCGCCAGAAATCCTCTACGGCTTCGCCACATGGCCGCCAGCACTCCCCGATAATAGCACGATAAGAAATTTTCTCATCATTAAGCGCTTATACCGGGAAAATTTCTCAACATAAAGCGCTTATTGTGAGAAAAAATGTCGATAATTTCTTGTAATATGAAAATATCGTTCTATTCAATATCCTTGCTGTTTTTGTTGGCGCACTCGCGCCGGTATTTGGCGGGCGTCATGCCGAACTGGGCGCGGAAGTTGTCATGGAAAGCCGTGTCGGACTGGTAGCCGCAGCGTTCGGCAATGTGGCTGATCGGCAGGGTGCCGTCTTTCAGGAGGCGCGCGGCTTCCATCATGCGCAGGGAGCGGATGAAGGTTTGCACGCCGCAGCCTGCCGCTTTCTGGAAACGCCGCGCGAAGGTGGCGCGCGACAGGCAGGCGACGTCGGCAAGCGCTTCGGTGCTGTGGTGCTGCGTGATGTCGGCCAGCACATGGGCAAGCACGCGCTCGAGTGCCGGATCGCCAAGGAGCGCGAGCATGCCATTTTCCACGTGGATTTCACCGGCGCGGCGCAGGGCAAAGAGCAGCAGGATTTCGCAGAGATGGTGGATGACGCGCACGCTGCCGGCGCTTTGCGCCAGCGCTTCGTTGCGGATGACGGCGCACAGGGCATCGAGTTCGCCATGATCGCGCAGGGAGACGCAGAGCGGCTGCGGGAATTGTTGCAGCAGGGCCAGGCTTGCCGGGTTGCCGGTATGGAAGAAGCCGCAGAGCATTTCCATGTCGGGGGTGGCGCTGCCCTCGAAGTTGCAGGCGTGGCGGATGCCGTCGTGGTCGGTTTGGCGAACTTTCCGTTGCCCCTGGCTCGCATCACCATCGCGCATGGCATGCGCCTCGCCGCTGGTCAGGAGATAAAAGTCGCCGGGTTGCAGGATTTGCGTGTGGCCGGAATCGGTGACCAGCGTGCAGCGTCCGGCGAGCAGGATGTGGAAGTAGATATTGCCGGGTTCGAGTGCCTGGTGCGGCAGGTCATAAGGGGAACACATGGCGCAATAGGTATCGAGGCTGGTGGAGAGGTTGAGGAGGGTTAGAAAGCGGTCGATGGTGCTCATGAGACGTTTGCGGAGTTTTTTGCGATTTTTCAGGATTACCAGCTTAGCATGCCCGCCCTACAATGCGCACCCTTCAAAACACAAGGAGTTTTCTCATGCTGAACTGGAAAGAATATCGCACCAAGCTGATGGCCCGTCTGGGCGGTTTTGCCAAATTGAGCCCGGAGACCATGAAGGGCTATCAAACGCTTGCCAAGGCCAATGCCGAGGGCGGCGTGCTCGATACCAAGACCCGCGAGCTGATTTCCATGGCGGTTGCAGTCACAACGCGCTGCGACGGTTGCATTGGCGTACATGCCGCAGCGGCGAAGAAAGCCGGCGCCACCGAACAGGAACTGGCCGAAGCGCTTTCCGTTGCCGTTGCCATGAATGCCGGCGCGGCGATGGTTTACTCGGCGCGCGCGCTTGATGCCTTCGAGGCGGCGGAGTAATCCCGGATGGAGCTGGCCCTGCAACGCCTGCAAATGTTTTCCGACAACGCAGGCAAAGCGGTCGGCCTGCTCGGGTTGCGCCTGTTCATCGCCTACGAATTTTTCGAGGCGGGGCTGGAAAAATGGAACGGCGAGAATTGGTTTGCCCATATTGCCGACAAGTTCCCCTGGCCGTTTTCCGCCCTGCCGCCGGATTTCAACTGGCAGCTGTCGATGTGGACGGAGCTGGTCGCGCCCGTTTTGATCGCGCTCGGGCTTTTCACGCGTGGCAGCGCCGTCGCGCTGATGATTCTCACGGCAGTCGCCTGGTATGCCGTCCATGCGGGCAACGGTTACAACGTCTCGCAAAACGGCTTCAAACTGCCTTTGATTTATCTGATTACGTTATTGCCGCTGGTGCTGCAAGGCGCCGGTGCGCTGTCTCTGGACCATATCGTCCGGAGATTCCTTGTCAAACCTTGAATATTCACTGGAGAAACTGTTTATGAAGAAAACCGCAATGCTTGCCTTGGCCGGTCTGCTCGCAAGCGGCGCCACTTTCGCGGAAACCGCCCCTGCCAAGCAGGAAAAGGCGGAAACCAAGGCCACCCAGGGCGCATGCGGCGAAGGCAAATGCGCTGCAAACAATGCCAGGAAAGAAGGCGAAGAGCTGAAAATCTGTGGCGAAGGCCAAACCGCCGAAAAAGACAACTGCAAAGTCGCCGAAGGTGCTTGTGGCGGCAAGAGCAGCGAGGGCGCCTGTGGTGCTGACGGGAAAGCAGCCGACGGCAAGACGGCCGAAGGTGCCTGCGGCGGCAAGAACAGCGAAGGCTCTTGCGGCGCCGACAAAAAAGCCAGGAAATAAGACTGGCATTTCTTCGGGCGGCGGCATCTGCCGTCGCCTCTCCCCGTTATGGTTTTCATGGGTATCTATACAGGTGGTTTGCGGAATGATTGCTTTGCGGTGATCGGTTGCGCCTCCGCAGGCCGGCCAGCCAGGTGAACCTGTATAGATACCCATGCAAACCATTCATGATGCGGCATCACGAATGCCTTTTATTCAGGAGTTATGATGAAGACTTCTTGCGACCTTTACGGCGCGGGCCTCGGCTATCGCCGCAGCATTGCCGAACAAATGCTCGCCCTGCCCGACCACGGCAGCCACATCGATTTCATCGAAATCGCCCCGGAAAACTGGATGCACATTGGCGGCGCGGCGCGCAAAGCCTTTGATGCCGCCGCCGAACGCTGGCCGCTTGCCATTCACGGCCTGTCGCTCTCGCTGGGCGGGCGCGATCCCCTCGATGAAACCCTGCTCGGCAATATCAAGGCGTTCATGAAGCAGTACCACTGCCGCTTCTTCTCCGAGCACTTGAGCTACTGCGAGCACAACGGCCATCTCTACGACCTGCTGCCGCTTGCCTTTACCGCGGAAAACGTGCGCCATACCGCCGCGCGCATCCGCCGCGCCCAGGATATTCTCGAAACGCGCATCGCCATCGAGAACACCTCGTATTACCTGCACGCGCCGCATTGCGAAATGGATGAAGTCGATTTCCTGAATGCCGTCGCGCAGGAAGCCGATTGCAACATCCATCTCGACGTGAACAACATCTATGTGAACGCCGTCAACCACGGCCACGTCGCCCCGCGCAACTTCATCGACCGCGTCGATCACGCGCGCGTGTCCTATATTCATATTGCCGGACACGACTCGGAAAACCCGCGCCTTCTCATCGATACGCACGGCGAACCGGTCTGCGACGACGTGTGGGACATCCTCGCCTACGCCTACGGCAAGCTGCCCTTTATCCCGCCCACCTTGCTGGAGCGCGATTTCAACCTGCCGCCGCTGCCCGAGCTGCTCGAAGAAGTGGACCATATCCGCCGCATCCAGCAGGCCGCGCACAAACCGGCGCGCAACGCACACGCCGCCGCCCGTGCGGAGGCCGCACATGCATAACACCGCAGCCGCGTCCGCCCTTGCCGAACAGCGCTACCGCGATGCCCTCACCGGCCATCTGCGCCGCCCGGACAGCGTTGCCCCGCCGGTGGCAAGCGACGACGAAGGGCTTGCCGTCTATCGACGTCTCATCCGCAACAACCTGCACAACTTTCTCGACCGCTGCTTCACCCATGCGCGCCGTCTCCTCGATGACGCCGACTGGGAAGCCGCCAAGGAAGATTTCGTGGCCAACGGCCAGGCGCATTCGCCGCTCTTTTCCGATATTCCCGGGCAATTTCTGGCGCACCATCGCGAGCGCCACAGCCTGGACATCCGCATCCTTGACATCATGGATGCCGAATGCCGCGAGCTGGCCGCGGAAATTGCCCTGGATGACGGCCAGCCGCGACTCGGCCCCGAACAGCTTGCCGCACTGGATGACGACAGCTTCGACGCCACGCCCCTGCGCCTTGCACCTGGCGCCAGCCTCGCCGCCTACGGCCATCGCGTGCACGAAAAGGATGCGCCGCCGCGCCCTTGCCTGAGCCTCATCTGGCGCGATAGCGCAGACCGCGTGCAGCATGCCGAACCGTCGCCTGCCGACTTCCAGCTATTGCAGCAAATCGGCAGCGAAGCGGCCAGCCTCGACGCGCTTATCGCCGCACTGGCCGACTATCTGCCGGATATTGAAAGCAAGCGTCCGCAGCTGCGCCAGGCCATGCGCCACTGGGCGGTGCTGGACGTCCTGCATGCCGGGCACCCTGTCTAGAGCATTTTCGATTCAAATGTGAACGGAACTTAAAGCCCCAATCTCGCTTCGCGAGTTCTTCGAATCCCGCGGGACTCGTCAGAGCTCGCGAAGCGAGATTGGGGTTGGGGTGAGGGCAGAAACAAAGCTTTCCACATCCTTGTTTCAGCAAATCTTGCCATTCGATGAGTCAAAAAAGCTCTAATCTTTACCTCATACATAACAAAAGGAAAAACACATGAAAAAAATCCTCCTCGCTTCTTTGATGCTCTCTGCCTTTGCCCACGCCAACAACGCCGCCTGGGAATCAAACGACAACCACATCAGCTTCCTCAGCATCAAAGTCAACCAGCAGAAAAACAGCATCACCGAGCAATCCGCCTTCACCAGCTCCAAGGCCATGCTCGACAAGGACGGCATGTTCACCCTGAACATCGATCTCAACAGCGTCAAAACCAACATCGACATCCGCGACCAGCGCCTGAAAGACTGGGTATTTGAAACCGCGCAATTCGGCACCGCCACCGTCAGCGGCAAAGTGGACGCCGACGCGGTGAACAAGCTCGCCGTCGGTGAAACCCTGAAACTCCGGCAGCCGCTCGTGCTTGACATCCACGGCCAGAAAATCAACCTGCAAGCCGAACTCAGCGTGCAGCGCGTCGCCGACGACAAAATCATGGTCAACACCCTGACCCCCGTCATCCTCGACACCAAAGACATGAAAATGGAAAAAGGCGTGATGCAGCTTGTGGAAGTGATGGCGCTGTCGTCCATCGTCGAGCAAGTGCCCGTTTCCTTCAGCGGCGAGTTCATGCGCAAATAACCCGTCCGCAAAACACCAATATGAGAAATTTTCTCACAAATAAGCGCTCATATTGCAAAAATTTCTCATAATAAGCGCTTATTAATGATAAAAACAACTATTCTTAACACAAATATAACATACCCCTTGCCGTCTCCCGGATACCCGTCCACGGCATCTCCGTTTATCCAATGCCATCACCGGGGCAACCTGCATGCCCTCTCTCCAACGGTCGGCAGCTCCCTCGTCGCCGGCCCTGCAAAAGCGCCCTTCGCAGCAACGGCATGGAAGCTCTGCGAAGCCTTTGCGCTTTTGCCCTGTTGACTCCTTGTCAGGCATGCGCCCCGGTGACGGCACCCTTTTTTGTAGCTCCATGGCAGACGCACCCCGCAGGTCGCGGCAGCTTGTGCCCGACACAAAAAAATGTCGGCCATCAATGGCCGACCTGCGAACACAGAGCCTGTCGAAGAGATTGACGTTGGGGTTCACGACGTTACACGCCGTTCACCACCAACCTGCAAACCACTCAAAATGAACTACCCCGCAGCAAGCTGCGGGGTATCTATCGCTATTAAAGTCAGAACTCTTCCGTCACTCTTTCAAAAAACAGGTAGCGGACAGGTTGGTGGTGAGTGCGCAGCACGAACCCCAACGCAATGATTTGGTCGATGTTGGGGTTCGCCTGCGGCTCACCGCCGGGCACCCATGAAAATGCGGCTGTTGTTCATGGGAATCCGCGCCAACCTGCGCCCTTCAGCCGAATTGGGTTTACAGCGTGTTTTTATGCTATTTACGCCGCAAGTAGCGGGGAATGTACCTTTACAGATTCAAAAATATCGAAAAAATAGTGATTTTTTACCATTACAAAGCGCTTGTTGCGATAAATTTTCTCACTATAAGCGCTTCATGGTGAGAAAAAAACACTATCAGACAGAAGCTATTCGCCAGAGTCCTGCTTGCGGAAAATCACACGGTCGTTGAGCCAGACCAGCAGCAGGATGGGAATGCCGAGCGCCGCCGTCATCAGGAAAAAGGCGGGATAGCCGCCCAGCGCATCCACCATCCTGCCGGAATAGGCACCGAGCAGTTTCGGGAACAGCGTCATCAGCGAACTGAAAATCGCATATTGCACGGCGGTGAAGCGGATGCTGGTCAGCGCGGAGAGGAACGCCACAAACACCGCGCCGGCAAAGCCGGCAGCGAGGTTATCAAAGCCGACCACGCCATAGAGCATCACCGGAATTTCCCCTACCGTCATGCGGTACGCGCCCGTCCATTCCATCAGGCTGAACAGCACGTTGGTGCCCGAGGCGAGGATGGCCGCAATCATCATCATGCGCATCAGGTCGAAGCGCTGGGCGAGAATGCCGCCAGCAAAGCCGCCGATGATGGAAGCAATCACGCCGAAGGTTTTCACGGCAGCGGCAATATCGCTCTTGCTGAAGCCGAGATGCTCGTAGAACAGGTTGGAGACCACGCCAGCCACCACGTCGGAAACACGGAAAAAGCCGATGAGCGCAAGGAGCAGCAAGGCCGGTTTGCCATAGCGGCGAAAGAAATCGGCGAGCGGCTCCACCCAGGTTTCCTGCACCAGCGCGACCGGCACGCGACGGCTTTTCACCAAGGCCCAGGCTGCGAGCGCAGCCGCCATGGCGGCCACGGCAAAGCGCAGCGTTTCGCGCAAAAAGCCGTACAGCGCATCCTTGGTTGCGGGCAGGAATTTGCCGCCCAGCACGAAAACGGCCACAAAGGCCGCCACCATGGCCGCAAACAGAAAAAGCAGGCGCAGATTGTCGCCCGCCGCGCGGCTGGTCTGCACGCTGTGGCGCGGTTCGCGGATGCCAAGCGTCAGCACCACGCCCGCCGCCATCACCGCCGCCATGATGAGATAGGCAGACTGCCACGCGCCATAGGCATAGCTTTCCTTGCTCGAGCCGAAATAGTCGGCGAGAAAGAGCGCGCCCGCCCCCGATACGATCATGCCGAGGCGGTAACCGGCCACGTAAGTCGAGGAAAACACGGGCTGCATGGCGAGATCGCCTTCTGCAATTTCAATGCGGTAGGCATCGATCACGATATCCTGGGTGGCGGAAGAAAAGCCGAGGGCAATCGCGGCGAGCGCCATCACGATGGCCATGCCGCTTTGCGCGGGATCGGTCAGCGCCATGGCGCAAATGGCGAGAATGATGCACACCTGCGCAGTAAGCAGCCAGGCGCGGCGGCGTCCCAGCGTGCGGGTCAGGAAAGGCAGGGGCAGATTGTCGATCAGCGGCGCCCAGATGAATTTGAAAGAGTAGGCCAATGCCGCGAGGCTGAACATGGTGATCTCGCTGCGCTTGATGCCCGCCTCCGACAGCCACAGCGACAAGCTGGAAAACACCAGAAACAGCGGCAAACCGGCAAAAAAGCCCAAACCGAGCATGGTCAGGCTGCGGCGGTCGAGATACACGGCAAGCGCCTGCCGCCAGCTTTTGTGCGCCTGCACCATTCACATGCTCCGCAAATCAGTAATTGTCATCTTCAAATTCGCCGAAGCCGCCATCGAAATCGCCGCCGTCTTCGTCGTCGTAAAACCAGCCGTCATCGCTGCTGCGCTCGAAGCCTTCGTTCCATTGCTCGAACTCGTCGCCCAGCTCGCGCACGCCATGCTCGCCGTATGCTTCTTCCTCTTCCTCGAAGGCCTCCTCAAAGGCTTCGTCGATGCCGTCGAAATGGCCTTCCTCATCGAAACCCTCGTCTTCGAAGTCATCGCCGTCAAAATCGCCGTCTTCGAAATCATCTTCATAATCATCAAAATAGGGATCACTACCCATAACCGTCTCCTCGCATGAACAACTATCGATCTACGTTGCCAACACTACCCCAGCATTCCCGATAAATCCAGCCTCAAGGACGAAAATCCGCACCTTCCATCGCCAGCAACGCCGCCTTGCGCGCCATGCCGCCGCCATAGCCGGTCAGCCGTCCGTTACTGCCGATCACGCGATGACAGGGCACGATGATGGAAACCGGATTGCGTCCGTTGGCACCGGCCACGGCGCGCACCGCCCGGCTGTCGCCGAGAAACGCCGCCTGCCTTGCATAACTCCATGTTTCCCCGTAGGGAATCTGCAAGAGACTCTGCCACACACGACGCTGGAAATCCGTGCCCACCATATCCAGCGCCACATCGAACGTGCGCCGTTTGCCGGCAAAATAGGCCGCGAGCTGCGCTGCCACCTCACGGGCGCGCGCATCTTCCCCTTCCCGAACCGTCAGATTGGAAGCGCTGGCAAGCCGTGGCAGGGTTTGCCGCGCGTCGAGGCAATCAACAAATTCCAGCAGTGCCAGCCCGCGCGGACTGAATGCCATCACCATCCCGCCCAGCGGAGTATCCACACGGGAAACCTGCAAAACACCATTCATAATATTCACCCAACATCTTTGTTTTTACCGTCAGACGGGAACATATCCTGCCAACCACAATATAAAAACCATAAAAATGATCATTTTTTACCACCAATAAGCGCTTGTTGCGGTAAAAAAACGCTATTTTTATACAAAACATGGCAGACTACGCCTCTGCGGTCACCACATCCCGCAGCCATTGCAAATACGCCTCGCTGCCGCCGTCCACGCCCAGCCAGACAACCTGCGGGCAATCGTAATCGTGCAGGTCGAGAATCATCTCCTCCACCGCTTCGTAACGGCTGCGCAGTGTCTTGATGAGCAGGCGCACTTCCGTATCCGAATGAATTTCCCCCTGCCACACATAATCGCTCTGGATGTTTTCATATTGCACGCAGGCCGCGAGCCGCGCCGCCAGCAAGGCCGAACCGATGCGCGCGGCAGCGGCCTGATCGGCGGCAGTCGTCATCACCAGACAGGGTTGGTCAAGAAAACTCATGTTTGCCTCCTCTGCGACGGGAAAGCGCCATTGTCCGGGCTTTGCCGGCACGAGGCAAATTGACAAGAATCATTTCTATTTCCAAAATCGCCTTTGTATAATAGCCGCCCTCAACCATAGCGGAGACGCATCATGCTGAACAGACGTCAATTTGTATCTCTCTCCTCTGCCGCCCTCGCCGCATTTGCGCTGCCCGTCCGTGCCGACAGCAAGGCCAGTCTCACGCTCTGGGGCCCGCCAGTCACGCCCACCGCCCTGCTTGCCGTCGCCGCCAAACACGGCAAAACCCCGTTTGCCGTCAAGGCGTGGCGCACGCCCGACCAGTTGCGCGCAGGCCTCGTCAACGGCGACATTGGCGCTTCCATCGTACCCAGCTATGTTGCCGCCAACCTCTACAACCAGGGCAGAAAAGTCAAACTCTACAACATCATGACCGAAGGCCTGCTCTATCTGGGTGCGCGCGAACCCCTCTCCGGCCTCGACGCACTCGCAGGCAAAAAACTCGTCATCCCCTTCAAGAACGACATGCCCGATCTCGTGCTGCAAGCGCTGTGCAAAAAACAGGGCGTGGATTTCGCCGCTATCGACGTGCAATACACCGCCACCCCGCCGGAAGCGCTGATGCTTTTCCTGAGCGGCAAGGTGGATTGCGCGCTGCTGCCCGAGCCTGTCATGAGCATGGCCGAACTCAAGGGCAAGGAAAGCGGTGCCGCCATCGTGCGCGCCCTTGATTTCCAAACCCTGTGGGGCAGCACCTTCAACACCAGCCCTGTCATTCCCCAGGCCGGCCTGCTCTTTACCGAGCCTTTCATCGAGCAGCACGGCGACTTCATTGCCGGACTCGATGCCGCCCTTGAAGATGCGCTTGCCCGCACCCTGGCCGATCCCATGGCAACGGCAAAACTCACCGGCGACCTGCTGCCCTTCCCGGCTCCCGTGCTGGCCAAGGCCATTCCCCATTCGCACTTCGCCACCACCCGTGCCGCCAGCATTGAAAACGACATTCTCCATTTCTTCAGCGAACTGCACGCGCTGAATCCGAAAATCACCGGCGACAAGATGCCGGACAGCGGACTTTTCTACCGCGCATGACAACAGGCACAAAAAACCCCGCCAAATGGCGGGGTTTGTCTCGCACCAAACGCCGTCGTCGTTGACAACTGTTCACCTCCCATAAACCCGCCATCCATCATTGCCCGGCCATGATCCGTCTTCACGCCATTCCCGTTCCGCGCGCCCGTACCGCCAAAACCCTGGATTACCTCTGGGGCGGATTTTCCGCCCTCGCCGGCCTCGGCCTTTTCTTTGCCCTCTGGCACATCGCCGCGCGCAACCTCGATCCGCTCATCCTGCCCGCGCCGCGCCAGGTATGGATCAGCGCCTGGCAGCTCACGCGCGACCTCGCCGCAAGCGATCTCTGGTACAGCCTCTACCGCGCCGCACTCGGTTTCGCCGCCGCTTCCGCCATCGGCATCACCGCCGGTCTCATCGCCGGCAGCTTCAAAACGCTGGCCGTGCTCTTTCGCCCGCTGATGACGCTGCTGCTCGGCATGCCGCCGATTATCTGGGTGGTGCTCGCCCTTTTCTGGTTCGGCATGAACGACACCGGCATCATCTTTACCGTCATCATGGCCGCCCTGCCGCTCTCCTTCGCCTCCGCCATGCGTGCCATGATGAGCATCCCCGTGCCGCTCACGGAAATGGCAGCGAGCTACCGCCTGCCGTGGCCGCGCCGCATTGCCGCCCTCTATCTGCCCGCACTTGCGCAATACCTGCTGCCCTCGCTCATCGTCGCCGCCGGCATCAGCGTGAAAATCACCATCATGGCCGAACTGCTTGCCGGCAGCAGCGGACTGGGCGCACGCCTTGCAGACGCCCGCGCCATGCTCGATGCCGAAACCATCCTCGCCCTTGTCCTCATCAGCGTTGCCATCATCATGATCATCGAATACCTCATCCTCGAGCCGCTGCGCCGCCTCATCACCCCGTGGGAATACTGATGCTCACGCTCGAAAACCTCCACTACCGCCGCAGCGGCGAAACCATCATCGAAGACCTGAGCCTCACCCTCGCGCCCGGCCGCGTCGCCTGCCTGTTTGGCGCCTCCGGCTGCGGCAAGACCACCGTGCTGCGCCTCATCGCAGGCCTTGAAGACCCTGATCGCGGCCATATCCGCCACCGTGCCGAACGCCTCACCTACCTCTTTCAGGAACACCGCCTGCTGCCGTGGAAAAACGCCCTCGACAACGTCGCCCTCGTCAGCCATGCCGACAAAAAAAGCGCGCGTGAACAGGCGCATGAACTTCTTCTCGCGCTTGCCCTCAAGGCCAACGACCTTGGCAAATACCCGCACGAACTCTCCGGCGGCATGCGCCAGCGCGTCGCCCTTGCCCGCGCGCTCATCACCGATCCCGACCTGCTCCTCATGGATGAACCCTTCTCCGCGCTCGACAGCAACCTGCGCCGCCACCTGCAACAAATTATCTGCGAACGCACCCTGTCCGGCAGAACCAGCGTGGTGCTGGTCACTCACGACACCCACGAAGCCATCCGCATGGCCAACGACATCTATTTCCTGAGCGACAAACCGGCGCAACTCACTGCCACGCTCCACCTCGACACCCCGCAAAACGAACGCGACCAGCATTTCATTGCCGCCCAGGAACAAAATCCCCTGTGGCAGCGCGCGCAAACGCTCGCATGGCATTGAGCAGAGTAGCGAATGACGATGTAGGTTGGTGGTGAGCGCAGCGAACCCCAACATTCTGGTATGAATTTGTTGTGGTTCGCCTAACGGCTCACCACCGGGCACCCATGAAAATGCGACTGCATTTTCATGGGAAACCCGCCAACCTACGCCCAACCAGATGAGAAAATTTCCCATTCACAAGCGCTTGTTGCGATAAAAATAACCTATCATAAGCGCTTATTATCGTTATAAATTATCAAAAATTGGCAAAATCATGAGAAAAAGATCACTCACCCCGTCCGAACTGCTTCGCGACTTCCTCGCCCATCCGCTGCGCATCTTCTTCCTTGCCCTGCCGGTGGCCATCATCGCCGCCGGCCTGCCCTGGTTCCTGACCGGCCTTGGCATCCAGCCACCCGTGACCGCCCTGCCCTGGCACCTCTATCTCTACCTCGACCTCGCCGCCGCAGCCGCCTATGGCGGCTTCCTGCTCACCGCGCTGGTCAGCTGGACGGACTACACCCGCCCCCTGCTGCGCACCAGCAGCTTCCTCTTTGCCTGCTGGGGCATCGCCCTGCTCAGCGCCCCGTGGCATGCCGTCAGCACCGCCTTCCTTGCCGCCTACTGGCTCGGACTCCTCGCCTTTGCCGTCCGCCTTGCCTTCCGCGACCGCCGCCAGGATAGCCTTCTCTACTGCCTGCTCTGGATCAACGCCCTCCATCTTGCCTACGCCATGAGCGCCGACGCCCTTTACCTGCGCGCCATGCTCCACATCCACCTCATCGCCCTCATGATCGTGCAATTCCGCGTCGGCATGGTCATCGGCAACGAAGCGCTCAGCGACGCCATGCGCGACCGCGACCAGCACCCGCGCCGCTATCCCCTCTGGCTGCGCCAGGCCGACGAAACGCCGCGCTTCATCCCCAACCCCATCGCCAAAAACCTCGCCGCCCTCTCCCTGAGCATACTCGCTGCCGCCCTCTGCCTTTCCGCCGACCACGAACTGCACGGCTGGCTGGCGCTGGCCGCAGCCGGCGTTCTCCTCGCCAATCTCCAGCCCTGGCACCATCTCCTTCTCCTGCGCCGCCGCTACGTGCGCCCCTTCTATGCCGCCCTGCTGCTGCCCGCGCTCGGCTACCTCGGCTATGCCGCCAGCCTGCTCATCCCCGCCAGCCCGCTTGCCATGAGCGCCAGCCTGCACCTCATCGCCATCGGCGGCTATCTCCTCATGATCCTCAACATCATGCACATCGCAGGCCTGCGCCACAGCGGGCAAACCCTGCGCTACACTCTGGCAAGCCGCCTGGCCTTCGCCCTCATCATCGCCGCCACCCTGCTGCGCGGTGTGCTGTCGCCGTGGAGCGCCAGCCACTGGCCATCCGCCTACCTCTCCTTCACCTACACCCTGCCATCCCTGTGTGCCGCCCTTGCCTTTATCCTCTATGCCCTGCGCTTCTACGGCATCTTCCGCGATTATCCGTCCACCGACGGCGAAGAATAGAAACCTCGGCAACCCATTCGGCAGCGCATGAAAATCCTGCTCTCAGGCCGGATTCTTCATGCGCCCATGCCAGCCATCGACAACAAGCCCGGCAAACCGGAGCCCAAACCGGAAAACCGCCATGCCAGCGCCTTGTTGCCGGGGATGCCGTTGACTCCATGCACTCCATCGCTATCCTTGCCCGATCATCCCCAATGGCCAAAGCGCCGCTCACGCCTTGCCGGAGAAACGCCCATGAAAGCCCTGTTTTTCGCCCCGCTCATGCTCGCCGCCTGCCAGACAGCCCCTGTCGCCTCTCCCGTTGCCGTACCCGAAAACGATGCCGCACCTCTTCCCGCCTACATCTTCGCGCCCTGCGAACCGCAACGCATCTGCACCCAGCAGTATGATCCCGTGTGCCTCGTCGTCGAACATGAGGGGCGCATCTTCCGCCAGACGTTCTCCAATACCTGCCATATTTGCGGCGTGATCGGCAAGGTCGTCAGCCGCCATCGTGGCGAATGCGGCGAATTGCAGTAATGCCGGCACTGCCGGTTGGCAGTGAATGCGTCCGCACGCCCCCCGGCATGGCAATGCCAGCATCCCGGAATGCTCTCCGCGATTGATGGCTCTGTCGGGACAAACAGCCAGTCCGTTGTTTGTGCAAGGTTCCCCCAAGAATAGTATTATTCATATTTTTCCTAAAAATAGCAATTTTTTACCACAATAAAGCGCTTATCATGAGAAATTTTATCACCATAAGCGCTTATTGATGATAAATTTTCTCATCGTCCTTTTTGCCGGCACAAAAAAATGGCCATGCTTTCGCACGGCCATCCGGTTGCATGGTTGTCGCTGACGATCAGCGCAGCAGATGCCAGAAAACGGCAATAATGGAGAGAATCAGGCCGCCGGAGCCGAGCACGAGATTCGTGCTGGCGCGCTGTTCCAGTTTGCCCAGCTGCTGCTGGAGATAGGTCACGTCGCGGCGCAGGCGCTCGATTTCCGCAGACATCACGCTGTCTCTTTCCTTGTGGCCGGCATTGCCGCGCATGTGCGCGCCCACCTGGATTTCCAGGGTTTCCAGACGCTGGCGCAATTCCTCGCTATCCGCCGACTGCACAATCACCTGCGCAGAGGCGGGAGGCGGCACGACCGCTGCGGGAATATTGGTCGCGAATGACGGCATGGTGGTTTCCACCGTCTCGGGCACAGGTTCGCTCTGGTAAGCCGGTTCCGGCGCGCGCACCGGCGCAACCGGTTTGGCAACCGGCGCTTCCGCGCGCTCGGGGCGGGCGCGTTTCTTGAGAGCGCTCAGCAAATGATCCAGACGGCTGGCATCGGCCGGTTTCGGCAAATAACCGGTCGCGCCGCCATCACGCGCCTTGCGCCGTGATTCTTCGGAAATATCGCCGGAATACATGATCACCGGCACGTCGCGGGTATCGGGATCCTGGCGCAGGCGGGCAAGGCCGTCATAGCCGTCGAGCTCCGGCATCATGATGTCCATGAAGATGATGTCGGGCAGCATGTTGTGCGTGATCCAGCGCTCGGCATCGAGTACGCCTTCAGCCTCGGAAACCTCGATATCGTATTTCATCAGCAGGCGCTTGAGGGTCAGCCGTGCCAGGCGCGAGTCATCTACAATCAGTGCGGTTTTTACCATAAATCAACCTTTATCCTTGTCGAACCTGCCATATCATATCACCACCCTCCGTTTTCCCGCATGGAAACCACGCGATTTCCCGCCACGATGAAGTGGTCAAGCAAACGGATGTCGATCATGTCCAGAACCTGTTCGAGTGTTCTTGTTGTGGAGCAATCGGCTTGCGAGGGCTGCGGCGTGCCTGCCGGGTGGTTGTGCACCAGAATCACGGCAGCCGCGCAGTGGCGGAAACATCCTTCCAGCAGGGCGCGAACCGGCACGGTCAACGTTGCCGCGCCGCCTTGCACGAGCCGTTCGAAAGCCAAAAAACGATGGCGTTGATCTAGCAAAATCATCCCCATCTCCTCAAAACCCAAATGTTTATAATGCACAAGCAAAAAATCGCGCACATCGTCGGCATGGGCGAAGGTCCATTCCGAGCGGTTCAGCTCCGCATGCAGGAAACGCCGCGAAAGCTCCGCGACTGCCAGTATCTCGGCAATTTTCGCCTTGCCCAATCCTTTGACGGCAAGCAACTCCTCAAAACCGCTGGCAAAAAGCCCGACCAGCCCGCCGCGCGCAGCAAGCAGTTCACGCGCAAATTCCAGCACATTCTTGCCGCCGCTGCCGGTGCGCAACAGAATGGCAAGCAGCTCGTAATCGGCAAGCGCTTCCGCGCCCAGCCGCTGCAAACGCTCGCGCGGCATGTCGTCCGTGCAGAATTTGCGTTCATTGGGTAAACTGCGGACTTTTCCGGCTTCATTATCAGGCGTTTTCATGGCCAACATCCTCATCGGTATCAGTGGCGGCATTGCGGCGTACAAAGTCATCATACTGGCAAGGCTTTTGCAAAAACAGGGTCATAACATCCGTTTCGTGCTGAGCGAACATGCCACGGCATTCGTCTCGCCGCTCACCTTGCAGGCCATCAGCGGCGAGCCGGTGCGCAGCGCCCTTTTTGATGAAGATGCGGAACAGGGCATGAGCCATATCGAGCTGGCGCGCTGGGCCGATCTCTATCTCGTTGCGCCGGCCAGCGCCAATACCATTGCCAAACTGGCGCACGGCATTGCCGACAATCTTCTCACCACGCTGTATCTCGCAACCGCCGCGCGCATCGTCATCGCCCCTGCCATGAACCAGCAAATGTGGGCGCATCCTGCCGTCAAGGCCAATCTTGCCCAGCTTGCCGCGCGGGAAAAGCACGAGATTCTGCCCGTTGGCGAAGGCGAACAGGCTTGCGGCGATATTGGCGCCGGCCGCCTGCTTGAGCCGGAAGACATGGCCGCGCGCCTCTTTGCCCCACAAGCGCTTGCCGGCAAGCATATCGTGATTACCGCCGGCCCCACCCGCGAAGCCATCGATCCAGTACGCTACCTCTCCAATCACAGTTCCGGCAAGATGGGCTATGCCCTCGCAGAGGCTGCTGCCGGGGCCGGTGCCAAGGTCACGCTCATCTCCGGCCCTGTCGCCCTTGCCACGCCCGCCGGATGCACGCGCATCGATGTGGCCAGCGCGCAGGACATGTACCGCGCAGCGATGGCGCACGCGCCGGGCGCCGACTGCTTTATTGCCGCCGCCGCCGTTGCCGACTATCGCGTCGCCACGCCTGTCGCACAGAAACATAAAAAAACCGTGCACGGCGCGCTCACCCTCGAACTGGTGGAAAATCCCGACATCGTCGCCAGTGTTGCCGCGCTTGCGGAAAACCGCCCCTACGTTGTCGGCTTTGCTGCCGAAACCGACAATGTTCTCGAATACGCGCGGCAAAAACGCGCGCGCAAGAACCTCGACATGATCATCGCCAATGACGTGCGCGAAGACGTGTTCGCGAGCGACCACAACCGCGTCACCCTCATCACTGCCGGGCGCGAAACCGCCCTGCCGCACGCGCGCAAGCGCACGCTCGCCCGGCAAATCCTCGACATTCTCACGCCCCTGATTTGAAGGAAACCCATGCAACGCCTGAACGTCAAAATCCTCGATCCCCGCCTTGGCCGCACCATTCCCCTGCCCGAATACGCCACCAGCGGCAGCGCCGCCATGGACTTGCGCGCCGTCTTCGACAGCGACGCAACGCGCCTCACCATCGCGCCGAACGAAACCGCCCTCATCGGCACCGGCATCGCCATCCACCTCGCCGATCCCGGCTACTGCGCCGTCATCCTGCCCCGCTCCGGCCTCGGCCACAAGCACGGCATCGTCCTCGGCAACCTCACCGGCCTCATCGACAGCGATTACCAGGGCGAGCTGAAAGTCTCGCTGTGGAACCGCAGCCGCACCCCCTACACCATCGAACTCGGCGAACGCATCGCCCAGCTCGTCATCCTGCCCGTCCTGCGCCCCACGCTCGACATCGTCAGCGAATTCGAACTCAGCGAGCGCGGCGAAGGCGGCTTCGGCCACACCGGAAAACAATGATGCAAACCCTCGTCATCAAATACGGCGGCAACGCCATCGACGGCCACGACGCCCTGCGCGCCTTTGCCCAGGCCATCCGCGGCGCCAGCGAACTGGGCTACCGCCCCGTCATCGTTCATGGCGGCGGCCCGCAAATCAATCACTGGCTGGAAAAAACCGGCACGCCGAGCCACTTCGTCGCCGGACAGCGCCACACCGACCAGGCCACGCTCGATATCGTGGAAATGGCGCTCTGCGCCCACGTCAACAAAGCCATCGTCCGCGCCCTGCACCAAAGCGGCCTGCGCACCTGCGGCATCAGCGGCGAGGATGGCGCCATGCTCACTGCCGAGCATACGCCTGAACTCGGGCGCGTCGGGCAAATCCGCGACGTGCAGCCGGAAATCATCTACACCCTGCTCGACAACGGCTACCTGCCCGTCATCGCCCCGCTCGCCCTCGACGAACACGGCAACGCCCTCAACATCAACGCCGACTTCAGCGCCGCCCACATCGCCGCGAGCCTTGCCGCCGACCACTTCATCCTCATGACCAACGTCCCCGGCATCCTCGACGCGGAAAAACAGCGCATCCCCCACGCCACCCCCGCGCAAATCGACGAACTCATCACCGCCGGCACCATCCACGGCGGCATGCTCCCCAAAGTGCAATGCGCCCTCATGGCCCTGCGCGGCGCACAACGCACCACCATCATCGACGGCACCGATCCCGCCAATCTTCTCCGCCTGCTGGAAGCACCCGGCAGCATCGGCACCAGCATATCTTCATAAAATACAGAAAAATAGTATATTTTTACCATCAACAAGCGCTTATCGTGAGAAATTTCCTCGCTATAAGCGCTTGTTGATAAGAAAATTTCTCATTCTCCAACATAATCCCAAAGCATATGTTTTCGTCCGGGTACAGCACCGGCGATAACACCGGACGAAATTATGAAAGAGTGATAATAAATATTTAACCACTCCGAAAAGCCCCTTATAATTGCGCACTTCCTAATTCTTACCAACCAGCTGCGCATTTTGGCGCGCGATTTGCTTTTCTTGTCACCTTTCCATTTCTCAATCACAGGACCAATCACATGAACCATATCTACAAAAGCCTTTACAACAAGGCGCTTGGTACTTGGGTAGCCGTGCCGGAAATCGCCAAAACACACGGCAAATCCGCAGGCGGCAAATCTGCCACTGTTATCGCCGGTGGCAAGCGCTTTGCCTGCACAGCACTGGCCTCCGCACTCTTGCTCGCCAGCGGACAGGTGATGGCGGCTTCCGGCAACAAATATCCGGTGCCCAGTGGCAATGGCGATAACTACTGCTATTACGACACTACCAGCCAAAGCGTTCTCTGCGGTGACGATACAACTTCTGTGGTCGATACTTACGACACCAAACAGGCCAAATCCGTTGCCATTGGCAAAGGCGCCCAAACCACTGGCGAGAGCAACGTGGCGCTGGGTGCCAGTTCATCGGCTTCGCACACCTCCGGCCTGGCCATTGGCGCCAAAACCCAGGCGCACCACAATCAGACCATTGCCATTGGCGAAAATGCCACATCCATGGGTGAGACGGATATCATGATTGGTAAGTCCGCCGGTCTGGAAAATACGGCGACAAGCAGCACGGGACGCAATATCGGTATTGGTGAAGGCGCTGTCAGCAAGGTGGTTAAAGCGAATAACGTGATTGGTATCGGCACCGGGGCTGGGGCTGAAATTAGCGGCACCCATGTTATCGCGATTGGTACCGATGCCAACAGAGGTGTTAAAGGTACGGAAACTTCCGTTGCTGTGGGTTACAAAGCCATGTCGCCCGGCGTCAGCTCGGTTGCCGTGGGTAATGGTGCCAACTCGACGGGGACAACGACTGTTGCCGTGGGTTTCAAGGCAGCCACATCTGGAAATAATGCGGTTGCTGTGGGCAACACAGCCAGTGCAGGCGCAACTTCGGTTGCCGTTGGTGTAAACACTGTTGCCACGCAAGCCGCCACGATTGCCGTGGGTTCCGGTGCCAAGACCGGCAATCAGCGTGCCATTGCCATTGGTGAAAATGCCACTGGTTCAGGCTCCCACACTGTATCGATCGGCCGCAAAGCCACTTCTGTCGGCACCAGTGCCATTGCCATTGGTGGTACACAAGATGAAACCACCAATACCCAGGCAACCGGACACTTCAGCATCGCCCTGGGTTCCGTCAGCACGCAGGCAACCGCCGATGCTGCAATGGCCATTGGTAAAACAGCCATCGCCGCTTCGCAAAATGCAGTCGTCATTGGGAACAGTGCGCATGTCAAAGCCGCAGAAATCAATGGAGACAAAGTCCGTGACCGTAAAGGCAACGAACTCAATATTCGCAATGTAGGCACCACCACAGGTAACGGCTCTGTCGCCATTGGCATGAACAGTACTGCCTTCGGCACCAATGCAACAGCGGTGGGCCAAGCTTCCGAAGCACTGGGACAAAATTCATTTGCAGGTGGCCAAGACTCGCATGCAACCGGCAAATCTGCCGTTGCTATCGGCGATGGTGCATCTTCATCCAATGATTCCACCACATCCGTCGGCCCCTACTCCAAAGCCACGGCGGCAGGTTCCTCCGCTTATGGTTTTGAGGCTAATGCCAGTGGCGATCACAGCTTGGCTTTGGGCAGCAAAGCCACAGCGGCAGCAATGCAATCAACTGCCATTGGCCGTGAAGCCCGTGCCACCGTCAACAATGGCGTAGCGCTTGGCTCCCTGAGCGTAGCGGATGTATCGAACGATCAAGTAGGTGCAGACCCTCTGGAGGCTGCCGATGCCAAAAACAACAGCACCTGGACTGCAACGCACGCCGCCGTATCGGTAGGCAACGGCACCACCGTTACCCGCCAAATTACCAGCGTCGCAGCCGGCACCAAAGATACCGATGCCGTGAACGTTGCCCAGCTGAAAGCCGCGGGCTTCAAGCTCACCACCTCGGCTTCCACCGGCGGTGAAGTATTCAATGAAACCGTAGAAAAAGTGCAAAACGGCGAAACCGTGACTATCGATGCCGGTGAAAATATCAAAATCACCCAAGCCACTAACAAAATCACGGTGGCAACCAAGCAAAATGTCACTTTTAACAGTGTCACCGCTGGCACAGGCGCAAATCAGGTCGTACTGAACAATGATGGCGTCAAAACAGGCTCTAATGTTCTGAACGGCGATACTATTACCGTGAACGGTGCTGCTGTGACCAACGTGAACAGCGCCATCAATCAAGTCGCGGAGCAAGCTTTCAAACCTCTGACTTTCAATGGCAATACCGGCTCTTCAGAGCGCAAGCTGGGTCAAACGGTTACTATCTCCGGCGGGCTTCCCACAACAAGCGCATCTTCCAATGCGAATGTGCATACAGTCGTTGATAGCACCGCAGGAACAGTCGATATTCGCATCGCAGACAACCCCGTTTTTGCAGGTAAGGTTACTGGCAAAGGCGGCCTGGATGCTGGTGGCAATAAAGTAACCAATGTGGCAAAAGGTGAAGCCGATACAGATGCAGTCAACAAGAAGCAGCTGGAAGACGCATTGGCGAAAGCAAATCTGGCAATCACCACGCAAGTCGATTCCAACTCGCCTTTTGCCTATGTCAATGAGGCTGGCGATGTATTGATCCGCAATCCGGACGGCAGCTTCTACAAAGCCGACGATCCAACCAAAACTCCTTATACTGGCAAAGACATCACCATATCGGCCTTGAATCCGGGGCTCTTGCAAACAGCAGTACCTGCCAAGGTGGGCAATGTTGCCAAAGGCACCAAGGACACTGACGCAGTGAACGTAAGCCAATTGAAAGGTGCAGTCGATGCTCTGGGGGGCGGTGCGAGTCTGAATCCTGATGACGGCACTTTCAACGCACCGAGCTATATCATCACCGCAACCGATGGTACGGAACTTCCTGCCGTCAATACCGTAGCCGGAGCTCTCCAAAACCTGAACAACCAGGTAGTGAAACCGCTGATCTTTGGCGGTGACACCGGTGCGGCTTTTGCACGCACGCTGGGTAGCCAGGTAGATATCAAGGGTGGAGCCAAAGCCAATCTCACCGAAAACAATATCGGTGTACACGCTGATAACGGCACGCTGACCGTGAAACTCGCCAAAGATGTCAACCTCGGCAATGATGGCAGCTTGAAAGCAGGAAATACTACTGTGAACAACGCGGGCATCACGCTGAGTGGCGGACCGAACAATCCTGTTCAGCTTACTAACGCAGGCCTGAACAACGGCGGCAACAAGATTACCAATGTGGCCGCAGGCGAGATCAGCGCCACCAGTACCGATGCGGTGAATGGCAGCCAGCTGTATGCCGTGCAGCAACAGGCTGCCGCAGCCAAGAGCACGGTCAGCGCGGGCGATGGTTCGGTAACCGTCATCCCCACAACCAATGCCAACACCGGCTCGACCAACTATGCCGTATCCGTCAATACTGATGGCACTACTATCGTGAAAGACGCAAGCGGCGCGCTCAAGGCCAATACTGCTCCAATTACAACCGTTGCGGCCGGCAAGCCCAATGCTGGTCAGGCCGGAGTAGCGCCTTCCGACGCTGGCAAGCTTGCCACTGCCGGGGATATTGCTGACGCCATCAACAACTCCGGCTTTACTTTGACCACAGCAGCTACAGCAAATGGCGAAGTCAGTGGTAGCAGCAACGAGCTGGTCAATCCCGGTGAAACTGTGACGATTGAAGCAGATAAAAATATCAAAGTGACACAGGCTGCCGGCAAAGTCAGCATTGCCACGAAAGATAAAGTTGAGTTCACAGAAGTCAAGATTGGCGATGCGAATCACAATACCGTCCTTAGCAGTACGCCTGAGGGATTGAGTGTTGGTGGCGATAGAATCGTCAACGTTGCCGCCGGGAAAAATGAAAATGACGCTGTAAACGTCAAGCAACTTAAAGACGAGATTGCCCGCAACCCTGGTACCATTATCAACAACACCTATGTTGTGGATAACACTACTGTATCGGCTGGCAAAGGCATCAAAGTCACGCAAAGCGGCGATGATTACAACGTCGCCCTTGCGGATGATGTTGTCGTCAGCAGCCTGAACGCAGGCCCCGTAACCGTAAACAAAGACGGCCTCACCATCAACAACAACACTTACGTGGATGCCAACGGCCTGAATGCCAATGGTCAGGCAGTTCGCAATGTTGCTGCCGGACGCGTGGCTCCAGACAGCATGGAAGCCGTAAACGGCGCACAATTGCACGCCCTCGGAAACCAACTGGGCGATGTGGACAAGCGCGCTCGTGCCGGTATCGCATCAGCCATGGCTTCCGCTGGATTGCCGCAGGCGTACCGTCCGGGTGCCAACATGGTAGCGGCAAGCGCTGGTCACTATGACGGCCAGACTGCCATCGCCATCGGCGCATCCACCATCAGCGACAACGGCCGCTGGATTCTGAAAGGCACGCTCAACGTCAACAGCAAAGATGCTGGTGCGACTGTTGGCATCGGTTATCAATGGTAAGGAAAACCTCATGAAAAACATCCATATTTTGACAGCACTGGGCGCGGCACTTCTGGTGTCCGCCTGTACCTCCACCGTAAGCCGTGGTGTGCAACCTGATGGCAGCGTGGAAGAGCTCGTATGGCCGGGGCAGGACAAAAGCTGGCGCGATGAAGCCTTGCGCCTGCCTTCGCACAACATTGCAACCGTGCGTGTAGGCCTCGATCGCCGCAATGTCTTTGATCTTCTCGATGTACCGCACTTCAAGGAAATCAATGGTGCACGCGAATGGAACTACATCTTCCAGCGCCCGGAATATACCCGTGAAAACCAGGCGGTCTGCCATATGAAACTCATCTACGACAAAGATGATCGCGTCTCCGCCATCTACTGGATGCCGGAAGACTGCGCAAATGCCTATGGCGCAGAACCTTACCGCCTTTCTGCGGATGCCCTGTTCGACTTCAACGCCAGCACACTGCGCCCCGGTGCCGAAGAAAGCCTTGATGATCTTCTCGGCAAAATCCGCGCCAGAGGCGACAAGGGCAGCATCACTGTCACTGGCTACACCGACCGCCTGGGCGACGATGCCTACAACCAGCGCCTCTCGCAAGCGCGCGCCGAAACGGTACGCAGCTACCTCGTGGCTGGTGGCATCAGCGCTGAACGTGTGAACGCGGTTGGACGCGGCGAAGCCAACCCCGTCTCCCATTGCGACGCGGGACTCTCGCGTGGCGAACTGATCAGCTGCCTGCAACCGGATCGTCGGGTAGAGGTCTCGGTCAGCAGCGCACAGCGCTGATCGACAGACGCTCGAAAAGCCCCGCCAGGCGGGGCTTTTTTATGGCCGTTACATTCAGCAATCTCGGAACCCGTCATTTGCGTAGTACAGTTGACAGCACAACCTCGTAACCGCACATTGGTAAAACATTTTTGTACGGTTACGCACCGATCTCAACCACAGGTAAGCTTCAGCCCACCTTTCATAGGGCGGCCAGGGTTCCCATGAAAAAGCTACCGCATTTTCATGGGTGCCCGGTCATTCATGACTGACGTTTGTTTGATGTCGGGCACAAAGTGCCCGACCTACGGCGCTTCTGCCCATTTTCTTCAACATCCCAAGCCACTATTTCTGCGACACAGCGCTTCGATTGCCCGCCGGGCAAGCCATTGATCAGCATTCACGCCCGACGTATAGGGACGTAGCCTGCTACGTCCCGAAATCTGCGTCTGCCACGGACGTTGCAGGCAACGTCCCTACAATTATCACAAAGCAGCTGAAGCCTTTCAAAATACCTTTCTTCTTCAATGGGTTTATAGCCATTATTGACCAACGTATCCGGAAAAGGTGGTTGAAACATATCACACCGTTTGCACCCTGTTTTCTGCGAAGACAGCCATATGACTTCGAAATGACTTTCTTGATTCGCGCACCTGCCCACACCGCCATGAAAACCACGGATTGGAACTTGTGCAATCAAGGCGCGCTGAAAATATTTATTCTTCGTCGCTATCTTTTGCCCCGATTGCCAAGGCGGCTTCCGCCAGCAAGTGCTGCATGGTGCGGATGCTTGCCATCTATCCTCCCAAACGCATCTCATTGAAAGGTATAAATTTTATAAATTTTCCACTTATGGATGTTTTTTACCATCAAGAAGCGCTTCTCTTGGTAAATTTTCTCACAACAAGCGCTTATTCATGAGAAAATTTCTCATCACATTAAGTGCTTGGTGCGATTTTTTGGACGACTGACGCAGGTTGGCGTGAGGCTTCGCCGAACCCCAACATGTTTTACCATCTGCGCTGGGAGGCTGCTTGTTGCGAGCTACCGGATTCCCATGAAAACGCGGCTGTTGTTCATGGGAACCCGCAGTCTGCTTTCGTTCTGCCTGTTTTTCGGGAAGTCGTTGCAAATTTTTGGGGCTGAATGGCTGCATAAATCTCCACGCCAACTCTCTATGTTATGCGCTTGTCCCGCGTTTCCGCCAAGGCCAATTTCGCATGGCTGGCAGCTATTGCGAACGGCGCGCCTGTACCTCTCCCACTAACCGCAAGCCTGTCGAGCAAGCATCGCTCTTCAATTTATGATAAAATTTCCCATATTTTCCAATGGGTTTTAGGATTTTCTCGATATCTTTCATCCTTTCATTATTGTGGACCAAAATTGTCCACCATTGGAGATAATATGGTTATGCGATAAATTTTGTTAGGAAAGCGGAAAAAGTTGTGTTAGCATTAAATGCGAACTATTCGCAATCAAGGAGATCTAAATGTTCATGACCCGTCGTATTTTCCTGACTGTCGCTCTGGCCGCCTGTGTGCCTTTCGCCGCTGCTGCCGACAAGAAGCCTGTCGTTGCCACCACGTTCACCATCATTGCCGACATGGCGCAGAATGTGGCCGGTGATCATGCCGAGGTGGTTTCCATCACCAAGCCAGGCGCGGAAATCCACTATTACGAACCCACGCCGCAGGATTTGATCAGTGCGCAGAAGGCGGATCTGATTCTTTGGAACGGCCTCAATCTGGAAACCTGGTTCGAGCGCTTCTTTGCCAACATCAAGGATGTGCCCTCTGCCGTGGTTACCGAAGGCATCGAGCCGCTTTCCATTCATGGCGGCGAGTACGATGGCAAACCCAATCCGCATGCGTGGATGTCGGTCAGCAATGCCCACGTTTATGTGGACAACATCACCAAAGCGCTTTCCGGCGTGGATCCTGAAAATGCCGCGCAATACCAGAAGAATGCCGATGCCTACAAAACCAAGCTCAATGCAATGGGCGAGGAAATCAAGGCGCGGGTTGCCGTGATTCCTGAAGGGCAGCGCTGGCTGGTATCAAGCGAAGGCGCTTTCAGCTACCTTGCCAAGGATATCGGTTTCCGCGAAGCTTTCCTCTGGCCGATCAATGCCGAGCAGCAAGGCACGCCGCAGCAGATTCGCGATCTGATTGAGAAAGTCAAGGCCGAGAAAATCCCGGTAGTCTTCAGCGAAAGTACGGTTTCCGACCAGCCGGCGAAGCAGGTTGCCCAGGAAAGCGGTGCGCGTTACGGCGGCGTGCTGTATGTGGATTCATTGTCTGCGGCCGACGGCCCGGTGCCGACTTTCCTCGACCTGCTGAAAGTCACTACCGACACCCTCCTGAAAGGATTTGAACAAAAATGACGACCCCGACCGTACCTTCCTTATTGCTGGAGCATGTCAATTTCACTTATCCCAACGGTTTGCGTGCCATTGACGATGTTTCTTTTTCCCTGACAGGCGGTACGGTCTGCGCCCTGGTTGGCGTGAACGGCAGTGGCAAGTCCACGCTGTTCAACGCCATCATGGGCATTCTCCGTCCGCAGGCCGGACGGATTCTCATCAACGGTCTGCCCGTTGCTTCCGCACTGAAGCAGAACGCGATTGCCTATGTGCCGCAGAGCGAGCAGATTGACTGGCATTTTCCCATTCGCGTGCGCGATGTTGTGCTGCTTGGCCGCTACGGCCACATGAATTTCCTCCGCCATGCGCGCGCGCAGGATTACGCCAAGGTTGATGGAGCGCTTGCCCGCCTTGGCATTGCCGATCTGGCCGACCGCCAGATTGGCGCGCTTTCCGGCGGCCAGAAAAAACGGGTGTTCCTCGCCCGTGCCCTTGCCCAGGAAAGCCGGGTCATCCTCTTGGATGAGCCGTTTACCGGTGTGGACATCAGTACCGAACAGGCCGTAATGGCGTTGCTCCAGGAATTGCGCGACCAGGGCTACCTGATGCTGGTTTCCACGCACAACCTTGGTGCCGTGCCGCAATTCTGCAATGAAGTCGTGCTGCTGCGTCATCGCATCATTGCCGTGGGCGACATGGTCACCACCTATACCCGCGACAATCTCGAGCGCGCCTTTGGTGGCCGCCTGAAGAACATCTACCTCGGCGACGAACAAATGCCGGAGCTGACGCTGGTCAGCGACGACGAACATCCCGCCGTCTTCTATGGCGACAGCAAACACAGCCCCGCGCACGGTGCAGGAGAGAACATGCCATGATTGCGCTGCTGCTCGAACCCCTGCATTACCAGTACATGCAGAAAGCACTGCTTGCCGCCACCGTTGTTGGCGGCGTTTGTGCCCTGCTTTCCGTCTATCTCATGCTGAAAGGCTGGTCACTGGTGGGCGATGCGCTCTCCCATGCCGTTGTGCCCGGTGTGGCTGCCGCCTATGCGCTTTCCCTGCCCTATACCGTTGGCGCTTTCTTTGCCGGCATGCTCGCCATGCTCGGCATGCTGGCTCTGCGCCGCCTGCCCATGCTGCGCCAGGATGCCGTGATCGGCTTTGTGTTTACCACCTTCTTCGCCGCCGGTTTGCTGCTGATTTCCCTGAATCCCACGGCCATCAACCTTGAAGCCGTCATCTACGGCCAGATTCTCGCCATTGCCGATCGCGATCTCGTGCAAATGCTCGTCATCTCCGCGATCACCCTCATCGTCCTTGCCGTACAGTGGCGCACCTTCATGCTCCTTTTCTTCGACGAAGTGCAGGCCATGGTCAGCGGCCTGCCGGTACGCCGCCTGCAACTGCTTTTCTTCGCCCTGGTGAGCATGGCCGTGGTCGCCGCCTTGCAGGCCGTGGGCGCCATTCTCGTCATTGCCCTGCTCATTGCGCCCGGGGCGACGGCTTTTCTCCTGTCCAAGCGCTTCGGCCGCGTCCTGTGGATAGCCCTTGCCATCGGAATCACCACCTGCATTTTCGGTGTTTACATCAGCTATTATCTCGATCTGGTACCCGGTGCGATGATTGTTCTCCTGCAAACCGCCTGTTTTCTCGGCGTATTCATCCATTCCCATGTGCGCCATCAACGCCACGCGCGGAGGCAGACAGCATGATGTGGCTTCTTGAACCCCTGCAATATTCCTTCATGCAGCAGGCGCTGCTGATTGCCATCAGCGTCAGCATTCCCTGCGCCATTCTCTCCTGCCTTATCGTTCTCAAGGGCTGGTCGCTCATGGGCGACGCCATTGCCCACGGCATCCTGCCTGGCGTGGTCATCGCCGCATGGCTGGGCATGCCGCTGTGGATAGGCGCTTTCGCGGCCGGCCTCGTCTGCGCACTGGGCAGCGGCTGGCTGCACCGCCACAGCGTCATCCGCGCCGATACCCTGCTCGGCATCGTGTTTGCAGGCATGTTCGCCCTCGGTATCATTCTCTATATCCGCATGGGCAGCGCCCAGCATCTTACCCACATTCTCTTTGGCAACCTGCTCGGCGTGGATGCGCCCACGCGCGCGCAGGCGCTGTGGATGAGTGCGCTGGTCATCATCGTCATGGCCATCAAGGGGCGCGACTTTCTCCTTTTCGTGTTCGACGAAGTGCAGGCGCGCGTTGCCGGCCTGCCCACCGGCTGGCTCTACATGCTGCTGCTCGCCCTGCTCTCGCTCACCGTGGTAGCTGCTTTGCCGGCCGTGGGCGTCGTCCTCGTCGTGGCCATGCTCATCACGCCCGGCATCAGCGCGCAACTCGTGGCCACCCGTTTTCGCGACATGCTCTGGATTGCCTGCCTGCTCGCCATTCTCGCCAGCACTGGCGGCATATTCGTGAGCTTCCATCTCGATGCCTCGCCCTCTGCCTGCATCGTGCTGCTGCAAGGCGTCTTCTTCCTCCTCATGCTCGCTCTGCGTCTTGCGCGGCAGCATCGCCATCTTCGCCAACACAATCCTGCCCGGGAGCACCCATGAACCGACTGTTCTGGCGCCATGCCGAAGCCGGCTTTGCCCTGAGCGACCTCGCCCGCCCCCTCACCGGGCGTGGCCTCCTGCAAGCGCAGCACACCGCGGAATGGCTCGCCGGGCAAAACACGGACTTTCCCGTGTATGCCTCCGAAGCCCTGCGCGGCCAGCAAACTGCCGCCTGCTACCGCACGCCGCACATTCTCCCCGGCCTCAATCCTGGCAACGGTCTTGCTGCCGTCTGGGCCGCCATCGACAGCATCACCGACGAAAACGCGGTCATCGTTGGCCACATGCCGTGGATAGGCGCGGCCGTCGCACGCTGGCTGGATATTCCCGCCCCCTTTTTCGGCTACAGCGAACTCTACTGGCTAAGCAATGACAGCGGCGAATGGCAATTGCGAGCCAGATATTCCTGATGGGAAATTTTCTCACTACCAAGCGCTTATTGCGAGAAAATTTCTCACGATAAGCGCTTTATTATGGTAAAAAATCATCATTTTTAATGAAATTTTAAAAACAACCAAAAACGCTCATCAACCCGCCATCTGCCCGCAAGAGCAACATTTCCTGATGCGCCGCAGGATGGGCTTTAGGGGCTGTTGACAATTCACGACTAGAGTTTACCGGGTTTCAGAAAAATATTTGAAATATCAGTTGGTTCGTCGCTGCACGATTTTCTTTATCCCCCTCTCTGCTCCGCAGCTCTTCGAGTCCCCAACCCCAATCTCGCTTCGCGAGCTCTGACGAGTCCCTCAATGGAGAGGGGCTTTAATTCGCTGCTTTATTTGAAGTTCATTGCATCAAGGCATCAATGATCAACAGCCCCTAGAGCAAATTGGATTTATCTGTTTACCCATGTATAGCCAACGCTCTAAAGATAGTCATAAGGAATATTCGCAAAACAGGCTGTCT